>NZ_JBICUC010000005.1:0-661783 GCF_043197975.1 Kribbella sp. NPDC048928 | reverse complement strand
CTCCGACTCCTCAGCGTGCTCCACGTCAGACATCATCTCGGTCATCAGATCTACTCCCACGATCGGGGAGTTACACCGAACTTCTTACAGTCCCGAACGGTGCCCAAACAACCGAATCGGATCCGCGAAACCGAGCCTGTTCCTCAAGTGCCAGATGTGTAACGGCTTGCGGCTTCGTTGCCGCGGTGGCGGGATCCGCGAGCCTGTGACAGTGGTGCTGTCCTCGTTCTGGCGGGTAGAGAGTGTGTTCGGGGCTAGGATCGTCCATGTAGTGGTCGAGTGTTCAGTCAGACGTCCTGGATGTCACGGCGTTCGGCCGTAGACACGACAGCAGGTCGCGTTTCGAGAGCTTGAGGTCGAGCACCGCAGGGCTCCGGCTTGGGATGGAGCCAAACTGTCGGTGATGGTTGTCACAATCGTGTTGTGCATGGTCCGAAGCCTCTCGAACTGCTACATGACTCAGCGCCATCGGTCTTCGCCGAGGCGGTAGGCGTGGTGGGGCGGCCCGACGTTGAGTTGATGGCGCTCGGCAGTTACAGCAATCTCCGAGTCGAGTGGAAGTGCGGCTCCTGCGCAAAGGTGTGGCAGGCCTCACCGGCTGCGCGGAGTGGAGGGTCTGGGTGCCCGGACTGCGCCAGGAAATCTCGGGCGCGGTCACGTGCACAAGCACCAGTGGGAAAGAGCGTGGCTGACCTGTTTCCTGGGATCGCCGCGGAGTTCGTGGAGAACTTGACACGGCCCGACATGCGGCCGGACACCTTGAGGGTGCGCGCCAAACAGCGTTGCGTCTGGCGATGCGGCCAGTGCGGTCAGCAGTTCGCGGCAACGGTCGCCAACCGCACGCTGGGGCGCGGCTGCCCCAAGTGCGCAAATCTACGCAGAGCAGAATCCAGTCGCCAGCCGACAGCCGCTAGTGGCACAGCCGCGGAGCGGGCCAACTTCCCACTCGAGGAGTTCGTCCGCAATTCGACGAACCCTGGTCGGAGCCTCGATCAACTCCGGCCCAACTCTACGGATCGCTGCGAATGGCGCTGTTCTGTGTGCGCCCACTTCTGGGAAGCAACCATCGTCAACAGGGTGACGCAGCGCTCCGGTTGCCCTTTGTGCGCGCGACTACGCGGCGCGGAGGCCAGAAGTACCGCCCCGTCAGACCGATCCCTGGCGGCGCTCTACCCCGAGGTTGCCGGGGAACTTGTCGAGAACCTCGTTGACCCCGGGCGGTCCGCAACGAATATGTGGCCGATGACGAATGCGCTATGCAAGTGGCGCTGCGTTCGCGGACACGAGTGGGTGACGACGGCCGCCTCACGTGTCGCTGGCGCAGGATGCGCCCGGTGCGCCGGATCAGGACAGTCACGCCTGGAGTTCGAGGTAGCGGAACTATTGCATGCGGCAACACGCGAGCCGGTCCTGCTCGACGCGCGCATACGTGCGAGCTGCCGTACCTGGCGCGTCGACATTCATCTGCCGCACATCGATCTCCTCGTGGACCTTGATCCGAGACGGTGGCACCAGGACCACACGCGCGATCAGCGCAAGGCCGATGCCCTTGTCTACCACCACTACGTCAGGATCCGGCCGTACTCATTGGCAGAAGTCCCTGGGGTGACCATTCGAGTAGGGGATGACGACTTCGACCCCGTGCACTGGGCGTCGGCTCTCCGGCCGACGGTAGTGGAGGCCGGCGCGAAGTGGTCCGATCTGGAACCGGCAGATGTGGCGGCCGCGCTCTCGCGAGCCGCTCTCCGCTGGCAGCAGACACTCCGGGGCCGGCCAAGGCACTCCGCTCTGGACTCAGCGCCGCAGCTGGCTGAAGAGTTCCTTGAGAACCTGACCCGTCCAGGGGTGACACTCGAGTGGATTAGCCCGAACGCTAACGACAAATGCTGCTGGTGCTGCTCCGCATGCAGCCACGAGTGGGTAACCAGCATCGCGTCGAGAGCAGGCCAAGGCAGCGGATGTCCAACCTGCGCTCGGGCCAGGGTAACGGCATCGGCGCGCAAGCGTTCTCTGCCCCCTTCTGGCGAATCGCTCGCTGCAGTCCGCCCACAGCTCGCTGCAGAGTTTGTCGCATGCCTCACCGACTCTGAACGCACACCGCAGGCCTTGCGCCCGGCGTCCAACCTGCGCTGTCGGTGGAAGTGCCGAACCTGCGGCCACGTCTTTGACGCCTCGCCTGCAAGCCGCTTGAGAGGAAGAGGATGCGCCCCTTGCGGAACGCGGACCGCTGCGCGGGTTCGGAGTCTTGTGCCGTTCGAGCAGAGCGTCGCCGCAATTACGCCCTGGCTTGTTCGAGAGCTCGTCGAGCTTGTTGGCCGGCCCGATCGGTCCGCTCGCGACGTGAGCTCAGGATGCAACTTCCGAGCGAGGTGGCGATGCTGTGACTGCGGAAACGAGTGGCAAACGACCGTGGCATCGCGGGCGCTCAATGGTCACGGGTGTCCGGCGTGCGGTCATAACCGTACAGCTGCCGCACGCTCTGCTCCACGCCCCAATGAGTCGCTCGCAGACCTGCATCCTCAACTGGCCGCCGAGCTGGTAGCTAACCTGACCCATCCCGGCCGGATGGGACGAACGGTCAGGCCCGGTAGCCATGACAGATGCCGTTGGCAGTGCAGCGAGGGACACGAGTGGGAGGCCGTCGTGAAAAATCGGGCGCGGAATGGAGCCGGTTGCCCGCACTGCTACCGCGCGAGCCGCCGCCGGGCCTGACTGTCGAGGCGAAACCCTGTGATCTCGTCAAAACTCATCGCTGGTTCGGCGTCCGACCGGCTTGAGCCTAAGTTCCCTCATCGTCTTGTGGCGCCACGCACAGGCGCTCGAGCGTTTGAGTCCACCCGGGGGCGAAAACGCGTCAGACGCCGCAGCGAGATGACACGGCTCTACACAAGTTTTAGAGCCGCCGACGCGCTATTTGACCCGTGCTGGGCCGATCACGACGTCAGCCCATCGGTGTAGGCGATGACTGCGTCGGTGTACTCGTCGTCATTGAGCGTGGCGCAAGCGGCAGGTCGGTCTCCCGTTGTGCTGGTGCTGGCCTTCAGCGCAGCGACGCAGTCTGCGATAACGGCCGGATCGGTGGGTGGTGCAACGGTCTTGACCGGCGTAGCGGTCGGGTAGTCGGCGGGCTTGGCGTCTCCCAACGACAGCAGCACCGGCTTGTCCAAGTCGCCTCGGGCGTACCTCACCTCCCCACGGTGGGATACCTCGATGGAGTAGAACTCTTCGCCTCCAGGTACTCCAGTGACCGTGAACGGGAGCGTGCATCGATAAGGCCACGGCGCACCCTCGTCATTCGGGTTAGCGAGTAGCTCGGAGACCCTAGCCGCGCCGAGGGTGCCGAGCGCTAGCACCTTGCCCGTTCCGTTCTTCGTTGTGACCTGTGCACCGGTCGCGATGTCCTCGTAGCCAGCATCTGGAGTGCACGGGTTGCCGATCTGCGCGATCGTGTTGGTGTCGGTGGAAATGGCCGCGCTCAGTGTGATCGTTCCGCTGATCGTGAACGCCGGACTTGATGCCGGAGCTTTGGCCTGGTCGTTCCCGCAGCCGGACAGCAGCCAGACGGCCGAGACCGCGGCGACGCTTGCAATTGCTCGCATAGTTCCCCCCTTGCTTCGCTCATCGTTGCTTGGCGGCTGAGTGTTACGTCCGCTCAGAACTGTCGCTCGCGGGCGGGTTCCGCTCTCACTAGGGCGAGGATCTCCGCCTAAGGCAGTTGCGTGCGCTCCCTGGGGTGCGGCAGTTTCGATGTCCCTGTAAGCAAATGCTTGTTCCGTCACAGCTCCGTGAGACGACGACAAACGACGATCACGGTCGAGCAATGCCAGGGGACCAAAGCCGTAGGTCAAACCCTCGGTTCGGAGCTTTGGTGCGGACCTTCCGCGAGGCTGGAACAGATCTACACCATTTTCGAGAGACCCAGCAGACTTAGCAGTTGGTCGTCGCCCGTCGCCTGGTGGGGAAGACCTCAGCTGAGCTGAAGGGGCGATGATCCGCGGCGATACCGTCAACGTGTATCTGGGTGCAGCGGGCAAGACGATCCTCCGCGCGACTGGGGAGTGGCTGGCATTTCATGCTCACCACCACGACTGGAACGCCCGCGTCGCGCTGGTTCGGAGTCGAAGCTCCGGGGGAGCGCTCTGTTGCGACACGCTAGCAGTCGCGCTCAAGGCCCGGGCTGGTCTACCGTGCAAGTTCATGCAATTAGATCTGATGAGGGGAATGATCATGGCACTTCGGTTTGTTGGCGTGGATCCGAATACCCCGAACAGTGGCTCGCCGACCGTGTGGGTCGATGATGCGGATGGGAGCGTCGTCATTCAGGGGTGGAAGATCGACGAGGCCACCATGACGGATGTTGCGGCGACCGGTAAGAAGTGGGAGACCGTGCCTGACCATGAGGACATCGTGCGGCTGCCGGCGCGCATGATTCCGATCCTGAAGGACGCTATCGGTGACAGCTGAGCCGACGACGTACGACCTGTTCCGGGCGGCTGAGCGTAGTGCGATGCACCTGGAGATGCGGGACGCGTACACGCCTGACGATCCGGACTGGAACGAGTGGAAGGCGGGCGGCCGGTTCAAGCCGGCAGAGCGCTGGGCGGACTGGTTCGACTTGATGCGGGAGACGACCGGCCGCGGGGTAGAGGTACGCCGGGCCCGGATTGTTTCGGAGCCGGTCACCGACTACATCCGGTTCGAGTACGACGTTACGGCCGACCACAACGTCGCGGCCGGCGAACTCGTACGATGGCTGCCCCGCCATAAGACGGCAGGGATCACCGTGCCGGCGACGGACTACTGGGTGTTCGACGAACGGATCGTGGTCTGGAACCACTTCGATGGCAACGGGTCGTGGGTCGGGGAGGAGCGCGCCGACGATCCGGAGTTGGCGAAGCTGTGCGCGGCAGCGTTTGATGCAGTGTGGGAGCGGGCGATCCCGCACCAGGAGTACCGACCCAGCTGACTCAGAGGGGCATTTCCTCGTTGCCGACACCACCCGCGTACTCGAGCGCGCAGCAGGCCAGGCGAGACCTCGGCGCCCGTCTCGGCGAGATTCGGAGAGAGTCCGGACTCACCGGACGGGCGCTAGCCGTGCGATGCGGGTGGCACGAATCGAAGGTGTCCCGGATCGAAAACGGCAAGACCGCGCCGTCGCCCGACGACCTGCGTGTCTGGGCGGAGCACTGCGGCGCGGCCGACCAGACTGCCGATCTCATCGCTTCGCTGGAGGCGGTGGAGGGCATGTTCGTCGACTGGCGGCGGATGGAGAAGACCGGGCTGAAGCGCGCGCAGCAGTCCGTGCTGCCGCTGTGGGAGCGTACGAGACGCTTCCGTACCTACTCGCCGTGGATCATTCCTGGCGCGGTCCAGACGCCCAGCTACACGCGCGCCGTGCTGCGATCCTTCATGCATCGGCGCAACCTCCCCGACGATATTGAGGACGCTGTCAAGGTCCGTACTGACCGGCTTCGGTTGCTACACGAGGGCGACCACACGTTCGCGGTGCTGATCGAGGAGTCGGTCCTGCGCAACGTCATCGGGGACCCCGATGTCATGGCCGGCCAGCTCGGGCATCTGCTGACGGTGGGAGAGCTGCCGTCGGTGTCGCTGGGCATCGTGCCGATGGGGATCGTCCGGAACTCGATCTGGCCGGTCGAGGACTTCTGGATCTTCGACGACCAGGTGGTCAATGTCGAGCTGATCTCCGGGTTCCTGACCATCACGCAGCCGCGGGAGATCGCGATGTACGCCGATGCGTTCTCGAAGCTCCGGGAGTTGGCGGTCGTTGGAGCACCGGCCCGCCGATTGATCACGGCGGCGATCGACGCGCTGGAGTAGGTGCGTGCAAACTCGTGCAAGCCTGTGGCCGGGTCGGTGAGGACGGCTCTACGGTCGTGTTCTGGTCAGGGCGGCGGGTGAGCTCAGAGCATGTGCAGGTACGGCGGCGCTGTCTCCCCTGCCCCGTCGCCTTGGCCGTTCCAGCGGCATGACTTCACCGGGGAGCACGATGAACCACACCGAAGAGCGGGAACGGGAATGGCCGGTCCTCAGGGCTGCGCAGGACTTCGACTGCGATGGAGAGAACCCGACGTCTGGGCGGCCATGCCTGTTAGGACATCACCGTGGTTACCACCGCGACGGGAACGGAGTGGAGTGGCTCGACCGGTGAAGGGACTCTGGCGGTTGCTGTACAAGGTCTCGCCCTGGCATCGCGGTTACAGCGAGGGGTGGGACGACGGTGTCCGTACGGCTGTCGCCGGGATCCGCGAGTTGCTGAAGGAGAGCAGCGATGGGATCCCGAATCGGGACCTGTGCGTGCTTCGTGACCAACTGTGCGCTGAGATACGCGACTGAGACCGGTGGAAGCAGAAGTCACCGCGCTGGTCGACCATCTAGAGGGCCTGACGGTCATTACGAACACGACTCACTGAGGAAGCTTCTGTGACCCCTGACGGTATTGCGCTGCGCCACTCGACCGTGATCGACGATGTGTGGAGCACGTTGATCGAGGTGTATGCCGACGTACGTGCGGGTCAACTTCACCTGTCGAACTATTCGGTTGAGCGGTTCGGGGAACAGCTTGCGCGGCATGGATCTGATCCCGGCTGGGAGGTTGTGATCGGCTACGACGCGGAGGTGCCGGTGGCGTTTGCGTACGCGAATACGCTCACGTCCGACGATCGCTGGTGGCGCCGGATGGCTACCCCGCTTCCCACCGGATGCACCGAAACGGCGACCGTCGCGGTCAAAGAGATCATGCTGCGCAAGCCGTGGCGGGGTCAGGGGATCGCCCTGCTGATCCACGACGAGCTCTTGCGCGATCGTCCTGAAGAGCAGGTCTCGTTGCTCGTGAACGCGTTGAACGGCGACGGAAAGGTCAAGGCGTTGTACGAGTCATGGGGATACGAACCGATCAGCACACAGCAGCCGTCGGTGGACGGCCCGGTGCTGACTGCCATGCTCCGGCCGACCCGTCCAGGTTCAAGGTCCGCAGGTTGATGGGCGCGTAGCTGATCGGGAATGTGGATCAGCTTCGACGGCAGGTTGTGGTGGGCAATCATCTGCTGATGCCGGAGCTTTCTCAACGGTTTGCAACGTTTCCGGATTACCGGTTCTTTGGTGGTCGCGTGCGTTGAGCCTTTATGGCGGATGGTCGAAACGTGCAGCGGGAGCCGCGCGAGTCCGGGCTTGATGTGGAGACAGCGGATGGCGTGCCGACGCTCTATCCGCAGGCTGCTCGTGTGCTTCGGATGATCATCGCTCGGCTGGCGAGGTCGCGGCGTGGGACCGCTGAGGGGCGCGAAGAGGAGGAGGCGTCGTGAGTGAGGGTGATGAGTGGACGACTCTGGACGAGTTGCTGGGTATGGAGGCGTTGGCGGATGAGCCGGACGCCGGCGGGATCGGGCGGCTTGCGTTCTATGGGCGGTGTTCGACGGAGGACAACCAGGACCCCGCGACCTCGAAGGCTTGGCAGTTGGGAGAGGCGGAGCGGTTCGTGGGGCCGCTCGGCGGTGAGGTGGTCGAGGAGTTCTTCGATATTGGGCAGTCGCGGTCGTTGCCTTGGGAACGGCGGGAACAGGCGAGTGAGGTTCTGCGGGCGCTGAAGAATCCGGACCGGGGATGGCAGGGACTGGTGGTTGGGGAGGCGACCCGGTGCTGGTTCAGCAATCAGTTCAGTCTGACGTGGCCGAAGTTCGATCGGTACGGCGTGTCCCTGTGGATACCGAGTCTGGGCGGCCGGTTCGACCCGGAGAACACGGTGCACGACATGGCCATGACGATCACGGGTGGGTTGTCGAAGTCTGAGCGGCAACATGTGCAGCGGCGGGTCCGGGCTGCGATGGCCGCGCAGGTGTTGATCGATGGGCGGTACCAGGGCGGGCGTCCACCGTACGGGTATGTGGTGGTCGATGGCGGACCGCATCCGCATCCGAGGAAAGCAGCCGAAGGGCAGCGGTTGCGGGTCCTCGTTGTGGACGAGGTTGCAGCGGATGTTGTCCGGCGGATCTTTGACCTGTATCTGCAGGGTTGGGGGCGGAAGGCGATTGCTGAGTCGCTGAATCGTGAGGGCGTTCCGTGTCCGTCGGCGCACTCGCCGGCGCAGAACCGCCATCGGATGATGGATGGATGGCAGCACTCGGCGGTTGCGGCGATTCTGGAGAATCCGCGGTACACGGGATACGCCGTCTACGGCCGGTGGCAGAAGTCCGAGGAGCTTCTGGATCCGGACGATGTCGCCGCTGGGTACGTCGTGAGGTTCCGGCGGTCGCCGCAGGCGAAGATCGTGCGGTCGCGGCATCCGGCGCATCCGGCAATCGTGTCGGTCGAGACGTTCACGGCAGCGCAGCTAGAGAAGCGGAGGCGGAAGGCCGGCGGTAGGTCGGGTTGGTCGTCGGTGAGTCGTCGGCGAGCTCCGACGAAGCGTCTGTACGTCTTTCGAGGGCGGATCACGTGCTCGGCCTGCGCGCGGAAGATGGAGGGCGCCGCCCGTCGCGGCGACACGGTCTACTACAGGTGCAACGCACGTACGCTCGTGCCCGGATCAGCAACGGCGATGAGGCATCCGCAGCAGATCTACCTGCGGGAAGACGTGATCGTTCCGCGGATCAACCGCTGGATCGGTTCGCTGTTCGATCCGGTTCACCGAGAGGCGACGATCACCGCGCTGCTGGAAGCTGACGACTCCGCCGACCGGATGCTGGAGCACGTCCACACGTTGCGAAGCCGGGTCGCCGCGGCCGAGGTCGTTATGGAGAAGTTGCAGAGAGCACTCACCGCGGGATGGGAGCCAACGGAGTTGCGCGAGCAGTACAACGCAGCTGTCGCGGAGAAGCGGTCTGCGGAAGCCGGCCTGGCGGAGGCTCCCAAGGAACGGGGGCTGAGCCGACAAGATCTGGAGTCGTACGTAGATCAGCTGGGCGATGTAGGCAGGGCCCTGAACTCCGCTGAGCCGGAGGAGCTGAGTGAGCTCTACTCGTCGCTGAGACTGGCCCTGACATACGACCACGCCGAGCAGAAGCTCGACGTGGAGGTCGACCCGTTGGCCGACCGTGTGGTTAAGTCGCGTGTCCGAGGGGGGACTTGAACCCCCACGCCCCGTAAAGGGCACTAGCACCTCAAGCTAGCGCGTCTGCCTATTCCGCCACCCGGACGAGTGGTCTGACCGCTTGTGCGGTGCTGACCGGAGAACAGTAGCAAACTCCAGGGGTGGAATTCACATCGGGCGGGTGGGGGTGTCTGATGGGGTTTGACCGAGGGTGTGTGGAGGGTGGGTGGCGATGACGGAGATCGATCTCGCGGCGGTGGTGGCGGAGCGTGAACGGGTGCGTTCGGCGTACTTGAAGGGTGGCGGCACGTCGTCTGCGCGTGGTCTACATCACACGGCGTTACTGTGCGCGGACGTCGAGCGAACGGTGCGGTTCTACCAGGAGGTGCTCGGGTTCCCGCTGACCGAGATGGTCGGGAACCGCGACTACGAGGGATCGACGCACTTCTTCTTCGACATCGGGAACGCGAACCTGCTGGCGTTCTTCGACTTCCCCGGTCTCGACCTCGGCCCGTACGCGGAGGTGCTCGGCGGGCTGCACCACCTGGCGATCTCTGTCGAGCCGGACCGGTGGGAGGACCTGAAGGCGAGCCTCAGCGCGCACGGCGTGGAGTTCCAGGAAGAGAGCGGGACGTCGATCTACTTCCGCGACCCGGACGGCGCCCGGATCGAGCTGATCTCAGACCCACTTGGCGAGATGTACGGCCTCAAGGTTCTCTGACCCCAGCGCAGTCGTACCTCGGGATGCCGGGGAAGGGCGTCGTGAGGGAGGATGGGGCGCATGACGACCTCCAACGACGCCCCGTCGTACGCCGCTGATGCCGAAGTCGTGGAGCTCTGTAGTGAGCTGATTCAGATCGACACCACGAACTACGGGAACGGCAAGAGCAACGGCGAGCGGGTCGCGGCGGAGTACGTCGCCGCGAAGCTCGACGAGGTCGGGATCGAGTCGACGATCTACGAGTCGGAGCCCGGGCGCGCCACGCTGGTCGCGCACTGGGACGGTGAGGACCAGAGTGCGGAACCGTTGCTGGTGCACGGGCACCTCGATGTCGTACCGGCGGATCCGAAGGACTGGAAGGTGGACCCGTTCGCGGGTGAGATCTTCGACGGGTGCGTGTGGGGTCGCGGCGCGGTCGACATGAAGGACTTCGACGCGATGGTGCTGTCGGTCGTACGGGCCAGGCAGCGCGCAGGCGTCAAGCCGCGGCGGCCGGTGCGGCTGGTGTTCACGGCCGACGAGGAGGCCGGCGGTGTGTACGGCGCGCAGTGGCTGATCAACAACCACCCGGACACGGTCGCGGACTGCACCGAGGGCATCGGCGAGGTCGGCGGGTTCTCGATCACGGTCAAGGATGACCTCCGGCTGTACCTGATCGAGACCGCCGAGAAGGGCATGAACTGGATGCGCCTCAAGGCCCGCGGTACGGCGGGTCACGGCTCGATGGTGAACACCGACAACGCGGTCACCAACCTGGTCGAGGCGGTCACCCGGATCGGGTCGCACGAGTGGCCGCTGCGGGTCACGCCGACCGTGGCCGAGTTCCTGAAGACGCTCGAGGACGTGCTCGAGGTCGAGCTGGACCCGGACGACATGACGACGACGCTGGCGAAGCTCGGCAGCTTCAGCCGGATGTTCGGTGCCACGATCCGGAACACCGCGAACCCGACGATGCTGAACGCCGGCTACAAGGTGAACGTGATCCCCGGCGACGCCGAAGCGCACATCGACGGCCGGTTCCTGCCCGGGTACGAGGACGAGTTCTACGCGACCATCGACGAGCTGATCGGCGACAAGGTGCAGCGCGAGACCGTGGTGACCGACATCGCCCTCGAGACCGAGTTCAGCGGCGGCCTGGTCGAGGCGATGAAGGCGTGTGTGCAGGCGGAGGACGCGCAGGCCCGGTTCGCGCCGCTGCTGATGTCGGGCGGTACGGACGCGAAGTCGTGGAGCCGGCTGGGCGTGCGGTGCTTCGGTTTCGTCCCGCTGCAGCTGCCGCCGGACCTCGACTTCATGGGCATGTTCCACGGCATCGACGAGCGGGTGCCGACGTCGGCGCTGGAGTTCGGTTCGCGGGTGCTGGATCGGTTCCTGGCTGAGGCCTGACGGATCGGCTCAGGCCTGACGCAGGATTCGCGGTACGGCGAGCAGGCCGGAGCTGACGTAGTCGCCGGCATGCTCGACGTGCTGAAGGTCGAACCGTCGACCGTACTGCGCGGTGACCTCGGCGACTGTGTCGAGGAGATGCTGGTCCGCGGACAGTGCGTTGGCGGCGGTGTTGTGTACGACGATGCGCAGCTCGTTGACGCCAGCGTGTGCAGCCGATGTTAGGTCGACCTGGTACGGCGGTGCCCAGAGCGAACCGCAGTGAATGTCGTTGAGCCAGATGTCCGCGGCAACGCCTACGGGCGGGGTGATGAGGGCGCGGTAGGAGTTCGGTGGTAGGTAGGACTCGCTGTCCGGCGCGACTCGTTCACCGGGGCCGAGGTCGAGGATCAGGTGGTCGGTGGTGGCGGGGAGGTCGAGTTCCGTGCGGTACGTGGCGGAGCCCGAGTATGTCGCCAGCGCGGGGTCGTCCTCCCAGCGGTGCGGGATGGTGACCGGACGAATTTCGTTGTCAAAGGCAACCGACCAGCCCTGAATCGCTGCGAGCAGCTGGGTGGACGGGGAGCTCGAACACTCGCCCTCCGCTCCGACCAGTACGGCTGACTGGCAGGGGTGCAGGGTTGTGGTCTGAGTGATGATGGTTTCGTTGGTCAGAGGGTTCCAGCGTTCCATCGGTTGGTCGAAGGTGAGCGTACGTACCTCAATGCCCGTGTTGGCGACGAAGTAGAAGTCGCCGTCGTCCAGACGCCGATGGACCACGCCCACATCGGGCACCGGGGCGAACGGTGCCGGCGGCAACTGATCGGCGAGCGTCGCGGGATCGGTGACCACGACACCGCCGGCCGCAGTCACGGCATCGAGCCAGGCGCGGGTGGACGGGGGAGTGGTCGTCCCTGCAGGTACGACGACCAGCGGCACCTCGGCCGGATCCAGGACAGCGAGCGCGTCGTCGTCGATCAGGTCGAAGTCCAGCCCCGCCTCGCGAATCGTCCGTGGTACCGCGGACGGAATCAACTGCCGTACGGCACGATACAGATTGAGCGCCCCAGTTGCGTACGCATCCGACGCCGGGACGTACACCTTCACCGGCCGTACCGGCGTACCTTGCTGCAGAAGCCACGATAACCGGTGCAACGACCGGAACAAGGCTCTTGCCGTCGGCCACCAAGGGTTGCGGTCGTCGAGCGCACCCGAGGCGTAGAAGACCCACCCGAGCCCAGGGCCGTCCGTCGGCGAGTACGGCCAACCGTGCCCGATCAGCTGGTTGACACCGGACAGGAAGTGCTCGTGCGCCTCGCCTTGCAGGTCGAGCGGCGTCGCGCGGAACGACGGTGAATGCACCCATGTCCAGGCCTCCGCCGACACCACGGACCGGCCGTACAGACTCGCCGCCGACGATGCCCAACGGGTCTCGGGCACCCGCGTCCAGCCCCACCCCTCGCCCTCGAACAGATCGGCGTGCCGATAGCTGCTCATCGTCGCCGGCGGCTCGCCGTAGCTCTGGATCCGGAACGGTACGCCGTAGCCGGCCGCCCACTCCCGAAACACCTTCAGGAAATTGTCTTCGTACAGCTCCGACAACGTCCGCCCGAAGTCGATCCGCACCTGCCGCGAGCCGTCCGTGTCGACGAGCAGTTCGTACAGCCGAGATCGTAGGTCGTACCCACGGCGCGCGGCGAACTCGCTGAGGATCGCCGGCGTCCAGTTGCCCTGGTACACCTCGAGACTGTCGCAGAACACCGACCCGAGCAACTCCGGCGTCGCCGCCGTCAGCAACGGCTCCGCGACCACCCGGATGTGCTCGTGTGCCGCGTCCGCCGAGTAGTGGTCGAGCGTATGCCCCTCGGCTCCGGCTGCTGCGCGTTTGACGTTCTGCCCGGTCACGCGGGACGTCGCGATCAGCACCTCGCGCGGTTGCCCGCCGGCCGGTACGTGGAGCACGCCGTCGCGCACCGGCACCTCGTCGTACGCCGACGGCGCCCCGGTCGATCCGTCACCGACGTACGCGGCTATGAACTCGTCGCCGGGCCAGGCCGTCACGATCGGCACGTCGTACGCTCCAGCGCCGATCTCGCGCCGGTCCCACTCCAGGTGCCGCGCGGCCAGCTCGGTGCCGATGTGCGGACCGCCGTACGACCAACCGCTCCCGAGCGTCACGTCGAACCGCAACCCGAGCCGGTGCGCCGTCCGCGCCGCGTGACCGACCAGGTCGAGGAACTCCGGCGACCCGAACGGTGCCGTCACAGGTCCCATCGGGTAGACGAACGCGACCTCGGCCCCGCCGAGCCCTGCCGCGGCCATCGCGTTCAGCTCGCGGTCGATTTCGTCTCGCTGGACGGATGGACCGAACCACCACCAGCGCATCATCGGCCGGCCCTCGGGCGGCGGGTTCCGGAACTGTCGTCGTACGTCGTCGACGGTCGCCATACCGTCCACCCCATAACGACGGCCTCCGCGGGTCAACGCGGATGACCACTACTGGTCAGATCGTCCTGCGGTACGGGTGACGCCGTCGGCCAGCAGGTACTGGCCGACCGCGTACGTCGACATCGTCAGCGCTCCACGACCCGGGAAGTCACGGCCGGACATCCGGAGCGCGATCAGTGCGTCGGAGACGAGGAACAGCGCCCCGCCGACGCCGCTGCGAGAGTTGTGCCAGCGCGCCGCGACCGCGGTTGCTGTCAGCAACAATGCGTAGACCGCGACCGGTACCCGTTGCCTGCCGAGGCCGGGGGAGAGCGCGGCGATCAGGGCAGCCCAGAGTGCCGCGTACGCCGCGAGCACCCGCCACGAACGCTGCGCTGGATCCTTCAGGAAAACCGCCAGGTAACACGCATGCGCCGCCGCGAACGCCGCCATCCCGGCCAGCTGCAGCTCCGTCTCCAGCAGCAGATCACCCGCGGCCGACGCGAGCAGCGCGGCCTGGATCAGCGGCGGCGCATCCTGCGTCCGCGACCACTGCCACAGCAACGGCATCAACGTCACCTTGCTGGCCTGCTTCAAGATCCCCGCATCAACCGCAACAGCCGCCACCTGCACAACCGTCGCCCCCCAAAAACCCGCCAGCACCCGCCGCCCCTGCACCAACCGCCCCAGTCCCATACCCCCGAGTCTGCAACAGCCGGCGCCGCGACTCACCGTTGTTCACGACAAGTTCAAGGTGGTGCGGAGGTGGGGGAGGTGGGTTGTCAGGGGTTTGGGTGGGGTGGGGGTGGTGACGACGGAGAGGGTCAGGCGGTAGCGGAAGGGGGCGGGGGTCAGGTGTTCGCCGGGGCGTAGTTCGGTGGCGAGGGCGCTGCGGGGGATGAGGGCGAGGTGGGCTCGGCGGCGAGCCATGGCGATGGTGGTGCTGAGGGTGACGCCGCGGCGGGGGTTTGCGCCGAGGGCGGCGAGGCGGGTGCGGAGGTCTTCGATGCCGCGGTCGTACGTCGAGAACACGACCGGCCGGTCCTTCAAAGGTTGCCGGCCGCGGCCGGGTGGACGCGCGCCGGGTGGGATGAACAGGACGAGCTCGTCACGGCCGACGCGGCGGGCGACGGTGCCGCGGGGGAGGGTCATCTGCTCGGCGATCGCGATGAAGGCGGCGTCCATCGTGCCCTCGGCGACGCGTTCCACCAGGAACTGACCATGGTCGACCTGCTGCTCGATCTCCAGGTCGGGCAGGTCGGCGTCGAGGACCGGGAACAGGATCGGCGCCAGGCTGGCGAACGTACCGATGACGAGGCGCTGCGTGATGCCGGCCGCGCGCGTGGCGTCGTACACCTCCTCGAGGTGTCCGAGGATGTGGTCTGCGCGGCGGCTCAGCTCGGCGCCTGCCGGCGTGGGGCGCGTACCGCGGGTGTCGCGATGGAAGAGCTTGGTGCCGCAGAGGCGTTCGAGGCGGGCCAGGCGCTGCGATGCGGATGGCTGCGAGATGCGGAGCTCGCGAGCCGCAGTACCGACCGCGCCGGTCCGGGTGACGGCCTGGACCAGGCGCAGGTCTTCGACCGACGGCAATGAGGCCATAGGTTCAGCCTATGGCAAGCAGTCAACCTCCGGCAGCTACCAGCGAATGCCTGAGACGCCAACAATTGAAGGTGTGAGGGCGAGGACGGAGGCGCTGGCGCTGCTGGTGGGCAGCGGTACGGCGGACTTCGCCTTCCGGATTGCTCAGGTCGCGCTGCCGTTGGTGATCCTGCGAGAGACGGGGTCGGTTGCGGCCACCGGTCTGGTTGGCGGCGCGGCCGGCGTCCCGGTGCTGCTGTCGCCGTGGTGGGCGCGCAAGGCGCGGCAATGGGTGGACTCCGGTCCACGGCTGGCCATCGTGGCGCTGGTGTCGGCGATTGCGTTGGCGTCGGTTCCGGCCGCCGCCGGACTCGGCCTACTCTCACCCGAACTTCTGATCCTCAGCGGACTGCTGCTCGGCTGCGGCGACGCACTGGCGAATCCAGGACGCTCTGCCCTCCTCGCAGACACCGGCGACCGCTGGGGGGACGGCCGGGCGGTCCTGCTGCTGACCTGGCAGGACGGCCTCCGCCGAATCGGCATGCTCGCCGGGCCGTCGGTCGGTGCGCTCGCCGTCTCGGCCGGGATCACGAACCAGTTGCTCTGGGTGGAGGCCATTGCCGTGGCCGGAGCCGGACTCCTGGCCTGCACAGTGCGGGCGCAACGATCCGCCCAAGCCGTCGAGATGCCGTCGATCCGCGACAGTCTGCGCGGCCGTACGGAGGTCGTCTACGGCTGGATTGTCCGTGGGACCGGCTGTGCGATGTGGTTCGCCTTCACCCTCGGTCTGTCGGTGCTCGGGGAACAGCGCGGTCAACCAGGCGTCTACCTGGCCGCGGGCATGACCGGGTACGGCGTGGGCTCGCTCATAGGTACGGCGGTGTCGTTGGCAGTCGTACGTCGTACGAAGCCGGTACTGACCGCCGTCGCGGCCTGGGGCTGGTCCGGCCTGTGCTGGATCGGGATGGGCGTGTGGACGACGCCGCCGATGGTTGCGCTGATGGGCGGATTGTCGGGCGTGGCCGTGGTGATCGGGATCGCCGCGATCTCCGTGCTCATCACACGGTCGTCAGCCGGGGCCGGTCGGCGCGCACTGCTCTCCGGCCAGAGCGTGGTCGTGAACGCCAGCAGCGCGGTCGGGATGCTCGCCGGCGGTCCGATCATCGGCATGGTCGGCGCCGCGCACACCCTGGTCGGCGCAGGGCTCGTCACGAGCAGCGTCGCCGTACTGATCCTCGTCCGGTGTCAGACTGCGGGACATGTTGGAGATCACCACGTTGGCCGAGCGGCCTGAGTACCTGGAACGGATGTACGAGTTCGCCGGCGCGTGGCCGGCCTTCATGCACAACGACCCGATCGGCAACGCGTTCATGGGGCAGGTCCCGGTGCACTTCCCGGACCAGTGCGTGATCGCGACCGAGGACGGCGAGTTCGTCGCGCACGGCCGCAGCATTCCGTTCGTGTTCCCGGACGAGCACCGCACCGACCTCCCGTCCGGCGGCTGGGACCGCGTGCTGCACTGGGGCTTCCAGGATCTGCGCGCCGGCCGTACGCCGAACGTCTCGAGCGCGCTGGAGATCCTGATCCGCCCGTCCCACCTCGGGCGCGGACTGTCGCACGAGATGCTTGCCGCGATGCGCCGGGCGGTGCAGGCGAAGGGCCACACCGCGCTGTACGCCCCGGTCCGCCCGAACGGCAAGACGGATGCGCATCAGCCGATGACGAAGTACGTCGAGCAGCGGCGGCCGGACGGGCTACCCGTGGACCCCTGGCTCCGGGTCCACGTGAAGGCCGGCGGCGAGATCGTTCAGGTCGCACCGCGCTCGATGGTCATCGCCGGCACCCTCGACGAGTGGCGTACCTGGACCGGACTGCCCTTCGACCGTACCGGCGATATCGTCGTACCCAAGGCGCTCGTCCCGGTGCACGTGGACGTCGAACACAACCATGCCGTCTACGTAGAACCCAACGTCTGGATCCGCCACGACCTTTAGCGCGCGAGCCGGCCGAGCAAGGCCGACGCAGCGCAGATGTCCGCGATCGCGGCCACGATCAGTACGGCGAAGTCGAGCCAGTACGTCGTCGGCTGCCCGATCAACAGTCCGCGCAGCGCACTCACCTCGTACGTCAGCGGATTCACGTGCGAGATCGCCCGCAACCACCCGGGCATCAGCGACACCGGATAGAGCGCGTTCGACGCGAAGAACAGCGGCATCGTGATCGCCTGCCCGATCCCCATCAGCCGGTCGCGGCGCAGCACCAGACCGGCGATCGTCATCGACAGGCAGGAGAAGAACGCCGCGCCGAGCACGACCACGACGAGGACGGCGAACAGCTTCAGCGGATTCCAGGTCAGGCTGACGCCGAGCAGGGCGGCCACGATCAGTACGACGACGGCCTGCGCGATCGTCCGGACGCCGGCCGCGAACGCCTTGCCCGCGACCAGGGCGGATCGCGGTGACGGCGTGACCAGGAGCTTGGTGAGGATGCCGGCGTCGCGTTCCCAGATGATCTGGATGCCGTAGAAGATCGAGACGAACAGCGCCGACTGCGCGATGATCCCGGGCGCCAGGTAGTCGAGGTACGGGACATCACCGGTCGGGATCGCGCGGATCCGGCTGAACGTCTGCCCGAAGATCACCAGCCACAACACCGGCTGGATCGCGCGGGTGATCAGCTCGGTCCGGTCGTGCCGGAGCTTCTGCAGCTCGATCAGGCAGAACGTGCCGATCCTGGAGAACAGCCGGACCGGGCGCGACTCAGCCCATCCGCTGTGCGGTGCGACGGGTGCCACGGACATTGCGCAGTCCTCCCTTCTCCGACCCTTGGCCCTCCAGGCTCTCGCCGGTGTGGTGCCGGAACACGTCCTCGAGGCTCGCGTCGGGCCCCAGCTCGGCTTTCAGCTCGGTCGGCGTCCCCACAGCGCGCAGCCGCCCCAAGTGCATGAGGGCGACGCGATCGCAGAGGATGTCGGCCTCCTCCATGTAGTGCGTGGTCAGCAGCACGGTCATCCCGTACCGGTCCTGCATCTCCTGCACCCGTCCCCACACCGAGTCGCGCGCGACCGGGTCGAGGCCGACCGTCGGCTCGTCCAGTACGAGCAGTGCGGGCCGGTTGACCAGCGCCTGCGCCAGCTCGAGCCGCCGCACCATGCCGCCGGAGTACGTCGACGCGAGCCGGTCGGCCGCATCAGTCAGGTCGACGATCTCCAGTACTTCGGCGACTCGCGCGGCCCGTTCCCGCCGCGGTACGTCGAACAATCGCGCGAACCACGACACGTTCTCGCGGCCGGTCAGCGCGCCCTCGATCGACAGCTGCTGCGGTACGTACCCGAGCATCCGCCGTACTGACATGGCCTGCGCGCGGACGTCGAGGCCGAAGATCCGGACCGTACCGGCCTGGGGTGGGTAGAGCGTGTTCAGCACCCGCAAGGTGGTTGTCTTGCCCGCGCCGTTGGGACCGAGCAGGCCGAAACACTCGCCGGGGGAGACACTCAGATCGAGGCTGTCGACCGCCACGTGATCGCCGAACCGATGCGTCAATCCGCTGACATCAACCGCAGCTTCCGCACTCATATGCGCTCCTTCAGTTCCTCCGGATGCAGGCGTTCGGCCAGTGCGCCGAGAACGGGCAGCGCTGCTCGCAGCGCAGCGCGGTCGGCTGCGGTGAGGCCGTCGAGGGCCTGGGTGACCAGGGCCGTACGGCGGTCGCGCCAGGCCTCGACCTGCTCCCGCGCCGGATCGGTGAGGGTCAGGCGGGCGACGCGGCGATCGGTCTCGTCGGGGCTGCGCTGCAGGAGGCCGCGCTCGGTCAGCTGGCCGACGAGGGTCGACACGGTGTTCGCCGCCAGACCGAGTCCGGCCGCCGCCTCGGCGACCGAGATGCCGGGGTTGCGGCGAACCAGGCGGATCAGCTCGCTCTGGGAGTCGGTCAACGCCGACAGGGGGAACGGCCGGCCGACGGATCGGCGCAGGTGCCGCCGGAGCAGGCCGGTGGCCGCCATCAGTTCGTCCGCGAGCACCTCAGAAGGCATGATCCGACGATACCTCTGTGGCAGAGATATTTCGCCGTCTCAACGGCCCGGAACTTTCAGGGCCGATCACGTGCCGGTCGCTTCAGAGCGTCCGCATCACCCGGATGATTCGCCGCCGCAGCCAGACACGGCGCGAACCGTCGGGATAGCGGCGCAGCCGGGCCAGCTCCCAGCCGCCGTACTCCGCGTGCTCGGTGAGCAGTTTGCGCACCGCACCGCGGGACTCCGTCCTGGACACCTCGAACTGCTGCAACTCGTACTCGGCCATCCACACCTCCACCTGGCGACTTCAGGAAACGTCCTCCAGTGCCGCGACGATGGCGGGCGGCAATGTGAGCTCCTCCACACCGAGCACCGATTTCAGTTGTAATGCGGTCCGGGCCCCGACGATCGCCGCCGACACCCCGGGCCGGTCCCGCACCCAGGTGAGCGCCACCTCGAGCGGGGTCCAGCCGAGCCCGTCGGCGGCTCGCGCCACCGCTTCCACGATGCCCGAAGCGCGGGCGTCGAGGTAGGGGTCGACGAATCTGGACAGATGCTGAGACGCCGCGCGGGAGTCCGCGGGGATGCCGGTGCGGTACTTCCCGGTGAGCACGCCACGGCCGAGCGGCGACCACGCGATCACCCCGATCCCGAGCCCCGCGGCGGCGCGCAGCGCGTCCACCTCGGCGTCCCGGGCGAGCAGCGAGTACTCCACCTGGTTGGAGACGGGGACCGCGCGGCCCGGCCAGGCCTGCTGCCAGGTGACCGCGCGGGCACACTTCCAGCCGGCGTAGTTCGAGACGCCGACGTACCGGACCTTGCCGGAGCTGACGGCGTGGTCGAGCGCGGAGAGCGTCTCCTCCAGGGGCACATCGTCGGACCAGGTGTGCAGCTGCCACAGGTCGATGTAGTCGGTGTTCAGCCGCCGCAGCGAGGCGTCCAGATCGCGGAGCAGCGCGCCGCGGGACGTGTCGGTGATCCGCTCGCCGCGCCGGACGCTGAACCCGGCCTTGGTCGCGATCACCACGTCGTCGCGGTCCACCACGTCACCGAGCAGCGACCCGATCAGTGCCTCGCTGTCACCGTCGCCGTACGCCGCGGCGGTGTCGATGAGCGTGCCACCGGCCGACGCGAACGCGGCGAGCTGTTCGCGCGCCTCGTGTTCGTCGGTGTCCCGGCCCCACGACATCGTGCCCAGGCCGAGCCTGCTCACCGCCAGTCCACTGTGACCGAGATAGCGCTGCTGCATACCCCGAGCCTATTGCGGCCCACCGACAACCTCTCGCTAGGCTCGCCAGTCATGCGACTCGGACTCAACATCGGCTTCGTCTACGGCGGCGACGACCATCTCGACCACCTGAGGCTGGTGAAGGAGGCCGAAGCGCTCGGATTCTCGGTCACCTGGGCCGCGGAGGCGTACGGCTCGGACGCCGCGACCCTGCTCAGCTGGATCGCGGCGCAGACCACCACGATCGACGTCGGGGCGGCGGTCTTCCAGATCCCGGCCCGGACGCCGGCGATGACCGCGATGACCGCGGCCACCCTGGACCGGCTCTCGAACGGGCGCTTCCGGCTCGGCCTCGGCGTCTCCGGACCGCAGGTCTCGGAGGGCTGGCACGGCGTCCGATTCTCTCAGCCTCTGCTCAGGACCCGTGAGTACGTTGACATCGTGAACGCGGCGCTCCGGCGGGAGACGGTCGCGTACGAGGGGAAGTACTTCACGCTGCCGCTGCCCGACGGTCCGGGCAAGGCCCTGAAACTGACCGTGCGGCCGATCCGCGACCACGTGCCGGTGTACCTGGCCGCGGTCGGCCCGAAGAACCTCGAACTGGCCGGCGAGATCGCCGACGGCTGGCTCGGGATCCTGAACGACCCCGGCTTCCTTGGAGAGCAGTTGAACCACATCAAGACGGGCCGTGCGGTCCGTCAGCAGGACCTCGACGGCTTCGACGTCGTGGTCACCACCCCGCTGATGAGCGGCGACGACCTGCAGGCCGCGGCCGATCCGGTGCGCGGCTACGCGGCCCTGTACGTCGGCGGCATGGGCAGCCGGGAGAAGAACTTCTACAACGCGCTCGCGGTCCGGATGGGGTACGCGGACGCGGCGAAACAGATCCAGGACCTGTACCTGGACAAGAAGCACCGCGAGGCGATGGCCGCCGTACCGTTCGGCTTCCTGGACTCGATCTCGCTGCTCGGCGGCAAGGAACGGATGGCCGAGAAGCTCACCGCGTACGCCGAGGCGGGCGCGACGACCGTGGCGCTGACGCCGTTCGCGTCGACGGTCGAGCAGCGGATCGCCGACCTGCGGACCGCCGCGGAGGCCCTCGAACTGTCCGGAGCCGGCAACTGATGACGATCTGGGACTCCATCATCCTCGGCATCGTCGAGGGCCTGACCGAATTCCTGCCGGTCTCCAGCACCGGCCACCTGACGATCGTGTCGAAGATGCTCGGCCTGAAGATCGACGACCCGTCGATCACCGGTTTCACCGCGGTCATCCAGGTCGGCGCGATCATCGCCGTCGTCCTGTACTTCTGGAAGGACATCGTCCGGATCATCCGCGGCTGGGTCGGCGGTCTCGCGAAGCCCGAGCGGCGCGCCGACTTCGACTACAAGATGGGCTGGTACGTGGTCGTCGGCTCGTTCCCGATCGGGATCGTCGGCTTCCTCGCCAAGGACCTCATCTCGGGGCCGCTCCGCAGCCTGTGGTGGGTGGCGCTCGCGCTGATCGGCTGGTCGGTGGTGATGGTCGCAGCCGAACGCCTGAGCAGCAAGGAGCGGCCGCTCACCCGGATCACGTTCGTGGACGCGCTCGTGATGGGCCTGGTGCAGTGCCTCGCGCTGATCCCCGGTGTGTCCCGCTCCGGCGCGACGATCTCGGCCGGACTGTTCCGCGGCCTCGACCGGGTCGCGGCGACCAGGGTCTCGTTCCTGTTCGGCATCCCGGCCCTGGCCGGAGCCGGCGTCTACGAGCTCAAGGACGCGCTGAGCGGCACCGTCGGCGCGGTCCCGCTGCTCGTCGGTACGGTGGTCAGCTTCCTCGTCGCGTACGCCTCGATCGCCTGGCTGCTCCGCTTCGTCGCCAAACACTCGATCGAACTGTTCGCCTTCTACCGGATCCTGCTCGGCCTGGTCCTGATCATCCTCCTCGCCACCAGCACCATCACCGCCACCTAGAGCCAGCCGACCTTGCGGAAGAAGCGGTACATGGTGATGCAGACGAGGGCCATCAGCAACAAGATGGCGTAGTAGCCGAAGTGCCAGCGGAGTTCGGGCATGTTGTCGAAGTTCATCCCGTAGATGCCGGCCAGCATCGTCGGTACGGCGGCGATCGCGACCCAGGCGGAGATCTTCCGCATGTCGTCGTTCTGCTGGACCGAGACGCGCGCGAGGTGCGCGTTCAGCGCGGACGTGAGCAGGGTGTCGATCGCCTCGGCCTGGTCGGAGACCCGGCTGAGGTGGTCGGCGACGTCCCGGAAGAACGGGCTCGCCTTCGGGCCGAGCCCGGCGACGCCGTGCGCGAACTGCTCCATCGGCTCGCGCAGCGGGTCGATCGCGCGGCGCATCTCGAGCACCTCGCGCTTCAGCCGGTAGATCCGCTCCGCGTCGCTGGTCCGGCCGGGGGAGAACACCGAGGCCTCGATCTCGTCGACGTCGACCTCGACCTGCTCGGCGACCGTCTCGTAGTCGTCGACGATCGCGTCGCAGATCGCCCACAGCACCGCGGCCGGACCGTGCCCGAGCATCGCGGCGCGTTCCTCGAGCTGGTGCCGGGTGGTGGCGAGCTCGCCACCCTCACCGTGCCGCACGGTCAGTACGTACCGCGGGCCGATGAACGCGGTCACCTGGCCGGTCTCGACCGCGTCGCCCTCATCGACGTACCAGAGCGTCCGCAGCACGACCAGGATCATGTCGCCGAAGCGCTCGACCTTCGGGCGCTGGTGGATCTGGAGCGCGTCCTCGATCGCCAGGTCGTGCAGCCCGAACAGCCCCTGCACCCGCTCCATCTCGGCGTCCGACGGGTCGTGCAGGCCGATCCAGCCGAAGCTCTCGGTGTCGTCGTGGATGGCCTGGGCAACGGTCTCGGGGTCCTTGGGCAGGTCCTTGCGTTCCCCCTCGGCGTACACCCCGCAGTCCACGATCACCGGACCATCATGTCACCAGGGCTTGCGCTCACGAGATAACGTGCACACCATGCCCACGGTGATCCTGGTCCGGCACGGCCGCAGTTCGTCGAACACGTCCGGCACGCTGGCCGGCCGGACGCCCGGAGTGAAGCTCGACGAGACCGGCGTCAAGCAGGCCGAGGCGGTCGCGCAGCGGCTGGCCGAGCTGCCGCTCGCCGCGATCGTCACGTCGCCGCTGGAGCGTTGCAAGCAGACCGCCGCCGCGATCGCGAAACTGCACGACGGGTTGCGTCCGGCAACGGATCGGCGGCTGACCGAGTGCGGGTACGGCGACTGGACCGGGAAGAAGATCGCGACGCTGGCCAAGGACCCGCTGTGGGCCGTCGTCCAGCAGCATCCGTCGGCGGTGACGTTCCCCGGCGGCGAGTCGATGCGCGGGATGCAGCAGCGGGCCGTCGACGCGGTCCGGGCGCACGACGCGGAGCTCGCGAAAAGCCATGGTGACAACGCGATCTGGGTGGCTGTCTCGCACGGCGACGTGATCAAGGCGATCGTCGCGGACGCGCTCGGTCAGCACCTGGACACGTTCCAGCGGATCGTCGTGGACACCGCCTCGACGACGATCATCACCTACACCGCGACCCGCCCGTTCCTGGTCCGGCTGAACGACTCCGGCAGCGAGCTCGCCTCGCTGATCCCTAAGCCGTCAGCGAAAGCCAAGCCCAAGAAGCAGTCCTCGGACGCCGTTGTCGGCGGACGGTAATAGGGTCTTAGCCATGGCGCGAGTTGTGCACTCCTACGACGACCCCGAGCGGTTCGTCGCCGGCACCGTGGGAGAACCAGGTGCGAGGACCTTCTTCCTGCAGGCCCGGGCCGGGCACCGGCTGACCTCGGTGGCCTGCGAGAAGGAACAGGTGATGGCGCTCGCCGAGCGGCTCGACGTGATGCTGGACGAGGTCGCCCGGCGCTTCGACCGGGACCCGGTCGCGCAGACCTCGTCGGAGGACACCGCGCCGCTGGAACAGCCGATCGAGGAGGAGTTCCGGGCCGGCACCATGACGCTGGCCTGGGAGGCCGACGCCGAGCGGGTGGTGATCGAGGTGTTCGCGGTGGTCACCGCCGAGCAGGCGGAGCTCGAGGAGGAAGAGGACCCGGTCACCGCCGCGATGGAGTCCGACGACGCCGAGGTGTTCGTCGTCCGGATCACCGAGCTGCAGGCCCGGGCGTTCGCCCGCCGCGCGGTCGCGCTGGTCGCCTCCGGCCGGCCGAGCTGCCCGTTCTGCGGCCGGCCGATCGATGCGGACGGCCACATCTGCCCGCGGGCCAACGGCTACCGCCGGCACCTGCCGGAGTGACGCCGCAATGACCATCGACCCGGAGCTGCTCGCCCTCGGGGAGCTGTCCCTGCACGGCCGCCTGGTCGCCGCGTCGAACGGCACCTACCAGGGTTCGGTGACGCTGTCCGGCGCGACCGCGACCGTGGTCTACAAGCCGGTCGAGGGCGAGCGCCCGCTGTGGGATTTCCCGGACGGCACATTGGCGCAGCGCGAGTTCGCGGCGTACGTCGTCTCCGAGGCCCTCGGGTGGCACGTCGTCCCACCGACCCTGCTGCGCGACGGTCCGCTCGGCGTCGGCATGGTCCAGCTGTGGATCGACGAGGCCGAGCTCGGGCCGGGGGAGACCGAGCTGGTCGACATCGTCCCGCAGGGCCGGGTGCCGGACGGCTGGATCGGCGTCCTCGAGGCGCTCGACGGCCGGCACAACCCGGTCACGCTGGTGCACGCGGACAACGACGCATTGCGGCGGATGGCCGTGTTCGATGCCGTGGTCAACAATGCCGACCGCAAGGGCGGCCACGTGCTGAATCCGGGCGACGGCCGGGTGTACGGCGTGGATCACGGCGTCACGTTCAACGCCGACGACAAGCTCCGTACGGTGCTGTGGGGCTGGGCCGGTGACCCGGTGCCGGCCGATCTGCTCGACGACGTACGCCGGCTCGCGGACGAGCTCGCCGGTGCGCTCGGCCGGCAACTCTGCGAGCTGATCACCGAGGTTGAGCTGGCCGCCACCCGCGCGCGCTGCTCCGACCTGCTCAAGACCGGCGCGTTCCCGTACCCGAGCGACGAGTGGCCCGCGATTCCCTGGCCGGCGTTCTAGCTAGCTCCTTGGCTGTACGGCGACGTTCGCGATCCGTGCGTGCTCGTCGAAGTCGACGGTGACCGTGGCTCCGTCCGGCGCCGTGCCGTTGATGGCCGTCGCAGCCTCGTCGGACCGCAGGCCGAAATGCTGGAAGTAGCCGCGGACGACCTGGCGGTGGTCGGACGGGAACACGCTGACAGCGGTCATCAGCAGCCGCGGGGTGGCGATCGCATCGAAGCGCACCTGCGGTAGTTGGTCGTCGCCGACGTGCAGGTAGACATGCCCGCGGCCCTCGTTGATCGCGGTCGACCAGACGCCGCGACCACCGAGCACGGTGCCGGCGGTGATCGCGAGCATGATCGCCGCCTGCGCCGGCTGCTCGAACCCGCTCAGGTCCGGGCTCTCGGTGGTGAACTCGCTGATGCCGTGCCGCTCACCGAACTCGCGGATCACCAGCGTCGGCGCGACCGCCGCGGCCTCCGGCCCGAAGCCCGGGTTGCCCCAGCCCCACAGCCAGGTCCCGTCGAGCTCCGAGAAGCTCCCGAGCAGCGAGATGTCGCCCAGGACGCCACGGTCGCTGCTCAGCGTCCGTGCGTTCAGATCGGCCTGCAGGGAATCCGGCCCGACCACCTCGTTGAACAGGTCCTGCTGCTGGATCGCGGCAGCGGCGATCCAGGCGCCGTACGCCTGGAACTCGGGACTGAAGTCAGCATTCATCGCCCGCGAGGCTATCCGCCGCCGGGGTGCAGGGTCGGCCACGGACCACGGATTGGAACCGTGTCGCGTCATTGAAAATCGGACTGGCATAAGCTCCGCTACATGCAGGCGTGGACTCAACCAGACATCCCGGCGGTGCCCGGGCCGGCTCGGCGGCTACGCCTCTACGACACCGCGTCCCGCGGTCTGGTCGAGGTGCCGCCCGGTACCGACGGCCCCGCCCGGATGTACGTGTGCGGCATCACACCGTACGACGCGACGCACATGGGCCATGCGGCGACGTACGTGACGTTCGACCTGATCAACCGGCTCTGGCGCGACGCCGGCTACGACGTCTCGTACACGCAGAACATCACCGACGTCGACGACCCACTGCTGGAGCGCGCGACCGCGACCGGTGTCGAGTGGACCGACCTCGCGGCGCAGGAGATCCAGCTGTTCCGCGACGACATGACAGCGCTGCGGGTCATCCCGCCGCAGCACTACATCGGCGTGGTCGAGTCGATCGACCTGGTGGTCGGCGCGGTCGACGACCTGAAGCGGGCCGGCGCCGTGTACTCGGTCGACGGCGACCTGTACTTCGCGGTGAAGACCGATCCCGCCTTCGGTGGCGTCTCGAACTACGACCGCGAGACGATGCGCGAGCTGTTCGCGGAGCGTGGCGGCGACCCGGACCGTGCGGGCAAGCAGGACCCGCTGGACAGCCTGCTGTGGCGGCACGAGCGGCCGGGGGAGCCGGCCTGGGACTCGGCGCTCGGGCGCGGCCGGCCGGGCTGGCACGTGGAGTGTTCCGCGATCGCGCTGAAGTACCTCGGGATGACCTTCGACGTCCAGGGCGGCGGGTCGGACCTGATCTTCCCGCACCACGAGATGTCGGCGAGCGGCGCGCAGGTCGCCACCGGCGAGCACCCGTTCGCGCGGGCGTACGTGCACCAGGCGATGGTCGGGCTCGACGGCGAGAAGATGTCCAAGTCCAAGGGCAACCTGGTGCTCGTCTCCAAGGAGCGGGCCGCCGGCTCGGACCCGATGGCGATCCGGCTGGCGCTGCTGACCCACCACTACCGCACCGAGTGGTTCTGGATGCCGTCGGACCTGACCGACGCGCAGGCGCGCCTGGATGTCTGGCGCGGAGCGATCGGCCGCGGCTCGGGTCCGGACGGAGCGGCGGCAGTGGACGCCGTACGCGCGGCACTCACCAACGACCTGGACAGCGCGGGCGCGCTGGCCGCTGTGGACGCGTGGGCGGAGGCCGAAGGCGACGACCACGAGGCCCCCGCACTGGTCGCGCAAGCCGTCGACGCCCTCCTCGGCATCAAGCTCTGAACACAACTACGTCCGAAGATCTGCGGGTACTACCCACAGATCTTCGGACGTAGGAGCAATGGTCAGCCGGTGACTGCTTGGTGGGTCTTGACCGGGGTCGGGATGGGGGCAGCGGGTGGGGACTCGACCTGCGGCGGGGCCGGATGGTCGACCGGGGGCTTCGGGGTCGGCTTGGGCTTCGGCTTCGCGGCCGGCTTGGCGCAGGTCGCCGACGCCAGATTGATCGTCTCCGCACCGCCGCCGAGCGAGATGGTCAGTCCGGTGACCGTGAACGCGCCGTCCGAGTGCTTGCTCTGACTGTTGACCTTGATGGTCGCCAGCGGGTTGGACGGCAGGCTCGCGCCCTGCGTGGTGGTCGGCACCTTCAGCGTCTGCCCGAGCAGCGTCACTGAACCGACGTCGATGCCGCCCTTGGCGCCGGAGCACCAGACGTTCAGCGAGTCGATCGCGAGCAGCGCCTTCGGCGGGGTGAGCAGCAGGTTGCACAGGTCCGGCAGGTTCTTCACCGGCAGGTCCTTGGTGCTCAGGCTCGGCAACGGCAGCGGGAGCCCGAGGTCCGGCAGCGCGAGGTCCGGCAGCGGCAGGTTGTCCGCGCCGGTCTTCGGCAGGCTCGCGCACTGCTGCTTGAGCTCCGGCGGGATCTTGACCTGGCTGAGGATGTCCGGCCCGATCACGATGTCGAACAGCTCGACCGAGGCGGAGTCGTTGCCCGCGGTCGCCGTACCGGCCCGGACCGAGAGCAGCGGGTTCTTCGGCAGCTCAAGGGCGGACGTCGTCGCCCGCTTCCCGTCCAGGGACTCCGCGTACGGGGTCTTCGGGATCGGCACCTGGCCCTCGGCGCTGACGGCGTACGCCGAGGAGGGACGGGCCGCCGCGTTGCCGGTGGGGGCACTCGCGACCAGGCTGAACGTCACGACGCCCGCCACGGCCGCGGCCGTCAGCACCGTCGGCCTCGATGGCACCGTCGGCCTGAGGCGCCCTCGCAGCTGTCGCATCGGAATCTCCTTATTTGCTGTCGATCAGGACGAGCGTCCCGAGCGGAACCTTCTGCAGATCGGCGAGCGCGGTCTTCGGCACCCGTACGCAGCCCGCGCTGATCGCCGCACCGAACACGTGCGGGTTCGGCCAGCCGTGGATCGCGACCGTACCAGGTCCGCCACCGAACGTGTCCAAGGTGGGACTGTGCGCACCCAGGGGGAGGACGACCGGCGACGCCGACCGCTTGTGGTCGATGATCGAGCCGAGCAGGAACGTCCGGCCGGGCGGCGTCGGCGTCTTGGTCGCGCCGACGCCGGCCTTCCAGGTCCCGAGGCTCAAGTTGTTGTGGAACAGCTCGAGCGTCCGTGAGCTGGTGTGGACGCGGATCAGGTACGACGAGGAGGCCCGGTCGAGGTCCTCGTCCTGGATCCAGCCGGTGGACCGGTTCGGCTTGGAGGGCAGCAGGACCCGGAGCCACCCGTCGGTCTGGTCGACGACCGGCAGCCAGGTCGGCCCGAACTGGGTCGGGCCGATCTTCCCGAAGGCGTCGTCGGCGTCGGGGGAGCTGAACAGCGCGGCCTCGGTCCGCGGGTGCACGACCAGACCGCCGGTCCCGGCGAACGGGTCGGTGTCGAGCGGCGCGGTGGCGATCGTGGTGGCGGTCGTCGACGCGGCCAGCGTGGTCAGATCGACGTTCTTGTGGTGGTCCTTGTTGCCGAAGATGCCGATCGCGGCGACGACTCCGAGCAGGATGAGCACCGCCAGCGCTGGGACCGACGTACCGCCCCGCTCGTTGCGCATCCAGTTGCTCCCGTAGTCACGGTGACGGGGCCGCACAGGCACCGTCACCCCCCAGTTGTCCGGTCGAGAATAAACCCACTGGTAACAACGCGCCACACCTCGTGGAGTTACACCGTCACGTAGTGCGCCGCGATGTCGTCACTCGTGGTCAGCCAGACGTCGCTCTGCGCGGCAATGTACTGCAGCGCCAGATCCAGGTACTTCGCCCGGAACGGCTGCCCGATCACGAACGGATGCAGCGCGAGCGCCATCACCCGTCCGGTCTCGGCAGAGTCCTCCCGGAGCACGTCGTACTGGTCCTTCACCATCTGCAGGAAGTCCGGGCCGGTGAGTCCGCGCAGGAAGAGGCCGAGGTCGTTGAGCTCGACGGTGTACGGGACGCTGAGCATGCCAGGGACGTTCAAGCGGTAGGGCTGGTCGTCGTTGGTCCAGTCGAGGACGTACTGGTAGCCGAGCTCGGACAGCAGTTGAGGGCTGTTGTCGGTCTCGGTGAGAGCGGGTCCCATCCAGCCCTTCGGACGTTGCCCGGTGGCCTTCTCGATCGTGGTGGTGATGTCGGTGAGGATGCGGCGTTCCTCGTCGGGCTCGTAGCCGGTGTGCAGCTCCGAGTTCGTACGGCCGTGGGCGAGCCAGGCCCAGTTCCGCTCGGTGCCGGCCTCGATGATCTGCGGGTTGTGCTCGGTCACGAGCGAGTTGATCAACGCGCTGGCGCGCAGGCCGTACCGGTCGAGGATGTCCATGGTGCGCCAGATGCCGACCCGTTCGCCGTACTCGCGCCAGCCGTGGTTGAGCGCGTCCGGCTTGATGTCGAGCGGCCAGATGCTCGTCGACGGCTGACCGGGGAGGAAGCGCTCGATGTTCAGGCCGACGTAGAAGGCGACCCGCTTACCGTCGGGCCATTCGAGCCGGGGGCGGGTGGGGAGTGGACTGTAGTCGTAGAGCGTCATGCCTGGACGGTAAAGTCTGACATCAGTGTCAGGTGCAAGGCTGGAGGCCGGCGTGCGGATCGGTGAGCTGGCGCGGCGGACCGGGGTGAGTGAGCGGTCGCTGCGGTACTACGAGGTGCAGGGACTGCTGGTCTCCGAGCGATCGGCCGGCGGGCAGCGCGAGTACGTCGAGCGCGCCGTGGACCGGGTGATCCTGATCCAGGAGTTGTTCGCGGCCGGGCTGCACAGCAAGAAGATCGCCGAGCTGCTGCCCTGTATGCGGGACCCGGACGGCGGCCCGAACGAGCGGGCCACGCCCGAGCTGGTCACCGAACTGACCGCCGAGCGGGACCGCATCGACCGGATGATCACCGACCTGACCACCTCCCGCGCGGTCCTGGACGACGTCATCAGCACCGCCACCCGGGAGATGCCGTAGTCAGTCCGTCGGGTGGTTCTTGTTGCGGCGTTTCAGGTAGCGCTCGAACTCGGCGGCGATGGCCTCGCCGGTGGCCTCGGGAAGCTCGGTGGTGTCACGCTGCTCCTCGAGCGAGTGCACGTACTCCGCGACCTCCGGGTCCTCCTCGCTGAGCTCGTCGGCGCCGCGCTGCCAGGCGCGCGCCAGCTCCGGCAGCTCGCCCTCGGGGATCGCCAGGTCGAGCAGTTCCTCGACCTTGCCGAGCAACGCCAGCGACGCCTTCGGGCACGGGGTGCCGGCGATGTAGTGCGGGATCGCGGACCAGATCGACACCGACGGGACGCCGAGGGTGGTGCAGAGGTCGGCGAAGACACCGGTGATGCCGGTCGGGCCCTCGTACGTCGACGGCTCCAGGCTCCAGGCCGCGGCCAGCTCCTCGTCGGACGATGACGCCGACACCGGGATCGGCCGGGTGTGCGGCGCGTCCGCGAGCAGCGCACCGAGCACGACCACGACCTGCGCGTTCGACTCGTCGACGACCTCCAGCAGCTCCCGGGAGAACGCCCGCCAGCGCATGTTCGGCTCGACGCCGCGGATCAGGACGACATCGCGGCCGGTGTCCTGCGGGCGGGCCAGGTAGACCCGAGTGGTCGGCCAGGTCAGCTGCCGGACCCCGTCCTCGTCGACGCCGACGCGCGGGCGGTTCACCTGGTAGTCGTAGTAGTCCTCGGGGTCGATCGCCGTGACGAGCTCCGCGTCCCACTCGTCGATCAGGTGGTCGACCGCACCGGTGGCCGCCTCGGCCGCGTCGTTCCAGCCTTCGAACGCGGCGATCACGACCGGGTCCCTCAGGTTCGCGAGATCCACCACTCGCAGGCCCCCTGTCGTCTCGTTAGCCGATCCGGCAGTCGCCGGAAACCGGACTGCCAGCCTACGTGCTCAGCCGTTCGGACGTGCCCGGTTTCACCCCAGGCGGAACGTGTCGTGCCCGACCAGGGAGAATGGGGGCGACGATCGCTGGACACGGAGTAGAGGAGCTGTAGTTGCCGGCCCTGCAAGCGGTGCTGTGGGACATGGACGGGACGTTGGTCGACTCCGAGAAGGTCTGGGCGGAGGTGCAGCTGGAGCTGCTGGCCGAGCTCGGCGCGACCTGGACGATCGAGGACTGTATGACCTTGATCGGCAGCGACCTGCGGGAGGCCGTGAAGGTCTGGCTGGCGCGGATCCCGGACGGTGTGATCACCGGCGACGAGCTGGCGCACCGGATGTTCTCCGAGGTCGTCGAGGCGCTCCGCAAGGAGGTGACCTTCCAGCCGGGTGCGCTCGAGCTGCTGCAGGCCCTCCGCAAGGAAGGCGTGCCGTGCGCGCTGGTGTCGGCCTCGTACCGGACGATGATCGACGCGGTGCTCGGGCACCTGCCGCCGGACCCGTTCGACGTGATCGTGGCCGGTGACGAGGTGACCCTCGGCAAGCCGAACCCGGAGCCGTACCTGACCGCCGCGGAGAAGCTCGGCGTCGATCCCGCCTACTGCGTGGTGATCGAGGACTCGATGACCGGCACGCAGGCCGGCACCGCGGCCGGCATGTACGTGGTTGCCGTGCCGCAGTGGATCAGCATTCCGGAGGCGCCGCGGCGCCTCGTCGTGAAGACGCTGGAGCCGCTGACACCGGAGTCCCTGCGCGCGCTGCTCCGTTGAGGAGCTACCGTCACCTGGTGCCCTCGGGGGCGTTGTGTGGGTAGCGGGCTGGGGAAAGGTGAGACGGTGAGCGAGTGGGTGCGCCGGGTGGCGGCGGCCGTGGCGGTCGGTGCGCTGGGGGTGTCCCTGGCGAGCTGTGGCGACCCGGACGACAACGCTCCGCACCCGGGGGAGACGACGCCGAAGCTGATGCTGCTGCGGCTCGCCACCACGGACCCGGTCACCTCCCTCGACCCCGCCGGGCCGTACGACGTCGCCTCACGCACCGTCCAGGCCAACCTGTACCAGACGCTACTGACGATCTTCCCGGACAAGCCGACGCCGGTCCCGGACGCGGCGGACTGCCAGTTCGACTCGCCGACGACCTACACGTGCAGCCTGAAGGAGCACCTGACCTTCCCGAACGGGCACGAGCTGACCGCTTCGGACGTGAAGTTCAGCTTCGACCGGCTGGTCCGGCTGAAGACGCCCGGCGGGCTCGCGCCGCTGTTCGCCTCGGTGAAGTCGGTCAGTACGCCGGATCCGCTGACGGCCGTGTTCCACCTGACCAGCCCTGACGCCCGGCTGCCGTACCTGCTGACCACGACCGCCGCGTCGATCGTCGACGAGCAGGCGTACCCGGCGAACCAGTTGCTCGATGCCAAGGCGATCGGCAGCGGGCCGTTCCAGCTCGCGTCGTTCAAGCCCGGCGCCGAGCTCACGATGACGAAGTTCCCCGCCTACCGGGGTGCGCGCGCCGCGCAGAACGACGGCGTGACGATCAGTACGGTGCCGGACTCGAAGACGCTTTACGAGCAGATCGCGACCGGCAAGACCGACCTGGCCTTCCACGGTCTCGGGCCGACTCTGATCGACAAGCTGCGCAAGTCCGACAAGGTCCAGGTCGTCGAGGCCGGGTCCGCGGAGATCCGGCTGTTCGCGTTCCAGATGAAGTCGCTGCTGTCCCGCAAGCCGGCCGTCCGGCGGGCCGTCGCGCAGCTGATCGACCGGTCGGCGATCGCGAAGAAAGCGTACGGGGACCACGTGTCGCCGCTGTTCTCGGTCGTGCCGCCCGGATTCGGGGGGCAGACCGATGCGTTCCGGACCGAGTTCAAGCAGCCGAGCAAGACCGCTGCCGCCACGATCCTCCGGGACGCGAACATCGCCGTCCCCGTACCGCTGACAGTCGGCTGGACACCTTCGCAGTACGGCGTGGGCGCGAAGGCCGAGGTGCTGGAGCTCAAGAGGCAACTGGAAGCGTCCGGGCTGTTCCGCGTGACGCTGCGGAGCGTGGAGTGGCCGCAGTACCAGCAGGCGACGAAGGCCGGGGCTTACGACCTGTACCAGACCGGGTGGACGCCGCAGTACCCGGACGCCGACGACTACCTGCGGCCGTTCGTCAGTGACGTACCGCTGCAGAACGGCTACCGCTCGGCGGCGGCGACGAAGTTGCTGCAGCAGCAGCGGACCGAGCAGAACGGCCTGAAGCGCGACGATCTGATCGCGCAGCTACAGGGAGTGATCGCCCGCGAGGTGCCGGTCGTCCCGGTCTGGCAGGGCCGGATCGCGGTGGTCGCCGGCAAGGACGTGGAGAACGTCAAGACGGCGATCGACCCGCTGTCGTTCCTCTATCTCTCCGGATTACGGCACTGACACAAAAATGCCATGGCAGTAACGGTTCGCGAGGCCGTGACGACCGTCGGTGGGACGCCGTGGTTTACTGCGGATTGTCCAGAATACGGGACGATTTCCTGACGATCACGATCGGGCAACGCAGCACTTTCCGCGTTTGACTCCGGGCTGTAATGGCGGCAGGTTAAGGCGGCAGCCATACCGGATTTCGTTCCGGTTCATCCGAACCGAGGCAGGGGTACAGATCGCGTGAGCGCGCCACTCGAGGTCGATCCCGCAGCATCCTCAGCGCAACCGGAGGCCCTGCTCGAGGGCGCCGGCAAGATCGAGGGTCGCTCGCTGTGGCAGATCTCCTGGATGCGGCTGAAGCGGGACAAGGTCGCGATCGCCGGCGGTTTCTTCGTCGCGTTCCTGATCCTGGTCGCGATCTTCGCGCCGCTGATCTGCAAACTCCTCGGCGTCACACCGAACGACTTCCACCAGGACCTCGTGGACGAGTCGCTGCAGACACCGATCGGGAAGCTCGGCGGGGTCAGCTGGGACCACCCGTTCGGGATCGAGCCGGTGAACGGCCGCGACATCCTCGCCCGGATCGTGTACGGCGCCCGGATCTCGCTGCTGATCGCGTTCCTCGCGACGCTGCTCTCGGTGGTCATCGGCGTCGTGATGGGCATCGTCGCCGGCTACTTCGGCGGCTGGGTCGACACCTTGATCAGCCGGCTGATGGACATCTTCCTCGCCTTTCCGCTGGTGCTGTTCGCGCTGGCTCTGGTCGGCTCGGTGCCGGACAAGCTGCTGGGGCTCGAGGGTGACGCACTGCGGGTGGCACTGATCGTGTTCATCATCGGCTTCTTCAGCTGGCCGTACATCGGCCGGATCATCCGTGGTCAGACGCTGTCGCTGCGTGAGCGGGAGTTCGTCGACGCGGCCCGTAGCCTGGGCGCCCGGCGGCCGTACATCCTGTTCACCGAGCTGCTGCCGAACCTGATCGCGCCGATCCTGGTCTACGCGACCCTGCTGATCCCCACCAACGTGCTCTTCGAGGCGGCACTGTCCTACCTCGGTGTCGGCGTCCGGCCGCCGACGGCGAGCTGGGGCGACATGCTGTCCACTGCGGCCAACTGGTACCAGGTCGATCCGATGTACCTGGTGCCACCCGGCCTGGCCATCTTCGTGACCGTGCTCGCGTTCAACCTGTTCGGTGACGGGCTGCGCGACGCCCTCGACCCGCGGTCCCGCTAAGCGTTCGCATCAACCAGGGAGCCTGGCTCTCACGAATAAAGGGGTGCAACAAAAGATGAGATGGAATCGCATCACGACGGCTACCGCCGTCAGTGCGGCCGTCGCCTTGAGCCTGGTGGCCTGCGGGGGACCGAAGGCGTCGTCCGGCGGTTCGGGTGGCAGCGGAGACTCCGCGAAGCCCGAGTACAACGCGGCCGTCGGGAAGGTCTTCAACCCGAGCGACAAAAAGGGTGGCACCCTCCGGATGGCCATCACGGAGAAGTACGACTCCACCGACCCCGGTGACACGTACTACGGCCTGTCCTGGAACCTGCTGCGCAACTACGCCCGGCCGCTGATGACGTTCAAGGCCGCCCCGGGCAAGGAGGGTGGCAAGCTCGTCCCGGACCTCGCCGAGGCCGCCGGTGTGCCGAGCGACGACGCGAAGACCTGGACGTACAAGATCCGCAAGGGCGTCAAGTTCGAGGACGGCACCGAGGTCACGTCCAAGGACGTGAAGTACGCGGTCGCGCGCTCCCTGGACAAGGACACGCTGAAGAACGGACCGACGTACTTCAACGACTTCCTGCTGGACGTCCCGAAGGGGTACAGCGTCTACAAGGACAAGTCGATGGCCCAGCTCGCCAAGGCCATCGAGACGCCGGACGACAACACGATCGTCTTCCACCTGAACAAGTCGTTCGCCGGCTTCGACTACTTCGCCCAGCTGTCGGAGACCGCTCCGGTCCCGCAGGCGAAGGACACCGGCGCGCAGTACCAGCTGCACCCGGTCTCGACCGGTCCGTACAAGTTCAAGAGCAACGACGCCAACAAGGGCTTCGTCCTGGTCCGCAACGACCAGTACGACCCGAAGACGGACCCGGACTCGGGCCGTAAGGCGCTGCCGGACGAGATCGACGTCGCGTACAACGTGAACGGTCCGGACATCGACAACCGGCTGCAGGCCGGTGACCTGGACGTGGACCTCGCCGGTACCGGCGTGCTCGCCGAGACCCAGGCCAAGATCCTCGGCAACGCGGACCTGAAGGCGCACGCGGACAACGTGCCCGCGACGCGGCTCAACTTCACGGTGTTCAACAGCGACGTGAAGCCGCTCGACAACGTGAACTGCCGCAAGGCGATCCTGTACGCCGCCGACCACGAGGGCTACCAGCGCGCGTACGGCGGCTCGGTCGGCGGTGACATCGCGACGAACCTGATGCCGCCGACGGTGGCCGGTGCGGAGAGCTTCGACGACTACGGCTTCCTGCAGGACAAGAACGGCAACGCGGACAAGGCGAAGGCGGCCCTGAAGGACTGCGGCATGCCGGCCGGTTTCTCGACCAACATCGGGTACCGCGCCGACCGGCCGAAGGAGAAGGCGGTCGCGGAGTCCCTGCAGCAGTCGCTCGCGAAGGTCGGCATCAAGCTGACGCCGAAGGGCTTCCCGACCGGCGACTACACCAAGCTGTACGTCGGCAAGCCGGACTACGCCAAGAAGAACGGCATCGGCATGAGCGTCTACAGCTGGGGTGCGGACTGGCCGGACGGCTTCGGCTTCCTGAGCCAGATCGTCGACAGCCGGGTGATCCGCGCAGCGGGTGGTAACACCAACCTCGGGATCAAGATCCCGGAGGTCGACGCGCTGATCGACCAGGCGCTGAAGACCACCGACGACGCTGCACGGAACAAGCTGTGGGTCGACGTCGACAAGAAGGTCATGGAGCAGGCCGGAGTGCTGCCGGGCGTCTGGGCCAAGGGCCTGTTGTACCGCCCGGACACGCTGGCCAACGTGTTCACGAACGACGGTCAGAACATGTACGACTACGCGGCCATCGGGCTCGCACAGAAGTAGCAGTTGTGTTGCCCTGACCGACAAGCGCCAGCAGAGGTAGGTGAAGGCTGACGGTGGCCGGTGATCAGCGATGATCGCCGGCCACCAAGCCGCGTACGGTGTTCGCATATCTGGTCCGCCGGGTGATCGGAGCAGTGATCCTGCTCTTCATCGTCACGGCCGTGACGTTCGCGATTTTCTTCCTGGTACCGAAACTCGGCGGTGCGACCGCCGACGACCTGGCGTCTCGTTATGTCGGCAAGAGCGCGGGGCAGGAGCAGATCCACAACACCGCGGTCAAGCTCGGCTTCACCGATCCGCTCTACGTGCAGTACGGCCGGTTCGTGAAGGGCCTGGTCGCCGGCCAGGAGTACAACTACGGCCCGACGACCGAGCACTGCCCGGCGCCCTGCTTCGGGTACTCGTTCCTGACCCAGCAGCCGGTGTGGCCGGACCTGGTCTCGCGAATACCGGTGACGGCCTCACTGGCGGGCGGCGCGGCCTTCATCTGGCTGATCACCGGCGTCGGTACCGGCATCGTCTCGGCACTCAGACGAGGATCGGTGCTGGACCGATCACTGATGTCGGTGGCGCTGGCCGGTGTCTCGCTGCCGATCTTCTTCACCGGCCTGCTGTCGCTGTCGATCTTCAGCTACGGTCTCGGCTGGACACAGCAGGGCGGTATCAATCCGCTCGACGAGACGAACCCGGTGTGGTGGGCCTACGACCTGCTGCTCCCGTGGGTCACGCTCGCGTTCCTGTACGCCGCGGCGTACGCACGACTCACCCGGGCCGGCATGCTCGAAACGATGAACGAGGACTTCGTCCGGACCGCGCGGGCCAAGGGCCTGACCGAGCGGGACGTGGTGATCAAGCACGGGCTGCGGTCCGCGCTGACGCCGATCCTGACGATCTTCGGCCTGGATCTCGGCCTGCTGATGGGCGGCGCGATCCTGACCGAGACCACGTTCTCGCTGCCGGGCATCGGCCAGTACGCCGTTATCGCGCTGCGGGCGAACGACCTGCCCAAGGTGCTCGGGGTGACGCTGGTCGCCGCGTTCTTCATCGTGCTGGCCAACCTGATCGTTGACCTCCTGTACGCCGTCGTCGACCCGAGGGTGCGGATCTCGTGACCGAAGAAGTTCAGGCACCGGTGCAGCGGGTGGAACGCGGCGAGGCGTTCCTCGACGTCCGCGACCTCAAGGTGCACTTCCCGACCGACGACGGCGTGGTGAAGTCCGTCGACGGGATCTCGTTCAAGCTGGAGCGCGGCAAGACGCTCGGCATCGTCGGCGAGTCCGGCTCCGGCAAGAGCGTCACGAGCCTGTCGATCATGGGCCTGCACCCGCCCGGCGTCGCGAAGATCAGCGGCCAGATCTTCCTCGACGGCCAGGACCTGGTGTCCTCGTCGCGCGAAGAGGTCCGGCTGCTGCGCGGCAAGCGGATGGCGATGATCTTCCAGGACCCGCTGTCGGCGATGCACCCGTTCTACACGGTCGGCAAGCAGATCGTGGAGGCCTACCGGGTCCACAACGAGGTCAGCAAGCAGGTCGCTCGCAAGCACGCGATCGAGATGCTGGACCGGGTCGGCATCCCGCAGCCGGACAAGCGGGTGGACGCGTACCCGCACGAGTTCTCTGGCGGGATGCGGCAGCGCGCGATGATCGCGATGGCGCTGTCCTGCGACCCGGACCTGCTGATCGCCGACGAGCCGACCACGGCCCTCGACGTCACCGTGCAGGCGCAGATCCTGGACCTGATCCGGGACCTGCAGCGCGAGTTCAACTCGGCCGTCGTCATCATCACCCACGACCTCGGTGTCGTCGCGGAGCTGGCCGACGACATCCAGGTAATGTACGCCGGCCGCGCGGTCGAGTACGGCACCGCGGAGGACATCTTCGACCGCCCGCAGCACCCGTACACGTGGGGTCTGCTCGGCTCGATGCCGCGGATCGACCGGGAGCGCAGCGAGCGGCTGGTCCCGATCAAGGGCACCCCGCCGAGCCTGATCAACGTACCGAAGGGGTGCGCGTTCAACCCGCGCTGTAACTACTCGCAGCTGAACGACGGGCTCAGCGAGACCGAGCGGCCGGAGCTGCTCGACATCGGCGACGGCCACATGGTCGCCTGCCACCTCTCCCCGCAGAACCGCCGGCAGGCGTGGGAGACCGACATCAAGCCGAAGCTGTGAACGGGACGACTGTGACCACTACTGAATCCACTCCGGCCGTGCCGAAGATCGGCGAGGAGTTGCTGGCGGTGGACGGCCTCGTCAAGCACTTCCCGATCCGCAAGGGGCTGCTGCAGCGGCAGACCGGCGCCGTCCAGGCGGTCGACGGGCTGACGTTCAGCGTGACCCGCGGCGAGACGCTGTCGCTGGTGGGGGAGTCGGGCTGCGGCAAGACCACCACCGGCCGGCTGATCACCCGGCTGCTCGAGCCGACGGCCGGCACGGTCACCTTCGAGGGGCGCGACATCAGCCACCTCAGCGAGGGCCGGATGCGGCCGCTGCGGCGCGACGTGCAGATGATCTTCCAGGACCCGTACGGCTCGCTGAACCCGCGGCACACGGTCGGCAAGATCGTCGGCGCGCCGTTCAAGCTGCAGAACGTGAAGACCGAGAACGGTGTCAAGCGGGCCGTCCAGGAGCTGCTCGAGCTCGTCGGTCTGAGCCCGGAGCACTACAACCGGTACCCGCACGAGTTCTCCGGCGGTCAGCGGCAGCGGATCGGGATCGCCCGGACGCTCGCGCTGCGGCCGAAGCTGATCGTCGCCGACGAACCGGTGTCCGCGCTGGACGTGTCGATCCAGGCCCAGGTGGTGAACCTGCTCGAGGACCTGCAGAACGAGTTCGACCTGACCTACGTGATGATCGCCCACGACCTGTCCGTCGTCCGGCACGTGTCGGACCGGGTCGCGGTGATGTACCTCGGCAAGATCGTCGAGCTGGCCGACCGGGTCAGCCTGTACGAGCGGCCGATGCACCCGTACACGACCGCGCTGCTGTCGGCCGTACCGGTGCCGGACACCAAGCGCAAGGGCAAGCAGGAGCGGATCCGGCTGCAGGGCGACGTGCCCAGCCCGATCAACCCGCCGCCCGCGTGCCGCTTCCACACCCGCTGCTGGAAGGCCCAGGACATCTGCAAGACCCAGGAGCCCCCGCTGGTCGAGCTGCTCCCTGGCCACCAGACCGCCTGCCACTTCCCGGAGAACGTCGAAGCCCCGGCCGCGAAGACCGATCAGTAGAGGTCTGTGATCGGGTTCCCGGTCGGCAGCGAGAACGGCGCCGTCCGCGGCGGCGTCGTGCTGAACCTGAGCTTGGCGAACGCCGGGACGGCGATCTGGACCTTGCCGGTCGCAGCGGTGACGACGAGCAGGTCGGTCTCGTTCGTCGTCGAGAACCGACGCTTGCCTGCGGCCACGAACTTGTCGTCGCTGAGCCACTGGCCGAAGTAGACGTGGTCGTAGGCGTACGGCAGGGCGATTTGCCGTGCGGTCGCCACCTCGTGGAGCGCCAGGTCGCCCCAGCTCGGCTCGGTCGGGATCAGCGCGTCCTTCGGCTCGGTCACCAGGTACTTCGCTCCGGGCGAGAGAAAGGCTTGCTGGCCGCTGAATCTGGCCGGGACCGCCGTCGACACGGTGTCCGCAATCGCCAGACTTACGGCCGGCGGCCGCTGCTCGAGCGGTTGCTGGTAGACGAACTGACCGGCCATGACGGTGCGGACCGTGTCCGGTAAGACCTTCGCGATCAGCTCGCCCTTGTTCGCGGCAATGTCCCAGCGGTACAGGCCGTCGAGTGTTCCGAAGTACGCCTGGTTGTCGTCGAGGGCGACGATCAGCGGGCCGGTCACGAGACTGACGTTCGGTGGGATCTTGTTGCCGACTGCCGTGCGGACGACTTCGCGGCGAGCTGAGACGTCGTACACGACCGACTCGTAGCGGTCGTTGAAGCCGTCGACCCAGCCGACGAAGTTGCCGCCGAGTCCGCCGGTGAGCCTCCAGGCGCCTTTCCCGAGTGACCGTACGCCGTTGCCGGCGGCAACGTGGATGTCGTTCTTCTCGTTCAGGAAGACGAACGCGGTGTCGGTCTGGACAAAGGCGTTCACCTTGTGCGGCGCGACGGAGATGATGTCCGGGCCGTAGTGGATTGCGGAGCCGAGGGCGTAGGTAACCCGGCGATCGATGTACGGCGTGGGCGCGGGCGGCGGGACGTGGTGCTTGCGGGTGCCGGCGACGGCGAGTCCGCCGCCGGTCAGCGTCACCGCAGTGCCGCCGAAGATCGTCAGGGCGCGCCGGCGGGAGCGGCGGCGGTTGCCGGCCGCAACGATTGCGTCGAGATCGAGGGGCGGCGGCTCGATGCTGTCTGCGCGTTCGGTGAGGGTGTCGCGGAGCAGGTTGTTCATTCGGTGAGTCCCGCCTTCAGTACGACGTCGGAGCCCAGTCGGGCCCGGAGCTTCTTGAGTGCGTCGGAGACCTGGCTCTTCACGGTCCCGACGCTGCAGCCGAGGACCTCTGCCGTCTGTGCCTCGGTGAGATCCTCGTAGTACCGCAGCACCAGCGCCGCCCGTTGTCGCGGCGGCAGCTTCTGCAGGATGTCCCACAGCCAGATCCGGGCGGTGCTGTCGTCGGCGTGCACCGGACGATCGGGTACGTCGTCGTTCGGCCGCTCGGCGTGCCACGACTTCCGGCGCCACCACCCGATCATCGTGGTGGTGATCGCGCGCCGCGTGTACGCCTCGGCGTTGGCTGGATCGCGCAGCCGGTGCCAGTTGACGTACGTCTTGACCAGCGCCTCCTGCACCAGATCCTCGGCCAGACCGCGATCGCCGGCCAGGAGGTACGCGTACCGGAACAGCGCGCCGTGCCTGCTGCTCGCGAACTCGGCGAACGCGTCCACCATCTCGCCCCCTCGGGTGTGTCTACCCTCCCTGACGTGGGGACGCGGGCAAAGGGTTGGGCGTTGCGGCGAGCAGGACGTCGGCGAGTTGCTCGAAGACCCAGTCCCGGCGGAACCCGTCAACCACCTTCGGACCGGTCCCCGGCATGTCAGGAGCGGCCTCCGCAAGCGCGATGACACGACGTACCTGCGGACTGTCGTTCCTGACTTCACGCCCAGCACGGGTCGTTGGTAGTGGCAACGTACGGCGGCTGTGCATACACGCTTTCACCGGACGATCGCGGATGATGGTTTCCCTTGTGGATAACGGGTTTCGATGTCCGGCTGATTTGCGGGGAGGATCGTCGATGGCATAGAATCGAACGCATGTTCGAGAGTGATCCGAGTGTGTTGTCGACCGCGGAGCTGTTGGAGTCCGCGGCCGAGCATCGCGCGCTTGCGACCCGGTGCGAGACGCGGGTCCTGGAGCATGCTCAGGTTTATGCCGATCGGTTCCATCCCGATGCCTGTGTGGTGCGGCCGGGTCGGCGGTCGTGTGATGGGCGGGAGCGGGCGGTGGTGCTGGGTGGTGAGGGTTGTCCGGAGATTGCCGAGTTCTCGATCGCGGAGTTCGGTGTCTTGCTGGGGGTCTCGTCGGGTGTGGCGGCCCGGTTGCTCGGTGAGGCGTTGGCGTTGCGGCACCGGTTCCCGTTGACGTGGGCGCGGGTGTTGGCGGGTGAGGCGACGCCGTGGAAGGCGCAGCAGATTGTGGCTGCCTGTGTGGCGTTGTCGCAGGAGGCTGCGGCGCGGGTGGATCGGCGGGTCGCGGGTATGGTGGATTCGATCACGCCGTATCGGCTGGAGAAGATTGTCAAGGCCGCCAGGGCGCATGCGGATCCTGACCTGGCGCGTGCTGAGGCCGCTGAGAAGGCTCGTGAGCGGGGCGTGTTCGTGGGTGCGTCGGATGAGCACGGTACGAAGTCGGTGTTCGTCAAGGCGTCGTCGGGTGCCGTGATCCGCTTCGACGCGAGGATCGATGCGATCGCGGATGCCCTGAAGGTGTTCGGGAACGCGCGCAGGTTGCAGCAGCGTCGCGCGGAGGCCGTCGGCATCATCGCCGACTCCCGCTACACCGAAGAACTCCTCGCCCAGGCCCGCGAGTTCCAGCACGCCCCAAAGCCACCCCCGCCACCCCCCAACCCCAAGCCCGCCACCGCCACCGCCACCGCCACCGCCACCGCCACCGAGCCCGTCGCTGAGCCGGTCACCGCGCCTGCTAGCGCGTCTGCGGCTGAGCGCGCAACCGCGCCGGCCCGGGACGGCCAGCCCCGTGGCGATGTGCCCGAGGCGTTCGACGTCCGCTACCCCGAATCGCTGGATCTCACCGACCCCTTCGGCCCCTTTGACCGCGACGGTGACGGCGACGGCGATGGTGACGGCGAGCGGTTGGAAGCGGCGGCCCGGCGGGTCCTGGATGCGCGGCTCGCGCAGATCAAGCACGACGCCTACTCCGGCTCCGGCTCCCGCTGGGGCTCCGGCTCCGGCTCCGGCTCCGGCTCTGGCTGGGGCTCGGGCAGCGGGGGACAGGTGCGTCCGGGGCAGACCGAGATCTATGTGCACCTGACCGACCGCACCCTCGCGACCGGCACTGGCGTGCTGCGCGTGGAGGGCCTCGGCCCGCTGCTCGCCGCCCAGCTCGGCGAGCTGATCGGACATGGGCCCTACACCGTCAAGCCTGTCATCGACCTCAACGACGCGCTCAGCGTCAACGCCTACGAGATCCCCACCAGGATCCGGGAACGCGTCAAACTTCTCCACCCCGTGGAGCTGTTCCCGTACGGCACCCGTGAAACCAGTCGCACCATCGACCTCGACCATATCGAGCCGTACGACCCGCTGGGACCGCCAGGTCAGACCAGCACCACGAACCTCGCACCGCTGAGCCGCTTCGGCCACCGGGTCAAGACCCACGCCCGCGGCTGGAACGTGCGCCGCCTCGACCACAGAACCCTCGAGTGGACCACCCCTCACGGCTTCGTCTTCGAAGTCGGACCGACCGGCACCCACCGCGTGCCCGGCCACGGCGGTCCGCAGTCATTGACGTAGCCCGCTGCTGTGGGGCAGCGAATCGCTGAGCCGGTGCCGCGTACTCGACAGGTGGACGCGCATGGCAGCGCGGGCTGCCTCGGGATCGGCGCGGACGATCACGCCCTGGAAATCCGTTGCCCCGTTGGACGACCTCCGGCGATACAACAGCGGAGAACTCCCAGCAAGCGCCCGATAACCCACCCCAAGCGGCGCGGGAGGGGTGCGCGCGTGTCGAGCCGCCTGTCCGCGTACTGCCTCACGTTTCATCAAGTCGTAGACAATGGCGGTCGATTCCCGCCGCAGTCGACGATCCGACGACCCGGGTCCAGCCAAGGCCACGACCGATGCCATCGAGAGGAAGACAGGGAGGGGACGGGCAGGCGTCAGGGACGGGTGCCAGGGGCAGGCGCTCCTGAGCTCATGCACCGTCGACAGGGAGCGGGCAGAACCGTGGCGTCGAAAGCCGGGCCGAAGGTGGAACCAGGTTCCGACTCACGACCACCTAATCGGTGTCGTCGGCCATCGGAATGATCAGCACCCACGGATCGGTCACAAGAGCAGGATATCCACTCGTGTTGAGGGTTCTCTGCTGGTGTGCGAACGAAGAACCCTCAGGAGCAGTGGATATCCACCCCTCTGACGCATGTGCGGGCGCCCGCTTGCCAGCCCTCGACTTACCAGCCCTCAACCTGTCCACCTGCCTGCCCGCGTACCGCTCGACGAACGCAGTCCGGATCAGTCAGAAGCGCCGGATAGCCTCTGAGGGTCTGGATCTGCCTGGCGAGTTCCACCGAGCCGCCGTGGTGACAGAGCTCCGTGCTGACGGTGGCTGCGTGGATCGCGACGTTGGTGGTGCCGAAGGTGCCCTTGGCCCCTCGCATCGCCGTCCAATGTGTCTACCCTCCCTGACGTGGGGACGCGGGCAACAGGTTGGGTGTGGCGGCGAGCAGGAGTTGCGCGATCAGGTTGTGGCCGGCGAGGTTCGGGTGGTCGCCGTCCGGGGCGAGGAGGCTGGTGATGTTCTGGCTGTCCTTGAACGGGGTGTAGATGTCGACGTACGTCGCGTCGTCCGCGGTGGCCGCCGCGTCGATCGCGGCGTTGGTGCGCAGCGTGAGTTGATCGCTCGCTGTTCGGCCGGTCGGCGGGTACTGGCGTGCGGCGACATCGCCGTCCTCGAAGACGTTCCAGTAGCCGGTCATCAGGATCGTCGTCGGGTGGTTGTCGCGGAGGGCGTGGATCCGCGCCAGGATCTTGTCCAGGTTCACGGTGAGCTGTTCGTATTCGTCCGCGACGCAGTCGCCCGTGCACTGTCCGCTGGTGACGGTGTCGTGGTGGTCGCCGAAGTCGTTCGCGCCGATGGTCAGCAGGACGACATTCGCGCCGGACGTGGCGAGTTCGACGGGGGAGTCGCGCTGGTCGAGTCGCTGGAGCAGGCCGGCCGAGTCCAGTCCGGCGACGCCCAGGTTGCTGACCGCGATCGGTGTGCCGGTGCGGTTGTGGAGCAGGTCGCCGTACAGCTGGGGGAATGCCGAGCAGTTGCAGTTCGAGCCCGAGGTCACCGAGTCGCCGAGCGCCACCACGTGCACCTGACCGGCCGGTTGCGGCCTGCGGACCTCGCTCACCGTGTCGGCGCCGCTGATCGCGGTGACGACGATGAGGACGGCCAGGCCAATGGCGAGCCGCCGTACGGTGTGGATCACGCGGGCTTCGAAGGTCTCGTCTCGTGGTGCGGGAGTGCGAGCTGGTTGGCCAGCCAAGGATAGGCCGCCGCGAACGCCGGAGCGGCGAACTGCCAGACGTGCGTACCGGGGGAGACCTGAACGCGGGACCAGATCCCGGCCTTGGCAGCCGCGTTCGAGAGCTCCTTCGCCTCGCGCTGGTGGCGCAGCTCCTCGCTGCTGGTTAGGAACAGGCCGTTCACGCCGGTGTACTTGCCATGGGCCCGCATCACGAGCAGCGGCTCGTTCGCCTTCTCCAGCGCCACGTTCCCGCCGTACAGGTCGTGCAGGCTGGCGGCCGGCGTGCTCGTGTACGGCGCGAGGTCGCCGGAGATGTCGATGAAGTGGTCGAACACGTTCGGGTGCTCGACGACCAAATCAACCGCGCACGTGCCGCCCATCGAGAACCCGGCGACGGCCCACTGCTGCGGGTTCGTGGAGGCGCCGAACGTCTTCTCGACGTACTTCGGGATGTCCTGGTCGAGGTGGTCGGCGGAGTTGCCGCGGGGACCGTCGACGCACTCGGTGTCGTTGTCGAACTTCCGGGTCGCGTCGGCGAAGACCAGGATCGGCGCGTAGCCGTGGTGCCGGTGCGCGTACGCGTCGGACACCTGGACCGCGTTGCCGAGCCGGACCCAGTCACCGGGACCGCCGCGCTCGCCGCCGATCAGTTCGACGACCGGCAGCGGCCGGCGGTGCGTACCGCGGACGAACCAGATCGGCGGCAGGTACACCAGCTCCTGCCGATGGTCGAAGTGGCTGTACGTCGCGGGAATGCGCACCGCGACCAGCCGCCCGGCTGCCGGCAGCTTGGTCGCGGTGGCGTCGTGGGCGAGGCCCGACATCGACACCTGACCCGGCAGCGGGGTGTCGGTCCAGTCGTTCACGGCGGCGTCGATGGTCGGGTAGTAGCCGACGAACTGGTTGATCGCGTTCGCGCACACCAGCGCGGCGAGTCCGGCGGCAATGACTGCCGTACCCCGTCGCCACCACCGCGCACTCCGCCACCCGGCAGCCAGCACGATCAGCGCCGCCATGCCGGCCCCGAACCAGAGCCACACCGAGAACGGCAGCGGATCGGTTACGCCGAGCGCCTTGGCCCCCGGATAGGCCGCAAGCAGCGTCAGCAGGAGGGCCGCGCCGGCCACCACCGGCAACACCCGCCACCGCCACTCCCGGTCCCGCCAACCGGCCGCGGCCAGCAGCGCCGCACCCGCCAGCACGTCCAGCATCGCCGGGAACCATCCCCCAAGCAGCGACACGCTCATCCAGCCCTCCCGATCCGAGTAGACCCACACCCCAGACGCCGCCGCCCTCCGATTGGTTGGCATCGCCGATCGCAGGCCTCTCAGCGATTACTCAACTGCGGACGGTACTCAGCTGATGACCGAGTGTCGTACCTCAGGACAAAGGTGGTGCCGTTCGACAATGTCGAACGAGGGGCGTTGTACCGCGGGTGTTTCGCTTCTACATTCCAGCCAGCCGTGGTCGTCACGGCGGAGTTGTACTGGGAAGGGAGGTTCGGTATGGCTACGACGGAGACAGTCAAGACCAAGACCCTTCTGGGGGAGTGTGCGGCGGAACTGGCGGGCACATTCATCCTGATCCTGTTCGGCTGCGGTGTGGTGGCGCAGGTGGTGGCCGGCGGGATCGGGGACCACGACTCGATCGCGTGGGCGTGGGGCCTCGGCGTCACGCTGGGCGTCTACGTGGCAGGCCGGATGACCGGCGCGCACCTGAACCCGGCGGTGACGATCGCGCTGGCGGCGTTCCGCGGCTTCAGCTGGCGCAAGGTGCTGCCGTACTCGCTGGCACAGTTCGTCGGCGCGTTCCTGGCGGCGCTGGTAGTGCGGTGGAACTACACCGAGGCGCTCGGCAAGTTCGACCCCGGGCACACGGTGAAGAGCCAGATCGTGTTCTCCACGCTGCCAGGCAACGGCAGTACGGACCTCGGCGTCCACCTGTGGGGCGGATTCCGGGACCAGATCATCGGTACCGCGATCCTGATGCTGCTGATCCTGGCGATCACCGACCTGCGGAACACGGCACCGGCGGCCAACATGGCGCCGTTCCTGATCGGCCTGGCCGTGGTCGCGATCGGCATGGCCTGGGGCACCAACGCCGGGTACGCGATCAACCCGGCCCGCGACTTCGGCCCCCGGCTGGCCTCGTTCTTCACCGGGTACGGCGGAGCGTTCAAGGATCAGTTCGGGGACCTGTATTTCTGGGTGCCGATCGTGGCACCGATCCTCGGTGCGTTGCTCGGCGCCCTGCTGTACGACGTCCTGGTCGGCCGCTTCCTGCCGATCGCGGACGAGGACGAGGAACCCGGGCGCATCCCGGAAGAGGACACGACCGCATGATGCATCCCTTGTGTGAGGAGAGGACTATCCATGGCTGACTTCGTCGGTGCCGTCGACCAGGGCACCACGAGCACCCGCTTCATGATCTTCGACCACTCCGGCAACGAGGTGGGCAAGCACCAGTTGGAGCACGAGCAGATCCTGCCGCAGGCCGGCTGGGTGGAGCACAACCCGGTGGAGATCTGGGAGCGGACCAGTTCGGTCATCCGGACCGCGATGAACGCGAAGGGTCTGCAGTCGAGCGACCTGGCCGCGCTGGGCATCACCAACCAGCGCGAGACCGCGGTGGTCTGGAACCGGAAGACCGGCCGCCCGTACTACAACGCGATCGTCTGGCAGGACACCCGCACCGACCGGATCGCCTCGGCGCTGGAGCGCGAGGGCAAGGGCGACGTGATCCGGCAGAAGGCCGGTCTGCCGCCGGCGACGTACTTCTCGGCCGGCAAGGTGCAGTGGATCCTGGAGAACGTCGACGGGGTCCGCGAGGCCGCCGAGGCCGGTGACGCGGTCTTCGGCAACACCGACACCTGGCTGCTCTGGAACCTCACCGGAGGCACCGAAGGCGGCGTCCACATCACCGACGTGACGAACGCCAGCCGGACGATGCTGATGAACCTCGAGACCCTGGACTGGGACGACGAGCTGATCAGCTTCTTCAACATCCCGCGGCAGATGCTGCCGGAGATCCGGCCCTCGTCGGATCCCAGCAAGTACGGGGAGACGCTGGCCAACGGCCCGCTCGGCGGCGTCGTCGGGCTGACCGGCGACCTCGGCGACCAGCAGGCCGCGACCGTCGGCCAGGTGTGCTTCAACCCTGGTGAAGCGAAGAACACCTACGGCACCGGCAACTTCATGCTGCTGAACACCGGCACCGAGCTGGTCCGTTCGAAGGCGGGCCTGCTCAGCACCATGTGCTACAAGTTCGGCGACGAGGCCCCGGTGTACGCGCTCGAGGGCTCGATCGCGGTCACCGGCTCCGCGGTGCAGTGGCTGCGTGACCAGCTCGGCATCATCTCCGGCGCCGCGGAGATCGAGACGCTGGCCAAGCAGGTGCAGGACAACGGCGGTGTGTACTTCGTACCGGCGTTCTCCGGCCTGTTCGCGCCGTACTGGCGGTCCGACGCCCGCGGGGCGATCGTCGGGCTGTCCCGGTTCAACACCAACGCGCACCTGGCGCGCGCAACACTGGAGTCGATCTGCTACCAGAGCAAGGACGTCTCGGACGCGATGGAGAAGGACTCCGGCGTGCAGCTCGACGTCCTCAAGGTGGACGGCGGCGTGACGGCGAACGAGTTGGCGATGCAGATGCAGGCGGACATCCTGGGCGTACCGGTGAGCAAGCCGGTGGTCGCGGAGACCACCGCTCTCGGCGCCGCGTACGCAGCCGGCCTCGCCGTCGGCTTCTGGAAGAACAAGGAAGAGCTCGTGCAGAACTGGAACGAGGACAAGCGGTGGGAGCCGCAGTGGAACGACGAGCAGCGCAGTCAGGGGTACGCCGGGTGGCAGAAGGCCGTCCAGCGCACGCTCGACTGGGTCGACGTCGACTGAATCAAGCACCACCCCTAGCACCGGAAGGACGAACACAGTGGCTGTAGTGGCTCTGTCACCGCAAGCAAGGGCCGACGCGATCGACGCGCTGGCCGACGGACGGGAACTGGACGTCCTGGTGATCGGTGGCGGGGTGGTCGGCACCGGATCGGCGCTCGACGCCGCCACCCGCGGCCTGACCACCGGACTGCTGGAGGCCCGCGACTTCGCGAGCGGTACCTCCAGCAGGTCCAGCAAGCTGATCCACGGCGGCCTGCGCTACCTGGAGATGCTCGACTTCCGGCTGGTGCACGAGGCGTTGCAGGAGCGCGGTCTGCTGCTGCAGCGCCTGGCACCGCACCTGGTGAAGCCGGTGCCGTTCCTGTACCCGCTCCAGCACCGCTGGTGGGAGCGGTTCTACGCAGGCGCCGGTGTCGCGCTGTACGACGGGATGGCGGTCAGCTCGGGCTTCGGCGCCGGGCTGCCGCTGCACCGGCACCTGACCCGGCGCGGCGCGATGCGGCTGGTCCCGTCGCTGAAGAAGTCCGCACTGGTCGGCGCGTTGCAGTACTACGACGCGCAGGTCGACGACGCGCGGCACACGATGGAGCTCGCCCGGACCGCGGCGTCGTACGGCGCCCTGGTCGCGAACCGGGTGAAGGTCACCGGCTTCCTGCGTCAGGGCGAGCGGGTCACCGGTGTGCAGGCGAAGGACCTGGAGAGCGGCCGCGAGTTCGAGGTCCGCGCGAAGCAGGTCGTGAACGCGACGGGTGTCTGGACCGACGACACCCAGGCGATGGTGGGGGAGCGCGGGCAGTACCACGTGCGCGCGTCGAAGGGCATCCACCTGGTCGTACCGAAGGACCGGATCCAGTCCAGTACCGGGATGATCCTCCGGACCGAGAAGTCCGTACTGTTCATCATCCCGTGGGGCCGGCACTGGCTGATCGGCACCACGGACACCGACTGGCACCTGGACAAGGCGCACCCGGCGGCGACCACGAAGGACATCGAGTACCTGCTGGATCATGTGAACGCGGTCCTCACCACACCTCTGACACGCGAGGACGTGGAGGGTGTGTACGCCGGTCTGCGGCCGTTGCTCGCCGGTGAGTCGGAGAGTACGTCGAAACTGTCCCGCGAGCATGTCGTCGCGCACGCAGCACCGGGTCTCGTGGTGGTTGCCGGCGGCAAGTACACGACGTACCGGGTGATGGCGAAGGACGCCATCGACGCGGCGGCGGACGCCCTCGACGGGCGGGTGCCGCGCAGTGTCACCAAGAACATCCCGCTGGTCGGTGCAGACGGGTACCAGGCCTTGTGGAACCAGCGGCAGCTGATCGCGCAGCGCTCGGGGCTGCACGTGGCTCGGATCGAGCATCTGCTCAACCGGTACGGCGCGCTGATCGACGAGGTCCTCGCCCTCGTCGAGGAGGACCCGTCGCTGGGGGAGCAGTTGCCCGGTACGCAGGACTATCTGAAGGCCGAGATCGTGTACGGCGCGCGCGCCGAGGGCGCCCGGCACCTCGACGACATCCTGGCCCGCCGGACCCGGATCTCGATCGAGGCCTGGGACCGCGGCGTCGGTGCGGCCGAGGCGGCCGCCCGGCTGGTCGCGCCGATCCTCGGCTGGGACGAGGCGACGATCGAGCGTGAGGTCTCGTTCTACGTCCAGCGCGTCCAGTCCGAACGCGACTCCCAGGACCAGCCCGACGACGAGTCCGCCGACAAGGTCCGCCTGGAGGCCCCGGACATCGTCTCGCCCGCCTAGTACCCGCTCCGGAGGACCAGGAGCCGCCGTTACGGCTCCTGGTCCTCCGGGCGGATCCAGTTGAAGGTGCGTTGGACGGCGGACTGCCAGTTGGCGTACTCCCTGGTGCGCCGCGCCGGATCCATGTGCGGCACCCACTGACCGGCGCGGTGCCAGTTGCTGCGCAGGCCCTCGAGGTCCGGCCAGTACCCGACGGCGAGACCCGCGGCGTACGCGGCACCGAGTGAGACGGTCTCGGTCACCATCGGCCGCACGACGCGGACGTCCAGCAGGTCGGCGAGGAACTGCATCAGCAGGTTGTTGGCCGTCATCCCGCCGTCGACCTTCAGCGCCGTCAGCGCGATCCCGGAGTCGGCGTTCATCGCGTCGACGACCTCGAGCGTCTGGAACCCGGTCGCCTCGAGTACGGCCCGGGCCAGGTGGCCCTTGGTGATGTAGCCGGTCAGCCCGGCGATCACACCCCGCGCCTCACTGCGCCAATGTGGTGCGAACAGCCCGGAGAACGCCGGCACGATGTACGCGCCGCCGTTGTCCTCGACGGTCCGCGCGAGCGTCTCGATCTCGGCCGCGGTGTGGATCATCCCGAGCCCGTCGCGGAACCACTGCACGAGCGAACCGGTGACCGCCATCGAGCCTTCGAGTGCGTACGACGCCGGATGGTCGCCGATCTGGTACGCCACCGTCGTGAGCATCCCGTGCTTGGACCGGACGATCTCGTGCCCGGTGTTCATCAGCAGGAACGAGCCCGTACCGTACGTACACTTCGCCTCGCCCGCGCTGAAGCACGTCTGCCCGAACAGCGCGGCCTGCTGATCCCCGAGCGCCGCGCCGATCCGGACCCCGGGCAGTACCTCGGTCGCGGTCCCGAAGACGCCCGACGACGGGCGGATCTCGGGCAGGATCGCCCGCGGCACGTCGAAGGCCGCGAGCAGTTCGTCGTCCCAGCCCAGCGTCTCGATGTTCATCAGCATCGTGCGGCTGGCGTTCGTCACGTCGGTGACGTGCAGGCCGGTCCCGTTCTGGCCGCCGGTGAAGTTCCAGATCAGCCAGGTCTCCATGGTGCCGAACAGGATCTCGCCGCGCTCGGCCCGCTGCCGCAGCCCGGGCGTGTGGTCGAGCATCCAGCGGATCCGCGGCGCGGAGAAGTACGTCGTCAGCGGCAGACCGCAGAGATCCGCGAACCGGTCCGGGCCCTCGTCGCCCGCGAGTTCGGTGACGAGCCGGTCGGTACGAGTGTCCTGCCAGACCACCGCGTGCCCGATCGGCCGGCCGGTGACGCGGTCCCAGAGCAGACTCGTCTCCCGCTGGTTGGTGATGCCGATGGCAACGACCTGCGACGGCTCGGCCCCGATCTGCCGGATCGCCGCCGGCACCACCCGGGCCACGTTCCGCCAGATCTCCTCGGCGTCGTGCTCCACCCACCCCGGCCGCGGGAACAACTGCCGATGCTCCCGCTGTGCCACCGACACCAACCGCCCACGCCGGTCGAACAGGATGCACCGGCTCGAGTTCGTCCCCTGATCCACCGCAGCCACATATTGCTCAGCCATCCTTCACCCCCCAATCACCCGGCTCATGTGTCGTTCCGGAGGTCTCGGGCGATGGCTTCGGCGGTGGCGCGGACCATCGTGACGAGGTCGGCGCGGTGCCGCAGCCGACTGTCGCAGATGCGTTCGATCCGGCCGGCCAGGCCGACGGCGCCGACGACCAGCCCGCCGAGGCCGCGGATCGGCGCCGCGATACTCGCCACCTCGACGGTGTGCTCCTCGAACTCGGTCGCCCAGCCGCGCGCCCGGACGGCCGCGAGCTCCTCACCCAGGCGAACCGGGTCGGTGATCGTCCGGGTGGTGAACGCCTCCAGCTTCCGCGGCCGCGTGGCGCCGCTGGCATCGAACGCCAGTACGGCCTTGCCGAGCGCGGTCGCGTGCGGCGGCAGCGTCGTACCGACGTCGAGGTCCTGGTCGCTGTCGTCGGGCCGGAAGACGTGGTGCACGACCACAACCTTCCCGTCGACGAGCCGCCCGACCCGGACCACCTCGCCGCTGCGGGAGGCGAGCGAGTCGGCCCAGTTGATCGCGCGGCTGCGGAGTTCGTTCGGATCCAGGTAGCTCTCGCCGAGCCGGCCGAACGCGTCGCTCAGGTAGTAGTGCGCGCCGCTGTGCCCCTGATCGACGAAGCCGACCTGATGCAGTGTCCGCAGGATCCCGTGCACGGTCGGCTTCGCCAGACCGAGCGCGTTCGCGACGTCGGCGACCCCGAGCCCGTCAGGCGCGGCGGCGAGCAGTCGCAGCACCGCCGCAGCCCGCTCGATCGACTGCACGGTCCCCGGCACACCCGCAGGCTACCTGTGAATCACTGGTCTGGCTCCACCTCACAAGACACTCCGTGTCGTCCCAGGGCAGGTCACTCCGAGGCGATGGCCCGCAACACGTTCAACCGCGCCGCACGCCGTGACGGCCAGACTGCAGCCAGTACTGCGAACACGATCGAGACGATCACCGCGAGCGAGAGCTGCCGGATCGGAACCTCGCGGACCGCGAGCCCGCTGTCGGCCATCGACGCCTGGATCGCGACCCCGAACACGATCCCGATCAGCAGCCCGAGCAGCGCACCGAACAACGTGATCGCGACCGACTCGACCCGCAGCATCCGCCGCAGTTGCCGGTGGTCCAGCCCGATCGCCCGCAGCAGCCCGATCTCCCGGGTGCGCTCGACCACACCGAGCGCGAGCGTGTTCACGATCCCGAGCAGCGCGATCAGGATCGCCATCGTGAGCAGGAACCCGACCGCGGCGAGGACCGCGTCCACCGGCTGCATGGCGCCGGCCGCGTACGCCTTCTGGTCGCGGACCTGCAGCGACGGGTAGTCCTTGGTCAGCTGCGCCAGCACCGCGGCCCGGACCGGCCCGAGCTGATTGCCTTGGGCAACGTCCACGTACAGCAGGTTGTCGGTCGGTGGGCCGCCGAGTTTCTCGTACGTCGCCAGCGACAGGACGACGGCGTTCAGCTGCCGGTTCGGGGCGAGGATGCCGCCGACGGCCAGCCGGTGGGTGCCGCTCGTGGTCTTCAGGTCGAAGCTCTTGCCGACCGTCAGCTTCAGGGTCTTGGCGAGGTTGCGGGGGAGGATCGCCTGGCCGGCGGCGAGCGCCGACGCCGACCCGCTGTCGAACTTGGTGACGATCGGGCCGTCAAGGGTGCCGTCACTGACACCGCTGACCTTGACGTCTGTGGCGCCGACCTCGCCGGTCTCCTGCCGCACCCGGTGCACGGACTCGACGCCCGCCACCTTGGCGGTCCGGTCACCGGCCTGGGTGCTGAAGTTCGGCGTGCCGTTGTTGGTGACGACCAGATCCGAGGTCCCGAGCGCCTCCAGGATGGACTGGTTGATCGACGCCTTCGCCGACGCGCTGATCACCATCAGGCCCGAGATCAGCGAGACCGAGATCATCAGTGCCGAGGCGGTCGCCGACGTACGGCGCGGGTTCCGCTCGGCGTTGCGGCGACCGAGTGTGACCGGTGCCCGGCGCCCGAACGGGAACATCAGGACGCGCACCACGTACCGGCTCAGGAGCGGGCTGAGCATCACCAGGGCGAGGACGGCGAGACCGGCTCCCATGGCGATCAGCACCGCACCGGGCAGGTCACCAGCAGCCAGGCCGATCGCGACGAACATCAGCGTCATCAGCAGCATGAAGCCGCCGATCAGCCCACGGACGAGCAGCGAGCGCTCCGGGACCTGTACGTCGTCGCGCATCGCGGCGATCGGCGGCAGCTTCCCGGCCCGGCGGGCGGCCGGCGCGGCGGCCGCGACCGTGACCCCGATGCCGATCACGTAGCACGCGATGATCGTGCCCGCGCTGACCTCCAGGCCGGCCGTCGGGATGCGCAGATTGAGCTTCTGGTAGATGCCTCGGACGCCGGCCGCCACCCCGATCCCGATCAGCAGCCCGAGCGTCGAGCCGATGAAGCCGATGATGACGCTCTCGGTGAGGATCGTCCGGGTGATCTGGCCGCGGGACGCGCCGATCGCCCGCAGCATCGCGAGCTCCTTGCCGCGCTGGGCAACGACCATCGCGAACGTGTTGACGATCAGGAACGTACCGACGAACAACGCCAGCCCGCCGAACAGCGCCAGGACCAGGCTGAAGCCACCGAAGGTGCTGTCGAGGTCGCGCTTGCCGTCCGACGCGACCTGCTTCGCGGTCCGGACCTTGACCGAGTCGCCGAGGACGCCGCCGATCGCCTGACCGACTGCCTCCGGATCCGAGCCGGGCTTGAGCGCGACGGTGATCGATGTCCAGCCCGCCTTGCCGAGCAGCAGGCGCTGCGCGGTCGCGCCGTCGAAGCTGACCAGCGGTGCGCCGGCCGCAGGCCCGGCCGCGGCCGGCGTCGTGATCGCGGTGAGGGTCGCCGTGACCGCCTGGGTCGGGGTCACGATCCGGACCTTGTCGCCGATGCTGTAGCCGGCCCGCGAGGCGGTCGACTGGTCGAGCGCGAGCTGCTGGTCGCCCCACGGCGCGGTGCCGGCGAGCACTCGGAACGGAGCACCGTCGACGACCCGCGGCCAGGCGGCGCCGAACGTGGTCAGGCCGTAGTTCTCGACCTCTTTGCCGGCCGGGTCGAGGACCTGGAGGTCACCCACCAGCAGCTGCGGTACGGCCTCGGCGACACCCGGTAGGGCGGCGATCTGGTCGGCGAGCCCGTTCTGGAAGGTCGCCGGCGCGTCGTTGGTGGCCTTGATCGGTGACGTCGGCGTGACCGTGATGTCGGCCGTACTGACCTCGAAGTTCTTCTTCAGGGCGGTGGACAACGAGTCGGTGAACACCATCGCGCCGCCGGCGAACGCGACGCCGAGCGTGACGGCGACCGTGCACAGCACGAAGCGCAGCCGGTGCGCGAGCACCGAGCGGAGGCCGAGCTTGAACATCAGCCGGCCAGCTCGCCGGCCGGATCCAGCTGCTTCATCCGGTCCAGAACGGAGTCGGCCGTCGGGTCCAGGAGCTCGGACTGCAGCTCGCCGTCGGCGAGGAACAGGACGCGGTCCGCGTACGACGCCGCGGTCGGATCGTGGGTAACCATGACGACGGTCTGGTGGAAGTCCCGAACGGAGCGATGCAGGAAGTTGAGGACGTCAGTGGACGAGCGGGAGTCCAGGTTGCCGGTCGGCTCGTCGGCGAACACGACGTCCGGGCGCGACACCAGTGCGCGGGCGCAGGCGACCCGCTGCTGCTGGCCACCGGACAGCTGCGACGGCCGGTGGCCCAGACGATCCGAGAGCCCGATCGCGTCGACGACCGTGGCCAGCCAGTCCGGATCCGGTTTGCGGCCGGCGAGGTCGAGGGGGAGCGTGATGTTCTCCAGCGCGGACAGCGTCGGGACCAGGTTGAACGCCTGGAACACGAAACCGATCCGGTCGCGGCGCAGGTGCGTGAGCTCGCGTTCCGGGAGGGTCGTCACGTCGACGTCGCCGAGCAGCACCTTCCCCTCGGACGGCTGGTCGAGCCCCGCCAGGCAGTGCAGCAACGTGGACTTGCCGGACCCGGACGGGCCCATGATCGCGGTGAAGCGGCCCTTCCCGAAGTCAGCGCTGACACCGGCCAGTGCGTCGACCTGCGTCGAGCCGCTGCCGTACCGCTTCCAGACCTCGACCGCCCGAACTGCCGCATCGCCCACACTCATGCGACGAACCGTACCTACCGACGGTTCCTCCGCGGGGGACAGGTACGAGCTAGCCGTCGACCGTGATCAGGTCGATGCCGGCCGACTCGGCGGCGACCTCCGCCACCGAACGGGTCGGCAGCGGCGGCGGCGTGCCACCCCAGGCGGGACAGATCGCCTTGTGGTCGCACCAGTCGCAGAGCGGGCCCGGGCTCGGCCGCCAGTCACCGGAGTCGAGCGCCCGGGTGATCGCGATCCAGAGCGCCGACACCTTGCGCTCGCAGGCGCGCAGATCGGCCTCGTCCGGAACGTACCGCACGATCTCGCCGTTGCCGAGGTACACCAGTTGGAGCATCGCCGGCACCACGCCGCGCAGCTTCCACAGGACGAGCGCGTAGAACTTCATCTGGAACAGTGCCTTCGCCTCGAAGAACTCCGAGGGCGAGCGCCCGGTCTTGTAGTCGACCACGCGGATCTCGCCGGTCGGCGCGACGTCGAGGCGGTCGACGTACCCACGCAGGACCAGGCCGGAGTCCAGCGCGGTCTCGACGTACAGCTCGCGCTCGGCGGGCTCCAACGCGTTCGGGTCCTCGAGGGTGAAGTACTTCCCGAGCAGTTGGTGGGCCTCGGCGAGCCACTTGGCCAGCTCGTCGCCGCTCGCGTCCTCCGCGAACAGCTCGCCGACCTCGGGCTCCTCCTCGAGCAGCCGCTGCCACTGCGGCTCGAGCATCTCCGCGGCCTGCTCCAGCGTCCGCTGCCCGCGGGGCAGGTCGAACAACCGCTCCAGCACCGCGTGCACCACCGTCCCGCGGACAGCGGCCGGGGACGGCTTCTCCGGCAGCCGGTCGACCACCCGGAACCGGTACTTCAGCGGGCAGCTCATGAAGTCCGCAGCTCGGGAGGGCGACAGGGCACCCCGCGGGTGCGGATCCACTTCTGCGGCGGCGGCAACGCTCATACCTACGACCCTAGGCACAACCACCGACAGTTCGCGCGGCCCCACCCCGCAGCCTGTGGAAAACCAGGGTACGTAGCACCGCGTTACCCTCTGCCCAGTAGCGTTGGCTTGATGGCTGACTCGCGTGACCCCCAGAATCCCGCCCAGCCGGCCGCTCCGCCGCCGCCGGGAACGTGGGTGCTCGGTCGCGTCCGCGGGATCCGCCTGACGATGCGGTTCACCTGGCTGCCGGTGGCGATGCTGCTGGCGCTCGGTTTCGCGACGATCCTCGGGCAGCAGTTCCCCGAGCTCGGCAGCTGGCGGTACGTCGCGGCGTTCGCGTTCGTGGTCGCGTTCACGGTGTCGATCCTGATCCACGAGCTGGCGCACGCACTGATGGCGCTGCGGTTCGGGATCGGCGTCTCGGAGATCAACCTCGGGTTCTTCGCGGCCGGAACCCACATCGAGGGCGAGCGGAAGTCGCCGCTCGAGGAGTTCGCGGTCTCGGTGGTCGGCCCGGTCGCGTCCCTGATCGTCGGCGGCCTGGCGTACCTCGGGTCCCGCGCGTTCGACGAGGGCGTCGCGTACGTCGCGCTGCTGGAACTCGGCCTCGCGAACCTGATCGTCGGCGTCACCAACCTGCTGCCCGGCCTGCCGCTCGACGGCGGCTGGGTGCTGCGGGCGATCGTCTGGAAGTTCACCGGCAACATGCACACCGGCACGATCGCGGCCGCCTGGGCCGGACGGGTCCTGGCGATGCTGGTGCTGGCCGTGCCGGTGCTGGCCGAGCAGGTCTTCGGCTGGCAGCCGTCGATCATCGACTTCGGCATCGCGCTGCTCGTCGGCTTCTTCCTCTGGTCCGGCTCGACCGCGTCGCTGATGCAGGCACGGCTGCGGCGCAAGCTGCCCACGCTGCAGGTCCGGACGCTGGCCCGGCGCGCGGTCGCCGTCCATTCCGGTACGCCGATCTCGGAGGCGGTCCGACTGGCCGGCCAGTCGCAGGCGGGCGCGGTGGTGGTGATCGACGGCGACGGGAAGCCGCACGCGCTGGTCTCGGAGTCGGCGGTCGCCGCCGTGGCGCCGAACCAGCGGCCATGGACGACGGTCAGCGAGGTGTCGACCAGGATCGGCGCGGGCCACATCATCGGCGTCAACGACACCGGCGAGGAGATCCTCGCCACGTTGCGTGAACAACCCTCCTCGGAGTACCTGGTGCTGGACGCGGACGGCAGCGTCTACGGCGTCCTCGCGACCGCCGACGTGGAACGCGCCTTCCGGTCCCGCTGAGACGCCCGCTGATTATCGGGTTCCGGTGACCGAAAGTTAAGGTGAGCGCCTTATGGCTGACTTGCGCGACTTTCCCGACCAGGCGTTCTCCGGCGTCCATCACGGACCGCTGCAGGAGGGCGAGTGGATCACCCTGCAGGACTCGAAGGGCCGCCGGCACTCGGTGAAGCTGGAGCGCGGCAAGGTGTTCCACACCACCAAGGGCGGGATCGCGCACGACGACCTGATCGACGGCCCGGACGCGGTCACGATCCGCTCCAAGGGCAACGTCGAGTACCTGGCGCTGCGGCCGCTGATGGCCGACTACTCGGTCTCGATGCCCCGCGGCGCCGCGGTGATCTATCCGAAGGACACCGCGCAGATCGTCACGATGGCCGACATCTTCCCGGGCGCGAAGGTGGTCGAGGCGGGCGCCGGCTCCGGTGCGCTGACCACCGCGCTGCTGCGGGCGGTCGGGATCCACGGACAGGTGATCTCGTTCGAGCGCCGCGACGACTTCGCCAAGGTCGCGCACAAGAACGTCACGGACTTCTTCGGCGGCGAGCACCCGGCCTGGCGGCTCGAGGTCGGGGACCTGGTCGAGAAGCTCGACGAGCAGGACGTCGATCGCGTTGTACTGGACATGCTCGCCCCCTGGGAGTGCGTGGACGTCGTTGCGGAGGCCCTGTCGCCGGGTGGGGTGTTCTGCGCGTACGTGGCCACTACGACCCAGCTGAGCCGGTTTGTGGAGACGCTCAGGGCGCACGGCGAATTCACCGAGCCGCGCGCGTGGGAGTCCCTCGTGCGAGACTGGCATGTAGAAGGCCTGGCCGTTCGTCCGGGGCACCGGATGCAGGGGCACACGGCCTTCTTGGTCACTGCCCGACGGATGGCGCACGGGGTCCAGGCCCCGCGGAAGAAGCGCCGTCCGGCACCCGGTGCGTACGGCGACGATTACCTGGGGCCGCGGCGTGCCGAAACTTCCGGCGACATGCCGACGGCAACTGAGTCATCCGCAACCGACACGTGATGGGATTCAGCTTGCCCGGCGAGGTTTTCTGGGTAAGGTCCATAGGGTCGAGCCCCACATGGTGAGGTGATGATCGTGGCTGGAGACGAGAGTCCTACCGCGGCAGAACTGCGTAACCAGGTCCGGTACCTGGAGGCCGAAGTCGCGGCGTTGCGACGTCGGCTGCTCGAGCACCCGGCAGACAGCCGGTCGCTCGAGAGCAGGCTGTCCGAAACCCAGGCCTCCTTGGCGAGTGTCACCGCTCAGAACGAGCGGCTGGCGGACACGCTGCGGGAGGCGCGAGAGAAGATCATCGCCCTGAAGGAGGAAGTCGACCGGCTGGCGCAACCGCCGTCCGGATTCGGCACCTTCCTCGGACGGAACGAAGACGACACGCTCGACGTGTTCACCGGCGGCCGGAAACTCCGGGTCGCGGCGAGCCCGTCGGTGGACCTGGACGAGCTCCGGCTCGGCCAGGAACTGATGCTGAACGAAGCGCTCAACGTGGTCGAGGCCTGCGCGTACGAGGTCGTCGGTGACGTGGTGATGCTCAAGGAACTGCTCGCCGACGGTGAGCGGGCGCTGGTGATCGCGCAGGCCGACGAGGAGCGCGTGGTGCGGCTCGCCTCGCCGCTGCTCGACGTGCCGCTGCGCTCCGGCGACTCGCTGCTGCTGGAGCCCCGCTCCGGCTACGTCTACGAGAAGATCCCGAAGTCCGAGGTCGAGGAGCTGGTGCTCGAAGAGGTCCCGGACATCGACTACACCCAGATCGGTGGTCTGGCCGGCCAGATCGAGCAGATCCGGGACGCCGTCGAGCTGCCGTACCTGCACAAGGACCTGTTCCTGGAGCACGAGCTGAAGCCGCCGAAGGGCGTGCTGCTCTACGGCCCGCCCGGCTGCGGCAAGACCCTGATCGCGAAGGCGGTGGCCAACTCGCTGGCCAAGAAGGTCGCCGAGCGGACCGGGGTCGCGGAGCAGAAGTCGTTCTTCCTGAACATCAAGGGTCCCGAGCTGCTCAACAAGTACGTCGGCGAAACCGAGCGGCACATCCGCCTGGTCTTCCAGCGGGCCCGCGAGAAGGCGTCCGAGGGGATGCCGGTGATCGTGTTCTTCGACGAGATGGACTCGCTGTTCCGGACCCGTGGTTCGGGTGTCTCCTCCGACGTCGAGAACACGATCGTTCCGCAGCTGCTGAGCGAGATCGACGGCGTCGAAGGCCTCGAGAACGTCCTGGTCATCGGTGCCTCGAACCGTGAGGACATGATCGACCCGGCGATCCTGCGGCCCGGCCGGCTGGACGTGAAGATCAAGATCGAGCGCCCGGACGCCGAGTCCGCGCGGGACATCTTCTCGAAGTACCTGACCAGCTCGCTGCCGCTGCACGCCGACGACCTCGGCGAGTTCGGCGGCGACAAGCAGGCCTGCGTCGACGCGATGATCCAGCGCACGGTCGAGCGGATGTACACCGAGGCCGACGAGAACCGCTTCCTCGAGGTCACCTACGCCAACGGTGACAAGGAGGTCCTGTACTTCAAGGACTTCAACTCGGGCGCGATGATCCAGAACATCGTCGACCGGGCGAAGAAGATGGCGATCAAGGCCTTCCTCGACGAGGACCAGAAGGGTCTGCGCGTGCAGCACCTGCTGCAGGCCTGTGTGGACGAGTTCAAGGAGAACGAAGACCTCCCGAACACCACCAACCCGGACGACTGGGCCCGCATCTCCGGCAAGAAGGGCGAGCGGATCGTCTACATCCGGACGCTCATCTCCGGCAAGCAGGGCACCGAGCCGGGCCGGTCGATCGACACCGCGACCAACACCGGTCAGTACCTGTAGCTCGCAGTACGCAGATCGCCCCCGGACCGTTCGCGGTCCGGGGGCGATCTACGTACGGGGTCAGGGCCCTGAGGGGTAGAGAAAACCCCCGGATCGATCGGGGGGTTTCCCTGATTGGCGAGCCGTACCTGCGGACATACCTTGCTGGTATGGCGACGGACGAGGTGCGGAAAGACCTGCGCGCGGCGGTGGCGGCCCGGCAGGAGCTGGGCCCGGAGTACGAGAACGAGATCATCGACGGCTTCCTGGAGAAGCTCGACGCCCGGGATCTGCACCGGCGGACCGGGATGCTGCCCGAGCCGGCCCGGCCCCCGAAACACCCGAGCCGGGAGACCGACCCGGGCGGTCTGGCGCTGGCGATCGTCTCGATCGTCGTCGCGATCCCGATCACCGCGATCGCGGCGAACATGCTCGGCCTCGTCGGTGTGATCGTCTGCTGGGGCGGCCTGGTGGGCATCAACTTCGCCCGCACCGCGGCCCGCCGGGGCTGATCAGGGCAGTTGGTGGCCCTGGGCGTCGAACGCGCGGACCTCGGTCTTGAGCCGCTGGCCGACGGTGAACTTCCCGTTCGCCTGGACCTCGGTGTAGGCGAACCCGCTGTCGACGACGCCCTTGGTCCACGGACCGGGCTTGCCGTTCAGCACGTACCGCGCCTCGACCGTGGCGACCGTCGATGACGCGTGGTAGATCATCCACGCCTGCAGGGTCCGTACGTCGTTGGTGAAGTCGCTGTCCTCGCCGCCGAGCGCCACCAGGTTCCGCGTACTGCCGGGGTGGGTTCGCCAGGCCTTGTCGTCGACCCGACCGACGGCGCCGATCGCGCCGAGCTTCGCGGCCGGTGGGAGCCGGGTCATGCAGAACCGGTAGCCGAGCTTGGCAGTGGAAGGCGCGCCCCCCTGCCCTGGTTTGCCACCCCTCCGGACAATGGTGGGCTGCACGGTGGACACCTTCGTGTTCCGTGCGAGTGCGACCAGCGTCGTGCTGTCCTCGGTGATGCCCCGGACCTGACGGCTCCAGAGAAGTTCGGCGGGACCCCCCTCGTCCGGGAAGGCGCATTCAGCGACGATCTTGGTCAGGTCGGCTAGCGGCGCAGGACCGAGATCCACGCCGGTCTTGGCCTCGGGCGTGCCGGTGAGCTGGACCGACGGAGTGCCCGCGACGCCAGGACGGGGACCGGGAGTGCCGGAGGGCTGGTTCGTGACGACGAGGGTGCCGGCGACGACGGCGGCAACGGCTCCGACGCCGACCACCGGGGCGATCCAGCGGCGTGCCGGACGGCGTACGGCGGGGCGGGTCTGGTCCATGATGCGGTTGCGGAGCCGGGCGCGCTCGGCGGCGGTCAGCGGACGCACCGGCGGTGGGTCGAGACGAGTGTTCATGACAGCTCCTCGGTGAGGTCGACCCGGGTCAGCAGGTCGGGGAAGCGACGACGGGTGCGGTGCAGCCGGGCCTTGACGGTGCCGACCGGTACGCCGAGGGCATCTGCCGCCTCGGCCATCGTGAGCCCGGACCAGACGACGAGCTCGAGGGTCTCGCGTTCGTGCCGGGGGAGTTTCGCGACCGCGCGCCGGATCACCGACATCTCCCGCTCGTCGTCGAGCCGGCGGGCGACGTCGGGAGCGTGGTCGTCGTCGGGTGCCGGCGTGGGCAGCCGGTCGAGCAGGCTCCGCAGCCGGCTGGCTGTCCGGTACAGGGTGCGGCACTCGTTGCCGGCCACGACGAGCAGCCAGCCGCGAGCGCTCGGTCCGGTGAGCGGCCCCGGTGGATTGCGCTGGAAGCGGCTCCAGGTGCTCAGGAACGTCGCCTGCACCACATCGTCGGCGCTGCTCCAGGACGCGGTACGGCGGAACGCGAAGGCGCGGACGTCGTCGGCGTACCGGTCGAACAGCTCGCCGAGCGCGAAATGGTCCCCGCTCCGCAACCGCTCCCACAGGTCCTGGTCGGAGCCGGAACCGGCCGGGCTCGCTGGGCCTGCACCTGGGGATCCCGCAGCCATCGACGGCTCCGTATCGTCAGTCAGGGTGATCTTCACATCAGGTAGTGACCGGCCGTGCGCCGGATGGTTGCATCAGAGCTGGTTCAGTATGGCCCGCAGCCCGTTCTCGACGTCGTCCGGCAGATCCAGCCGCAGTCCGCGGTGCACGCCGTACCAGGGCGAGAGCCGCGCCCAGTCCTGGGCGCGGTCGATCAGCTCGGGCGTCGGCGCGTAGACCTCGACGAAGCCCGCGGCGACCGCGCGCGGTGCACCGTTCAGGATCCAGCACAGGTCGAGTGCCGGGTCGCCGATGACGGCGTCGGTCCAGTCGATGACGCCGGTGATCCGGCCGTTGTCCACCAGGATGTGCTCCGGACCGAAGTCGCAGTGGATCAGTGCCGTCCGGACGCGCGCGACGCGGTCGAGCAGTTCGTACGCCGCCGGGTGCTTGTCGGGCGGCAGCAGCGGCACGATCCGGGTCCGGAAGTCGTTCAGCTCGAGGGTTTTCGCCGCGGTCGCGGTCTCAACGTCAAGTGCACCTTGAGCCACGGCCTCCGACGGGTCGACCGCATGGAGAGCCTTCAGGAACGTACCGAGTGCCCGTCCGGTCGCCTCGTCGCCGTCCGTGAACGGTTCACCGAGAAGCATCAGATGCCGTACGCCGTCCGCAGTCGGCTCGGGCACCGGTACAGGCAGTGGCAGCTGTGGCGCGAGCCAGGGGAGCAGCGTGGCCTCGGCGAGCAGCCGTGGGCGTACCTCCGGCCGACGCGCCGCCCGGTGGATCCACGGGCCGTCGATCCACGCGTGGCTGTCCCAGCCTTCGTTGATCGTCAGGCTGCGGACGTACGGACCGAGCAGGCCGACTGTGTCCGGCATGAACGGCCACTCGTCGAGCTTGGCCACGAGTTCGGCGGGCGACATCCAGGCACCCCACTCGACCTCCTCCGGCTGATGCCGCACCGGGCCGTCCCAGACGCACGTGTAGAGGTACGCGTGGTACGTCGTGTTCTCGTCCGCGTAGTCGCCCTCGGGCAGCCGTGTCAGCTCCACGCCGGCGATTCCGAGCTCCTCGTCCAGCTCCCGTACGACGGCGTGGAACGGGTCCTCACCGGCCGCCACGACGCCGCCCGCGGTGAAGTCGTAGTAGCTCGGGTACACGTCCTTGACCGGCGTCCGGCGGTGCACGTAGATGTCGCCGGCCGGATTCCGGACGAGGACGCCGGTCGCCGAGTGCCGCAGGTTGTCGCGCCGCATCGCCGACCGTGGTGCCGCGCCGATGATCTCGCCGGCGTCGCTGAGGATCGCCACCATCTCGTCCACCGGAAGGTTCATCCAGGAAGTTTCGCAGGTAACCCTGTGGACACAGCAACCACTTTCGTCGCCGGTACCGCGTAGGCTCGACCGCATGAGTGTTCGGCGGATCATGGGTACCGAGACCGAGTTCGGGATCTCGGTGCCGGGCCAGCCCGGGGCGAACCCGATGCTGACCTCGAGCCAGGTGGTGAACGGCTACGCGCAGACGCAGCCGCTCGCGCGCAAGACCCGGTGGGACTTCGATGAGGAGCATCCACTACGGGACGCGCGCGGGTTCGACCTCAGCCGGGAGGTGGCCGACTCCAGCCAGCTCACCGACGAGGAGACCGGTCTGGCGAACGTGATCCTCACCAACGGCGCCCGGCTGTACGTCGACCACGCCCACCCGGAGTACTCCGCGCCCGAGGTGACGAACCCGCGCGACGCGGTGGTGTGGGACAAGGCCGGCGAGCTGGTGATCATGGAGGGCGCGCGCCAGGCCCGGCTGATCCCCGGCGCCCCGCAGCTGAACCTGTACAAGAACAACGTCGACAACAAGGGTGCCTCGTACGGCGCCCACGAGAACTACCTGATGCGCCGCTCGACGCCGTTCGCGTCGATCGTGAGGCACCTGACGCCGTTCTTCGTGAGCCGTCAGGTGGTGACCGGCGCCGGCCGCGTCGGAATCGGCCAGGACGGCGCCACCCACGGGTTCCAGATCAGCCAGCGCGCGGACTACTTCGAGGTCGAGGTCGGCCTGGAGACGACGCTGAAGCGGCCGATCATCAACACCCGCGACGAGCCGCACGCGAACCCGGACCGCTACCGCCGGCTGCATGTGATCATCGGCGACGCGAACCTGTCCGAGATCTCGTCGTACCTGAAGGTCGGCACCACGTCGCTCGTGCTGGCGATGATCGAGGACGGCTGGCTGACCGACGACCTCGGGGTGGACCGCCCGGTCTCCACGCTGCACGAGGTCAGCCACGACCCGACCTGCACGCATCTGCTGACGCTCAAGGACGGGCGCAAACTCACCGCCGTCCAGCTCCAGATGGAGTACCTGGAGCAGGCCCGCAAGTACGTCGAGGACAAGTACGGCGACGACGCGGACCGGCAGACCAAGGACGTACTGCACCGCTGGGAGCAGATCCTCGACCAGCTGGCCCTGGACCCGATGAAGTTGTCGGACCAGCTGGACTGGGTCGCGAAGTACAAACTGCTCCAGTCCTACCGCGATCGCGACGGCCTGGACTGGGACGACTCGAAGCTGCACCTGGTCGACCTGCAGTACGCCGACCTGCGCCCGGACAAGGGGCTCTATTACAAGTTGGTGAAGTCCGGCCGGATGCAACGGATCGTCACCGACGAGGAGATCCGGATGGCCGTCGCGCACCCGCCGACCGACACCCGGGCGTACTTCCGCGGTCGTTGCATGCAGCAGTACGCACCGCAGGTCGCGGCCGCCTCGTGGGACTCGGTGATCTTCGATCTGCCCGGCAAGGAATCGCTGCAGCGGATCCCGACCCTGGACCCGCTGCGCGGTACGAAAGCCCATGTCGGGGCACTTCTTGATCAATGCGACACCGCCAGTGACCTGGTTCGCACCATTACTGGGGGCGGCGCCGGGTAGGGTCGCTAGTGAAGGTCGATTTGGGCGGCCTTCCCAGCGGTTCTAGGAGGTGTGCCATGGCGAAGGACGGCGGTCAGCAGCACAAGCAGCCGAAGCGTTCCTCGACCGAGGAAGAGATCGAGCAGGTCGAGACGTCCGAGGATGTCGCCGAGCGCAAGGAGCGGCTCGACGAGGACGTCGACTCGATCCTGGACGAGATCGACGAGGTCCTCGAGGAGAACGCCGAGGAATTCGTCCGCGGATTCGTGCAAAAGGGTGGGGAGTGAACCGCTCGATGACATCTGATGCCTCCGGCCGGCTGCCGGAAGCCTTCCTGACCCCAGGCGGCTCGTCGTTCATGGACTTCCTGGCCGGGCACGCGCCCGACCTGCTGCCCGGACGGCGGTCGCTGGGGCAGGGTGACCTGTCCAGTGAGGTCCCGCACGGCACGACGATCGTGGCCGCCACCTTCCCCGGTGGCGTGATCATGGCCGGCGACCGGCGGGCCACGATGGGCAACATCATCGCCCAGCGGGACATCGAGAAGGTGTTCCCCGCCGACGAGTACTCTGCGGTCGCCTTCGCCGGCTCGGCCGGCTTCGGGATCGAAATGGTGCGGCTGTTCCAGGTCGAGCTGGAGCACTACGAGAAGCTCGAGGGCGCCACCCTGAGCCTGGACGGCAAGGCCAACCGGCTGAGCGCGCTGATCCGCGGCAACCTGCCGATGGCGATGCAGGGCCTCACCGTGGTGCCGCTGTTCGCCGGGTACGACCCGGACATCAAGGGCGGCCGGATCTTCTCCTACGACCCGACCGGCGGCCGGTACGAGGAGACCCACTTCTACAGCGTCGGCTCGGGCTCCCTGTTCGCCCGCGGCGCGCTGAAGAAGCTCTACCGCGAGGACCTGTCCGAGACCGACTGCGTGACGGTGACGATCCAGTCCCTGATCGATGCGGCCGACGACGACTCCGCGACCGGTGGGCCGGACATGCTGCGGCGGATCTTCCCGGTGGTCGGCGTGGTCACCGCGGACGGCTACCGGCGGCTGCCCGAGGACGAGGTGGCGGCGCTCGTCGACGCGGCCTGGGCCCAGCGGCACCAGCGTCCCGACGGCCCTGCCGCGGCGTCCCTGACCTGACCACCTTGATCTTGCCGATCGACTGATTAGAGGACGACACCTTCGATGAGCGTTCCGTTCTACGTCTCGCCCGAGCAGCTGATGCGGGACCGGGCCGACTTCGCCCGGAAGGGCATCGCCAAGGGCCGCAGCGCGATCGCGCTGCAGTATGCCGACGGCATCCTGTTCGTCGCGGAGAACCGCTCGCCCGCGTTGCACAAGGTGGCCGAGATCTACGACCGGATGGCGTTCGCCGCCGTCGGCCGGTACAACGAGTTCGAGAACCTGCGGATCGCCGGCGTCCGGCTCGCCGACATGCGCGGCTACTCGTACGACCGGCGTGACGTCACCGGCCGGGCGCTGGCCAACGCGTACGCGCAGACCCTCGGCGCGATCTTCTCCTCCGGCGGCGAGAAGCCGCTCGAGGTCGAGATCCTGGTCGCCGAGGTCGGTGCCGCGGCGAGCGACGACCAGATCTACCGGCTCACCTACGACGGCTCGATCGCCGACGTCCAGGGGTTCGCGGTGATGGGCGGCCCGGCCGAGCACGTCGCGGAGTACGTCGGCGAGCACTACACCGACGGCATCTCGCTGGCCGGTGCGCTCCGGCTCGCGGTGGACGCTCTCGCCCACGACGGCACCGAGGTCCGGGAATTGACTCCGGACCAGCTCGAGGTGGCGGTTCTGGACCGGACTCGTTCGCAGGTGCGCAAGTTCAAGCGGATCTCCGAGGAGACGCTGGCGAGCATCCTGTCCGAGTCCCGTCCGGCGGCCGAGACCGAGGCCGCCGGAGAGTCGGGGGACGACGCCGAGGCCACGGACTCCACTACCGACGCCGCGGATACTGCGGAGTCTGCGTCGGACTCGGCCGAGGGAACCCAGGAGGCTTCGCCGGGCGACGACGACGCGCCGGTGGCGCCGCCGGAGGACCCCGACGACACCCGTCCGCTGTGACGGACCCGCTCGACGCCTCAGCCGTCACCGACAAGGTGGCGGCTGAGCCGTCTCCGGAGCCCTCGGTGGGGTTGCCGGGGGAGTCTCGTCCGTCGGATCCGGAGCCGTGGGAGCTGCTGGGGGAGGAGCCGGGCTTCTCGCGCTTCCTCACCGTGCGCCTGCGGCGGTACCGGATGCCCGACGGCCGTGAGGTCGAGTGGGACGTGTTCGGGCCCGAGGCGGGCATCAGTTCCGGCATCACCGTGCTGCCGCTGACGCCGGAGGGGCGGATCGTCACGATCCGGATGTTTCGGGCCGGCCCCGACAGCGTCGTCACGAACCTCCCGGGCGGTCTGGTCGAGCCCGGCGAGGAGGTGGCGGTCGCCGGTGCGCGGGAGCTCGAGGAGGAGACCGGGTACACCTGCGAGACGCTCGACGTGGTCGGCTGGCAGTGGTCCGGCGCCTCGTCGACCTTCCGGAAGTACGTCGCGATCGCGCGCGGCTGCCGGCCCGACGGCAAGCAGCAACTCGACGAGGCCGAGGACTGCGTCCCGGTCGAGCTGACCGTCGACGCCTTCCGCACCGAGCTCCGCACCCCCGGCGCCATGACCGGCATCGACGCCGCCTACCTGGCCCTGGACCACGCCGGCCTGCTCTGATGGTGAAAGCCAGCCAGACGATCAACGTCCGGACGTGGTCGAAGACCGTCCCTGCGTACGGCCTTCGCCTGCACGATCTCGACCTGTACGTCCTGAAGAATCACCACAACCTGCTACGCGTCCTCGGGTACGAGCGCGTCGACGCCACCGCGTCCTGGGGCCGGAACATCCTGGTGTGGGCCCTGCACATGCTGTTCCTGGTCGCGCTCGTCACCGGCGTCACCACGGTCGGTCGCCGGGTGCCTGCCCGGAGAGACTTTCGCCGGATCGAGGCGCTGCCGCTCGGCGCCTCGACGACCATCACCCCTGGCGACTCCGGTGAGTATCCCGGGCCGGTAGGCTGAGGGTGGACCGCGACTGGCGTTGAGGTGGACGAACCACCGGGGAACGGTCTGCCACTCGGCTTCGCCGCGCGCCTGGGCACTCACAGCTTTGGAGGAGTGCGCGATGGCTGCTGAACTGATGGTTGGGACCGACCTGGCTGCTGCGATGGTGGCCAAGGCCGCGGAGCGGGCCGCCGCTCTGCAGGAGCAGCACGGCGTGCAGCCGTGCCTCGCGACAGTACTGGTCGGGGACGACCCGGCGTCGGCGACGTACGTACGGATGAAGCAGAACCGGTCCAAGAAGGCCGGGATCGCCTCCCGCAGCGTCGTACTGCCCGCGGAGACGACCACCGAGGAGCTGGTCGCCGAGATCACGAAGCTGTCCGACGACCCGGCGGTGCACGGGATCCTGCTGCAGCACCCGGTGCCGGCGCAGATCGACGAGCGGGCTGCGTTCGAGGCGATCGATCCGGCCAAGGACGTCGACGGCGTCACGCTGCGTTCGTTCGGGGCGATGGCCCTCAACGACGCGGCGGACCCCGGCTTCAAGTCCGCGACGCCGGGCGGCATCATGCGGCTGCTCGCCGCGTACGAGGTGCCGCTGGAAGGCGCGCACGCGGTGGTGATCGGCCGCAGCCCGATCCTCGGCAAGCCGGCCGGCATGTTGCTGCTGGCATCGAACGCGACCGTCACGTACGCGCACTCCAGGACCCGCGACCTGGCAGACCTGGTCCGCACGGCCGACGTCGTGATCGCCGCCGTCGGCAAGCCGAACTTCGTCCGTGGTGACTGGCTGAAGCCGGGCGCCGTGGTGGTCGACGCCGGGTACAACGAGGGCAACGTCGGCGACGTGCACTTCGAGGAGGCGGCCGAGGTCGCGCGGCTGATCACACCGGTTCCGGGCGGTGTCGGGCCGATGACGATCGCACTGCTGCTGGAGCAGACGGTCGACGCTGCTGAGACGGCTGTCCACTCTTTGACTACTCTGAACTAGGGTTGGAGCAGGCGAACAAGGAGGAGGAGACGTGGCGGTACGGGCGATCCGGGGTGCCACCCAGCTGGACGTGGACGAGCGTGAGCACCTGCTCGAGCGGTCCGCGGAGCTGGTGAAGGCGGTCCTGGAGGCGAACGATCTGGAGAACGAGGATCTGATCAGCATCCTGTTCACCGTCACGTCGGACCTCCGGTCGGAGTTTCCCGCGGTCGCGGGGCGGCAGATCGGGCTCACCGACGTGCCGCTGATGTGCATGCAGGAGATCCCGGTCCCGCATGCGCTGCCGCGGGTCGTGCGGCTGATGCTGCACACCGAGACGCCGCGGTCCCGCGACAAGATCCAGCACGTCTACCTGCACGGCGCGACCGCCCTCCGCCCGGACCTGACCGGCGCTCAGTGAGTGAGCTGCGCGGCCCGGTCCGGATTGTCGGAACCGGGTTGATCGGGACGTCGATCGGACTCGCGCTGGTCCGGCTCGGCGTCGTCGTGGAGCTCGTAGACGGGAACGCGGACAACGCGCTGATGGCCGAGCGGATCGGGGCCGGTTCGCGGCAGGTCGAGATCGAGCCGCAGCTGGTCGTGGTCGCCGTACCGCCGGACCATGTCGGCGCGGTGGTCGCGGAGCAGTTGGCGCAGACCGGCGCGATCGTCACGGATGCGGCGAGCGTGAAGGGCAAGCCGCTCGTGGACGCGCGCGGCCTGGTCGGAGACATCAGCCGGTACGTCGGGAGTCACCCGATGGCAGGCTCCGAGCGCAACGGTCCGCTGGCCGCTCGCGCCGACCTGTTCGACGGTGCCACCTGGGCGATCACCCCGCACGCCACCAGCGACCCGGAGGCGGTCGATCTCGTACGCCGGCTCGCCGAGGCGTGTGGCGCGCGGACGGTCGAGCTGTCCGTCGAGGACCACGACCTGGGCGTCGCCCGGGTCTCGCACCTGCCGCACCTGATGTCCGCGCTGGCGGCGGGAACGCTGGCCGACGCACCCTCCTCGCATCTCGAGCTGTCCGGCCAGGGCGTCCGGGACGTCACCCGGATCGCGGCCGGCGACCCGGCGCTGTGGACCCAGATCGTCTCCGCGAACTCGACCGCGCTCACCGGGCTGCTCGAGCAGATCCGTGGTGAGCTCGACCGGCTACTCGTTGCCCTCGGCAAGGAAGAGGCCGGCGACGAGCTGACCGCGATCCTCGGCCAGGGCGTGTCCGGGGCGGTCCGGGTGCCGGGCAAGCACGGAGCGCCGCACATCGACCTCGTCACGGTCCTCGTCACCATTCCGGACCGGCCGGGTCAGCTGGCGCGGCTGTTCGCGGACGCGGCCGAATCCGGCGCCAACGTCGAAGACCTCCGGATCGACCACAGTCCGGGCCGCCCGGCCGGTGAGGTCGAGCTCGCCGTCAAACCCGCCTCAGTCGACCAACTGGTCGACGTCCTGACCGACCGTGGGTGGGTAGTCCACCGCTGAACTGTCCCCCTCCGAAGGTAATCTTCGGGGCATGATCATCGCAGTGGACGGGCCGAGCGGCTCCGGTAAGTCGAGCACCGCCCGTGGAGTGGCCACCCGGCTCGGACTGCGGTTCCTGGACACCGGCGCGACGTACCGCGCCGTGACCTGGTCGGCGGTCGAGCATGGCCTGGACCTCGACGACACGGCGGCGGTCGCGCAGCGCGCCCGGGAGCTGGAGCTGGAGGTCAGCACCGACCCGGGGCACCAGTTCGTGATCGCCGACGGGACCGACGTCACGGCCGCGATCCGGGAGTCGCGGATCAGCGAGGTGGTGTCGAAGATCGCCACCAACCTGGACGTCCGCAAGGAGCTGATCCGGCGGCAGCGGGCGATCATCGACGACGCCCAGCCGAGCGGCGGGATCGTGGTCGAGGGCCGCGACATCGCCACCGTGGTCGCCACCGACGCCGAGCTGAAGGTGCTGCTGACCGCCGACCAGGAGGCCCGGATGGCGCGCCGCGGCGCCCAGGTCGGATCGCTCACCGCGGAGCAGTTGCGGGACCAGATCGTCCGTCGCGATGCCGACGACTCGACCGTGTCGGAGTTCCAGGTCGCCTCCGACGGCGCGGTCACCATCGACTCGACCGACCTGACCCTCGAGGAGGTCATCGACGTGATCAGCCGACTCGCCAAGGAGACCGTCCCTCAAGGTCCGGAGCGATGACGGCTGAGCTCACCGGGCACAAGGATCTGCCGCGTACGGACGATCTGCCGCCGTTGCCGTACCGGCTGGCGCTGCCGCTGCGGAGGCTGGCCAGGCCGTACTTCTTCCACCGGTACGACCTGACCGTGCACCACGAGGACCGGTTCCCGCTGACCGGTCCGTTGCTGATGACACCGAACCACCTGAGCCTGCTGGACGGGCCGCTGCTCGGGGCGATCGCGCCGCGGATGCTGCACCAGCTCGGCAAGATCGAGGTGTTCGGCGGTCTCCAGGGTGCGTTCCTGCGCCGGGTCGGCCAGATCCCGGTCGACAGGTCGTCGTACGACGTGCTCGCGGTCCGGAAGTCGATCCAGGTGCTCCGCGACGGGCGGGTGCTGAACATCTACCCGGAGGGCACCCGCGGGCCGGGCGACTTCGGCCGGATCCGCAGCGGCGTGGCGTACCTGGCGATGGTCACCGGCGCCCCGATCCTGCCGGTGGCGCTGATGGGCACACGCTTGCCGGACGGCAGCGTCGAGGGTCATCCGCCGCCCGGAAGCCGGGTCGACGTCGTGTACGGCGAGCCTTTCGCCGTCGAGCGCGTACCCTTTCCCAGGAGACATACCGACGTACTGGCAGTCGCCGACCACATCGGCGACGTGCTGCGCGCCCACGTGAAGGCGGCCGTCGAAGAAACCGGCCACCCACTTCCGGGCTGGCGAGACCCGAAGGACCCTGATGACTGACCTGCCCACCGACGTACCGACGCATGACCGGGAGGACACCGGGCCGCTCCCGGTGCTCGCGATCGTCGGCCGGCCGAACGTGGGCAAGTCCACGCTGGTCAACCGGATCATCGGCCGCCGCGAGGCGGTCGTCGAGGACACGCCGGGCGTGACCCGCGACCGGGTGTCATACGACGCCAACTGGGCCGGCCGGGAGTTCACCGTCGTCGACACCGGCGGCTGGGACCCGGACGCGGTCGGCATGGCCGCCCTGGTCGCCGCGCAGGCGGAGGTCGCGATCAACGCGGCCGACGCGGTGCTGTTCGTGGTCGACGCGGTGGTCGGCATCACCGACGCCGACGAGGCCGTCGTCCGGGTGCTGCGCAAGTCCGGCAAGCCCGTCGTCCTGGCCGCGAACAAGGTCGACGACCAGCGGATCGAGTCCGAGGCGATGAACCTCTGGGCGCTCGGCATCGGCGAGCCGTTCCCGATCTCGGCCATGCACGGCCGGGGGACCGGCGACATGCTGGACGCCATCCTGGCCGCGCTGCCCGAGGCACCGCCGGAGCGGTACACCGAGGTCGGCGGCCCGCGCCGGGTCGCGATCGTCGGGAAGCCGAACGTCGGCAAGTCCTCCCTGCTGAACAAGGTCGCCAAGGAGGACCGGGTCGTCGTCAGCGACGTCGCCGGTACGACGGTGGATCCGGTCGACGAGCTGATCACGCTGGGCGGCAAGGAGTGGCGGTTCATCGACACCGCCGGCATCCGCCGCAAGGTGAAGAACTCCCAGGGCCACGAGTACTACGCGTCCCTGCGGACCAACGCCGCGATCGAGCGCGCCGAGGTCGTCGTGGTGGTGATCGACGCGTCGGAGTCGATCACCGAGCAGGACCTGCGGATCATGAACGCGGTCGAGGAGGCCGGCAAGGCGCTCGTGATCGCGTACAACAAGTGGGACCTGATGGACGAGGAGCGGCGCTACTACCTGGAGCGCGAGATCGAGCGCGACCTGGTGCAGTTCCGCTGGGCGCCGCGGGTGAACATCAGCGCCCTCACCGGCTGGCACATGGACCGGCTCGTGCCCGGCATCGAGGCCGCGCTGGAGGGTTGGCAGACCCGCGTCCCGACCGGCCAGCTGAACGCGTTCCTCGGCCGCCTGGTCGCCGCGCACCCGCACCCGGTGCGCTCCGGCAAGCAGCCGAAGATCCTCTTCGGCACCCAGGCCACCACGATGCCGCCGACCTTCGCGATCTTCACCTCCGGCCAGATGGAACCGTCCTACCAGCGCTTCATCGAACGCCGCCTCCGCGAAGACTTCGGCTTCGTCGGCAGCCCCGTCCACGTCCAGATCCGCCCCCGCCAAAAGAACAAGAAACGCTGACCCAACCCGGTAAAACCCACCCCCACAGATGCTGTAAGGTTTACCCCGGTTCGCCCTTCGGGCGGGCCATCGGGCTGTGGCGTAGTTTGGTAACGCGTCTGGCTGGGGGCCAGAAGACCGCAGGTTCAAATCCTGTCAGCCCGACCTCCTGAGGGGCACCGACACTGTCGGTGCCCCTCAGCCATTTGCCGCCCGCATGGTGTGTCAGGGCGCGTTCACGAGGTCCTTCGGCTCCGGGGCGTCGAGGTGCAGAGACTCGCCCTCGATGTCTACTCGGGGGGTGAGGCGGTCCAGCCACTTCGGGAACCACCAGGCGCTGTTGCCTAGCAGGCTGAGGATGGCGGGGACGAGCGTCATGCGGACCACGAAGGCGTCGATCAGTACGCCGATGGTGAGGCCGAAGCCGATCGCCTTGATGATCGGGTCCTCGACCAGGATGAAGCCTGCGAACACCGACGCCATGATGAGGGCGGCCGCGGTGACGACCCGGGCGCCGTGCCCGAGGCCCTGGACGGTGGCGTCGTTCGCGTGCCGTCCGTGCACGAATTCCTCGCGGACCCGCGACACGATGAATACCTCGTAGTCCATCGCCAGCCCGAACAGGATGCCCATCATGATGATCGGCAGGAAGCTGACCAGCGGCCCGGGGGAGTCGATCCCGACCAGCTTCGCGAGATGCCCTTCCTGGAAGACCGCGACCGTGATGCCGAACGTCGCACCGATCGTCAGCACGAACCCGAGCGTCGCCTTCAACGGCACCAGGACGGACCGGAACGCCAGCAGGAGCAGCAGGAACGACAACCCGATCACCACGAACAGGTACGTCGGCAGCGCGTCGGAGAGCTTGTTCGACACATCGATCCCGACGGCGGTGTTGCCGGTGACGGAGATACTCGCCTCGCCGGTCGCGAGCGGCTTGACCGCGGAGCGGAGGTTCTTCACCAGATCAGCGGTCTCCGAACTGGCCGGCCCCGTCTTCGGGATCACCTGCAGCAGCCTCGTCGTACCGTCCTGACTTGCCGCCGCGGGTTGTGCCGCGACGACGTTCGCCAGCGTCTGCGTCTTCCCGAGGACCTGCTGTGCCAGGGAGTTCGACGCGGCGGCGTCGTTGCTCCTCACAACCACCACGAGTGGCCCGTTCGCGCCCGGCCCGAAGGCGGCCGCGGTCAGGTCGTACGCGACGCGCTGGTTGGAACCGGCGGCTGCCGAAGCACCGTCCGGCAGGGCGAGCTGCATGTCCTTCGCCGGAATCGCGAGCAGGCCGAGTCCGATGATGCCGACGGCAACGATCGGTACGCGGAGCCGGGTCACCAGCCGGCCCCATCGGAAACCGAACCCCTCCTTGTGTGCGGCCGCGGTGGAGGCCTTGCGGAGCCTCCGCGGCAGCACCCGGTTTCCGACGAAGCCGAGCAGTGCGGGCAGCAACGTCAACGCGACCAGTACTGCAGTCAGCACCGTCGCCGCGGCCGCCAGCCCCATCGCGGTCAGGAACGGCACCCCGACCACGGACAGTCCGGCCAGTGCGATCACCACGGTCGCGCCGGCGAACAACACGGCAGACCCGGCCGTCGCGGTCGCGCGCGCCACCGACTCCTCCGGATCCATACCTTCGCCGAGTTGCGCCCGGTGCCGCGAGCTGATGAACAACGAGTAGTCGATGCCCACCGCGAGCCCGAGCATCAACGCCAGGATCGGCGCCGTCGACGAGACGTCGGTGAACGCCGTCACGATGAACAACCCGGCCATTCCGGCCAGTACGCCGAGGAGCGCCGTCACGAGCGTCATCCCGGCGGCGACCAGCGATCCGAACGTCACGACCAGGACGACAGCCGCGACCGCGACACCGATGACCTCGGTCGCGCCGATCTCCGGGATGCCGGCCTTGATCTGCCCGCCCGGTACCACCTGCAGGTCGCCGTTGCTCAGTCCGCTGAGTCCGTCGTACCCGTCGCTGCTCTCGTGGGAGAGCTCGTCGGCCGGCTTGTCGAACTGGACGCTGATCAGGCCGGTCGTGCCGTCCGGACTGATCGCCTTGCTGGTGAACGGGTCGACCGCGCCGATCACCTCGGGCACCTTCGTGGCCTTGAGGACGGTGGCACCGACGGCGGCCTTCACGGTCGGGTCGGTGAGCGTCTTGCCGTCCGGCGCCTTGACGACGATCGTGGCGGACGCACCGCTCGCGGCCGGGAGTTCCTGCTTCAGGGCGTCGAGCGCACGCTGCGACTCTGTGCCGGGGATCGAGAACGTGTTCGCGGTCTTGCCGCCGAGTGTCAGCGCACCGACGCCCAGTACGACGAGGAACAGGGCCCACAGCGCGGCGACGAGTCGCCGTCGCTGGTACGAGAACCGGCCGAGCCGGTACAGCAGATTGGCCATCGGGAAAGGCGTCCGTTCAGGTCGGGCGAGCAGGGGCGATCGCCCCGCGGCGGCAGGGAACTCGGGTCGGTGGTCAGGTCGGGTGTCAGGCGCGGCGGAGGAGTCTCCGCAGTGCCACGTCGCAGAGTCTTCGGAGGTCGTCGCCGGTCCGCTCCTGCGCGTGCCGGCACTCACCGAGCAGGCCGTTGATGGCGAACTTCGCCAGGTCCCGCTCCATCGGGTCGTCGGAGCCGGCCATCAGCTCGGTGAGCCGGATGCCGTCCGCGACCAGCGGCGCGATCTCGGGCATGTTCTCGATCACCGGAAGGATGTCCTGCAGGACGTCGACGACACCGCGGTGCTCGACGGCGAGGTCGATGAAGCGCTCGATCGCCAGGTCCTGGGCGGCGGGGCGGGGGAGTTCGGCGGCGGCCCCGACCAGGTTCGCCAGGTCGGCGGCGGCGGGTTCGAGGACGGCGGCGAGTACGGCCGGCTTGCTGCTGAAGTGGTACAGCACCGTGGCCTTGGAGCAGCCGGCAGCGGTCGCGATGTCCTGCAGCGACGTCGCGTTGTAGCCGGCCGCCTGGAACAGGTCCATCGCCTGGCGCACGATCTCGCGCCTGGTCCGCTCCCGGGCGGGGGTGGTGACTGCCATGTCATGCATCTTGACTGACCGATCGGCCAGTTTTCAACCGATCGGTCAGGATTGTGGCCCGGTTCACGTCTTTGCCTTCGGTGTAGTGATGTAATTCCTCGCCCGGCCAGCTCACGAACGCCCACGTGGTCGGCGACGGCACCGAGGCGACCGGATCACCTACTCGCTCCCTCGAGGACGCGATTGCCCGCCGTACGGAGATCACCGCGATCCGGAACAACGCGCTGGTGGGCGTGATCGCATACCCGGCCGAGCTCACCGATCGGTAGGCAGGAACTGCGTCGGGTCGACCGCCTGCCGGCGCTTCGGGCCGCCGCGGATGCCGTACGAGTCGAGGAGCAACTCCGCGGTCTCGCGCAGGCTCAGGCGGTCCAGGTAGCCCCAGCAGCTGACCCTGTACTGGAAGGTGTGCACGACCGGAAACACGTCGCGCCGAGTGGTCAGCGCTGCGCCCAGGTCGAGGTCGCCGGTCCACACCTGGAGCAGCTCGCGGTCGGCGTCGTCCCAACGCAGGCGGGCGAACTGGTGCCGCCCGGCGTACCACGCCGGGGAGCCCTCGTGCGCCTCACCGAGCCGCGCGTCGGGCAGCCGCTCGCACAGCTCGCAGACGTCCCGCCAGGTCGCCATACCGGTGATGTTAACTCCGGAGGGCGGCTCGGAGCAGTACGCAGGTCCCGGGCTTGAGCGGAGCGTTCGGGAACGTGAAGTCGCGCGTGACCTCGGTGAACCCGAACCTCTCGTTGAGGTCGAGGATCGCGCCGTTCGCGAGGTTGGCGAAGTAGTAGATCTCGTCGGCCCGCTCGGCCGTCCAGCGCATCCGCTCGCGCGTGAGCAGCTCGCCGATCCCGTGCCGCCGACGGTCCGGCGCGATGATCAGGCCGATCAGGTAGTAGCCGTCGGGAGCCGTGTTGGGCGGATCTTCCGGCGAGAGTTGGTGGCGGATCACGGCGCCGTACCCGACGACCGCGCCGTCGATCTCGGCGACCACGGTGTAGCGCTCGGGATTGGCCAGATCCCCCTCCAGCCGCCCCCGGCGCTGCTCCACGGACCCACCCGTCCGCGTCACGATCAGCTCCGCGCACGCGGTCAGATCCGCCGCGACCGCCGGCCGCACGACCACGTCGACCGCCTGCCGCGCCACCCCAGGCGCATATTCCGCAAATCCACTCATGCCTTCACCCTAGGATCAACCGCATGGACGAGCTGATCCGGCAGGTCGATGACAGCTACCAGCGTGCGGTCTTCAACGGCGAGTACGACGGGTTGCCCGTCGCGGACCGAGCCCTCGATGCGGTCGAGGCGGCGCTGCTGGTGCAGCGGGGGCGGATGCTGCACTGCCGGTTCCTCCAGACCCGTACCGAGCAGGCAGGAGAGCTCCCGTACTTCGAACGGGCGGTGGACCTGTACCGGGGTGTGCACGACGAACGCGGCGAGGCTGAGGCCCAGTTCTGGATCGGCTGCTTCCATCAAGTGGTCCGCGACGACAACCCCACCGCGGTGCCCCACCTCAGCATCTCCGCGACGCTCGCTCGGCGCGCCGGCGACGACCTGACTCTCTCCTACGCTCAACGCCATCTGGGGATCGCCGCCCACATGGCAGGTGAGTACGACGAGGCCCGGGCGCTGCTGGAGGAGTCCACAGCCCTCCGCCGCAACCTGGGCTTCACGGCAGGCGTTGCCGCCAACCTGGTCGGCCTGACCTACCTGGCCATCGCCCAGGGACGTACCGACGACGCCCGGACTCTGGCCGACGAGGGAGCCGCGCTGGCGCAGTCGTCCGGCGCGGGCTCCATCAGCGATCAGATCGAAAGCGCCCGCTCAACCATCCCCAGCTGACCTGAACTGATCGGCAGCCATCCGCAGGTCCCGCTGGTCCGTGACCGCGAGCCACGCCGCGTGCACGAGCTTGTCGAGGTTTCCGCCCGCGACCACCAGGAGGTCGTCCAGGACCTCGTCCGGGAACGTCGGCTCCCCGTAGCAGTCGTGCCAGGCCAGCTCGGTGAGGTCGATCAGCACCAGAGCTGTCGCTGCCTTGCGCCCGGACTCCTCCTCGAACCGCGGCCGGCGCGCCTCTCGACGCTGGGCCCGGCCGACTACCACCCGCGTTCGCGCCATTCGGGGACGTGGGGGCGTTCGGCGCCGAGGGTGGTGTCACCGCCGTGGCCGGGGTAGACCCAGGTCTCGTCCGGGAGGGTGCCGAAGAGTTTGGCCTCGACGTCGTCGATCAGCGCCGTGAACCGGGCCTTGTCGCCCTGGGTGTTGCCGACCCCGCCCGGGAACAGCGAGTCGCCGGTGAACACGTGCGGCGGGCCGTCCGGGTCGTCATACACGAGGGCGATCGAGCCGGGCGTGTGACCGACCAGGTGGATGACGCGCAGGCTGCTGCGGCCGACCGCGATGTGGTCGCCGTCGTCGACGAGCTGGTCGGTCGGCACCGGGATGCCCTCGGCGTCGTGCCGGCCGGCGACCGTGGTGGCACCCGTACGGGCGACGACCTCGGCCAGTGCCTCCCAGTGGTCCTTGTGGCGGTGCGTGGTGATCACCCGCGCGATCCCGCCGTCGCCGATCACCCGGAGCAGCGTGTCCGGTTCGTTCGCGGCGTCGATCAGGACCTGCTCGTCGGTCTGCCGGCAGCGCAGCAGATACGCGTTGTTCTCCATCGGCCCGACCGCGACCTTGGTGATCATCAGCTGGGCCAGCTCGTGGGTCTGCGCCGGTCCGCCGACCTTGACGTTCCCGTGGTACTCGGGCATCTCGTGCTCTCCCTGATCTAGGTGACACCGCAGATCCTTGCACCTCCGGCCGGGTTGCATCGAGCACGGTCGGCGATCGAATATACTTTCGAAGCGACGAGCCCGATCCGGTGGCGGAAGTTTTTGTCGGTGGCCCTCGTTAGCATGACCGGGCAGGCCGGAGACCCTCCGGAAACCCTCGAGAACGGCTGAGAGTGAGCTTGTGTCTGACCGTCTGATCGTGCGCGGAGCACGTGAGCACAACCTGAAGGACGTCTCGGTCGACCTGCCGCGGGACGCCATGATCGTCTTCACCGGCCTGAGCGGGTCGGGGAAGTCCAGTTTGGCCTTCGACACCATCTTCGCCGAGGGCCAGCGCCGCTACGTCGAGTCACTCTCGGCGTACGCACGGCAGTTCCTCGGCCAGATGGACAAGCCGGACGTCGACTTCATCGAGGGCCTGTCGCCGGCCGTCTCGATCGACCAGAAGTCCACCTCGCGGAACCCGCGGTCCACGGTCGGCACGATCACCGAGGTGTACGACTACCTCCGGCTGCTGTTCGCCCGCGCCGGTCGTCCGCACTGTCCCGAGTGCGGCGAGCCGATCGCGCGGCAGACCCCGCAGCAGATCGTCGACCGGGTGCTGGAGCTCGACGAGGGCACGCGGTTCCAGGTGCTCGCCCCGGTCGTCCGCGGCCGCAAGGGGGAGTATCTGGACCTCTTCCGCCAGCTGAGCGGTCAGGGCCTGTCGCGGGCCCGGGTCGACGGCGAGACGATCCAGCTCACCGACCCGCCGAAGCTCGACAAGCAGAAGAAGCACGACATCGAGGTGGTCGTCGACCGGCTCGCGGTGAAGGGCTCCGCCAAGCAGCGGCTGACCGACTCCGTCGAGACCGCGCTCGGCCTGGCGAGCGGCCTGGTCGTGCTCGACTTCGTCGACCTGCCGGAGGACGACCCGCACCGCGAGCGCCGCTTCTCCGAGAAGCTCGCCTGCCCGAACGATCATCCGTTGGCGATCGACGAGCTCGAGCCGCGGTCGTTCTCGTTCAACTCGCCGTACGGTGCCTGCCCGGTCTGCGCCGGGCTCGGGACCCGGATGGAGGTCGACCCGGAGCTGCTGGTTCCCGACCCGTCCAAGTCGCTGGACGAGGGCGCGATCCAGCCCTGGTCCGGGCAGAACGTCTCTCAGTACTTCGAGCGGCTGCTGGACGCGCTGGCGAAGGACCTGAAGTTCAAGACCAGCACGCCGTTCGGGGAGCTGCCCGCCAAGGCGAAGAAGGCGCTGCTCACCGGGCACGACAAGCAGGTCCACGTCTCGTACCAGAACCGCTACGGCCGCGAGCGTTCGTACTACACCAGCTTCGAGGGCGTGATTCCGTACGTCGAGCGCCGGCACGCGGAAGCGTCCAGCGACACCGGGCGGGAGCGCTTCGAGGAGTACATGCGCGAGGTGCCGTGCCTGGCCTGCAACGGCGCCCGGCTGAAGCCGATCTCGCTGGCGGTCACCCTCGGCGGCAAGAACATCGCCGAGATCAGCGCGATGTCGATCGACGAGGTGCACGCGTTCCTGGTGCAGATGGAGCTCTCGCCGCGCGAGAAGCAGATCGCCGAGCGGGTCGTGAAGGAGATCGGCGAGCGGCTGCGGTTCCTGCTCGACGTCGGCCTGGACTACCTGGCGCTCAGCCGGCCCGCGGGCTCGCTGTCCGGCGGTGAGGCGCAGCGAATCCGGCTCGCGACGCAGATCGGCTCCGGCCTGGTCGGCGTGCTGTATGTGCTGGACGAGCCGTCCATCGGTCTGCACCAGCGCGACAACCGGCGGCTGATCGAGACACTGGTCCGGCTCAAGGAGCTCGGTAACACGCTGATCGTCGTCGAGCACGACGAGGACACCATCGACCACGCGGACTGGGTCGTCGACATCGGCCCGGGCGCGGGCGAGCACGGCGGTCAGGTGGTCGTGTCCGGCACCGTGGAGGACCTGCGCAACCACCCGGACTCGATCACCGGTCAGTACGTGTCCGGCCGCCGTGAGATCCCGATCCCGGCGGTGCGCCGGCCGCTCACCGAGGGCCGCGAGCTGACCGTGTACGGCGCGCGGCAGAACAACCTCAAGGATCTCGACGTGACCATCCCGCTCGGGGTGTTCGTCGCGGTCACCGGGGTGTCCGGCTCGGGCAAGTCGACGCTGGTCAACGACATCCTCTACACGTCACTGGCGCGGCAGATCTACGGCGCCCGCGCGGTGCCGGGGCGGCACACGAAGATCTCCGGCATGGAGCTGGTCGACAAGGTCATCCACGTCGACCAGTCGCCGATCGGCCGTACCCCGAGGTCCAACCCGGCGACGTACACCGGGGTCTGGGACCACGTCCGCAAGCTGTTCGCGGAGACGCCCGAGGCGAAGGTTCGCGGGTACCAGCAGGGCCGCTTCTCGTTCAACGTCAAGGGTGGCCGCTGCGAGGCCTGCTCCGGTGACGGCACGCTGAAGATCGAGATGAACTTCCTCCCGGACGTGTACGTGCCGTGCGAGGTGTGCCACGGCGCGCGGTACAACCGCGAGACGCTCGAGGTGCACTACAAGAACAAGACGGTCGCGGACGTCCTGGACATGCCGATCGAGGAGGCGTCGGAGTTCTTCGCGGCGATCCCGGCGATCTCGCGACACCTGAAGACGCTGGTCGAGGTCGGCCTCGGGTACGTCCGGCTCGGCCAGCCGGCACCGACGCTGTCCGGTGGTGAGGCGCAGCGGGTGAAGCTGGCTTCCGAGCTGCAGCGCCGCTCGACGGGCCGGACGGTGTACGTGCTCGACGAGCCGACCACCGGTCTGCACTTCGAGGACATCCGCAAGCTGCTCGGCGTGCTGAGCGGCCTGGTCGACAAGGGCAACTCGGTGCTGGTGATCGAGCACAACCTCGACGTCATCAAGACCGCCGACTGGCTCATCGACCTCGGTCCCGACGGCGGCCGTCGCGGCGGCACCCTGGTCGCTGAGGGCACCCCCGAGGAGGTCGCGGCGAACCCGGCGTCCTACACCGGCCAGTTCCTCGCCGAGATCCTCGAGGGCCGCGCCGCCAAGCCCAGCGCCCGCAAGCGACCCGCGGCAGAGGTCCTCCCCGCCAAGAAGACGCCCGCCAAGAAGGCAGTAGCCGCGAAGAAGGCGACCGCCAAGAAGGCAGCACCGGCGCCGAAGGCCGCGGCCGCCAAGACCGCAGCCAAGAAGGCAGCCAAGAAGGCCGCACCCACGAAGAAAGCCACGGCCAGGAAGCGCGTCGCAGGCTGACGTGGTTCGAGACAGCCCCGGTCCAGTCCCTGGTCCGGGGCTGTTGCACGCCCTGGCCCCGACCCTTCGAGGCGACACTTCGACGCGATCCGAAGTGATGGTCGGTGGCCCTCGGCCGACGGTACCCATGTGCTGCGGACTTCCAAGGGCGAAGGAGACATCGTGGGACAGCGTTGGGACATGGGTCAGGAGACCCTGAACCAGTTGACGAAGAAGACAGCCGGTGGGACGCAGGACCTCGGCGGACTGGTGAAGCAACTGGTGGCCGCCGCGCAGCCGCTGGAAGGCAAGATGAACGGCGCCGGCAAGCAGGCGTTCGACACCTTCAAGGCGAACGTCGACAGCATCACCAATGACCTGAACGCGGGGATGGCCCGGATCACCGAAGGCCAGTCCGGCATGGACGTCGCGTTCCGCACCGGTGACACCGACATGGCCGAGACCGCCCGGAAGAATGAAGGCGGTGCCGACTTCGACGGTGCCAAGTTCGGGAAGCGCTGAGAGGATCCACGATGGCGAACCGCAACAGCTACGACACAGCGGCCTCCGGCGAGGTCCAGGCGACCGTGAAGCGTCTGTCCGGCCAGATCGAGACCTTGATCGCCGCGCACCAGAAGAACGTGCAGGCAGCGCTGTCCGACGCGTCAGCGAGCGGGGTGACCGACTCGTACCGCGCCGTCGAAGACCGCTTCAACAAGGCCGCCGCATCCACGATCGGCATCATCCGCACGCTCCAGGCGACGATGCAGGCCAACGACACCACCGCCCAGGCCACGCTGAAGAAGGCCCAGGCAGCCGTCGACAACATCGGCGGCTGACATGGACTGGGACATCGACCCTCAGGCCGTCGTCGGCGTCTTGACGAAGACCAAGGCGGCGGCGGAGCCGCTCGACGCCCTGACGCAGAAGTACGGCGCCTGCTTGAACGACATCATCCAGCAGGGGCTGATACCGACGTCTCCGGAGCTGGGCTCCGTGAAACTGGTCGCCGCGTCGCTCGGCGAGTTCGCGGTCCACTGGCAGCCCAGCCTCGAGTCGTCGGTGAAGCAGGTCGGCGCCTCGATGATGGGTGCCTACAACGCGACAGTCGCCTACATGAACGGTCAGGAGGAGATGGCTGCGACCGCTCAGCGCGCCGCGGCCAACGGCCAGATTCCGCCGCCGCCCGGCTCGGCGCGGCGCAATCACGGAGGCGTCCGGGCCGAATGACCGACTACGAACCATCCGGCGCCGGACCGGCCGGTCAGCAGGCCGTCTCCGCCGCCGACGCAGCCGAGGGGCGCGCGCGCCTCGCCGCCTGGCTGAGCGCCCAGGATCCGGCGGAGCCGGTCGCGGTCGACCAACTCGCCGACTGGTCCGTCGAGCAGGAGGCAGAGTTCCTGGTGTTCGTGCCGCCGGGATACGCGAATCAAGTCTTCCTGGTCGCCGAGCACGGCATCAGTTGGTACGCACCCAGTCAGAAGCGGTTCGAGGACGCGGTGGCCGCTGCGCGGGCCTCGCACTGACCGATTACCGCAGCCGTCGGCTTGTCGCCCTCTTGATCAAGGACCTACTTGCATGACCCAACCCTCAGGCATCCCGGTATCCGAGGTCTACAGCCTCGCCGCGGCGATCGAGTCCAAGATCTCGCCGTTGAGTGGGCTCGGTGCGAAGTTCACCGAGGTGGGCGCTCACATCAACAGGGAGTTCCGGCACCTCAACGACTGCTACCAGGCGCCGGAGCGTGAGCAGCTGGTGAACTCCACCCAGCGGATCCAGGACAGCCTTGGTGAGTTCGGGCCGAAGCTTCCGGAAGTGGCGCAGGTGCTGGCCGGATTCGCGATCGGCCTGCGCGCTTTTGCGCGCCAGCTCAACGACCTCCGGAACCGGGCGTACGCGCTGGAGCAGGCGAAGAATAAGAACCCGGACTGGCAGAACGACCAGGCGCTGATCGACGAGAGCAACGCGGTGACCGGCAACGTCTCGCTGATCATCACCGGCGATGCAAACGGTGGCGACACCACCAGGATCATCAAGACCGGTGGTGCTGCGATGACCATTCCCGCATTGGCGCTGAACGCGGCGAACGACATTGCTGCGCTGTACGGCGGTCGCCGCTGGCAGGCAAACGGTCAGCACGAAGGTGACATTCCTCCGCCAGGGCCGACGAAGGAAGAGCGGCAGAAGGCGCTCCAGGACTTTATGGAGGGCAAGTTCCCGACGCCGCCACCGCCGCCGCCCTGGGGAGGGCCCGTGGAGCGGGACTACCCGTGGTACCAGGATGTCGGGAACTTTCTCCTGGACGTCGGCGAAGGCATCGTCACGGGTCTTGGCGGCATGGTCGAGGGGCTCCTGACGCTGGTCCCGGTGCTTCCTGCGCTGGCTTCCATTCCGGGGGTGCGGGACTTTGCCAAGGACACATGGGGCTGGGACATGCCGACCTTTCACGATTCGGGTGAGGCATGGAAAGGCCTGGCCAAGCTGGGCGCTGCGGTGGTCACTGCACCGGTGTGGGTCACCTGGGCGGCGCTGGATGGCGCGACAGGCCAGCACAAATCGCCGAAGTGGATGCAGGACATGCGGGAGACGGCCACCGCTGCGGCAAAGGGATTCACAGCGTGGGATGAGTGGGGCAAGAATCCCGGCAAGGCCTTTGGGATGGTGCTGACGAACGTAGTTACCACGGTCGCGGGTGGCGGCGTGATCGCGGAGGCCAAGGCGGCATCCATGGCGTCCAAGTTCGGCAGAGCCGCCCCCGTCGTTGCGAAGGGCATCGACGCGGTGAACTACCTGCGTGGCACCCGGGCCGCGATGCACGACGCGACGCTCGGGCTCGTGATGAAGATCCCGAAGGTCAGTTCCGTGGTCGAGGGGCTGGCGAAGATCCCGATCGTCGGTGGGACCTTCAGGATGCAGAACACGCCGAAGATCGACCTGCCGGCGACGCACGGCCTCGACGGCGGAGCTACGCATCCGACGGTCGAGCTACCGAGCGGCCATCCTTCGATCCCCGTCACCCATGTCCCGTCCGTCGAGCCGATCACCACGCCGACTCTTCCCGACGAGCTGACCACACCGCGCACACCGCCGGCCCGTACCGAGCCGGACTCACGCCAGGGCCCGAGCACAACGCCCCCTGGTTCGACACCACCGGGCTCCCACCCCGAGACCGTCGTACCACCGCCATTTGCGCCGATCCCCGCCACCCACAATCCGCCGCCGGCCGCACCGATCGGCCGCACCGATCCCAACCCGGGAGGCCCGACCGGTCGCACAGACCCAGGCACGACGACCCCGGGCGGTCGCACAGAGCCGGGTACGACGACGCCGGGCGGTCGCACCGAGCCAGGTACGACGACGTCCTCGACCCGCCCGGAGACGGGGACGCGCACCGACCCGGGGACCACGGGGAACCGGACCGATCCGGGTGCCAGTTCACGGACCGATCCTGGATCCAGGACGCCCGACTCCCGGACAGACCCCGGGCGCACGCCGGACCCGTCGTCGAGCAAGGCCGACGCACGCCCGACGGTAAGCAACGACCCGAGGAGGGCAGGGTCGTCCCCCTCCGACGGCACGAACCCGACGGAGACCTCTGCGCCGGATCCGTCGCACGCCGAGTCGACCTCGAACCCGGTGTCGCACCCAGAGACGAGTCCGGACCCGACCCACACCGGCCAGAGCACGCCGGACCCGACCCACACCGGCCAGAGCACACCGGATCCCACGCGGACGGGGCAGAGCACGCCGGACCCGACCCACACCGGGCAGAGCACGCCGGATCCCGCGAGGACCGAGTCGACGCCTTCGGCGGAGGGGCATCCCGCGCGGCCGAACGAGCCGGCTGCAGTCGGCCGTACGGCCGACCCCGTCGTGCCACCGCCCATCGTTCCACCGCCGGTGATGCCCATGCACGCAGGCGAAGCCCCTCATCCCACTTCGGAGCACGGCACCGGGCGTGACGCAGCCGGGCGCGACAGCGGGTCGCGCGGTCGGATCCCCGACACCCTGGACGGACGACGCCCGACAATTCCGGAACGTCTTGACGGCGATCCTGTCCCCACGACGCCGAGGCAATCCATTCCGGACCGGCTGGCCGGCAAGGAGCCAACGATCCCGGAGCGCCTCGAAGGCGTGCAACCAGTACGCGGCCGGACGCCGGAACCGCGCCGCGAACCCAACGGTGACAATGCGGGCGACGGCGCCGAGCGGACACGTGATGCTGCGGATGAGCCACCGCGCTCGCGTACCGATCCTGCGGACGGAACACCAGAGCACAGCGCAGACGGAGCGCAGGAGCGCAGTGCGGACGGAGCGCAGGATCGCGGTGCGGATGGAGCGCCGGAGCACAACGCAGACGGAACGCCGCAGCACTCGCACGCTGACGAGCCGGTCGTGGAAGCACACGAGGGCCGGCATGAGGGGCAGCACGGGAGCCAGCCGGATGGTGAGCCGCAGGTCGTGCCGCAGACCGCGCACGCCGGCCACGCGGACGGCGGGAAGAAGTTCGACGGCGCCAACGACCCGAGGTACGACTCGCCTGTCGAGCGGCAACGAGAGTCGGAGAAGTACCTGCCAGATCATCTGCGAGGTGGCGAAGGCAGGGATCCGGCGACGGTGGATCCCGGTTCCTTCAGCGACCACGACCCCACCGGGCGTTATCAGGACGAACTCGAGGAAGGCGTCGGCAGCCGGCGAGGGGAGCCTCGCGAGCGGGCGGTGCATTCGCTGAAGCGGCTGTTGCGGTGGGCGCACAAGATCAACCTGTTCGACGGCAGCCGCGCGCTGAAGATGAACTGCGCCGAGATCACCCGAAGGTTCTGCGACATCCTGAACGGAGATGCCCCGCGGGTGGCGAAGGGCAACCGCTCCGGCAACGGCGAGTGGCACGACGTGACGCTCGAACACATGGGTCTGGGAGATTTCCCGCCGGAGAACACGTTCGTCCGGCCGCCCGGTCACGAAGGCGACTTCGCGGTCGACCACCATGCGTTCCAGTTAGTCCGGGACCGGCTGCAGGGACGTCCACCCGGAACGCACGCCAACATCGGAGTGGCCTTCAAACAGGGTGGGCACCGGTTCGCGGCGTTCGTCGACCTGGACGGTTCGGTGAAGTGGTTCGACGGCCAGATCTCGGAGGCGGCGCGGAAGCTGAAGGACGGAAGTCCCGAGCAGATCGCGGCCATCATGCGGGACATGGTCAAGGACGGGAGCAAGCTCCCGCTGCCGGTGAACATCGAGCACCTGCACTTCGCCGTTCGTGAGCCGGGAGGGCATTGGGAAGGTCCGCCACGGACCGCGGAGCACGAGTCGGCCGCCGTGATGCGGCATCTTCGCGAGGAGAGCCGGCTGAAGCCGAGTGCGCCCCTTGACCTGGATGCTCCGCCACCCAACCCGACGATGTCGGAGTGGTTCGCCGCGCATGCGGAGCACAATCCGCCGGCGGCCGCCGAGCCTGCAGTGTGGGAGCACCTCCAGGGCGGACATGCTGGACGCGGCTCGGACGACGGCACTCGTCGGCCTGAGTGGCAGCAGGCGTCTGATGGCAGCCATGTGCCTCCCCGGAACGGACCGGCAGCGCCGGGCGACCCGTGGCGGCAAGGCGACCCGAGGCACATGCACGGCCAGGGAAACCCGCCGCGCTCGGGTGGGCAAGGTGGTCCGGACGGGCAATGGGGGCCGCCGCAGCCTCACGGTGAGGGCAATCCGCCGTACCGCGGGCCGGGAAACCCACCGAATCAGCCGGGTGGGCCGAACGGGCCGCATTCAGGTCCGCCGCAGCCTCACGGTCAGGGCAACCCGCCGTACGAGCGTGGGCCGGGGAATCCGCCGCATCAGCCTGGTGGGCCGAATCCGCCGTACCAGCGTGGGCCGGGGAATCCGCCGTACCAGCGTGGCCCGGAGAGTCCGCCGTACCAGCCTGGTGGGCCGTATGCGCCGCATCCGGGTGGTCAGTCGGGTCCGCCGCAGCCGCATGGTCAGCCGCAGTGGGAGCCGCCGCGGGCGGACCAGCGGAGGAATCCTGCGGGGCCGGCGGGGCACGCCGATCCGTGGGACGGGGGAGTCGAGCATTGGCCGCAGGACTTCGGGCCGACCGGTACGCCAGGCGGGCCGGGGCATTTCGGGCCGAGCGGTGTGCCGGGTGGGCCGGAGCACTTTGGGCCGAGCGGTGTGCCGGGTGGGCCGGGGCATTTTGGGCCCACTGGGGTGGAGCCGCCGCGGGAGCAGTGGTACGAGGGTGTGCAACCTGTCGCGGCGGGCGGCCGGTCGACCCGGACCTACCACCCGAGCGATTGGCACCCGCAAGGCCCATGGCGGTCCGAGTTGGCGGATCCGAACTTCCGTGCGTCGAGAGCCGACGCCGAGGCGCTCCGGCAACGGTACGCCCCCTACTCGAAGGGCCAGCTGGACGAGTTCAGGCGGCGTGGCCGAATTTGGCTCGGGGAGAAGGAGATCGCGAAGCTCACCGACACCGACATCCAGGCCTCGGAGCTGTTGCTCAACGACTTCGTGGAGAACATGAACAGGGCGTTCCACGTCGGAGATGTCCGCGTGGAGAAGCATCCGGTCGTCCGCTGTGCGATCTCGGCGATGCACAAGATGCCGAACTTCGACGGCACCGTGCATCGAGGTGTACGGATCCGGGACCCGAGGGGTCAGCAGGCGTTCGTCGATTCCCATGAACTCGGCGGCACCGTGCGGTACAAGGGTTTCACCCACTCCGACAAGAAGGAGGTCGGGGGGCACCGGTACGAGATCATGGTGCACATCGAATCGCGCCTCGGGAAGGACATGACGTACCTGCGCGATCCGTTGCAGGGCATCGACGAGGTGATTCATCTGCCGCACTCGGACTTCTACCCGGTGCCGGTTCCGAGGGCGCACGCTCCGGCAGGGCTCGAAGCGGGGGCGACCAAGTTCCAGGACGCCGACGGTCGGTGGCATCTGTTCGTGCGTGACCACACGGGTCCGTACCACCCGAGCGAGGCGATGCCTCCCGAGCCGCAGCCGTATCCCAGCTTCGGGCCGGCCGGACACGACCCAGGGACCGATCCGCAGCAATGGCACCAGGCTCCGCAGCAGCACCAGCAGCCGCCCGCGCAGCAGCAGCAGCCGCCGGCGCAGTACCAGCAGCAGGGCGGGTACGAGCCGCAGTCACAGAACTGGGTCCCTGGGGACGCGGACTTCGGAAGGACTGTGAAGGCCGGGTTCGACCCTGCATTCCATCACCAGGGGCTCGGCCGGGACTTCGCTCCTGGGGTGCACGATCCGGACGGTGCGCTCATTTATGACGAGCCTGCGGTCGCCGAGCGGCTCGAGCAGGAAGGCTGGCGGGTTGACGCCCGCCCGGAGGACCAGAGGGTGCAGGGCACGAGGAACCCAGATGCGATGGTCCGTAAGGATCCGTCGGACGTCGGCCGGATCACAGAGTTCAAGACCCTGGGGAGTTCCTCGCCTGCGGCAGCCAAGCGAGCCATCAACCACGGAAGCGGACAGGTGCCGCCTGTCGACGGCGAGGTCGTCGTAGACGGTCGCAATGTCGGCCTCACTGAACAAGCCGCAAGGGCTGCCTACCGCGGGGCCCGGGCGCAGCGAGGCGGCCGGCTGGCTTCGAAGATCCATATCATTCTCGGTGACGGCCGGATGTTGACGTTTGTGAAGGAGCAGTAGATGTCCACGCAGGAGAACTTGTTTCTGAGGTCGCGGCTGACGACCTCCGACGAGGCAAGGGCGCTGCAGGAACTTCTCGCCCTGGAGCCGATTCCGAACGCTTCCGAGACCGAGCCGGACGAGTACGGGCTGCGTGGCCCGGCCAGGACCGTGGACGGCGTGGTCGGGTACCTGATCCAGCCCAACCATCACACGGTGCCGGATCCCGGGCCTGAGGACAGGCAGGCGATCGACGGCTATCCGGTGCAGATCGACATCTGGCTCGGCCGGTCCGGTGTGACGCAGCCGGCCGAGGCCCGGGCGGTGTTCGACCGGCTGGTTCGGGAGCGCCCGGAGACTCCGATGCTGCTCTGTCACGATCTGGATGTCCTGATCGCCGCGTACCGCCCGGGGCGGGCTGTTCAGGAGTTCGCGGCCGGTACGACGATCGATGCACCGGACATCGATCAGTGGCGTGACTGGGTTGAGGGCTGATGTCGAGCAACACCTACGGCACGCAGGTCATCGAGTCCGTGGCGGTACGGCGGCGGCGGTTGCGGGAGGCGTGGTTGTTCGGCTCCGAGCGGACCAAGAACTCGCTCAAGGAGCAGACCGGCAAGGTTTTCGCGAGTGTGATGATCGGCGTGGTCGCGTGTGCGGGCTGCGCGGGTGTCTCGTACTTCAAGTCGTCGTCGGCCAAGGAGCACCAGAACAACCAGCAGCCGACCACCGGCCCGGTCAGCCCGTCACCGCAGAACACGGCGTCGCAGAGCCCTCCGAGCGCATCACCGAACAAGTAGTTCAGCGACGGAAGACTTGCTCGAGCAGGTGCCGCAGCCAGGTACGGCGCGGTGAGGGCAGGAGCGCTGCCGGCAGCACCACGGCCGGCGGCGTGGCGAGCGTGATCGGTATCTGCACCATCCGGTCTCCTTGCAGCCAGTACAGGTCTTGGCTGCACCGATCCGTCGCGTCCTGGTAGGAGTCCGCGACGTACTGCGCGAGCCGATCCGCAACGTCCTGTCCCGCATCGGCATCGCAGTACGCCACCTCGCTCAGTCGCGGTACGCCGACCAGCACGCCGAGCCCGATGGATGCGCGAGGCAACAACCTGTCCCGGTCCACGATCGCCATCGACACCAGCGGGTCGTCCTCGCGGCGGAGCACCGAGAAGCCCTCGTGCTCGACCGGGCGCAGGTCGGCGATGTGGGTGAGGGTCAGCTGCACCGGTGACGGTACGTCCGGATCACCGAGTCCGAGCATCGAGCGCCGGACGACGGTGAGCCGCCGGTAGTCGTTGGCGGTGCCAATGAAAACCACGACCTCGAAGTGATCGCCGAACGGAATCAGGGCGTCGGCGACCGGCCCCGCGGTCCGGGCCGACCAGCCGCGTTGGAGCAGCATGGCCCGCTGCCGGACAGCGACGTCACCGTAGCGGTGCTCCTCGGTGGCAAGCTCGCCCTCGGCGACGACCGCTCGCAGCCAGGCCTCGATCTGATCGGCCCACAGCTGCTGTGGTAGCTGGAGGCACCGATCGATGATCTCGCCCAGTCCGACGACGGCGGACATCTGCAGCGCCCCGCGACCCCAGCCGACCTCGACGGTGCGATCTTCGGTGTCGACCTCGCAGCCCGGCAGCCACATCGGCGCCAGATCCGCAATCGCTTTCAGAACTGTCGAATCGTCCGTCGTGCCAGTCATCTCCACCCTCTCCCACTACTAAAGTGTGCCGGGCATTCAGTTGGTACGTAACAAAGTCCCCCCACCTCTGTGCGGACCGGGCAGCGGAGGAAACCTTAGTGGCTATCGTGCATCGCCCGGCGAGACGGGTACCGGCGCCCGGGACCGAGCGCCAGCGGGTGATCGAGCCCGCGCCGACGCTCGGCGGCGCCGGCGGCCGGGCCGGGGGCGGCGGCGCGATGATGCAGGTCCTTCCGGCGCTCAGTGGTGTCGGGTCGATGGTGATGATGACCATGGGCCGGTCCGGACCGATGGTCATGATCGGGATCGGCATGGCCGTTGTCACCGTGGTCGGCATGCTCGGCGGCATGCTGGCCGGCCGCGGGGGTGGCGGCAAGCAGCGCAAGGACCAGCGCACCCGCTACCTGGACTACCTGGAGCGGCTGCGTGACGAGTTCTCGGTGCAGGAGCGCAAGGCCCGCACTGCGGCGCTGGCGCTGAACCCACCGCCGGACGCGCTGCTGGACTGCGTGAACGACGTCTCGCGGCTGTGGGAGCGCCGTCGTACGGACAGCGACTTCCTGCAACCGCGTTGTGGCACAGGCCGCGTTCCGGTCGTACCGGCGGTGGTCGGGCAGTCGGGCTCCGCGATGGAGCCGCCGGATCAGTTCATGATGGCGGAGGCGAATGCACTGGTCCGCCGGTTCACGCTGATCCCGGAGATGCCCCTGACCGTGCCTCTGGATCACGTAGGCAACGTGAGCATCGTGGGCGATCGTGAGGGCGTCGTACGGGTCGCCAGGTCACTGCTCGTCCAGGCCGCGGTGTGGCATGCGCCGGGGGATGTTGCCGTTGCTGCCGCGTTCCCCGAGAAGGCCAAGGCGGACTGGGACTGGTTGACGTGGCTGCCGCACGTCGAGGATCCCGATCGCCGGATCGGCGCAACGCCGTTCCGGCGGATCGCGGACAGCCCCGGGGCGCTGTCGCAGCTGCTCTCGGACGATCTGTCGGAGCGGGTGCAATGGGCGACGGAGTCGCGGCGGGGCTCGGTCGGGTTCGACGATCGGCGACGGCTCACGCAGCGGCTGCTGGTGCTGCACGACACGTACGGCGATGTGTCCGAAGAGGTCCGTCCGCGCGCCGACGACACGCTCGTGCCGGGGGAGCTCGGTGTGACCGTGCTGCATCTGGTGTCCGACCGCGTCCAGGAGCCGAGCGCGGTGACGATCCGCATCACGGTGTACGGGGACGATGTGCGCGTGGAGGACCTGCGCGGGCAGTATCCGATCGCGGCCGGCGGGCAGGTGGATCACGTCGACCGGGCGCTCGCCGAGGGGATCGCCCGCACGCTGGCGCCGCTCCGGCTGTCCGCCGACTCGCTCGACGAGGACGTCCAGCTGGACGACATCGACTTCATGGGGCTGCTGAACATCGGCGACGCTGCCCGGGTCAACTTTCAGCAGCTCTGGCAGCCGCGCTCCGACCGGGCCTTCCTGCGCGTGCCGCTGGGTGTCGACGACAGCGGGGGTACGACGCTGGTCGACCTCAAGGAGTCGGCGCAACTCGGCATGGGCCCACACGGCCTGATCGTCGGCGCGACCGGTTCCGGCAAGTCCGAGGTCCTGCGGACGATGGTGATGGCGCTGCTGGCGACCCACACACCCGAGGATCTGGCGTTCGTACTGGTCGACTTCAAGGGCGGTGCCACGTTCGCGCCGTTCGAGGGCGTCCCGCACGTCGCCGGAATCATCACGAACCTGCAGGACGACGACAGCATGATCGAGCGTGCGTACGCGAGCCTGTCGGGGGAGGTCCAGCGCCGGCAGCAGGTTCTGAAGGACGCGGGCAACGTCGCGAACATCACCGACTACCGCCTCTACCGCCGGCAGCGCCCGGAGATGGCACCGCTGCCGCACCTGTTCGTGATCATCGACGAGTTCGGTGAGCTGCTGAACCAGCGCCCGGACTTCATCGACCTGTTCTTGTCGATCGGCCGGATCGGCCGCTCGATCGGCGTGCACCTGCTGCTGTCGAGCCAGCGGATCGAGTCGGGTGCACTGCGCGGGCTGGACACCTACCTGTCGTACCGTCTGGGGCTCCGGACGTTCTCCGAAGACGAGAGCCGGACCGTTCTCGACACCACCGACGCGTTCCACCTGCCGCCGCTGCCCGGTTTCGCCTACCTCAAGGTGGACACCAGCGTCTACCAGCGGTTCAAGGCCGCGTACGTCTCCGGGCCGTACGTGCCGCCGGCTGGCGAGCAGCAGGAGGACGAGGCCGTCGGCGTACGCCCGCACGAGATTCCGACGTACCAGCAGCCGCCACAGAAGCTCCTCGGTACGCCGGCCGAACCCACTGCGACGGAGCGCACCACCGGACCGACCGTCCTGAACACGTTCGTGGACCAGGTCCGTACGGCGGCGAAGCCGGTGCTGAAGATCTGGTTGCCGCCGCTGCCTGCCGCGTGCACGTTGGACGCTCTGGCCGGACGCACGGACTTCGTCACGGACCGCGGACTCCAGCTGACGGTCGGAGCGCCGCAGATGCAGCCGCCCGTCGGTGTGGTGGACGACCCGCGCCGGCAGCGACAGGACGTGTACCGGTTGGACCTGACGCGGGCCGGTGGACACGTGGCCTTCGTCGGTGGCCCGCAGTCCGGGAAGACGACGGCGCTGCGTACGGTCGTCACGTCGCTCGCCCACACGCACACGCCACGAGAGGTCGCGATCTACGCGCTGGACCTTGCGGGCGGCGGCATGCAGGCCCTTTCCGAGTTGCCGCACGTGGGCGGCGTCGCGCTGCGCACCGACCGCGAGCGCGTCCGCCGTACCGTCGAAGAGATCCGCACCATGATCGACATCCGTGAGCGGGTGTTCCGCAACCACGCACTCGACACCATGGAAGGTCTGCGGGTGGAGCACGCGGCGGGGCGCATCCCGGAGCTGCCGACTGCGGACGTCGTGCTGATCGTCGACAACTACGGTGCCGTCCGGACGACGTTCGACGAGCTGGAGGAGCCGCTGACGGACATCCTGCAGCGGGGGAGCAGCTACGGCATCCACGTGGTGGCCGGGATGATGCGCTGGAACGACATCCGGATGCAGAACCAGGCGCTGTTCGGCACGATGCTGGAGTTGCGGCTGAACGATGCGTCCGACTCGAACATCGACCGTCGGCTGCAGGAGGTCCTGCGCAAGTCCGGTCCGGGCCGCATGCTGGCGCCGGGCAGCAAGCTGTTCGTGCAGCTGGCGTTGCCGCGCGTCGACGGCGATGCGTCCGACGACAACTTGTCTGCTGTGCTGGATGCCCAGGCGATGACCGCACGGGCCGCCTGGAACGGGCCGCGGGCGCCGCAGATCCGGATCTTGCCGCTGCAGCTGCCCCGGGCAAACCTGACGGACACGGCCGGCCGGCAAGGTGTCGTACCGATCGCTGTGGACGAGCGGGCGTTGGAACCGGTGTATCTGGACCTGGCAGGCCGTGACAGCAACCTGGTCGTGTTCGGCGACAGTGGATCGGGCAAGACCAATCTGGTACGGCTCGTGGTGCAGCAGCTCATCGACCAGCACACCTCCGACGAGCTGGTGTTCGCGGTCCTGGATCCACGGCGCGGGTTGCGCGAGTACGTCCCGGCCGCGTACGTCGGCGGATATGCGCCCACCGGCCGGGTCGCTGCGGGACTCGCGGCGGGCGTCTCACAGGAGCTTGCGAAACGGATGCCCGACGACACGGGCGTGGTGCCGGAGGCGGGGCGGGGCGGGCCGCGCATCGTCGTACTGGCCGACGACTACGACCTGCTGACGACCGGCGGCCAGTCACCGATGGACCCGTTCCTGCCGTACGTCGGCGCGGGCCGGGACATCCGGCTGCACTTCATCGTGACCCGGCGGGCTTCCGGGGCGTCGCGGCAGCTGTACGAGCCGTTCCTGTCCGCGGTCCTCGAGTCGGGGACGGCAGGACTTGTCATGTCCGGCGACCGGAGCGAGGGGCAGCTCTTCACCGGAGCGTACCCGGGTGACTACCCGCCTGGCCGCGGTCTGTTCGTACGGCGCGGCGACGCACCACAGCTCGTACAGGCGGCGTTGTCGGACACGGTCGAGGCCGGATCCCGGTCGAACGGAGGAGCTACGAGATGAGCTATGACCTGGTCCTGCTGCTCGACGGACGCCCGACGAGCGACGACATTCTCGGTGGACTTGGCGCGACCGGGGAAGACCTCGGAGTGCGTGCGGTGGCTGACGGAGCCGTTGTCCAGTTGTGCGACGAAGACGGCGTGCCTGTGGTGTCGATCGAGATTCCGCTCCTCGTGCAGGTGCCCGGCGAGGTGGAACGGCTACTCGGTCCAGCTGTCGGCGCGGTCAAGACGCCGGCCTGGTGGGTGGAGGTGCGGGCGGCTCCCGACGAACGTGCGCGTGGGATCGCCCATCGGTACGCGGAGGACCAGGTGGCGCGACTCGGCGGTCGCGTCTGCACCACGTCGCCGGTCGCTGCCGGACAGGAGCAGAGCTGATGCCGAACGAGCTGATCTTCAGCCCAGGAGTGGACCTGGTGACCGACCAGGTTGCGGTGGTGATGCAGGACCGCGCCGTGGTGGGGATGTCCTCGTGGCTGTCGGACGCCATCGCCGCAGCAGCCGCGCAAGATCGTGGCGTGCAGCTTGTCACCGCCCCGGAGACGCGGCTGACCTGGCCGGTCCGCTCCAAGCTGTTCAGCGACCCGAGGTCGCGGTGGATCGTGGCGGTGGACGTCGACGAGCACTTCGACGGGCTCAACGGGGCACGGATGAAGTGGACCGGTGACCTGTTCACCACCGAGCTGACCGGTGCGGACGAGCCGGCTCCGGACATCCACCCGGCGTTCGTCGTCGAGGAACCGCCCACCGCGCACCTGCAGCTGACCGTGCGGGTGCGGCACCAGGCGACGGAGTCGCTCGAGATCGGGCACCTCGCGGAGAAGTTGTTCACCGGGACTGCCGGCGGTGATCCGACCGGCTGGTCGACGTCGGAGCCGGTGACGCAGCCGTGGAGCCCGGCGGCCCTGACGGAGTACTGCCGGGGCCGCGCGCCGGCGCCGACCTGGCTGGTGCTGTCGGGACCGGTCGGCGGCGAGTCCAAGCCGGCGGTTGGCACCCTCGAGTTGCGGCGGACCATGTCGGGCGTCGACGAGACCGTCACCCTGTGCGTGGCGCAGCCGGGGACAGAGCTCCCTTCGACGGCCGAGCTCGGTGTGCTGGTCGACGACGTCGCCGACAACTTCGAGCTGATCTCGGCCATCGTCATGGGCTCCTTCGGTGCTGCCGACGGGACCTACCAGCCGCGGTTCGCCGGCCTGCCGTGCCCGATCGGCCTCGCCGCCGGGTTCGAAGCCCTGAACGGCCGCCCACTGCTGGAGGCCCTGTCGGTGGAGGGCATCCCGACCGCCCTCGCGATCGGCCCGCCGCGCAGGCCGGCGATCTGGTACCCGCTCGGCAACGGGCGGAACCCGCGCGACTGGGACAAGTACACGAAGGTGATGGAGAAGCTGGTGCAGGCCGGATGAGTGTGTACAGCCGTGTCACGGTGATCGGTCGGCGTCGCCGGCTGGACGCAGTGCTTCCCGCGGACGAGCCGCTCGGCGTACTGCTGCCGGACCTGCTCCGGATGCTCGACGAACCGCTGCAGGAGATGCCGCAGCGGCGCTTCCTGACCACGGCGGACGGCACCCTGGTACCGCCCGAAGGCACTCTGGCCGGCTCGATGGTGCTCGACGGCGCCGTGTTGCGCCTGGCCGCCGAGGGGGAGCTGCCACCGCCGCCGACCGTTTATGACGTGACGGAGGAAGCGGTCGCGGACCTGAAACGACGAGGTACGGCGTTCCAGCCGCAGCATCGCCGCATCCTCGCCGGCACCGGACTGGTCTTCTCCGTGATCGCCGGCGCGATCTCCGTCCTGGTGGCTGCGCCTGAGGCGTTCACGGCGGCAGTGCTGCTCGTACTCGCGGCGATCGGTGCGTTCGTGGGCATCGCTCTGGGGCGTGCAGGCAACAAGCTGATGTCGTTCCCGCTGGTGACGATCGCGACCGTCATGCTGGCCCTGGCTGTCGGCTTCTGGGCGCTCGACTCCGGCTGGCGGCTCGGGCTGGTCCTGACCGTCGGCGCACTGTGCCTCGCGTTCGGTCCGCTTCTCTACGCTGCGGCCGGGGTCGCCGCCGGCGGTGTTGTCGCGGGAGCCGCGGCCCTGGTGTTCGTCGCGGTCTGGATGATCGGTGTCGGCACGGGCCTGGCCACTGCCGGGGTGGGAGCTCTGGCGGCGCTGATCGCAGTACTGCTCCTGGGCCTGCTGCCGCGGATGGCGCTGGCGCTGTCCGGGTTGTCGAACCTTGACGACCAACGTGCCGCGGGACAGGAGATCCTGCGTGACGGCGTACAGAACGCGCTGAATGCCGCGCACCTGGGCCTCGCGCTGGCCACGGTACCGCTCGCGGTGTCCTCGGCCGCGGCAGGAATCGTGCTGCTCCGGGACGGGTCGCCCTGGGCGGTCGCGCTGGCGCTGCTGTTGTCGTTCCTGCTGGCCTCCCGGTCGCGCATGTACCCGCTGGTGAGTGAGGTCGCCGTACTGTTCGCGGCTGCCTTCGTCATCGTCTCGGGTTGCGTACTGATCGCTGCTGTGACCGGTCGGGGCGGTGCGTTCATCGCGCTCGGGTTGCTGGTCCTCGTGGCGATGTTCTGTGCGTCAGGGCTCGGGTTGACGCCGGCCGAGCATGTCCGTGCGCGGCTGACTCAGGTGCTGGACTACATCGAGGTGATCGCGATCATCGCGACGGTGCCGGCCGCGCTCGGGGTGTTCGGCGTCTACACCAGCCTGCTGCACCGGTTCTGACCCGCGTGGGAATGGCTGACTCCAGCCGGCAGGGCGATAGGCTGCGGCTGATGTCGGCACAGTGGGAACCCCGGGGGAAGCCGGACAGCAGTGGGTCGGTGTTCCGGAAGCTGGGCAGGTTGGCCTCTGACGCGGCATCCGTGATCGGTGGGTCGGGGAAGCTGCGGCGGGATGTGGACAATCTTGCGGCGATTCGAAGCCCGATCGCGATCACTCGGCGGATCGGGGTGACGAGTCCGGTGATCGACGGGGGTACGTCGACGGTTGCTGCGCTGCTGGCGACGATGCTCGCGTCCCAGCGTGGTGACCGGGTGGTCGCGGTCGACGTGGATCCCGCAGGTGCGGAGCTGTCGCGGCGGCTCGAGCTCAACCTGGGTGCCGGGGCGATCGAGGGCGTGAGCCTGATCCGCAGCGATCCGACCGTCCCCGCACTCCGTTCGACGCTCGCCGCGACGCAGAGCGCCGGGGCGCGGGACGTCGCGCTGGCGGTGGTGGACTGCCCGGGCACGATGTTCGACGAGATCGCCACCGAGATGGCCAACACCGGACACTGCACCGTACTCGTCGTCCCGTCCGCGCCACAGGCGGCCGGCTACTGCTTGCAGCAGCTCGACACGCTGAGCCCGGCCGGACAGGATCTCCTGCTCAGCCACGGCATTGTCGTCATCACCCTGGTCGAGGATGCCGGCGAAGGTACGGCGCGCTGGCTCGGGGACGCCTTCCGGCAGCGCGGTCTCGAACCGGTGGTGCTGCCGTACGACGCGCACGTCGCGGGCGCGTGGCCGCTGCACTCGTCCGAGCTGCAGTCCGAAACCCGTCAAGCGGTCGTGGAGCTGGCCGCACGGGTGGTCGCCACGGTGACCAGGACTGCCAGCTGATTCTCAGGAACCTTCAAAGTGCGGTTCAAGGTGAACCGTTCGGCTGATCAGGTCGTTTGACCTGGTGTACTGCGTTCAACTACTTCGACGATCAGCTCCTGGAGGTCCAGATTCATGAGCGATGACACGACGGCACCGGCCACTTCATCTGCCATACCGGCGGACGGACTGCGCGATCGCAGGTCCGTACTCCGCTGCGCGGCGATGGTCGCCCTGGCAGGTGCCGGCGCGCCGCTCCTCGCGGCCTGCGGTGGCGGCGACTCCACCAGTGGAGCGCCGTCGGCCAGTGGCTCCAGTTCCGCACCGAGCAGCGGTGCGACCTCACCGTCGTCGAGCGCACCGTCGTCGAGTGCGCCGGCCGGCGGCGGTTCGGTGCTCGGCCCGGTGTCCGACGTACCGGTCGGTGGCGGGAAGGTGTTCAGCGACGCGAAGGTCGTGGTGACGCAGCCGACCGCCGGCACCTACAAGGGGTTCTCCGCGGTCTGTACGCACCAGGGCAACCCGATCGGCTCGGTGGAGGGCGGCCAGATCGTCTGCCCGTTCCACAACAGCCACTTCAGCATCGCCGACGGCAGCCCGGTCAGCGGGCCGGCGCAGTCGCCGCTGCCGGCGGTGAACGTCAAGGTCGAGGGCGGCAACATCGTCGAGTCCGCCTGACCCGACCTTGCGTCCGAAGAAGCGAGGGCCGACGGCCACACTTCTTCGGACGCAAGGGTCAGTAGTGCGTCAGGACTGGTCGGAGGCGCCTACGTAGAGGAGCTGGTTCGGCGAGCCGGTGCCGGGGTCGCCGACCTTGTCCGGCGTCGAGCTGGCGAGCAGCGCCTTCGCGACGTCGGCCGGGGTGGCGTCCGGGTGGTCGGCCAGGTAGAGCGCGGCTCCGCCCGCGACGTGCGGCGTCGCCATCGACGTACCGCTCATCTTCGCGGTCGCGTCCGGTCCGGTGATACCGACCGAGGTGATGTCGACGCCCGGCGCGAACACGTCCACGCACTTGCCGAAGTTCGAGAAGTCGGCGCGCTGGTCGGCGTCGTCCGTGGCGCCGACGGTGATCGCCGACGGCTCCTTGGCCGGCGAGCTCTGGCACGCGTCCGCGCCGTCGTTGCCGGCGGCAACGGCGTACGTGACGCCCGCACCGACCGACGCCTTCACCGCCGCGTCGAGCGCGTCGTCCGCGCCGCCGCCGAGGCTCATGTTCGCGACCGCCGGCTTCTTGGCGTTCTTGGTGACCCAGTCGATCCCGGCCACCACGGACTCGGTGGAGCCCGAACCGGAGCAGTCGAGCACCCGGACCGCGATCAGCTTCGCGGCCTTGGCCAGACCGTACGTCGTACCGCCGATGGTGCCGGCCACGTGGCTGCCGTGGCCCATGCAGTCGACGCCGTTCTGGCCGTCGCCGACGGTGTCGGTGCCGACCGACGCGCGGTCGCCGAAGTCCTGGTGCTTGGCGTAGATGCCGGTGTCGATGATGTAGACGTTGACGTTCTTGGCATCGGTGGACGGCTCGTACTTCTTGTCCAGCGGCAGGTCGCGCTGGTCGGCGCGGTCCAGGCCCCACGGCGGGTCGTCCTGGCTGACCGTGATCTTCTGGTTCTGCTGGACGAACGCGACCCGCGAGTCGCCGGCGACCTTCTTGGCCTGCTCCTCGCTCATGCTGGCCGAGAAGCCCTTGATCGACGAGTCGTACTGGTCCTTGACCTTGACGTCGTAGCTCGTCGCCAGGCTCTGGCTGGCGACCCGGGTCTGGGCCCGCGTGGTCTGGCCGGAGAGTACGACGATGTAGCTGCCGGGGATCGCGTTCGGGCTGCCGGCGCCACGGATGGAGACCGGAGCCGGCTGCGCGGCGTCGCTGCCGGTCGCGGTGACGACCGCGCCGGTGACGGCCAATGCGGATGCTGCGACCGCGGCCAGAACGGCACGTGGCCTGCTAAGGGAAGGGGACATGGGCGGAACTCCCTCGAGTTGACGCAAGGCCTTGTTGCCTCACGCAAAGGACCTGCACATCTACCCTGGTCCACACGCTAGGCAGCGCGCCCATCCCAGCCAGGGGTCAACCCAGCCTTATGGGCCAACCCGCAACACGACCGCAACGTTCACCCGGTTTGCCGCGTCCGGTGATTGGAATACTTGCGGCGCGCGAACCCGTACGCCTCGTCGATCAGTGGGTGGAGTTGGTCCAGACCGGTGGGGTTGGTGATGGCGATCCAGTACTGCGACGCGTAGAAGGGGTGCGGGAAGAGCGTGTCGCGGGCGGCGTAGTTGTGGGTGGTGGTCAGGACCCAGTCGGCGTCTCGTTCGGTCGGGGGAGTGCCGAAGAGGTTGACGTACGTCGGCTTGGTGACGCCGAGGTTCAGCCGGAAGGCGCCGGGCTCGTCGAGCCGGGACACCTTCTCGTAGTGGTCGCCGGTGACGATGGTCGCGAACGGCTGTTGGCGCTCCGCAGGCAGGTCGTGCTCCGGGTCGTACAGGTAGAAGAAGTCGTCCTGTGCCTCGAGTACCCGGACACCGGCGTACTGCCGAAGGATCCGGTCGAGTTCGTCGAGTGAAGTCATACCTTCAAGTCTGTCATTGGACCAGCAGTAGAGACTTTGATGCGATTCCGGATTTGTCGGCGGGCCGAACTAGGGTGGTTGGGTGGCTGATCCGTCCTCCTACCGTCCCGCACCGGGGTCGATCCCCGACTCGCCCGGCGTCTACCGCTTCAGCGACTCCGGCGGCCGGGTGATCTACGTCGGCAAGGCGAAGAACCTGCGCGCCCGCCTGTCGTCGTACTTCCAGGACCTGGTGAACCTGCATCCCCGTACGCAGGCGATGGTGACGACCGCCGCCAAGGTCGAGTGGACCGTGGTCGCCACCGAGGTCGAGTCGCTGCAGCTGGAGTACTCCTGGATCAAGGAGTACGACCCGCGCTTCAACGTGAAGTACCGCGACGACAAGTCGTACCCGTGGCTCGCGATCACCCTCAACGAGGACTACCCGCGGGTGATGGTCGGCCGCGGCGAGAAGAAGAAGGGCGTGCGGTACTTCGGTCCGTACAGCCACGCCTGGGCGATCCGCGAAACCGTGGATCTGCTGCTCCGGGTCTTCCCGATGCGCTCCTGCAGCAAGGGCGTGTTCAACCGGCACCGCCAGATCGGCCGGCCCTGCCTGCTCGGGTACATCGGCAAGTGCGCCGCGCCCTGCACCGGCGAGGTGACGCAGGAGGAGCACCGCAAGATCGTCGACGACTTCTCGGCGTTCCTGTCCGGCCAGACCGCGACGTACGTGCGCCGGCTACAGAAGGAGATGCAGGCCGCGGCCGCCGAGCTGGAGTACGAGCGCGCCGCGAAGATCCGCGACGACCTGTCCGCACTGGACAAGGCGCTGGCCAAGAACGCAGTGGTCCTCGGCGACGGCACCGACACCGACGTGATCGCGCTCAGCGAGGATCCGCTCGAGGTCGCGGTGCAGATCTTCTACGTCCGCGGCGGCCGGATCCGCGGTGAGCGCGGCTGGATCGCCGACAAGGCCGACGGCACGGCGACCACCGCCGACCTGGTCTCACAGTTCATCCAGCAGACGTACGCGGGGGAGTCCGCCGACTCGATCCCGCGCGAGATCCTGGTGCCGACGATGCCCGACGACGCCGACGCGCTGACCGAGTGGCTGGAGGAGCAGCGCGGCGCCCGGGTGTCGATCCGGGTCCCGCAGCGCGGCGACAAGAAGGCGCTGATGGAGACCGTCGAGCGGAACGCGCTGCAGACGCTGACGATGCACAAGACCAAGCGGGCCAGCGACCTGACCACCCGGAACCTGGCGCTGGAGGAGATCCAGGCCGCGCTCGACCTGCCCGAGGCGCCGCTGCGGCTGGAGTGCTACGACATCTCGAACCTGCAGGGCACCGAGGTGGTCGCCTCGATGGTCGTGTTCGAGGACGGCCTGCCGCGCAAGAGCGAGTACCGGCGGTTCGTCATCAAGGGTGTCGACGGGCAGAACGACGTCGCCTCGATCGCCGAGGTGCTGACCCGGCGCTTCAAGCGCCTCCTCGACGAGCGCGCCACGCAGGCCGAGACCGACGACCCGTCGGGCACCCTCATCGATCCCGAGACCGGCCGAGCGAAGAAGTTCGCCTATGCGCCCGGCCTCGTCGTCGTCGACGGTGGTCCGCCCCAGGTGGCGGCCGCCCGGCAGGCGATGGACGAGCTGGGCGTCGGGGACATTCCGGTCGTCGGTCTGGCCAAGCGCCTGGAGGAGGTGTGGGTCCCGGACGAGGAGGACCCGGTCATCTTCTCCCGTACGTCCGAAGGTCTCTACCTGCTCCAGCGGCTGCGCGACGAGGCGCACCGGTTCGCCATCACGCACCACCGCAGCCGCCGGTCGAAGTCGATGGTCGAGAGCACGCTCGACGAGGTGCCAGGGCTCGGTGACGTCCGCCGCAAGACCCTGCTCCGGCACTTCGGGTCGCTGAAGAAGTTGCGCGGGGCCACCATCGCCGAGGTCGCGGACCTGCCCGGTTTCGGGCCGCGGCTGGCCGAGTCCGTCGTACTGGCGGTTAACGCTGCTGCAACGAAGGCGGAAACCGGCCGGGCTCCGTCGGTCAACACGGCTACAGGCGAGATACTGGACGAGGACGTGCCGGCGCCTGCCGGGACGCCTGACGGGGAGCCAGGGAGAACTGAGAACTGATGGACGACACGGGCGGCAACCTGATCATCGTGTCCGGGATGTCAGGCGCGGGCCGCAGCTCGGTCGCCGACGTCCTGGAGGACCTCGGCTGGTTCGTGGTGGACAACCTGCCACCGATGTTCCTGACCACCATCGTCGAGCAGGTCATCGGGACCGGCGCGGCGCCGCGGCTCGCGATCGTCGTCGATGTCCGGACCGGCCTGTTCTTCGACGAGCTGAGCTCGGCGATCCACGACCTGCGGCTGAAGGGGTTCCGGCCGCTGACGCTGTTCCTGGAGGCCTCCGACGACGTCATCGTGCGGCGGCAGGAGAGCGTCCGCCGGCCGCACCCGCTGCAGGGCGAGGGCCGGCTGCTGGACGGCATCCAGCGCGAGCGCGAGCTGCTCGGCGACATCCGGGCCGGCGCCGACCTGGTGATCGACACCTCCAGCCTGAACATCCACCAGCTGGCCGCGAAGATCGTGAACGCGTTCGGCGACGAGGAGAATGCGGAGCTGCGCGCCACGGTGGTGTCGTTCGGGTTCAAGTACGGCATCCCGGTGGACGCGGACGTGGTCGCCGACATGCGCTTCATCCCGAACCCGTACTGGCAGCCCGACCTGCGCCCGATGACCGGCCGTGACCGGCCTGTGTCAGACTTCGTGCTCGGCCATCCGCTGGCCCAGCAGTTCCTGCAGAACTATGTGGACGTGCTGGACACCCTGCGGACCGGCTACCTGAACGAGGGCAAGCGCTTCGTCACCGTCGCGATCGGCTGTACCGGGGGAAAGCACCGCAGCGTCGCGATGGCCGAGGAGATTGCTCGCCGGCTGCGTGAGAAAGGCTCACCGACGTTGGTGGTACACCGGGACCTGGGACGGGAATGACGAGGGCGCCCAGAGTTGTCGCGCTGGGTGGGGGACACGGTCTGGCCGCGTCACTGTCCGCGCTGCGCCATGTCACCGATCAGCTGACCGCGGTCGTGACGGTCGCCGACAACGGCGGCTCGTCCGGGCGGCTGCGCCGCGAGCTCGGCGTCCTGCCGCCGGGTGACCTGCGGATGGCGCTGGCCGCACTCTGTCGCGACGACGAGTGGGGCCGGACCTGGGCCGACGTCCTGCAGCATCGCTTCCGCAGCAACGGTGAGCTGCACGACCACGCGGTCGGCAACCTGCTGATCGTGGCGTTGTGGGAGCTGCTCGGCGAGGCGGTCGACGGCCTCGACTGGGTCGCCCGGCTGCTCGGTGCGCAGGGCCGGGTGCTGCCGATGTCCGCCGTACCGCTGGACATCACCGCGCGGGTGCTCGGGCTGGATTCCGCGCACCCGGAGGCGATCGCCGAGATCCGCGGTCAGGCGGAGGTCGCGTCGACCGACGGTCATGTGGTCGACGTCGCGCTCGACCCGGCCGATCCGCCGGCGTGCCCGGAGGCGCTGGTCGCGATCGCGGAGGCGGACTGGGTTGTCGTCGGTCCGGGATCGTGGTTCACGTCCGTCATCCCGAATCTGCTGGTTCCCGAGCTGTGCCGCGGTCTCGAGCAGACCAGCGCCCGCCGCCTGCTCACGCTGAACCTGGGGGAGCAGAAGGGCGAGACCGACGGGTTCTCGCCCGAGACGCACCTCGAGGTGCTGGCCGGCCACGCGCCGGACCTGCGGATCGACGTCGTCCTGGCCGACGTCGGCCACGTGCCCGACCCCGAGTCCCTGCGCCTGACCGCGCAGTCCCTCGGGGCCGAGCTCGTGATCGCCGACATCGCCGACGACGACCGCGACCTGCACCACGCCCCCGACAAACTCGCCAAGGTCTACCGCGAGATCTTCAGCTGACTAGTCGAAGTCGGTGTCGATGCTCTTCTGCGCCGTGTAGATCTGACGGCCGTGGGCGTCGTACCCGCGGATCCGGACGGGCTTGAGGTTGCTGTTGCCGCCTGTGAGGCCCCAGATGTAGAACCCGTTCGAGATCAGCGCCCGGGTCGGGCCTTGGGCCGGCAGATCCACGACCAGTTGCGCGACACCGTCCGGCACCATGAGGAACTCAAAGGCGTCCTGGAACTTCCCGTTCGCCTGAACCGCACCACGGGTGTAGTCGTACGCACCCTTGGCCGTCGCCGCCAGCATGTGACACCACGCGAAGACCTTCCGGTCCGGCGAGATCAGTACGGCAGTGAGCTTGTCGCCCGTACCGGTCTTCAGCGCCACCTTCCAGTCCTTGGTGACCGGTCCGGCGACGGTGTCCCGCGGATCGTGACCGGATCCTTGCCGATAGACGTCGTCCACGCTGCGACAGCGGCTCGTGACCTGCTCGTCGGTCAACGGGCTCACCGGCGGTGCAGGGGCCAGCGGCTTGCCCGTCTGGGGATCCTTCGTCATCACGGCGTCCGGCGTGACCGGGTCGGCGATCTTGAGCGTGACGTTCGACGGCACCGGCGGCCGTGCCGGTGTGGTCGGGATCGGCGGGATCGTCACGTCGTAGATCTTGTGGCCTGCCGCGTCGTACCCACGGATGCGGTGCACCCGGGCGGTCCGCGCAGCAGCGCCGATGCTGTAGAAGCCGTCCTCGCCGACCACCGCCTGCTGCGGATCGGACTTGCCGTCGAAGTCCACCAGGACCTCGCGGACGTCCGACGGGACCCGGGGAACGTTCAGGTCGGCCTCGGAAGGCGCCTGCCCGGTGATCGCCTTGGTCTGGAACCGTCCGTACGTCTGTGCCTTGCCCGGCCCGATCAGCGTGCAGGTGCTCGCGATCGAGTTGTCCGGTGCCAAGAAGCTGGCTTGCGCGGCGACCCCGGAGCCGGTCTTCACCACGACCTTCCAACTGTCGTCGAGCGGCCCCGCCTTGTCGAAGGTGTTGGAGCCGTGCTCATGCTCGGCGTCGCGGTACTCCTGATCGGCGCGCTTGCACTGGTCGCGAAGACTGTTGTCGCTCAGCTGACTGACTGGTGGTGGCGCCTGTACGAGGTGGCCGGTCTCGTCGTCGACGATGCGCCCGGTCCGTACGTCCATCGTGATCGTCCGGCCTGTCGTCGGCGTACCGACCGGGCCGTCGCCGGCAGTGCGGTTCGCGGACCAGGTAGCGATGCCGGTGATGATGACGCCGGTGGTGAGGACGGCGGTGGACACGGTCGCGATTCGCGTCCTCCTGACGGAGCGCCGGGCCCGGATCAGCAGGTCGTCGACGTCGGTGTTCGGTGGGTGATCGGTGTCGTCCGCCGCAGCGGCCAGCAAACGTTCGATGTCGGTTGTCATGAGGCGCTCCTTTCGGTCTGGTCGAGGAGTTCGCGGAGGCGGGCGAGGCCGCGGGAGGTCTGGCTCTTGACGCCGCCGGTACCGATGCCGAGGATGTCGGCGGTCTGTTCGAGGCTGAGGTCGGCGTAGTGCCGCAGGACGACACAGGCGCGTTGGCTCGGCGGCAATGCGGCGAGCGCCTGGACGACGAGCAGCCGGTCGTCGACCACTCCGCCCGGATCGGCCTGCGACGGCAGAGGTTCGTCCGCGTCGACCAGTCGTTCGCGACGCCACGGCCGGCGCGACTGATCCAGTACTGCAGTGACCAGACACTGGTGTGCGTAGCTGTTCAGCCCGTGTCCACGGTTGATCCGATGCCACCGCCGATACACCTTCACCAGCGCGTCCTGAGCCGCATCCTCGGACCGGTGCCAGTCCCCGCACATCAGGTACGCGGTCTTGCGCAACCGCCGGATCATCCCTGCCGCAAACTCCGTGAACTCCGCCTCGTCCGAACCCTTCATACCCCTCCTCTCAACCCCGTCCGCGAGATAACGCCCGCCAACCCCCGGAAGGTTGCACACCCGTAACCGTGGCATCTGCCGCCCGTTGGTGGTCCGTAGGTCTTTGACATTGGTGGGAGGATGTTTTCTATGGCGATGACAGCACAGGTGAAGTCCGAGCTGACCAGCATTCAGGTGACGAAACCGTGTTGCCGTAAGGCCGAGGTTTCGTCGATCCTGCGGTTTGCCGGCGGGCTGCATCTGGTGTCGGGGCGGATCGTCGTGGAGGCCGAATTGGACAGCGGTGCCGCGGCGCGGCGGCTGCGCAAGGACATCGCCGAGATCTTCGGGCACCCGTCCGACGTCGTCGTGATCTCGCCGTCGGGCATCCGCAAGCAGACGAAGTACGTGGTCCGCGTGGTTCGCGACGGTGACGCGCTGGCGCGGCAGACCGGTCTGGTCGACAACCGTGGGCGTCCGGTCCGCGGCCTGCCGCCGGCGGTTGTTTCAGGTGCCTCGTGCGACGCGGTGGCCGCGTGGCGTGGAGCGTTCCTGGCGCACGGCTCGCTGACGGAGCCCGGCCGGTCGTCCTCGCTCGAGGTCACCTGCCCCGGGCCCGAGGCGGCGCTGGCGCTGGTCGGTGCGGCCCGGCGGCTGGGCATCGGCTCCAAGGCCCGCGAGGTACGGAACGTGGACCGCGTGGTGATCCGCGACGGCGACGCGATCGGCGCGCTGCTCACCCGGCTGGGGGCACACGAGTCCGTACTGGCGTGGGAGGAGCGCCGGATGCGCCGCGAGGTGCGGGCGACCGCGAACCGGCTGGCCAACTTCGACGACGCGAACCTGCGCCGTTCGGCCCGAGCAGCGGTGGCCGCCGGTGCGCGTGTGGATCGGGCGCTGGAGATCCTCGGCGACGACGTACCGGATCACCTGCAGATCGCCGGCAAGCTTCGCCTGGAACACAAGCAGGCCAGCCTCGAGGAGCTCGGACAGCTGCACGAGCCGGCCCTCACCAAGGACGCGGTGGCCGGCCGGATCCGCCGCCTGCTGGCGATGGCGGACAAGCGCGCCGCCGACCTGAACATCCCGAACACCGAGGCCAACCTGACCCCGGAGATGCTCGACCCGGCCTGACCGGATCGTTATCTGCGACCCCGCGCCGGGCGCTTGCCGCGTTGCTTGGATTGGGGCATGGGAACAGCAGAAGACGAAGCCAAGGCGTACGACAAGATCATCCAGGACGGCATCAAGCGCGAGGTCGAGCGGATGCAGGCCGAGGACGCCCGCAAGGCGGCCGAGGCAGCTGCCAAGGCACAGGGTGAGAACCAGATGGTTGCCGACGGTCAGCCGGGGGTGGGCTGGCCGGACAACGAGGTGCAGGCGCCGCCGACCGGCCTGGACAAGGTGGCTGGGGTTCTGCGGGTCGGCAAGGCGGGGGACGCGGCGTTCGCGCACGACCTGCTGAACAGCGGTCAGGCCCCGCTGGGTGGTGTCGGCAAGCCGGAGGCCGGCGGCGACGGTGCCCGTGAGCACGCGGGCGGGACGCGGACCGCGAACCCCGCGCTCGGGCTCGGCTGAGTCGCCTCGCAGGCACCAGCTGGTCAACTGGTATACACCTGACAGCCCCGGAGCTTTCCGGGGCTGTTTGCCGTCCGGGTGGTCTGCTCGTCCGGCTACTGACGCGTCACGTGGTCTGATGTGGACGCTACCAGTTGGCCAGGTGGGCTGTTGGGCTAGTGTTCGGACTGTAGCGGCAGTGAAAAGCCAGTTCAGAGGAGACGTAGTCCCGTGACCGTACGCGTAGGTATCAACGGCTTCGGCCGCATCGGCCGTAACTTCTTCCGCGCCGTGCAGGCGTCCGGTGCCGACATCGAGGTCGTCGCCGTCAACGACTTGACCGACAACCAGACCCTCGCTCACCTGCTGAAGTACGACTCGATCCTGGGCCGCTTCCCGGGCGAGGTCTCGGCGACCGACGACGAGATCACCGTCAGCGGTCACAGCTTCAAGGCGTTCGCCGAGCGTGACCCGGCCAACCTGAAGTGGTCCGACGTCGGCGCCGACGTGGTGATCGAGTCCACCGGCTTCTTCACCGACGCCACCAAGGCCAAGACGCACGCCGACAACGGCGCCAAGAAGGTCATCATCTCCGCCCCGGCGAAGAACGAGGACCTGACCGTGGTGATGGGCGTGAACCACGACCTGTACGACGCCGAGAAGCACACCGTGATCTCGAACGCGTCCTGCACCACCAACTGCATCGCCCCGCTGGCCAAGGTCCTCAACGACGCGTTCACGATCGAAAAGGGTCTGATGACCACGATCCACGCGTACACCCAGGACCAGAACCTGCAGGACGGCCCGCACAAGGACCTGCGCCGCGCCCGCGCCGCCGCGCTGAACATCGTCCCGACCTCGACCGGTGCCGCGAAGGCGATCGGCCTGGTGCTGCCGGAGCTCAAGGGCAAGCTGGACGGTTACGCGCTGCGCGTCCCGGTCCCGACCGGCTCGGCCACCGACCTGACCGTCACCGTCGGCCGGGACGTCACCGTCGAGGAGGTCAAGGAGGCCTACAAGGCCGCCGCGGCCGAGGGCTCGCTGAAGGGCTACCTGACCTACACCGAGGACGAGATCGTCTCCAGCGACATCGTCACGGACCCGGCGTCCTGCATCTTCGACTCCGGCCTCACCAAGGTGATCGGCAACCAGGTCAAGGTCGTCGGCTGGTACGACAACGAGTGGGGCTACTCGAACCGCCTCGTCGACCTGGTCAACCACGTCGGCGCCTCGCTCTGACGATCCCCATCACGTAGCGTCCGGAGAACTGTGGCCCCCAAGGCACGGTTCTTCGGACGTTGGTGCTTGAGCTGAAGGAAGCTGAACTGTGAAGACCATCGAAGATCTGGGCGACCTGGCCGGTCAGCGGGTGCTGGTCCGGTCCGACCTGAACGTGCCGATCAAGGACGCCGTGATCGGCGACGACGGCCGGATCCGGGCCTCGCTGCCGACCCTGGTGAAGCTGGCCAAGGCCGGCGCGAAGGTGATCGTCACCGCCCACCTCGGCCGGCCGAAGGGCAAGCCGAACCCGGAGTTCACGCTCGCCCCGGTCGCCCAGCGGCTCGGTGAGCTGCTGCAGCCGGACGGGATCACCGTCCACTTCGCCACCGACGTGACCGGTGACGCCGCGCAGTCCGCGGTCCAGGACCTGGACGAGGGCGAGGTTCTGCTGCTGGAGAACGTTCGCTACGACCCCCGCGAGGAGAGCAAGGACGAGGCCGAGCGCGGCGCGCTGGCCGAGGAGCTCGCGGCGCTCGCGGACGTGTTCGTCAGCGACGGCTTCGGTGTCGTGCACCGCAAGCAGGCCAGTGTGTACGACGTGGCGCGCAAGCTGCCGCACGCGGCCGGCGGCCTGGTGCTCGCCGAGGTCGGCGTGCTGAAGAAGCTGACCGAGGAGCCGGCCCGGCCGTACGTGGTGGTGCTCGGCGGCGCGAAGGTGTCGGACAAGCTCGCGGTGATCGACAACCTGCTCGCCAAGGCCGACAAGCTGCTGATCGGCGGCGGCATGGTCTTCACGTTCCTGAAGGCGCAGGGCCACGAGGTTGGCAAGAGCCTGCTCGAGGAGGACCAGCTCGACGTCGTCCGCGGGTACCTGAAGGACGCCGGCGACAAGATCGTCCTGCCGACCGACATCGTGGTCGCCCCGGAGTTCAAGGGCGACTCCCCGGCCACCGTGGTCGCGGCGGACGCGATCCCGGCCGACCAGCTCGGCCTGGACATCGGCCCCGATTCCGGCAAAGCCTTCGCCGCCGAGGTCGCGGACGCGAAGACCGTCTTCTGGAACGGCCCGATGGGCGTCTTCGAGATGGCCGCGTTCGCCGGCGGAACCAAGGCCGTGGCGCAGGCGTTGACCGAGGTGGATGGCCTGAGTGTCGTCGGCGGCGGTGACTCCGCGGCCGCCGTCCGGCAGCTAGGCTTCGCCGACGACGCGTTCGGCCACATCTCCACCGGTGGCGGCGCGTCGCTGGAATACCTGGAGGGCAAGGAGCTCCCGGGTCTCGCCGTACTGGAAGAGGACTGAGACTCATGGCAGATGCTGCCCGTACGCCGTTGATGGCGGGCAACTGGAAGATGAACCTCAACCACGTCGAGGCCGTGCACCTGCTGCAGAAGCTGTCGTGGACGCTGCAGGACAAGAAGCACGACTTCGAGCGGGTCGAGGTGGCGGTGCTGCCGCCGTTCACCGACATCCGCAGCGTCCAGACGCTCGTCGACGGTGACCGGATGAAGATCAAGTACGGCGCCCAGGACGTCTCCACCAAGGACTCCGGTGCGTACACCGGCGAGATCTCCGCGGCGATGCTCACCAAGCTCGGCTGCAGCTACGTACTGACCGGCCACTCGGAGCGCCGGCAGTACCACGCCGAGACCGACGAGCTCGTGAACGCCAAGACGGCGAAGGCGCTCGAGGCCGGCCTGACCCCGATCATGTGTGTCGGCGAGGGCCTGGAGATCCGCAAGGCCGACGGTCACGTCGAGCACTGCCTCGGCCAGGTCGACCGCGGCCTCGCCGGGCTGAAGCAGGACGACGTCCGCAAGGTCGTCATCGCGTACGAGCCGGTCTGGGCGATCGGGACCGGTGAGGTGGCGACGCCGGAGGACGCGCAGGAGGTGATCGCCGCGATCCGGGGCCGGATCGAGGAGACAATCTCACCCTCGGTCGCCGACTCGGTACGGATTCTTTACGGTGGATCGGTGAAGATGGCCAGTGCAGGTGGCATCATGGCCCAACCGGATGTCGACGGCTGCCTGGTCGGAGGTGCGAGCCTCCAGGTGGACGAGTTCGCCGGCATCTGCCGTTACCTGGACCTTCAGTTAGGCTACTCCTCGTGATTCTCGCTTTCTCGATCGTCGTGATCGTCTGCAGCCTGTTCCTGACGCTGCTGGTACTGCTGCACAAAGGCCGCGGTGGCGGCCTCTCGGACCTGTTCGGTGGCGGTGTGTCGTCCAGCCTGGGCGGCTCGTCGGTCGCCGAGCGGAACCTGGACCGGATCACGATCGGTGTCGGCCTGGTCTGGTTCGCCGCCATCGTCGCGCTCGGCCTGCTGTACAAGCTCGGCTGAGGGGGACGGGTTCCCGTGGCTGGTGGTGGCAGTGCGATTCGTGGCAGCCGGGTCGGTGCCGGGCCGATGGGCGAGGCGGAGCGCGGCGACACCGCGCCCCGGCAGCGCATCGTGTTCTTCTGTGCGAACGGGCACGAGACCGCGACCTGGTTCGCGGTCGAGGCGGCCATCCCGGAGGAGTGGGACTGTCCGCGGTGCGGTCTGCCGACGAGCACCGATGTGAACAACCCGCCTCCGCCGCCGAAGATCGAGCCTTACAAGACCCACCTGGCCTACGTGAAGGAGCGCCGCTCCGAGCAGGAGGCCCAGGAGATCCTCGACGAGGCCCTCGAGAAGCTGCGCGCCCGTCGCGCGCGCGGCGAGGTCATCTACTAGGCACGTACGCGGTGACAGCCTGGACCGACGCGTTCGGTCCAGGCTGTTGCGTTTGGTGACCGCAGCGGTGCGGCGGGCTAAGGTCTGCGGCATGAAGTCGTCGATCGCGCCTGTCCGCTGGACCCCGCCGCCCGCGCCGCCCGTACGGCATCCGGACAATGTCGACGTCGAGGTCGTCGCGCTGCCCGGCAAGGGGCCCGAGGACACGCTGATCGACGACGACGGCAGCGTCCTCACCGGCCTGTACGACGGTCGCATCCTGCGCGTCTCCGCCGACGGCCGGACGATCAGTACGCTCGCGGACACCGGCGGCCGGCCGCTCGGCCTGGAGTGGCTGCCCGACGGCAACGTCCTGATCTGCGACGCGAACCGCGGCCTGCTCACCCTGGACCCGAGCCTCGACACCGACAACCGGATCGCGACGCTGCTGTCCGACGTCGACGGGCACCCGATGCGGTTCTGCAACAACGCGGACGTCACCGAGGACGGCACGATCTACTTCACCGACTCGTCGACCCGGTTCGGGATCGACGAGTGGATGGCCGATCTGCTCGAGCACTCGACCACCGGCAGCGTGTACCGCCGTACGCCCGACGGCGAGGTCACCAGGCTCGCGACCGGCCGCGGCTTCCCGAACGGCGTCGCGCTCAGCACGGACCGCCGGACGCTCTTCTGGGCCGAGACCGCGACGTACGGCCTCTACAAGCTGGACCTCACCGCCGACGGTGCCGAGCCGGTGCAGATCGCCGCGATCCCGGGCCTGCCGGACAACATCGCCCGCGGCTCGGACGGCCTGATCTGGGTCGCGGTCGGCTCGCCGCGCAACGCGGTCCTCGATCTGCTGCTGCCGAAGCACCCCGCCTTGCGGAAGGTGGTGTGGGCGCTGCCGGACGCGCTGAAGCCGAAGGCCGCGGACATCATCGAGATCCAGGCGTACGACGAGAACGGCACGCTGGTGCACGACCTGCGGGCCAAGCACCCGGACTTCCACATGCCGACCGGCGTCCGCGAGCGCGACGGGAAGGTGTGGCTGGGAAGCATCGGGACCAGTTCGCTCGCGACGTTCCCGACGCCGAACCGCTGACCGTGGCAGGCTGGGGTCATGGACCTGGCGGAGGTCGGCCGGATCGCGAAGGCGCTTGACCGGGTGAAGGAGTCGAGCGCCGGCGGTTCGCTGCGCTGGACGCTCGACGGCCGTCTGGTCGCCCGGCAGCACGACGCCGACTCCCTGGTGATCCGGATCGGGTACGAGGAGCGGGAGCAACTCCTGCGCGAGCACCCGGACCTGTTCTTCGTACCACCCCGGTTCGACGCCCACCAGAAGGTCGTACTACGCCTCCCGGACGCCAACCACGCAGTCGTCCAGCGAGCGCTGCAGGCCGCCTACGACCTGCAGCGCAACGCCGACTGATGCCTACTTGTCCTGCTTGCTGTCGTCGGTTGTACCGGTGACGACGAGGGTGAAGTCTTCGCCGTGGTTGCTGACGCCTTCGATGACGGCGGCCTCGACGGCCTCGGAGCCGATCGTGTCGCGCAGCATCAGTGGATCGGTGCGCAGGTCCTTGGCGAGCGCGACCGCGAGTCCGACCATCACCACCGCGAACGGCAACGCCGCCACGATCGTCAGGTTCTGCAGGCCGGTCAGGGCGTCCGATCCGCCGCCGCCGGCGAGCAGCATCACCGCCGCCACCGCGCCGGTCAGTACGCCCCAGAAGATCACCAACGGCTTCTTCGGCTCGATCGCGCCGCGTTCGGACAGGGTGCCCATCACGATCGACGCCGCGTCCGCGCCGGAGACGAAGAAGATCGCCACCAGCATGACGACCAGGATCGTGGTCACCGCGGTGAGCGGGATGTGGTCGAGCATGCCGAACAACTGGCCCTCGGTCGTCGACGCGCCCGCGATGTCGGTCCCACCGCGCTGGATGTCGATCGCCGTACCGCCGAAGATGCAGAACCACAGCAGGCTCACCAGCGACGGCACCAGCAGCACGCCGGTGACGAACTGCCGGATCGTCCGCCCGCGGCTGATCCGCGCGATGAACATGCCGACGAACGGCGTCCAGGAGATCCACCACGCCCAGTAGAAGACCGTCCAGCCGGACAGCCACTTCGCCATCGCGTCGCCGCCGCTCGCCTCGGTCCGGGCGGCCATCTCGGCCAGGTCGCGGAAGTAGTCGCCGATCGCGGTCGGCACCAGGTTGAGGATCAGTACGGTCGGGCCGACCACGAACACGAAGACGGCCAGGACGACGGCGAGCACCATGTTGATGTTCGACAGCCACTGGATGCCCTTGGCAACACCGGACACGGCCGACGCGACGAACGCGGCGGTCAGGATCGTGATCACGCCGATCATCACGCCGTTCCCGGTCTGGTCCAGCCAGCCGAGGATCCGGACGCCGGAACCGATCTGCAACGCTCCGAGCCCGAGCGACGCGGCCGATCCGAACAGCGTCGCGAAGATCGCGAGCCCGTCGATGACTTTGCCGATCGGTCCCTCGGTACGTCGTCCCAGCAGCGGGGCGAACGCCGCGCTGATCAGCTGCGACCGTCCGCGGCGGAACGTGCCGTACGCGATCGCGATGCCGACCACGGCGTAGATCGCCCACGGGTGCAGGGTCCAGTGGAACAAGGTGGTCGCCATCGCAGTCTCGAGGGCCTGTGACGATCCGCCCTCGACGGTGCCGGGTGGCGGGCTGGTGAAGTGCGAGAGTGGCTCGCTGACGCCGAAGAACATCAGTCCGATGCCCATGCCGGCGCTGAACATCATCGCCACCCAGGACACGGTCCGGAACTCGGGCTTCTCGTCGTCGCGGCCGAGCGGGATCCGCCCGTACTTGCCGGCGGCCAGCCAGATCACGTACACGACGAAGCCGGAGGCCAGCAGGACGAACAGCCAGCCGGTGTTCTGCTCGACCCAGCCGAGGGCCGAGGTGGACGCCGTGCCGAGACCGGTGGCGTCGACGATGCCCCAGGCGACGAAGGCCAGGGCGATGACCGCGGTGACGCCGAAGGTCACCCGGTCGAGTCCGGAACCGTGACTTCGGCTGCCGGGCGGTGGTGGGGTTGCTATCGCGGGATGTGCTGCGTTGTCGGGGGTGTCTGCCTGGCGGTCGATCTCGATGGCCACAGGTAAATCACGCCTCGCTGTGGGCGCGCCTCCTCGTCGGTCAGATGGGAAAGTGTTCTCCGACGGTGTCGGAGATCGTGGCAAAACGCAACAATCGTGGTTTCGGCCACACCGGTACGCCGGGCTAGGGTGCGGGCATGCGTTTCGGGATTGCGATTCTGCCGGAGTACCGCTGGCGCGAGGCGGCGCCGCGGTGGCGGCGTGCGGAGGAGTACGGGTTCGACCATGCGTGGACGTACGACCACCTGACCTGGGCCGGTCTGCAGGACTCCCCGTGGTACGGGACGACGCCGACGCTGACTGCCGCGGCAACGGTCACGTCGACGATCAAGCTCGGTACGTTCGTCACCTCGCCGAACTTCCGCCATCCGCTCGCGCTGACGCGGGACGTGCTCGCGATCGACGACGTCTCCGACGGCCGCTTCCTGTGCGGGATCGGCGCCGGCGGCAGTCTGGACGCGACGATCCAGGGCGGCCCGACGCTCACCCCGCGGCAACGGCAGGACCGGTACGAGGAGTTCGTGAAGCTCCTGGACACGCTGCTCACGACCGACGGCGTGGACTTCAAGGGTGAGTACTACGAGACGCGCAACGGCCGGACGCTGCCTGGTTGCGTCCAGCAACCACGTGTGCCGTTCATCCTGGCCGGCAACGGGCCGCGCTCCCTGCGGTTCGCCGCCGCGCACGGCGACGGCTGGGTGACGACCGGGGGAGCGGGTGACGACCTGGACAGCTGGTTCAGCTCGGTCGCAGACCTCAGCCACCGGCTCGACGACCTCGTCGAAGGCCGGCAGTTCGACCGCTACCTGTCGCTGGACACCGCGATCTACTCCCTGTCCAGCCCGGCGGCGTTCGAGGACGCCGCCGGTCGGGCCGCGGCGCTCGGCTTCACCGACGTGATCGCCCACTGGCCGCGCGCCGAGGGCGTGTACGGCGGCTCGGAGGACGTCCTGGAGACGGTCGCGGCCGAGATCGTCCCACGTCTGCGCACGACCCTCTGAACCCCTGCTGGACAAAGGCGAAGGGGCCGCCCACCAGATTCGGTGTGCGGCCCCTTCGTCGTGTGCTGGAAGGGTTTGATCCGAGGATCAGATCGGGCGGATGTTCTCCGCCTGCAGGCCCTTCTGGCCCTGGGTGATCTCGAACTCGACCCGCTGGTTCTCGTCCAGCGAGCGGAAGCCCGAGGTCTGGATGGCGGAGTAGTGCGCGAACACGTCCGCGCCACCGTCATCCGGGGTGATGAAGCCGAAGCCCTTGTCAGCGTTGAACCACTTGACAGTACCGACAGCCATTTGTCTATCTCCTCGATGGCTATTAACAATCCGCGACCCACACCTCATGGGCCGCGCGTCGCCGAAAGGCCCCAGACGACAGACCGGCCATGCAGCACAGCAAAAGTCAGGGAGTCCAAAACTGCAACGGCATAACTGTAGCCGTTCTGCGGCCTGATGGTAGGGGTGACCACAAACACGTGTCGCTGATTGTCGCGAATCGCTACCGTCCGTACACACCCGGATCCGGTCACCGGGGACCCTGCCCGGTCGCGCAATTCCCGCGCCGACCTGCAGTTTCGCGAGCGGCCGCCCGGACGGAGCGTTGGCAACGAAGGACAATGGACCGGTACGCCGGGTGATGGGCGGAAGATTCTGATCGAATCTCCCGGCGTGTCGCGCGGCTGTGGACAATTGCACGAGGCGCAACAGCAAGGAGACGGACATGATTGTGACGGTGACGCGGAGCGGTGGTTTCGCGGGGTTGACCAGGCGTGGCGAGCTCGACACCGCGGGCCAGCCGGACGCGGACCAGCTGGAGTCCGCCGCCCGGGCACTGGCCGCAAAGGACCTCGGGTCCGGCCGGCCGCAGCCCGACCGGTACGTGTACCGGCTGGAGGTGCGTGACGCCCAGGACGCGGACGCCACGCAGCACACCGTCGCGGAGCAGGACGTGGACGCGTCGACAGCCTGGCTCCTGGACCGCGTCCTCGACCGCTAGCTAGCGCCAGTCGATCTCCGGCGCCCGGTAGAAGTTGACGCCGAGCACCTCCCAGCGCGGAGCTTCCTCGGCGAGCCTCTCCTGGTACGTCTCCCAGTCGAGCGCCTCCTCGGACGACCAGCCGAGCTCGGCGATCCCGGGCAGCCGCGGGAAGACCATGAACTCGACCTTGGCCAGGTCGTCGAGCGTCTCGGTCCACAGCGGCGCCTCGACGCCCGCGATCGCGTCCGCCGGCACGTTCGGGATCAGCGTGGCCGGGTTCCAGCTGTAGGACTGCTCCACACTGACCAGCCCGGCCCAGTCCAGCCCGAGCGGCGTCTCCGCGTGGTACTTCATGTCCAGGTAGGAGCGGTTCGCAGGGGAGAGAACGAGCGTCGCGCCCTGCTCCACCGCCCGCTGCGCGAGGACCTGTGCCTTCGGGTCCTCGGTGCCCCAGTACTGCACGACGGACCCGGCCGGCAGCGTGCCGTCAGCGACCTCGTGCCAGCCCATGACCCGCTTGCCGTTCTTCACGACGAGCTCGGTGGCCTTGGCGACGAACGTCAGGTACTCCCCGTGCTCCGTCGAGTGGGCCTCGTCCCCGCCCAGATGCAGGAGGTCGCCAGGCGTCTGCTCGGCCACCTCCCGGAACACCTCGTCCAGGAACTCGTACGTGACGTCCTTGTCGATCGCCAAGGAGCTGAAGCCGACCTCGGTCTCGGTGTAGAGCTCCGGTGCGACATCACCCTTGTTCAGCTCCGGATAGGACGCCAGCGCCGCGTTGGTGTGCCCCGGGGTGTCGATCTCCGGTACGACGGTCATGTAGTGCTCCCCGGCGTACCGGACGATCTCGGCGTAGTCGTCCTTCGTGTACGAACCGCCTGCACCGCCCCCGACCTGGAGACTGCCGCCGTACTCCGTGAGCCGCGGCCAGGAGTCCACCTGGATCCGCCAGCCCTGGTCGTCGGACAGGTGCAGGTGCAGCTGGTTGATCTTGTAGCGCGACACCAGGTCGATGAAGTGCTTGACCTGGTCGACGGTGAAGAAGTGCCGGGTGACGTCGAGCATGACACCGCGGTAGCTGTAGCGCGGGGCGTCCGAGATCGTCGTACCGGCGATCTCCCAGGGGCCGTCCTGCGTGGTGTCGGCGTCGGCCTTCGCCGGCAGCAGCTGGCGGAGCGTGGTGACGCCGCGGAACAGGCCCTCCGCGGTGGCAGCGGTGACGACCACTCCGGAGGCGTCTGCGCGGAGCTCGTAGCCCTCGGCGCCCAGCGACTCGGCGCCCTTGGTGGACAGCGCGATCGTCCCGGTGCCCTCCTGGATCGGGAGCGCGAACCCGGTCGAGCGACGCAGCTGGACCGCGAGCTGGTCGGCGATCGCGCGGGCCGCGGCGTCGTCGAGGCCGATCGTGGCGTCGGACTCGAGCGTGAAGGTCTGATCGGGAAGCGCCTGCTGCGCCGTGGGCTGCGGAATCATGATCGAAAGTGTTCGCGGCCCGGTGGGTTACGTCAAGAGGCTTCAATATCTCTTCAGGGGAGTGTCAGGCAGGCTCTTCACACAGGTCGTGCGGCACGACGGTTCGGCGCCGGGTCAGGAGGGGCTCGCTCAGCATGACCAACGCCGCAACGGCGGTCAGCAAGCCGCCGACGAGCGCCACCGCGCGCACGCTCGTGTGGTCGATCAACGCGCCACCGACGAACGCGCCGGCCGCGATGCCGACGTTGAAGGCGGAACTGGTCCCGGCAGAGGCCATGTCAGTACTGCCTGGAGCGACCTGCAGCGTCCGGCTCTGCGTCGCGACGGCCAGCCCGCTGAACGCCAGACCGATCAATGCGATCAGAGCAACCGCCACGACCTGCACCTGACCCAGCGCGAACAGCCCGAACAGGCCCGCGGTCAGGATCCCCAGCGGCAGCACTGTCGCTCCCCACGGGTACCGGTCGAGGACCCGCCCGACGATGATCGTCCCGGCCAGGCCGCCGGCGCCACTCGCGAGCAGCATCGGACCGAGCTGGCCCGACGAGAACCTGGTGATGTCGAGCAGGAACGGCGTGACGTACGTGTTGAACGTCAGGAACCCGGTCACGCCGACCGCCGAGGTGATCAGCAACACGACGTACCGCCGCAGATCGGGGGAGCTGCCCCGCCGGGACGGACTGTCCTGCACCTCGGCCCGCGGCAGCAGCAGGACCACACCGACGCAGGCGACTGCGCCCAGAACAGTCATCACCACGAACGGCACTCGCCAGCCAGCCTGCTCACCGAGCCAGGTGCCGAGCGGGATGCCGAGGATCGGGGCCAGCGCCGTGCCGATCGCGAGCCGGGCCACCACCCGCCCGCGGAACTCGGGCGGGAACAGGCCGGTCGCGATCGGCGGCGCGATCGACCAGAACAGCGCCTGCGACAGGGCGATCACCAGCCGGGCGGCGAACAGCAGCTCGTACGTCGGGGCGGCCGCGGAGAGCGCTGTGGCGACCGCCAGGACTGCGAGCGTGCCGGACAGCACGAGCCGCCGGGGGAGGTGATGGGTGAGTCGGGCCAGCGGGAGGGAGGCGAGCACGACGACAGTGGCGTACCCGGTGACGAGGAGGCCGACCTGGGAGCGGGAGCGCCCCAGATCGTCGGCGATCACGGTCAGCAGACCGATCGGGAGCACCTCGATGGTCACGAAGGAGAAGGTCGAAACGCCGAGGAACACCAGGGCGGCGGTCGCACGGCGGGACGAGAGGGGCATGAGTCACCTGATCCCGGTCAAATTTCGGACAGTGGTAGCGTCTCACCCGTGACCGACAGTTCTCATGCGGAATTCCGCATCGTGGGCGGTCACCCCGCCCTCGACCTGGTGAACACGGTCAGCCCGCGGCTGCGCGGCGGCGATCCGGAGCACGACTACCTCACGGCGCCCGCCGGGCTGCTCGCCTGGAGTCACCGGATCGAGCTCATCGATCTCCGTGACGTCAGCGCCGTCGAAGGCACCTGGCGGCAGGCGCCGGAGCTGGCCGCGAAGGCTCTGCGCGCGACCCTCGAGATCCGCGAGGCGACGTACGCGGTGCTCGCGCCGCGGGCGGCCGGCGCCACGGTGGCGGTCGACGGCGTCAAGCGCAGTGAGGGTTCTGCGTACGAGCGCTTGATGTTGCGCTGGTCGGCGGCGGCCGCGCGGTCGATGCTGATCCCGGATCCTGATCGTGCCCACGGGGTGGCGGAGCTGGTCGTCGGTACGTCGCCGGCGCAGCTGATCCCGGATCGCCTGGTGGTGACCGCAGTCGAGCTGGTGCGGACCGTGGACCTGCGCCAGCTGAAGGCGTGCCCGATCGACGACGGCGGCTGCGGCTGGCTGTTCCTGGACCGGAGCCGGAACGGTTCGCGGCGCTGGTGCGCGATGGAGGACTGCGGTACGCGGGCGAAGATCCGCAAGCTCGGTGAGCGCCGGCGCGCTACCGGCGTACCGGCTGATCACCGGTAGCCTCATCGAAGCTTCACTGTCAGCGACCGGCTCACAACGCGAGAACGCGTGTCGAAAGATGCAAATGGTCCCCGGGACCTGTCATCGTAGGCGGCCGGGCCTTCCGACAAGTGGGCCTTGGCCCGACCTGCCCCCGACCAGGAGCAGGTCGCAGAACCGACGCGAAACAGAATGTGGAGGACAGATGACGCAGGTGGCAGAGCAGCCGGGCAGTACTGCCGGGCGGCTCGGCTCGGTGGTGCTGGACTGCCCGGACCCACTCGAGCTCGCCCAGTTCTACTCGGCGTTGCTGGGACTGGACATCGACGAGAACGGTGACGACGACTGGCGGAGCCTGACCGGCCCCGGCTCGTCGCTCGGCTTCTCGACGCTGGCCTTCCGGCGCTCGGAGGAGTACGTGCCGGCCACCTGGCCCGGCACCGACGCGCAGGATCTCCATCTCGACCTGATCGTCGAGGACCTGCCCAGCGGGCACGCGACCGTGGTCGCGCTCGGGGCCGAGCCCCTCGACCCGCTGGACCCACCCCCTGCCGAGAACGCCCGCGGTTGGCGGATCTACGCCGACCCCGCGGGACATCCGTTCCGGATCTGCCTGGAGTGACCGAAAGGCCCGTCGCGAGACGGGCCTTTCGCATGTCAGGGCGCGATTGTCAGAGCGCCGTGACCTGGGTTGCGCCGGCGTACGGGAAGTGCCGGCCCGCGACGTACTGCGGCCGCGGCTGGTAGCTGTTCACTCCCGGCTCGCCGCGCAGGTGGAACGCACTCGGGTACGGCGTCTCCGGGTCGGTGATCCGCGTCGAGGTCGGGATGTAGCGGATCGTGAGGCCGCAGCGCCGGTTCGGGGACGTGTTCGCGTTGCTGCCGTGCACGATGTTCGGATGGTGCACCTCGACGTCGCCCGGCGCGAGCACCATGTCGACGGCCCGCTCCTCGTCGACCTCGACCGCGATCTCCTTCCCGAGCACGCTCTCCACGTCGGTGTTGTCGCGCATCCGCAGTACGTCGGAGCGGTGGCTGCCCGGGATCACCCGGACACAGCCGTTCTCCGGCGTCGAGTGGTCGACGGCCAGCCAGAGCGTCACCACCTTCATCGGATCGAGCGGCCAGAACGCGGCGTCCTGGTGCCACAGCACCGGCTGCCCGGAGTACGGCGGCTTGGAGATGTAGTGCGAGGCGAACAGCGCGATGTCCGGGCCGACGAACTTCTCGGCGATGTCGACCAGGCGGTCGTCACTCACCAGCCGGACCCAGAACGGGTCGTCGCGCAGATAGACGTGGCCGAGCTGCTCGGGCCGTACGTCGGGGTGCCGGGCCTGCAGCCACTCGACATGATCGTTCACTTCCTTGATCAGGTCTCGGTCGATGACATCACGGAAGATCACATAACCATCGGTATCGAACATGCCTCCAGCGTGCGGTTCGGAGCAGCCGGAGGACTAGCACCGGTACGACGAGAATTTGTACTGTCTTGAGGTGGATCAGATCCTGCGCTTCGAGGCGCACGCGTTCGGCCGGCCGTTCCACGCGGCCCGGGTGCGGATCCCGGCGCGCGCTCGCGACACCGAACTGCACACGCACGCGGACTTCCACGAGTTCATGGGGGTCGTGTCCGGGCGGGGCGAGCACCTGCTGACCAGGGGAGTGGAGGAGCTCCGCGCGGGCGACGTCGTGCTGGTCCGGCCGAGCGATCGGCACGCGGTGCGCGGCTCGGCGCCGGACGGGCTCGAGTTCGTCAACGTCGCGTTCCCGAGCTCGATCTGGCTGGGGTTCCTCGACCTGACCCGGACCGCGAGATGGTCGTCCCACGGTCCGATCGTCTTCCACCAGCCGGCCGCGGTACCGGTCTTCGAGCACGCTCTCGTACGGTTCCAGGCCGGCCCGGCGACGTACGACCTGCTGCGCTTCTGGATCGATCTGCTCGACCTGCTCGTACCGGGCGACCCGGGAGCATCCGGCGTACCGGACTGGCTGGCGAAGGCGTGTACGGCGATGCGCGCCGAGGACAACCTGCGCGGCGGCGTACCCCGCCTGCTCGAACTGGCCGGCGTCAGCCCTGCGCACCTCTCCCGCACGATGCGCACCGCCTACGGGATCACGCCGACCACCTTCGTCACGGACCTCCGCCTGGAGCACGCGGCATCTTTGCTCGCGGCAACCAATGCCACGATCGCGCAGATCGCGACCCGCTGCGGCTTCAGCAGCCAGTCCTACTTCACCCGCTGCTTCACCACGGCGCACGACCTCACGCCGAGCGAGTTCAGGCACCGCTCTCAGCGCGCGTTCGTGCCCTGAGCGTCGAGGTACTCGAGCACCGCGGCCTGCTTGAACCAATCGGCCCAGCCGCGAACGTCGGCGTTGAAGCGGGGATCGGTCAGCGACAGGTCCGCACCGCGCTGCACGAGGACCTTCAGAACGTCGAGCGATCCGGTCCCGGCGGCGAGTTGGGCTGCGGTGAAGCCGTCCGGCGTCCGCTCGTCGAGAGCGAACCCCAGTTCCGCGAGCTGTGGGACGACCTCCCAGCGCTGCGCTGCGGCGGCCTCGGCGACCAGCGCCGGCCGGTCGGCCGGAGTGACGTCACCGGCCAGGGCAGCCGCGAACGGGTCGTCCGGATGGAGGCCACGGTAGAAGTCGCGGACCGTGGCGACCTCGGCGCCGTGATGGATGAGTTCGTCGAGGATGTGCAGCGCGAACGAGCTTCCCGCGTCCTCGGCGTACGGGCCGGCGATCTCTCCCATCGGCCGGTCGAGGTCCTCCTGGCTGAGCGCGGCGAGCCGTCGGCGCCACACTGCGTACGAGTGGTCGAGCGCGGTGAGAGCCTCGGCTGCGGAGCCCGGCACCGGCGGCTGACCGTCGTCGGCGAGTGGCTGGTGCCCGAACCAGGTCGCCGTCCGGTCCTCCTGGAGGATGTCGACGATGTGGGCGATCCGCCAGGCGATCGTCGTGAACGGTGCCGGCGTCGGCGGGATCTGGGTCCGGTCGAACGTGTTCCCGGCGTCGGTCTTGTGCACCGTCCAGCAGCCGTCGAACGGCTCCCAGAAGTACTCGTCGTCGGTCAGTCCTTGCACCCGCTGCCGCAGCCGCTGCCAGGCGAAGTCGGACAGGTCCAGGAGATCCTGCGAAAGCGTCGTCATGACCTCACCGTACGGCGACCTGCGGACAGGATCGGTCCGCAGGTTCAGAGATACTGCTGGAACGATGGATACCGCAACCCGGCTCCTGCGCCTGCTTTCACTCCTGCACTCGCGCCCCCAGTGGGACAGTGCCGAGTTGGCGGCGCGGCTCGAGATCACACCCCGGACCGTACGCCGGGACATGACGCGGCTGCGCACGCTCGGCTACCCGATCGAGGCCGAGGCGGGGATCGGTGGCGGCTATCGCCTCGGTCCCGGTGGACGGCTGCCACCGCTCCTGCTCGAGGACGCCGAAGCGGTCGCGATCGCGGTAGGGCTCCGGGTGGCAACCACGACGACGGTCTCCGGGGTCGAGGAGGCGGCGATCTCCGCGCTGGCCAAGCTCCACCAGGTCCTGCCCGTACGGCTGCGCGAACAGGTCGACGCGATCGGCGCGCACACCACTCAACTACCGCAGGGCGAGCTGCCTCCGGTCGACGGCGGTGTACTCGTCACGCTGGCGGTTGGCTGCAGGCACACCGAGGGCATCAGGTTCGGGTACCGCACCCACGACGGCACCGAGTCCGAGCGCAGTGTCGAGCCGTTGCAGATCGTCCACACCGGCCGACGCTGGTACCTGGTGGCGCGCGACCGCGACCGGGACGCCTGGAGGACCTTCCGCGTCGACCGCATCGCGAACCCGGAGCTGACCGGTTCCCGCTACCACTTGGACGATCCGCCCGACCCCGTCGCGTTGGTTGCCGAGGGCACCGGAGTTGCCCCGTGGGACATCGTGGCGCGGGTCCGCGTACAGGCCGGCGCCGCGACGGTCGCCCGGCTGATCCCACCGAGCCAGGGCATCGTCGACCCGATCGACGAGAACACCTGCGAGGTCCGCTTCGCCGCGAACGAACTGGGCCCGCTCGTCTCCGGCGTCATCCGCATCTACTGGCCCTTCGAGATACTCGAACCACCCGAGCTGCGCGCCGCCGTCCACGAACACGCCCGCCGCCTACTCGATTCCTAGGCCTCGGCGAGTGCCTTCCGGATGCGTTTCTCCGAGATCGGGTACGGCGTGCCGAGGGTCTGCGCGAAGAGGCTGACGCGCAGTTCCTCGAGCATCCAGCGGACCTCGAGCAGACCAGGGCTCGGGTACTTGCCGGTCGGCACCGCGCGGAGGCGCTTCTGGTACTCGTCCGTCAGGTTCTGCACGATCGCCATCCCCGAACGGTCGCGGGCCGCGTTCGCGCCGATCTTGTCCAGACGCTGCTCCATACCGCGCAGGTACCGGGACAGGTCGGGCAACCGTTGTGCGCCGGTCTCGGTGATGAAGCCTGGATGCACGAGCGCCTCGAGCTGACCGCGCACGTCCGACAGTGCGGCGAGCAGCGTCGGGCTCGCCGCGCGCGAGATCTGCTTGTCGACCGTACGAACATGGCCCAGCACCTGCTCCACCTGCTGCAGGATCGTCAGTACGGTGTCCGCGAGGTCCGACCGTACAGCGTCACGCAGGATCGAGAACGCGGTCAGATTCCACGCCGGCCCGCCTGCGGCCGCCATCAACTGGTCGACGGCGGCGGCGATCGCGTCGTCGAGCAGTTCGCCGACATTGCGGTGCGGTCCCGCCATCAGCGTCAGCTTCTGCGCACTGCTGAGCTGACGCTGCACGACGTCGATCACCGACGGCATCGTGAGGAGCAGCAGCCGGCGCGTGCCGGCCCACATCGCGGCGGCCTGGTCGCGCTCGGTCTCCTGGAGCCGGATCGCGACCGTCTTGCCCTCGTCGGCGAGCGCCGGATACCCCGCGACGGTGAGGCCGTTGCGGTGCTCGGAGAAGCTCCGCGGGAGATCGCCGAACGTCCAGTCGGTGAGGCCGGACTTCTCCAGGCCGCTGACCGCCTTGGACGCGACCTGCGAGATCGCGGCCGTCGTCTTCGGCTTCAGCTTCTCCTTGAGCCTGGCGAGATCCTTGCCCTCGGCCACCGTCTTCCGTTTGTCGTCCTCGACCCGGAACGTCATCCGCAGATGCTCGGGCACCCGGCTCCAGTCCCAGTCGGCCGGCTCGATGACCACGCCGCGCAGCTCGCGCAGTTCGCGGGCCATGGCGTCGGTGAGCGGTCCGGACGCCGGATCGAGCTGCGGGAGGATCTGCCGCGCGTGATCCGGGGCCGGCACGATGTTCCGGCGGACCGCCTTGGGCAGCGACTTGATCAGGGTCGTGACCAGCTCCTCGCGGAAGCCGGGCACGATCCATTCGAACCCGTCGGCCGTGACCTGGTTCAGGACGAGCAACGGGATGTGAACGGTGACGCCGTCCGCGTCGGTCCCGGGCTCGAACGCGTACGTGAGGTCGAAGGTCATCCCGTTCTGCACCCAGTGCAGCGGGAACTCCTCCTCCTTCACCTCGGCGCCCTCGCGGACGATCAGCGAACGCTCGAAGTCGAGCAGGTCGTGGTCGCGCTGCCGTGCGGTCTTCCACCAGGTGTCGAAGTGCCGCCCGGTGACGACCTCGGCGCCGATCCGCTCGTCGTAGAACGCGAACAGCGTCTCGTCGTCGACGAGCAGGTCGCGCCGCCGGGTCCGCTCCTCGAGCTCCTCGACCTCTTCGATCAGCTTGCGGTTCTCGTGGAAGAACTTGTGGTGGGTGTCCCAGTCGCCCTCGACCAGCGCGTGCCGGATGAACAGCTCGCGGGACGTCTCCGGGTCGACCTTGCCGTAGTTCACCTTGCGGCGGGCAACGATCGGTACGCCGTAGAGCATCACCTTCTCGTACGCCATCACGGCGCCGGCCTTCCGCTCCCAGTGCGGTTCGGAGTACGAGCGCTTGATCAGATGCGGCGCGAGGTCCTCGGCCCACTCGGGCTCGATCTTCGCGTTCACCCGGGCCCACAGCTTCGACGTCTCGACCAGCTCGGCGGCCATCACGAACTGCGGCGGCTTCTTGAACAACCCGGAGCCCGGGAAGATCGCGAACCGCGTACCCCGCGCGCCGAGGTACTGGTGCTGGTTCGCCGGGTCCTTCATCCCGAGGTGGCTGAGCAGGCCGGACATCAGCGAGATGTGCACGCTCTGCGGATCCGCCGGGGCGCCGGAGTTCAGCGAGACGCCGATCTGGGACGCGACCTGGCGGAGCTGGGCGTAGATGTCCTGCCATTCACGGACGCGCAGATAGTTCAGGTACTCGCTGCGGCACATCCGGCGGAACTGGTTGCCGGACAGGTCCTTCTGCTGCTTCTTCAGATAGGCCCACAGGTTCAGGTAACCGAGGAAGTCGCTGTTCGGGTCGCGGAACCGGGCGTGCGCCTGCTGGGCCTGCGCCTCGGCGTCCGTGGGACGTTCCCGCGGATCCTGGATCGAGAGTGCGGCCGCGATCACCATCACCTCGCGGACGCAGGCGTGCTTGTCGCCCTCGACGATCATCCGGGCCAGCCGCGGGTCGAGCGGGATCTGGGCGAGCTGCCGGCCGATCGGCGTCAGCGTCCCGCCCTTCGGGTTCTCGATCGCTCCGAGCTCGGTAAGCAGTTGCAGGCCGTCGGTGATGCTGCGCTTGTCCGGTTCGTCGATGAACGGGAACGCGGCGATGTTGCCGAGCCCGATCGCGGTCATCTGCAAGATCACCGATGCGAGATTGGTGCGCAGGATCTCCGGGTCGGTGAACTCCGGTCGGTTGGTGAAGCTCTCCTCGGAGTACAGCCGGATGCAGATGCCGTCGCTGGTGCGCCCGCTGCGGCCCTTGCGCTGGTTCGCGCTGGCCTGCGAGACGGGTTCGATCGGCAGGTGCTGGACCTTCGTACGGTGGCTGTAGCGCGAGATCCGGGCCGTACCGGGGTCGATGACGTACTTGATGCCGGGGACGGTCAGCGAGGTCTCCGCGACGTTCGTGGCGAGCACGATCCGGCGGTTCGAGTGCGACTGGAAGACGCGGTGCTGCTCGGCGTTCGACAGCCTGGCGTAGAGCGGGAGGACCTCCGTCGTCCGGCGTTCGCCGCGGTACTTGTCGTTCAGCGCGTCGGCGGTGTCGCGGATCTCGCGCTCGCCGGACAGGAAGACCAGGACGTCGCCGTCCGCCTCGTACTCGAGCTCGTCGACGGCGTCCAGGATCGCCTGGGTCTGGTCGCGGTCGATGGTGCTCGGGTCGTCGGGATCGTTCACCGGGCGGTACCTGACCTCGACCGGGTACGTCCGGCCGGACACCTCCACGATCGGCGCCGGGGTGCCGTTGGCGTCGGCGAAGTGCGCCGCGAACCGCTCCGGGTCGATCGTCGCGGAGGTGATGATGACCTTGAGGTCGGGACGGCGGGGGAGCAGCCGCTTCAGGTAGCCGAGGATGAAGTCGATGTTCAGACTGCGCTCGTGCGCTTCGTCGATGATGAGCGTGTCGTACCGGGTGAGGTCGCGGTCGCGCTGCAGTTCGTTCAGCAGGATGCCGTCGGTCATCAGCTTGACCAGCGAGCGTTCGCTGACCTTGTCGGTGAACCTGACGGCGAACCCGATCGTCTCGCCCAGCTCGGTGCCGAGCTCTTCGGCGATCCGTTCCGCGACTGTGCGCGCGGCGAGCCGGCGGGGTTGCGTGTGGCCGATCATGCCGTGCACGCCGCGGCCGACCTCGAGACAGATCTTCGGGATCTGGGTGGTCTTGCCGGAGCCGGTCTCACCCGCGACGACCACGACCTGGTGGTCGCGGATCGCGCTGGCGATCTCGTCCTTCAGCTGGCTGACCGGCAGCTCCGCCGGGTAGGTGATCTCCGGCACGGCGTTGCGCCGGACGTCGACGCGTCGCTCCGCCTGCTCGACGGCAGTCACCACTGCGCGCAGCTCGTTGGCGCGTTTCCGCTCTTCCTTCGTACGCCGAACCCGCTCCAACCGCCGCCCGAGCATTTCGCGGTCGTACGCTGTCAGCCCCTCCAACCGAGCCGCCACATCACCGAGGTTGGGCCCATCGTCGACCGGGCTGCGGCGGCGGCGCCGGCGGGACGCCGGGTCCTGGGAGGGGGCTGGGGAAGGACTCGGGGACTCGGTCCGGGCATCAGGCATAACGACTCCAGTCTAGGCGGCCCGCCCCAGCCCCTCACCCGGATTACCGGACGCCCAGGCCATCACAAATCGCCCGCCCGCCGCGCCCCACGCCTGAGCGGCGCCGCAGGCGCACATTGTGATGGCCTGGAGATCCGTCAGTCCTGCGGTGCAGTGACCTTGACCGCGAGGACCGGGACGGGGGACTCGAGGAGCACCCGCTGGGCGGTGCTGCCGAGGATGAGCTTGCCGACCGGGCTGCGCCGGCGCAGCCCGAGGACGATCAGACCGACGTCCTCCGCCGCAGCCGCCTTCAGCAGCTCGCCGGCCACGTCACCCTCGGAGAGCGCCTGCTGGATGGTGACCTCGACGCCCTGCGCGCGCAGCCGCGCCTCGGCGGCGGCCAACTCGTCGGCGTTGGCGTACCGGGCGTCGATGTAGGCGTCGCCCCGGCTGGTGTTCAGCAGCAGGATCGAGGCCTTGCGCAGCTCGGCCTCGGCCGCCGCCGCGGTCAGCGCCGCCTCACCCTCGGGCGTTGGTACGTATCCGACGAGAATCTTCACGCGCCCACTCTCCCATCAATCGTCCTCGCCGAAAGACAGCCGGTCCCGCGTCGGCCGGGTGCCCCGGACCCGAGCGACGATCCGCGGCAGGTACGGCACGAACAGCGCCAGCACCGTCAGCACAATGATCACCAGGCTCAACGGCCGGGTCACGAACACGCTCGCGTCGCCGTTCGAGATCACCAGCGACCGGCGGAACTGCTCCTCCATCGTCGGCCCGAGGATCACGCCCAGGATCACCGGCGCGATCGGGAAGTCCAGCTTCCGCATGAAGAACCCGGCGACGCCGATCGCCAGCGCCATCAACACCTCGTACCCCGAGCCGGACAGCGAGTAGACGCCGAGGCACGCGAAGACCAGGATCCCCGCGTACAGCAGCGGTCGCGGCACCTTGAGGACCTGCACCCAGATCTGGATCAGCGGCAGGTTCATGATCAGCAGGATCAGGTTGCCGATGTACAGCGACGCGATCAGCGTCCAGACCAGCGTGCTCTGGTCCTCGAACAACTGCGGCCCGGGTTGCACGTTGAAGATCTGGAACGCCGCCAGCATCACCGCCGCGGTCGCGGACGTCGGCAGACCGAGCGTCAGCAACGGCACCAGCACGCCCGAGAACGACGCGTTGTTCGCGGCCTCCGGTCCGGCGACACCCTCGATCGCGCCGTCGCCGAACTCGTCGCGTCCCTTCTTCCGTGCCTGCCGCCGCTCGATCGAGTACGAGAGGAACGTCGGCACCTCGGCGCCACCGGACGGGATCGCCCCGAACGGGAAGCCGAGCGCGGTCCCGCGCAACCACGGTCTCCACGACCGGCCCCAGTCCGACTTGTTCAGGTACCCGGTGCGCAGCCGGCCCTTCTCCAGTACGGCGGGACGCTCGGGCGTTGAGCGCAACTTCGAGGCCACGTGCAACGTCTCGCCGATCGCGAACAGCCCGACGATCACGATCACCACGTCGATCCCGTCCAGCAACCGCAACGTACCGAACGTGTACCGCGGCGCACCGGACAGACTGTCGAGGCCGATCAGCCCGAGGAACAGCCCGACCACCAGCGACAGCAGGCCGCGCACCATCGAATGCCCGACGAGCGCGGTCACCGCGACCATCGCCAGCAGCGTGATCGCGAAGTAGTCGGTCGCCTGGAAATGCCCGGCCAGGTTGCCGATCGGCTTCGCCACGAAGGTCAGCAGCACGGTCGAGATCGTCCCGGCGACGAACGAGCCGATCGCCGCGGTCGCCAGCGCCGCCCGCGCGCGGCCCTTGAGCGCCATCTTGTGGCCCTCGATCGCGGTCGCCACCGAGGCCGACTCACCGGGGGTGTTGATCAGGATCGAGGTCGTGGACCCGCCGTACATCGCGCCGTAGTAGATGCCGGCGAACATGATGAACGCGCCGATCGGGTCGGAGAAGTTGAATGTGATCGGGAGCAGCAGCGCGATCGTCAGCGCCGGCCCGATCCCGGGCAGGATGCCGACGAGCATGCCGAGCGTGACGCCGAGGATCGCCCAGAGCAGGTTCATCGGGTCCAGTACGGTGCCGAACCCGTGCAGCAGTTCGCCGAAGACAGCCAGCCCGATCACAGTCCGAGCACCCCTCCCGGCAGCGAGATGTCGAGGAACTGCGTGAACGCGACGTACACGACGACCGCGAGCACGACCGAGACGATCACGTCCCGTACGACCTGCCGGCTGCCCAGCACCCGCGCCGCCGCGAAGAACAGCAACGCGGTCGCGATCAGGTAGCCCAGCGGTACGACGAGAACGGCGTACAGGATCAGCAACACCGAGACCGCGACCGGCTCGAACCAGCTGCGATCCGACTCCTTGGGGGCATCCTTGGACGCCCGAAGCCCCTCGAACAGGTACGCCACCGACAGTACGAGCCACGCACCGGTCACGAGCAACGGAAAGAACCGCGGCCCGGCCGGATCAAGCCCCTTCGGACTCCGGATGTCGAAGACGCCCACCAGGAACGTCGCACTGAGCACAATCAGCACCAGCGCAGCGATGATCCGTACCAACCGAGACGCCTCGACCTCCACGTCCGAGGCCTTCGTCGTGGTGCTCATAGGATCCCCAGTTCTTTCTCGAGGGCCTGGACTCGGGTGGTTTCTTCGGTGATGAACCGGGTTGCCTCGTCGCCGGTCTTGAAGAAGTCGGTCCAGCCGTTCTTCTTCCGGATCTCGGCCCATTCGGGGGACTGGTTGACCGTGGTGACGAAGTCGATCAGGCGCTGCTTGTCGGCGGCCGGGATGCCGGGCGGTGCGACGATCGCGCGCCAGTTCTGGACCTCGGCGTCGTACCCCTCGGACTTCATCGTCGGGAGCTGTTTGCCGTCGAGCGTGGTCGGCTCGGCGCCGGAGGTTGCCAGTACCCGCATCTTGCCCGCGGAGATCTGCTCCTCGAACTCGCTCAGCCCGGAGATGCCGACCGTCACGTCGCCGGACAGGATCGCTGCGGTCGCCTCGCCGCCGCCGGAGTAACTGATGTACTTCACCTTCGACGGATCGGCGCCGGCCGCCTTCACCAAGGTGCCCGCAGTGATGTGGTCGGTACCGCCGATCGTGCCGCCGCCCCAACTGACCTTGGACGGGTCGGACTTGTAGAGGTCGATCAGGTCCTTGAGCGACTTCAGCGGCGAGTCCGCCTTCACCACCAGCACCTCCTGCTCGGCGGTGATGGTCGCGATCGGCGTCGTGTCCGCGACGGTGATCTGGGACTGGTTCAGGGTGAGCGCGCCGACCATCACCAGGCCGGTGATCATCAGCGTGTGCGGGTCCTTGCGGTTCTTGGTCACCAGCTTGGAGATGCCGACCGCGCCGCCGGCGCCGGTCACGTTCACCACCGACACGGAGCGTTCGCCGAGCAGCTTCTTCTCCTGGACGACGTGCTGGAACTGCCGGGCGGTCAGGTCCCACCCGCCACCGGGCGCGGCGGGGACCATGATCTCGACGTTGCGGCTCGGGAAGTCACCGGCCACGCTGCCGCCGTCGAGCGTCTTGTGCAACGCCGAGCACCCGCTGACCAGCAGGCTGAGTCCAAGACCCGCGGCGACCAGCGCTCTGCGGGATCCGGTCATGAGCAGTTACCTCCTGGGGGCGAGGGGTAAGTTCGGCGACCGTAGCAGCATTCCACCAGGAGGTACAGAGATTCCATTGTGCGGTACGGGGACGTTAAGGTCGGCGCATGAGTGAAGGGGACGGAGTACGCAGCGTGCACCGGGCGCTGGACCTGCTCGAGCGGTTCGACGACGAGCATCCGACGTGGACGCTGGCCGAGCTGACCGCGGCGAGCGGCCTGCCGAAGACGACCGTGCTCCGGCTCGTCACCACGCTCGAACAGCGCGGCCTGGTCGCGGCGACCGGCCCCGGGAAGTACGCGATCGGACCAGGCTTCCTGCGCTGGTCGCGGTTGAGCAGCGCGACGATGGAGATCCCGCCGGCGGTGCGGGCGTCGATGGGCAAGCTGTCCGCGGACACCGGCGAGACCGCGAACCTGTACATCCGGGTCGGCCGGACGCGGGTCTGCCTCGCGCAGGCGCCGGGCTCCCTGAGCGTTCGGCACATGGTGGTCGTCGGCTCGTCCATGCCGCTGTGGGGCGGCGCCGCGTCGAAGGTGCTGCTCACCGATCCGCCGGTGCTCGGCGCCGACCCCTCCCTGATCGAGGAGCTCGCGCTGGAGGCGCCCCGGCAGGCCGGCTTCGCGAAGCGGCTGCGCGCCGCGGTGACCGACGTCGGCGCCCGCGGGTTCGCGGTCAGTCACGGCGAGCGTGAATTGGGCGCGTCCGGCGTTGCGGCCCCGGTGCGGCGGGCCGACGGTCGAGTGGTCGCCGCGATCGCCATCGGCGGACCGACGACCCGGTTCAGTGACGACCGGTTGCCGTCGTACGTGCACGCCGTCCGGAGGTGCGCCGAAACGATCATGCGTACCGGGTGGAGCGGTTTCAGTGGTTCCTGACGCGGCTGCTGGGGTGGTGGGGCCGACCGCTGATCTGCTCGCCGGGGTGCGGGTTCTGGATCTGACCAACGTTCTGGCCGGACCGTTCGCGGGCTACCAGTTGGCCCTGATGGGTGCCGACGTCATCAAGGTGGAGGTGCCGGGGTCGGGCGATCTGGCGCGCAACCTCGGGGGCGACCCGGAGCTGTCCAAGGACGGGCTCGGTGTCTCGTTCCTCGCGCAGAACTCGGGCAAGCGATCTCTCACCCTCAACTTGAAGTCGACGCCTGGGCGCGAGGTGTTCGAGCGGCTGGTGCGTGAAGCTGACGTACTGCTGGAGAATTTTCGGCCCGGGGTGCTGGAGCGGCTCGGGTTCTCTGTCGACGCACTGCGATTGCTCAACCCGGGGCTGGTCTACTGCGCGGTGTCGGGGTTCGGGCAGACCGGTCCGATGCGCGGGCGGCCCGCGTACGACCAGATCATCCAGGGGCTGTCGGGGATCATGAGCGTCACCGGGACGCCGGAGACCGCGCCGATCCGGACCGGGTTCCCGATCGCGGACACGCTCGGTGGGTACGCGGCCGCGTTCGCGATCTCGGCGGCGCTGGTGAAGCGCGGCCGGACCGGTGCCGGGACGTTCCTGGACGTGTCGATGCTGGAGACGGCGGTCGCGGCGATGGGCTGGGTGGTGTCGGACTATCTGGTCGCCGGTCGCCAACCCGGTGCCATGGGCAACGAGAACGCGACGTCGGCACCGTCCGGTACGTTCCGGACCGCGGACGGGGCGCTGAACATCGCGGCCAACAAGCAGGAGCAATACGTCGAGCTGTGCACGCTGCTCGGGCGCCCGGAGTTGGTCGACGATCCGCGGTTCGGGTCGCGAGAGGCGCGGAAGGTGCATCGGTCGGAGCTGCGGGACGAGTTGGAGAAGACGCTGTCGGAGCGGCCCGCCGCGTACTGGGACGAGTTGCTGGGGGAGTCCGGCGTACCGGTCGCGCCCGTGCTGAGTGTGCCGGAGACGCTGGCGCTGCCGCAGTTGGCGGAGCGGCGGTTGCTGCACACGGTGGAGATGCCGGACGGCCGCGACCGTGAACTCCGCGTGCTCGGCAGCAGCGTCCACGTCGACGGAAGCCCGGTCGGACCAGCCACCCGGCCACCACGCTTGGGAGAACACACCGACGCGATCCTCGACGACCTCGGCTACACCCCCGAACAGATAGCCGAACTCCGCTCCCAAGGAGCCACATGACAGGCGAGGGCGCGGGGTGGGCTGAGGGGGCGGACTGGTGGGCGACCGGGATCTCGGACATTGCGCCGGGGGCGATCCGGTTCCACGGGTACGCGATCGAGGAACTGATCGGGGCGGTGACGTTCCCGCAGATGATCTGGTTGATGGTCCGTGGTGACCTGCCGACCGTGGGGGAGGCACGCCTGCTCGAGCAGACGCTGGTCGCCGCGGTGGACCACGGCCCGCAAGCACCGTCGATCGCCGCGGCCCGGATGGCAGCATCCTGCGGCCTCGCCCTGAACAACGCGATCGCCACCGGCGTCAACCTGCTCGGCGACATCCATGGCGGCGCCGGGCAACAATGTCTGGAAGTCCTCTACGAATTGCGCGCGACGGTCGACACCGGCACCGACCCACAGACCGCGGCGCAGCAGCTGGTCGCCTCGTACAAGAGACGCAAGGCGTACGTCCCCGGCTTCGGCCACCGCTTCCACCCTCATGACCCGCGCCGCGACCCACTGATCACCGCCGCCCAGCAAGCAGTCGCCGACGGCACCATCGAAGGCCGGCACCTCGAGCTCGCCCTGGCCCTGGAATCCGCCCTGTCCCCCGTCCCGATGAACGTAGACGGCGCCACCGCGACCATCTACGCCGAACTCGGCCTCCCCGCCGAACTCGCCCGCGGCCTCTTCATCCTCTCCCGCTCGGTCGGCCTGCTCGCCCACGCGCACGAACAACAGCAGGACCCCACCCGCATCAAAGGCCCGCTCCCCAAGTCCGTCATCCCGACCTACACCGGCCACCCGCCCCGACCACTCCCTTAGGGTCGACCCATGGTCGAACTTCAAGTGGTCCTCCCCGACGAATCCGCAGCGATGACCCCGGAGCGACTCGTCGAACTGGCGATCGCCGCCGAGGAGCTCGGCTACGGCACAGCGTGGTTGCCGGATCACCTCCTGCCGCCCGGTGAGTTCGGCTCGACGTACGGCGGTGTGTACGAGCCGCTCGTGACGATCGGCTACCTCGCCGCCCGCACCACCCGGATCCGCTTCGGTACGTCGGTCCTCGTACTCCCGATGCGCAGCCCGTACGTCGTCGCGAAGCAGGCCGCGACGCTCCATCGGCTGTCCGGTGAGCGGCTCGTCCTGGGCATCGGCGCCGGCTGGGCGGCCGACGAGTTCGCAGCGGTCGGAGCCGTCTTCGAGGAACGCGGCCGCCGAACCGACGAGGCGCTCGCGATCGTCCGGGACCTGTTCGAGGGCCGGGACCGCGGCGGCGTGTTCGAACCGGCCCCTCGTGCGCCGCTGCCGATCATGATCGGCGGGACGACGGCGCCCGCGCTACGTCGAGCGGCGCGGTTCGGCGACGAGTGGCAGGGGTTGGGCCTGGACGGTGCCGGCTTCGCCGCGGCAGTTGCGAAGCTGCGCTCGTACGGCGACCGCAGCGTCAAGGTCGGCACGCGACTCGACTGGTCGAGTGGCGATCCGGAACCGGTGGTCGCGATGGCTCACGAACTGGTCGACGCGGGCGCGGGCGCGGAGACAGTGGCGGTGTCGTTCGGCGACGAGCGCGAGGCACTCAAGCGAATGGGCCGATTCCACGACCTGTTCACGGCGGGCTGAGTCACGTGTCGTTCTGGATCACGGACAAGGCCCTCGAGTGGGTCGAGGCAGCCGAGTCGGAGGCAGGACAGCCCGCCGATGCCGTGTGGGCGTCGCAGTTGGTGAGCGCCGACCTGATGCGCTGGTCGCGGTGGTGGATCGGCCTCGGCGCGTTCGTGATCGCCTTCTTCGCGGCGGGGACGGCCGGGACGCTCGGCATGGCGCTCCTCGTCGAGAGTCCCAATTACCTGATCGCCCTTGCGGCCCTCCTCGCGGTCGCCGTAGCAGCGCTCGCGGTCTGCGCGGTCGTACTGTGGCGGCTCCATCGGTCCGGACGTCGGCTGGCGCGAGCACTCCGCTGGTGGCTCGCGCTCAGGGCGGGTGTCATTCCTGATCAGGGGATCGCCGGGTGGATCGCGCCGCGGGCCGTGCTGTTCAAGCCGGTCGTGTTCGTGCGCGTCCTGACCGGGACCCTCGCCGGGCTGATCGGGATCTTCGGGCTGACGGCGATCGGTTACTCGGTCACCGAGGAGGCTGTGCTGCTGCTCGCCTCGGTGTCGTGGGGTCTGTTGGGTACGGCCTGCTGCCTCGGCCAGTTCGGGGCAGTCATGCGGCTCGTCTCCGGGCTCGCCGACGCCGATCCGCTCTGGTCTACGGTGCGCTGAGCTTGCTGCGCAGCACCTTGCCGGTGGCGTTGCGGGGGAACTCGTCGAGTACGACGATCTGCCGCGGCGTTTTGTAGCGCGCCAGGTTCGACTTCACGTGGTCGAGGAGTTCGTCCTCGGTCGCGGGCCCGGTGAGGACGACGTACGCGACGAGCCGCTGGCCGAACTCCTCGTCCGGGACGCCGGTGACGACCGCTTCGGCGACCGCCGGATGGGCGGCCAGACACTGCTCGACCTCGACCGGGTACACGTTCTCGCCGCCGGACACGATCATGTCGTCCTCGCGGCCGTCGACGAACAGCCGGCCGGCGCCGTCGAGGTGCCCGAGGTCGCCGGTGCTCATCCGCCCACCGACGACGGTCTTGTTCGAACCGTCGGAGTACCCCCCGAACACCAGCCCGCCGCCCGCGAAGATCCGTCCGGTCGTACCGGTCGGCACGGTCCGGTCTTGATCGTCGAGGATCCGGATCGAGCTGCCCAGGCACGGTCGCCCGACAGTTCCGGGCGCGGCGAGCAGGTCGGCGGACGTCGCGATCGTGGCGATCCCGACCTCACTCGACCCGTACGCGTCGCACAGCACCGGGCCGAAGCGTTCGATGAACCGCTCCGCCAACGGGGCGCCCAGCTGCGAGGCGCCGGAGATCACCGCCCGCAGCGAGTGCAGGTCGTACTCGGCGATCGCGGTCGGACCGAGCTCGAGCAGCCGCCGCAGCAGCACCGGAACCGCGACCACCGAGCCCGCGCGGGTCGCCTCGATGTCGGCAAGCAACGTCGCGGCGTCGAACTGCGGACGAAGGACCAGCGGCGATCCGAGGAACAACGCCAGCATCGAGGTCAGCAACCCGACACCGTGGAACAGCGGCGGAGCGATCGCCATCGGCTCGCCCGCCCGGATCCCGAACCGCTGCAACGCACTCCCGGTCAGCCCGGCGAGCCCAAGCGCGGTAGGTGCGCGGGGTGCCGCCTTCGGCGCTCCGGTGGTCCCCGAGGTCAGCAGTGTGATGTGCCCGGCCCGATCCGGCGCCGGCGCAGGCGGCGCCGTACTCGCACTCAACGCGTCCAAGCACGCGGCCTGAGACGGCAAGGAGGAGACCGAGCGGATGCCTGGCGGTGGCGTGAACTCGGGGTCGTGGACCAGGAGATCCGGCCGATGCCGGTCGAGGACCGCCTGCAGCTGCGGCTGGGCGAACTCTGTGTTCAGGAACAGAACGTCGGCGCCCAGCCGGGACGCCGACAGCGTGGCCTCGACGAACCCGATGTGGTTACGGCACAGCACAGCGACCTTGCTCCCGGCGGTGATGCCGTACTCCGCGTGCAACCCGGCCGCGATCCGCTCGCACCGATCGTCCAGCTCTGCGTACGTGAGCTGATCAGCTCCACAGATCACCGCCGCCCGCTCCGGGTAACGGATCGCCGCGATCACCCCGAGCGCCGCCATCGACTGACCCCAGGTCCGCAACGCCCGCTCGATCCGGACCAGCTGCGCCGGACCCGCCGACCGCCACACTCCGGACCTGATCAGCGCGACCGACAACCCGCCGACCTCGGCCGCGCCGTGCACGAGCCACTCCGGCGGACGCAACGGTGCGATCGGCCGGATCATCGCTTCTTCCCGCCTCCGGTCCGCCGGTAGTACTGCTCGAGCAACCGGTCCGTCGGCACCCGGAGAAGGTTGCCCACGGCATCGGCCGGCCGGACGAACGGCGGCGTGATGTTGTGCGGCCGGTCCGCAACCGCCGTACACACCTGATCAGCGGCCTGCTCCGGTGACAGGCCGGGCAGCTTGTTCAGCAAGGGTGTCGGTTCGCTCATCCGGGTGTGCACCAGCCCCATGTAGACGGTCGACGTGGTCACCCCGTCCCCACGAACCTCCTGCGCCACACATCGCAGCCACACGTCGAACGCACTCTTCGACGCCAGGTACGCCGACCAGCGCGCCATCGGCGGCGTCCGCACACCGGCCGTCGACACGTTCACGATGTGCCCCGACCGCCGCTCGCGCATCGACGGCAGCAGTTCGAGCACGAGCTTGGCCGGGCCGAGGTAGTTCACCGCGTTGGTCCGCTCGATATCGTGGAACCGCTGGTACGTGTCCGCGATCGACCGCCGGATCGACTTGCCGGCGTTGTTCACCAGTACGTCGACGTGCCCGTGCTCGTCGAGCACCGTACGCACCAACCGCTCGACCGCTGCCGGGTCCGCGAGATTAGCCGGATAGACGGACGCCGAGCCGCCGGCGGACCGGATCTCGTCGGCCACGACCTGCAGTTGGTCCTCGGTCCGCGCCACGAGCAGCACCGTCGCACCGGCCGAGGCCAGCCGCCGCGCGGTCGCCTCGCCGATCCCGTACGACGAACCGGTCACCAGGACGACCTTGCCGCGAACGGCTGCCGCCAGCCGTTCGTCGGAGATCCTGGTACGCCCGTTCGTCAGCGCGACGAGCAGCGGCCATCCGACCGGACGCTTCGCAGTCACCATGGCGCCGACATTACCCGCTAGTAGTCAGTCGTGGGAGCCCTCCGCAACCACTCCTTCACCAACGCGCGCAACAGCTCCGGCTGCTCGAGCTGCAGGTTGTGCCCGGCGACATCGAGGACGGCGTACGTAGCGCGTGGGTAGTGGGGGAGCAGGTCGTACTGATCCTCATAGCCGGTCACAGCGTCCTGTCGCCCGCACAGGATGAGTGTCGGACCGACGTACGGCGGCCCGCTCTCCGGCCCGATCGACAACGCCCAGTTGCGCTGGATGCGCTCGAGCGCCGCCTCGTCCGCGACTTCGAGCCCGGGAGCCACATCGCTGCGGTATGCCGCCAGCGCCGCGGCGGACTGGACGACGGCCAGGTCGGTGAAGTCCTCTCCTTCGCGCAGCGATTCGAGCACCCCTGGCTCGGTCCGCAGGACGACATGCTCGGGAAGCCGGCGGTCGGCATGCTTCAGCGTGCCGACCGGGGAGAGCAGGCCGAGGCCGAGAATCTGCTCGGGGCGCTCGGCGACCAGCCCACGTGCGAGGTAACCGCCGTACGACTGGCCGATCAGCAGGAACGGCTCGGTGCCGATGTGTTCGTCGATGAACGCCCGGACGGCCGCCATCATGCCGTCGGAGCTGTCGATGTCACCGGCCGGGCTCTCGCCCATCCCGGGCAGGTCGGGATAGAGCCTGCGGTACCCGGGCAGGTCGGCGAAGACCGGCTCCAGACAACCGGTCATCAGCCGGTGGTCGGGCGACCAGCCGTGCAGCGCGAGGACCGGTGTCCCCGCGCCGAACGCCACGTAGTGCAATCCCATGACAGCTGCCTTCCGCCGTGCCTGCTGTGAGCGAACCAAGTTGTAGCAACCCCTACCGACAGTTCTAGAGTTCAGATCATGGCCCGTCACTCAGCGCTCCCTCCCGTCCCTGATGCCGCCGTTCTTCGAGCTCGCCTGGACCGTGCCCGCGCGACCGCGGCCGGTACGGGTCTCGTGATCGCGCCAGGCTCGGATTTGCGCTACCTGATCGGCCGCGCCGGCGGCTCGTTCGAGCGGCTGACGACGCTGGTGATCCCGGCCGACGGAGCACCGGCGCTGATCGTGCCGAAGCTCGAGGCGCCCGGGTTCGACGGGCTGCCGCTGGCGGATCTCGGCGTCGAGGTCGTCACCTGGGTAGACAGCGTCGACCCGTACCGGCTGGCCGCGGACCGCCTCGGCGGCAGCGAGCGGGTCGCGGTCAGCGACTTCACGCCCGCACTGCACGTGCTCGGCCTCCGCGAAGCCCTGCCGAAGGCGGAGCAGGTTCTGGCCGGGCCGATCGTCCGCGAGCTGCGGATGCGCAAGGACGCCGCCGAGATCGACGCACTCCGGAAGGCCGGCGCCGCGATCGACCGCGTGCACGCCCGCGTCGGTGAGTGGTTGCGCCCCGGCCGGACCGAGGCCGAGGTCGGCGCGGACATCGATGCGGCGATCGTCGAGGAAGGTCACGCCGAGGCCGATTTCGTCATCGTGGGCAGCGGCCCGAACGGCGCCAGCCCGCACCACGCGCTGTCCGGCCGGGTGATCGAGGCCGGTGACGTCGTGGTCGTCGACATCGGTGGACCCGTTGCCGAGGGCTACAACTCCGACTCCACCCGGACGTACGCCGTCGGTACGCCGCGGGACGCCGACGTGTCCGCGACGTACGCCGTGCTGCAGCAGGCGCAACAGGCCGCTGTGGACGCCGTACGGCCGGGAGTGACCGCGGAGTCGATCGACGCGGCGGCCCGCGACGTGATCGCCGGTGCCGGCTTCGGCGAGTACTTCATCCACCGGACCGGCCACGGGATCGGGCTGGACGTGCACGAGGACCCGTACATCGTCGCGGGCAACGACCTCGCGCTGGAGCCCGGCATGGCGTTCAGCATCGAGCCGGGCATCTACCAGGCCGGCCGCTGGGGCGCCCGCATCGAGGACATCGTCGTCGTGACGGAGGACGGCGTCGAGCCGATGAACAAGCAGCCGCACGACCTGGTCGTGCTCTGACTCAGCTCGCGCGGAACGTCTTGCGGTAGGCGAGGGGTGAGACGCCGAGCTCCAGCCGCAGGTGATGGCGCAGTGAGGCGGCCGTACCCAGTCCGGCCTCGTCGGCGACGCGGTCGACCGACAGGTCGGTCGTCTCCAGCAGCTGACACGCGTGCCGCACCCGCTGCTGCAGCAGCCAGGTGCCGGGGGACTGCCCTGTCTCGGCCTTGAAGCGGCGGCTGAACGTGCGCACGCTCATCCGCGCATGCGCTGCCATCGCTGCCAGGCTGATCTCCTGGGCGAGCCGCTCCAGCGCCCACGCCCGCGTCGGCGACGTACCTTCGCTGCCTTCCTCCGGTACGACGCGCTCGATGAACTGCGACTGCCCGCCGTCGCGCCACGGCGGGACCACGCAGTGCCGGGCGGCCCGGTTCGCGACCTCGCTGCCGAAGTCGCGGCGGATCAGGTGCAGACAGAGGTCGACGCCCGCGGCGAGGCCGGCCGAGGTGAGAACGTCTCCGTCGTCGATGAACAGGCGCTCCTCGTCGAGCAGCACCTGCGGGTACACCTTGCGGAACAGCTCGGCGCGCATCCAGTGCGTGGTCGCCGGGCGGCCGTCGAGGTACCCGGCGGCGCCGAGTACGAACGCGCCGGTGCAGATGGAGGCGATCCGGGTCCCGGGGCGGATCGTCGCGAGCGCGGCGGCCAGGTCGTCGGGCAGCGTTCCCTCGTACCGCGGCTGCTGGATGTAGGTGCCGGGGACGATCACGGTGTCCGCCGCGGCGAGTGCCTCGGGGCCGTGGTCTGGGATGATGGTGAACCCGGAGCCGGCCCGGATGGACGCTCCGAGGCCGCAGACGCGGGTGTCGTAGAGCTGGGTGCCGTCGGCCTTCGTGGCCGCGCCGAACACGGTCGGCGGGATGGTCAGGTCGAACCCGACGACCGGCTCGAGCGCGAGCACGGCGATCACATGAGGACCAGACATGGCCATATCTTGACACATGTTGTCAGTCTGGCCACTAGTTCGACCATTGTCGAACCGGCACTCTGGTCCGGTGACGCAGATTGTGGAGACGAAGAAGGCTCCCCGGGTGCACCTGGCCTGGGCGGTCGCGGTGGTCGGGTTCGTGACGCTGATCGGGGCGGCCGGCTTCCGCTCGGTGCCGAGTGTGCTGCTCGACCCGCTGCACGACGAGTTCGGGTGGTCGCACGCGACGATCTCGACCGCGGTGTCGATCAACCTGCTGCTGTTCGGCGGCATCTCGCCGTTCGCGGCCGCGCTGATGGACCGGCTGGGCCTGCGGAAGGTGGTCAGCGGGGCGCTGGTGCTGATCGCGCTGGGCAGCGGCCTGACCGTGTTCATGACGGCGTCCTGGCAACTGCTGCTGTGCTGGGGTCTGCTGGTCGGTGTCGGCACCGGCTCGATGTCGATGACGTTCGTCGCGACGATCACCGGCCGCTGGTTCGTCCACCGCCGCGGCCTGGTCACTGGCATCCTCACCGCGGCCGGTGCGACCGGTCAGCTGATCTTCCTGCCGCTCATCGCGTCGCTGGCCGCCGACTACGGGTGGCGGGTTCCTGCCCTCGTGGCAGCCGGTGCCGCGTTGGCCGTCGTACCGCTGGTGCTGTTCTTCCTGAGGGACTTCCCGAGTGACGTGGGGCTACGCGCGTACGGTGCCCCGGAGGGCAGTACTGCAGGGCAACGGGTGGAGACGACCGGCAGTAGCGCGATGCGAGCGCTGAACGCACTGGCGATGGCAGCGCGGCGGCCGGCGTTCTGGTTGCTGGCCGGTGGCTTCGCCATCTGCGGCGCGTCGACGAACGGTCTGGTCGGTACGCACTTCGTAACCGCCGCCCACGACCACGGGATGCCCGCAACCACGGCTGCCTCGCTGCTGGCGCTGGTGGGGGTGTTCGACGTCGGCGGGACGATCTTCTCCGGGTACCTGACCGACCGGTGGGACCCGCGGTACCTGCTCATCACGTACTACACGCTGCGTGGGCTGTCGCTGCTGGTGCTGCCGTCGCTGCTCGGCCCGACCGCCGCGCCGAGTACGTGGGTGTTCATCATCTTCTACGGGCTCGACTGGGTGGCGACCGTACCGCCGACCGTCGCACTGTGCCGCGAGTGGTTCGGGCAGGAGGGACCGATCGTGTTCGGCTGGGTGTTCGCGTCGCACCAGGTGGGTGCCGCGCTGGCCGCGACCGGCGCCGGAGCGATCCGGGACGCGCAGGGCAGCTACAACCTGGCGTGGTACCTGGCCGGCGGGTTGTGCGCCGCGGCTGCGCTGATGTCGGCGAGTATCAGGCGGCGGTTCGTGACTGCCTGAGTTCGTCCGCTAGCCTCGATTTAAGTTGAGGTTGGAGGGACGGACCATGGACGTCGAGCCGGGTGAACTGACGGTCGGGCAGCTGTCGCAGCGCAGTGGCGTCGCGATCTCGGCGCTGCACTTCTACGAGCGGCAGGGGCTGATCCTCAGTCGCCGTACGTCCGGGAACCAACGGCGCTACAAGCGCGACACGCTGCGGCGGGTCGCGCTGGTCCGGATCGCCCAACGGGTCGGCATCCCGCTCGCCGAGGTGGCCGCGATCCTGAAGCTGCTGCCGGAGAACCGGACGCCGACGCGCGCCGACTGGGAACGCATCTCGGAGTGCTGGCAGGCCGAGCTCGACCGCCGCATCCTGCACCTCGAACAGCTCCGCGACGACTTCAAGGACTGTGTCGGCTGCGGCTGCCTGTCGCTGGACCGCTGCGCGCTCGCCAACCCGCACGACGCCCTCGCCACCACCGGCCCCGGCCCCCGCCGCCTGGTCGCCGCCAACGGCGAGCCCTGCCACCCCGGCAAGTGCGCCTGAGCCACCCCCACCAGCCCTCGCGCCCGCCGGCGCAACCCATCCGCCTCTCACGGGAGTGGATATCCGGCTCTTGTGTCCGATGTGTGGGTGCCGACCACTCCCTCACTGAGCAGTGCACCGGGATCGGGCACAGGATCGGGCAGCGGGATGGGGCGGACAGTTCGACAGGACATGTCGGTCGGTGTCTGGCCGGTGGGTAGTGCACCTGAGCGTGAGTGCGCCGAGCGCGTACGGTGTCTCGAGGTGCACTACCTGTCGAAATGTCCCTGCCCGGCCCGGCCCGGTCGGTTGGTCGGTTGGCTGGTGAACTGGGTGGCGTGTGGGTTATCCACAGGCCTGCGGTGGGCGTGGTGGAATTGGGGGTGCGGACGTCTAGGGTCTTGGGCATGGGTGAGACCGACTCGATGGTGACGCTGACCGAGGACCGCGCGAAGGTCGCGGGGGATGTGATCCGCGCGATCGCGGGCGATGCTGCCCGGTTGCGGCCGGATCAGGAGACCGCGGTCGCGGCGCTGTGCGAGGCGGCCGCGCGGGTGCTCGTCGTGCAGGCGACGGGCTGGGGCAAGTCAGCGGTGTACTGGGCCGCCACGGCGATCCGCCGCTCCGAGGGATTCGGCCCGACCCTCGTCGTCTCACCACTACTTTCGCTGATGCGCGACCAGGTCGCCGCCGCGAGCCGCGCGGGCCTGCGCGCCGCAACGCTGAACTCGAACAACATCGACGAGTGGTCGGGCATCGAGCAGGACCTGCGATCCGGCGGCATCGACGTACTGCTGGTCTCACCCGAGCGCCTGGCGAACCCGGGCTTCGGCCGTCGCGTGCTCGACGGCCTGGCCGGTCACATCGGTCTGCTCGTGATCGACGAGGCGCACGCGGTGTCCGACTGGGGCCACGACTTCCGGCCCGACTACCGGCGCGTGTCCGACGTCCTGCAGAGGCTGAACCCGGACACGCCTGTCCTCGCCACGACCGCGACGGCGAACTCGCGCGTCACGGACGACGTCGCGAAGCAGCTCGGCGAGTCGACCCTGGTGCTGCGCGGTCCGCTCGCGCGCTCCAGTCTGCAGCTGGCCGTGGTGGACGCGCTCTCGCCGCTCGACCGGTTCGCGTGGGTCGTCGACGTGCTGCCGAAGCTTCCCGGCTCGGGCATCGTGTACGCGTTGACGGTCGCCGATGCGCAACGCCTCGCCGCGGTGGTCCAGGAGGCGTACGGCAGTGACGTCCCGGTCGCGGCGTACACGGGCCAGCTGGAGGCGGGCGAGCGGCACAGCCTCGAGGACGCCTTGCGCGACAACAGGTTGAAGGCGCTGATCGCGACGTCTGCCTTGGGGATGGGGTACGACAAGCCCGACCTCGGGTTCGTGGTGCATGTCGGGTCACCGCCCTCGCCGGTCTCGTACTACCAGCAGGTCGGCCGTGCCGGACGCGGTATCGACCACGCGGTTGTGGCGCTGCTCCCGTCGGACGCGGACTCGGGTGTCTGGGACTATTTCGCGACTGCCACCATCCCCGTTCCGGAGAATGTGCAGCGCCTGCTGCGGGCGCTGGAGACCTACGATGCCGAGCAGCCCGCGTCAGTGCCCGCACTGGAGGCCGAGACCGGGCTGCGGCGGACGCGCGTCGAGCTGATGCTGAAGCAGCTCGCGGTGGACGGTGCGGTCGACCGGGTCGAGCGTGGCTGGGTGCGGACCGGCACCGACTGGGAGTTCGACGCGGCACACTACGACGGCATCGTGTCCGTACGCCGGCGTGAAGCTGACATCATGCGCGCCTACACCCGCGGCGATCGTTGCCTGATGCAACTGCTGCAGGAGTCGCTGGACGATCCGTCGGCGGAGCCGTGCGGGCGCTGCTCGGTCTGCCTGGGGGAGCTGCCCGAGCCGCTGGTGGCGCGACCCGAACCGGAGACGGTCGCCACGATCACGCGGCTGCTCCGCGGCGAGGTCCACGTCCTGGAGCCGCGGAAGATGTGGCCCGGCGGAGCTTTCGGCCCGCGCGGGAAGATCCCACCGGCGCTGTCCGCCGAGCCGGGCCGGATCGTCGTGTACGCCGACGCCCCCGAATGGCGGGACGTGCTGCAGGCCGCGTTCAGTCCTTCACCCGCACCTGATGCGGTCGACGCGCTGAAGTCCGGCGCGGTCTCGGCGCTGTCGCGCTGGCGCGGTTCGTGGTCGGCTCGCCCCGATGTCGTCGTACCGCTAGCAGCCGGCGGTTACCCCGACCTGACCGCCGCCGTCGCCGCGCACGTGGCCGAGGTCGGCCGCCTGGATCGCGCCGAGCTGACAGTCGATCGCACAGGCTGGACCGACGACCTGTCCTCCGCCGAGGAGGCCAAGGTCTGGCGTGACGGTCTCCACGTGGACGACGCCACCGGCCAGGCCATCACCGCCCGCACAGTCCTGCTCCTGGTCGACGCCACGTCGTCCCAATGGCCCGTCACCGTAGCCACCGCCAAACTCCGCGAAGCAGGCGCAGCCGCGGTTCTCCCACTTATCATCCACAAACGCCCCTGAAACCTGGTTGACGGCTGAGTGAGGATGAGGGCGTGGAGATCATCAGCCTGGGGTTTCGGACTGACGTGTTGCTGCTCGAGTTGGGTGGCAGCGTGTTTCGGGATGCGGGTGAGTACGTTGTCGTGCGGACGCCGGCGAACCCCGGCTTCTGGTGGGGGAACTACCTGCTCTACCGGACGCCGTTCGGGCCGGGTGACGTCGAGACCCGGGTCGACGAGTTCCGGCGCGAGTTCCCGGAGGCGAAGCATGTCGCGTTCGGCATCGACACCATCGACGGTGTCGCCGGGGATCCGGGGACGACCGACGAGTTGAAGGCGGCCGGCTTCCAGGTCGAGCCCAGCGTGGTGATGACCGCGGAACAGGTGGTTGCTCCGCCGCATCCGAACGAGCAGGCGACGTACCGGTTCCTGGCCTCGGACGACGACTGGGAGCAGCTGTACCACCAGAGCCTCGCGTGCGCGCAGATGACGGTGGACGCCGACTACGAGGAGTTCACCCGGCGCAAGCTGGCGCGGCTGCGTGCGGTGGTCGAGGCCGGGCACGGGAAGTGGTTCGGTGCGTTCGACGGGGACCGGCTGCAGAGTTCGCTCGGCCTGTTGTTCGACGGCACCGGCCTCGGCCGCTTCCAGAACGTACAGACCTCGCCGGAGGACCGCGGCCGCGGCTTGGCCGGCACACTCGTGCACCACGCGTCGACGTACGGATTCGGCAGCGCGGAGAAGCTCGTGATGGTGGCGGACCCGAAGTATCTCGCGATCCGGATCTATCGCTCGGTGGGCTTCACCGACACCGAGACCCAGCTCGGGGTCGTCCGTCCGCCCGCGTGAAAGAGCCCGCGTGAAAGAGTAGGTCCATGACGGACGGACGCGGGGTTGTGCTGGTCACCGGTGGCAGTCGGGGGATCGGTGCGGCCGCCGCACTCGCCCTCGCCGCGGACGGCTGGGACGTCGGCGTGAACTACCGCACCCAGGCCGACGAGGCCGCGAGCGTGGTGAAGGCGTGCGAGGAGCGCGGCCGGCGCGCGATCGCGGTCCAGGCCGACGTCGTCGAGACCGACCAGGTGGAGCGCCTGTTCGAGACGGTCACCGCGGAGCTCGGTCCGATCGGTGCCGTGATCAACAACGCCGGCGTGGTGTCGCCAGCCGGACGAGTCGCGGAGTACGACACCGAGCGTCTCGACCGGGTGTTCCGGGTCAACACGCTCAGCGCGTTCCTCGTCGCCGGTGCCGCTGTCCGCCGGATGTCCACCGCGTACGGCGGCAACGGTGGCGTGATCGTCAACATCTCCTCGCGGGCCGCGGTGCTCGGGTCAGCCGGCGAGTACGTCGACTACGCGGCGAGCAAGGCGGCCGTCGACGCGCTCACGACGGGCCTCGCGAACGAGGTCGCGCAGGAAGGCGTCCGCGTCGTCGGCGTCCGGCCGGGCCTGATCGAGACCGAGATCCACGAGCCCGGCCGTCTGGACCGGCTAGGAACGACACCGCCTCTGGGCCGCCCCGGCACAGCAGCCGAGGTCGCCGAAGTCATCGCCTTCCTCGCCTCGGACCGCTCCTCCTACATGACCGGCACCACCGTCGACGTGTCCGGCGGCCGCTGACCCGGCATTCCGGCAGGGAGGTGTGTAGCGTGGGTTTGCGGCCGGTTGATCTTGCGCGGCGGGCGGGCGTGTCTACGCAGCTGGTGCGGAACTACGAGGCGGCGGGGATCTTGCCGTCGGCGCCGCGGTCCGAGAGCGGCTATCGCCAGTACGGGCCTGAGCATGTGCAGGCGCTGTTGGCGTACCGCGCACTCGCACCCGGCTTCGGCGCGGAGACAGCCACCGAGATCATGCGCGCCGTCCACGACGGTCACGAGGCACTCGCGTACCGGCTGGTGGACGCCGCCCACGCCGCACTCCACGAGCAACGCCTCGCCACGGATGCGGCCAGCGACGCCCTCGCGGCGCTGGCCGCCGAGTACGTCGACGAGCAGCCGGTCACCGGCCCGTCCTTGCTGGTGGGGGAGTTGGCGCACCGACTCGGCATCCGCCCGTCGGCGCTCCGCGTGTGGGAGTCCGCCGGCCTGCTGTCGCCGACGCGCGAACCGGGCACGAAATACCGCCGGTACGGTCCCGAGGAGGTCCGCGACGCGCGCATCATCCACATGCTCCGTCAGGGCCGGTACTACTTCGAGCAGATCAGGCCCGTCCTCGACGGACTTCGCCGTACCGGCAGCACCGAGGCGCTCCGCGACGCGATCGCCGAACGCCGGGCCGCGCACGACCGCCAGACCGAAGCGATGCTGTACGGCGCCGCGCTACTGCACGAGCTGATCACTGCGGCATCGCAAGACGCGTCGGCATCGACCGCCCCCGCACCGTGACCAGCTCGGTCTGCCGCCACTGCTCAGACTCGCCCGGCTCCGCCGTCTCCACCGCGGTCATCGACGCGATCAACCGGCCGGGCGCGGTCTTCGCCAGCTCGCTGAGCCGCGCCGCTTCGTTCACAGGGTCGCCGATCACCGTGTACTCGTGCCGCCGCACATCGCCGACCGTACCGGCCACAACGATGCCGGCCGTGATCCCCAGCCCGGCGGTTGCTTCCGGCAACTCCTCGGCCAGCCGCCGCGCCAGCTCCCGTCCGGCGGCCAGCGCACTGCCCGCGGGATCGGACAGCTCGGCCGGCGCGCCGAAGATCGCCAGCGCCGCGTCGCCCGCGAACTTGTTCACGAACCCGCCCTGCCGGTCCACCTCGGAGACCACGATCGCGAAGAACCGGTTGAGCAACTGCACCACCTCGGTGGGCGGGCGCTCAGCGGCCAGCTCGGTCGAGCCGACGAGGTCGACGAACAGCACCGCCGCGAACCGCTCCTCGCCGCCGAGCTGATCCTTGCTCAGCGCTTCCCGCACCACGCCGGGCCCGACGTAACGCCCGAACACGTCGCGGATCCGCTCGCGCTCCCGCAGCCCCTCCGCCATCCGGTTGAACCCGGCCTGCAACGACCCCAGCTCGGTCCCGTCGAAGACCGGGATGTTCACGTCCAGCCGGCCCTCACCGATCAGGCTCAGTGCGTCCCGTACCGAACGGACCGGCGCAACGACGGACTTCGCGGACAGCCAGGTGAGCAGGCAACCGTTGCCGAGCGCCACGAGGCCCAAGGCAAGGATCACCACGGAGAGCCGGGTCGTGGTGACGTCGCCCTCGATCAGCGCCAGTACGGCGGCCAGCATCAGGCCCGCGACCGGTACGCCGGAGCCGACCGCCCAGAAGAACACGGTCCGCGCCTTGAGACCGGCCGCGAGCAGCCGCCGCGGAGGTGGTGAGTCGACCAGTGCCCGCGCGGCGACCGGGCGCAGTGCGAACTCGGTCAGCAGGTACGACACCGAGCAGGTGATGATGGCGCCGTCGATGACCGTCAGCGCGACCCGGAGCGCGTTCTCGGGCTGCAGCAGCACCGTCATCACGGTGAAGAACACCGCTGCGACCAGCCAGAGCAGCACCTCGATCAGGGTCAGCCGGAGCGGCAGCTGCAGCGTCGCGATCTGCTCTTGGCGGGTGGCCGGCCGTTCGAGCTCGATCCAGCGGGTGACGCGCCGCGTGAGTCGCGTACTCCAGACGCAGCCGATCGACATCGCCACCAGGAAGTAGGCCGGAATCACGATCGCGTCGATGAGCTGGAGCTGGTCGACCAGTGACGGACCGGGCAGCACGAAGACGGCCAGGACGAACACGACCAGCGCGCCGATCAGGTTGGTCCCGATCGAGAACGTGGTCATCAGGATCTGCAGGCGGACCCGCAGCCGGCGGGTGCTCTGGTTCGCCGGGCCGAGCAGCCAGGAGCCGAACGGGCGCCGTTTGAGCACCAGTTCCGGATTTCCGTGAGTCGTGCCCTGGCTCGTCATGGGGCCAGTCTGCCAAGTCAGTACCGTCCATGGGTTTTGGCACGGTGGTGCGGGTGGCTCAGATTGGCCGTCCGATCGGCCCGCGACCTGGGTACTGTTCCCCGGACGCCTCACTCGGGGAGTATCCCTTGACGCACGATCGCCACTCCTATGCCGAGCCGGATCTGGTTCGGAGCACCCATCTCGAGCTCGACCTCGCGCTCGACTTCGGTCAGCAGGTGCTGTCCGGCAGCGCGACGCACACGCTCGCCTGGACCGGCCGCGCGGACCGGCTGGTTCTGGACACCCGCGACCTCACGGTGCTGGGCGTCGAAGGGCAGACAGCCGACGGCTGGGAGCCGCTGGAGTACAGCCTCGCCGTACCGGATCCGGAGCTCGGTTCCGCGCTGACGATCCGGACTGCGAACCACCCGCGGGTGAAGGTCAGCTACCGGACCGCTCCGACCGCGACCGGCCTGCAGTGGCTGGATCCGGCGATGACGGCCGGTGGCGTGCTGCCGTTCATGTTCAGCCAGTCGCAGGCGATCCACGCCCGTAGCTGGGTCCCGGTTCAGGACACCCCGAGCGTCCGGTTCAGCTACGCGGCGCACGTCACCGCGCCGCCGGAGCTGATGGTGCTGATGAGCGCCGACAACGGCACGACGTCGCGCCGTACCGGCTCGTACGACGTCGTGATGCCCGAACCGATCCCGTCGTACCTGCTGGCGATCGCCGCCGGCGACCTGGTGTTCGAGCCGCTCGGTGAGCGCTCCGGCGTGTGGGCCGAGCCCGCGACCGTCCGGAAGGCCGCGACCGAGTTCGTCGACACCGAAGAGATGATGCGGGTCACCGAGGAGCTGTTCGGCCCGTACCGCTGGGGCCGCTACGACCTGTTGGTGCTGCCACCGTCCTTCCCGTACGGCGGCATGGAGAACCCGCGGATGACGTTCGCGACGCCGACCGTGGTGATCGGCGACAAGTCGCTGGTCAGCGTGATCGCGCACGAGCTCGCGCACAGCTGGTCCGGCAACCTGGTCACGCAGGACAGCTGGGACGACATCTGGCTCAACGAGGGCTTCACGTCGTACGTCGAGAACCGGATCGTCGAGGCGGTGTACGGGGCCGAGTTCGCCGAGATGGAGACCGCGATCAAGCAGCACGCGACCGTGGTGAAGCTGGACCCGCTGACGCCGGCCGAGCTCGCCGTCGAGCTGCCCGGGCTGCACCACCGCTCCGAGTACCACGGGAAGACGTCGACCGGACCGCTGAAGGGCTCGTGGTTCCTGTCCTGGCTGGAGGCGCGATTCACACGGGAGGTCTTCGACCCGTTCCTGCGCGGGTACTTCGACCGGTTCGCGTTCCGCAGCATCAACACCGACGACTTCGTCGCACACCTGCGCGAGCACCTGCTGACGCCGCACCCGGACGTGGTGACCGACGACGAGCTGGCCGCCTGGCTGTACGAGCCTGGCATCCCGGCGTTCGCGGAGCGCGCCGCGTCCGAGCGGTTCCAGGTCGTTGACGAGGCCCGTACCAACTGGCTGACGACGGGCGAGCTGCCGCACGGCGCGGAGCGGTGGACGACGCAGGAGTGGCTGCGGTTCCTCGACGCTGCGCCCGACGTACTGAGCCCGTTGTTGCTGCAGCAGCTGGACCGGGCGTTCGGACTGACCGGGACGGCGAACGGCGAGATCGCCCGGCGCTGGTACCAGATCGTTGCCGCGAGCAGCTACGAGGCCTCGTACGCGGAGCTGGCCGAGTTCCTGACCAAGGTCGGCCGGATGAAGCTGGTACTGCCGGTCTACCACGCCCTGGCCGGCACCGACCGCGCCTTCGCCACCGAGGTCTTCGCCAAGGCCCGCCCCGGCTACCACCCGATCACCACGGCCGCCGTACAGAAGATCCTCGGCCAGTAGGTAAGAGCGGCTAGAGGTCGAGCTTGCGGCGGTGGACCTGTGCCTGGGGGCGGTAGCCGAGGCGGTCGTTGGTGCGGCGCATCGCAGCGTTCGTGTCGACGGTGTCGGTGAGCAGACCGGCGAGATCGGGGAACAGGCGGCGCACCTGGTCGATCTGCGCGGCCTTCATCCACAGCGCGAGACCCTGGCCGCGATGCTCGGGGAGGACGGCGGTGCCGTACAGCTGCCCGTCGCCCTTCCCGTCGCCCGACACGACGACCTCCGTGAAGCCGGCCATCCGGCCCTTGCGGTCGAGAACGGCCACGACGAACAGGCGGTCGCCGCGCTGTTCGATGACCTGCGCCGCGTACCGGGTCCGATCGACGTCCCAGACGTCGACGCCGGCCGTGATCGTTCCGGACGGCGCGTCCGCCATGCCGGCGCGCGCGTCGGTGAACGTCTGCACGAGCTCGTCCGGTACGACGCCCTCCCAGGACACCAGCCGGTAGCCGGGGACGCCCGGTACGTCGGGCGTGCGCTCGGCGAGGTCGAGCCGTGCATAGATCAAGGTCAGACCGAGCGCGAAGCGGTGGTACTCGAGGAATCGGTCGCCGATCGATCCGGCGTCGGCGTCGGTGATGATCGTCCGTACGTCGTGCTCGTGCGCGCCCGCGACGACGGCGCGCAGCAGCATCGTGCCGATCCCTTGGCGACGCTCGGCCGGGTGCACGTTGAGCTCGAACTCGGCCAGGTGCGCGTGCGTCCTCCGGCTGTCGAGCCGGAGGAACGCGGAGCCGACCGGTGTGCCGTCGGGCCGCGCGGCAAGCCAGGCGATCCGGCGGCTGAGCGGCCGGAAGTCGGGATCGGTCAGGGGAATCAGTCTGATGCTCAAGCCGTCAACATAACCCTGCCCGGGATCAGTGTGGGAGCAGGTGCCGCGCCGAGGCGGATCGACTACCGTGGCGCGCAAGCCAGAACGGGGAGAGGAGTCCGGGGTGGACGAGCTGGACGAGGCGCGGGTCATCCGGACGATCGGCGCCGACCATGTGGCGCTCCGCGAGCAGGTGCTCACGGAGCTGCGCCGGCGGATCGTCGACGGCGAGTACCGCGAGGGCGAACGGCTGACCGAGACGCGGCTCGCCGACGACTTCGGTGTCTCCCGGAACCCGGTGCGCGAGGCGCTCCGGGTGGTCGAGGCCGAGGGCTTCGTACAGATCCTGCCGCGGCGTGGCGCCGTCGTCACCACCCTCGACGAGACGGCTGTCCGCGACCTGTTCGCCGTACGGCAGCAACTCGAGACGCTCGCGGCGGGGCTGGCTGCCGAGCGCGCGACGCCGGAGGGCATCGCAACCCTGCGCGACCTGGTCGATCAGGCCGAGGCCGCGACGAAAGCCTCGGACTTCGACCGGGTCGCGGAGCTGAACAGCGAGTTCCACCGGGCGGTCATCGAGGTCAGCGGGAACCGTTGGCTGCACTCGATCTCGACCGCGATGTACCACCATGTGCACTGGGTGTTCCGGGTCGGTGCGGCGCAGCGCGCGCCGCACTCGTCCGAGGAGCACGTGCGGCTCGTGGACGCGATCGAGGCGGGCGATGCGGAGACCGCCAGCACCGCCGCCCGCCTCCACGTCGAAGCCGCCGCGCAAGCCGCCCTCCGCCCGACTGCCTAACTTCTTCAACCCGTCAGCGGCCGACGGCGTAACCCTGCATGCCGCGGGGGTTGGCGGCTGCGGCGAGTACGCCGTCCGCCTCTTTCCGTACGGCACACAGCCGCCCGAGGCTCCACGGATCGGACTCGGTGACGACGTGCCCACGCCGTATGAGTTCGTCCTGCACCGCCTTGCCGACCCGGCTCTCCACGGCCAGCCCACCCGGCTCCATGGCGCGCGGGTAGAACGACGACGGGAAGCCAGTCGTGTGCCAGGCCGGCGCATCGATCGCCTCCTGCAGGTCCGTCCCGGCGCCCAGGTGCCGCAGCAGGAACAGCAGCTGCCACTGGTCCTGCTGATCGCCGCCGGGCGAACCGCACGCCATCACCGGCTCACCGTCGCGCAGCACGAGCGTCGGTGTCAGCGTGGTCCGCGGCCGCTTGCCGGGCGCGAGCGAGGCCGGCAGCCCGTCCTCGAGCCAGAACATCTGCGCGCGACTGCCGAGGCAGAACCCGAGCTCGGGGATCGTCGGCGACGACTGCAGCCAGCCGCCGCTCGGCGTCGCCGAGATCATGTTGCCCCAGCGGTCGACCACGTCGACATGACAGGTGTCGCCGCGGGTTTCCCCGACCGGCGACACTGTCGGTTCACCGGTCGTCGCGTCGCCGCTTTCGTTGCCGGTAGCAATCGATGCAAGGATCGGAGTACGTCCGTCGGGGCTGCCCGGCCGGAGCTCCAGCGAGGCCTCGGAGCCGATCAGCTTCGCGCGCTCGGCGGCGTAGGCGGGGGAGAGGAGAGTGTCGAGCGGTACGTCCGCGCCGTCGCCGTACCAGGCCTCGCGGTCGGCGTACGACAGCTTCATCACCTCGACCGTCGTGTGCACGCCCTCGGCGCTGTCGAGATCGACCTCGCCGAGCGCCGCCAGCACAGCGAGCGACTGCAGCAGGCCGGGACCCTGACCCCACGGGCCGGTCTTGGCGACGGTGTACCCGTTCCAGTCGTACGTCGCCGGGTCCTCCCAGGTCGCCTCGAACGCGGCCAGGTCGGCGCCGGTGATCAGGCCGCCGTGGTCCGCGCCGCTGGAGTCGCGGTGCGGAATCTTCGAGAACCGGTCGATCGCCTCCGCGACGAACCCTTCGCGCCAGGCCTTCCGTGCCTGCTCGATCTGGGCGACCCGATCCGCGCCGGTTCCTTCCCGGACCAGCCGTTCGAGCGTCGCGGCGTACGCCTCGTTCCGGAACCGGCCCGCGACCGGACGGCCGTCCTTGAGCCAGAGCGCGGCGGACGTCGGCCAGTGCTCCTCGAACAGTTGCTGCACGGTCCCGATCGTGTCCGCAACGCGCGGTACGAGGGGATGCCCGTTGCGGGCGTACTCGATGGCGGGTTCCAGTACGACGCTGAGCGGCAGCGTGCCGTAGTCGCGCAGCAGAATCAGCCAGGCGTCGACTGCGCCAGGAACGGTTGCGGCGAGCGGACCGGAGCCGGGAACCAGCGTCAGCCCGAGCGAGCGGTAGTGCTCGATGGTCGCTCCGGCCGGCGCTACGCCCTGCCCGGACAGCACCCGCGGCGCCGGGTCGTCGGCGGTGGAGATGATCGCCGGCACCTCACCACCGGGTCCGTTGAGGTGCGGCTCGACCACGTGCAGCACGAACCCGGCCGCGGCGCTCGCATCGAACGCGTTGCCGCCGAGCTCGAGGATCCGCATCGCCGACTGCGACGCGAGCCAGTGCGTGGACGAAACCATCCCGAACGTACCGCGCAGCGTTGGCCGGGTGGTGAACCTCATGGAGCGACTCCTTCTGTCGTGGTCCGTACATCTGGTCCGATTCCGTCGTCGTTCACCAGGTGACAGGCGACCTGGTGTCCACCTTCGCCGATCGTGCGCCGCTCCGGTACGACTGTCCGGCATGTGTCCACCGCGACCGGGCAGCGGGTGTGGAAGCGGCAGCCCGGCGGCGGGTCGATCGCCGACGGCAGGTCGTCGCCGAGCAGCACCGGCCGGCGGGCACGCTGCTCGGCGGGGTCGGGTACGGGCGCGGCGGACAGCAATGCCTGCGTGTATGGGTGCGCGGGCTTGCCGAAGATCCGGGTGCGTGGCCCCTGCTCGACGAGCTGGCCGAGGTACATGACGGCAACCTCGTCCGCGAGGTACTCGACCGCGGACAGGTCGTGCGTGATGAACAGGCACGCGAACCCGAGGTCACGCTGCAGGTCGGCGAGCAGGTTCAGTACGGACGCCTGGACGGAGACGTCGAGCGCACTGGTCGGCTCGTCCGCGACGAGCAACCGCGGCTCGGAGATCAGCGCGCGGGCGATGCTGACGCGTTGCCGCTGACCGCCGGACAGCTCGTGGGGTGCGCGCTGCGCGACCTCGGGCCGCAGCCCGACCCGGCCGAGTTCCTCGGCGACCTTCGCCGCGATGTCCTTGCGGCGCATCAGGCGGAGCGGTTCACCGACGATGTCGCCGACCGACAACCGCGGGTCGAGCGAACCCGCCGGGTCCTGGAAGACGATCGAGACGTCGCGCCGGTGCGGCCGCAGCTGCCGTCGGTTGAGGTGGGTGATGTCCGCGCCGGCCAGCCGGACGGTGCCGCCGCTCGGCTCGAGCAGCCGGACGATGCAGCGGCCGACGGTCGACTTGCCGGAGCCGCTCTCGCCGACGAGCGCGACCACGGTGCCGGAGCGGATCCGCAGCGTGACGCCGTCGACCGCCCGGACCGGCCCGAAGTGCATGACGAGGTCCTCGACCTCCAGGGCAGGAGCCTGGTCGGGATGTGCGGTGGCGTCCATCAGACCTCCACTTGGGCGTTCCAGCAGGCGACCCGATGCGCGCCGGTCGTCAGCTCCGGCTGCGACGACGTACAGGTGTCGAGTGCGCGCGGGCAACGGTCGGCGAACGTACAGGCGTCGGGCTGTTCGGTCAGTACGGGCACCAGCCCCGGGATCTCGTTCAGCCGCTGGGACTCCGCGTACCTCGGCGCCGCGGGGGAGGCGCCGAGCAGGCCGTTGGTGTACGGGTGCCGCGGATGCGCGAACAGTTCGTGCACCTCGGCCGTCTCCACCACGCGGCCCGCGTACATCACGGCTACCCGGTCCGCGAGGTCGGCGACGACGCCGAGATCGTGGGTGATCAGCACGATGCTGGTGCCGAGCCGTTCCCGCAGCTCCCGCAGTACGTCGAGGATGCCGGCCTGGATCGTCACGTCGAGGGCCGTGGTCGGCTCGTCGGCGATCAGCACCTTCGGGTCGCAGGCGACCGCCATCGCGATCATCACGCGCTGCCGCATGCCGCCGGAGAGTTGGTGCGGGTAGTCGCCGACGCGGCGCTCGGCGGACGGGATGCCGACGAGCTTGAGCAGCTCGATCGCGCGCGCCAGCGCGGCCTGGCGGTTCAGTCCGATGTGCGTCCGCAGTACCTCGATGATCTGGTGGCCGACCGTGAAGACCGGGTTCAGCGAGGTCATCGGCTCCTGGAAGATGTACGCGACCTCGCGCCCGCGGATCGAACGGAGCGTGCGCTGGCCGGCGCCGATCAGCTCGGTGCCGTCGAGGACGACCGAGCCGGTGACGGTCGCGGTCCGGGGGAGGAGCCCGGCGATGCTCATCGCCGTGACGCTCTTCCCGCAGCCGGATTCGCCGACGACCGCGAGCACCTCGCCGTCGCCGACCTCGAGGCTGACCCGGTCGACCGCGGACAGCGGCCCGTCCTCGGTCCGGAAGGTGATCGACAGGTCCTTCAGGGTCAGGATCGGCCGTTGTGCGGTCATCGGCGGCTCGCCTTCGGGTCGAGGGCGTCGCGGAGACTGTCGCCGACGATGTTGAACGCGAGCGTCAGCAGCATGATCGCGACCCCGGGCATCACCGCGGCCCACGGTGCCCGGGACGCGAACTGCTGCGCGTCGGCGAGCATGGTGCCGAGGCTCGGGGCGGGCGGCTGGATGCCGAGCCCGAGGAACGACAGCACCGCCTCGCCGAGGATCGCGGCCGGGATGCCGACGGTCGCCTGGACGATGATCGCGGACCCCGCGTTCGGCAGGATGTGCCGGCCGAGCACCCACGCGTCGCCGGCGCCCTCGACGACCGCGGCCGCAACGAAGTCGAGCGACTTCAGCCGGAGCGTCTCGGACCGGACGATCCGGATCATCCCGGGGATCTGCGCGATGCCGATCGCGATCGCCGCGTTGCCGAGGCTGGCACCGCGGATCGCCGCGAGCCCGACCGCGAGGATCAGGAACGGGAACGCCAGCACCAGATCGGTCAGTCGCGAGATCAGCGCGTCGACGGTCCGGAAGTACCCCGCGATCAGTCCGAGCGGGATGCCGACCACAAGTGAGAACGCGACCGCGAGAACGCCGACGTGCAGCGAGGCGCGCAGACCGAACATGATCCGGGACAGCACATCGCGGCCGAGGTCGTCGGTGCCGAGCAGATAGCCGGCCGTCCCCGGCGGGGAGAACGCGTTGTTCAGATGGTTCTCGGTCGGATCGTGCGGGGCGAGCCAGTTCGCGAACACGGCGAGAATCACCGCGAGCACCAGTACGGCGAGCCCCGTCAACGCCAACGGGTTGTGCAGGATCCGGCGTACCACCCGGCGCCGGTTGCTGCGCAACGCTACCGGCGTGATCGCTTCGGCCACGGCCATCAGGCTTCACCTCGTACGCGGATCCGCGGGTCGATGACGGAGTACAGCAGGTCGACGAGCAGGTTGATCACGATGTACGCCGTCGCCGTGACCAGGACGACCGCCTGGATGACGGGATAGTCACGCTGGAAGACGGCGTCGACGGTCAGCTTGCCGAAGCCGGGCAGCGCGAAGATCCGTTCGGTGACCACGGCACCGGAGATCAGCGCGCCGAGCTGGAGCCCGACAACCGTCACCACGACGATCAGACTGTTGCGCAGGGCATGCTTCCCGACCACGGCCATCGGCGGAAGGCCTTTCGCCTCTGCCGTACGGATGTAGTCGGCCGACAATGCGTCGAGCATCGACGACCTGGTCTGCCGCATGATGACCGCGGCCAGGCCCGTACCGAGGATCACCGACGGGAGGATGAGGTGATGCAGATTGGCCACCGGATTGGTGAAGAACGGGACGAAGCCGGAGGCGGGGAAGAGGCCGAGGGCAACCGACAGGTACAGGATCGCCATCAGCCCGAGCCAGAAGTGCGGGACCGACAGGCCGAGCAGTGCGAGCGCGTTCGCGGCCCACTCGGCCGGGCGCCCACGCCGTACGGCGGCGAGCACCCCGGCACCGACACCGATCACGCCGGCGATCAGGATCGCGAGCGCCGACAGCTCGATCGTCACCGGCAGCGCGCTGAAGATCATCGACCGCACCGACGCGCCGGTCCGGATCGACTGCCCGAGATCGCCACGCGCTGCGTGGCTCACGAACTGCCAGAACTGCACCAGCCACGACTGGTCGAGCCCGTACTGCTGCCGGATCGCCCGCAGCGACTCGGGATCACGATCCTCCCCGGCCAGCGCCAGCGCCGGATCCCCCGGCAACGCCCGCACCCCGACGAATACCACGATCGTCGCCAGCACGAGCGTCACCGCGGACTGCCACAACCGGCTGAGGAGGTAACGCCTCACTTGGAGAACCCTGCGAAGGCGGTGCGGATCACCCCGTCGGGGTAGACCTGGATGCCGAGGAGCTTCTTGGAGACGCCGGTCAGGTTGCGCTGCCGGTACATGTAGATGATCGGGTCGTCCTGCTGCAGCTTGGTCGTCACCTCGCCGTACAGCTTGACGCGCTCGGCGTGGTCGGTCGACTGGCGTGCATCGGTGAGCAGCTTGTCGACGTCCGGGTTGCTGTAGCCGGAGACGTTCTGGCTGCCGCTCGTACCGACGAAGTTGAAGATGTTCGCGTCCGGGTCGACGCGGCCGGACCAGCCGAGCTGCAGGAGCTCGAAGTCACCACGGTCCTGCTGGTCGAGCAGCGCGGCGTACTCCACCGGCTTGATGACGAGCTCGAACCCGCCGTCCTTCACCATCCCCTGCAACGCCTGCGCCAGGCGCAGACTGTCCGGGTTGTTGGACGTGATCATCTCGACCTTGTACGGCGTGGTCACGCCGGCGTCGGCGAGCAACTGCTTGGCCTTCGCCGGATCGTGCGCCGGGCAGACCTGCGCGGCGTCGGACGTGAACTCGCTCTTCGGCGAGACCGGTGAGCACGCGACCGTGTTCAGGCCGTTGAAGATCGACTTCACCAGCGCCTCGCGATCGATCGACAGGGCGAGCGCCTGGCGGACCCGCGGATCCTTCGCGATCGGCGAGTCGAGCTGTTTCAGCGGATTACCGATGCCGTTGGCGTTCCCGATGTTGACCGTCAGGCCCTGGTACCCGAGCGACTGCGACTGCAGCACGCTCACGGTGTCGTCCTTCAGCAGGGTCGGCGCGTCCTGCGTCGAGAGCGAGTCCGCGACCTGGGCGTCACCCGACTTGAGGTTCGCGGACCGGATGCTGGCGTCGGTGATGATCCGGTACTCGATCGCGTCCAGGTGCACCTTGGCGGCGTCGTAGTACTGCGGATCCTTGACGACCTTGATCGAGTTCTGCGGGACGCGGCTGGCGAACTTGAACGGGCCGACGCAGACGGGTGCGTTGGAGAAGTTCGCGCCGAGCTTGCTGACCGCGGCCGGGCTGAGCACCATGCCGGCCCGGTCGGCGAGCGCGGCGGTCAGCGGGGCGAACGGCTTGGACAGCTTGATCACGACGGTCTTCGGGTCCGGCGTCTCGATCGAGGTGATCGGGCCGAGCTCGCTCTTGCGCGCGGAACCGGCCAGCGTCAGGTGCCGGTTCAGCGAGATCTTCACGGCGTTGGAGTCGAACGTGCCGCCGTCGGCGAACTTCACGCCCTGCTTGAGCGGGATCGTCAGGCTCAGACCGTCCGACGAAACAGTCGGCAGCGCGGTCGCCAGCTGCGGCACGACCTTCGCGTCCGACCCGAGGTCGTACAGCTTCTCGCACATCGTGTGGAAGACGTAGCGCGAGTAGAGGCTGCGGGACAGTGTCGGGTCGAGCTTGTCGGGATCCGCGGACAGTGCGACCGTCAACGTGCCGCCCTGTTTGACCTGCGCCGCGTCGGCGGCCTCGCCGAACACGTCCTGCCCGGCGGTCGACTGCCCACCGCCTGACGCAGTGTCGTTGGTGGAGTCAACGGGTGAGCACGCGGCGCCGATCAGGGCCAGCGCGACGACCGCGCCGGCCCCGATCACACTCCGGCGGCAGGTACTCGAGCTGAATCGGTTCAATGCGAGTCGACGAGTCATCGCTTGCTCCTGAGTAGGCGGGGTACTGTCGACTGTTTCATGTATACAAGGTGGATGCGCAAGTGATCCGGCGAGTTTGAGTGAACCTTTTACGACCGCCCCACGTGCTTCGTGTGGGGCGATCCCTGCCTGCCCTGCGACGAGTCAGACGGTGACCGGGTACGTGAGCGTCCCGGTCGGAACCGCGTGGTTGCCGAGAGCTACGGCCATCATGTTCGGGCCGTCGAACTGCGGGTGATGGATGCCGAACTCGGTGGCCTGACGGAAGCCGAAGCGCGGGTAGTACTCCGCGTGTCCGAGCACGACCGCCGCAGGCTCGGGGCGATCACGCGCCGTCGCCAGCGCTGCTCGGACTGCCGCACCACCGGCGCCTTGCCGCTGGTAGGCCGGCAGCACCGCGACGGGCCCGAGTGACAGGACCGGCACATGGTCCACGTGACAGCGGGTGAGCAATGCATAGGCGACCGGTTGGTCGTCGGGGGTGGTGGCAACGAACATCAGGCCGGGGATCCAGGCGACCGGGTCGGCGCGGTGCGCGTCGAGGAAGCCGACCTCGAACTCGCGGCCGAATGCTGCGCGGGTGATGTCACGGAGGGTCTCGAGGTCGGAAGTGGTCTCGACACGGGTGTTCCAGGTGATGGACAACAGAGGTCCCTTTCGGAGGATTCAGTGGGGGAGTTGACAAGCCGTCTTCGCTGCCGGACGTGCGGCAGCGCGGGATCGCGCGGTCATCAACTCCACCTCCTCGTTCCTCCGAAGTCGCCTTCACCTTAACCAGTGGGCGCGGCGCTCACCACTCCATTACGAGCGGATCGCTGGAGGGCGGACCGGTCGGCGTCCAGGTGTCACCGACCCGGCGGTACGGGTGCCAGCGGCCGGCCCGATCGAGCCGGAGCTGGACGTCGGCGCCGAGGGTCAGCTGGTTCGCGGAGGTGGTGATCGGGAGATCGTCGCCGGCCGCCTCGAGCTCGGTGCGGGCGCGGTTGAGGTCGGCCGGGTCCGGCGTCCAGGTGTGTTCCAGTACGTCGAGGCCGGGTGCGCCACCGTACCGCCAAGCTTGGATGCCGAGGGCAACATCCTCGTCGGGCGCGAGGACGGGGAAGTCCGCGGCGAGCCGAATCGTGTCCTGCCACTCGTCGAGTGGTTGCGGTGCAGGGGAGCCGTGCAAGAGAGCGTTGAGCAGGGACCTCGCGCGGCGGGCCGCGTCGAGCACGAGCAGCTGGAGCGTTGCCGGGCCGAGGCCGTCGGGTGGCTCGATGCCGGAGACCGCAAGCTGCTCGATGGTCACCTTCGCCGGCAGCTCGGGCGGCTCCGGAAGCTCGGCCGCCGGGCCGCTGAGTACGTCGGTGGCCGCGACTCCAGCCTCCGACGCTCTGCCTGCCTCCTTGCTGTCTGCAGCGGTCTCGTCATCGGTTGGTCTGCTCGCTGCGGCCTGCAGTTCGGCGAGGAGGTCCTCGCGGGTTCGGCCGCGGAGGAGGAGCAGCACGAACGGGTCGGCGTCGAGGAGCCAGGCAACCTGGTAGCACAGCGCGGCCGCGTGCTGGCAGGGCAGCTCCCACGCGTCGCAGGTACAGCTGGGATCGAGGTCGCCGATGCCGGGCAGGAGTGTGACGCCGGCATCCGCCGCGGCCTCGACGAGCTTGTGCGGCATCTCGCCGTCCAGCAGGGCAGCGATGTGGCCGGCGCGAGAGGCGACCTGCTCGCGGAGACGTCGCCAGTCGTCCTCGTTGAGCTCGTCGACCTGCACAACGGACTCGTACGTGTCCTCGGGTGCGTACACCGTGGCATTGATCCGGCCCGGGCTGATCGTGATCGTCCCCACCTGACCCGAGTTCGCGTAGCGGCGGCCTCGGCGGAGCTGCTCGGAGTCGAGTGAGGTGTCTTCCATCGCCTGCACCCAGGCACGCGCCCACCACGACCGCCCACGCGTACTGCGCCGTTGAGCCGGGAACGCCGGGAACCCTTGTGCGGCAGTCATCGCGCACCCCCACGCAGCTCGACGAGATCGGCCAACTCGGTGTCGGAGAGCTCGGTGAGCGCCGCCTCGCCGCCAGCGAGAACGGCGTCGGCCAACTGGCGTTTGGTCGCGAGCATCGCGGCGATCCGGTCCTCGATGGTGCCCTCGGCAATCAACCGGTGGACCTGCACCGGCCGCGTCTGCCCGATCCGGTACGCGCGGTCGGTCGCCTGATCCTCGACCGCCGGGTTCCACCAGCGGTCGTAGTGCACGACGTGCTCGGCGCGGGTCAGGTTCAAACCGGTGCCGGCCGCCTTCAGCGACAGGAGGAACACCGGCACCTCACCGGCCTGGAACCGGTCGACCATCTGCTCACGCTGCGGGATCGGCGTGCCACCGTGCAGCAGCTGTGATCCGATCCCGCGATCGGTCAGGTGCCGCTCGAGCAGACGCGCCATGGCGACGTACTGCGTGAAGACGAGCACCGCGCCGTCCTCGGCGACGATGGTCTCGAGGAGCTCGTCGAGAAGTTCGAGCTTGCCCGACCGGCCGGTCAGCCGCGCATCGTCAGGCTCCTTGAGGTACTGCGCGGGATGGTTGCAGATCTGTTTGAGGCCGGTGAGCAGCTTCACGATCAGGCCCCGGCGGGCCATCCGGTCACTGGCCCGGACCGCTTCCATCAGCTCGCGGACCGTTGCCTCGTACAACACGACCTGCTCGCGGGTGAGCGAGACGGGTTGATCGGTCTCGGTCTTCGGCGGGAGCTCCGGGGCGATGCCCGGGTCGGACTTCTTCCGCCGGAGCAGGAACGGCCGGACGAGTTTCGCCAGCCGGGCGGCGACCTCCTCGTCCTTGTCCGCCTCGATCGGCGTCGCCCACTGCGTCCGGAACGTGCCGAGCCGGCCGAGCAGCCCCGGCGTCGTCCAGTCGAGGATCGCCCACAACTCGGAGAGGTTGTTCTCCACCGGGGTGCCGGTCAGCGCGACCCGCGCCTTCGCCGGTACGGTCCGGAGCGCCTTCGCCGTACCCGAGGAGGGGTTCTTCACGTGCTGGGCCTCGTCGGCGACCACGAGCGCCCAGGGATGCCCGGCGAGCCGCGCGGCGTCGCGCCGGAGCGTCCCGTATGTCGTGAGCACGAAGCCGTCCTGCGCCTCGTCCAGGGAGCGGGAGGTGCCGTGGAAGCGCCGGACCGGAGTGCCGGGGGCGAAGCGCTGGATCTCGCGCTCCCAGTTGCCGAGCAAAGAGGCCGGGCAGACGACCAGAGTCGGGCCGGCGGTGTCGGCGGACTGCCCGCGGTGCAGGTGCAGGGAGATGAGGGTGATGGTCTTGCCGAGGCCCATGTCGTCGGCGAGACAGCCGCCGAGGCCGAGGGACGTCATCCGGGCGAGCCAGCGGAGCCCGCGGAGTTGGTAGTCGCGGAGCGTCGCCTCGAGACCGGGCGGGGACTCGATGGGGTCGTCGGCGCGGTCGGGGTCGGCGATCCGGGCGCGGAGCTCGTCGAGCCACTGCGTCGACGTGACCGTGATCTGCCGGCCGTCGATCTCGGTGGTGCCGGTGAGGGCGGCGCCGAGCGCGTCGATCGGGGTGACGGGTTTGAGGATCCGCTCGCGCGCCTTGCGGGCGAGCTCGGGGTCGATGAGCATCCACTGGTCGCGGAGCCGCACGACCGGGCGGGTCGCTTCGGCGAGCTGGTCGAGCTCGGACTCGGTCAAGGGGTCGTCGCCGAGCGCGACCTGCCAGCTGAAGTCGAGCGTCCGGTCACCCTGGAAGAATCCGGGCAGGCTGCTTGGCGGCCCGTCGGCGGAGGTGATCGCGGCGCGCGCGGTCAGCGACCGGCCGAGGCTGCGTGGCCAGTGCAGGTCGATGCCGGCGGCCGCGAGCCGCTGGGCCGATCCGGCGAGCAGGTCGGCGACGTCCTCGTCGGCGAGGTCCATCCGATCCGGTACCGCCGAGTCGAGCAGCCGGCCGAGCGGTTGCCAGACCCGTGCGGCCCGGCGGATCGCGAGCGTGGCGTCGATGCGCGCCCGCGGGCCGAAGCCGGCGACATCAGCCGCCCAGACGTCGTACGCGTCGCTGACCAGGGTCGGGTCCTTGAGGCTGTGCAACTGAACGACGGCGCCGAACGCCTGGCCCTCGGCCAGCTCGATCCGCAGCGAGATCCGGACGCCCGAATCGAGTCCGGCCGAGACCTCGTCGGCCCAGGTCCGGAGCCGGTCGGCGCGCTGCGATGCGGTCGCGGTGAACAGGTCGGTCCGATGCACCTTCGCGGCCGCCGGCGACCGGGGCATCCCGTCGGCCACCGCGTCGAGGAACTCCCGCACCAGCTCCTCGGCCACCGGCAACCGAACGCCAGACTCGCTGGACGGTGTGCTGACGGGGAGAGCGCGGGCGGATGCCGGCATGGACCCCGCGAGCTGCAGGAGCCGGTTGATGTCGTCGGTGTCGAGCGGGCCGACCCGCCAGGCGTCGTGTCCGGCGGGGGAGACGCCGGGCAGAAGCTTGCCACGGGCAACCAGCTGCAGGGCGACGAGTGAGGCTGCACCCCAGTACGCCGCCGACGGATGCGCACCGGGCGCCCGCCGCAGCCGCCCCAGAATCGGCACCGCCTCCGCCACCGGAAGCTCGATCGCCCGCACAGCTTGCAACTGCACGCCGTCGAACCCGTCGTCCGGGACGAGCGCGAGGTCGGTCTGGTCACCCAGGCCGAGGGGGAGAGGGTCGCCGGCCGGGTCCCAGAAGGCGACCCGGCTCGTGCGTGGTGGATCGGCCGGACGGAAAAGTACTGCGCATCCGGCCAGCTCGCGCCCCGTGTCCAGCAACCCTTCAACCTCCGTATCGACAGTACCGGCAGGACCGACAGTGAATCTCAGACCGGAACGGCTTTGTCCGCCCCAGGCTGCTCGAACTGCGTCCTGTACAGCTCTTCGTACCTTCCGGCGGCGGCCAGGAGCTCGGCGTGCCGGCCGCGCTCCACGATGCGGCCGTCCTCGATCACCAGGATCTGGTCGGCGGCGCGGATCGTCGACAACCGGTGCGCGATCACCACCGCCGTACGTCCGGCCAGCGCCTCGGTGAGCGCTGCCTGCACCGCTGCCTCGTTCGTCGAGTCGAGAGCGGCGGTCGCCTCGTCGAGAATCACCACCCGCGGCTGCGCGAGCAGCAACCGGGCGATCGTCAACCGCTGCCGCTCACCACCGGACAGCCGGTACCCACGCTCGCCGACGACCGTGTCGAGCTGATCGGGCAACGACCGGATCAACTCGAGCAGCCGGGCCCGCTCGAGCGCATCCCACAGCTCCTCCTCGGTGGCCTCCGGCCGCGCGAGCAGCAGGTTCTCCCGGATGGAGTCGTGGAAGAGGTGACCGTCCTGGGTCACCATCCCGAGCGTCTCGCGCAACGACTCCGCCGACACGTCGCGGACGTCGGCGCCGGCGAGCTTCACGGTCCCGGAGTCGACGTCGTACAGTCGGGGGATCAGCTGGGCGATCGTCGACTTGCCGGCGCCGGACGACCCGACCAGCGCGACCATCTGCCCCGGCTCGGCACGGAACGAGACGTCGTGCAGGACCTTGACCCCGCCGCGGGTGTCGAGCTTCGCGACCTCCTCGAGCGAGGCCAGCGAGACCTTGTCCGCGGACGGGTACGCGAAGCTCACCCCGGTGAACTCGACCGTGACCGGCCCCTCCGGCACCCGCTCCGCGTCCGGCTTGTCCTTGATCAGCGGCTCCAGATCCAGCACCTCGAAGACCCGCTCGAAGCTCACCAGTGCCGTCATCACCTCGAGCCGCGCGCTCGCGAGTGCGGTCAGCGGCGAGTACAACCGGGTCAGCAGCAGCGCCATCGACACGACCGCACCCGCGTCGAGCTGGTCCCGCAGCGCCAGGAAGCCACCGAGTCCGTACACGACGGCGAGCGCCAAGGCTGACACCAGGGTCAGCGCCGTCACGAAGATCCACTGCACCATCGCGGTCCGGACGCCGATGTCACGCACCCGGCGCGCCCGGTCGGCAAACTCCGACGACTCCCGCGCCGGGCGCCCGAACAGCTTCACCAGCGTCGCACCAGGCGCCGAGAACCGCTCGGTCATCTGCGTGCTCATCGTGGCGTTGTAGTTCGCGGCCTCGCGCTGCAGGCCGGCCAGCCGGGCCCCGAACCGGCGCGCCGGTACGACGAACAGCGGCAGGATGATCAGCGCGAGCAGCGTGATCTGCCACGACACGCGCAGCATCACCACGAGCGTGAGCACCAGCATCACCAGGTTGCTGACCACGCCTGACAGCGTGTCGCTGAACGCCCGCTGCGCACCGATGACGTCGTTGTTCAGCCGGGAGACCAGCGCGCCGGTCCGGGTCCGGGTGAAGAACGCGATCGGCATCCGCTGGATGTGGTCGAACACGGCCGTCCGCAGATCGAGGATCAGCCCCTCACCGATCTGCGCCGACAGCCACCTGGTGAACATGCCCAGCCCGGCCTCCGCGATCGCGATCGCCGCGATCAGCAGCGAGAGCCACAGCACGACGTGGAACGCCTTCCCGCCGACGATCGCGTTGACCACCTGGCCCGCCAGCACCGGCGTCGCGACCGCAAGCACCGCCCCGCCCGTACTGAGCACCAGGAACCAGACGAGCTGGGCCCGGTGCGGTCGCGCGAACGCGAGGATCCGTTGCAGGGTGGCGCGCGAGAACGCCCGCTTCTCGTCCTGTGCGTGCATCGCGTGGTACATCGAGTTCCACGCGGTCATTTCCATACTCACGGCAGTGCTCCGCTGGCTTGGTGGGCTGGGGACGTCGATGATTCCGGACACCACCGACAAAACCCGACGCTAGGACCTCAACCAAACTCGAGGTCAATTGCGTACACTGTACGAAGAATAGCCCATCGATCAGGATCACGCACATGAACCAGGACTACAGCGGCAGCGGCGACCCGGCGAAGAGCCTCGAACTGCTCTGGCGCCGGCGCCCGCAGCCGACCCGCGGGCCGAAGCCGGCGCTCTCGGTCGAACGGATCGTGGCGGCTGCCCTGGTCGTCGCGGACGCGGAGGGCCTGGGCGCGATGTCGATGCGGCGCGTCGCCGACGACCTCGGCGTCGGGGCGATGACGCTCTACCGGTACTTCCCTGGGAAGGGCGAACTGCTCGACGTCATGCTCGACAGCGTGTACGGCGAGCTGCCGCGGCAGGTCGTACCGGGGGACTGGCGGGCCAGGCTCGACGAGGTCGCACGGGAGAACCGCGAGCTGTACCTGCGGCATCCCTGGCTGCTCCAGGTCGCGACGAGCCGCCCGCCGCTCGGGCCGAACGTGATGGCGAAGTACGAGTGGGAGCTGACTGCGGTCGAGGGGATCGGGCTGAGCGACGTCGAGATGGATGCGACCGTCGCGCTCGTCAACGGCTACGTACACGGGGCCGTCCGGACAGCGGTGGAGGCGCGGTCGGTGATCCAGCGGTCGGGGATGACCGACAAGGAGTGGTGGCTGGCGCACGTACCGCACCTGGATCAGATCAGCGACCTGGAGAAGTTCCCGCTGTCGGCCCGCGTCGGGACCGCCGTCGGGAGTGAGTTCGACGCGCCGTACGATTCCGAACACGCATTCGAGTACGGTCTGGAGCGGCTGCTCGACGGTGTGTCCGCGCTGGTCGCGCAGCGTCGCTGAACCGGTCTGCACCAACTGGGTAAATGAAGTTGTGAGTGAGTACTCACTCAGTTACCTTGGACTGCGTGAGCCCACGAGCGACCCCACTACCACCCGAAGAGCGCCGGGCTGCCATCGTCGAGGCGACGCTGCCGCTGCTCGAGGAGTTCGGACCGGAGGTCAGCACCAAGCAGATCGCCGAGGCGGCCGGGGTCGCCGAAGGCACGATCTTCCGCGCCTTCGGCAGCAAGGACGCGCTGATCCAGGCGGTGATGGTGACCGCGATGGACACCACTGACCTGATCAGCGCGCTCGAGGGCGTCGACCGGTCGCTGCCGCTGCGGGAGCGGACCATCGCGGCGGTCGCGGTCGGCCAGTCCCGGTTGCGGCGGGTCTTCCGGCTGATGATCGTGATGCGGCTGCAGCGGCCTCCGGACCTGAAGCAGTCACCGATCGACGAGGCGCGCCGCAAGCGCCAGTCAGAGCAGGCCAACGCCGCGTTCGCGGACCTGCTCCGGCCGGACGCGGACCAGTTGCGGCTCCCGCCGGAGGAGGTGGTCCGGATGATCGGGCTGCTCACCTTCTCCGCCACCCATCCCATGATTTCCGGCGGCCACGCGCTGACCGCCGAGGAGATCGTCGACCTGGCCTTCGACGGTCTCCGCAAGCACCACACCGGTCAGCCACCGGCTTCCGAGGAGGTCGTCGAGTTCGCGCTCGGCGGCGCCCGCCGTCACGACTCTGGGGATGATTGATGTTACTTCGCGTCTTGCGTACGCACCTGCGTCCGTACGCAGGCAACCTGACCCTGGTGGTGATCCTGCAACTGATCGGGACCATCGCCTCCCTCTACCTGCCGAGCCTGAACGGCGACATCATCGACAACGGTGTGGCCAAGGGGGACACCGGCTACATCGTCGGTACCGGCGGCTGGATGCTCGGCGTCAGCCTGGTGCAGATCCTCTGCACCATCACCGCCGTGTACTTCGGCGCCAAGACCGCGGCGCTGTTCGGCCGTGACGTCCGGGCGGCCGTCTTCCACCGGGTCGGCGAGTTCTCCGCCCGCGAGGTGAACCAGTTCGGTGCGCCGACACTGATCTCGCGCAGCACCAACGACGTACAGCAGATCCAGATGCTCGTGGTGATGACCACGACGATGCTCGTCGCCGCGCCGATCACGATGGTCGGCGGCGTCATCATGGCCATCCGCGAGGATGTCGGCCTGTCCTGGCTGGTCGCGGTCGCCGTACCGCTGCTGGCCGGCTGCGTCGGGTTCATCGCCAGCCGGATGGTCCCGCAGTTCCGGAAGATGCAGAAGAACATCGACGGGGTGAACCGGGTGCTGCGCGAGCAGATCTCCGGCATCCGGGTGGTCCGCGCCTTCGTCCGCGAGCCGCACGAGGTCGAGCGCTTCGGTACCGCGAACGAGAACCTGACCGACACCGCGATCCGGGCCGGCCGGCTGATGGCGCTGGTGTTCCCGACCGTGATGCTGATCCTGAACGTCTCGAGCGTGGCGGTGCTGTGGTTCGGCGCCGGCCGGATCGACAGCGGGAAGATGGAGATCGGCGCCCTGACCGCATTCCTGAGCTACCTGATCCAGATCCTGTTCTCGGTGATGATGGGCGTGTTCGTGATGATCATGGTGCCGCGGGCCTCGGTCTGTGCGGACCGGATCTCCGAGGTGCTCGACACCGACTCGTCGGTGCGTCCGCCGGTGACGCCGATCAAGACCTTCACCGGTCGCGGCCAGCTGGTCTTCGAGGGCGCCTCGTTCCAGTACCCGGGTGCCGCCGAGCCGGTACTGCGGAACGTCAGCTTCGTCGCTTCGCCGGGCGAGACCACCGCGATCATCGGTAGCACCGGTGCAGGCAAGACGACACTGCTCTCGCTGGTTCCACGGTTGTTCGATGCGACCGACGGACGCGTGCTCGTCGACGGCATCGACGTACGCGACATCGAACCGGAGGCGCTCTGGGAGCGGATCGGCCTGGTCCCACAGCGTCCGTACCTGTTCTCCGGCACCGTGGCCAGCAACCTGCGCTACGGCAATCCGGACGCAACCGACGAGGAGCTCTGGCAGGCGCTGGAGATTGCCCAGGGCAAGGACTTCGTCGAGGCGATGGCCGAGGGGCTCGAGGCGCCGATCGCCCAGGGCGGCACGAACGTGTCCGGCGGTCAGCGGCAGCGGCTCGCGATCGCGCGGGCCCTGGTCCGACAGCCGGAGATCTACCTGTTCGACGACTCGTTCTCGGCGCTCGATCTGTCCACGGACGCCCGGCTGCGAGCGGCGCTGCGGCCGGTCACCCGGGACGCGTGCGTAGTGGTCGTCGCACAGCGGGTCTCGACGATCATCGACGCCGACCAGATCGTGGTGATCGAGGACGGTGCGATCGTCGGCAAGGGAACCCATGCGGAGTTGCTCGACAACTGTCCGACGTACGTCGAGATCGTCGAGTCGCAGCGGTCCGCGGAGGAGGCGGCATGAGTGAGCAGGAGAGGCCGTCCGACACGCCGTCGGAGAACGGCGAAGCGGCCAAGACGGTCAAGGCCACCGAGCGACCGACCACCGGGCGCGGGTTCGGCCCGCCGGGAGGGATCCCGGGCGACAAGTCGATGACGTTCCTGCCGTCGGCGAAGCGGCTGCTCGGTCGGCTGCGGCCCCAGCGCACGAAGGTTGCCGGTGTCGTACTGCTGGCGATCTGCAGCGTCGGCCTGTCGGTGATCGGCCCGAAGATCCTCGGCCGGGCGACCAACATCATCTTCGCCGGCGCGATCGGCAAGCGGCTGCCGAGCGGCGTCAGCAAGGAACAGGTGATCGAGCAGGCGCGTGCCTCCGGCAACGGCCGGTACGCCGACCTGCTGAGCGGGATCGACCTGATCCCGGGCGTCGGGATCGACTTCGATGCCCTGCGCAACGTTCTGCTGATCGTCCTGGCGCTGTACGCCGGGTCGTTCTTCCTGTCCTGGGCGCAGGGTTACATCCTGAACGGCGTCGTCCAGCGGACCATCCTGAGTCTGCGCGCCGACGTCGAGGACAAGCTGAACCGGCTGCCGCTGAGCTACTTCGACGGTGCGCCGCGCGGCGAGCTGCTCAGCCGGGTGACCAACGACATCGACAACATCTCGACCAGCCTGCAGCAGACGCTGAGCCAGCTGCTGACCTCGCTGCTGACGGTGATCGGCGTCATCACGCTGATGTTCGTGATCTCGCCGGTGCTGGCGCTGATCGCGTTGATCACGATCCCGATCACGATGCTGCTGACGGCGGCGATCGCCAAGCGGTCCCAGGCCCGGTTCATCGCCCAGTGGCGGCACACCGGTGCGCTGAACGGCCAGATCGAGGAGGCGTTCACCGGGCACGAGCTGGTGAAGGTCTTCGGCCGGCAGAAGGAGATCGAGGGCGAGTTCGCGAAGAAGAACAACGAACTCTTCCAGGCCGCGTTCGGTGCCCAGTTCATCTCCGGGCTGATCATGCCGGTGATGATGTTCGTCGGGAACCTGAACTACGTCGTGATCGCGGTCCTCGGCGGACTCCGGGTCGCGTCCGGCACGATGTCGCTCGGCGACGTACAGGCCTTCATCCAGTACTCGCGGCAGTTCACCCAGCCGCTGACGCAGGTCGCCTCGATGGCCAACCTGCTGCAGTCGGGGGTGGCGTCGGCCGAGCGGGTGTTCGAGGTCCTGGACGCGAAGGAGCAGGTGCCGGACGACGCGACGCCGGAGAAGGTCACCGACGCCCGCGGCCGGGTCGCGTTCGAGCACGTGTCGTTCTCGTACGACCCGGACAAGCCGCTGATCACCGACCTGAGCCTGGTCGCCGAACCGGGTCAGACGGTCGCGATCGTCGGCCCGACCGGCGCCGGCAAGACCACCCTGGTGAACCTGATCATGCGGTTCTACGAGCTGAACGGCGGCCGGATCACGCTCGACGGTGTGGACATCACCGAGCTCACCCGGCACGACCTGCGCTCGCGGATCGGCATGGTGCTGCAGGACACCTGGCTGTTCGGCGGCACGATTCGCGACAACCTGCTGTACGGGAACCTCCAGGCCACCGAGGAGGACATGCTGGCGGCGGCCAAGGCGACGTACGTGGACCGCTTCGTGCACAGCCTGCCGGACGGGTACGACACGGTCATCGACGAGGAAGGCAGCAACGTCAGCGCCGGTGAGAAGCAGCTGCTCACCATCGCCCGCGCGTTCCTGGCCAACCCGCAGTTGCTGATCCTGGACGAGGCGACGAGCTCGGTCGACACCCGTACGGAGGTCCTGGTGCAGCGCGCCATGGCCGCCCTCCGTTCGGACCGTACGAGCTTCGTCATCGCGCACCGCCTGTCCACCATCCGCGACGCCGACCTGATCCTGGTGATGGAGAACGGCGCCATCGTCGAACAGGGCAACCACCACGACCTCCTCACCCTGGACGGCGCCTACGCCCGCCTCTACAACGCCCAATTCAGCGGCGCAGTAGTAGACATAGACGAAGAAGCAGCAGCCCTAACCCCCACCCCCACCCCAACCCCAGCCGCCGGCCCCATGGCCCGCTGACCCGACCCATCTCAGCCGCAGGTTCTGCGTGCGTGTTGTGGGTTCTCCATTCGCATACCGATGGAGAACCCATAACACGGGCGGATATCCGCCCGTGTTGTCTGCTGTTCGGGATGCCGGTGCGCGAACCCGAGCCTCTCCTAGCGGGTGGTGCGGCGGGCGTAGGCTCGGGCGGCTCGGGTTCGGTCGCCGCAGCGGGTGGAGCACCAGTGCCGGCGGCCGTGGCGGATCAGGTAGCGGTTGCAGGAGGTTGCCTCGCAGGCGGTGAGGGCTTCGGCCTCGGGGCCGGTGAGGAGGTCCGCTGCGCTCGCCGAGATGGTTGCGAGCGCGTGCTCGAGGATCTGGTTGGTCGGGCAGGGGACGGCGCGGTACGGCCCGTCGCTGTCGTCCCATCGCAGAAGCGCAGCCGTCGGCACCTGGGTGAGCGCATCGTTGACGGCCGTCAGTGCCGCGGGAAGCGCCGGTACGCCCGCGATACGCGCGGCGAACAGTGAGCGGACGTGCTCGCGGAGCGCCCGGAGCTGGGTCGCGCACAGCTCCTGTACGTCGGCGTTGTCCGGCGCGAGGTTGTGTGCGGTCAGCCAGCCGTTCACGGATGCCGGACTTCCGAGCAGGTCGACGTACTGGCCGCCGGGCAGCGCGATCGCGGTGTTCGCGAAGTCGAGCGCGAGGTAGGCGTCGGACCCGGGCGCGGGCGGCAACGGCGGCTGCATGGTTCTCATGGTACAGGTTGCGATCATCCGTGAGGTGGCGCTACCGTCTCTCACGGATAACTGGTGATCTAACCGTGAGGTGACGATGAAGCTGACGGCGTTGCTGGTGTGCGTCTTCGGGGTGACGACAGGGGAGTTCGTGGTGGCCGGGATCCTCCCGGCGGTGGCAGGCGATCTCGATGTGTCGATCCCGTCCGCCGGACTGCTGGTCACGGCGTACGCGCTGGGGATGATCGTCGGCGGTCCATTGCTCACGGCAATGACTGCGGGGCGTGCCCGGAAGCCGCTCCTCCTCGCACTGCTCGCGGTGGCTGTGACGGGCAACCTGCTCTCGGCGGTCGCGCCCGGGTTCGGCCTGCTGTTCGCGGCGCGGATCGTGACCGCGCTCGTCACCTCGACGTTCTTCGCCAACGCGATCGTGATCGCGACCGCCTCCGCGCCGCCGGAGAAGAAGGCGTCGACAGTGGCGAAGCTTGCCTTCGGCATGAATCTCGCGATGATCCTCGGTGCCCCGCTCGGCACCTGGATCGGCGAGGCGTTCGGTTGGCGCACAACGTTCGCGGCGATCTCCGCCTGCTGCGCGGCCGGGCTCGTGCTGGTGGCGCGCTTCGTGCCGGGCGGTCAGCCCGGCGTCCGCACCGGCGCGCTGGGGGAGTTCGCCGTCTTCCGCAACCGCGACCTGCTGCTCGCGATCACGATCACAGCGGTCGCGAACATCGGTCTACTGATGGTCTTCACCTACCTCGCGCCGCTCCTCACCGGACCGGCCGGCTTCACGGCCGGTGCTGTCGCACCGATGCTGTTGCTGTACGGGGTTGGCGCGACGATCGGCAACCTGGTCGGCGGCCGGCTCGCTGATCGTGCGCTGCTGCGGTCCCAGCTCGGGGCGCTCGCGCTGCTCGTCGTACTCCTGCTTGCTCTTCGCCTCAGCCCGTCATCGTTCACCACCGGCGCGCTGGTGTTCGCGCTCGGTGCCGTCGGCTTCTCGTTCCTTCCGGGGATGCAGGCGCGCGTACTCACCACAGCTGCGATGGCACCGACGCTGGCGGTCGCCGTCAACGCATCGGCGTACCAGGTCGCAGCCGCGTTCGCCGGCTGGCTCGGCGGCCGGGTCGTCGCCGGACCCGGCCTGCCGGCCATCTACCTGGTCGCCGCGGCCACGACAGTCATCGGTCTCGTACTGACAGGACTGGCGTCAGCGCGCGAGGCGGCGGACGGCGAGTTCGGCGAGTAGGGCGGCTCCGTCGGGGAGGACGGAGTCCTCGAAGTTGGCCAAGGGGGAGTGGTTGTCGGCGGCGGCGTCCGGGTCGGGGTGGGCGCAGGCGCTGAGGTTGAGGTAGACGCCGGGGACCTCGTTCAGGACGTAGGACATGTCTTCGGCGCCGCAGCGCGGGGTCGGGCGTTCGCGGAAACGGTCGGCGCCGTAGAGGTCCTCGATCACCGAACGGGCGAAGGCGTACTCCGCCGGGTCGTTGACCGTGACGGGATACCCCAGCTCGTACACGGCCTCCACCTGCAGCCCGTGCGCGGCCGCCAGGTTCTCCACCAGCTGGATCGACGAGGTCCGCGCCTTCGCACGGGCCGATTCGGAGAACGTCCGTACGGTCGCGTCGAAGAACGCGTCGTCCGGGATGATGTTCTCCTTCGTGCCGCCCGCGATCCGCCCGACCGTGAGTACCACCGGGTCGAAGACGTCGAACTGCCGCGTGATCATGGTCTGCAGCGCGGTCACGATCTCGCACAGCACCGGGATCGGGTCCTTGCCGCGGAACGGCGTCGACCCGTGCGTGCCTTCGCCGATCACCCGTACATGCAGCTGGTCGGCCGCAGCCATGAACGATCCGGGCCGGCTGCTCCACATCCCGAGCGGCTGCGACGATGCGCCGACATGCAGTCCGTACGCCGCGTCGGCCCGGCGCCCCGCCGCGTGCAGTACGCCCTCGCGGATCATGATCGGCGCGCCACCGGACGTCTCCTCGCCCGGCTGGAACATGAACACCACGTCACCCGGCAGCTCGTCCTTCATCGCGCACAGCACCTTCGCGGCGCCGACCAGCCCGGCGACGTGCAGGTCGTGACCGCAGGCGTGCATCATCCCGGGATGCTGCGACGCGAACGGTACGTCGGTGCGCTCGGTGACCGGCAGCGCGTCCATGTCACCGCGCAGCAGTACGACAGGGCCCGGGCCACGCCCGCCGCGCAGTACGGCGGTCACGGACGACAGCTCCTTGCCGAGCGTGATCTCGAGCGGCAGACCCTCGAGCGCGTCGAGGATGAGCCGCTGGGTCTTGGGCAGGTCGAGGTCGTACTCCGGCACCTGGTGGAGTGCGCGGCGCAGCGTGACGATGTCCTCGCGGAACTTCTCCGCCAGCTCGCGTGTCTTCATGCGTTCGGTCCCAGGTTCAGGGCGGACATCACGCGTTGCGCGCTGCCGCCGAGTTCGAGCAGTTCGACCAGATCGAGCCAGCGTTCGGGGTCCTTGATCGTCTGCGGCAGCGTCGCGTCGTACGTACCGACCGGGGCGTCCTTGGCGACCGCGACCACCTTCGGTGCGACGTCGAGGTAGTCGCTCGCGGCGAGGATCTTCTTCTTCACACCGGGCGCCATCGGCGTACCCGGATCGGCCGCGGCGGCGCGGATCGCGTCCAGGTCGCCGTACGCGGTGACGAGCGCGGCGGCGGTCTTCTCGCCGACACCCTTCACGCCGGGCAGCCCGTCGGAGGCGTCACCACGCAGCGTGGCGAAGTCGGCGTACCGCTGAGCGGGCACCTCGTACTTGTCGAGCAGCGCCTTCTCGTCGTACACCTCGGCGCGGCCGACGCCCCGCGCGGCGGTGTAGACGACCCGAATCCCGCGGCTGTCGTCGATCAGCTGGAACAGGTCGCGGTCACCGGTGACGACGTCGACCGGCATCGTGGCCTGGTGCGACAGCGTGCCGATCACGTCGTCGGCCTCATGGTCGGCCGCCCCAACGATCGGGATGCCGATCGCCTCCAGGCAGGCCCGGATGTACGGGATCTGCGCCTCGAGCCGGTCCGGTACGTCCTCGAGCTGCTCGCCCTTCGCCGTCACGAACTCGACCCGCTGCGCCTTGTACGAGCTGATCAGCGCGACCCGCCAGGAGGGGCGCCAGTTGTCGTCCCAGCACGCGACCAGGTGCGTCGGCCGGTGGTTCTCGGCCAGCCGGGCGATGAAGTCGAGCAGCCCACGGACCGCGTTCGTCGGCGTACCGTCGGCGGCTTTCATGGTGTCCGGTACGCCGAAGAACGCGCGGAAGTACAAGGAAGCGGTGTCGAGCAGCATCAGCCGCTGGGTCCCGGGAACTGTCTCAGCCATGGGGAGATGCTTTCATGCCGGGCGCCCGGGGCAGTAGGGTCTTCGGGATGGAGGACCTTGACCGTAAGATCGTCGGGCTGCTTGCGACCGACGGCAGGATGAGTTTCACCGATCTGGGCAAGGCGACCGGCCTGTCCACGTCGGCCGTACATCAGCGGGTCAAGCGCCTCGAGCAGCGCGGCATCATCCAGGGGTACGCCGCCACGGTCGACCACACCGCGCTGGATCTTCCGCTGACCGCGATGATCTCGATCCGGCCGATCGACCCGTCGCAGCCGGACGACTCCCCGGAGCGGCTCCGCGACGTCCGCGAGATCGAGTCCTGCTACTCGGTGGCGGGCGACTCCAGCTACGTTCTCGTCGTCCGGGTCGCCTCGCCGGCCGCTCTGGAGAACCTGCTCGCCGTGATCCGTGCCCGCGCGAATGTCTCCACCACGACGACGATCGTCCTCAGCACTCCGTACGAGCGCCGTCCTCCGGCCCTGTGAAGGTCCTGCTGACCGACCTGTTCAGCACGCTGATCTCGGGCGGCGACAGTGAACGGGACGTGGTCAACGCGCAGATGGGCTCGGCGCTGGGAGTGGACGCGACGGCGTTCCAGCAGGCGTTCGACGCGTCGTCGTACGAGCGGTTCATCGGAGCGTACGGCGATCTGCCGAACACACTCCGGGTGATCGCCGAGCGCTGCGGCGGGACGCCGACCGACGAGCAGGTGCAGGAGGCAACGAATCTGCGCCGAGCGCTCGCGCAGCGGTTGCTGAGCCGGGCGCCTGCGGCGACGCTCGAGACGTTGGCCGCATTCAAGGCGTCCGGTTGGCGGATCGGGCTGATCAGCAACATCACCGCCGAGACCCAGCTCCAATGGCCGGCCAGCCCGCTCGCGAAGTACTACGACGCGACCGCGTTCTCCGCCGAGGTCGGCGCCGCAAAGCCCGATCCCACGATCTATCACGCGGCCTGCGACGCGCTCGGCGCCGCACCAGCCGACTGCGTCTTCATCGGCGACGGCAACGACAACGAACTAACCGCCGCCGCAGCCCTCGGCATGTACACCATCCGCACCACCGAACACGCCAACAACGCCCCCACCTGGCCCGGCCCAACAGTCCCGACCTTCGCCGACCTCCGCAACCTCGTCGGCGTGTAGCTAATACCGCTGCGCATACCAAGTCGGCGGCTCGCCGAACATGGTCTTGAAGTCACGGATGAGGTGGGCCTGGTCGGCATAGCCGAGTTCCGCGGCCAGGGCGGCCCAGTCGATCGCCCCGCCCGCGGCGATGCGTGCGGTCACCTCGTGCAGGCGATAGCGGCGGATCACCCACTTGGGTCCGACACCAACGTGCTCAGCGAACAGCCGTTGCAACCCCCGTGCTGTCAGCCCCAGCTCATCGGCGAGCTGTTCGACCCTGGTCACGGCCTTGTCCTCGGCGATCAACTCGACCGCGGCGAGCGCCTTGCGCGTGCTCGGGTCGTCGTCCGGCAGGTGGCTCAGCAGGAACGCCTCAACTGTCTCCGCATCGACCGTCTGGGGCAGATCCGGTCCGAACACGTCAGCTGCCGGAACGACGCGGTCGGTGATCGTTGCGACGGAGGCACCGAGGAACGGGCGGAAGCAACCCGGCCGGAACGCGACGCCGAAGACCCGGTCACGGCCCTCGAGGACCTTGATCTGGTAGCCGCTGCACACGCCGTTGACGGCCGCGCCGGCGCCACCGAACGTCAGGTGCACGTTCGGGTACGGCACGATCTTCTGCCGGTACGGCTCGGCGTAGTCCCAGCGAGCCTCCCAGTACCGTTCGACCCACGGCGCGAGCGCCGGCGACGGGGCGTGGTAGGCGTGGCGCTGATAGCGGCCGAGGCCATGGCCGCAATCGCCCGCACCATCACCGACGACCAGCTCACCAACAAGACCCCGTGCACGGAGTACGACGTGCGGGGCCTGGTCAATCACCTGCTGTTCTGGGGTCCGTCGCTCGCCGGCGGCGGCCGGAAGGAGGCCGTTCCGCAGCCGGCCGCGGCCGAGTCCGATCTGGACCTGACGGCGGCCGACTGGCGCGAACGCCTGCTCGCCCTGCTGGACGACATCACGTCGTCCTGGGCTCCGCCGGACGCGTGGGAGGGCGAGACGACCATGGGCACGCCGCAGACGCTGCCTGCGCGCGTCCTGGGCGACATGATCGTCGGCGAGCTGGCCGTACACGGCTGGGACCTGGCGGTCGCGACCGGGCAGCGGCTGGACCTTCCGGCCGACCTGCTGACCCAGCTCCACGACACGATCCTCGCCGGCGTGGAGCAGGGACGGGAGCTGGGCATGTACGGAGCCGAGGTCGCAGTTCCGCTCGATGCACCGACCTTGGACCGCATCCTCGGACTGACCGGCCGTGATCCCGCCTGGGCGTAGTCGCTGACCGGTCTAGTAGCCGCCGGCCTCGATGACTTGGTCCTCGTGGGAGGCGATCTGGATCTTGCCCTTGCCCTTCGGTGGGATCAGCAGCACCAGGTCGTGCAGCGTTGTCGAGGTGAGCGCGCTCTCGTACTTCGCCGTTGCCGGGCTGAACGCGGTCATTGGCGGGGCCGCCCAGTTGAACGTGTAGTTGTTCGCGATCATCAGCGTGTGTTCTTGGGTGAGCGTGACGAACATGATCGCCGTACCGGACTTGGTCATGAACGTCGGTGATGCCGGCGGGGCCGTGAACACGTCGGCGACACTGCGCACGGCCTGCGGAGGCTTCGACTGGGCCGCCCGCACCGTCGCGAGCTCGGTGAGCACGCGGGTCACGTCGGCGTTCGGCGCGAAGGCTGCGGCCTTCGGGGACTTGGCCCCCACGGTCAGGTAGGTCGCCAGAGCAGTCGCGGCTGCCTGCGGAGCCGCGGCGAGCCTGGTGTCGTCAGCCTTCGCCACCGGGCGCAGGCCCGACAAGTCAGGCAGCTTGACGCCGGTCTTCACGCCGGCCGCGAACATGAGCATCCACGGGCTGCCGGCGGACGCACGCTCCCAGACGCCGAGATGCCGGTAGTCCTTGGTGTCGGAGATCCCCGACGAACTCACGAACTGCATCGGGTAACTGCCGTACTGCGGCGCGCCGATCACCGGCTTGGTGTACGTGAACGCCGGAATCGGCTTCGCCCCGGCCGCCTGGTCGATCTTGTAGCCGGCCTGACTCTCCCGAACGAGGTTCCCACCCTCGACGGTCGCAATCAGGTTCTTGTTCCGAGTGCTGTTCGCCTTGTTGTTGACCTCGTTGTAGTGCTTGATCGCCGCCGCGGCCGCGGAGTTCTCGATCGCCGGCCGGGTCAACGACGTCACCGTGTTCGCGGGCGGCACCGCCGCACAACCGGTGACCAGACCGAAGGCGAGGACAGCGACCGCCACCCGCCGGACCGGTCCGGCGGGGGACTGCTGGTACGGCGCCTGATTCTCCTGCGGGTACGTCGGCGGAGCCTCGGTGTACTGCGGCGGCCCGGACTCCTTGTTCCGGCGGCGGAACAGGACCAGGAAGATGCCCACGGCAAGGAGAATGATGCCGACGGCAAAGATTGCGAGAGCGGTGCTGAACGCCTTCGGGACCTCGATGCCGAGGTCGACCTGGACGTCCGGAGCCGGCTTGCCGTCGGCGTTCATGATCACGACGTCGTACGGCCCGTCCGCGATCGGCCAGGCGATCGACTGGTTGCCCACGCCGCTCGCCTTGGCCACCCACCAGTCGAGCGTGGCGGGCGCGGCCAGCGGACCCGCCGTACCCTTCCGGTCCTGCGTGCTGAGTGCGATCGGGTACTGCACCTGCACGATCCTGGTCTGGGCGATGCCCTTGAGATAACTGCTGACATCGAAGTCGCGGGCCACGCCGACGAACACCGGCTGATTCTTCGTGGACCGTACGTCGACGTGCAGGACCGGGCCGTTCCGGTTCAGCAGGTCGGGCATGGTCGCGATCGCCGGCCCCTTGCTGCTGAGGTGCTGGTCACCGGAGTGCACGGTGTTGTCCGGTCCGATCAACCAGAACGCCGCCGCCCCGCCAACCACAGCAACAACAAGCCCGATCAACGCCAGCTGTACGCCGAATATCCTGCGGATCACCCGCACGAGCAACTCCCGAGATCGCGGCCTGCCCCAGACATGCCGCACGACAAAGGTGCCGTGATGGTAGCGGTCGCGGGGTCACCGAACGGATCGGGTAGGGGAGTTGCCTGCAGCACCAAAGATCTTGGGTGCCGCCCCCTGCTGTTGCGGCACCCAAGACGGTTAGTTGAGGTCGAGGAGTTTTTGGGATTCGGCTGCTGCTCGGGAGGCGGCGGCGCGCTTTTCGGCTTCGGCGAGGTGGTTGCCGGCGTGTTGGCGCCACCAGTTCTGGCCGTCGGTGGGGAGGCTGTCGATCGGGTCGTAGTACTCGTAGGTGCGGTTGAGGGCTTCCGGGTCCTGCTGCTCGATGCCGGTGCGGTAGTTCTTCTTCCAGTACGAGATGCCGCGCACCTCGTCGTACTCGGACAGCTGGTGCACCCAGCGCTTGCCGACGTACGGGACGTCGCACACGATCCGCGGTGTGGCGAAGCCCGGCAGGTAGCCGAGGATGCCGTGCTGCAGATGCTGGGCATCACGAACCGACACCCGCCAGTGCTCCGAGAACGGGATCATGTCGCACATGTAGAAGTAGTACGGCGTGATGTTCGCGCCGTCGAGCAGCGCGAAGCACAGGTCGAGCAACTGTGGGATCGAGTCGTTGACGCCGCGCATCAGCACGCCCTGGTTGCGGACGTCGCGGAGGCCGGCCTCGAGCATCGCCTTCGACGCCTCGGCGACGAGCGGCGTCACGGACTGGGCCGCGTTCACGTGCGTGTGCATCGCGACCATCACGCCCCGGTTGCGTGCCACCGACGCGACGCGTTCGACGCCGGACAGGACGTCGGACGAGAGCCAGTGCTGCGGCATGCCCATCAGGGCCTTGGTCGCCAGCCGGATGTCGCGGATGTTCTCGATCTCGAGCAGGCTCATCAGGAACGACTCGAGCCGCGGCCACGGCATGTTCGCCACGTCGCCACCGGAGACGACGACGTCCCGGACACCCGGCGTACGGCGCAGGTAGCCGAGCATGTCGTCCAGCCGGGTCTGCGGCTTCGCGACGAACTTCAGCTTGTCGATCACCGGCGTCGAGTTCCCGACCAGGTCCATGCGGGTGCAGTGCCCGCAGTACTGCGGGCACGTCGGCAGGATCTCCGCAAGGACCTTGGTCGGGTACCGGTGGGTCAACCCCTCCGTGGCCCACATCTCGTGCTCGTGCAACGAGTCCCGGGTGGCGTGCGGGTGTGACGGCCAGTCGGTGCGGCGGTCGGTGAACACCGGCAGCATGTAGCGGCGGACCGGGTCCGCGTAGAACGCCTCGGTGTAGTCGGCGGCACCTTGCGGGACGATCGTGTTCAGCATCTGCGGCGGCAGCAGCATCGACATCGTCGCGCGCTCGGCCTGGTCGCGGGTGAGGTCGTCGTAGAACCGGTCCTCGAGCAGATCGCCCATCACGTCACGCAACTGCTTCACGTTCTTCACGCAGTGCGACCGCTGCCACTGCACCGAGCGCCACTCCTCGGCCGTGACGCCCTTCCAGCCGGGCAGCCGGGTCCAGTCCGGTTCCACCAGCTCGGCCCGCCGGTAGGCGTACGGCTGGCCGTCGCCGTGGTCGCCGGACTGCGCGAGCTCCGGGGTGATCAGGTCGGTCACGGGTCCCTCCGCAGGACTTCGGCAATGTTGCTGTCTCATGTGAGGATAGCGATAGAACTTCCCTCAGATCCAACAGTACGCCGCAAGAATTCTCGTCACGGCGTGATCTGAGTAGTATTTTGCCTGACCGCAACGAGGAGGACATGTGTCGTCGAGCCCAGTAGGACTGCACCGCGTACTCGCACCGTCCGGCGTGTTGCCGCAGGCGGCGGAGAGACTGGACGTACGTCCCGAGATCTGGTCCGACGAGGTCCGCATCGCGGTCGAGCGCCTGAACCTGGACGCCGCGTCGTACCGGCAGCTGGCCGAGGCGCACGGCGGCGACGGCGCCGCGATCCGCCGGGCGGTCCTGGAGATCATCGAGACCCGCGGCAAGATGCAGAACCCGGTCACCGGCTCCGGCGGCATGCTCGTCGGTGTCGTGGACGAGGCCGGCCCGGACTCGCCGCTCGGTGTCCGCAAGGGCGACCGCGTCGCGACCCTCGTGTCGCTGACGCTCACCCCGCTGCAGATCACTGACGAGCTGAAGGACTGGGACGGTAAGAGCGAGCAGGTCCCGGCGCAGGGGCACGCGATCCTGTTCGCCCGGTCGATCGTCGCGAAGCTGCCCGACGACCTGGCGCCCGAGTTGTCGCTCGCGGTGATGGACGTCTGCGGCGCCCCGGCGCTGACCGCGCGCGTGGTCCGTTCGTATGTCGACAAAGGCACTAAACCTGTCGTGTCAGTCATTGGCGGCGCAGGTAAGTCGGGATCGCTGTCCTTGGCAGCCGCACGCGCCGCAGGAGCGGAGCGCACGATCGGGATCGTGCCGTTCCAGGCCGAGCACGATCGGCTCACCGGCGCAGGCATCGCCGATGTCGTCGCGCTCGCGGACGCACGCGACCCGGTGGCGCTGGCGCAGGCGGTCGATGAGGCCGGGGGACCCGCGGACATCACCGTGGTCTGCGTCGACGTACCGGGGTGTGAGCACAGCGCCGTACTGTCGACCGCTGCCGGCGGCACCGTGATCTTCTTCTCGATGGCGACCTCGTTCTCGGCCGCGGCGCTCGGCGCGGAGGGTCTCGCCGCGGACGTGACGATGCTGGTCGGCAATGGATACGTGCCGGGGCATGCCGACTACGCGCTCGAGTTGCTGCGCAGCGAGCCGGGTGTCCGTGGTCTGTTCGAGAGCAGGCTGGCGGAGGATTAGAGCGTGCGCACACTTCTGACGAACGGTTCCGTCTACTCGCCCGCCGACCCCCACGCGACCGCGATCGCCTTCGACTCTCGCGTGGTGACGTGGATCGGTGACGACACCGGTGCTGCTTCCTACGCCGACGGCGCCGACGAGGTGATCGACCTCGACGGCAAGCTCGTGACGCCCGCCTTCGTGGATGCCCACGTCCACACAGCTGGTACGGGCGCCGTGCTGACCGGTCTCGATCTGGCCGGTACGAACTCGTTGACCGAGGCGCTCGACAAGCTGGCGGCCTTCGCGGGGGGTCTGCCCGCGGATGCGGTGATCGACGGCGCCGGGTGGGACGAGACCAAGTGGCCGGAGGGCCGCCCTCCGACCGCCCAGGAACTGGATTCGGCCGGCGGCGGCCGGCGGGTGTACCTGGCCCGCGTGGACGGGCACTCGGGCGTGGTGTCGTCCGCGCTCGTGGAGGTTGCGCGAGGCGAGGGCTTCGACGAGAGCGGACGGGTCGAGCGCGCGGCGAACCACCTCGTCCGGGATGCGCTTGGTGAGCTGATCGGGCCGGACCAGCGGCGGATGGAGATTGCAGCGGCGCTCCGGGCCATGGCCGCGAAGGGGATCGGCGCGTTCCACGAGATGGCGGCGCCGCACATCGGGCCGCTGTGGGAGCTGCCGATCGTGCGTGAGGTTGCCGAGGAGATCGGCCTGTCGGCGACGTTGTACTGGGGTGAGCCTGGTGCGTTCGAGCACCTCGGGACGTACGGGCTGGCGGGTCTCGCGGGCGACCTGAACGCGGACGGTGCGCTCGGTTCGCGGACGGCAGCGCTACGGGAGCCGTACGCGGATCGCGCCGACCACCGCGGACATGCGTACCTGTCGGCCGAGCAGATCGCCGAGCATGTGATCGCCTGCACCGAGCGGAACGTGCAGGCCGGGTTCCACTGCATCGGCGACCAGGCGCTGGACAACATCGCCCGCGGGTTCGAGCTCGCCGCGGAGAAGGTCGGCCTCCAAGCACTCGTCGCGGCGCGGCACCGGCTCGAGCACGTCGAAATGGTGGACGAGGCAACCATCGCCGTACTGGCCCGCTGCGGCGTCGTCGCGAGCGTGCAGCCGATGTTCGACGGTTTGTGGGGCGGTCCGGACGGGATGTACGCCGAGCGTGTCGGCGACCGTTGGCGCGGGATGAACCCGTTCGGTTCGCTCGCCCGCGCGGGCGTCGTCCTGGCGTTCGGGTCGGATGCGCCCGTGACGGAGCTCGGCGGCTGGGAGGCCGTACGGGCGGCGGCGTTCCATCACGAGCAGTCCGAGCGGATCACCGTTCGCGCAGCGTTCCAGGCGCACACCCGCGGCGGCTGGCGGGCGGCCGGGATCGACGACGCCGGCGTGCTCGCGCCGAGCAGCGCGGCGACGTACGCGATCTGGCAGAGCGACGCCGAACTGGTCGTCCAGACCCCCGACCAGCGGGTCGCCGCCTGGTCGACGGATCCGCGCGCCGGCGTACCGGTGCTGCCGGACCTGAGTGAAGGCACGCCGACCTGTGTGCGGACCGTTGTCGGCGGCCGTGTCGTCTACGAATCCGAGGGATTGTGATGCCGAAGAAGCTCGACCTCGATCCGGTCACCGTCCGGAAGGCGCGCAGTCTCGCGCGCAAGGCGGGCAGGCCGATCGTCAACCTCGCCCGGCAGCACACCACTGTCTCGGTCGAGCGCGCCGTCCTGCGTCTCGCCGGGTTGACGGGCGCCGACACAGAAGGCATTCCGTGGGTGAACCGCCTCGCGGACACCGTCCGGGCGGACATCGGCCTCGAGCACGGGTTCGCGCTGCCGGTCTGGGACGCGCTGCTGCGCGGCGAGGCGGAAGATCTCGCCGTACTGGCACAGAAGGCGGCCTCGGGCTCGGTGACCTTTCGGATGCCCGAGGGACGGGACCTGACCCGGGCGCGCTCGGCGGCGCGCAAGGCGGCGACCGCAGGGATGAAGCGGATCGACGGCCGCCGGCGCGAGCGGGACCGGCTGGTCAAGCGGCACGGCGACCCGGAGCAGCGCCCGTGGATCTATCTGATCGTTGCCACCGGCGACATCTACGAGGACATCCCGCAGGCGCAGGCCGCTGCGCGCGAGGGCGCGGACATCATCGCGGTGATCCGGTCGACCGGGCAGTCGCTGCTCGACTACGTGCCGGAGGGCGCGACCCGGGAAGGCTTCGCGGGTACGTACGCGACGCAGGAGAACTTCCGCCTCATGCGGGCCGCGCTCGACGAGTCGTCGAAGGAGCTCGGCCGCTACGTCCGGCTGACCAACTACGCGTCCGGGCTGTGCATGCCGGAGATCGCCACGCTGGCCGGGCTCGAGCGGCTCGACATGATGCTGAACGACTCGATGTACGGGATCCTGTTCCGCGACATCAACCCGATCCGGACGTTCGTCGACCAGCGGTTCAGCCGCCAGATCCACGCCCGCGCCGGGATCATCATCAACACCGGCGAGGACAACTACCTGACCACCGCGGACGCGGTCGATGCCGCGCACACGGTCACGGTGTCGCAGCTGCTCAACGAGTACTTCGCCAAGGAGGCCGGGCTCGAGGACTGGCAGCTCGGGCTCGGGCATGCGTTCGAGATCAACCCCGATATCCCGGACTCGTTCCGGCTGGAGCTGGCGCACGCGATGCTCGCGCGGCAGCTGTTCCCGAACGCGCCGCTGAAGTGGATGCCGCCGACCCGGCACATGACCGGTGACGTGTTCCGCGGCTACCTGCTGGACGGGTTCTTCAACCTGGCCGGCGCGATGACCGGGCAGGGCATCCTGCTCGTCGGCATGATGACCGAGGCGGTCGTCACACCCTGGATCTCGGACCGGGACCTGGCGCTGCAGAACGTTCGCTACGTTTTAGGGGCTGCTGGCAACCTTCACGAGGACTTCCGCCCGGAGCCGAACGGCTTCATCGCGCAGCGCGCCCGGCAGGTGCTGGGGGAGTCGGTGGAGCTGCTGGACCGGATCGTCGACGACGGGCTGCTGAACGCGATCGGCGACGGCACGTTCGGGTTGATGAAACGTCCGCAGGACGCCGGCCGCGGCCTGGAGGGCGTCGCGCGGAAGTCTTCGGAGTACTACAACCCGGCGATCGACCTGCTCGAGGAGGGCATCCAGTGAGCATCATCCGGCCGTACGGGGACACCACCGGGGACGGGATGGTGCAGCTGTCGTTCACGCTGCCCGTCCCGCACGACAAGCGGGCCGAGGGCGCCGCGGTGCAGCTGGCCAACAAGATGGGCATGGACCCGGCGCTGGTCGTGCACTCGAAGCCGATCGGCGGAGACTTCACGTTCTTCGTGGTCTACGGACCGGTGAACCACCTCGTGGACACGTCCAAGGTCGAGGTGATCGAACGCGACTACCCGTTGCTGTCGCCGAAGGAAGTGAACCTGGCGATCCGCAAGGGCCTGCGCCGCCGGCTGACGGTGGTCGGCGCCTGCATCGGGACCGACGCGCACACGGTCGGCATCGACGCGATCCTGAACATCAAGGGATTCGCCGGGGAGAAGGGCCTCGAGTACTACCGCGAGGTCAAGGTCGTGAACCTCGGCGCCCAGGTTGCCGTACCGGAGCTGGTCCGGCGTGCCCGGACCGAGAAGGCCGACGCCATCCTGGTGTCGCAGGTGGTGACGCAGCGCGAGGCGCACCTGCTCAACACCAAGGAGATGTCCGCGGCGTTCCGTGAGGCGTACTCGGAGGACGCACGGCCGGTACTGGTTGCCGGCGGCCCCCGTTTCACCGAGCAGATGGCCGGCGAGCTCGGTGTCGACCGGGTGTTCGGCCGCGGGACCACTCCGGGCGAGGTCGCGAGCTACCTCGTCGACGCGCTGGTGACCAAACGCCACCCTCACAGGAAGAGCGCATAAAGGTGTCGAAGGCAACCATTGGCTTGACCGTCAGGCATCGCCGGTACGTCCCGTACAGCCACGCGCACTACGCCGGGAACCTGGTGGACGGCGCGTACGTGCTGGCGCTGTTCGGGGATGTGGCGACCGAGGTGTGTATCCAGTCCGACGGCGACGAGGGCCTGTTCGCGTCGTACTCCGACGTGCAGTTCCTGCAGCCGTTGCGGGCCGGCGACGTCGTGGAGGTGCAGGCCACGATCACCCGGGTCGGCAACCGCAGCCGGGACCTCGATTTCAGCGCGTACGTCGTCTGCCGCGGGCGTCCGGATCAATCTGCATCGGCCGCCGAAGTACTCGACGAACCGCTGGAGATCACCCGGGCCAAGGGAACGGTCGTCGTCCCGGTTGGGTGACGATTGGTTGCCCTGGGTAACGATCACGTGGAGTACCGATCTCGCTCTGTAACGTGACTTGATTGAACGTTCCTCGTTTTCCCTTGCAGGGCAGGCGATAGTGTTACAACGGGCTCAAAGAGCCGGGGGAGAGGTTGACACCGTCGCCGCCAGCGAGCATCGTTTTGGACGTCGTCATATCCCGTTTGTTCAACGGTCACATGAAGTTCGGCCGCCGGATGATCCCGCGACGCTGACCAGGTCAAAGCCAGGCTTGAGTCGACGGGGGCTGAGATCGCCGGCGGTAAGCCCCCCGCGGGGCAGAGGTGGAAGAGGCTCGGCGGCCAGTAGACAACAGCCGGGCGGTGCGCAGCCAGCGCATCGGCGGTTGGTCCGAAGGCACGCCGAGCCTCTTTCCTCTTTTCCCGGGCCAATTGCCTGAGTCCCGCTCACTTCCTCGCGCTGCGCAGCGACCCCTCCACGTTGCGCGATCGCTGCCGATTGGCTACTGACCGGATACATTTGCGTGTTCGGGACGTTGTACGGTCGTGCGACCGGCGGATGCCGGTGCGTGAGGACAAGGGGTTGCCGCGTGGACCGGTTGAAGGCGCTGGGGCGGCTGCTGCCGCGGTTGGCGGTGGCCGTGGCCGCCGGAGTACTGCTCGGCTTCGCGTTCGAGCCGCACGACCTTCCGTGGCTGACCATCGTCGCCGTACCGCTGTTCCTGGCCGCGCTGCACGGGATCTCGATGAAGGCCGGGTTCCTGGTCGGCGCCGGCTTCGGCATCGCGTACTACGCCGTCCTGGTGCCGTGGCTGAGCATCATCGGCGGCGACGCCGCGATCGCGCTGGCGATCCTCGAGGGCCTGTTCTACGCGGTCTTCGGGCTGTTCGCGACGCAGGTGCTGAAGGTCCGGCTGTGGCCGCTGTGGATCCCGTGCCTGTGGGTCGCGACCGAGTTCGCGACCGCCTCGGTGCCGTTCGGCGGCTTCCCGTGGGGGCGGCTCGCCTGGGCCTTCTCCGAGCAGCCCCTGGGCAGGCTGGCGGCCTACATCGGCATCCCCGGCCTGAGCTTCGTCGTCGCGTTCATCGGCGTCCTGGTGTACGCCGTGCTGCGCCGGGGAACCGCTCTCCGGATGCGTGCCGTGGCGCTCGTCGCCGGCCTGGCGATCGTGTTCGGCAGTGCGCTGATCCACCTCTCACTCGCCGGCAACGGCAAGTCCGTGACGGCCGCGATGGTGCAGGGCAACGTGCCGGGCAAGGGCTTGGAGTTCCTCGGCCGGGCCAGGACCGTGACCCGCAACCACCTGAAGGCGACGCTGGAGCTCGAGCAGCGCGTCCAGGCCGGTACGGAGAAGAAGCCGGACCTGGTGATCTGGCCGGAGAACTCGACCGACATCGACCCGTACAAGGACGACGAGACCCGGGCCGACATCGAGGAGGCCGTGCACGCGGTCAACGTGCCGATCCTGGTCGGCGCGGTCACCGAGGGCCCCGGCGAGAACGAGCGGCAGACCACAGGCATCGTGTGGGACCCGCAGACCGGCCCGGGTCAGCGCTATGCGAAGCGGCACCCGGTGCCGTTCGGTGAGTACATCCCGTTCCGCGACCAGCTGCTGCCGTACATCCACCGGCTGGAGATGATCGGCGCGCAAACCGTACCGGGTGTCGGTCCCGGGGTGATGCCGATCCGCGGCGTCACGTACGGCGACGTGATCTGCTTCGAGCTCGCGTACGACAACGTCATCCAGGACGTGGTGAAGGGCGGCGCGCAGGTCCTGATCGTGCAGACCAACAACGCGACCTACGGCGGGACCGGTCAGCCCGAGCAGCAGTTCGCGATCACCCGGATGCGTGCGATCGAGACCGGGCGCACCGTGCTGATCGCCTCGACGAGCGGCATCTCCGGCGTGATCCGGCCGGACGGCACGGTCGAGCACAAGTCGGCGCAGTTCGTACCGGACGTGTACGTCGCCTCGGTGCCGCTCAAGGACGGCCACACGCTCGCCACCACCATCGGCCCCTGGCCGCAGCGCGTGCTGACCCTGATCGGGCTGCTCGGCCTCGTGCTCGCCCTGATCGAGCGCCGTCGTCGTGGGGACCGCACCCCGCCGCCTCCGGCCGCCGGGTCGGCGCAGGTCCGCGAGAAGGTCCCGGCCTGATCAGGCTGGCTTTCCCCTCCGGACCTGTAACACTGGGGGGACTCGCTGGAAGGGGTACGACATGCCGTGGTTGATCGGGCTCGCGCTGCTGGTCGTGCCGATCGTGGAGATCTACGTGATCATCCAGGTCGGTCAGGCGATCGGTGGCTGGCCGACCGTCGGCCTGCTGGTCCTCGAGAGCATCCTCGGCGCCTGGCTGGTGAAGCGTGAGGGCCGCCGTGCCTGGAAGGCCCTGCAGTCCGCCCTGGAGACCGGCAAGCTGCCCGGTCGCGAGCTCACCGACGGCGGCCTGGTCCTGATCGGCGGCACGTTGCTGCTCACCCCGGGCTTCGTCACCGACATCTTCGGCTTCTTCTTCATCCTGCCGTTCACCCGCCCGTTCACCCGCCCGATCGCCCGCCGCGTCGTCTCCCGCTTCATCAGCCGCCGCGCAAGCACCCTCACCCCACCCGCCTTCACCCCCTTCATGCCAGGCGCCCCCACGAACCAGCCCCGCCAACCTTCGGGCGACGTGATCCAAGGCGAGGTCATCGACCCCGAGAAGTAGCCCGGTACGTCGCTCGTGCCGCATCGACGAACGAGCGGGTCAGCGGAGTGGTCTCGGCCCAGGCCAGGAGGACCGGGCTGGGCGGGAGGTCCTGGACGGGCACCGCGACGAGTTCGTTGCCCAGTGCGTGGTCGGTGAGCGGCGCGAGGCCGATGGTGCCGTTCCAGAGGACTGCCTGGAGGCATTCCTGGACGGCGCGGACCACGGGCCCTTCGCGGTGCGTGCCGCCGTTCCAGTAGGACTGCCAGATCGGGTCGGTGCCGGCCGGGAACTGGAACCAGCGCCGGTCGGCCAGCTCGGCAAGTACGAGGCTGTCGCGGGTAGCGAGCGGATCGTCGGCACGCAGTACGGCGCCGACCGGGTCGGAGCGTAGTTCCTGCACGTGCAGTCCGGTCTCGTCGAACGGGCCGCGGGTCAGGGCGATGTCGACGCGGCCGGCGCGGAGCCCGCAGGTCGGGTCGGTGAGGTCGGTCTCGCGGATGCGTACGTCGACGTTCGGGTGCAGCTTGCGGTAGGCGGCCGCGAGTCTCGAGATGTCCGGGTCGGTGCTGTCGCTGAGGATGCCGATGGTCAGCGTCGCGGTGCCCGCAGCTGCGAGGACTCGCGTACGGACCTGCTCCGCCTGGGCAAGCAGCGTCCGCGCCTCGTGCAGGAGCGCGGTTCCTGCAGGCGTCAGGCTGACGCCGGACGCGGACCGGTGGAAGAGCGCCGTGCCGAGGTCGGCCTCCAGGTGCCGGATCGCGCGGCTCAGCGGCGGCTGGCTCATGTACAGGCGGGCGGCGGCGCGGCCGAAGTGCAGTTCCTCGGCGACGGCGACGAAGTACCGCAGGGTCCGCAGTTCCATCACCTGCGACGATACCCGCTGGGTATCGGCGATGCCGGAGAGGTCTTGGACGCGGCGCGCCCGCCGGTGCTGGGCTGGACCCATGCCAGCAGAAACCTCCGAATACCCGTACGCCGACCCGGTCGTCCAGCTCACCGACGTCCGGGAAGTCGCCCGCGACATCGTCGTGATCGCGAACCGGAACGTCGACCTCGTCCCCAACATCACCCTGATCGGCGGCACCGAAGCGGTACTCGTCGTCGACACCGGCCTCGGCCCGCGGAATGCGCGGAAGGTGCTGGAGTTCGCGGGGGAGTACGCGGCCGGCCGCCGGCTCTACCTGACGACCACGCACTTCCACCCGGAGCACGCGTTCGGCGCGGACGTGTTCGCTGACGCGGCGACGTACCTCCTGAACCGCGCGCAGGCCGACGACCTGACCACCAAGGGCGAGGGGTACCTCGCGATGTTCCGGCAACTCGGTGAGCCGGTCGCGCGCGAGTTGGCGGAGGCGACGATCCCGATCCCCGACCTGACGTACGAGGACACGCACGAGCTCGAGCTGGGTGGCCGGACGGTGCGGCTACGCGCGACCGGGCGTGCGCACAGCAAGGGCGACCAGGTCGTCACGGTGCCGGACGCCGGCGTCCTGCTCACGGGCGACCTGGCGGAGGCGGATCAGTTCGCGATCTTCCCGTGGTTCCCGCCGTACGACGTCGACGTGTCGGGCGTGCGCTGGATCGACGTACTGAACCGGCTGGTTGAGGGGCAGCCACGGGTGGTGGTCCCCGGACACGGCGGCATTGGGGACGTACGCCTGCTCGCCCAGGTCCGCGACTACCTCGTGGAGCTCCGCGACGAGACCTGGAAACGCCGTGACTCCGCGCTGCCCGAGGACACGATCGCCGCCGAGATCCGCGCGCTGATGATCGCCCGGCACCCCGACTGGCGGCTGCCCGAATGGATCGAGCGCGGCGTCGGCTGTCTGTGCAGCGAGCACGGTGATGCGGAGGCTACGTGACGGGATGGATCGAATGGAGCACACTTACCCGAGCGGTGTGGGAGGACGGGTAGCGAGGAGCGCGGATGCGGGTGCTCGGTGGGCGGCTGGTCGGGTGGTTGCGGCAGCGGGATCCGGGGCTGGGGGCCTCGCGGCGGGCGGCGCGGACCGCGGTGGTGATGCCGGTCTTGTTCGCGTTCTGTGCTGGGGTGTTGAAGGCTCCGAACGTCGCGACCTTTGCGGCGTTCGGTGCGTTCGCGATGTTGTTGCTCGTGGACTTCTCGGGCCCGATGATCCAGCGGATCCGGGCGCAGGTTCAGCTGGGGCTGGCGTGGCTGGTGCTGGTGTCGGTCGGGACGCTGGCCGGGTCCTCGGTGTGGACGGCGGTCGTGGCGACGGCGGTTGTCGGGTTCGCGGTCCTGTTCTCGGGAGTCGTGAGTTCGGTGCTGGCCGGCGCCGGTACGTCCATGCTCCTGGCCTTCATCCTGTCCGTCGCTACGCCCGGCCCGTTGTCGGCGCTGCCTGATCGGTTGGCCGGCGTCGCGATCGCCGCGGTGGCGGCCGTCTTCGCGGTGTGGTTCCTGTGGCCGCGGTCGTCGGTCGACCCGCTCGGCGCACCGGCTGCACGCGTCTGCCGGGCCGCGGCGGCGCAAGTGCGTTCCGAGGCGAAGGACTCGGCTGCTGTGTGTGCAGTACGCACGGCCGAGACCACAACGTTGATCGACGAGTTGCGCCGTACGTTCACGGCCACGCCGTACCGGCCGACCGGGCTCTCGACCGGCTCGCGGGCGATCGTGCGGCTGGTCGACGAGCTGACCTGGCTGAGCGCGATCCTCGAGGAACCGGTGGCCGAGGCAGCGTGTGAAGCCGACGCTGCTGCAGTGCACCTCGCGGCAGCGCAGGTCCTCGAGCACGGCGCCGACCTGCTCGACGACCCGGCGGTCACCGTCGAGGAGCTGACCAAAGCGGCTCAGGTTCTGCGGGACGCCGTGACGGCGCTCGAAGAGGACGCGGTCGACCGGCTGCCGGCGACGTACCGGTCGGAAGCCGATCTGCTCGGCAGCCTCAACGTGTCGTTCCGCGCGCAGGAGATCGCGTTCGCGGTGCTCCTGATCGCGCAGAACATCGAGGCCGCGCGGACCGCGGAGCAGCGCAGCTGGACCGACCGCCTGCTCGGCCGCGAGCCGACCGCGCTCGCGGGTCCGTTCGCCAGCGCCGCGGAACGTGCCGGCGCGCACCTCGAGCGGCACTCGGTCTGGTTGCACAACAGCATCCGGGGTGCGATCGGTCTCGCGGCCGCGGTGGCGTTCGCGGATCTGACCGGCGTGCAGCACGGGTTCTGGGTGATCCTCGGGACATTGTCCGTACTGCGCTCCAACGCCCTCAGCACGGGCCAGAACGCGTACCGCGCGATCGCGGGCACTGTGGCCGGCTCGATCATCGGTGCCGTCCTGCTGCAGCTGATCGGCGACAATCGCACGGCGCTGTGGATCCTGCTGCCGATCGCGGTCCTGGTGGCGGGGATCGTGCCGGCCGCGATCTCGTTTGCGACCGGTCAGGCTGCCTTCACGGTGACGCTGGTGATCTTGTTCAACATCGCGCAGCCCGAAGGCTGGTCGCTGATCCTGTTCCGGATCGGCGACATCGCACTCGGGTGCGCGGTGAGTGTGGCGGTCGGGCTGCTGTTCTGGCCGCGCGGCGCGTCCAAGGCGGTCGGGAAGGCTCTGGCTGAGGCGTACGTCGACAGCGCCCAGTACCTCGTCAGCGTCGTCGGTTACGCCGTGTCGTGCTGCGCGCCGGGTCCACGGACGCCGCAGGACGGACGGCGCGCGGCGGCCGCGGCGCGACGGCTGGACGACACGTTCCGTACGTACCTCGCGGAACGTGGGGCGAAGCGGGTGCCGTTGAGCGAGATGACCGCTCTCGTCACGGGTGTGGTGGGGGTCCGGCTGGCCGCGGATGCCGTACTGGAGCTCTGGGAGCGGTACGCAGACGGCCGCCCACCGTCGGACGATCGCGCCGCTGCTCAGGCCGCGTTGCTCGTGTCGGCGAACCGCCTGCTGAAGTGGTACGGCGACTTGGCCGGCGCGCTCGACGGGCGTGGTTCGGTGCCCCAGCCGTTGCCGCACGACGACCCGACGAAGGCGCGGCTCGTCGACGCCGTACGGCGCGACCTGTACGACGCCGACGACCAGGCCACGCCGACCGCGATCCGGATCCTGTGGACCAACGACCACCTGGAAGTAGTACGTCGTCTCCAGCCAGGCCTCACGGTTGCGGCCCAGAGCACAACCTAGGTCACAGTGCGCCGAGATCTACCGTGACCGGGAAGGCAACCCGGTCGGTGGTGTCTGCGACGGGCACAGTCAGATTCACCATGCCCGGGGACGGGAGTGGCCGTTTGAAAACGTACTCGGTGAACCGGTCCGCGATGATCTGGTGGGTGGCGGCATCGGGGTGGAGATCGTCGAGCAGCGGGTGGGCGGCGTTGTCGTCCTCGCCGTACAGGACGCGGCCGTCGAGGTAGTGCAGGTTCGGGTCCTCGAGCGCGCGTTGCGCGACGATGCGGGCCAGCTCGGCGCGGATGACTGACAGGGTGAGCTTGCCCATCGGCACCTCGTCGGGGTTGCCGGTGGCGGCGAAGCCGAGCTCGCCGGCGGCCAAAGCCTCGAGGTTCCAGCCGGTGGGGCCGGGGGTGTCCTCGTGGATCGGGCAGAGGATGGACGACACCACGAGCAGCGGGGTGTCCGGGTGCCCGTCGCGGATCGTGTCCAGGAAGCCGTGCACCGCGGGAGTGAAGCTGCGCAGCCGGTAGCTGTCGCTGTTCACGATGTTGATGCCGAGCTTCACGCTGATCAGGTCCGCGGGCGTGTCCCGGATCGTCTTCGCGAAGAACGGTTGCAGGTAGCAACTACCGCCGAAGCCGAGGTTCCGCAGCTCCACCCCGGCCTGCGCCGCGACGAGCGCCGGCCAGGTGCCGGTCGGATGCGTCGCGTTCGAGCCGTGGCTGATCGAACTGCCGTGATGCAGCCACAGGCGCTGACCGGACGGCGCCGGCTCGACCGGCGCATCGGTGCGCAGGGCAACGAGCTCGGTGGTCTCGTCGTGCGGCAGCCAGATCTCGACCGTCTTCGGTACGCCGGCCAGCCCGTCGACGCGCAGGGTCTGCGGCACACCGGCGGTCGTCTGCGTCGTACCGGTGGTCAGGTCGATCGTGATCACGTCGCCCTCCGGTGCGGTGAGCTGCGTGAAGAGTTGGCCGTCGACCAGTACGTCGTACACACCATCAGGCCGCGGGGGAGCGCCGACGTAGTCGCGCTTGGTCGGCAGCGTGTCGAGCTCCAGCACGGTGGCCGCCGTACGGAAGACCAGCCGGACACCGGAGGGCTGCGAGTCGACCATGGTCAGCTGGTCGTCGACGTACTGCGTGCGCGTCCAGGCCGGGAGGCGGTGCGGCAGGAAGCCGCGGGCGGTCTGCTCGAGGTCGAGGGCTCCGCGGAGCAGTTCGACGGTGATGGGAACGGTGATCACGAAGGTTGCCTCTCGGGCCAGTTGCGAAGGAGGGAGTCGAGTGCGCCGAGGACGCGCGGCCAGGTGTCGGCGCTGGACGGTGAGCTGAAGCCGAACGAGCCGGCCAGCTCGAGCGTGACGTAGCCGTGGATGAAGCTGCCGAGCATGCGGATCGCATCCGTCCGGGTGGGCTCGTCCAGGTCGTACCCACGCAGCACCGCTGCCATCAGCTCCGAGTGCCGGCGGCCGGCAGCGAGGAAGTCCGGCGTGGGGGAGGAAGTGTGGCGGGAGGCTGCGTAGCGGCCGGGATGGGACTGGGCGTACGTCCGGTAGGCGTCCGCCACCGCGACCAGAGCGTCGCGACCGGCTCGCCCGGCCACCGCTGCGGTGGCCTGGTCGGCAAGCTCGGTCAGGGCGACCGTGGCGATCCGTGTCTTCAGATCGTCGGAGTTGCGGACGTGGGAGTACAGGCTCGCGACCTGGACGCCGAACCGCCGGGCCAGCTCTGAGACCGTGACCTGGTCGAACCCGACCTCGTCGGCCAGCTCGGCACCGGCCTGCGCCAGCCGCGCTCCGCTCAACCCCACTCTTGCCATACCTCATTATGTAGCTACCTAAAGCCTTTAGGCAAATGCAGGCAAGAAGAAACCCTCACCGCGCCATTGCGATGAGGGCTCTCGCGTCGTTCAGGCCGTGCGCTTGGTGCGGTGCAGGTGCGCCGGACCGATCTCGCCCTTGCGGAGCAGATCGACCCGCTCGGCCAGCAGCTCCTCCAGCTCGGAGATGCTCCGGCGCTCGCGCAGCATGTCCCAGTGCGTACGGGCCGGCTTCTCCTGCTTCGGCTCCGGCTTCTCGCCGGTGGAGCGGGCGGCCTCGCTGCCGCAATGCGGGCACTCCCACACTGCGGGCACCTCGGCGTCGTGCGCCATGGTCACCTCGACCACGTGGCCGCGGGGGCAGTCGTACGTGATCATCTGACGCGGCGCGAACTCAACACCGCGGTCATCCTCGAAGCTGACCCCACCCAGCCCCGAACCACGCAGTACGCGATTAGACATGTCAAACCTCCGAGATCGTCATCCGTGCCAACGGTCGGCCGGCCCGGATCATTCCCATTTTGGCATGTCCGAGCCATATGTACGCACCTGACCGCACCGTCGTGACCGCCTGTCATCAGGCCTTCACAGATCACGGTGTGTCGCGAACCGACCGAGGTGGGACGTCCCAAATCGATATCCGGTTCACAGCCGGTTGCCAGGAAGCGAGGATCTCCTCCTCAGTATCCAACCCTAGCCTCAGCGTCCATGGTGCTACCCCGCCACAAGCTCCGTGGCCTCAGTTTCGTGAACGTGGCCCTGGTGGCCATCGTGCTCGTCATCGGCGTGACCGCCTACTTCCTGTTCTTCAAGAAGGACCCACCGGCGGCCAGCGCGACCCGGCCGACGGTGGCGGTGCAGCGTGGTCAGGTCACCGCGAGCGTCAGCTCCAGCGGCACCCTGCAGAGCTCGCAGACCGCGTCTCCACAGTTCGAGACGTCGGGCACGGTCACCCAGGTCCTGGTGAAGGTCGGGCAGGTGGTGGCGAAGGGCGCGGCGATCGCGAAGATCGACCCGGCCGCGGCCGAGCGGCAGCTGCGGATCGCCCAGCAGAACCAGATCGCTTCGGCGAACTCGGTCACCGCCGCGGACGAGACACTCGACGACGCCCAGCAGGCCCTGGAAGACGCCGAGGAGGCTTCGGCCTCTCCGTCACCGACCCCCACGCCGGGCAACGGTCAGCAGCAGCAACAGCAGACCCAGTCTCAATCTCAGGGTCAGGGTCAGAGCCCGGAAGTTGCCGTCAGCAACGCCGAGGCGAACCTCGCCAAGGCGAAGGCCGACAAGGAACAGGCCGACCAGAACGTCGAGGCCGCGCAGGCGGCGGTCGACGCGACCACGCTGAAGGCGCCGATCGCCGGCACCATCACCGCGATCAACGGCGCGGTCGGCTCGGTGTCCGGCGGGTCCAGCTCGGGTTCAGGCAGCTCCTCGGGCAGCGGCGGAAGCGGCGGGCAAGGCTCGACCTCAGGTCAAGGTTCAACCTCGGGCTCGAGCGCGTCGTCCACCTCCGGCACCGGCTTCGTCGACATGGCCGACCTGAAGGCGCTCCAGGTGGTGGCCGCGTTCGCGGAGGCCGACGCGATCAAGATCAAGGCCGGCCAGTCCGCGACCGTGACCCTGAACGCCGAGCCCGGTACGACGCTCACCGCCTCGCTCGCCTCGGTCTCCCCGACCCCGACGACCACCAACGGCGTGGTCTCGTACTCGGCCACCTTCGGCCTCGCCAAGCTCCCGGCGAACGCCCGGATCGGCCAGACCGCGAACGTCACGGTGCACACCGCGAAGGCGGCGAACGTGCTGTACGTCCCGAGCACGGCGATCGCGACCAGCGGCACGACCTCCACGGTCACGATGGCCGACGGCAGCGGGACGCGGGAGGTGCAGGTCGGTATTCGCGGCGGCAGCTACACCCAGATCACGTCCGGCCTGAACGAGGGCGACCAGATCGAGCTGCTGCAGGGCGCGATCGGTGGAACCGGGACCCAGAGCGGGCAGAACGGACAGAACCGGCAGCCCGGCGGGGGTCAGTTCCAAGGCGGGGGTATCGGGGGCGGGGGCTTCCGTGGCCGCTGAGTCCCTGATCGAGATCCGGGACGTCACCAAGACGTACGGCCACGGTGAGACCGCTGTGCACGCGCTCCAGGGCGTGTCGCTGCGGATCGAGGCCGGGGAGTACGTCGCGGTGATGGGCTCGTCCGGATCCGGCAAGTCGACGTTGATGAACATCCTCGGCTGCCTCGACGTACCGACCCGCGGCGAGTACTGGCTGGACGGCAGCGACGTCGCCCGGCTGAGCGAGGACCAGCAGGCGCTCGTCCGCGGCCGGAAGATCGGGTTCATCTTCCAGTCGTTCAACCTGATCCCGCGGACCACCGCGCTCGCGAATGTCGAGTTGCCGCTCACCTATGCGCACCTGCGCCGGGCCGAACGCCGGCAGCGGGCGAACCGCGCGCTGCAGCTGGTCGGTCTCGCGGACCGCACCGGCCACCGGCCGAACCAGCTGTCCGGCGGCCAGCAGCAGCGGGTGGCGATCGCCCGGGCGCTCGCCACCGGCCCGCGGATCCTGCTCGCCGACGAGCCGACCGGCAACCTGGACGCGCACTCGACCGACGAGGTCCTGCAGATGTTCGACCAGCTGCACGCCGAGGGCCGGACGATCATCGTGATCACCCACGAGCACGAGGTGGCGGCGCACGCGCGGCGGCTCGTACAGGTCTCGGACGGCCGGATCGTCTCCGACGAGGTGACCCGCTGATGTCACCACGCGACCTGATGGGCGCCGCGCTCCGCGGCCTGACGGCGAACAAGCTCAGATCCCTGCTGACCGTGCTCGGGGTGTCGATCGGTGTCGGTGCGGTCATCGTGCTGGTTGCGGTCGGCAACGGCTCCGGCAAGGCGGTGCAGGAACGGCTGGAGGCGATGGGCACGAACCTGCTGACGGTCTCCACGACCGGCGGAGGCGGTGGCTTCGTCCGCGGCCAGGCCGGTCCGGCCAACCAGCAGTACAGCCTCACCCTCGACGACGCCTCCGCGCTCGCCGACAAGAAGCTGGCTCCGGACGTGGCGTCGGTCGCGCCGGTGATGACCAGTTCCGGTACGGCGACCAACGGCGACACCAGCTACACGGTGAACCAGGTGATCGGTACGACTCCGGAGTACCTGCCTGCGACGAACACACCGGTGCAGATCGGGCGCTCGTTCACGCAGGCCGATGTGGACACCTCGCAGCGGGTGATCCTGCTCGGGCAGACAGCCGCGACCGAGCTGTTCACGCGGCCGGCCAGCGCGGTCGGGCAGACGATCAAGCTCGGCGCCGTCGACTTCACCGTGCTCGGCGTTCTGGCCAGCAAGGACAGCACTGGGTTCAACGACCCGAACGCGACCGCGATCGTCCCGATCAACACGCTCCGCGCGACTCAGGCCGGGTACGGCGCCCTCAACCAGATCGTCGTCCAGGCGGGGGACAAGGACCGGGTCGACACCGCGCAGGCGGAGGTCACGCAGTTGCTGACCGCTCGTCATCAGGTACCGGAGACCACGACGTCGCCGTTCCGGATCACGAACTCGGCGCAGATCCTGCAGACCAGCCAGGACACGGCGGCGACGTTCACCGCGCTGCTCGCCACCGTCGCCGCGATCAGCTTGGTGGTCGGCGGGATCGGCGTCACGAACATCATGCTGGTCACCGTCACCGAGCGGACCCGGGAGATCGGGATCCGCAAAGCGCTCGGCGCGCGGCGGCGGACGATCCTCGGACAGTTCCTGATCGAGGCGACGCTGCTCAGCCTGATCGGGGGCGCGGTCGGTGTCGGCGTTGCGCTGATCGTCACCCGCTTCCAGTTGGCCGGTGTGCAGCCGGCGCTGGTGCCGTCGTCGATCGGACTCGCGCTCGGTGTGTCCGCGGCGGTCGGCCTGTTCTTCGGCAGCATGCCGGCGCACCGAGCCGCCGGCCTCCGTCCCATCGATGCACTACGTCATGAGTGAGGAATTTGAGATGAGCAACCAGACGCCCGACGACTTCGCGCAGATCGGGTCCGACGAGGAGGTCGACGCGGCGCTGAAGCCGAAGAAGACCCTGAACCTGCCGCTGGCGACCGCGATCCTGGCCGGGGTCGTCGTCCTCGCGGTGGGGCTCGCGGGCGGCGCCGGGCTGCACGCGGCGTTCGCGTCGGACAGCTCGTCGAACCAGCCGCAGGCCGGCCGCGGCGGCTTCGCGGGCTACCGCGGCCAGAACGGCGGGAACGGACCCGGTACCTACCCCGGCCGGAGCGGAGGCCAGGGCGGTGCCCAGGGTGGTGGCGGCACGATCGGCACCGTGGTGTCGGCGAACGGCTCCGAGCTGGTCGTGAAGACCCAGTCCGGCAACGTCACGGTCAAGCTGACCGGCACGACGACGTACGACATCACCGCAAAGGGCACCGCCGCGGACCTGAAGGCAGGCGAGCAGGTCGTCGTCACCGGCCAGAACGCCAACGGCACCATCACCGCCAACACCGTCCGCCAAGGCGCCCTCGGCGGCGGCTTCCGCGGCAACCCGACCGCAACCCCCTCCTCCCGCTGACGAACCCCCAAGCCATCACAATCGCCGAGCGGCCGCCGGGGTGAGCCTGGCGCGGGCCGAGGCGCCACATTGTGATGGCCTGGGGATCCGCCTACCGGCGGGTGGCGAGGAGGGCGACCGCGGTCGACTCGAGGGTGAAGCTTCCGCCCGCGGCGTCGATCGCGGTGGCGGTGCCGTCGAGGACGGCGTCGAGTTTGCCGGCGTCGGCCAGGGGCTTGGCGAGGCCGCTGGTGCGGAGTTGATCCAGCCATTCGTCGCGGGTGTAGGCGCGGGACCAGGGGAATGTTGGGCGCTGGATGTTGGTGAAGGCGGGGCCGAGGCTGTCGGCGGTGCGGTCGAGGAAGGTCTCGTACGCGCCGAGTGGTGAAGCGGCGGCCCGCGACGCGGCGGGGTGGTCGGGCAGTACGTCGCGGTGGACGGCGGCGAATGCGGCGCCGAGGTCGGCGGGAGGCGTGAGGACGTACCAGAAGACCGCGAACGTTCCGCCGGGCCGCAGGACCGCGGCTGCCTGGGCCGCGCCTTTGGCCGGGTCGATCCAGTGCCAGGTCATCCCCGCGACGAGTGCGTCGAACGTGCGCCCGGCCGAATCCCACGACTCGAATGGTGCGACCTCCACGTCGACTCCGGTGGTTCGGGCGTAGGCCGCCATCCGCTCGTCCACCTCGACCCCGAGCACGCGGCAGGCGGCCGCTTGGAACTGCCGGGCGGCGATCCCGGTCCCGCATCCGACGTCGAGCAGATCCGGGCCGGGCGCCGCATCCGCAACCGCCTCGATCAACGCATCCGGATACCGAGGCCGTGCCCGGTCGTACAGGGCCGGATCGGTCCCGAACGACTCGGCCATGTCACGCCGCTGATGTGGCTGAGCTGCGTCGGCGGGCTGGGCGGGGGTGGAGCCGGGTGGCGGTAGAGTGGGCATGTGCCCACCGTAGTGGGCGGTTGCCCACTTATGTCAAGGACGGTGTGGATGCCTACCGGCGTGGCGATGCGTGATGCTCGCGAGCAGCTGTTCGACGCGGCTGAGCGGGTGCTGCTGCGAGAGGGGCCGGAGGCGCTGACCAGTCGTGCGGTGACCACCGAGGCCGGCTGCGCGAAAGGGTTGCTGCACAAGCACTTCACGGACTTCGACGGCTTCCTCGCCGAGCTCGTTCTGGATCGGATCCGGCGCCTCGACGACCAGAGCGAGGCGCTGCTGAAGGCGGCCGGGCAGGGGAGCGTGGTCGAGAATCTGACCGCGATGCTGACCGACCTGTTCGGCTCGGTCGCGGTCGCCATCGTGAGCCTGACGATCTCGCGCGACGGCCTCCGGGCCCGACTGCGCGAGGCCGTCCCGGTCGGCGTACCGATCCTCACCGAGGCCGGCCAGGCGCTCCGGGACTACCTGTCCGCCGAGCAGACCTACGGCCGGATCCCCGCGGACGCCGACGTCGACGTTCTCGGCCTGACCCTGATCGGGACCGCGCACCTGCTCTTCGCCGACCGCACCGGCACCCGCCCGACCACCGCTGACGTCCGCGCCTTCGTCAGCTCCACTCTTCCGCGCTAGACGACGCTCGGCTGGTCGTTGCCGGCTTCCTCGATGCCGCGGCGCATGTCCACGCGGAGGAGGAGCGCGATGCCGACCACGAAGAAGACCGCGAGGGCAACGATCGCCGGCCGGTACGAGCCGGTGAGCTGATGCACCAGACCGAACAGCAGCGTGCCGAGCCAGGACGTCCCGCGCTCGCCGGCCTGGTAGAGCGAGAAGTACTCCGCCTCGCGGCCCTTCGGGATCAGCTGGCTGAACGCGGACCGCGACAGCGCCTGCGTACCGCCGAGCACGATCCCGATCGCGACGCCCATCGCGAGGAACGGGACGATCTGGTGCGCGGGCAGCAGCAGCGCGGCGATCACGATCAGGATCCACACCACCAGCCCGGCCGCGATCGTCCGGTGCGCACCGTACCGCTGCGCGACCCGGCCGAAGACCAGCGCCCCGAAGAACGCGACCAGCTGCACGAGCAGGATGGTTGCGATCAGCACCTGTGTCTCGAAGCCGAGCTGCTTCTCGCCGTACGTCGACGAGACCGAGATGACGGTCTGGATGCCGTCGTTGAAGAACAGGTACGCGATCAGGAACAGCATCGTCATCCGGTACGCGCGCATGTGCTTGAGCGTCGCCGACAGCTGCCCGAAGCTCTGCCGCACCAGGCTGCCGCTGCGGACCTGCTCGACGTTGCGCGGCGGCCGGTTCCGGAGCCTGAGGAACGGGAAGAACGTGAACAACCCCCACCACAACCCCGCGCTCAGCAGGCTGAGTCTGACGGCGGTGCCCTGGGTCAACCCGAGGGCGTCGTGGGCGGTGACGACCGCCAGGTTGACCAACAGCAAGAGGAACCCGCCGGCGTACCCGAACGCCCAGGCGCGGGACGACACCGTGTCGCGATCGTCCGGCGGCGCGATGTCGATCAGGATCGAGTCGTACACCACCAGCGAGGACCCCAGACAGAGGTTCCCGATGAGCAGCAGCAGCGCGCCGAGCTGCCAGCGCCCGCCGCCGACGAACACCATGCAGCTCGCCGCGATCGCCCCGGTCCAGGCGAAGCCGCACATCAGCAGCTTCTTGTTCTCCAGCCGGTCCGCGATCGCGCCGACCACCGGCAGGAACAGCGCCGACACCAGCGTCGCGACCGTGACGACGTAGAACGCCAGCGAGCCCGGGGAGATGCCGAGGCCGAGCACGTCCAGGTTCGTCCGGCACGGGTTGTCGGTAGTGCCGGTGTACCCGCAGGCGGCGGTCTCCGCGACCGACGTCAGGTACGGCGCGAAGAGGACGGTGCCCGTGGTGGTGACATAGCCCGAGTTCGCCCAGTCGTAGAGACTGAACCCCCAGTACTCGCGCTTGTCGACCGCCGCCGGAGCGGAGAGGAATCCCATGCGCGGAAGTGTGTCATTTCGGCCGGTCGTCGCGGCGTACCAACGGATAACACTTCAGTCCCGCCACTGACCCCGCTCGATCAGTACGTCGCGCAGGATGTCGGTGCGGTCGGTGATGATGCCGTCGACGCCCGCGTCGAGCATCCGCCGGATCGCGTCCGCGTCGTCGACGGTCCAGACGTGCACCTGCTTGCCACGCGAGTGCGCGCGCCGGATCAGTCCGGACGTGAGTAGCTGGAAGGCGCCGTACCGCTCCGGGATCTGCAGGCAGGCGCCCTTCGAGCCGAGCGCGAACGGCAGGAACCTGATCAGTGCGACCTCCCACTCGCCGTACCCGGTGCACAGCTCCGGGCCGAGCAGCTTGCGGATCCGCCCGACCCGCGACTGGGAGAACGAGGAGACGCAGACCCGCTGGACAGCGTTCGCGGCCCGGAGGACCTGCGCGGACGGCTCGAGTCCGCCCTCGGCCTTGATGTCGAGATTGAACCGGACGTCCGGGAAGTGCTCGAGCAGCTCGTCCAGCCGGGGGATCGGCTCGTGGCCGTTGATCCGCGCCTTGCTGACCTCGGACCAGGGCAGGTCGGCGATCGCGCCGGTGCGATCCGTGACGCGGTCCAGCCGGTCGTCGTGGAACGCGACCACGACGCCGTCGCTGGTCGCGTGCAGGTCGGTCTCCAGGTATCGGTAGCCGAGGTCGACGGCGTTCTGGAAGGCGTGCAGCGAGTTCTCGTACCCGATGTTGTCCGGGTGCTTCGCGCCGCCCCGATGCGCCATCGCGATCGGTCCGTCGTGGTCGAGGTACTGGTACACGCCTGAAGTATGTACCGTTGGCGCAGTGACTTTGAGACCCCGCCCCGACCTCTGGACGCTCGATCCGGACGTCCTCCACCTCAACCACGGCTCGTACGGCGCTGTGCCGCGGCGGACGCAGGAGGTGATGGCGAGCCTGCGGACCGAGATGGACGCGAACCCGATGGTCTGGTTCCGCACGGTCGCCGACCGCCTGACCGCCAGCCGGCTGGCGCTGGCCGCGTTCCTGCAGACCGACCCGGACGGCTTCGCGCTGGTGCCGAACGCGAGCGCCGGTGTCACGGTCGCGCTGCAGACGCTGCCGATCCCCGCGGGCAGCCGCATCGTGCTGACCGACCACGCGTACGGTGCCGTCCGGTACGCCGCCGAGCGCTTCGCGAAGGAGCACGGCGCCGAGGTCGTGAACGTGGCGATCCCGCTGGAGGCCGACGACGCGACGGTGGTCGCGCTGATCGCGGACCAGCTGGACAACGCGTCGGTGCTGATAGTCGACCAGATCACGTCCGGTACGGCCAAGGTGTTCCCGATCGAGGCGCTGGTGACGGCCGCCCACGAGCTGGGTGTGCCGGTCGTTGTGGACGGCGCGCATGCCCCCGCGCTGATCGACGCCCCGGCCGCCGGCGGTGCCGACTTCTGGACCGGCAACTTCCACAAGTGGCCGGCTGCACCGCGAGCCACGGCCGGCCTGGTGGTCGCCGAGCAGTGGCGTACGGCCTCGATGCCGCTGATTGTGTCCTGGTCGGAGTACGACGAGCGGATGCCGGAACGCTTCGACATGCAGGGGACGTACGACTACGTGCCGTGGATCGCCGCGCCGGAGTCGCTGAAGGTGCTGTCCGACCTGGACTGGCCGACCCGCCGCCCGCAGCTGACCGCGCTCGTCGAGGAGGGCGCGAAGGTTCTCGCGAAGGCCCTCGGAACCGGTGTCGCGGAGGTCGTGCACCCGCCCGCGACGATGCGACTCGTCGAGCTGCCGTCGTCGGTCGACCTGTCCGGCGGCGACGCGCTGAAAATGCGGGTATCGCGGGAGCTGAAGGCGGAGATCACGTTCACCGGGTTCGAGGAGCGGCGCTTCATCCGGCTCTCCGCGCATGCGTACAACTCACTGGCGGACTACCAGAAACTGTCGGAGGGCCTGCCTAGGCTCCTCGGGTGAACGATATCCAGGGGTCTTACAACACCGCCGCCGTCGACTACCACGCGATCCTGAAGGATTACCACCACAGCGATCCGTTCGAGATCGGTGGGCTGGACTACTTCCGGGCGCTGGTCAGCGACGGGCCGGTCGGGGATCTCGGCTGCGGGACGGGGCGCGTCACGGCGTACCTGGCCGGTCAGGGGCTGGATGTCTTCGGGGTCGATCTGACGCCGGGCATGGTCGAGGTCGCCCGCCGGGAGTACCCGGAGCTCCGGTTCGAGGTCGGGTCGCTGCTCGGCCTGGACCTGAAGGACGGCGAGCTGGCCGGCGCCCTGGCGTGGTACTCGCTCGTTCACACGCCGCGCGAGGAGCTTCCGGTGGCGTTCGCGGAGCTGTTCCGGGTGCTGCGGCCGGGCGGGGTTCTGGCGCACGGGTTCAAGGTCGGCGCGGGCAGCCGGCCACTCACGCAGGCGTACGGGCATGCCGTTGATCTGCAGGTCTACATGTACGACGTTCCGGAGGTCGCGGGCCTGCTCGCGGACGCCGGGTTCGTCGAGGTGGCGACGCTGACGCGCGCGGCACTGCCCGCCGAGAAGGACGCCGGGCAGGCCGCGCTGATCGTCCGCAAACCTCAGTGATCAGCCCTTGATCGCTCCGGACGTCATGCCGGCCACGATCTGCCGGTTGAAGAACAAGAACATGATCAGCGGCGGGATCGTGATCAGCAGGATGTCCATGAACAGCAGGTTGTACTGCGTCGTGTACTGACTGGAGAAGTTGTAGAGCGTCAGCTGGACGGTCGCGTTCTTGTCGCCGGGCAGGAAGTACAACGGGTTCACGAAGTCGTTGAACACGTTCACCGACTGCACCACGACGACTGTCACGATCACCGATCTGAGCAGCGGGAACACCACCCGGAAGAACAGCTTCAGCGGTCCGGCGCCGTCGATGATCGCGGCCTCGTCCAGCTCCCGGGGGATGGTGGCGACGAACGCCCGGAACAGCAGGATGCAGAACGACAGCCCGAAGGCGATCTCGATCAGGATCAGTCCCGGCATGGTCCGGAACAGCCCGAACTTCTGCAGCACCCAGATCGTCGGAACCACGGCCGGCGGGATGATCAGCCCGGCCAGCACCAGGAAGTTGATGAACGGGTTCCACCGGCTCCGGCGCCGCTGCAGCACGAACCCGGCCATCGCCGCGAGCACCACCATGCCGGTGACGCTGACGACGGTCAGGATCGTGCTGTTGATGAAGGCGATCACCAGCATGTAGTCGCGGGCCTGGACCACCTCGATGAAGTTCTGCACGAACCGGAACTGGTGCGGCCAGGCGAAGCTCAGGTCCGCGGACTGTGTCCGGTCCTTGACCGCGGTCAGCACGATGAACGCGAACGGGATGATGAACACCACGACCGAGACGACGATCGCGATCGTGCTGAGCAGCCACTTCCGCCCCGGCCGGTGACTGACCATTTCGGCGGTGCTCACAGGTCCACCTCCTTGCGGTTCAGGAACCACGACAGCGGCAGGACGATCGCGGTGACCACGACGAACAGCACCACGTTGCCCGCCGTCGACAAGCCGTAGAAGCCGGCCTGGTACTGCTTGTAGATCACCGACGCGATCACGTCCGAGGTGAACCCCGGTCCGCCGCGGGTCATCGCCCAGATCAGGTCGAAGGACCGCAGCCCGCCGATCAGCGACAAGATGATGACGGTCACGGTGGCGGGCCGGGACAGCGGCAGCACGATCCGCCGGAACTGCTGCCACGACCCGGCCCCGTCCACCCGGGCCGCCTCGATGTACTCCCGCGGGATCGACACGATGCCCGCGATGTAGATCAGGGTGGCGAGGCCGACGCCCTTCCAGACGTCGACCGCGGCCACCGACAGCAGCGCCCACTTCGGATCGGTCAGCCACCCGGGACCGGCGATCCCGAGCAGCGCGAGCGACTTGTTGATCAGGCCCTTGTCGGGGTTCATCAGGACGGTGAAGGTCAGCCCGACGCCGATCGTGGAGACCAGTACCGGGAAGAACACCACCGAGCGAAGGTAGCCGCGGGCAATGATCTGCGACGTCAGCAGGACCGCGAGCAGCAGCCCGAGCACCACCTTCGACCCCGACGTGACGACCGCGTAGATCAGCGTGTTCGTGAACCCCTTGACCAGTTGCGGCTCCTGGAAGAACAGCTTGAAGTTGTCCAGCCCGATGAACTTCGACTCGAACAGGCTCCAGCGGGTCAGGCTGAAGTACAGCGAGGCGAACGTCGGGACCAGGAAGAGGACGCCGTAGATGATCGCGGTCGGCAGGTAGAACCAGTTCGAGTACGGCCGGTAGACCTTGCTGCCGGTCGTCGAGGCGACGGCTGTGGTGTGTTCCTGAGTGATCGAAACCGCCACCGACCTCACCAGCCTGCCAGGCCGAGCTGCTGGGCCTGCTTCTTCACGTCCTCGTCGTAGCGCGCCGCGCCGTCCTTCGCCTTCCGGATCCCGGAGCCGACCTCGACCGTGATCTGCTCCAGCGACGGGCCCTTGACCGGCGACAGGAACTCCAGCGCGAGGCTCGACGAGCCGGACTTGTCGAGGTACGGCTGCATGTCCTTGATCGCCTGCGGTACGTCGTCGCCGAGCTCGCAGCCCTTCACCGCGTACGGACCGGTCGGCGCACCGGCCGTGTTCTGCGACTTGCAGCCGTCCGGGCTGGCGACGAACGCGAGGAACTTCTTGGCCGCGTCCAGCTTGTCGCCGGTCGTGGTCTTCGGGATGTAGAGCCCACCCGGCGTCCACAGCGTCAGGCCGTTGGTGCTCGCGTCGTCACCAGGCAGCGCGAACAGGCCGACGGTCTTGGCGGCGTCGGGATAGGTCGCGACCATGTTCGCCACCACCCCGGACAGGATCGGGTAATGCGCACCCTTGCCGGTGGCAAGCATCTTCAGGCCGTCGGGCAGCTTCGCGGACGCGAAGTCCTTGTTCTCGTACCCGGCGTCGTGCACCGCTTCGGTGTGCTCGAAGCCCTTCACCGCGGCCGCCGACGTCGCGTACTTCGCCTCGTTCTTGGTGTACTTGTCGGCGAAGTCCGGCTCCGCGGCGGAGACGTTGTGGAAGTCGCCGAGCACGAACAGCTGCGACGTCCAGGTCTCGCCGTACGTCTGGATCACCGGTGCGACGCCGCCGGCCGCCTTGATCTTGGCGTTGTTCGCCATGAACTCGGCCCAGGTCTTCGGGACCTGCAGCCCGAGCTTCTGATAGACGGGGATGCTGTAGAGCACCGCACCGCCCTGGAAGCCGCCGACCGGCGCGCCGTACACCTGGTTGTCGGCGGTCACGGTCTTCTTGAAGTTGTCGTCCAGGTCCTTGACGTACGGCTCGTCGTTGATCGACACCAGGTTCTTCTGCGGCGCGATCGCCTGGAACAGCGAGCCGGTGTTGTAGTTGAAGACCTCCGGCATGTCACCGGTCGACAGCCGGGTCTTGATGATGTTGTCGCCTTCGGTGCCACCCGGGCGGGTGTCCACCTTGACGGTGATGTTCGGGTTCTTCGCGTGGAAATCCTTCGCGAGCTGCTCGGCCTCCTTCACGTCCTGGTCCTGGTTCGTGGTCAGGTACGTGAGTTCGACCGAGCTCGCACCGCCGGAGTCGTCGCTGGAACCGAGACTGCCCGCGCTGCACGCGGCGAGGGTGAGAGAACAGACGGCCAGCAGTGCGAGCCCGCTGGCTCCTGGGCGGAACCTCATCATGACCTCCAAGGGATGTTCTGCAACGGCAGCGGGGCGGTCGGGTGAGTAGGGCTAGTGGTGGAGAACGGCGGCGAGGGCGGCCTTCACGGCCTCGGGGTCCGGGGTGGTGTCCCGCGAACCGAGTGCCTCGACGAGTCCGGTGGCCGACTGGTTCAGGTAGGCCTTGAAACGTCCTGCGAGTTCGGCGTCGTCGGCCGCGAAACCGGCGTCGGTGGCCGCGGTGGCCAGTGCCGACCAGGTCGGCAGGTCGTCGAGCAGTTGCCGTATGGACGCGTCGGCCGGCAGTTCGGGTGATTCGGCGTACGGGTCGGTTGCTGTCCACTCGTGCGTACCGTGGCCGACCTCTACGGTCTCCGCACCGGGTACGTCGACCGTGGCGCGGGAACCGACCGGGACCGTGACGGTCAGCTTCACCTGACCGTCGGCGCGGGTCCAGGCGACTGACGCCTCGCCGTACGGGGTGAGATGCCTGGCGGAAGCGTTCGTGAGCTGGTCGGTGAGCAGCGGCCGTACGTCGATGCTCTTGTAGCCCGGCTCCGCCGCCGCAAGGCCGGCGACCCGACGGTGCAGCCAGTCGGCGACGGCACCCAGTGCGTAGTGGTTGAACGATGTCATCTCGCCGGGATTGATGCTGCCGTCGGGCAGCATGCTGTCGTAGCGCTCCCAGACCGTCGTCGCTCCCATCGTCACTGCGTACAGCCAAGACGGGCAGCCTGTCTGTAGCAGGAGACGGTAGGCCAGGTCAGGATGTCCGGTATCGGCCAGAGCGTCGGTCATCAAAGGCGTTCCGACGAATCCGGTACTGATCCGGAAGCCTGCGGTCCGGACCAGATCGGCGAGCCGCTCGCCGGCACGCTGCCGCTGGGCATCGGTCGGCAGCAGCGCCCACTGCAGGGCCAGTGCGTAGACCGTCGGTGCGTCGCTCAGTACCCGACCACCGCCGGTCGTGTACTCGGCCGCGAACGCCTGCCGTACGCGAGCAGCAAGATCGGCGTACTCGCGGGCGAGGTCGTCCTGACCGACGACCTCGGCGGCCTTGGCGACCACCTCGGCCGAGCGTGCGAGGTGCGCCGTGGCGATCACGTCCGCGTCGGCCTTCGCCAGTGCGGCGTTCTCCGGCGGCGCGGTCGGGTCGAGCCAGTCACCGAACTGGAACCCGCCGGACCAGAGCAGGTCGCTGCCGGCCAGGTCGGCCATCTTGTCGACCCAGGCCCGCATGCTCGGAAGTTGCCGCGCGAGAAGTCCTGCGTCGCCGGTGCGCTCGTAGATCACCCACGGCACGATCGTTGCCGCGTCACCCCAAGCCGCGGTGGCCGGCGCCTCGTTGCGGAGCACGTCCGGGATCACGAACGGGACCGATCCGTCCTTCTTCTGCTCGGCGGCCAGGTCGGCGAGCCAGTTGGTGAGGAACCCGCTCGCGTCGAACAGGAAGTTCGCGCTGGGGGAGAAGACCTGGATGTCGCCGGTCCAGCCCAGCCGCTCGTCGCGCTGCGGACAGTCGGTCGGTACGTCGACGAAGTTGCCGCGCATGCCCCACACGACGTTCTGGTGGAACTGGTTCAGCAGCTCGTGCGAGGACTCGAACCAGCCGGTGCGCTGCAGGTCGCTGCCGATCACGACCGCCTCGAGGTCCTCCTTGCGCAGCTCGGTGACGCCGTTCACCTCGGCGTACCGGAATCCGTGGAAGGTCAGCGGCGAGTCGAGAGTGACCTCGTCCGGGCCGGCCAGGATGTAGGTGTCGGTGGCCTTGGCGGTCCGGAGCGGGCGGACGCCGAGCTCGCCGTTCTCCAGGACCTCGGCGTGCCGCAGCACGATCTCGTCGCCGGCGTTCTGGCCGCGGACCTTGAGGCGGACGCGACCGACCAGGTTCTGGCCGAAGTCGATCAGGGTCTTGCCGGACGGCGACGTGCTGATCTCCAGTGCGGGCAGGACGTCGGTGATGCGTACCGGCGGGCCGTCCGGCGCGACGAGCAGCGAGAGGTCGGCGTCGAGGACATCCACGGGCGCGGCTTCGCCGGGCTGCTTGCGCAGGTCGGTGCTCTGGCCGTCGTACAGGTCGTCGGCGAGTACGTTGCTCTCCCGGGACGTCCAGCTGTCGTCGCTGCCGAACGTGTGGACCTGACCGTCCTCGGTGGTCACCTCGAGCTGAGCGAGGACGGCGAGCCGGCTGCCGTACACCTGGCTCTGGTCGCGGAAGCCGATCCGGCCGCGGAACCAAGCGTTGCCGAGCAGGAACTCCAGCTTGTTCTCACCCGCGCGAACAAGCTCGGTCACGTCGTACGTCTGGTAGCGCAGCCGGTACTGGTACGACGTCCAGCCGGGCGCGAGCTCCTCCGTACCGACGCGTTGTCCGTTGAGCTCCGGAAGGTAGATGCCGTGCGCAGTGGCGTACAGGCGTGCCTTCACGATCCCGTCCGGGAGATCGGCCGTACCGGCGACCAGGGGAGCGGGGGAGCCGTGCGGGTTGTCCCGCGGGCTGACGAAGCGAGCGGTCCAGTCGTCCGGCGCGAGCAGGCCGGCCTCGATGACAGCAGGCTCACTCCACGCGCTCCAGTCCTCGGCGCCACGGACGCGGACGCGCACCTGCGCGGACTCACGGGAGGTGAGCGCGTCACCCGGCCACGGGACCAGGACCTGTTCAGGGGACTCGACGGTGTAGCTCTGGGTGGTGTCGCGGGCGATCTCGATCTCGTACGCCGTCTGCGCGTAGCCGGCGTCCGCGGCCGGGACCTGCCAGGAGATCCGGGGGCTCGCGGTACCACCACCCAGAACGGGTGCGGTCCGGTGCTCGAAGCGGAGAGATGTGGGTGCGGCGAGTTCCGACATGAGACTCCAACCGAGTGAAACGATTCATTGGTTGCTCCGATCCTGCGACCGGGCGTCGCCGGCAGCTAGCCCGATGTGCACTCGCCCTAGCACGATCTGCACCTCGGCTCGTATCGTGAAGCATGGTCGACGAGCCGGTGACGACCCGTGGAACGGTCCTGCACTTCATCGAGGGAACGGTGGTGCACGCGGGTACGCACGTGCACGAGAAGGCGCATCCGCTGCACACGCACAGCTTCTTCGAGCTGGCGCTCGTCACCGGCGGTGAAGGCGTCCACCACAGCCTCGCGGGACGTCAGCGGATCGGCGCGGGCGACGCGATCCTGCTCCGTCCGGGCGTCTGGCACGAGTATCTCGAGTGCGACGCACTGGAGGTCTACAACTGCTGCTTCGCCGCCGACCTGGTGCGCCGCGAACTCGCGTGGGCGCGCGAGGATCCGTTACTGGGTTACCTGTTGTGGACTGGACCGTTCTCCGCTGACCGCCGCGGGATGCTCGCAACGCATCTTGATCCGGCGACCCTTCAGGAGGCGATCGGGCACCTCGACGGACTGCGCCAGCTGCGCAACCAGCCGTTGAGCCGCCATCGCGGAGAGGTGATCGGCTGGCTGTCGCTCTACCTGAGCTGTGTCGCGCGGACCGTGGCGGACCGAGATCAGCGCCGCGAGTACACGCATCCGGCGGTCGTCGACGCGATGCGGATGATGGAGGCCGACCCGGCCCGGCACTGGACGTTGACCGATCTGGCCGGCGAGCTGCATCTCGCGCCGGGCTACCTGGTCCGGCTGTTCAAGTCGGTCACCGGCCTGCCGCCGATGGCGTACCTGTCACGGCATCGCGTCGAGCTCGCGGCCGACCGGCTGCTGCACACCGACCTGCCGATCAACCGGATCGGCGAGTCGGTCGGTTGGCCCGACCAGAACTACTTCGCCCGCCGATTCAAATCGCACTACGGGCTGTCTGCGTCGATCTACCGACAACGTTTCAACGACCCGAGGCTGACGCCCTCCGGTCATTGATCAGCAGTTCCAGCCCGTCCAGGATCCGTTGCAGGCCGTACTCCAGGCCCTGGTTCTCGCTGCCCGCCGTCGTGCTCATCGCGGCCACCAGGTGCGGGAAGCGGGCCGCCTCGGTGCTGAGGATCTCCGCGAGCGACTGCTGCATGTCCTCCTCGGTGAGGCCGGTGCTGAGGCCCGGGTAGGTCGTGGACTGCTGCACGATGTTCCGTACGTGGCTGGTGATCACCAGCATCGAGTCCATTTGCTCGCCACCGCTCAGCCCGGTGCCGGCCAAGGAGCCGATGCCGCGCTCGATCCAGGCGAGCTCGTTCGGGCCGAGCAGGCGCCGGCCGATCGTCGACAGGACCAGCCACGGGTGGCGCAGGAAGCCCTCGTACAGATCGATGGCCCAGGTGTGCAGTACGTCGCGCCACGGCCCGTCGGGACGCTCCGGCGGACCGCCCATCGCCAGGTCGCTCATCACCGCGACCAGCTCGCTCTTGCCGGGGACGTACCGGTAGAGGGCCATCTTGGTGACCGGCAGCTCGCCGGCCACGCGCTGCATGGAGACCGCGTCGAGGCCCTCGGCGTCCGCGATCGAGATCGCGGCCTGCGCGATGGCGGCCAGCGTGATCGCGGGTTTGGGTCCGCGGCTCGGGGCCGGCTGGTTGCTCCAGAGGAGTTCGGTCATCCTTCGATCCTTTTCGAAATCTCTTGCACTGTGTCTACCATACACATTACTGTGTCCGGCAGACACAGTTACTTCGAAGGAGCTGAAAATGAAGGTTCTGGTTTCGGGTGCGAGCGTGGCGGGGCCGTCGGTGGCGCTCTGGCTCGGACGGGCGGGGCACGACGTGACGGTGGTCGAGATCGCACCGGCGTTGCGGCAGGGCGGGTACGCCGTGGACTTCCGTGGGGAGGTGTTCACCACGGTCCTCGAGCGGATGGGCGTGCTGGAGGAACTGCGCTCGCGGCAGACCGGCGGCAGCGCGATGCGGTTCGTCGACGCGTCGGGGCGCAAGCTGATGCGGCTGCCGGCCGAGTTCTCGGGCGGCGAGCTGGAGGTGCTGCGGGCCGATCTGTCCCGGGTGCTGTACGAGCACAGCTGCGCGCAGGCGACGTACCGGTTCGGTGACTCGATCGCTGCGCTGCACGAGCACGCCGACGGGGTGGACGTACGGTTCGAGAGCGGCATCGAGGAGACGTACGACCTCGTGATCGGTGCGGACGGGATGCATTCGGTTGTCCGGCGGCTGGCCTGGCCGAAGGAGCAGGTGCGGGAGAAGCACCTCAACTACTACGTCGCCGGCTGGGAGGTCCCCAACACGCGGGGCATCTCGGAGGACTCGTTGTTGTACAACGTGCCGGGCAAGGTCGCGAGCGTTGCACCGGACACGCGAGACCCGAAGCTGGCCCAGACGCTGTTCGTGTTCAAGGCGCCGGTGCTCGAGTACAACCGGCGGGACCTCGCTCAGCAGAAGGAGATCATCCGGCAGCACTTCGACGGCCTGGGGTGGTGGGTGCCGGAGCTGCTCGACGGGTTGCCGGCGGCAACCGAGTTGTACTTCGACTCGATCAGCCGGGTGCACGTGGATCGCTGGTCCACCAACCGGATCGTGCTGCTGGGCGACGCGGGGTACGGCGCGACGTTCGGTGCGCTAGGCACCGGTACAGCGGTTGTCGGCGCCTACGTACTGGCGGGGGAGCTGTCCCAGACGCCGGACCTGCGCACCGCGTTCGACCGGTACGAGGCACGGTTGCGCAAGTCGACGTCGACCACCCAGGACGGGGCCCGCGCAGGCACGTTCATGGCGCCGGCGACCCGGTTCGGGATCACGGCGCGGAACAAGATCCTCGACCGGCCGTTCTTCCTGAAGCAGATGCTGAAGCTGGCGCAGAACATGAGCGAGCTGATCGAGCTGCCGCCGTACTCAGTCAAGGAGGGGCAGTCTGTGCAGGAATGACTCCCACCCGTCGGGCAGCCAGCCCGGTACGCCGAGCAGGGCGAAGTAGAGCCAGATGCCGACGAGCACGCACAGGAACAGTGCGAGGGTCCCGAGGGCCTTCAGCCAGGCGGGCTGCTTGCCGGTCCAGGCAGTGAGTGCCTTCACCCACTCCTTGACCCGGTACAGCAGTCGCTGGGCCCACTCGAACTCGCTGGCCAGCACGGCCAGGCCCGCGATGAACAGCGGGATCCCGCCCGGCCCCGGCAGCCAGCCGGTGAGCGGTGCGGCGATGATGAGCAGCCCACCGAGCACGCCCACGCCGATCCGGTAGAAGAGCAGCTTCCGGGGGTTCTCCCGGATCCGCCGCCGCCACTCCCAGCGGTCGTCCGCAGCATCGAGCGTGATGTTGTCATCCGTGCGGTCGGGACTCTGTTTCTCGGCCACGCCCCCAGACTACCCAGACCGGTCAGGCGCTGGCCGGATTGCCGAACTCCCAGTGCCAGGGCTCTTCGCGGTTGCTGCCCTGTTCCGCCCAGGCGGGGTGCATCCAGCCGTACGAAGGGGCGTGCGCCTTCATCCACTGGTACTGCGCGGTGTTGTAGCGGTCGATGCCGCCGCAGAGGTCGACGGCTACGCCCCAGCCGTGGTTCGACGTACCAGGGAGGGCTGCCAGGGACGGCTTGCGCTGGTACAGGCTGACCTGAGACGTGTAGGAGCGGTACGAGTCGGTGATGCACAGGGTCTTGCCGAACTGAGCGCGGTAGGCCGTCGCGAGCTTCCCGTACGCGGCTGCGGCGTCGCAGCGGAGCATGTGGCCGGAGGCGATCGGGCAGAGCTTGTTCGCGGGGATCATGCCGTTGCTGTAGCCGCCCCAGCCGGTGCTGGCTGACCCGGTCGCGAGGAAGGGCATCGGGTTCACCGGCTCGCCGCCCAGGCGCACCTCGAAGTGCAGGTGCGGACCGGTGGAGTTGCCCTCCGTACCGACGGCACCGATCTGCTGACCCGCCTTGACCTGCTGACCGTCGACCACGTCGATGCGGCTCAGGTGCGCGTAGAGCGTCTCCAGGCCGTTCCCGTGGTCGATCCGGACCAGGTTGCCGGCCCAGGCCGGGTGCTCGATCCGTACGGCACCGGACGTGACGGCGCGCACCGGTGTGCCGACCTTGGCGGGGAAGTCCTGGCCGGTGTGCGAGCCGGTTGACCACATGGCGCCGGCCTGACCGAACGGCGTGCCGATCTCGTACGTGCCGTCCGGCAGCGGCCAGGTCCAGGAGTTCGAGCCGACGTCGTACGAGGTGGCGGTGTTGCCGCAGCGGAACGCGTACGCGTCACTCGTCGCCACAGGCGCGATCTGCGGCTTGGCCGGGGCGCCGAGCGTCGGGCGCAGGGCCGCGTACAGGTTGTCGGGGACCGTGGTGACGACGACCGCGCCCTTGGCCTCGTCGGCGGCGATCATCTCGCCGTTGTCGAGCGCGACGCCGATGTGGACCAGGCCGAGGGACTTGCTGCCCATCACGAGCAGGTCGCCGGGCTGGATCTGCGCGGTCGGGACGGCCTGGTAGTCCGGGTAGACCTTGCCGACCAGGTTCGGGAGGGTGGTGTACGGCTGCCACGCGACGCGGGCCGCGCCGAGGCATCCGTACTTGTCCGGGCCGGTTGCAGCGACACCGTACGGCTTGCCGACCAGGCTGAAGGCCTGGTTGACCGCCCGGATGGTCTCCGCAGACATCACCTTGACGGTGCGGCCGGCGGTCGTGGCGGACGCGACGCCGGGGACGGCGGCACCGCGGCGGGTCAGCGGCGCGAGACCGGCAGGAAGCTTGCTAGGGTTCTTGAGCAGGGCAGCGGCCGGGGGAGTGATCTTCGTGGTCGTGAGCTCGGCGAGGTACGTCTGCCAGCGGGCGAGCGCCTGCGCGTCACGGATGGTCTGGAGCTCCTTCGAGACTCCGGACGCCACATCGAGGTCAGCCGTCTGGTCCGCCGCCGCGGCCGCCGCGTCGGAGGCCTTCTGCTGGACCTGCTTGCTGAGCTCCTGCGCCTTGGCGGCGGCCTCGTTCGCTGCGGCGCGCTTGCCGGCCGCTTCGGACTTCAGCCGGTTCGACTCGGACTCGGCATTCATCGCGGCCTTGTACTGCGCGACCTGGGTGTTGCCGAGCTGGGTGATCGCGGTCTGCCGGTCGGCGATCTCCTGGAGGTTCTCGGCGACCGGGGCGAGCGACCAGAGGATCGACTCGGTGCCCATCACGGTCGGGATGCCGAGCTGGTACGCCTGGGCGGTGATCACCCCGAGGCGCCGGCGCTGCTCGTCGGCGCGGCCCCGCGACGTACTGGCCGTGGACTCCGCCTTCTTGGCGGCGGCCTCGGCGGCCTGCGCCTGCTTGAGAGCGTTCGTGTACGCGATCGTCGCCTTCGCGAAGTCGGCCTGGACGGCTGCGGCCTCGGCCTGGAGCTGCTCGAGCGAGCGGTTCACGTCGGTGACCGACGCGGGCGGCGGCTGGGACGTCGCGGGGGAGGGATCGTCGGCGTACGCGGGCAGCGCGACGACCGCCAGCAACGTGCCGAGTGCGGCGAATCGCAGCCCCCGGCGTCTCCCCAGATCCATCCGTCCCCCATGCGCATCTGTCCCGCGGCGCCTCACGCGCGTGCCCAGCGTAGGCGGCGTACGGTCCTTACGGAACCCCGGCTAGCATTCACTGCATGGCCTCGCACTTTGACGTTGTTGTCCTCGGCGCAGGCCCGGGTGGGTACGTCGCGGCGATCCGCGCCGCCCAGCTCGGGCTCAAGACCGCCATCATCGAGAAGAAGTACTGGGGCGGTGTCTGCCTGAACGTGGGCTGTATCCCGTCCAAGGCGCTGCTGCGGAACGCCGAGCTGTCGCACATCTTCCGCAAGGAGGCGAAGACCTTCGGCATCAGCGGTGAGGTCACCTTCGACTTCCCGACCGCGGTCCAGCGCAGCCGCAAGGTCGCCGACGGCCGGGTCAAGGGCGTTCACTTCCTGATGAAGAAGAACAACATCACCGAGCTCGACGGCTGGGGCTCGTTCACCGACGCGAACACCCTCGACGTCACGCTGAACGACGGGTCGTCCGAGACCGTCACCTTCGGCTCCTGCATCGTGGCGACCGGCGCGACCACCAAGCTGCTGCCGGGCACCCAGCTGAGCGAGCGCGTGGTGACGTACGAGGAGCAGATCCTCACCGAGGAGCTGCCGGGCTCGATCGTGATCGCCGGCGCCGGCGCGATCGGCGTCGAGTTCGCGTACGTCCTGGCCAACTACGGCGTCAAGGTGACGATCGTCGAGTTCCTGGACCGGATGGTCCCGCTGGAGGACCCCGAGGTCTCCAAGGAGCTCGCCAAGGCGTACAAGAAGCTCGGCGTCGACGTGCTGACCTCCACGCGCGTCGACTCGATCGACGACTCCGGCGCCTCGGTGAAGGTCACCGTGACCGGCAAGGACGGCGTCCAGCAGACGATCGAGGCCGACAAGGTCATGCAGGCGATCGGCTTCCAGCCGCGCGTCGACGGCTACGGCCTGGACAAGATCGGTGTCGCGCTGACCGAGCGTGGCGCGATCGGCATCGACGGCTTCTGCCGGACCAACGTGCCGAACATCTTCGCGATCGGCGACGTGACCGCGAAGCTGATGCTCGCGCACGCGGCCGAGGCGATGGGCGTGATCGCGGCCGAGACGATCGCGGGCCACGAGACGATGGAGCTCGACTACGCGATGATCCCGCGGGCGACGTTCTGCCAGCCGCAGATCGCCAGCTTCGGGTACACCGAGGAGGAGGCCCGCAAGCTGGGCCACGAGGTCAAGGTAGCCAAGTTCCCGTTCACCGCGAACGGCAAGGCACACGGCCTCGGCGACCCGACCGGCTTCGTCAAGGTGATCAGCTCCGCCAAGTACGGCGAACTGCTCGGCGCGCACCTGATCGGCCCCGAGGTCACCGAACTGCTCCCGGAGCTGACCCTGGCCCAGAAGTGGGACCTGACCACCAAGGAACTGGCCCGCAACGTGCACGCGCACCCGACGCTGAGCGAGGCCCTCCAGGAGGCCTTCCACGGCCTCGAAGGCCACATGATCAACTTCTGATCAGCTTGGGATCGGCTTTTGGGCGGTGGCGGACACTTTGTCTGCCACCGCCTGTCGATTTCTGGGGGGTTCGTCCGACGCTGGCGTATGACAAACCAGCGCAAGGTCGTCGCGGCCTACTTTCTGTCCCTTGACGGTGTCGCCGAGAAGGCGGACCAGTTCCTGACCGGATGGGACGACGAAACCGACGCCGCCGGATCGGACCTGATCGCGACGCAGGACACCGTGATCCTCGGTCGGCGGACGTACGACGAGTGGTCCGGCTACTGGCCGACGAGCGACGTCGAGCCGTTCGCATCGTTCGTGAACGCGGCCCCGAAGTACGTCGCCACGTCGACACCGCTCGACGACACGTGGGCCAACTCGCAGGCGATCACGGGCGACCTGACCGCGTTCGTTCGCGACCTGAAAGCCCAGTCCGGTGGCGACATCGGCATCCACGGCAGCATCTCGGTCACCCGCGCCCTCCTGACCGCCGGCCTGGTCGACGAACTCCACCTGGTCATCGTCCCCACCGTCGTCGGCACCGGCCAGCAACTCCTCACCACCCTCGGCCCGATCCGCCTTGAGACAATCCACGCCACAAAGACCCCCGCCGGGCACCTCCTCGCCAACTACCGCGTACTCCACTGATCTCCAGCCCTCGAAAGCCGGTCCGCCGGCCGGCTTTAGACCTGATCGCCGATTTGGTAACGGGATGATCACGGCGTAGAATCAAACACATGTTCGAAGGTGATCTGAGGGACCTCGCGACCGCGGAGCTACTGTCCGCGGCGTCGGAGTTCGCCCAGATCCAGGACCGTGCCGCCGTGCGCATTCTGGAGTCCGCTCTGACGTTCGCGGACCGTCATGCCGTCGTGCCCGGCTATGAATCATTGCCGGGGTATGAGCGGCTTCAGGTATACGGCGGTGACGGTTGTCCTGGGGTTGCGGAGTTCGCCCCGATCGAGTTCGGTGCGGTGCTGAGCATGTCGAGCGGCGCGGCTGCCGCCCTGATCGGTGAGGCCCTGGCGTTGCGGCACCGGCTGCCGCGGATCTGGGCGAAGGTGCTGGCCGGTGATGCGGTCGCCTGGCGTGCCCGTAAGGTCGCGCACGCCTGCCTGGCGTTGTCGCTGGAAGCGGCCGCGATCGTGGACCGGCGCGTGGCCCGGATCGTGAACACGGTCACTCCAGGTGCCCTGGGGAAGATCATTGCCGCGGCCGTGTGGGACGCCGATCCCGAGCAGGCCAGGGCCCAGGCAGAGGCGACCGCCCGCGAACGCGGCGTGTTCGTCGCCCCGTCCGACGACCACGGCACGAAGCGTTTCTGGGTCCGTGCCGCCGCCGGCGACGTGATCCGCTTCGACGCCACCATCGACGACCTCGCCCGCGCCCTCAAAACCCTCGGCGACACCGACTCCCTCAACGAACTCCGAGCCAAAGCCATCGGCTGGATAGCCGACCCCGCCGCAGCCCACCAACTCCTAGCAGTAGCCCGCCACCTCGCCCAAACTGCCCGGTCCACCCCCACACCCGCTCCCGCCGGCCCCGCTCCTGCTGGTCCGACGCCCGCCCGACCCGCACCTGTACGCCCAGTACCGGTACGCCCCGTGCCAGCCGACTCCGCCTCAGAGCGCGTCGAGCCAGCCGGCACCGAGCCCGACCACGCCGCACCCGACCACGCCGCACCGGACCACGCGGCGTCGGACCGCCCTGGGCCGGAGCCGGCGGGGGACTCGGATGATGGCCCGTCCCAGACGGAGCCGTCCTCCCCGTCGCGCGTCGAGCCAGACTCCGGCCGAAGGGTCGTACGCGACAGTGCCCAGGACGGACGATGCGCCGCCGGCGGAGCGGCTGACGAGGCCACGGAACCCGCCCACGACGACCGGCTGGACGACGGACTGGACGACGCCGGAGCGTGGGCAGGCGAGGGCGAATGGGCGCCGTCAGAGGACTCTGCCACGCAGGACTCTGCCAGGGCGGACCCGCCGGCTGCGAACGCTGCTGAGGTTGACGTGTTCACGCGGCGGATGCTTGCCGCCGAACTGCCTGCGCGGCTGGCCGCGATCAAGCAGGAGGCCTACCGCACCGGCCTCGGCCCGACCAGCACCGGCCGACAGACCCGACAGACCCGCCACACCCTGTACGTCCACCTCACCGACCGCACCCTCGCCACCGGCACCGGCGTGCTGCGCGTCGAAGAACTCGGCCCCCTCCTCGCCTCCCAACTCACCGAACTCCTCGGCCACGACCACATCACCATCAAGCCCGTCATCGACCTGCACGACCAGGTCAGCGTCCACGCCTACGAAATCCCCGACCGCATCCGCGAACGCGTCCGCCTCCGACACCCCGTCGACACGTTCCCGTACAGCGCCGCCGAAGCAACCGAACGCATGGACCAAGACCACATCACCCCCTACAACCACACCACCCCGAACGACCGCACCACCCCCTACGACCGCATCACCCCCTACGACCGCACCGGCCCACCCAACCCCACCGGCCCACCCGACCAACCGGGCCAAACCAGCACAAACAACCTCATACCCCTCACCCGACTCCACCACCGCGCCAAAACCTTCGGCGCCTGGCGCAACCGACGCCTGCCCGACGGAGCCATCGAATGGACCAGCCCCCACGGCTTCACCTTCATCGTCAACCACACCGGCACCCACCCAGCCCCCACCACCACTCACACCCCGCCAACGTGAAGCTCCACCCGCCCCACCGTGATCCACCCTCACCCGTCTCGCGTCAGTCATCGCGCCCAGACAAGTCCCGCGGCCACCGTCCTCACCAACCTCCACCCCAACTCGTGCCCACCCGACTCGTGCCTGACCTGCTCATGCCAGACCTGCTCATGCCGGACCTACTCATGCGGCTCGACCTGTGGCCGCTCTGTGCGCGCCCGACCTATCTGTGCCCGCTCCACCATGCGCAGCCCACCTGCGGTTGACTGTCTTCCGTCCATTCGGTGCCCAGTGCATCCGTGCCGAGTTCATTCATGCCTGGTCCATCCTGCAGAGGAGAAACTCGTGGCCCTTCCAGCACCTGTCCAGGATCTGTGTGACCGCTTCCTGCTGCTGGCCGAGCGGGAGCTGCCGTCGGGAATGCTGACCGGGCTCTATCTCCACGGCGGGGTGGTCTTCGGCGAGTGGGCACCACGCGAGTCCGACGTCGACTTCGTCGCCACGCTCACCCACCGGCCAGACCCAGCCGAGGTGGAAGCGCTGCGGGCCGTCCACCAACAGATGGTGGCGTACTCCAAGATCCGCTTCGACGGCCCGCACCTGCTCGCCACCGACCTGGCGTCCGACCCGCGCACCCTGCCGCCGCTGCCGGAGATGATCCCCACCAGGAAACTCGAGATTCTCGTCTCGCCCTCGCGGATGATCACCTGGCACGAACTGGCCCAGGCGGGGATCACGATCACCGGCCCAGAGCTGTCCACTCTTCAGATCTGGACCGACAAGCAGGCGCTGCGGGAGTACACGGTCGCCAATCTCGACAACTACTGGCGCCACAACGCCGAGGGCCTGGCCAACTCGACCCCCGCCGACCTTCCAACCGATCAGCGCGAACGCGACTATCTCCTCACGCACTGCATCCTCGCCTCAGCGCGACTCGACCACCTCCTGGTCACCGGCGAGATGACCTCGAAGTCCCGTGTCGGCCGCTGGGCACTGACCCACTACGACGAGCGCTGGCACCGGGTACTGACCGAAGGCCTACACCTACGCGACGGCAGCGACGCCACCGGCACGTCCGGCTACATCGACCAGGCCGATCTACTCGCCGACGTCCGAGACTTCCTCGCACACATCGTGGAAACCGCCACCGGCAGACCCGTGACCCCAACCAACGCCTGACAACGGTCCGCCTGGTACGCGACTCGACCCACCTTCCAAGATCCCTGGCACGCCGAATGGGTCCTCTGGCAACTTGACCCCTACGCCGAAGCCCTCGACCTCCCAGCCTCTACAGACCGCCCTCCACAGACGCGCGACAGCGAAGGCCACCCGCTACGAGTCAGCGGTCGGTGACGTCGCCTAGCACCGGTTTGACGTCGACGATTGGGGTGCCGTCCAGGGCTTCCAGATTGTTGACCCGCACCCGCAGACCTTCCACCGCGAGCACCGTCACCCGATGCAGACCGAGCGGATTGGGCCGGTCGGGCGACCGCGTGCTGAACACGCCGGTCGGCGGGCGCGACGCGTCGCCGCGCGGATGCACCTTCTGCACGCTCCGGTCCGCCCGATCGAACCAGCTGACCAGAATCACCTCATCACCGGCCGCAAGATCAGCAAGCGCATCCCGCACCGACCCGTCAAACACCACCCAAGCATCCGGCGCCCCTTCATCCCCCTGCCGAGGCGCATCCGCCCGCTCCCGCAACTCCGACTCCACCCACCCAACCACCCGCACCACAAGCTCATCCACCCACCAGACGGTACGCGCCGCGGCGGTGGGTTGACCTGGCGCGGAGGTTCCCGGACGGACCGCTAGGCCTACATGGCGGGGTAAGGGTGCCTTTGTGGAGCGTCTCAACGATCAGCGGGGGTATCTGTAGATCGTTTGGAGGGGTTCGTCGGCGGTGTAGGCGTGGAAGGCGAGGCCGGGGTGGGCCTGGGGGTCTACTACCGAGTCGATGGTGGGTTCGAAGGGGAGGGGGACGGTGGAGCGGATGCCGGGGGCGCCGACGACGGGGTGGCCGGCGAAGGTGCTGACGATGGCGTTGTGGACGTGGCCGGTCAGCAGGGCGGTGATGGGTTTGCCGGTCAGGACCTCGGCCAGGGCCTCGGGGTTCTGAAGCTTCCACTGGTCCATGACCGGGTGGTGCAGCTCGAACGGCGGGTGATGCATCGCGACGAAGAGCGGGCCGTCGGCCGGTCCGCTGAGAGTACGGTCGAGCCAGGCGAGCGACTCGTCGGAGAGCAGGCCGTGGTCCTCACCAGGGACTGTCGAGTCGACCAGTACGAAGCGGGCCGCACCGACGTGCCGGACCTGATGGACAGGATGGTTGACGCCGGGGGAGTCGACGAACGCGGACAGGCCGGCCCGGAGCGGCGCACTCACGTCGTGGTTGCCGGGTAACACCAGTACGGGTACGTCGAACGCCAACTCCCGCGCGATCTCCGCGTACTCCTCCGGCAGCCCGTGATCAGCAAGATCGCCACTGACCAACACAACATCGACCGCCGACGACCGCACGTACGCCGTGATCGTCCGCAACCGCGCCCGCGCCTCCTCGCCACCGTCGAGATGCGGGTCACTGAGGTGCGCGATCACATACATGCCCTGCAGATTAGCCGCAGAAGCCCGCCGGGAGGTCGCTGCAGGGGACGAGGCCGCCTCGTTCGAGTACTGGGCGGGCTTGGGTTGAGCGGACGTAGTCCAGGAAGGCGCCGGTAAGGGACTTCGAGTCGGGCGCTTTGTAGGTGTAGGCGTGCTCGACCTCCCAGAACCTGTACGAGTCGTCCGCCACCTTCGAGGTGTCCGGTACGACGCCGTCGATCGTGACCGCGACCAGGTCCGGGAACTTCCGGGCCCCGCCCAGCTCGGCGTAGCCGATCGCGCCGTCGATCTCGTTCACCCGGGTCAGGAGCTCCTCCGTCGTACCGACCTCGCAGCGGTGGTACTTCGCCGCAGCGGCGTCGTCGTCGCGACGGCAGTCGTCGGAGGTGATACCCAGCTCCTGCGCGCCGCCCAGCACCTTCTGCCGGAACACCCGCCGCGATCCGGAGTCCGGCCCGACCCGGCTGACCATCCGGATCGGGAGGTTCTTGCCGCCGAGCTGGTTCCAGTTGGTGGTCTTGCCGATGTAGATGTCGCGCAGCTGGTCCGTGGTCAGCCCTGTCACGCCGGCGGACCGGTTCACCGTGACTGCGAACATGACGACCGCGACGGCCTCGCCACTCAGGCTCGGAACGTCCTGCGCCGGACCGTCGGACATCGCGATCACCTTGCCCGCCGCGGTGGCGTCCTTCTTGCCGAGGTCGCTGAGGTCCTGCACACCGCGCAGGCTGCCGTTGGAGGCGATCATGATCTCGGCGCGCGAACACTCGCTCGCGTACGCGCTCCGCAGTTCGGTCATCGTCGGCTCGACCGCCGTGGATCCGGTCACCCGCACCTGCCCGGCCGCACAGTTGTCTGGCGGCCGCAGTACGTCGACCAGGAAGAACGCGACCAGCGCGCCGACGAGCACCAGCGTGGTCGCGCCGAAGATGAGGGTGCGGCGCCCCGGCCCGCGCGGCCGCGGCTCGTGGTGGACACCACCGTTGGACCCGCCGCCGGTCAGGTACCCGGAGTGTGTGATGCCCTTGCCCCGCCCGGACAGCACGAGCAGGAACTTGAAGTGGTCGCCGTGGTTGATGGAGAACTTGGGTACGACCAGGTGGTCCTCGTCGACGTACGTCAGCGGATCGAGACTCTCCTCGATCAGCGTGCCCGAGTCCGTGTGCGCCTCGACCACCTTCATCCGGACGATCCGGCGACCCGGGAACCCGAATCCCAGCTCCTTCTTCATGTCCGTGGCGTCGATGTCGGTGCCGGTGTTGTCCACCCGGAGCAGCACGATGCTCGGGTCCGGGACCACCTCGTTCTGGTGCCGGACCTCGACGTCGACCAGCTCGTGGGCCTGACCCTGGTGCGGATGGACACCGATCTGCGCATCCACCTGGACGCGGTACACCAGCCGTTTGCGCCGCCAGACGTACCGGTCGAGCAGCCACACGATCGACGTGCCGACCAGCGAGACGAGGGCGATGACGGTGCCCAGGTCGATGTTGCCGAAATCGAACAACTCTGTCCCCACTTCTCCGAGAACAGAACGCTAGGAGCCGGTGGTGAACGCCCGCTTACGACGCGATGACGCGCCGGGTGGCGACTTGGCCGGTCCGGGCCGGTCTGACAGATTGGCGCCATGGCTGAACAGGTTGACGTGGTCGTCGTCGGAGTCGGTGTGGGCGGGGAGGAGACGGCCGGGCGGCTGGCGCAGGCCGGGCTCCGGGTGGTCGGCATCGAGTCCCGGCTGGTCGGCGGCGAGTGCCCGTACTACGGCTGCATCCCGAGCAAGATGATGATCCGCGCCGCGAACCTGATCGCCGAGACCCGACGTGTCGACGGCCTTGCCGGTACGGCGACCGTGCAGCCGGACTGGGCGCCGGTGGCGAAGCGGATCCGCGAGGAGGCCACCGACACCTGGAACGACCAGGTCGCGGTCGACCGCCTGGTGAACAAGGGCGCGACCATCGTCAAGGACACCGCGACGATCACCGGACCGAACACGGTGCGCGCCGGCGACCGCGAGTTCGAGGCGGCCCGCGGCATCGTGATCGCGACCGGGACGATCCCGTCCGTCCCGCCGGTCGACGGCCTGGACGGTACGCCGTACTGGACGAATCGTGAGGCGATCGAGGTCGAGACGCTGCCGGCCTCGCTGGTGGTCCTCGGCGGCGGCGCGATCGGTATGGAACTGGCGCAGGTGTTCGCGCGCTTCGGCGTCCAGGTCACCGTCGTCGAGGGCGCCCCGGAGGTGCTGGCGATGGAGGAGCCTGAGTCGGGCGTACTGGCGCGCGAAGCGCTGGAGCGCGACGGCGTCACCTTCCGCCTCGGTGCCCATGCCAAGCAGGTCGAGTATGCCGGTGACACCTTCACCGTGACGCTCGCGGACGGCACCACGGCCCGCGCCGAGAAGTTGCTGGTGGCAACGGGCCGGCGGGTGGCCACCGCGGACCTCGGGCTCGAGAAGCTCGGTCTGGACCCGTCCGCGCGCCGGATCGAGGTCGACGAGCACGTCCGGGCCGGCGACAAGGTCTGGGCGATCGGCGACGTCACCGGGGTCGGCGTATTCACCCACAACGCCATGTACCAGGCCGACATCGCGGTCCGCGACATCCTGCAGGAGCCGGACGCACCGACGGCGAGCTACCACGCGATGCCGCGGGTGACGTTCACCGACCCGGAGATCGGCGCGGTCGGGCTGACCGAGCGGCAGGCCCGGGACGCGGGCCTGAACGTACGTACCGCGTCGACCCAGATCCCGGCGTCGACGCGCGGCTGGATCCACAAGGCCGGCAATGAGGGCTTCATCAAGGTCGTACTGGACTCGGACCGCGGCGTACTGGTCGGCGCGACGAGCGCGGGTCCGACGGGTGGCGAGGTGCTGAGCGCGCTGGCGGTCGCGGTGCACGCCGCCGTACCGGTGAAAACGCTGCGGCAGATGATCTTCGCGTACCCGACGTTCCACCGGGCGATCGGTGCGGCACTGAACGAGTTGTGAGATCCCTTGTTGCGAATCGGTCGCAACTAGATCAAGAATGTCGACGTGCATGTTCCTGACGGCTTCTTCAACGCGCCCACCTCTGTCGCCACCGGCCTGATCGCGGCCGGGGCGGTCGGCTTCAGTCTGCAGCGGGCGAACCGCGAGCTCCGCGAGACCGGTCCGGCACTCGCCGGGCTGACCGCGGCTTTCGTCTTCGCGGTGCAGATGGTGAACTTCCCGGTCGGCGCCGGCACCAGCGGCCACCTGCTCGGAGGCGCGCTCGCGGCCGCACTGGTCGGGCCGTGGACCGCCGTACTGGTGATGGCCACGGTCCTGCTGGTGCAAGGGCTGCTGTTCGCGGACGGCGGTCTCACCGCGCTCGGCACGAACATCACGTTGATGGGCCTGATCACGGTCCTCGTCGGGTACTTCCTGACCCGTACGCTGCTGAAGGTGCTGCCACGCAAGGTGAGCAGTGTCGTACCGGCGACGACCGTCGGCGCGCTGGTGTCGGTCCCGGTGGCGGCGCTGGCGTTCACCGGGCTCTACGCGATCGGCGGCGCCGTCGACATCCCGCTCGGCAAGCTGGCGACCGCCATGGTCGGCTGGCACATCCTGGTCGGTATCGGCGAGGCGGTGATCACCGCTGCCGTACTGAGCGCGGTGGTCGCGACCCGGCCGGACCTCGTGTACGCGGCCCGGCACCTGCAGCAGGATCTCGTTCTCGTCGATGCCGACGGCAACACCTCGACGGTCTCGCCGGACAAGCCGATCGCCGCGAAGCCCGCCGGCCGGTCGCTGGGCGTCGGCGTCGCCGTGACCCTGGTGGTCGCGGGCGGCGTCAGCTTGTTCGCGAGCGCTCACCCGGACGGGCTGGAGTTCGTCGGCGCGAAGCTCGGCTTCGAGGGCGCGGCGAAGAGCTCGCCGACCGCGAGCAGCCCGCTGGCCGACTACGGCGTCCACGGGATCGGCAACGCGCAGGTCTCCGGTGCCCTCGCCGGCATCATCGGCGTCCTGGCGACGATCGTGCTCGGCCTCGCGATCGCGAAGCTCGCGTCCCTCCGGGCGAACAAGGCGTCATGAGTGGCGACGGCCTGCTCGTCGCGGTGGACAGTCCGGTCCACCGGATCCCCGCGCAGGTGAAGCTGGTCGCACTGTTCGTCTTCGTGCTCGCGGTCGTCTCGACACCGGCCGCGGTCTTCTGGGCCTTCGGTGTGTACGCCGTGATGCTGATCAGTGCTGTAGCGGCCGCGAGGTTGCCGGCCACGGTGGTGTCGCGGCGGCTCGCGGTGGAGACGCCGTTCATCGTGTTCGCGTTGCTGCTCCCGTTCGTCGCCACCGGGTCGAAGGTCGACGTACTCGGGCTGCAGCTGTCCGAGTCCGGCGTCCTCGGAGCGTGGAACGTGCTCGCGAAGGGCACCCTCGGTGTGGTCGCCGCGATCCTGCTCTCGGCGACCACCTCGCCCCGCGACCTGCTCGCCGGGCTCGAGCGGCTGCGGCTGCCGGCGACGCTGGTCGCGATCCTCTCGTTCATGGTTCGGTACCTGAGCGTGGTCTCCGACGATCTGCACCGGATGCGGGTCGCGCGCGAGTCGCGTGGCTACACCGGTGGCCGGGTCGGTCATCTGAAGGCGGTCGCCGGGGGAGTGGGTGCGCTGTTCGTCCGCAGCTTCGAGCGCGGGGAGCGCGTGCATCTCGCGATGCGGTCGCGCGGGTACACGGGCCGGATGCCACTGCTCAGCGTGCAGGGCGCCTCGGGCGCGCAGTGGACCGAGGGCCTGGCGATCTCCCTGCTCGCCGTGGCGATCGCGGTCGCGGCTAGGGTGGTGGCCTTGTGAGCGGTCCAGCGATTCAGGTCGAGCGGCTGGTGTTCGCGTACCCCGATGGGCGTCAGGCGCTGTACGGCGTCGACTTTACCGTCGAGCACGGCGAACGGGTCGCACTCCTCGGCCCGAACGGTGCCGGCAAGACCACTCTCGTCCTGCATCTCAACGGCATCCTCGGCTCGGTTGCCGGCGGGACCGGCAGCGGCCGGATCCAGATCGGCGGCACCGGTGTCCATCGAGAGCACCTGACCGCGATCCGGCGCAAGGTCGGGCTGGTCTTCCAGGATCCGGACGACCAGCTGTTCATGCCGACGGTCCGCGACGACGTCGCTTTCGGCCCGGCGAACCTCGGGCTGCGCGGCGCCGAGCTGGACGAACGCGTGCACGAGGCGCTCGTCCAGGTCGGGATGCAGGATCACGCGGACCTGGCACCGCACCACCTCTCGTTCGGCCAGCGCCGCCGGGTGGCAGTCGCCACGGTGCTCGCGATGCGCCCCGAAGTCCTGGTCCTCGACGAGCCGTCCAGCAACCTCGATCCGGCCGCGCGGCGCGAGCTCGCGGACATCCTCGAGGAGCTGGACGTCACCTTGCTGATGATCACGCACGACCTCCCGTACGCGCTCCAGCTCTGCGAGCGCAGCCTGCTGATGGACGGCGGCCGGATCGTCGCGGACGGCAAGACCCGCGACCTGCTCGGCGACGCCGACCTGATGACCGCGCACCGGCTCGAGTTGCCGTACGGGTTCGACCCGCTGTCCGTCCCAGGCCCGGAGCGTTCATGAAGATCACCGCTGTCACCGTCGACGTCACCTCGGAGGCCAAGGCGCATCCGGTCCGGGACGCGATCCAGTTGCTCGACCGCAACGGGGTGACCCGGGTGCGGATCGACACCGACGAGGGCATCAGCGGCGAGAGCACGACGTACTTCGGTCGCGTCGAGGCCTCGCCGGCCGTGCTGGCGAAGATCGTCAGCGAGCAACTAGCGCCCGCGATCGTCGGCGAGGACCCGACGGTGATCCGCGGCATCCGGCGCAAGCTCCAGGTCCTCACCGACTACCAGGGCACCGCGGGTCTCTCGTCGTACGGGATCTCGGCGATCGACCAGGCGTTGTGGGACCTGCTCGGCAAGTCGCTGGGCGTCCCGGTCTGGAAGCTGCTCGGCGCGCAGCAGACCGCGATCCCGTCGTACGCGATGGTCGGCTGGCTCGAGCTCGACGTCGCCGGCCTCGAGCGGGTCTCGGCGCAGGCGATGGAGCAGGGCTTCCGCGGCGTGAAGATGAAGGTCGGCGGCGGTCCGCTGACCGAGGACGTGCAGCGGATCAAGGCGGTCCGCAACGTCATCGGCCCGGACGCGGCGCTGATGGTCGACGCGAACCAGGCGTTCGGGTACGCGGAGGCGCTGCGCCGCGGGCGTGTGTACGAGGAGCTGGACTGCCGGTGGTACGAGGAGCCGCTGCCGGCGGGCGACACCGACGGGCACGTACGGCTGGCCGAGAAGCTGGACATCCCGATCGCGACCGGCGAGAACCGGTACGGGCAGGCGGCGTTCCGGGACCTGATTGCCCGCGGGGGCGTTGGCGTGATCCAGCCGGATCTGCGCCGGGCGGGCGGGCTGACCGACTGCCTGGAGATCGGGCTGATGGCGGCCGGGTTCGGCGTTCCGTACGCGTCGCACGGCGGCGGGGCGCACATCCACGTACTGGCCGCGCTGCCGAACACGATCTATCTGGAGAGCGGGCTGCTGCCGAGCGGTGTTCAGCTGGTCGACGGCTGCTATCCGTTGCCGACCGCCCCGGGACTGTCAGCTAGTTGATGACCGTCACCGCGAATCCACGGTGAATTTGTTACCAAGCCCTTGTGAGTTACTCGCCAGTCGGAGATGGTGACGTTGAGTACTTCAGTCGCCACCCCTCGCTCACAAAGGCGGTCCGCCCATGAAGTCCATCGCCAGTTTGCTGTCCGCCGCGGCGCTCGGAGCCGCGGCCCTGCTCACCCCCGGAGTCGCCCATGCGGCGGCTCCCAACTACGTCGCGCTCGGTGACTCGTACGCCTCCGGTGTCGGGACCCGCACCTATATCTCCGGCAGCGGTTCGTGCCAGCGTTCCACCAAGGCCTACGCGTATATCGACGCCGGCCGGCTCGGCGCGAACCTGACGTTCGTGGCGTGCTCCGGCGCCAAGGTCGCCGATGTCACCGCGAACCAACTGCCGTCCGTGACCAGCTCGGCGAGCATCGTGTCCGTACAGGTCGGCGGGAACGACGCCGGCTTCTCGTCGGTGATCACCGAGTGCGCGAAGCCGTCCTGGCTCGGCGACTGCTCCGGCGCGGTCGCGAACGCACAGACGATCATCAACAACACGCTGCCCGGCCGGCTGAACAGCCTGTACTCGTCGATCAAGAGCCGCGCATCGTCGGCGCGGGTCGTCGTGGTCGGGTACCCGCGGCTGTTCAACGGCACCGACTGCAACGCCGGTACGTTCTTCAGCCCGGACGAGATGACCAAGCTGAACGCGACCGCCGACCTGCTGAACTCCAAGATCTCGGCCTCCGCCGGCGCGGCCGGGTTCGCGTTCGTGAACCCGACGTCGGCGTTCATCGGCCACTCGGTCTGCGGCAGCCCGGAGTGGATCAACGGCCTGTCGGACCCGATCAGCGAGTCCTACCACCCGAACGTCACCGGCCAGGCGGCGCTCGCGAACCTCGTCCAGCCCGCCATCTGACAAGCCTCCCGCAGCTGCCGTCCGGATGTCCCGGGCGGCAGTTGTGCTTTTGGAGATGCGGAACTGGCCGGTTCGTGGTCTCATGCAGAGGTGGCGCAGAGGTCCATCGACTGGCTGCTGGCGGCCAGGATGCAGGCCAATTGCCTAGCGCGTCCGGTGAACGAGGCCGGCCCCGGAGGGGTGGCCGACGTCGTACGCCGGACGGGGGGACTCCAGGCGCAGACGTGGCGAGGAGCCGCATACGCCGTCCGCGCCCGCTCCACCGCCACCACGCTCGCCGACGTGACGCAGGCCCAGGTGGCCAACCGCTCGGTCGTCCGCGGCTGGTTCATGCGCGGCACGCTGCAACTCGTCGCGGCCGAGGACGCCGGCCCGCTGCTCGGCCTGCTCGGCACGAAGCTGATCAAGGACAGTGAGCGCCGGTACGGCGAGTTGGGCCTGCCGGAGCGCACTCGGGCCGCCGCGGCCGACGTACTCGAGGAGCACGTCCTTGCCCACGGCCCGTCAACGCGCGCGGAGCTGGCCGACGTACTCGTACGGGCCGGGCTGATCGCGGAGCCGAAGGGCCAGGCGGTGTATGCGCTGATCCGGTACGCCGGTCTGCTCGGCCGCCTCTGCTACGGGCCCGGTGAGACGTGGGTCGCCGTAGGGGACTGGCTAGGCAAGCCGCTTGACCTCGACGGTGACGTGGAGGCGCTCGCGCACCGGTACCTGTCGGCGTACGGCCCGGCGACCGCCCGCGATTTCGCCACCTGGTCGGGTCTGCCGGTGCCGGCTGCCCGGCGCGCGATCACGTCGGTGGCCACGGCCTCCTTCGAGGTCGAGGCCACCGACCTGTTCGCGGTCGCGGACCTGCCGGGCTGCGAGGAGGTCCGCATGCTCGGCGAGTTCGACGCGTACCTGCTCGGCTATCAGAACCGCTTCCAGGACCTGCCCAAGTCGATCTTCCGAGGCGGCGGGATGCTCAGCCCGGCCGTCGTCACCGCCGGCCGGGCCACCGGCGCCTGGCGCCACGCGGACCTGTCGGTGGACCTGTTCGAACCCGCGGACCTCACCGACGAACTGGCAGACCTAACTCGCTTCGGCGGCGACTGAGCGCGGGGACGGTTTGCGGGCTACGCGGGTGACTTCGTCGAGCAGTTCCTGGAGTTGGGCGGCCAGTTGCGTGCGTCCGCCGGGGGACAGGGATGCGACCAGTTCGGACTCACGCGTCAGTACCTGGTCGACCGTCCGCTCGATCAGCTCGTGACCGGCTTCAGTGAGCGCGACGACCACAGCGCGGCTCCCGTCGTCGGCCGGGCGTCGGGTGACCAGGCCGCTGTCCTCGGCGCGGGCGACGCGCTGGGAGATGGCGCCGGCGGTGACGAGGGTGCGGCGGGCCAGTTCGCGCGTACTGAGCTCGTACGGCGAGCCCGCGCGCCGCAGCACGCTGAGCAGGTCGAGCGTGGCCGGATCGACGCCCGCGTCTGCGAGCACCCGGCGGCGGTCGTCGGCGAACAGCTTCGCGAGCCGCCACAGCGGAGTGACGATCTCGATCGAGTCGGTCGGCGTCCCGGGACGCTCCCGCTGCCAGGCGTGCGCGATCTCCGAGGCTGGGTACGGACTCGGGGCGTCGAGCGGGTAGTTGTCGGTCACGATCTCCATGCTACGTTTAGACCTAAACATTTAGACCTAAACGTGAGGATCGAGATGCGAACGATCGTGGTGACCGGGGGAGCGACCGGGATCGGGAGGGCGACCGCGGAGCGGTTCCGGGCCGACGGGGACGACGTGGTGATCACCGGTCGGCGCGCCGACGTACTGGAGAAGGCTGCCGCCGATCTGGGAGCCAGGGGAGTGGTGTGCGATGCGACCGACCCGGCGCAGGTCGAGCGACTGCTCGGCGAGCTGCCCGCGGAGGTCGACGTCCTGGTCAACAATGCCGGCGGGAACACCGACTTCGGCCGGCCGGACGGAGGGCTCGCCGAATTGAAGGCGAACTGGCTGGCCAACCTCGAGGCGAACCTGATCAGTGCAGTGCTCACGACCACGGCACTCGCGCCCCGCCTGACCGCCTCCGTCGTCCACCTCGGCTCGATCGCGGGCGTCCGCGGCGCGGGTTCGTACGGCGCCTCGAAGGCAGCGCTGGCGCTCTGGAACACCGAGGTTGCCGCCGACCTCGGAGCGCAGGGCGTCACGTCGAACGTCGTCGCGCCGGGCTTCACCGCGGACACCGAGTTCTTCCAGGGACGCCTGACCGGCGAGCGCCGCAGTACGTTGCTGCAGGCAACCTTGACCAAGCGCGAAGGGCAGGTCGGCGACATCGCCGGCACCATCCACTTCCTCGCGTCGCCGGCGGCCCGGCACCTCACCGGCCAGGTGCTGCACGTGAACGGTGGGGCCCTCACCACCCGCTGATCACCCGCTGAACCGGTGACAACGTGCGCCAGATGTGACAATGGGCGACATGCGTCCCACCGTCAAAGATGTCGCCAAGCTCGCCGGGGTGTCGCCGAAGACGGTGTCGAACGTGATCAACGGCGTCGTGTTCGTACGCCCCGAGACCCGCGCCCGGGTGGAGAGCGCGCTCGCCGAGCTCGACTACGTGCCGAACATGAGCGCCCGCGGCCTGCGCAACGGCCGGTCCGGGATGATCGCGCTGGCGCTGCCCGACCTGCTCCGGCCGTACTCCGCGGAGATCGTGCACCTGGTTGTTGAGCTCGCCCACGAGCGCGGCTGGGCGGTGCAGATCGAGCAGACCGCGGCCGAGCCGAAGCGTGAGTTCGAGCTGCTGTCCAAGGCCCGTGCGTACCTGGTCGACGGCCTGATCCTGAACCCGGTGAACCTCGACGACAGCGCGGTGATGTCGGCCGGCCCGCTGCCGCCTGTGGTCCTGATCGGTGACGTCGACCAGGACGTCGTCAGCCAGGTCGCGATCGACAACGTCGCGGCCGCGCGGGACATGACCAACCATCTGCTCAGCCGTGGTTGCCGCCGCATCGCCACGGTCGGTACGCCGGAGGTCCCGCGCGGGTCCAGCGGCGCCGGTGTCCTCGGCGGATCCGCAGAGTCCCCGGGCAGCGCGGCGTCGCGACTCCGTACGATCGGCTATCGCGAGGCGCTCGCGGACGCCGGCGTACCGTTCGATCCGGCGCTCGAGATCAGTCTGGACCGGTGGAGCCCGGAGGGCGCCTCGATCGTGGTCGGGAAGTACCTGACCGACCACGAGTTGCCGGACGCGTTCTTCTGCTTCACCGACTCGATCGCCTCCGGTGCGTTGTCGGCGCTGTGGAGCGCCGGTATCGACGTGCCGAAGCAGACGCTGGTGGCCGGGTTCGACAACATCGGCGAGAGCCAGTTCATGATCCCGCCGCTCACCACGGTCGATTTCGACCGCCGGGTGTTCGCCGGGGCAGCGCTGGATCTGCTCGCCGACCGGATGGCGGACCGGACCGCGCCGGCACGCAGGGTGATCGTTCCGCACCGCGTTGTCGAGCGTGTCAGCACCGCACGATAACGGGCACGATTCCACAAAAACCCACATCTGAGGCTTGTGTGGGCGATTCTAACGATGTAATTTTCGGTCCGCCCCAGAAGGAGACCGAATGAGTGAAGATTTCTCGCGGCGCAGCCTGCTCAAGGCCGTGACCTCGATGGCCGCACTGGCCGGTGGCGGCGGACTGCTCGCCGGGTGCGCGTCCGGTACGTCGCGCTCGACGACCGACCTGAGCTACTGGCACCTGCTGACCGGTGGAGACGGGACTGTGATGGCGGGCATGGTGGACGCCGTCAACGCAGCGAACCTGGGCTTCCACACGACCCAGACCGTGCTGGCCTGGGGCGCGCCGTACTACACGAAGCTCGCGATGGCCTCGGCCGGCGGCCGCGCTCCGGACGTGGCGATCATGCACGCGTCCCGGATCGCCGGGTACGCGCCCGGCGGGCTGCTCGAGCCGTGGGACCTGGACCTGCTCGCCGAGGCCGGCGTCCACGAGAGCGACTTCCCGGCCCGTGTCTGGGAGAAGTGCCAGTACGACGGGAAGCTCTACGCGATCGCGCTCGACACGCACCCGTTCGTGCTCTACTACAACACCGATCACGCCGAGAAGGCCGGTGTCACCGACGCGCTGCACTCGATGAAGACTCCCGAGGAGTTCACCGAGGTCGCGACGAAGCTGCAGCAGACCACCGGCAAGCACGGCCTGTCCTACGGCTACCTCGGTGACGGCGCCCAGATGTGGCGGCTGTTCTACACCTTCTACCGGCAGACCGGCGCGGACATGAAGCTCGTCCCCGGTCAGAAGGCAGAGGTCGACAAGGACGCCGCCGTGAAGGCGCTGACGTTCATCCGCTCGCTGCTGAACGACAAGATCGCCTCCCGCAGCGGGGACGGAGGGACCGCGACCAGCGAGTTCCTGCACGGCGAGAGCGGCATGTTCTTCGGCGGGGTCTGGGAGTTGCCCGTGCTGAAGGACGCGAAGATGCCGGTCGACGCGCTGCCGATCCCGACGCTGTTCGGCACCCAGGCCGCGTACGCGGACTCGCACACATTCGTGCTGCCACGGCAGTCGAAGGTGTCGCCGGAGCGCCGCAAGCACGTGTACACGATGGTGGCCGAGGTCCTGAAGCGATCGGCGAAATGGGCGGCCGGCGGCCACATTCCGGCGTACCAACCGGTCGCGACGGGCGCCGAGTACCAGGCGCTCAAGCCGCAGTCGAACTACGCGGGCATCCCGGCGTACGTGAACTACGACCCGGACGTGTGGTTCAGCGGCGCCGGCAGCGACTTCCAGAACTACTTCGCCGAGAACGTGCAGAGCGTGTACCTCGGCAGCGGTGATCCAGGCGCCGGATTCGACGGTTTCGTCGCCCGGCTCAACAAGCTGCTCGACCGTCCGCAGCCGGTGTGAGAGGAGAGAACCAGATGTCGACTGCAATTGACACTCCGCCCGCGGCAACGGCGGAAGCGACGGCTCAGGGCAAGGCCCGGGCCAAGCGCGGCGAGACACTCACCGGCTGGGCCTTCGCGGCGCCGTTCGCCGTCCTGTTCGTGCTGTTTCTCGTCGTGCCCGCGATCTACGGGCTGTACCTCAGCTTCACCGGCGAGACGCTGACCGGTGCCGGCAGCGGCCTGGTCGGCTTCGCCAACTACGGCGAGGCTCTGACCGACCCGGACATGTGGAAGTCGCTCGGGAACACCCTGTGGTTCACCGTGCTGAGCACGATCCCGCTCGTGGTTCTGTCGCTCGCGCTGGCGCTACTGGTCAACCTCGGCCTGCCCGGCCGCTGGTTGTGGCGACTGTCGTTCTTCCTGCCGTACCTGCTCGCGTCGACCGTCGTCGTGATGTTCTGGTCCTGGATGTACAACCCGACGCTCGGGCTGATCAACGGCGTACTGGCGAAGTTCGGAGCCGCTCCGGTGGCGTGGCTGCAGGACCCGAAGGTCGCGATGATCTCGGTCGTGATCACCACGCTGTGGTGGACGATCGGGTTCAACTTCCTGCTCTACCTGGCGGCATTGCAGAACATCCCCGAGCAGCAGTTCGAGGCGGCCGCGATCGACGGCGCCGGCAAGTGGCGGCAGCTGTTCTCGATCGTGATCCCGCAACTGGCCCCGACCACCGCACTGCTCCTGACGCTGCAGGTGCTCGCCTCGCTGAAGGTCTTCGACCAGATCTACATGCTCACCAACGGCGGCCCGGCCGGGAAGACCCGGTCGATCGTGCAGTACATCTACGAGTCCGGCTTCACCGGCTACCGGTTCGGCTACTCGTCGGCCATCTCGTACCTGTTCTTCGCGCTCATCGTCCTGGTGTCGCTGGCGCAGTACAAGCTGATCAACCGCAGGAGCGCCGCATGAGCACGTACACGTTGAGCCGAGGGATCCAGGGCCGCCGGATCAAGCAGACGCACAAGCCGGGCGAGAACCCGTGGAGCATCGCGCGGATCGGCGCGCTGCTCGTACTTGCGGTCCTGGCCGTTTCCTGGCTGGTGCCCTTCGCGTGGGCGGTCGTCACGTCACTGAAGAGCGAGGCGGACGCGGGGGCCTCGCAGATCACGATCAACCCGCCGGACGGGTTCAGCTTCGAGGCGTACCGCAAGGTGCTGTCCGCAGGTGACATCCCTGCCTGGGCGTGGAACAGCCTGATCACGTCGGTCGCCATCACGCTGATCACGGTGGCGACGTCGGCGCTGGCCGGCTACGCGTTCTCGCGGGTCAACTTCAAGGGCAAACGACTGTTGTACGCGGCGATCATCGCGGCGATCATCATCCCGCCGCAGTTGCTGATCGTGCCGCTGTTCCGGCAGATGCTGGCCTTCAACCTGGTCGACACCTACTGGGGCATCATCCTGCCGCAGGCGTTCGCGCCCGCGATGGTGCTGATTCTCAAGCGTTTCTTCGATCAGATCCCGATGGAGCTGGAGGAGGCCGCCCGGGTGGACGGCGCGAGCCGGTTGCGGGTGTTCTGGTCGATCGTGCTGCCGTTGTCGCGGCCGATCCTGGCGGCGGTGGCGATCTTCGTGTTCATCGGCGCCTGGAACAACTTCCTGTGGCCGTTCATCGTGACCACCGACGCGCACCTGATGACGCTGCCCGTCGGCCTGCAGACGGTGAAGAGCGCCTACGGCCTGCAGTACGCGCAGAACATGGCCTCCGCCATCCTCGCCGCGTTGCCCCTGGTCGTGGTCTTCCTGTTCTTCCAGCGCCAGATCATCAAGGGCATTGCTACCACCGGCTTCGGTGGTCAGTAGGTTTCCCGGGTTTCCTGAGAAAACCGTTCCTGGACAGTCGTTCCGGAACGCGGGATTCCGGTCACGATCCCTTGAAATCATGATCACTCTCAGCGAGGGTTGCCTGATCGGCTGTGCCGTCATGAGGTGCCGGCGCGGCCGTGTCCGCCCATCACTCGGGGGCAGTACATGAGGAAAAGAAGGGGGAAGTGTGTCAGCGATGAGTAGGCTCGCCGAGCAGTGCCGTGGTGTGAGGAGTCACGGCAACGCGGGGCTCGGCCGGGCTTCGATCCAACCGGCGGTGTGTACCGGCATCCACGAGGTGACCTCGTCGATTCCGTCGGTGCGACCGCGACGCGTGGCCGTGCTGAGGTTGAGCAACGGTATGACGACCACGCTCCGACTCGGGTCCGGTGCGGAATCACCGGCGCCCGGGACCACTGTCTACGTCCAAGGTGGCCGGGGCATGGGTGACCAACCCGCTTCAGGTGGGGTCATCCTCGCGGCCGGCGACCGGACGTCGATGGTCTGAGTCAGTGACTCGCCGGTCTCAGGTGTCCAACGCCCAGCTGAGGCCGGCAAGTCCCTGGACAGGCACTAACTCTGCATCGGATCGGTGAACTCGCGGATCTCGATCGGCGAGTACGGCGCCTCGGGCAGCCGCGCGGCGATCTCCGTCGCGCGGTCCAGGCCCGCACAGTCGACGACGTAGTACCCGGCCAGTACTTCCTTGGCCTCGGTGAACGGTCCGTCGGTGACCGCCGCGACGCCGTCGTGCAGCCTGACCACGCGGGCGTTCACGGTGGTCAGGCCGACTCCGTCCACGAGCTCACCGCTCGCCTTCAGCTCGTCGCTGAGGACGCGGTGCTGATCGAGCACCCCGTCGATACCCTGCTCGTGCAGCGTTTCCCAGGTCTCTTCGTTCCCGTAGATCAGCAGCATGTATTTCATTGGTTCACGGTAGCGACTACCAGGTAGCGCCGGCCGGCTGGCGCACCGTCGTGTTGAGGCGGTTGAACAGGTTGGTCAGCGCGATCATCAAGATCACGGCGGACAGCTGCTTCTCGTCGAAGTGCTCGCTCGCCGCCGCCCACATCTCGTCGCTGACCGCGTTCGGGTTGTCCGCGAGCCGGGTCGCGGCCTCGGTCATCTCCAGCGCGGCCCGTTCGGCAGCGGTGAACAGGTCCGAGTCGCGCCAGGCCGCGACCTGGTGCAGCCGCTCGTCGGTCTCGCCGTTCTTCAGCGCCGACTTGATGCCGCCGAACACGCACGGCGAGCAGCCGTTGATCTGGCTGGCCCGCAGGTGCACGAGCTCGAGAGTCTTGCCGTCGGCGCCGGACTGCCCGATCGCCTTGTAGATGTTCTGGATGCCCTTGGTGGCGTCCGGCAGGATCATCGCGGGGTTGGTCATCCGTGCTTGCATGATTGGCTTCTCCATCAGTGTCAGGGTGTTGAACTCACCCCCTTGACGGATGCTGCGCGGCCGATGTGACAGCGAACCGCAGATCTCTTGCCAGCCGTTCCTCGACCGGTACGCCCGCATCGGAGTACTGCGCGGTCAGGCAGATCGGACCGTCGTAGCCGAGCTGCTGCAGCGCCGCGAACACAGCGGGCCAGTCGGACAACCCGTCCTCGGCCTCGACGAAGTTCGTCTTCCACCCGGCGTCGCCGCGGACGTAGTGCACGTTCTTGAGGTTCACGATCCCGAGCCGATCGGCGCCGAGCGGCAGCGTCACCGCGGGTTGATCGCCCGCGAGCGCGTCGTGCGCCGCGTCCCAGACCAGCTTGAACTGCTCGGGAAGCCCGTCCAGCAGCTGCAGTACGCCGAGCGTCGACGACACGTACCGCCCGTGATGCGGCTGCACCCCGACCTGGACGTCGTACCGCTGCGTCAGTACGGCAGCCTGTTCGAGCAGCTCGCGGTTGTGCCGTACGGACGCGGCGTACCCGTCGGGACCGAGGTCGGCCATGATCCTGATCATCGGTACGCCGGCCTCGGCGCACGCGGCGAACACCGGTTCGGACAGGTCGCTCGCGACGCTGATCGGTTCGATGCCCTCGGCCCGTAACTGGGCGGTGAACTTCGGCAGCTCGGCCTCGGCGTTCGACGGCGTCACGTACGCCGTGTCGCGCACCGGCACCTCGGCGCCGCCGAACCCGATCCCGGCGATCAGCCGGCCGAGCTCGGCACCGGGCAGCGCCGCCCAGGGCTTGGTGAAGACGGACCACAGACAGGACATCAACGGCCTCCCAGCCCACTCATGGTGATTCCTCGGACGAACCAGCGTTGCGTGAGGAAGAACAGCACGATCAACGGGATCGTGGTGACGGTCGCCGCCATCAGCAGCAGGTTCCACTGCGTGCCGTTGGTGTCCTGGAACACCTGCAGCCCGACCGACGCGGTGCGGGTCGCGTCGGTGTTCGAGATCACCAGCGGCCACAGCAGGTTGTTCCACTGCCCGATGAACTTGAACACGGCCAGCGTCGCGATCGCGGGAACGGCGAGCGGGATGATCACCCGTACGAACGCCTGCCAGCGGTTCGCCCCGTCGAGCCGCGCGGCCTCCTCGTAGTCGCGCGGGATGCCGAGGAAGAACTGCCGGAGCAGGAACACCCCGAGTGCGGTGAAGGCGTGCGGCAGGATCATGCCCGGCCAGGTGTCGATCCCGTGCAGCTTCGCGACCAGTACGAACTGCGGGATCAGCGTCACCTGCGACGGGATCATCAGCGTCGCGAGGTAGATCCCGAACAGCCAGCTGCGGCCGGGGAAGTTCAGCCGCGCGAACGCGTACGCGGCGAGCGCGGCGGTGACGGTCTCGAGAATTGTGGTCCCGGCGGCGAAGTAGATGGTGTTCAGCAGGTACTTGCCGAGCGGGACCAGGTCGAACGCTCGGGTCAGGTTCTCGGGATGCCAACTGCTCGGCCAGAACGTCGGCTTCGCGGCCATCGACTCGGCATCGGACTGGAACGCGACGAGCACCATCATGACGACCGGGATCAGCGTGACGCCGGTGACCACGAAGCACGCGAAGACGACGAGTTTGCGCCTGATCTCAGTTGTCATAGTGGACCAGCCTCCGCTGGAACAGGAACTGCGTGGTGGTGATCAGGACGATGAACGCGAACAGGACGAGCGACTGCGCCGCCGCGTACCCCTGGTCGTAGTTCTCGAAGCCGGTCCGGTAGATGTACATGACCAGCGTGGTGGTGCGGGTGCCTGGACCACCGTTCGTCATGATCAGCGCCTGGTCGAAGACCTGGAACGAGCCGATCACCGACGTGACGATCACGAAGAACAGCGCGGGGGAGAGCATCGGCAGTGTGATGTGCCGGAAGCTGTTCCACGGTGACGTACCGTCCACCCGCCCGGCCTCGTAGAGCTGTTGCGGAATCGCCTGCAGCCCGGCGAGGAACACCACCATGCCGAACCCGAAGCTCCTCCAGACGCTCATCAGGATCAGCGCCGGCATCGCCCAGTTGTCCGAGATCAGCCAGGACGGCCCGCCGATGCCGAACCATCCGAGCACGGCGTTCACCAGGCCGTCGTGCGGGATGTAGAGCCAGATCCAGACGAATGCCACCGCGACCGTGATCGTTGCGTACGGCAACAGCAGCAGGCTGCGGAAGACCGCGATCCGCTTCAGTCCCTGATTGAGCAGCAGGGCGAGCGTGAGGCTGACCAGGATTGTGAGCGGGACGCTGACCAGGGTGAAGTACGCCGTGTTGCCGAGCGCCGCCCAGAACGTCGGGTCCGGTCCGAGGCGGGCGAAGTTGTGCAGACCGGCCCAGGTCGGTGCGCTGAACAGGTTCCAGTTCAGCAGCGAGATCACGCCCGCGGCGACGACCGGTCCGGCGGTGAAGATCAGGAACCCGATCAGGCTGGGCAGGATGAACAGCCACGCGGTGAGCGCCTCCCGGCTGCGCCAGCGCGGAGGAGGTGCCTGCTTGGGCACGACCCGGGCTGCACTGACCGGAGCGGTGTCTGCGGTTGAGATGGCCATCGTGATCACCCCTTCCTGGCGGCGGCTTGGCGGGAGGTGTCGAGATGCTGACGCATCAGTACGTCGAGACGCGGCGTCAGACCGCTGATCGCATCCGCGACCGTGACCTGGCCGAGGAACGTCCGCGGCAGATCCTGACCGAGCAACTGCTTGACCTGGTTCCAGTTCGTGGTGACGTCGAACGCGTGCCCGCCGGCAAGCTTCCCGGCGAGGATCTCCTGGACGATGCCGAGATTGTCCGGCGGCGGCTGGAACGCACTGCCGGCGCTGAGCCGGGCCGGGTTGTTGCGGCCGGCCTTCGCGTAGATGTCGAGCGCGCCGGTGCTCGTCAGCGTCTTGAGCAGCTTCCACGCGAGGTCGAGTTGCGCGCCCTCGCGTACCCCCGATGGAATCGCGAAGCTGGAGCCCGAGACGCGCGGTGTGCTGCCCTTGGCCCCGGCCGGGAACGGGATGATGTCCCAGTCGAACTTCGCCTTCCGGGCGTTCACCACCTGCCACGGCCCGTTCTGCATGAACGCGACGTTGCCCTGCAGGAAGTTGGACAGCGAGCTCTCGGTGACCAGGTTCTTGATCGGCGGCGTCACCCGGTCCTTCACGAACAGGTCGATGACGTACTGCAGCGCCTCCATCGCCTCCGGATCGCCGAGCGCGCTGCGACTCGCGTCCGTGCTCATCACGTTGCCGCCGGCGCAGTAGATCCACGACACCAGGTCGTCGATCGACGGCGCGCACGTGAAGCCGTACTGCTCGCCGGGCTTCGTCAGCTGCTTGGCCAGGTCGCGGAACGTTGCCCAGGACATCGGTTCGGTACGGGACGGGAGCGGGATGCCCTGCTTGTTCAGCAGGTCCTTGTTGTAGTACATGACGGTCGGCGCGACATCGAAGCCGATCGCGTACGTCTTGTTGTTGAAGCTCGAGATCTTCCGGCTGGTCTCGTAGAAGTCGTCCAGCTGGAAGTCGGGGTCGGCGGCGATCAGGTCGTCGAGCGGCCGGTGCGCGCCGCGGGCGGCGTAGGTCGGGATCAGCGTGCCGTTCAGCGCGGTGACCAGGCTCGCCGTACCGCTGACGAGCTGCAGGTCGAGCTTGGTCGGGTAGCCGCTCGACGGTGTCAGCGTGGCGACCGAGGGTACGCCGAGCTGTTTCTCGACGTACGTACCGAAGTCGTCCCACACCTTCTTCTCGGCGGCGCTGCTGGACCACATGGCCCAGGTGGCCGTACCGGCCGACGGTCCGGACGAACATCCGGCCGCGACCGCGCCGATCCCGGCCAGGCCGCTCAGCTGCAGGAACCTGCGGCGGGACAGGTTGCTCCTCATGGTTCTCCTCACCGGTAGAGCAGGTCGATCGACTCGGCGCGGATCCGCTCCTCGTCGACCTCGACGCCCAGTCCAGGGGCGGTGGGGACCGTTGCGACGGCCTTGGTGATGCTCAGCCCCTCGACGTACAGATCGGTCAGCAGCTCCGGCCCGTTGAGCTCGGCGGGGAGGGCGAGCTCGAGCTGACTGAACAGGTGCAGCGCGGCGGCGAACGCGACGCCGCAGTCGGTGAGCCCGCTGGCGAGCAGCTCCACCCCGCCGGCGAGCGCGGTCTGCGCGGTCTTCAGGGCGTTGCGCAGCCCGCCGGACTTGCAGACCTTGATCACGACCAGGTCCGCGGCGTCCAGCCGGATCGCGCGGGCCAGGTCCGGCGCGGAGAAACTGCCCTCGTCGATCGCGATCGGCAGGTCGATCAGCCCACGCAAGCGCTGCATCGCGAGCGTGTCGGTGCTCGGCACCGGTTGCTCGACACAGTGGATCGTGCGGATGTGCCGGGTCCGGTCGAGCAACTGCTTGAGGGCGGCCGGACGGTACGACTGGTTCGCGTCCAGCCAGAGAGGCTTGCCGTCGGCAACTTCCGCGACGGTCTCGATCGCGGCCGTGTCGGCGTCCAGGTCGCCACCGATCTTGACCTTGTACGCGGCATAGTCCGACGACTGGATCGCGTGGTCGCGGACCGCGTCCTGGTCCCCGACCCCGATCGCCGAGCAGAGCGGGATCTCGTCGTACACCTTGCCGCCGAGCAGCGCGTGCACCGGTACGCCGGCCAGCTTGCCGGCCGCGTCGTGCATCGCGACGTCGACGGCCGCGCGGGCGAACGGGAAGCCGTTCGAGACCGCGGGGCTGAGGCGCTTGGCGGCGCGCTGGTGGAACAGCTCGACGTCGAACGGCGTCAGCTCGAGCAGGATCGGCGCGAGGTGGCGGCGGATGACGACCGCCATCGTCTCGGCGGTCTCGTAGCTCCAGCTCGGCAGGGCCCGCTGCTCACCCCACCCGACGACGCCGTCCTCGGTCGTGAGCTTCACGAACACGACGGCGCCGGCCTGGTCGGGTGCGGCGTCGGGGGCACCGACGGCACCGCTGCCCAGGACGAATCTGCGGGCGAACGGCACCGCGACCGGAAAGACCTCGACCTGCGCGATCCGGCTCATGCTGCGATCGACCAGACTGCTGGGTCTACGAAGCTCGGTCCGCGCGTACCGTCCGCGAGCCACTGCAGCGCGTCCTTCAGCACGTAGCCGGCGAGCGCGAGGTGGCCCTCGGCGGTGTCGCCTGCGACGTGTGGCGTGAGCAGCAGATTGGGCGAGGCGAGGACGTTCGCCTCGAACGTCGGCGGCTCCGGGTCGTAGACGTCCAGGGCGGCGTAGATCCGGCCGTCGAGCGCGTGGTGGAGCAACGCGCCCTGGTCGATCGCCGGACCGCGGGACGAGTTCACCACGACCGCGCCGTCCGGCAGGTTCTCGATCAGCGCACGGGTGATCAGGCCCTTGGTCTCCGGAACGTTCGGGACGTGGACGGTCAGGAACGGTGCGCTCGCGGCGTCCTCCAGCGACGTCGTCCGGACGCCGAGTTCCTGGGCGCGGTCGTCCTTCAGGTACGGGTCGTAGACCGCGATGTCGCAGCCGAACGGTTTGAGCATCGTGATCAGTGCGCGGGCGGTGCTGCTCGCGCCGATGATGCCGACCTTCGCGCCGGCCAGTTCGTGGCCGCGGTACTCGGTCTGCTTCCAGCCGCCGGCGCGGATCGCGCCGTCGAAGCGGGGCAGTCGGCGGGCCAGGGTCAGCATCGCGCCGAGGCAGTACTCACCGACCGACCACGCGATCCGCGGGCCGGCCGAGAAGACACCGACGCCCTGGTCGAGGATCGCCGGGTCGATCAGGTTCTTGACCGTGCCGGCCGCATGCGCCACGACTTTGGGGCCGTTGCCCTCCGCCCACAGCTCCTTGCCCAGCCGCGGCGTACCCCAGCTGGTCAGCAGTATGTCCGCGCCGGCGGCCAGCTCGGGTACGGCGGCCGGGTCGAGCGCGGGCGGCTTCGCGAGGGATCCGGTGCCGGTGGTGTGTTCGGCGGTTGCCCAGCTGATCTCGAACCGTTCCTCGAGCAGCTGACGGGTGGCGGCGTCGATCACGTCGGCGGCACGTTCGGGGGAGATCAGGGCGGCAAGTCTGGGCACAAGATTCGGCACTGCATTCGGCACCGGGAGGCTCCTTCGCTGGGTGGTGCCTCGACGGTAGGCGCTTTCCGTTATGCGGGTCCAAGCCCATTTACGTATGGACCGATACCGTGCTTGCATGGGCGGCGTGGACCTGTCGCTGCAGCAACTGCGTGGATTCGTCGCCGTCGCCGAGGAACTGCATTACGGCCGCGCGGCCCAGCGCCTGAACCTGACCCAGCCGCCGCTGACCCGTCAGATCCAGGGCCTGGAGCGGACGCTGGACGTACGACTGTTCGACCGCACCGGCCGCGGGGTCCGGCTGACGGCGGCCGGCGGAGTGTTCCTCGAGCACGCCCGACGTGTCCTCGCCCTGCTCGAAGTGGCGCCCGAGGCGACCCGGCGCGCAGCGGACGGGACGACCGGGACGTTGCGGCTGGCGTTCACCGCGATCGGCGCGTACGCCGTACTCGCCGACTTCCTGACCATGGTCGGGAAACGGACGCCGGGGGTGACCGCCGAGTTGACCGAGCTGGTCAGTCCGGCGCAGTTCGAGGCTTTGGCGAACCTGGAGATCGACCTCGGCCTGGTGCGCCCGCCGATCCCGGCGCAGTTCGAGTCGCTGCTGGTGCACTCCGAGGACCTGGTGCTCGCCGTACCCGCCAGCCATCCGCTCGCACCGGGCGGGAGGCTCGGGGCGCCGGTCTCGCTGGGGGACGTGACAGACGACTACATCGGCTACAGCCCGGAAGGTTCGCAGTACCTGCACGACATCTGTGCGGCGATGATCGGCATGGACCGGTACGCGGTCAGCCAGCTCGCCTCGCAGGTGCCGACCATGCTCGCGCTGGTACGCGCGGGGCTGGGGTGTGCACTGATTCCGCGCTCGATCATGGCGATGGGCGTCGAGGGGGTCCGGTACCGCGAGCTGGAGGCGGCCGACGCGCACTCGGTGACGCTGCACGCCTGCTGGAGCCCGGACAACCCGAACCCGGCGCTGCAACGGCTCGCCGAATCGCTGCGCGCGGATCCGCAGCTCGGGACTTGACCTGGCGATCGTCACCGGTGGCTACTCCGGTCTCGGTCTGGAGACCACGAAGGCGCTGACCGGCGCGGGTGCGCAGGTCGTCGTACCGGCCCGGCGTCCGGACGCGGCGCGGGAGGCACTCGGCGACCTGGCCGAGATCGACGAACTGGATCTCGGGTCGCTGGACAGCGTGCAGGCGTTCGCGGACCGGTTCCTGGCCTCGGGGCGATCGGTGGACATCGTGATCGACAACGCCGCGATCATGGCCGCGCCGGAGACGCGGGTCGGGCCCGGCTGGGAGGCGCAGTTCGCGACCAACCACCTTGGTCATTTCGCGCTCGTGAACCGGTTGTGGCCGGCGATCGCGGCGGACGGCGGCGGCCGGGTCGTGTCGGTGTCGTCGACCGGTCACCGGCGCTCGGACATCCGCTGGGACGACCTGGAGTTCCGGCGCGGGTACGACAAGTGGGAGGCGTACGGGCAGGCGAAGACCGCGAACGTACTGTTCGCCGTCCAGCTCGATGCCCTCGGCAAGGATTCCGGGGTGCGGGCGTTCGCGCTGCATCCGGGCGGCATCCTGACGCCGTTGCAGCGGCATCTGCCGCGCGAGGAGATGGTGGCGTTCGGGTGGATCGACGAGGACGGGAATCCGCTGAACCCTGGGTTCAAGTCGCCGGAGCAGGGTGCGGCGACGCAGGTGTGGGCGGCAACGTCTCCGCAGCTCGACGGGCTTGGCGGGGTGTTCTGCGAGGACTGCGAGGTCGCTGAGGTGTCGACCGACGACGCGCCGGGGGTTCGGCCGTACGCGGTGGATCCGGCGTCGGCAGCGCGGCTGTGGACTGTGTCGGCTGAGCTCACCGGGGTGAACGCGCTCAGGTAGGCTCTCTCGCTCGTGGCTGCTTCTGCTGTTCCGCTCGGGCCGATTGTGCAGCGCCTGCGGGCGTCCGGGTGCGTGTTCGCCGAGGACGAGGCAGCGTTGATCGTCGAGAGCGCGCGCGATGCGGCCGAGGTCGAGGTCATGGTCGAGCAGCGGGCCGGCGGGGCGCCGTTGGAGTACGTGGTCGGCTGGGCGTCGTTCTGCGGGTTGCGGATCGCGGTGGAGCCGGGGGTGTTCATCCCACGGCGCCGGACCGAGTTCCTGGTCGCGCAGGCGCTGCGGGTGGTTCGCGACGGAGCGGTGGTCGTCGATCTGGGCTGCGGCTCCGGCGCACTCGGCGCTGCGGTTGCGGCGCAACAGTCCGTCTCGGTCTGTGCCGCAGACATCGAGCCCGTCGCTGTGCGGTGTGCGCGGCGGAACCTGGAGCCGTTCGGCGGGACCGTGTACGAGGGCGATCTGTTCGACGCCCTGCCGGTACGACTGCGCGGCGCCGTCGACGTACTGCTGTCGAACGTCCCGTACGTACCGACCGACGAGATCCGCCTGCTGCCGCCGGAGGCGCGTCTGTACGAACCGCGCGTGACGCTGGACGGCGGGCCCGACGGACTCGCCACCCTGCGCCGCGTGGTCGCCGGCGCAGGGGAGTGGCTGCGGCCCGGCGGTCATCTGTACGTCGAGATGAGCGACCGCCAGGCCGCGCTCGCCCGGGACGTGATGGTCGCGGCCGGGCTGAGCGCCGAGATCGTCACCGACGACGACCTCGGCGCCAACGTGGTGCACGGCCGAACTGCCGGCTAGACGCGCCGCTGCACGTGCAGCAGGTACTCCCGGCGATTGCGCGGATCGTGGTCGGTCCGCGGCCGGTCGGGGACCTGGCCGGTCACCGGTTGGTACCGCTCGAATGCCGACTCCAGTACGCCTTCGCCGCGGGTGAGGGCGGGCAGCTGCTGCTCCAGCTCGTACACGGCCGCCGCGGGGATTTCTCCTTCCAGGGTTGAGGTTTCCGCGGCCAGCGCCGGCACCTGCGGGATCGCCCGGAGTCGGGACAAGGCCGCGAGGACCGTACGGGTGGTGTCGGTCGGGATCTCCAGCTGGAACCGGTGCATCGGCTCGTGCACGGTCGTACCTGCCTGCTGGAGGGCCGTGATCAGGACCAGCGGAGTGAGGAGCCTGAAGTCCCCGGCCGTGCTCGACATGCTCTTGTCGAACACAGCGTGCGCGTGGCTCTGGCGGGCCGAGTACCCCGAGTGGGTCATCACGACCCGCGCATCAGGGATCTGCCAGCCGTGCAGGCCCTGGTTCAGGGTCTCGCGGACGGTCTCCTCGACGGCCTTGATGAACGCGTATGGCATCGAGCCGAGCTCGACCGCGAGCTCGAACGTGACGCCGGCGTCCACCGGTGCCGGCTCGACGCGCAAGCCGACCGTGGCCAGGAACGGGTTCGCGTCCTTCTTGTTGAACTCGACCGCCGCACCGGAGCCGACGATCCGCTCGACACAGATCGTGGTGGTCTCGCGGAAGTCGACGTCGATCCCGTACTCGGTGGCCAGCGTCGTTTCGATGACCTCCTTCTGCACTTCGCCGTACAGCGACACGTACGTCTCCTGGCGGAGGTCGTCCTGCCGCAGGTTGATGAGCGGATCCTGCTCGGCCAGCTGCGTCAACGCGACGCGGAGATTGCCCCGGTCGGAGAGCCTGCGCGGCGCGACGACGGTTTCGAGCGTCGGCGGCGCGAACCTTGCCTTCAGCCGGTGTGGAGCGATCGCCTGCCCGGGCTCGGTGATGGTGTCGCCGATCTTGATGTCCGCCAGGCCCCAGAGCCTCCCGATCCGGCCGGCGTGCAGTACGTCGCCCTCGCCGTACACCTCGAGCGCGGTGATCTTCCCGTCGGTGTCGCCGTACCGCACACGGTCCCGGACCGCAGCCGTACCGGAGAACATCCGGACGTAGGCGATCTTCTCGCCGGCCGGTCCGCGTTCGACCTTGAACACGCTGCCGTTGAAGGGGCCGTCCGTCGTACCGGCACGGGGGAGCAGGTCGCGGATGCCGTCGGCCAAGGCGTCCGTGCCGGCGCCGGTGATCGCCGAGCCGAAGTACACCGGGTGCACGATCGCCTGCCGGGTCTGCGCGGCAAGCACCTCGGGCAGTACGAGCGGTGCACCGTCGACGTACCGCTGGAGGAGCTCGTCGTCGTGCTCGGTGAGTAGGTCGAGCAGTACGTCGTCCTGCACGATCGGCTTGAACGCCGCCTCCGGCGTACCGAGACCCGTGACTTCGCCCATCGCGACGATCGCCGGCGTGAGCCTGGCGGCGATCTGCCGGAGCACGCCGTCGTACTGTGCACCCGGCCGGTCGAGCTTGTTCACGAAGATCAGGGTCGGGATGCGCAGGCGTTGCAAGGTGCGCATCAGCACCCGCGTCTGCGCCTGGACGCCCTCCACCGCGGAGATCACCAGGACCGCGCCGTCGAGCACGCTCAGCGCCCGCTCCACCTCGGCGATGAAGTCCGGGTGGCCGGGAGTGTCGATCAGGTTGACGAACAGGTCGCCGAGGGTGAACGCGGCGACCGCGGTCTTGATCGTGATCCCGCGCTGCCGTTCGAGCGCGAGCGAGTCGGTCTGGGTGTTGCCGTCGTCGACACTGCCGACCTCGTCGATGACACCGGCGGCGTACAGCAGCCGCTCGGTCAGGCTGGTCTTTCCGGCGTCAACATGCGCCAGGATCCCAAGATTGAGTACTTCCACGCAGCTTCATGTCCTTCGAACAGGTGTGGTCCGTTTCCATGCCAGACATGAAGCGAGGTCGCATGACGGACTCCTTCTCGATCACCTGTTCGGTCACTGCTGCGTACCGGTCGAGTACACCAACTTCTCTCGGGGTCGGACAAACCATTTAGCTCGGAGCTACAGGTCAGTTGATCAGGGTGCCCACCGCGGTGCCGGTCGCGATCGTGGTCGCGGCGTGCGGGCGGTCGATGTCGAAGACGTGCAGTGGCAGGTGGTGGTCGCGGGCGAGGATGAACGCGGTCTGGTCCATCACGCCGAGACCCCGGTCGATCACCTCCTGGTAGTTCAGGTGGTCGAAGCGCCGGGCGTCCGGGTGCCGGTTCGGGTCCGCGTCGTACACGCCGTCGGTGCCGTTCTTCGCGACCAGCAACGCGTCCGCCTCGAGTTCGATCGCGCGCTGCACCGACGGGTAGTCGGTGGTGGTGAACGGCTGACCGTTGCCGCAGGCAAGCAGCACGATCGAGCCCTTCTCCAGGTGCCGGAGCGCCCGCAGCCGGATGTACGGCTCGGCGAGGTTGTCGATCGGGACCGCCGTCATCAGCCGGACCCCGTGCGCGCCGAGTGCGGCCAGCCGGCCGCGGAGCAGCGCCGCGTTGATCACGGTGCCGAGCATGCCGATGTTGTCGGCCTCGACCCGGTCGATCCCCCAGTCGTCGGCCCGGTTCCCGCGGAACACGTTCCCGCCGCCGACCACGACCGCGACCTGGACACCGGTCGCCCGCAGCGAGATCACCTCGTTCGCGAGGTGCGTGAGCCGCCCGCTGTCGAATCCGAACTCGTTCGGGCCGGCGATCGCCTGACCCGAGAGCTTGAGTACGAGCCTGCGATACATACCGCTCCGTTCGGTCGACACCCCTGATCCGGCGACAGGTCTATCACGAACTGTCGGTAGCTGGATCTAGGGTCTGGGCAGGAGGTGGACAGGGTGTCCGAGATCGAGTTGCGGGACTGGCGGAAGCTGGCGCAGGCGTTGCATGCGCGGTTCGGGACGAAGTCGCTGGCCGAGGGGGCGCGGTTCGTCCAAGCGGTGGGGGAGGCATGCTCGGATGCGGATGTCGTACCGGAGTTGCGGCTCGGTGCGACGTTCGTCGACGTGGCGAGCCGGGATGCGGCGCTGGCGGAGCGGATCAGTGGGATCGCGATGGAGTACGGGCTGACGGCCGACCCGTTGGCGGTGGCGCAGCTCGAGGTCGGGCTGGACACGTGGGACCTGGCCGCGATCGGGCCGTTCTGGGCGGCGGTGCTGACCGGCAGCACGGACTCGTTCAAGGGGAACGACATCCTCGACCCGACCCGGCGGGTGGCGAATCTGTGGTTCCAGGGCACGACACCGCACGAGACGCCGCGCCAGCGCTTCCACCTCGACCTGTGGCTGCCGTCCGAGGTGGTCCCGTCCCGGATCGAGGCCGCGATCGCCGCCGGCGGCAAGGTCGTGTACGACGAGGAGGCGCCGGCGTTCATCGTGCTCGCGGACCCGCAGGGCAACAAGGTCTGTTTATGCACGGCGGAGGGACGCTGACTTCTGCTACCGTCGAGGTGACTCGAGGAGGTGTGTGATGGCCAGGAAGGTTCTCCGGTTCCGCGCCATTCCCTCCTCGACCGCTGTCCGCTGACAGCAATCCTCAAACCGGAGATTTCCCATGTCCTCCGTGGACACCCAACTTCATGCTGTCCTCACGCGGGCGCTGCGCGGCGTACCGCACCACGAACTGCGGCGGTCGACCGTCATGTTGACGGGGCCGTCACGACCCACCTGGATCTCGGAGGTGGGACCGGCGCGGCCGCCTGGGCGGCCTTGGCTCGCTGGCCGGGCCTCGGCGCTGTCGAGATCGTCGAACGGCGGGCGGCCGCGGTTGGTCTTGGGCAACAGCTTGCTGCGGGCAACCGCTGGCGGTGGACGACGGCCGACCTCAGGCACTGGAGCCCGCCCGGGCCGGTGGATCTTGTGACGATCGGCTACGTGCTGAGCGAGCTGACCGTCGAGGCCCGGGCCGCGCTGATCCACACCGCTGTACGGTGCGCGCAGACGGTCGTGGTCGTCGAGCCTGGCACCCCGCGCGGGCACCATCGGATCCTCGCGGTCCGTGAGTTGCTGATCGAGCACGGCTTCCGGATCGCGGCGCCGTGTCCGCATGCGGGTCCGTGTCCGGTCGACTGGTGCCACTTCGCGACCCGCCTGCCGCGTACCGAGCTGCATCGGCTTCTGAAGGACGGCACGCGCAACTTCGAGGACGAGAAGTTCGCGTACGTCGTCGCAACCAGCCGCCCCATCCGCCCGCCGCAGGCCCGGGTGATCGCGCGTCCGGTCCGTCCGAAGAACCGGGTCGTACTGGACCTCTGCACGTCCACGGGCGCAGCGGAGCGCGTCGTGGTACCCAAGTCGAACGCCGGCTATCGCGCCGCCCGCATCACAACCTGGGGTGACACCTGGCCGTAGCCTGCAACCGGTTGCAGCTTAAGGAGCCGGCGCAGTAGTCGCGCGGATGATGAGGGAGGTGTCCAAGAGGACCCGGCGGTCGGGGCTGTCCGGGTTCTCGAGGCGCTGGACCAGGAGATCGACCGCGGCGGCTCCTGCGTCGGCTGCGTGGGCCGAGACGGTGGTCAGGGGCGGGTAGACCTGCGCCTGGAGTACGTCGTCGCAGCCGACCAGGCTGATGTCGCCCGGCACCGAGACGCCTCGCTGTGCAAGGCCGGCCATGACGCCGTGCGCGAGGACGTCGTCGAACGCGACCGCAGCGGTGACCTGGCTCTCCAGCAGCGTCGGCGCCGCCTTCATGCCGGCTTCGTAGCTCGACACCTGGCCGGGCAGCATCACGGCCTCGACGCCGATCCGTTCGGCGGCGCGCTTGACCGCCTTCTTGCGCTGCCCGTTCGCCCACGATCGTGACGGCCCGGCCAGGTAGGCGATCCGGGTGTGCCCCAGTTCGGCAAGATGCTCGACCGCCGCGCGGACGCCGTCCGCGCTGTCGACGAGAACACGGGAGATGCCGGCGACGTCGCGGTTCACGAGCACGACCGGACGGCGGGCGGCCAGGTCGCGGATCTGCCGCTGGCTCATCCGGCTCGCGGCGAGCACGAAGCCGTCGGCCTGCAGCGTCAGCCGGCCGACCATCGTGTGTTCGCGCGCCGGGTCCTCGTCGGTGTTGCCGAGCAGCAGCGCGAGCCCGGCGGTCTCCGCACGGCCCTGTGCGGCGCCGATCATCGGCGGGAAGAACGGGTTCGCGATGTCCGGAACGATCATCGCCAGCAGTCCGTGCCGCCCGGTCGAGAGCGCCTGCGCCGTCGGATTGGGTACGTATCCAAGGTCGGCCGCGATGGCGCGGACCCGCGCGACCGTGTCCGGACGCAGCACGCCGGGATTGCCGAACGCCCGGGAGACCGTGGCCCGCGAGACGCCCGCGAGCGCCGCGACGTTGGTGATCGTCGGCGCCGCGGGGTCACTGGGGGACATGCTGCGCAGCCTAACCGCCCGGACAGCTGTCGAGCGAGGTCCGTACGCAACCGGTTGCAGAATCAGAGCTCGTAGCCGCCCGAGGCCTCGACGGTCTGCGCGGTGATCCAGGCGGCGTCGGGCGAGCCGAGGAACGCGATCACCCTGCCGAGGTCGTCGGCCTCACCGATCCGGCCGAGGGCGGTGCGTTCGGCGATCGGCGGGATCAGTTCGGGGTACTGGGCGAACGCGTCGTCGCCGAGACGGGTCCGGGTGACGCCCGGCGCGACCGCGTTGACGCGGATCCCGCGAACGCTCAGCTCCTTCGCGAGGTACCGGGTGAGAACGACCTGCGCGCCCTTCACGCTCGCGTAGACGGAGTAGCCGGGCGTCGGGCGCGCCGACTCGAGTGCCGACGTACTGGTCGTGAAGACGACGGCGCCGTTGTCTTCGAGCAAGGGGACAAGCGCCTGCGTCAGGAAGTACGGGCCTTTGAGATGCACGTCGACCATCTGGTCGAAGAGGTCCTCGGTGGTGTCCTCGAACATCACCGGCGGCTGGCCGACCCCGGCGTTGCTGACCAGAACGTCGAACGTCGTCCGGTCCCATTGCCGCAGTACGTCGGTGAGCGCCTCGCGGAACGCCGCGAAGCTGTCCGTCCGCGCGACGTCCAGCGGTAGCGCGGTCGCCGTACCGCCGTCCTTCTCGATCCGCCGCACCGTCTCCAGGGCCCGCTCACGACCGCCCCGGTACGTGAGGACGACGGCGGTGCCGCGCTTCGCGAGCTCGAACGCCGCGCCCTGACCGATGCCGGAACTTCCGCCGGTGATGACTGCTACCTGCATGATCGTGCACAACTCCTTCAGAGCCAGGAACAAGGACTTCTCCAGTACACGTTCCTGGGCGGGAGATGTGTTAGATCAATGCTCGCGAGGACTTGCCTGATCCTGCTCGATCGAGGCTCGGCGGCGTACCGAACTCGCGACGGTACTCGCGGCTGAACTGGGACGGGCTGTCGTACCCGACTGCGTACCCGGCACTGGTCACGTCCTCGCCGAGCCCCACCACCCGCAGCCGCGCTTCCTGCAGGCGGATCTTCTTCTGGAACTGGATCGGCGTCAGCTCGGTCACCGTCCGGAAGTGCCGGTGGAACGCCGACGTACTGAGGCCGGCCATCTCGGCGAGGTCCTCGACGCGGAAGGGTTCGGTGTAGTGGTCGCGGATCCAGCCGATCACGCGGGCGACGTGCGACAGGCTGCTGTCGGCGAGACCGATGTCGCGAACGGCGGCTCCCTGCGGACTGCGCAACAGCCGCCAGAGGATCTCGCGCTGGACGAGCGGCGCAAGGACGCGGGCGTCGTCGGGAGAGTCGACGAGCCGGAGCAGGCGGATGACCGCGTCGACCAGGTCGGCCGAGGCGCGGCTCACGACCAGGCCACGGACCGGGGCGCCGGGCTTCTCGGCCGCGTCGAGCAGCAGCGCGGCGATCGGTTCCGGACGCAGTTCGAGTCCGACGCCGAGGCAGGGCGCTTCCTTGGACGCCTCGACGAAATGCCCGGTCACCGGAAGGTCGACCGAGACGACGAGGTAGTCGCCGGCGCCGTACTCGAAGACCTGGTCCCCGAGCGCGAGCCGTTTGCGTCCCTGCGCCACCAACGCGAACGTCGGCGAGGCCAGGCCGGCGGTCGGCGGCGTCGGCGCATCGACCACCGACAGCAGCAGCCCGTCGATCGACTGCTCACGACCGACCGCGCCGACAATCAGCCGCCGCACCTCCGCCAACGCATCCATGACGGGTTCAGGTTAGGCCGGATGGCTGACGTACGCGGTCTTCTCGCCGGGATCGAACCCGCAGCGCCGGTAGAACGCGTGCGTCGACTCCCGCCGCGAACCGGTCTGCAGCATGACCTTGTAGCACCCGGCGTCCCAGGCCGCCTGCAGCGTGCTCGCCATGATCTGCTTCCCCAGCCCGGTCCCGCGCCGTGCCTCGTCGACCACGACGTTCTCGATCACGCCGTACGGCGATCCACCGCGGGTGAGGTTCGGAACCAGATTGAGGTACGTCGTCGCCACGATCGCGCCCTCGTCCTCGAGCACGAACAGCTGCAGCCCCGGTGTCGTGAGGATCGCCCCGAACACGCCAGGCGCATCCCGCACCGGCGGATCAGCCGGATGCAGCTGCCCGTACAGCGCGAGGATCCCGTCCAGGTCGCCGGACCCGGCCTCACGAAACTCGATCATGCTTGTCCTACCAGCAGGCAGAACGGGTGACCGGCCGGATCGGCCAGGACGTAGAGCGGTTCGCCCGCGTCGGCCGTCCGGTCGTACAGGAGTTTGGCGCCGAGCTCCTCCGCATGGCGCCGGTGGTGTTCGAGTTCGTCGACCGACGCTACGGCGTAGTCGATGTGCATCTGGGACGGCACGTCGTGCGACGGCCAGGTGGACTGCTTGAGTTCGTCGACCTGCTGGATCGCGAGCTGACGGTTGCCGTCGGCGTCGACCAGGACGAGCCAGTCGGCGTCAGGGGTCGGCTCGTCACCCGGCCGGTACTGCAGTCCGAGCAACTGCCGGTAGAACTCGGCCAGCCCGGCCGCATCGGTGGTGTCCAACGCTGTGTGCATCCGGCGCGGGTACGAGAGCTCGAAGCGGACGATGACGAGCTCGTCGGTCGGCTTCAGGTCCGGGTAGTAGCTGCTCAGGCCGGGGACGATGTCGTGCGCTCCGGCGAAGCCGTCCTCGAGTGCTTCCGCCTCGGTCACCTGGTCGGCGCGCTTGGCGACCGTCGACAGGATTCGTCCGGGGAGCCGGATCTCCTCGTCGAACTCGAAGACGAGCATGGCCGGCCCGACCTCGACGGGATCGTTGTACCGCATGGTGATCCGCTTCGTACCGGCGCGGACCGCGGCGAGGTGCGTCGCCCGGAAGCGAAGTTCCTGGAGGCTCATGGTGGTCGAGCCTACGGGCTGCGGAACGACTGCCGGTAGGTGTTCGGGGGTACGCCGACGACGCGCTGGAAGTGCCGCCGCAGCGTGGTGGCGGTACCGAGGCCGGTCGCAACGGCCACCTGCTCGATGCCCTCGTCGGTGGACTCGAGGAGCTGTTGCGCGCGCCGAACCCGTTGCGTCAGCAGCCACTGCAGCGGGGTCTGACCGGTGATCGAACGGAACTGCCGGCCGAGGTGCCGCGGGCTCGTGCTCGCCTGCCGCGCGAGGTCGGTGACCGTCAACGGCTGGTCGAGACGCTCCTCGGCCCAGGTCAGCAACTGCGCGAGTGAGTGATCCCCGCTCGTCGGCAGCGGCGTCGACACGAACTGCGCCTGGCCGCCGGCCCGGTGGGGCGGTACGACGAGCCGCCGCGCGACGGTGTTCGCGATCGTCGCCCCGTGATCGAGGTGCACCAGGTGCAGGCACAGATCCACCGCCGCCGCCTTCCCGGCCGCGGTCAGGACGTTCCCGTTGTCCGTGTACAGCACGTCGGCATCGACCTCGGCGTCCGGATACCGCTCGCTCAACGCCGCGGCATGCCCCCAGTGGGTCGTCGCGCGGCGCCCGTCGAGCAAGCCGGCCGCCCCGAGGACGAACGCCCCTGTGCACAGCGACGCGATCCGCGCTCCGGAGTCGTACGCCGCCCGAACGGCGGCTACCAACGCGGCCGGCGGCGGCTCGTCGATGTCCGCGAGCGCCGGCACGAGCACCGTGTCGGCGGTCGCGAGCCGGTCCAGCCCGTCCGACGGCTCCACCACGAACGGCCCGACCTGTGCGGGGCCTGGCCCGCACAGGCGCACGTCGTACCACTCCGCGACCTCGAGCGGTGGGTTGCCGAAGATCTCGTACGCGATGCCGAGCTCGAAGTGCAGCAGGTGCCCGGCGGTCGCCAGCGCGACGGTGTGCATGTCCGAAAGTGTACGGATGCTGTCGTTCCGGACTCTCACGCAGGGTGCCGACCGGCACCGAGACTGGTCGTATGAACGCAATCGTCGTGTACGGCGCCACCGGTCACACCGGCCGCTTCGTCGTCCAGGAACTCCTCCGCCAGGACCTCCCGGTCATCGCCGCCGGGCGCAACGCCGCCGCTCTCGAGGAGCAATGGGGACACCTTGACGTACGGCCGGCTGCCGTCGACGACCCGCAGTCCCTGGACCTGGCCCTGAAGAATGCCGCCGCGGTGATCAACGCTGCCGGGCCGTTCGTGAACACCGCCGAACCGCTGATCGACGCAGCAGCGCGGCAGCGGATCCCGTACGTCGACGTGGCGGCCGAGATCGAGGTCAACACCGAGAGCCTCGCCCGGCGCAGCGATCTCCCGGTCGTTCCGGCGATGGCGTTCTACGGCGGGATCGGCGACCTGCTGACGACCGCCCTGCTGGGGGAGCGGACCACGGCGGACTCGGTGCAGGTCGCGTACGGACTGAGCAGTTGGCATCCCACGCCCGGGACCCGTGCCGCCGGGAAGGTCTGGCACGACCGGCGCAACGGGCGGCGGGTGCGGTTCGCGGACGGCCGACTGCAGTACCACGACGATCCTCCGGTGCAGGAGGACTGGACCTTCCCGGAGCCGGTGGGTGAGCGCCGGGTGCTGGCCGAGTTCAGCATGGCCGACATCGTCACGATCCCCAGCCATCTGGACGTCCGTGAGGTGCGGACGTACATGACGCTCGCGGCCGCGGGAGATTTGTTCGACGCGGACACCCCGGCACCGGCGGCGGTCGACGATGAAGGGCGTTCGGACCAGACGTTCGTGGTTGATGTGCGGGTCGACGGGCTCCGGGCGTCGGCGTCCGGGCAGGACATCTATGCGATCTCGGCGCCGTTGGCAGTCGGTGCGGTCAGGCGGATCTTGGGCGGCGAGACGCGGTCTGGCGGCGTCGCGTCGGCGGGGGCGATGTTCGACGCGGTCGAGTTCCTCAAGGATTTACCACTGACGCTCGACCTGCCGTAAATCGATTCCCTGCGGGAAACTGGCCTGCACTGGATATCGCCCAGTCTTTCCAGGAGGCCGCCCATGCCCGAGATCCGTCCGTCCCGCCGCACTCTCATCCAACTGACGGCCGCTGGCGCGGTGGCCGGTGCTGTCGGAGCTTCACCGGCGTACGCCGAGGGCGTCGACTACACCGCGCGTCGGACGTTCGACGACTGGGACCGGCTCTTCCAGGAAGGCGGTCCCGGTCAGCCGGATCAGCCGAACGACAACACCAATCGCGACGGCCGCTCCGGCATGCTCGCGTGGAGCCAGTCGTACGTGCTGCTCGGCCTGATCCGGATGTACGAGACGTACCGGGACACGTACTACCTCGACCGGCTGATCGACAACGTCGACCAGGTCCTCGAGGTTCGCGACAGCGCCCGCGGCGTCACCGACTACCGCGGGCTCTCGCTGCCTGCCTGGCGCGCCGACCATCCGTACACCACCGGCTACGCGACCCTTGCCGACAGCAACGGTCAGCCGCTGCTCGACCTCCGCGAGGCGCTCTCGTACGCCGAGGACACCACGATCACGGTCTCCGCGGGGACGCGGGCCGACACGTTCTCCGTCCAGCTCGTCAACACCTTCGTGAACCGCACGGTCACGCTCACCGACCTGTCGCTCGACCCCGCCAGCCCCGACTATGCGGTCGCCCGGATCTACGCGGCCGCGCCCGGCCCGCTGCAGCTCACGGCCGAGGACCGGCGGACGGCCCCGCACGCCGGCGACCTGCCGAAGTTCGGCAGCTACCAGATGCACTGCAAGCCGGTGATCTTCGCCGTGCACACCGGCATGATCACGTACCCGATCGCAAGCTTCGTACGGATCGTCGCCGGCTCGCCGGTGCTGCGCCGGCGCTACCAGCGGAAGGCTGCCGAGTATCTGCAGGCGTGCCGGGAGGCGGTCGCCGTTCACGACTGGGAGTACCGGAGCGACCATCTGATCTGGCCGAAGGGGCAGCCGCTCCCGTACGACGGGTGTGAGCAGCCGATCAACCAGTCGGTCGGGCTCGGTCAGACGCTGGTGGAGCTGGCGCTCGTCACCGGTGATCGCGGGTACCGGCAGAAGGTCGCCGCGCTCGGCCGGATGCTCGCGAACCAGCTCGTCGCCGACACCGGCGATGCGTACCAGTGGCATTACTGGCCGATGGGCGGTCACATCTACGAAGGGTTCACCAAGACCGGTGACCCGGCGACCGATCTCTCGATCTTCACGCCGTCCGGCGGCCCGGCGCGGCAGTTCGAGGACATCAGCCACGGCGCGATCGACGTCGAGTTCGCGGTCCGGGCGTTCCGCGCCAAACTCGCGTTCACCGGCCGCGACATGGAACGGATCGCGCGCACCTTCACCCAGAACGTCGCCTTCACCGACCCCGGCGGACTGCCCGCCATCCACACGACCGTGGCCGGCGGAGCGACCGGTGCGGCGTCGGTCGCGGCCCAGGCACCGCGCTGGATGCAGGCCACGCCGTGGGACCCGCAGGTCCATGCCCACTGCCTGGCCCTCTACAACCGCTACCAGCCGACCCCCGAGCGGGACGGCCGGCAGGCCATCGGTTTCGGCTGGCTCCTCGCCAACGTCGCCTACCTGAACTGGGGCGCCAGATGAGCACCACCTACCTGATGACGTCGACCCTGAACGGGTTCGTCGCCGGCCCGAACCACGAACTGGACTGGCTGTACGACCTCCCACCCGGCGACCGCGACTTCACCACGTTCCTCGACGGCGTCGGCGCGGTCGCGATGGGCGCATCGACGTACGAGGCGATCCTCCGCGACGCCGACCTCCTCCAGCACCCCGAACGCTGGCACCAGGCCCACGGCGACCGCCCGGTCTGGGTCTTCACTCATCGCTCGGACCTCCCGAAGGTGCCGGGCGCGAACTTGCGGTTCGCCACCGACGTCGCGGCGGAGCATCCGGCGATGGTCCAGGCGGCGGGTGCCAAGGACGTGTTCGTCGCAGGCGGCGGCGGGCTCGCCGCCGCGTTTGCGGAGGCGGGGGTGCTGGATCGGATCGTCATCGGGATCACGCCGGTGCTGCTCGCGGGTGGGAAGGCACTCTTCCCGGCCGACGCCCGGCTGAGACTGACCGAGGTGGAGCGGAAGGGACAGGTCGTCTTTGTTTCCTATCAGGTTCTGTGACATAGCCTGGTGAGGTGGAGGGGGAGCCGCTGGTGCGGCGGTCCATGGGCATCGGGATCGCCGCGTTGTTGCCGTGGGTGTGGTTCGTGCTGCGTGATCGGCTCGGGGTGGTCACCGACGTGGCAGCGATCGTGCTGCCGCTGCTCGTGGTCGTCGTCGCGGTCGTCGTGGGGATCGTCGGCGTGCTCGGACGGCGCCGCTGGGCTGCTGTGGCGTTCGCGGTGTCGACGTTGCTCGTCGGGATCGTCGCCACGTTCGGGCCGTGGATCCCGCACGGCACCGGTACGGTCGATCCGGGTCGCACCGTACGGTTCGCGGCAGCGAATATCGGGGTCGGGGAGATCGAAGGCGCGGACAGCCTGCTGGCACTCAAGGCCGACGTCCTCGTGGTGTCGGAGATCGGTGAGCCACTGACCGATCGGCTGGCCGAGGCGTACCCGAACCATGTCGCCGACTGGACCGGCCCGTCGGTCGGGATCTTCAGCCGGTGGCCGCTGACCGTCGTCGAGAAGCCGGGTCCCGATCTGCCCGGGTACGTCCTGCGCGTGCACGCGCCGTCGGGTGAGTTCGACGTGATCGCGGCGCACGTGCCCCGGCCGTGGTGGACGTCGGGCGGATCGACGTACAACCAGTCGACCGACGACGGACAGCCGTACCAGACAACCGTCGCCGAGCATCACCGGCTGATCGAGCAGCTCGCCGCCCGGGCGGCGCGTGACGATCGCCCCGTGGTGGTGGCCGGTGACCTGAACACCACCGACCGCGGCCGTGACTACCGCGTCCTCACCAAGCACCTGGACGACGCAATGCTCGACAGCTGGGGTCGCCCGTCGCAGATCGGAAAGTGGGCCGCGCTCCTCGTCCGCATCGACCACCTGTTCGTGAAACCGGGCTGGTGCTCCGACGGCACGAACTGGTACCCGATCCCGAAGTCGGACCACCACGGCCTCATCTCGACGATCGGACCCTGCGCCTGAGTGACTTCGGTTGGTTGAGGTGGGAGGATTCCTACCGTGAGTAGCGGGGCGACGGACGAGCAGCGGCTGCGGGATCTGGCGTTGCTGCGGCGGGTGAAGGACCGGATCGACCGGGAGTACGCGCAGCCGCTGGACGTGGAGGCGCTGGCCCGGGGGGTGCACATGTCGTCCGGGCACCTGAGCCGCGAGTTCAAGCGTGCTTACGGAGAGTCGCCGTACGGGTATCTGATGACGCGCCGGATCGAGCGCGCGATGATGCTGCTGCGGCGCGGCGGGATGAGCGTCACCGATGTCTGTTTCGAGGTCGGCTGCCAGTCGCTGGGGACGTTCAGCACCCGGTTCACGGAGCTGGTCGGGATGCCGCCGAGCGTCTACCGGCAGCGCGCGGCCGACGCCACGGTCGGGATCCCGTCGTGTGTCGCGAAACAGGTGACGCGACCGATCAGGAATCGAGAAGCATCTCCCGCATCCGGCACGTAGCGTGACCCCCATGGACAACGCACCGGGCCTGAAGATTCAGAACAGCTTCCTCCCGCACACCGACCCGGAGGCGTCGCTGGCGTTCTACCGGGACCTGCTCGGCTTCGAGGTGCGGATGGACGTCGGGTACGAGGGCATGCGCTGGATCACGATCGGCCCGCCCGGCCAGCCCGACACCGCGATCGTGCTCAGCCCGGCCGCCGTCGACCCGGCGATCACCGACGACGAGCGCCGGATGATCCAGGAGATGATGGCGAAGGGCACGTACGCCACCGTGGTGCTCCGGACCGACGACCTGGACGGGCTGTTCGAGCGCCTGCAGGCCAGCGACGCGGAGGTCATCCAGGAGCCGGTGGACCAGCCGTACGGGGTCCGCGACTGTGCGTTCCGCGACCCGGCCGGCAACCACGTCCGGATCAACCAGGCCTCCTGACACCCACTTCTTGGAGAAGACGCGCATGGACCACGTTGCCGACAGCCACGACATGATCCGGGTGACCGGCGCCCGGGTGAACAACCTCAAGGACGTCAGCGTCGAGATCCCGAAGCGCCGGCTGACCGCGTTCACCGGGGTCTCCGGGTCGGGGAAGAGCTCGCTCGTGTTCGGCACCATCGCCGCGGAGTCGCAGCGGCTGATCAACGAGACGTACAGCGCGTTCGTCCAGGGGTTCATGCCGACGCTGGCCCGCCCGGAGGTCGACGTACTGAACGGTCTGACCACCGCGATCCTCGTCGACCAGGAGCGGATGGGCGCCAACCCGCGGTCCACCGTCGGTACAGCGACCGACGCGAACGCGATGCTCCGGATCCTGTTCAGCCGGATCGCCCAGCCGAACCTCGGCCCGCCGACGGCGTACTCGTTCAACGTCCCGAAGCGCACCGCGAGTGGCTCGATGACGGCCGACAAGGGCGCCGGTGAGAAGAAGGTCGTCCGCGAGCAGGTGTACGCCGGCGGCATGTGCCCGCGCTGTGAGGGCATGGGCTCGGTCACCGACTTCGACCTGACCGCGCTGTACGACGCCGAGAAGTCGCTGAACGAGGGCGCGCTGACGATCCCCGGCTACAGCATGGACGGCTGGTACGGGCGGATCTTCCGCGGCGCCGGGTACTTCAACCCGGACAAGCCGATCAAGAAGTACACCAAGAAGGAACTGCACGACCTGCTGCACCGGGAGCCGACCAAGATCAAGGTCGAGGGCATCAACCTCACCTACACCGGCATCATCCCGGCGATCCAGCGGTCGTTCCTGTCCAAGGACGTGGACGCGATGCAGCCGCACATCCGCGCGTTCGTGGAGCGTGCGGTGACGTTCACGACCTGCCCGGACTGCGACGGCACCCGGCTCAGCGCGGAGGCGCTGTCCTCGAAGATCAACGGCAAGAACATCGCGGACCTGACCGCGATGCAGATCACCGACCTGGCGGCCTGGATCCGGAAGCTCAAGGAGCCGTCGGTCGCACCGCTGCTCAAGGCGCTCGGCGCCGCACTGCAGGCGTTCGTCGACATCGGGCTCGGCTACCTGTCGCTGGACCGGCCGGCCGGCACCCTGTCCGGGGGCGAGGCGCAGCGGACCAAGATGATCCGGCATCTCGGGTCGTCGCTGACCGACGTGACGTACGTGTTCGACGAGCCGACCATCGGTCTGCACCCGCACGACATCCAGCGGATGAACGAACTGCTGCTGCAACTGCGGGACAAGGGCAACACGGTGCTCGTCGTCGAGCACAAGCCGGAGACGATCGCGATCGCCGACCATGTGATCGACCTCGGACCCGGCGCGGGGACCGGTGGCGGCGAGGTCGTGTTCGAGGGGACGCTGGAGAAGCTGCGGACCAGCGGGACGCTCACCGGGCGGCACTTCGACGACCGTGCTTCGCTGAAGGAGTCGGTCCGATCGGCGTCGTCGGTGATGGAGGTGCGCGGGGCTTCGTTGAACAACTTGCAGGATGTCGACGTCGACGTACCGCTCGGCGTACTGACTGTCGTGACCGGGGTCGCCGGGTCCGGGAAGAGCTCGCTGATCCACGGGTCGATCGCGGACCGCGACGGCGTGGTGGCGATCGGCCAGGGTGCGATCCGCGGGTCGCGGCGGAGCAATCCGGCGACGTACACAGGTCTGCTGGAGCCGATCCGGAAGGCGTTCGCGAAGGCGAACGGCGTGAAGCCTGCGCTGTTCAGCGCCAACTCGGAGGGTGCCTGCCCGGCGTGCAAGGGCGCGGGCGTGATCTACACCGAGCTCGGCGTGATGGCGACCGTCGAGTCCACGTGTGAGGAGTGCGAAGGGCGCCGGTTCCAGGCGGCCGTACTGGAGTACACGTTCGGCGGGAAGAACATCGCCGATGTGCTCGCGATGCCGGTGTCGGAGGCGTTGCCGTACTTCGCGGACGGTGCGGCGCGGGTCCCGGCGGCGGAGAAGATCCTGGAGCGGCTGGCGGACGTCGGTCTCGGGTACCTGTCGCTCGGGCAGCCGCTGACGACGTTGTCCGGCGGTGAGCGGCAGCGGCTGAAGCTCGCGACGCACATGGGGGAGAAGGGCGGCGTCTACGTCCTCGACGAGCCGACGACCGGGCTGCACCTCGCCGACGTCGAGCAGCTCCTGGGCCTCCTGGACCGGCTGGTCGACTCCGGCAAGTCGGTGATCGTGATCGAGCACCACCAGGCCGTGATGGCGCACGCCGACTGGATCATCGACCTCGGCCCCGGAGCCGGCCACGACGGCGGCAAGGTCGTCTTCGAAGGCACCCCCGCAGACCTCATCAAGAAGCCCAAAACCCTGACCGGCAAACACCTGGCGGAGTACGTCAACTGAGACCTTCGAGGCGGGTGACTCCGCTCGCCCGACGCTCGCGGAGGAGATCGCCTCCGACCGTGTACGGCACACAAGCAAGCGAACAACAACTCGCCGTCGCACGCCAGGCCGTCCCGCTCCGCGATGCCCCGAGGAATCGGCGTGATCTCGCCAACCGATCAGGAATCGAGAAGCAACCGGTGGGGGTGGCGAAATAGCTTGGAGGTGTTGGAACTGACGGGCTCCGGCCCACGACGACGGAGATGATGAGATGACCAGCACGCAAGGTGTCCAGACGATCCTGCACCCGGTGACCGACCTCGAGAAGGCCAAGCCGGTGTACGCGGCGCTGCTCGGCGTCGAGCCGGTTGCGGACTCGCCGTACTACGTCGGGTTCGAGGCCGCCGGCCAGCAGATCGGCCTGGTCCCGAACAGTGACATGACCGCGCCGGTGGCGCACTGGCACGTGACCGACATCGAGGACCGCCTCAAGGCGATCGTCGAGGCCGGCGGCACCGTCCTGTCGGCCCCGAAGGACGTGTCCAACGGCCGCCTCGTCGCCACGGTGACCGACCCCGACGGCAACGTCCTCGGCCTGCTGCAAGATCCCGCCTGACCATGTGCAACCTCCCGCCGGAGGTTCGCGCCGCCCTGTACGGCGAGCGGTCGGGCATGATCTGGTGCATGAGTGAGCGCACCTACGTCCGTCTGCAGGTCGGCTATCGCGGGCGGCTGGGGGTCGAGGTCGGCCTGTTCGTCGCAGTGGATCATCTGCGGCGAGCGGGCCGGCTGACCGCGGCCGAGGAAGCGCAGTACCTCGACATCGACGACTGGTTCCTGGCCGAGCTGCCGAATCCGGACTTCTATGCCGACGGCAACAGTGTCGGCGCGGTGACCTGGTTCAAGGACCCGCTGCCGGAGCCGATGCGGTCGCGGGTGGAGACGTTGTGCGCGATCCTGACCGCGCACGACGTCGCCTGGTCACGGGTCACGTCGAGTGATCCCGGGACCGTGATCTACGAAGACGAGTTCCAGGTCGGCATCGTCCCGTACGAGCGCAGTGAGCCGACACCGCTGCCGGCCGGGACCGTGCTGACGCCGACCTCGGGTGGTTCCAAGCGTGCGGTCGCCGGGTCGAAGGTGCGGCACGTGCTGTTCGACGCCGACGGCGTACTGCAGGATCTGCCCGGCGGGTGGTACACCGCCATGGAGCCGTACCTCGGCGACCGCGCGCGGGAGTTCCTGCACGAGACGTGGTCCGACGAGTTGCCCATGCTCGCCGGGCGCGGTGACTACCTTCCGTTGCTGGCGGCGTCGCTGGAGCGTTTCGGCGTACGGACGCCGGTGACCGAGGTGTACGACGCGGTGTGGAAGAACATCGTGCTGATCGAGGAGTCCCTCGACATCGTGCGGACGCTGCGGCGCAACGGGTACGGCGTCCACCTCGGGACGAACCAGGAGATGTACCGCGGCGCGCACATGCGGACGGCGCTCGGGTACGACGAATTGTTCGACGTCAGCTGCTACTCGTGCGACCTCGGTGTGGCGAAGCCGGATCCGGGCTTCTTCACCCGGGCGGCCGAGCTGATCGGCGCCGCGCCCGACACCATCTTGTTCATCGACGACACCGCGCGGAACATCACGGGCGCCCGGGCGGCGGGGCTGCACGCCGAGCAGTGGGACTTCACCCAGGGGCACGCCGCCCTGCATGCCCTGTTCGCGGATCACGGCGTGGATGCGAGCGTCACCGCTTCCTGAACGACCTCGACGGAGATGTTGCCGGCAGTCGCGCGCGAGTACGGGCAGGTGTTGTGGGTTGCCTCGAGCAACTTCGTGCCGGTCTCGCCCTGAAGGTGCTCGGGCAGTGCGACCCGCAGTACGGCGGCCAGGTCGAACCGTCCTTTGCCCGGCACGAGGCTGACCTCGGCGGTGACGGCGACGTCCTTGGCGTCGAGGTGCTGCTGCTCGGCGAGGATCTGCAGCACGGTCGAGAAGCACGCGGCCCAGCCGGCTGCGAGGAACTGTTCGGGGTTGAGACCGTCGCCGGTACCGCCCAGCTCCTTCGGCATGGCGAGCTGTACGTCGAGCTTGCCGTCGGCGGTGACGGCGCGGGCATTGCGGCCGGTCGAGGTGGCGACGGCTGTGTAGACGGGGTTCATGGTGCTGCCTTCCCGGTTGACTACCACCAACGATCGGGGCACCAGGGAGGCGGCTCAATTACCTCCTTGTTAATGGCTGCGCCGCGGAGCATCGCCGTACGCTGAGCTCGTGACCGTGCTCGAGGAGAACGTGGGGGAGCTGCTGCGTTTCTGGCGGACGCACCGGCGGCTGAGCCAGCTCGACCTGGCGCTCGAGGCCGAGGTGTCGACGAAACACCTCAGCTTCGTGGAGACCGGCCGTGCGCAGCCGAGCCGGCAGTTGCTCGTGCACCTGTCGAACCATCTCGACCTTCCGATCGCCGAACGCAACCGGCTGCTGCTGGCCGGCGGCTTCGCGCCGCTGTACCTCGACGAGCCGTACGACTCCGAGTCGATGCTGCCGCTGCGCGCCTCGCTGCACGCCCTGCTCGACGCGCACCTGCCGAACCCGGCGCTGATCGTCGACGGCCTATGGAACCTGATCGACGCCAACGCGGCCGCCTCCCTGCTCTGGGAAGGCGTCGACCCGGAACTGCTGAAGCCGCCGATGAACATGCTGCGCCTGTCCGTGCATCCCGGCGGCCTGCCGAGCATCTCGTCGATGACCGCCGCCTGCAGTCTCGGGCTGATCCACCAACTCAAACGCAAGAGCCGCGACACGGCCGACGAGGCGCTGTCGAACCTTGTCACCGAGGTCGAGGCCTATCTCCCGGACCAGGCGCCGACGGCCCCTGCCCAGCAGCCCATGGTCACCCTCGACCTGAACACCCGCCTCGGCCCGGTCCGTCTCTTCACCCTGATCGCCACCATCGGCGCGCCCCTCGAGGTCACCGCCGCCAACCTCGCCATCGAAACCTTCCTCCCCGCCGACCCCACCAGCGCCACCCGCCTCCACGACCTCGCCTCCTGACCCGATATGCGGTTGCGACGCTGTGAGGTCCGGCGTTGACTGCTCGGCGTGACTGATCACGTGGCGCGGAATCAGGCGGTGTGGGCGGGGCATCACAGCGATTGGTTCGGCAGTCGCGCCGAGCTGCAATGGACGGCCGAGCCGCATTGGGGGATCTGGGCGACGCCCGAGTCGGAGCTGCACGTCCTACCCGAGTTGAAGGACAAGGACGTGATCGACCTCGGGTGCGGTACGGCTTACATCGGGGCGTGGGTGACGCGTGCCGGTGGGCGGCCCGTCGGTGTGGACACGTCGGGGGAGCAGTTGGCGACGGCTGCGGGGCTTCAGGAGAAGTTCGGGCTGCGGTTTCCGTTGCTGCGGGCGAATGCCGAGAGCGTGCCGCTGCCCGACGACAGCTTCGACGTGGCGATCAGTGAGTACGGCGCCAGTAGTTGGTGCGATCCCGCGTTGTGGATCCCGGAGGCGGCGCGGCTGCTTCGGCCCGGCGGTCAGCTGGTCTTCCTGCGCAATTCCACTCTCGTAGAGCTCTGCACACCGCCTGACGCGCCCGCCGCCACCCGCGAGTTGAGTCGCCCGTACGCCGACGTCGCCCGGATCGAACGCGCCGACGGCGGCACCCACTTCCAGCTCCCGACCGGTCGGTTGATCGGAGTCCTCCGCGCCGCCGGCTTCACGATCGAGGAGCTGACCGAGTACGTCGTACCGCCGGGCACCCGCTCGGAGTACGACTACGTCACGCCTGAATGGGCCGCGAACTGGCCGTCCGTCGAACTATGGAAGGCCACCTACCGCGGCTAGCGTCCTGATCGGCTCGGGCAGTGCGAGGGTCGGGTCCTCGGACTGTTTGTCCGCGATCGCGCGGCGCAGCAGCGGGAGGTCGAGGGCGGCCGGGTCGACGGCGGCAAGGGTCGCCGCGAGGCGGGCGTCCTGGTGTCGCGCGATCATAGTGACGAGCTGGACCTCCAGCGGGACGACCGGGATCGGCTGACCGTGACAGTCCAGGTTCTGTCGATGCGCCCACACCAGCGGGCTGCGGGTTTCGAGCATCAGGCCGTCGACAGCGGGTGCGTCGATGTGCGCCAGCTCGACCTTGACGCCGTCGATCATCCATCGGCCGAACGTCCACCGTTCCTCGGCGCCGCCGAAGTGCAGGACGGGTGCTGCCGCCGTACTGATCCAGTCAGCAGGCCCGTCTGCCGGGGCCGACTGCGGCGTCGGCAGGATCGCCGCCGCGCGCACGATGTCGTCCTCCGTGCGGCCGGCGATGTCGATGTCACCCGGCACCACGGCTGCACCCCGCAGCGCGGTCGCAGCGCTGCCCAGCAGCATCCAATCGACACCATGAGCGTTCAGCTGCTCGGCGACTCGTGCCAGCACCGTGGTCCAAGGGGCGGTCATGGCACCGAAGCTAGCCGCCACCACCGACACTTCCGCCGGGCGAGCGTGCCACAGCGTCTTTCCGGAACATTTCTGCCGCCGGGTGCAACATTGTTTCCGAAGAGGCGGGGGGTCACCCGAAACGCTCGGGGCGGAAGTCCGCGAGGAGGTTGTCCCGCTCGCCCGTGAGGATCTCGGCGGCGAGGAGCCGGCCGAGCAGTGGACCGAGCGTGATGCCGCTGTGCGACACGGCCTCGTAGTACCCGGCCAACGCTGCTCCCACCGATGGGAACGTATCGGCGGGGATCGGCCGTTCGACCGCACGCACCGCAGCGACGCGAGCCTCGCTCAGCTCCGGTACGACGGCGCCCGCCAGCGTGTGGAGCAGCTGGCCCAGATCAGCGTCCGTGTCGACGAGCGCATCGACCTCCCGGCTGTGCAGAACCACCGACGCATCGCCATCGGGGCGGATCTCGACGTGCGGCGTGTGCATCGCTCGTTCGATCGGGACCCGTTCACACGCGAGTCGAGCGACTGCGCCAGGCTCGCGACGCATCGGCAGGTGCCGCCCGACGAGTCCTGCAACCTCAGCAGCACCAGGTCCCGCGGCGTTCACGACGGCGTCGACCTCGAGCCGGGTCCCGTCGGACAACACAACGCTCGGATGGTGCCCGAGCTCGATGGCGCGAACGGCCGTACCGGATCGATGATCGGCGCCGGAGGCAACGGCTTCACCCACCAAACGCCGGACGAGACGACGCCCGTGCACCCAGGCTTCGTCCGGGTAGTGCACGACCGCGACCTCATCGGGCAGTACGAGTGCAGACTCCAGACAGCGACGTACCTCGGCGCCCGTCCACACCTCGGCCCGATAGTTCCGGCCGGCCAATAGCTCGGCCGTCGCCAAGAGCTCGCTCTCCGCCGCGGGATCGTCCGTCCAACGCACATGACCGGTCGGATGCCACCAGGAGCCGGGCCCGAGCGTCTTGACGAGCTCACCGTACGTGGTCATCGCGGCGACACTGAGGTCGAAGTACGATCGGCGGGCTGTTTTGGCGCTGGCGTTCACCCATGCGAACGACCAGTTGGTGACGCCCTCGCCCGGCGCGAGCAGGTCGACGAAGATCACCTCGGCGCCGCGACGGGACAGGTTCCAGCCGACGCAGGCGCCAAGGATTCCGGTGCCGATGACGGCTACGCGCGGCTTCATCGATCCCTCGTCACGGTGCGTACCCAGCGTTGTACGTCAGGGCCGAGCAGTCGGTCGGCGACGAATCCCATCAGGACAAGGAGAACCACGAATCCGGCGGTCAGGAGTAGTGCGAGCAGCATGTTCCGATCGTCGATGAGATTGACAGAGAGTAACAGTGGCAAGAATGCCTATCTCCGATAGATTATGGTCATGCATCGAGTGGCGGTGGTGGCGTTCGACGGGATCCATGCGTTCGACCTGGCGATGCCGCTCCAGGTTTTCAGTACGGCACACTCACAAGAGCGCGAGCCAGGTGAGCTGTTCGGACCGCGGTTGTACGACGTACGGGTGTGCGGCGACGGCCGTGACCTGACCGTCACGGGCGTCGGCGGCGTGGAGATGTACCGGTACACCCCGGCGTACCCGCTGGCCGATGCGATCGACGCCGACACGATCATCGTCGTCGGCGTCGCGGGCGGTGACGACCCGCCCACGGACGTACTCGATCTGCTCCGCGCGGCGCACGAGCGCGGGATCCGGCTGGCGTCGATCAGTTCCGGGGGAGCGCGGGTGATGGCGGCGTCCGGGCTGCTGGACGGCCGGCGGACGGCCACGCACTGGTCGCGCGCCTGGCTCCTCGCCGAGCGTTATCCACAGGTCCACGTCGACACAGACGTACTGTTCATCGATCACGGCGACATCCTCACCTCGGCCGGCGCCGCCAGCGGGATCGACCTGTGTCTGCACATGATCCACCAGGATTTCGGATCAGCCGTCTCCGCCGACGTCGCCCGGCACATGGTCGTGCCGCCGCAACGGGAGGGCGGCCAGGCCCCGTACATCGCGCACCCGGTCCCCGCGGACGACCACGGGTCACTCGAGCCGACGATGCGCTGGCTCCGCGAACGTCTGGGCGAGCCGGTGACGCTGGCCGAGATCGCGTCGTACCTCGGGACCAGCCCGCGGACCGTCAACCGGCGCTTCCGTGAGCAGACCGGCACCACCCCACTCCAGTGGCTACTCCGCCAACGCGTCCACCGCGCCCAGGAACTCCTCGAGACCACCGACCTCTCCATCGAAGCCATCTCCAGCCATTGCGGCTTCGGCACCTCGATCGCCATGCGCCAGCAGTTCAGCAAGCACATCAAAACGTCCCCCAGCACCTATCGCCAGAACTTCCGCACCCGCACCGACTAGCCGGCCCTCACAAGATGCGCGGGAACGGACTGGCGGTCGGGCCGTGGGCGAGGCGGTCGGCTCCCGCCGGGCAGAACGGTGCCAGCTCGTTGGTGACTGTGCGGCAGGCCTGGATGACTTGGGTGAGGAGGCGGTGGGGGAGCCGGGGGTCGGCTGCGGGGTCTTTGAGGAGCTTCCAGGGCTCAGCCGCGTTCAGGAGCTGGTTGGCACCGTTGACAGTGGCAACTAGTTGGGCGGTTGCCGCGCGGAAGTCGGCCGTGCTGAGGGCTGCGTCGATCTTCGAGGGCAATGCAGCCGTGGCTGCGTCCAGGGCGCGGCTGTCCCAGGTCGGACCGGTCACCGGCGCGTCGTCGAGAAGCAGGCGCCCGTCGTAGTGCTTGTGCAGCAACGTCGCCGTACGGCCGGCGAGATTACCGAGGCCGTTGGCCAGATCCGTGTTGTACGCCTGAACCAGACGCGCCTCGCTGAACTCCGTGTCGCCGAGCAGCGGGACCTCGCGGGTGAGCCACCAGCGCAGCGCATCCGTACCGTACGCATCGACCAACTCGACGGGATCGACGACGTTGCCGGTGCTCTTCGAGAGTTTGACGCCGCCGACGTTGACGTAGTCGTGCACGTGGATCGTCGTCGGCAGCGGCAGGCCGGCGGAGAGCAGCAGCCCGATCCAGTACACGGCGTGGAACCGGGTGATGCCCTTGCCGATCACGTGCACCCGTTCGCCGTCTCCCGCCCACCAGTACTGGTAGTCGCGACCGGGGCGGTCGACGCCGAGGGCGGTGAGGTAGTTCGTGAGAGCGTCCCACCAGACGTAGATCACCTGGCTGGGGTCGTTGGGGACAGGTATGCCCCAGCCGCCTGCCCGTACGGCCGGGCGCGAGACGCTGAAGTCGTTGAGGCCGGACTTGAGCAATGCGAGTACTTCGTTGCGCTTCTGCGGCGGGTTGATGGTCAGGGTGCCCGAGCCGATCGCATCCTCGATCCGATCGCGGTACTTGCTGAGCCGGAAGAACCAGTTGGTCTCGGTCACGTGCTCCGGCTCAGTACCGTGCTCGGGGCAACGTCCGCCGATCAGCGCGTCCTGCTCGTAGAACTGCTCGCAGCCAACGCAGTACAGGCCGGTGTAGCTCTGCTGGTAGAAATCGCCCGCCTCGGCGCAGCGCTGCCACAGATACTCGACGCCGGTTCGATGACGCGGGTCCGAGGACGTACGGATGTAGTCGTCACAGGTGAGATCGAGGACGCCGAGCAGCGACTGGAAACGGTCGGCGGCTGCGTCGACATACTGCTCCACCGGTTCGCCGGCGGTCCGGGCCGCGAGCACGTTCTTCAGCGCATGGTCGTCCGTACCGGACAGGAACCGGACGGGTTGGCCGCGCAACCTGCGATGGCGGGCGAGTACGTCAGCCTGCACGAACTCGAGCGCATGACCGAGATGCGGCGCCGCGTTCACGTACGGGATCGCTGTGGTGATGTAGTACGAATTCATGAGTGGGCCCTTCTTGTACAGGGCTCCACCTCGCGTCGAGCCCACTGGACGTGAGGCTCGACCGGCTGGAATCAGCGCACGACGAAATGCCCCATCGAGGGGCGCATCATTCGCTGAACGGTCTTCATGAACAGCCACTGTACGGGTGTACGCGGCGCGCGGCCACCGGGTTTCAGGTTGCGGAGTACTCGAGGAAGATCTCGTCGAGAGTGTGTTTCGCCCTCGCGAACACGGCAGCGTCCTCGGGATCGTCATGGGTGTACGAACAGGTGGCGAGTGCTTTCCACAGCGCCCAGCCGCGCCCGCGCGCCCAGGTGACCTCGTCGACCGACAGCCGGTCCCGGAACGCCTCGCGGCCGTCGGCGGTCAGCAAGGTCCACGCGATCGCGAGATCACACGCCGGGTCGCCGACACCGCAGGTCCCGAAGTCGATCACAGCCGTCAACTGCCCGTCGCCGAGCAGAAGGTTGCCTTCCGCAACGTCTCCGTGGAACCAACGGTCGACCCGGTCCCAGGAGGCGTCGAGGGCTGTCTTCCAGATCTCCCGCGCGAGCCCGACGTCGACCTGGCCGTCGAGTACCTCAACCGCGCTGTCGATGGTCTTGTCGTACGTACGCAGCGTGCCGCCGCGGAACCAGTTGTGGATGCCCGGCTGGGGACCGTCGCTCGCGTCGACGCCCTGCAGCGCAGCCAGGAAGCCGGCCAGGTCGAGAGCGAACTGCACCGGATCGGCGATGCCCTCCGGGGTCGCAGTCACCCCGTCGAGCCACCCGTAGACCGACCACGGATGCGGATAGTCCTCGCTCGGACGACCCATCGCCAACGGTACCGGGATCGGCAGGGGCAACTGCGGTGCAAGCACCGGAAGCCACCGGTGCTCCTTCTCGACCGCCTGGGCGTACTCCGATGCGCTCGGCATCCGTACGAGCAGGTCATCGCCGAGATGGAACGTCCGGTTGTCCCAGCCGCCGTTCGCCACCGACCGGACCGGCAGCCCGCTCCACTGCGGGAACTGCTGCTCCACGAGCCGGCGTACCTGCTCCGCCTCGACCTCGATCCGCTGCGGCACAGGCCCCATGTCCGGTACGTCGCTCATCCAGCCATCCTCTCTTCGCTGTTCGCCAGTGTTGGCTAGTGTGCTTCGCTATGAGTTCACGTGAGGCGATCATCCTCCCCGGCGGCCAATTCGGGCCGTACGCACCATTGCTGATGTTCTCCGCAGACGCCGCCGACCAACGCGGCGCCGCGCTGACGCGAGTGTGGTGGGACGACTACGACCGCCCACTCACGCTGTCGCCCGAAGAGCGTGGCCCGTGGGTCGTGGATCAGGTCGAGCGCACCGTGCCTTCACTCCGTAGTTCCGAACGCGCCCCGCTGCTCATCGGCAAGTCCCTCGGCTCGCACGCCGCCGTCCTCGCCGCCGAGCTCGGACTGCCCGCGATCTGGTTGACGCCCGTGCTGACGAGCGACTGGGTCGTCGACGCGCTCCGCCGGTGCACAGCGCCGTTCCTGCTGGTCGGCGGGACGGCCGATTCGCTGTGGATCCCGTCCCTTGCGCGCGAGCTGACCCGGCATGTGCTGGAGGTCGACGGTGCGGACCACGGCATGTACGTACCGGGGCCGCTGGCCGCGTCGACCGACGTACTCGGCCAGGTGGCGACCGCCGTCGAAGAGTTCCTGGACCTGGTGATCTGGCCGAACTCTGAGCGGGATGGCGGCGTCTGAGAAGGCGGAAGCTGTTCTCGCTACGCAAAGGAGCGCTCGGTGCCGAAGACCGACTACGACGAGTTCGCTGAGGCGTACTCAGCCGACAACGAGACCAACCTGCTGAACGGTCACTACGAACGGCCGGCGATGGTGAAACTCGCCGGCGACGTGGACGGCCGGCGCATCCTCGACGTCGGCTGCGGATCCGGTCCACTGACAGCGATGCTGCGTGACAAGGGCGCGATCGTGAGCGGCTTCGACCGCAGTACGGCGATGCTCGACCTGGCCCGTCGACGGCTGGGGGAGGACGCCGACCTGACCGTCGGCGACCTGGCCAAGCCGCTCCCGTACGACGACGCGGCCTTCGACGACGTAGTTGCCTCCCTCGTCCTGCACTACTTGAAGGACTGGGCCGAGCCGCTCGCGGAGCTCCGCCGCGTATTGAAGCCCGGCGGCCGCCTCATCCTGTCCGTCAACCACCCGATCGTCTACACGGCGCTGAACCCGGACGGCGAGTACTACGACCTCACCGAGTTCACCTACGACGCCGAGCACGCCGGCCGCACGGTCATCTACACCAACTGGCACCGCCCGCTCCAGTCGATGACCGACGCATTCACAGCCGCCGGCTTCCGCCTCACAGCCGTCACCGAGCCGCCGATCTCCCCGGACACCCCGGTCGAACTCCGCCCCCCCGAACCAACCCCACCCAGCACGCTTCATCTGCTTCATCTTCTTCACCCTCGAGGCCTGCTGACCTCGTCGTCCAGGACGCTTTTCAGAACGTTCGGCAGACCGGCCGGGTGCGCCAGCTTCAAGCCCGCAAGCTCGCCAGGCCGGAACCAGCGAAGCTCATCGTGCTCCTCAGGCGCGGCATTGACCGGCTCGCCCTCCCACCGCGTGACGAGGAACGCGTGCATCTCCAGCGCAGAGTCCTCGACAGTCATCGCGATGGGCACCGGGTCGAGGACGTACACCCCAACCTCCTCAAGGCACTCCCGCCGAACGGCCTCCTCCGGCAATTCCCCCGCCTCAACATGCCCACCGACAAACCCCCAACAGTCCGGATACGCCTCCCGCCCCGAATGCCGATGCGCCAACAGCACCAGCCCATCCCGCACCAACACACCCGTAGCAATCCGAACCCGCTCAACCATCCCAACACCCTAAACACCCCCACCGACAACTACTGGTCGTTCGCGAACGCGGGGAAGAGTTTCGGTGGGGGCTTGGTCGCGTCGGTCCAACGCTCGGTCATGGAGTCGGCCAGCTCGCGGCACCAGTACGCCAACTCCAGCAGGGCGTCTGCGCGGACGGCGAGCCGATTGAACACCTCGATCTGTTGTACGAGCTGAGCGCGGCGACGCCAACTGTCGTACGGAGATTGGTCGCTGCGGGCGATCACCGGGAGCCGGGTGACCCTGCTGGCAAGGGCGGCTGCCGCACCGACCGCGAGCATCTTGTCGTAGCCATCCATCGCATCAGCGGGCAGGGCAGTTGCGAGCTCGTTGCGGTAGGCGTGGTCCGCAGCCGCGGTGATGGACTCCGGCAGTACGGACCAGTTCGCGCTGTGGTGCGGGAAGGGATAGTGCAGAAACGAGGCGTCGAAGCCGAGATGCCCGAAGCCCGAGCCTTCGAAGTCGACGAGCCGGACACCACGATCGGTGACCAGAGCGTTCGTGGGATTGAGGTCGTCATGCACCAGGGCGGCGTACGGACCTGGGTCGTCCAGTTGCGAGCGTACGAAGGCGATGTCGGCTCGCGCCGTACGGGCGTCCGGGAATCCCAGGTCAGTACAGGCATGTTCGACGACGTGCCAGCGGCGAGTGCCTCTGGTTCCGGCTCCGGCCCCAGTCGTCACGTCGCCGAGCTCTGCCACCGCCAACTCGTACTCGGCGCGGCAGCCCAGCGTGCTGGCGTGGAGCCGCCCCATCGTCCGCGCGAAGTCCACCATCGCAGCCGTGGCGCGCTCAGAGTCCTGCCCGTGCAGTACTGCCTCGAGCGTCGGCCAAATCCCGAGATCTGACTGGACAGCGACGCCGACCAGGTCATCCATCAGGATCACACGCGCGGCGACACCACTCGGCCCCGCGGTGCGCAGCCCGGCGACCTCCCGCCGCAGATAGGCCGGCCCCCCGTGCCCCTCGCCGTCCACCCGCCTGGTCTTGACGATGACCGTTCGACCCGTATCGAGCCCGACCAACTCACGATCGAACACCAACCGAGTGACAGGCGCCCAGTCATGCCCGACCTGCTGCACATCAACGACGACAGGCCGCCGCCCGCAAACGGATGTAAGCCCCTCCAACACCGCCTCGAGCCGCTGAGCCGTCAACGGATAGTGCACAGCGCACCTCTCTGTCTGTTCGTCGCCGGGCCCCAGATCGTAGCCGTCCAGCCCGGGGAAGCGCTGTGCTAAATCGATGGCGGTGGTTGTCGGTGAGGTGTCAGGGTGCTGGGATGGCTGAGGTTGTGGTGCCGCTGACTGTTCGCGATCTGACCGAGGCGGACCTGCCGGCCTGCGCTTGGTACGGGAACGCCACCGGTCTCGCGAGCGTCGCCGAGGCGGTCCAACGTGCTCGCCGTGGCGAGGTCGACTACCTGGCCGTGTGCCCGCCCTCCGGTCTGCCCGTCGCAGTCGGTGGAATCGACTACACGAAACCACCAGGCGGCGCGACCATCTGGCAACTGTCGGTCCAGGCAGAACTGCGCTCCTGTGGCATCGGCACCGTACTGATCGAAGCGCTGGAACAACGAGCCCGAAACCGCGGACTCACCTGGGTCGAGCTAGGCGTGGACGACAACAGATCCCGCCCACAAGCCCTGTACGAACGCCTCGGCTACACCGTAACCGGCACCGAACCCGGCTCCTGGAACGAAGAAGCAGCCGACGGCTCCACAACCCTCTACAAAACAACAATCACCCTCCTACGCAAGCAACTCACGTAGTTTCCATCAGTTGCCGCGTCAGGCGCCGGGATACTCGGCTCGCAGATCGCCGCCGAACAGCCGGCGGTAGAGAGCATTCATTCGTACGGCGACTCGCGAGTGCCGTGCAAGGACAGCGGCTACGGTGGGCGGCACGTCGGCTGGAATGTCGCCGGCGGCACTTCGCATGACGTACTCGTCCCGGGCGACAGGTGCGGCGTTGGCTGGTACGGCCACCCCACAGACCTCAGTCACCAGCCAGTTCACGAGCCGCATGACCGCGTAGTCGGTGTCGTGCTGAGCATTGCGCCGTACGAAGTCCTGCTCGGCGTCGGTCAGTTCAAGGCCCGCAGACGTCGCCAGCCCGAAGTCGGTGAGGTAGATCCGCCCACCGTCAACGCGCATGTTGTCGAAGTGGCCGTCCATGTGCAGCAGCCCACGCCCGCGGAGAAAGCGCGTGATCTCCAGGAGTTGCTGCTCCACCGAGACCGCCTTGCCGACTGGATCGTCGGCCAGCCACGGCCCGAGCGGGTGCGGAAGGTGTTCCCAAATCATGACCAGGCTCGAGGACGCCGCAGCCAGCGCTTGGAGCCGCGCCCGGACGGCAGGACCACCGCCCAGCGCCGCGGCCGCCTCCTCGATGTCGGCGTGCTCGTCGGCGACGGGTGGTCGGCCGGGGAGGACACGCCAATGGTGCAGCAGCGGGAACGCGTCAGTCTCGCCGGACAGCACGGCCGCGGTCACTGTCGAGTTCGCAGCCAGCTCGCGCCAGGCGTTGAATCCGGGACTGCCGATGCCGTACTGACAATGCAGCGGCAGCCCGAAGAGATTCGCCGTGGAACGTGGGTGGGCGAGCTCGAGATCGGTGAGCGGAACCCGCTTCGCGAACACGCTCGTACCATCAACCTCGACAACGACCGAGCCGCCCCCAACGCCCACACGTCCACGTCGTCCCGCATCAAGCAGCGCAGCAAGCTCGCGGTTGCCGAACGATCCAAGCCGATCAGACAACCTCCCGTGCACACCCGCCCGATCGGACTCCATCCCTCGGCACCCCTTCTCCACGTCAACGCGACCCTAGCTGGAGATCCAGTTCTCGTTGGAGCTGCCGCCGGACAAGCTGGTCAGCAAAGCGATGGGTACGTCTGATCGGTTCGGGTTGAGTTGTCTGCGGGTGTGTAAGGGTGTGGGTGTGGAGCGTGTCTTTCCTGCGGGTGGTGCTGATGAGCGTGGGGTGCTGACGGGGTTCCTTGATTGGCAGCGGGCGACCGTGCATCGCAAGGTGGACGGGTTGGCTAGTGAGCTGGCTGATCGGGCGCTACTGGAGACATCTCCGCGGATGACGGTCGCCGGGGTCGTGTCGCATCTCCGGCAGACCGAGTACGACTGGTTTGCCGGCAGCTTTCCGTCGCTTGCCGACGAGCCGTTCGAGCGGGACGAGTACGGAGGTTGGCCGACCGGCGGTCGCACCATCGCCGAGCTGGTGAGCGAGTACGACGCCGAGTGCGCGCAGTCACGCCGCATCGTTGCCCGCCTGACTCTCGACACCATGCAGTACTTCACGCCACCCCAGTTCACGCCGGTATCGCTGCGATGGATCCTGACCCACATGATCGAAGAAACGGCCCGCCACCTGGGCCACCTCGACATCCTGCGCGAGCAACTGGACGGCGCCCGCGGCTACTGACCCCAGTCCTACCGTCCGGCCAACTCGGCCACGACCGGCGCGAGTGTCTCGGCGAAGTCGGCGCCGATGACGAAATAGGTGAAGCCGATCTCTTCGCGCCGGCGCTGGATTTCTTCGGCGGCTGCGCCAGGGTCACTCGGAAGGATGACGAGCGAGTCGGCCGCGCGGAGCGCCGCGGTGTCGAGATTGGGCCCCGCCATGAACGGAGCGACCCCGTCGCCGACGACCGAGACGTGCAGAGCGAGTTCGATGTCCCGGCGGCCGGCGAAGTCACGTACCCGATCCGTGGTCGCGGCCCGATCAGCGTCCGGTGGAAGTACGAACGTGGCTGCGTCAGCGACCTCGAGCGCCAGCGCCTCCGACTTCGGTCCGCTCACCGCCATGACCACCGGCGTGTGCAGCTCGGGCCCGTCGAACGTACGGAGGGCGGCGACAGTCCCGCGCATTCTGGCCCGGCGCTCGGCGGGGGAGACGGCAGGCCGGCCGAGTTCGACTTCGATCCCGGGGCGGCCGGCGCCGAGGCCCATTTCGAAGCGGCCTTCGGTGAGTACTGAGAGTGAGTGAGCCTCCCAAGCCATACTCGACGGTTCGTGGAGCGCGGCGGCGTAGACCCACGAGCCGATCCGCAGGTCAGTGAGCGCGGCCGCGGTCGCGAGCGTGGGCGCGAGTGCTGGTTGCCAGGTGGGGACGTCGGGCATCAGCAACGTTGAGTAACCGCTGTCGGCGATCCGGCGTACGCGCTCTCGCCAGGTCGGCAGGTCAGAGGTGAGCGGAGCAACGACCCCGAAACGGATCGGTCGGGTTGCTCGCCTGGCCTGGTCGGGCATCTTGGTTCTCCTTGGGTCTGCAGTGTCGTTCGGTCCGGTTGCTGACTCAACGAACCGAGCACCGCGAATCCGACATGGCTGCGACAAGAATGTCGGCTGGGGGAGTCGTAGGCTCCTGCGTTATGGCGGAGGCAACTCAGACGGTACGGATTCGAGCTGCAGCACCCGGCGAGGGCGATGCGCTTGCGGAGTTGCATGCTCGGTCGCGGGCTGTGTATTACGCGGCCGGCGGGCATGAGGTGGCAGCGGTTCCTGATGAGCGGTACCGGGAGACGTGGCGCGAGATGGTGGCGGATGCTCGACTGGCCGTACTGGTGGCTGTCCTGGGTGATGACGTCGTCGGTCTGATCACGGTCGATGCCAACGGGGTGCTTCCGAGCAATGCGCCTGACGAGACACGGGTCCGGCTCGTCGGGATTTTCGTCGAGCCGGGCCGATGGTCTGGTGGCGTTGGTAGTGCCTTGATGGATCGCTTCGTCTCCATCACGCGCCAGGCCGACGCTGTGGGCGAGGTGGATGTCTGGGAGCGGAACACGCGAGCCATCCGGTTCTACGAGCGCCACGGCTGGACCCGCGACGGAACTTCACGCCCCGGACCGGCCGGAGCGGACTACGTCGGCTTCGTACTAGCTGCTGGTCTTTGAGTGATGTTGTCGGCACCGGACCGCCAGGCCATCACAGTCGGTCCGTCGCCCGGGACTCCCGCCTGGCGAGGCCGGTAGGTCGCGATTGTGATGGCCTGGAGATCCGCACCCTTGGTTCAGGCGAGTTGTCGGAGGTCGCTGGCAGACTCGCGCACCATGACCTCCACGGCCCTTCGCCCAGCACTGCTCTCGCCGCACCTCAACCCAGGTGATCGCGTTCGCTTTGTCTCCCCGGCCAGCACCCCCGACCGCGAACTGGTGGCGAAAGGCGTGGAACTCGTGACGAGTTGGGGTCTCCAGGTCGAGCTCAGCGATCACGCGTTCGACCGCCACGGCTACCTGGCCGGCACCGACGAGGACCGGCTGGCCGACCTCAACGACGCCTTCAACGATGGGGGAGTACGCGCAATCTTCGCCACCCGCGGCGGCAAGGGTGCTGCCCGGATCGCCGACGATCTCGACTTCGACGCCGTACGCCGCGACCCGAAGCCGCTGATCGGTTTCAGCGACATCACCGCCTTGCACCTCGCGCTCTGGAACCGAGCCGGCCTGGTCGGAATCCACGGGCCGTCGATGAGTTGGTACGAGCCGAACTGTGGTCCCGACTGCGCCGAGGCCTTACGCCGCGCCTTGATGACGACTGACGAGATCGTCGTCCGCCAGGATCCGAACGAGCTCAGCGCCGCCCTCACCACAGGCGAACCAGCGACCGGATTCCTGATGGGCGGCAACCTCGAAACCATTCGCTGCTCCATCGGCGCGGACCTGCGAAGCCTGGCCGGCGGCATCCTCCTGATCGAGGAAAACCGGGGCACCGGTCTCGGCATGGTCGACCGCCAACTCACCCAGCTGATGAGATCAGGTGTACTCAACGGCCTGCGCGGCGTCGCAGTAGGCCAAATCACCGGGTTCGAGGACGACCTGAGCAACGGATGGACCGTACTCGACGTTCTCCGCGACCGCCTGGCAAACCTCAACGTTCCAATCCTCGGCGGGCTCCCCATCGGCCACGGCCCCCAACCCGCCACCGTCCCGCTCGGCACCCAAGCAACGATCGACCCCACAACAGGCACCCTCACCGTCGCACCAGGCGTGAGACCCGCGCCCTGACGCGACTGAACCAGGGGGAGACCTAAGCTCGGCGCGTGGCATTCGGCGACGACCTCGAGCAGTACCGTCATGAGTTGCGGGTGCACTGCTATCGGATGCTCGGTTCGTTCGACGAGGCCGAGGATCTCGTCCAGGAGACATTTCTGAAGGCCTGGCGCGGACAGGACAGCTTCGCGGGACGTTCAAGCCTGCCGACGGACTCGCCCCAACCGACCTGACCCTCCTCAACACCCGACCGTCACATCCCGGCCACGTCCTACTGACCTACACCCAACAAGAACCCGGCCCTGACCAACCCGCCGTACGTCGGCGTTCAGACCAGATGGAACGACAGCAACGACGTGCGTGCGACATCCGCAAGACCCGCGTAACTCGCCGCCGGACAGCTGAAGGTGACCGTGTACTGCTTGCCCGCAGCCATCAGAAGAAGCTGCAGATTCTCGACGTGTACGGAGTTGTAGTCGAATGTGCCGCCGAGCAACCACGCCGCCTGGCCGTTTGCCGTCGCCGGCTCGTCGACCACCGAGCGATAGGACGGCACCAAGGTCCGGTAACCGAGCTTGGTATTCGCGACCGTCGTCTCCAGGTCCTGCTGAGGGGGATGAATCCCGACCAGGATGTTGTCCACGAACTTCGCGGCGGGATCGATCGAAGGCGCGAAGAACACCACGGACGCCTGACTCGCAGCCCGCGCAGACCCCTCTTGCCAGCCCTTCGGCGGGTTGAACGAGTACCCATCAGGCGAAGTGAACGGCCTCGCCTTCGCTGTCCAGGTGCCGTCCCTGTCGGACTTGCCCGGTGCGATCACCGAGCAGCCGACCAGCGTCCCGACGAGCGACACCGCTGCGAGCAGGGTCACGGCTCTGCGCATACCAGCGTTATACCCGATTCCGTCGTCAAACTGCCGTGTCAGCGACGAATTCGAGGGTGCCGATCAGTTCGCTTCGCAGACGTAGAGTTGGAGCGGTGCGTCGGCGGTGAGTCGTGTACGGGACCAGGTGCCGAAGCGTTCGACGACGCGGAGACCGCCGAGCGAGAGCAAGAGCGGCAACTCCTGGGGGAAGATGCTCCTGATCTCGAGTGGCGCGACGGCGAAGTCGGCCTCGGTTGCGGTTGAGAAGTACCAGGTCCCGCGAGTCACCTGCGCGGCCGCGTCGTACGTCTCCGCGACGTCGACGTGCACCACGCCACGATCCGGATCCACGAACGACAACGCGTCACGCCTGCGTCGAACGCCGTCGGCCTGGGCGAGCATGCGTACGCTCGGGTTGAACACGTCGAAGACGAGCCGCGCCCCGGGCGCCAGGTGCCTTCGTACCGACCGAAAGCACCCCACCAGGTCGTCAGCCTCGTGCAGATGGAGCAACGAGTTGGCGGCGACGAAGACGAGGTCGAAACTGCGGCCCAGGTCGAACTCGCGCATGTCGCCCTGCACCCACTCGACCTCAACGCGGCGCTCGTCCGCCTTGCGCCGAGCCTCCGCGAGCATGTGCGGCGAGAGCTCGAGACCCACGCATGGATGCCCGTCGGACGCAATCGGGATCAGCTTCTGCCCGGTCCCACATCCAAGTTCCAACACACAGCCGCCTTGCCGATCGGCCGCGGCCCTGTAGAAGTCGACAGCCTGTACGCCGCCGGGGAACAACCGGTCGTACAACGCCGCATCCGAGTAGAACCGCTCGCTCATCGAGGCACACCTTCCTGACTCGTTAGACACAGACGCATTCGACAACTGCTGAAGGTCTGAGCGGAGTACTGCGGAAGGTTCAGGGTTGGGTATTCAGGTAGGTGACGGATCGCAGGACCTTCGCCGGGGCGCCGGCCGCGACGGAGTACGGGGGGATGTCCTGCGTGACAACGCTGTTGGCGCCGATCACGCACCTCTCGCCGATCGTCACCCCGCTCGTGACGACCACGTTCGCGCCCAGCCAGACGTTGTCGCCGATCCGCGTCGGCCCCTTGGAATCGAACCCCTGCCACGGAACTGGCCGATCCGGATCGTCGAACCGGTGATTGGCATCCGTCACGAAGCACCCGTTCGCCAGCATGCAATGGGATCCGATCTCCACCCGGTCGAGCGCGGCGACCATCACCGCGATGTTCAGAAACGTGCCTTCCCCGATCCGCACCCGCGCGTCGTCGCCGACGGTGATCCAGACGTTGGGCTCGAACATCGTGTTGGCCCCGACCTCGAGCCGCCCGTCCTGCAAAGCCTCCAGTACGTTCCCGTGCAACGGCCACCGCGCGAACGCACCGCGCCGCATCAGCTCCCAGTTGATCCGCGCCCGGTTCCAAGGCAGCGAACTCCGCTGGTACCAACGCCACTTCTGCACCCAGACCTTCAGCTGCCCACGAAGCTCCTCCACCCGCGCCAGCGTACGCGGCAGGCACCACATCAACCGTCAAGTCGTGCGGGGGAGTAGCCGCGGAAGAGCCAGTTGCTGTTTGGGTCTGCTGAGGGCGTACTAGGCGCGGCTGGAGTCGAGTACTGACCTGAGGATGTTTTCCATCTCGTCGAGGCTGTCTTGCTGGCCGTCGAACCTGGACATGTGGTCGCGTCCCGCCTTGTCACGGAACGCAAAGCTCCACGTCAGCGTGGTCACGCCATTGCTCTCCTGCAGTGCCATGGTCTCGACCGCCTCCGCGTCGGGCCAGTAGCTGAACAGCCACGTCTCCACGGTCCGCGTCGGCGGCTCGACCTCAAGGTACGTCCCGCTGAACGAGAACACGTCTCCTTCTCCGGTGGTGAAGGAAGAACGGTAGTTCCCGCCGACCCGCAGGTCGATCGAGCACTCCGTCATCCGGTCCGGGGGAGTCGCACCCCATTGGCGCACATGCTCGGGCTTGGTCAACACGTCGAAGACAAGCGCGATCGGAGCGTAGAACTCTCGTGTGATGACAACCTCGAGCTCGTTCGGGAAGGTGATGACTGCAGAACCGTGCCGATCAGGTATCACTGTCGTGTCCTTGTCGTTGCAGCTCCTCGAGGTAGTCCTCGAGGCGATCCAGTCGGTTGTTGATCGCCCGCTCGTACTTGGCCACCCAGTCGTGCAACGGCCGAAGATGCTCCGGCGCCAAGCGGTAGAGGCGGCGACGACCTTCGGCCCGGCAGTTGACGAGTCCGACGTCACCGAGCACCCGCAGATGCCTCGAGACCTGAGGCTGAGACATCGAGACATCCCCTGCAATCGCCCCAACCGCCTTCTCGCCCGTGAGCAGCACATCGAGGATTGCGCGGCGGTGAACATCACCAACTGCGTTGAACACATCCGACGTCGTCGATGCCCGGGCCACCACTCGATCATATTTCCATATGGATATATGTCAACGCTCCGGAAACAGCTGACCTGAGCTAACGATGCTGGAGCAGGGTGAATTCGCCGGCGAACGGGGTGATGACCACGACGGCAATGGCGTAGAACCACCAGAGCCAGCGGAAGCTGCTGATGCGGCCGAGGATGGCGGCCGCCGGGGCCGCGAACATCGCGCTGCCGACGCAGTAGGCGGCCGAGACCTCCATGTCGTCGATCAGGAAGTACAGCACGACGAAGAGGACCGCGACCGTCGCATAGGCGAGGCCGAAACCGCGGCCGAACGGATTGAGCGGTTTGTAGAGCTTCCAACCGGGTGGCGGCGGTCCCCAGCGCGGATCCGGCTGCCAGCCCGGACCCGGCATCCAGCGCGGATCCGGCGGTGTCGGCCAGTTCGGCGGTGGGTTGAATCTCGTGCCTGCCATCGTGATCCCTTCCTCGCGGTTCAAGGTAGGACGGGATCCACGCGGCCGGCCCGCACTGGCACCAACCGGTCAGCAACCCAACCAGGAGCCGTGCAGGCCTTCGGAAGGTCGTCCTCAGCAGGTGGAACTGGGCCGGTGGTGCGTTGGCTTCACTCATACGCTCGTTCCTGCGCAAGCGCTCGCTGATCGCGTGGGCCTCGTCATGGCGTCACGTCTTTGCGCATCTCGATCTGGACCGGCCGGAAGCCCTGCTGCTGGTAGGAGCTTCCAGCCGTTTCGTTCTGGCTATGCACCTGCAGCGTGATCGCAACGGCCCCCTCCTGATGCGCCACCTGTTCCAACTGTCCAATGAGCATGGCGCCGATCCCTCGTCGGCGATATGACGCGCTGACGACGAGGTCATTGACCTGCATCACGGGAACGTCATAGGGAGCGATGGCCTGCGGCGGCCGAACGGAGCCGGATACGAGCCCAGCGAGCCTGCCTCCGTCAGCCTCGGCAACCAGGAGGCGCAGCCCGCTGTCTCCGTCGGTCTGAGACAGGTCTTCGCGCACCGACCCTCGGACGTCGACCTTCCTGAAGTCGGCCGGCCACTTCTCGGCGTGCCAGTCGACCGTCTCGGCATACAGATCGCAGATCTGGTCAAGATCCTCCGGCAGCCTGGCTGTGCTACTCACGGCTGATGGTTCCGTCGAGCGCCACCCGACACGTGGGATGGGACTTCAGAGTTGCTACCGTCCGTGGTCATGAAGTCGCGAATGATTCACGTCGGCGACGTTGAGCTGCATGTTGGCGTGACCGGCGAGGGCCGCGATGTGGTTGTGCTGACTGGTGGGCCGGGGTGCGTGCAGTACCTCGAACGGGACGAGATCTCGCCGGCCGGCCACCGGGCCTGGTATCCAGAACCGCGTGGAGTCGGCCGCTCGGGCGGCGGGCCGCACAGCATCGAACGAGCGATCGCTGATCTTGAAGGTATTCGTGTGGCGGTCGGTGTCGACCGTTGGATCGTGATGGGTCACTCGTGGGGTTGTGATCTGGGCGTCCGGTACGCGGTCGAACATCCGGACTCGGTGGTTGGTGTCGTCGGCGTCGCCGGGCGCGGACCCCAACGTGATCGCAGTTGGTCCGAGGCGTACGAAGCAGGCAATGCCTCGGAGCCGGTCGCGACCTGCCCGACCGACCGGTCGCCGCGCTGACACAGCTGGACAATCTCGGCCTTGAACTCAGCAGTGAACGAACGACGAGACCGCGGCTTCTTCTTGCCCATGGACTCCATGATGAACGTCCTTCCGGAGCACAAGCTCCTGATCTCGGATGTCCGTCAAAACGGGGCATGCCCAGCAGTAGTCACCGCTGATGGGTGTTGGACCGCATCATCCCTCTGACCGTTCAGGTGACTGTGGGCGGGTGGTCGGGCCATGAAACCGAGTAGGCAGTGTCAGATGAGCCAGAGCAGAGCCGCGAGTACCGCAGTAGTTCGCGGACGATTCCAGCGGTGCCCATGGCCCATCCGGCCAGGGGTGCCAGATCCGGAGGTGTGTTGCGGTGTTCAAGGTTCGACCAACGAGCGCCGTCCCCATCGATGGTCGCGCGCGAAGCCAGGTCGTCGTACAGCACGTCGGCAAACGCGAATCCGTCGCCCCGTTCGATGATCCGGTCGCAGGCAAGCGCGAGGACGCCGGCTGTCCCGCAGCAGCGTCCGTTGTTGTCCCAGAAGCCCGGACGTACGCGCTCGGGCAATCCCGACGAGACGACCGTCTGCCAGCACCTGTCTCCCAACGACGTCCACTGCTTTCCTTGGGTGACTTGCTCCAGCAGTCTGAAGACCTGAGCGTCGCCGGCCGGTCCGTTGCACCACCCCAAGCTGAATCGCTCGATGATGTCTGGGCGGTGCGGGGGATCAGAGTGAGGCACAAGGAAGCCGTCGGGGCCTGCCTGGTTCCGAGCTACGACGTCCGTTGCGCCCTCGACGGCCAGCTCCAGCAGGTCCGAACGTCCTGCTGCGTCCCCGACGGCCGCGAGTGCGAAGACGATTCCAAGAGTCCCGTGTGCCATGTGATGCGACCGTGGGGGCGTCGGCCGCACGGGCCAGTTCACTCCGTTCGGCGTCTTGCTCCAGGTCGAGAGATAAGGAGTCACCGCATCCACGGCCAGTTCCAGGTCACCTACTTTGAGAGCGCCGAGTCCGATTCCGGCGTTGCCGGCAAGAAGCTCGAACATTGGGCCCCAACGACCGGCTTCGGCGCGATCCCTGACGCGCTGTAGGGCACGGCGTGCGGCATCCTCTCGGCCAAGACTGTTCAGAGTGAACGCGATGCCGGACAGCCCGAAGTACAGCGAGCAGTCATCCACACGCTCGACTTCTTCTGTCAGCCTGTCGAGGCCAGATTGAATCGTGTCGTCCAGTTCGTGCCCTCCGGCCATCTCTGCCGTCTCGTGCAGCGCAAGAACGATGCCCGAGCGACCGTGATACAGCGAGTAGTCGTCCCAGTCGCTGTCCCTGGCGTTGAGCAGCCACTGAACGCCGAGACCAGCAAGTTCCGAGGCAGCCTCGGCACGAACGTGATGCGCTGACAACTCCACGTTGCCGATCGTAATCGACGGCGGCACTGACGGGATCGAGCGCGCTTGTCGCCCATTGGCGGAGGGAGTACTTGCATCTACTTCTACCCGCGCTGATTAAGCGCCGATAAGGGACATTATGTCAACTAGGTCCTGTTCGCTACTCCTCCGGTGTCTGTGCTTTGCTCGCGACAACCATGTAGTTCTCGGCCTTGGGATCGAACGTGCTCGCGTCCGTCTGGAGGCCGAGGCGGTGCAGGTCGGCTTCGAGTTCCTCGTACCGGTAGGGCCAGCAGGACAGCAGTTCTGAGCGGACAAGAACCAGCCCAGTGGTATCAACTTGCGCGATCGCAATCTCGATGTGGTGCTCCTCGTCCCAATGCGGCGCGATCTCCCAGCGGTAGACCACGACGGCGTCGCGACCGTTCCGGCGGACGAGTCGGTTACTGATATCGAGCCGGGAACCTCTGGCCCTCACGAGTTCCCAAGTACGGGATGTGAGTACCAAGCGCCCGCCAGGACGCAGAAGGCGTGACATCGACTCCAGAGCAGCGACCCTGCCTGTCGCGCCCGAGGCATGGTGGAGCGAGTTGCCAACGCAGAACACCATGTCGAACATGCCGTCCTCGAAATGGTCGGGCAACTCTTCCCAGTTCGCCCGCACGGCCAGGACGGCTACCCCGAACTCCTCAGACAACTCTGCAGTCCGTCGAACCATCGCCTCGCTCGCGTCGGTAGCGACAACCTGGATGCCACGACCGGCGAGACCAACCGCCAACTGTCCGGTTCCGCACGAACAGTCGAGGACGTGAGCGTTCGGCGGCAGGAGACCGAGGACGTCATCAAACGACGCCGCGAACTCGGCTGGAGGCAATTTTGCATCCGAGATGAGCCATTCGTACACCTCGGCAAGCACGTCATAATCCGTCACAACCACTACCTCCGTCACGCACCATTGTCGCGGTTGGCGCTGACTATTAGGAAGTTTGGTAGGGCTACGTAGGAGTCGAGTGCGTCGTTTCCGGTGGCTTGTGCGATCTGTGGATCGAGTCTTGGTTCGCAGAGTTCGGTTACGCGACAGCCGAGGCTGATGAGTTCATTGATGTACGTGGACAGCGGGCGGTGGAAGTCGGATGCGTGACCCTGAGGCATCTCGTACTCGTCCAGGTACCGATCAAGTTGGTAGTGACCGTGGTCCCGCCAGGTTCCGTACAGATTCTCGAACGCTGGATGAGTGATCGAGAAGACGAAGCGGCCGCCCGGCTTCAGTGCGTTGACACACGCTGCCATCGCCGACTGCCAATCAGGTATGGCGAGGAGCACCATGCTGCAGACCACCGCGTCGAACGGCTGACCAACCTCCGGCAGCATCGAGAGGTCAGCCTGCACGTACCTGATCCCCTGACACCGCTGCTGCTCGAGATTCTGAGCACGCGCCAGCAGTGCGGTGGCCGGCTCCACACCAACCACCTCTGCTCCCCCGTCGGCCAGCAGCCGGCTCAAGTAGCCTTCGCCACTGCCTGCATCGAGAATCTTCCGACCAGCGAGGGGCCCCAGCATCCGGAGCACATTCCCGTTCATCAGATGACGCTTGGGAAAGTCGCCCTGATCGTCGTACGCCTCAATGGCGTCAGCCGGCATCGCCGACCACGCTGCGATCGCCTCTGAGTTACTGATCGTGGACATCCGGTCACACCTCTCCGACGACAGACGGTCAGGAACAGCCATGTAATCTACCGCCGCGGCGAGGGGTCGGCGGACGAGGTTGGGGAGGATTTTGCTCCCGGATCGGCACGAAATCCTCCCCAGTGTGGGCCATCAGCCAGTACGCCGGAAGCACTCCCCTGTCTTCCGGACATAATCACATTTGATGGACGGTTCGATTCTAAGGAATGAGTTGTGGCTGAGCGACCTGAGGTTGTGTGTATTTGTGGGTCTGTGCGGTTTATGGACGAGATGCTCGTGGCGAATCGGGAGTTGACGCTGGCGGGTGTCATTGTTGTTGCGCCGGGGGTCTTCGGGCGGGCCGATGATCGCGAGGTTTACGAGAAGATCACTGACGAGCAGAGGGCCGCATTGGGCACGCTCCACCTGCGGAAGATCGATCTGGCTGACCGGGTTCTGGTTGTGAATCCGGGTGGGTATATCGGCGAGTCCACGAGTCGGGAGATTGCGTACGCTCGCGCAGCAGGCAAGCCGGTTTCATTCACCGATGTTGTCTGACCGCTTGCGGAGTTTGAAGATGAGGATGCCCAGGTACTTGTTCATCCACGCCTGTTTGTGGGGATAGCGGCGTCGGGAATCCTCTGACAACTGGGGTTCGGTTGCGCTCTCGATCCACAGCCCTGCCGCGCTGAACGAGTTGATCAGGTCGGAGATGGTGTAAGGGCGCTGCGCGAGAGTGATTTTGTCGTTCCAGCCGCTCACGTACGAGAACGGCTTTGTGGAGAAATACTCTTCGCCCAAGGACGTGCCGTTTTGCTCGGTGCGTTCGACGGCGTACCGGATCGGGTGTGTTCTGGTCAGCAGGATGAAGCCGTCGGCGGTCAGCATTGTGCTTGCTGTTTGCAGGGTGCGGACCGGGTCTTTTGCGTAGCCGAAGGACTGCAGGAACAGGATGCGGTCGAACTTGCGGCCGGACAGCTCAGGCAGGGAATCCAGCTCGGACAGGTCGCCTTGAATGTAGCTCGTACCGGCCGGTGGGTCTTTGAGAAAGTTGCCGGTGATGTCGATGCCTACGGAGGCGGTCGCACCGTCTCGCGTCAGTTCAGCGAGTTTGGCGCCGTTGCCGCAGCCGACGTCGAGGACTGAGAGTCCGGTGACGTCGCCGAGAAGGGCTCGCTGGGCGGGCCACTCGACGAGGCGATCGAGTGAGTCCTCCTTGGAGCGGGCGCGCTCGTAGTCGGGAGCGAGTTCGCGCCACGCCTCGCTCTGATCACCAGGACTGGCTGGCCGTGAGTCGTCTGACGTTGCCACGACACAGACCATAGTCGCGCCCAACGGATGGCTGTGGGAGATGCGCTTATAGGAGGGTTTCGAGGTCGGGCAGGTGGTTGAAGAGGTTTGGGAGGCCGGTCAGGGCGTTGTGGACGGACTCGTGGGATAGGGAACGCTCCGGGCCGGTGGGCGCGTCGGTGGTGGAGAGGCAGCGGAGGATGTTCCACCGCGTGTGGCCGAGCCAGCCTTCGATCATGAACACGAACCAACTGGGCCCGGCCGGCGGCAGGACTCCCCCGGCGGCGACGTATCCATCGAGGACCGAGCGGAAGATGCTCGCGTCGATGTCGTCGAGTCCGGGACCCTTGGCCAGGCTCAGGGCGGTCGAGCCGAGCTCGCCGGACAGGTCGAGCAGCCCTGACAGTTCCCAGTCCAGCACGACCGGTCGGCCGTCGCGAGCCAGCAGGTTCCACGGCTGGATGTCTTTGTGCGTCAGTACGACAGGCCCGGGCCTGTCGCAGTCGCTGACGAATTGAGCGATCGCCAGGAACACCTCGACGCGCGCGGCGAGCTCGTCGGCCCACGGCTGCCCGGTCGCCGCGGCTCGCTCGGCGAGATCAGGCCAGTCCCGCGCAACCGGTTCTGCGATCGCCCCATGAGACCACGAGACGTCGAGCGCGTGGATGCGCGCGAGGATCTCGCCGATCTCGAACGCGTACGCCGCCGATACCGGTGCTTCAGGCACCTTCTCCCCCGCGACCCACCGGTGTACGAGCAGGTCGGGATCGGCCGCGATCGGTTCTGGCATCGGTACGCCGGCAGCAAAGGCCGCCCGCTCGAACCTGAACACGTCCTCGACGTGGTACGGCCAGCGGCGATCGACGCGATTCAATTCCTTCACCGCGAACGAACCCTGGTCGGTGTCGAGCCGGTACATCCGGTTGGCGAAGCCGCCGTCGACGCGGGTCATCGGTCGGACCGGCGTACCGAACTGCGAGAGATCCATCGACGCAATCTAAAGGGCGCCGTTGCGCGATGCACCCGGATTCTTGGCTTTGAGGCGGGCCTTCTTCTGCTGGTTGCCGCAGGTGTTCATGTCGCACCATCTGCGGGTACGGCTCTGACTGGTGTCGAAGAACGCGGCCTGGCAGGTCGGGGACGCGCATAGGGCGAGCTTTCCGTCGCGTTCGCCGGCGATGATGCTGATCGCGTCGGCGGCGATCACGCCCAGGGCATCTTCCACGGAGGAGGCCGAGCCGAGTCGCCAGCGCCGCTCGCCGTCGGGCGTCAAGGCAGCCGCAGCCTGGCCCTGAGCACTGCGGTCGTTGATGACTCGGACCGCCGGCGCGGGAAGGGTTTCATGGAGCGCGGCCGCGGTCGCCGCGGCGTGGATCGACTCCCTCAGTTCCCGAGCGAGCGCGAGTTGGGCATCAGTGCACGACTCCACCGCGAGGCCACTCACTGCCAGCCAGTCGGCGAGCCGCTGCGGCGTCGGAATGCGCTCCACAGCGCCGCCGCGACGCTCCGTCAGGGTCGCGGTGAAGCTCGTCGCCAGCACCTTGCCGAGCCGGAAGTCAGGGAACTGAGTACGCATGGAACCACCTTAGCCGGTTGCGCGCCCCTCGAAGAGTCTGTTAGAACCGTCTTAGCCGGTTCCATCGAAGGAGGCTTCGTGAGCAGCCCAACCAGAGCTGTACGGCCGTTCGAGACCACCACGAGTGACGGCGAACTGGACGAGTTGCGCGCGCGATTGGCCGCAGCGCGCCTGCCGGAGGCCGAGACCGTACATGATCCGCGCCGATGGAATCAGGGCGTTCCGCTCGCCGATCTCGTGGACCTCGTGACGTACTGGCGCACCGAGTACGACTGGCGGCCGTTCGAAGCGCGCCTCAACCAGATCGGTCAGTTCCGCACCACCATCGACGAGCTCGGAATCCATTTCCTGCACCGCCGCTCGGAGCGTGCCGACGCCACTCCCCTGATCCTGACGCACGGCTGGCCGGGCAGCATTGCCGAGTTCGTCGACCACATCGACGAACTGGCAGACCCCAAAACCGAAGACACACCGGCCTTTCACGTCGTGGTCCCGTCGCTACCCGGCTTCGGTTACAGCGACAAGCCGACCAAGACCGGATGGGGAACCGAAAAGATCGCAGCCTCCTGGGTCGAACTCATGGGGCGGCTCGGCTACAGCAAATTCGTGGCGCACGGCGGCGACTGGGGCGGCAATATCACCACAGTGCTCGCCGGCAGGTTCCCGCAGCACGTTCTAGGTATCCACACAACGTTCGCCGAAGGTCTCCCGGGGGCGACCACGGACGGGCTGACCGAGACAGAGCGCAAGTGGGCCGAGGAGACCCACAACTTCTGGCATCACCGGGCCGCGTATGCGAAGCAGCAAGCGACCCGGCCGCAGACCATCGGGTATTCGCTCGTCGACTCACCGGTCGGGCTGCTGGCCTGGATCCTCGACAAATTCGCCGACTGGTCGGACACCGCGGACAGCCCGTTCGAGACGATCTCCCGCGACCGAATTCTCGACGACGTCACCCTGTACTGGCTGACACGCACCGGGGCGTCAGCGGCACGCATCTACTACGAGAGCCACGACTCGCTCGACCCCGATCTGCGCGTCGACGTGCCGGCGGCCGTCACCATGTATCCCCGCGACATCGAGAAGTACCCGCGCGCCTGGGCGCAGGAGCGGTACCGGCGGATCGTCCGCTGGCAGGAACCCGAACACGGTGGGCACTTCCCATCCCTGGAGGTTCCGCAGTACTTCGTGAACGACCTGCAGGAAGGCCTCGCACAAGTGCTCGCAGCGGACCGGTAGGATCCGAGCTCTTGACCACTGATGGAGTGGTTGATACGAATAAGCCCGTAACAACCGAGTGAGGAGGCGGCCCATGTCACGGCGAGGCAATCCACGTCAGAGCGACATCGCGCGGGCCGCGGGCGTCAGTCAGGCCACCGTTTCCTATGTCCTGACGGGCAAGGGGAAGGGCATCATCCTCGACAGCACACGGCAGCGAGTGCTCGACGCCGTCGCCGAGCTCGGTTACGTGCCCAACGTTGCTGCGCAGTCGCTGCGCGGTGGGCGCACCAGCCTGATCGGCGTCTACACGTTCGAGCCGGTCTTCCCGGTCTCGGCCGACGACTACTACCACGAGTTCCTGGTCGGGATCGAGGAGCAAGCGGTGGAGGCACGACTGGATCTGGTGCTGTTCGCCTCGACCCAGACTCCCGACGGACGGCGCAGCATCTACGCGAGCGGATCGAACCGCCTCCGGCTCGCCGACGGTGCGGTCCTGCTGGGTCTGCAAGACACCGATCAAGAGCTCGAGCGGCTCGCGGCCGAGGAGTTCCCGGTCGTGTTCATCGGCCGTCGCGAAGGCGTGGTCGGCAAGATGCCGTACGTCTCCCTCGACTACGACGGCGCGCTCGCCGGTGTGCTCGATCAACTGCACGGCGCGGGACATCGGCAGATCGGCTACCTCGGCGACGCGGACCGTACCGGGCCGGACGAGGAGCGGCTGAACGGGTTCCTCCGGCACTCCGAGCGGCTGAACGTCCAAGCCGGCGAGCCAGTTCTGGTCGATGCCGAGCAGTTCGACCCGGCGCTCGTGGCCAAGCTGATCGCCGACGGCGTGACGGCGATGGTCGTGGAGAGCTACGCACTGATCGACGCCCTCACCGCGGCGTGCACGGCGGCCGGCCTCTCGATTCCACGCGACCTGTCGATCGTGGGTCTCGACGTCGGACGCCATCGAGCCATGGCCCCCGGCGGCAGCCACATCGAGGTACCACGCCGAGCTCTCGGCCGGCGCGCCGTCGCCGTCCTCATCGAGCTGCTCGAAGGCCGCGTGGATCGCGAGTACCACGAGGAACTCGCCTGCCTGCCGGCCGACAACTCGACGATCGCACCACCGGCCTCCTGAACTCCCGCGGGTCCCACCCGCGCTGCACTCATGTCGTCCATTGATACGAATAAGGAGAGAGATCATGCATCGTTCCGGCAGCCCTTTCCGCGTCTTGCCACGGCTGGCCGCCGGGCTCGCGGTCGGGACACTGGTCCTCGCCGGGTGCAGCTCCGGCCACGGCGCCGAGGGCGGCAGTTCGGCGTCCAACGAGCTCACAGTGTGGTTCCCCGGCAACAACCAGGCCGAGATCGACCTGGTGAAGGGCCCGATCGCGAAGCGGTTCCAGGACGAGACCGGGGCCAAGCTCAACATCACGTTCGTTGACTGGGGAGACATCTCCACGAAGCTCAACACCGCGTTCGCCGCCGGGACCGCGCCTGACCTGTTCGGGCACGGTCCGGCAGCCGCAGCGGACTTCGTGGCCAACGATCGCCTCGAGTCGCTCGACAAGTACGTTGACACGCTCGACGCCGCGGACAAGAAGGACCTGGCGGCGGCGCTGCCCGGCGGTCAGGTGGACGGGCATCAGTACCTGGTCCCGCTGTCGATGCAGGGCAGCCTGCTGATCTACGACGCGGACGACTTCAAGAAGGCGGGCCTCGACCCGGGCGCTCCGCCGAAGACGTGGGAAGAGGTCAAGGCCGCGGCCGAGAAGCTGACCGTACGCAAGGACGGGCGGATCACCCGCGCCGGTCTGCTGCTGCCGAGTCAGGCGATCGGGCGTCAGCAGACGTTCGCGAGCCTGCTCGCGTCCGACGGCGGGCAGCAGCTCGACGACAGCGGCAAGCCTGCCGTCGACTCCGACGCCGGTGTGAAGGCGCTCGGCTTCTTCCGCAGTCTGTACGACGGTGCCGGCGCGGTGTCGACGAACCTCGGCGCGGACTACGTCAACGCTCCCCCGCAGCAGCAGCCGATCGTCACCGATCAGGCAGCCATGGAACTCCAGTCGAGCGCCGGCGCCGTACAGATCGCCAAGGCCGACCCCAAGCTGGATCTGCGCGTCATGGACGCGGTGCCGTTCGCAGGTCAGGCGAAAGGCCAGGTCGTGGGCGGGGCCGGGCCGGGTCTGATGATGAATGCCGACAGCAAGCACAAGGACCTCGCCTGGAAGTTCATCAGCTACATGGTGTCCCCGGAGACGAGCAACCAGTACGCGCAAGGTGTCGGCCAGATCCCGACCAGGGCCTCGGCGAGCAGCTCGGCGTACGTCAAGCAGAGCCCGATCCTGCAGGCCTTCGTCCGCAACGCCGGCAGCTTCTTCCCGAATCCGAACGTGCCGGGCTGGGTCCAGGCCCGCGACCAGCTCGACAAGCAGCTCGAGCAGTCGCTCAAGGGCGGGACCGATCCAGCCAAGGCGCTCGGCGACGCGTCCAAGGCGATGCAGTCCGTACTGGCCCGCTGAACAGGGACGCCATGACGACCACCTCCTCTCCGCCACGGATCGCGGCCGCCACCGTGCGACTCAAGCCTCCGCGGCGCCGGCCGCGCTGGACACGCAAGCAGCGAGCAGGACTGCTGCTCGTTGCTCCGGCTGCGCTCTACGTGCTCGTGTTCCAGTTCGTCCCAGTCGTGTACGGGCTGAGTCTGAGCTTCAGCGACTACAGCCCGCTGTCCCGCGGCGGACCGAAGTTCGTTGGCCTGAGCAACTACACGGACCTGGTCCGGGATGGCGACTTCCTGAAGGCGCTGCTGGTCACCGGCCGCTACGTCCTCCAGGTGCTGCCGATCACCGTGATCGTGGCCCTGGTCCTGGCGCTCCTGGTCAGCCGCCCGTTCCGCGGCGTCGGAGTCTTCCGGTCCGCACTGTACGTACCGCACATCGTCTCGCTGACGGCCGTCAGCCTGGTCTGGCTCTGGATGTACTCACAGAACGGCCTGGTCAACGAGCTGCTGAAGGGCATCGGCCTCGCGCCCCAGACGTGGCTGCTCGAATCGGGCACGGCGCTCTGGGCGGCGTCCGCGATGCGGATCTGGAAGGCGCTCGGGAGCAACATGGTGCTGCTGCTCGCCGGTCTCCAGTCCGTCCCCCATGAGTTGTACGAGGCGGCCCGCGTGGACGGAGCCGGCCGCTGGCAGCAGTTCCGGTACGTCACCCTGCCCGGTCTCCGGCCGATGCTCGTGTACGTCGTCGCGATGGACATCATCTTCCTGGCGCAGGGCTTCGCCGAGATCTTCGTGCTGACCCAAGGTGGCCCGCTCGGCAGTACGACGACGGTCAACTACCTGGTCTACACCGAGGCGTTCCAGTACAACTCGCTCGGCTCGGCGTCGGCGATGGCGTTCGTGCTGTTCGCGTTCATCGTCGGCGCGTCCGTGCTGTCGGTCCGATCGGTCCTCGGAGGTCGGCGATGAGCAGTCCGCGACTTCGCGTGCGTACGAGAGGACTCTCGAAACTGCTGATCCTCGGCGCCATGACGTTGCTCGTCCTGGTGCCGTTCGCGTGGATGATCAGCCTGGCGTTCACGCCCGAGAACGACGCGTTCGGCAGCGTGTCGCTGATCCCTGCGCACCCCACGCTGGAGAACTTCCGCACCGCCTGGGTCGACGCGGTCCTCGGTCGCGCGCTGCTCAATTCCGGAGTGGTCGCGATCGTGGTCGTGATCTGCAATTGCTTCGTAGCTGTTCTGGCCGGGTACGGATTTGCGCTGCTGCCTTTCAAGGGCAGCTTCCAGTTGTTCCTGGTACTGGTCTCGACGAGTGCGATTCCGGCGTCCGTGACGCTCATTCCACTGTTCTTGATGGCACGCGGCATTCCGCTGATGGGCGGAAACGACTTGGTCGGCCACGGCGGCAGCGGAGCTCTCGACACGCTCTTCGGCCTGATGTTGCCGTACCTGGTGATGCCGATGAACATCTTTCTCGCGCGGCAGTACTTCCTCTCGGCCAGTCCTGAACTCGGCGAAGCCGCCCGGGTCGACGGCGCCGGCGAGCTGCGGATCTTCTTGTCGGTCTATCTCCCGTTGGCCAGACCGCTCCTTGCCGTGGTTTCGGTCTTCGCCTTCGTCGGCGTCTGGGACGACTTCCTCTGGCCCTTGGTCGTGACGAACTCCGAGTCGGCGCAGACCGTCCAGCTCGCGCTGGCCAAGTTCCTTGCCTCCGGCAATGTCCAGTACGCCCCGCTGATGGCCGGCGCCGTACTGGTGACCATTCCCGTTCTCACCCTGTTCCTGGTGAACCAGCGAGCCTTCGTCTCCGGCCTGGCCGAGGGAAGCCTCAAAGGCTGATGCCAATCTATGGAAGGAAATCTGTGACCTCACCGACGCTTCATGCCGACCTCCTCGTGCTTGGCGGAGGTCTCGGCGGCGTCGCTGCCTGCCTCACCGCAGCGCGGCTCGGGCGCTCCGTGATTCTCGTCGAGCGCTCAGAGTGGCTGGGCGGCCAGCTCACGACGCAGGGAGTGCCTCCGGACGAGCATTCGTGGATCGAGACCGACCTTGCCTCCCGCAGCTACCGCGAACTGCGGGACGCGATCCGCGACCACTATCGCCGCCGCTATCCGCTCCGCGAGCAGTACCGCGAGGTCGAGGCGCTCAATCCCGGTCTGGGCAACGTCTCCCGGCTCTGCCACGAGCCACGCGTCGGTGCCCTGGTGTTGGAGGAGCTCCTCTCCCCCTACCTGGCCTCGGGTCTGGTCACGGTACTGCGTTCGCACACCCTGCGCGCGGTCGAGCGTGACGGTCGGCGCATCACGCACGTCGTCGTACAGGGACCTGCGGGCATCGACGTACGGCTGGAAGGCCGGCTCGTCGCTGATGCGACCGAGGACGGCGAGCCGCTCGTACTGGCCGGTCTCCCGCTCCGAATCGGTGCTGAGGCACGCGCCGAAACCGGCGAACTGCACGCTCCGGCCGACGCGGACCCGCTCAATCATCAGGCGGTCACTTGGTGCTGCGCGGTGGAGTACCGGCCCGGCGAGGACCACACGATCGACCGTCCGGCCGAGTACGACTACTGGCGTACGCAGGTGGCTCCGTTCTGGCCGGGGCCGCAGCTGTCCTGGACCGATGTCGTCCCGCACACGCTGCAGGAACGCACACGCCCACTGTTCGCGCAGTCGCCGGAGCAGGCGGTGTCGCACTGGGCCGACGATCTGTGGCAGTACCGCCGCATTCTGAGTCGTGAGGTCCTCGACGGCGGGTTCACCGGCGGCGAGGTCACGCTCGTCAACTGGCCACAGGTCGACTACTGGGACCTTCCCGTCGTCGTCGACGATCCTGACGCCAAGGAGCGAGCCTTGCAGGGGGCTCGGGCGCTGACCTTGAGCTTCGTGTACTGGATGCAGACCGAGGCGCCCCGGCACGACGGCGGAACCGGCTACCCCGAGCTGCGGCTCCGCGGCGACGTGATGGGGACCGCTGACGGTCTGGCCAAGGAGCCGTACCTGCGCGAGAGCCGCCGGATCGTCCCGCTCTTCACCGTGACCGAGGCGCACATCGGACGCGCGATGCGTGGCGACCGCGCAGGGTCCGAGGTGTTCGCCGACAGCGTCGGGACCGGGTACTACCGCATCGATCTGCATCCGAGTACGGCGGGACGCAGCTACGTCGACATCGATTGCTTCCCGTTCCAGATCCCGCTCGGTGCGCTGATCCCGCAGGACGCGGACAACCTCGTCGCGGCCGCCAAGAACATCGGGACGACGCACATCACCAACGGCGCGTACCGGCTGCACCCCGTCGAATGGTCGATCGGCGAGGCGGTCGGAGCCCTCGCGGACAGCGTCGTTCGTACCGGAGAAACCCCGGACACGATCCGCGAACGGCCCGAGCTGCTCGCCGCTCTGCAGCAGACGCTCCGCGGACTGGGCGTCAATCTCGCCTGGCCCGAGGAGATCCGGACCGGCGGAGCCCAGTTCGACCGCATCCGCAAGCCTGTCGAGGCGAACGATGCCTCGCCCGTGAAGCACCTGACGAAGGAGACGCGATGAGACAGCACAGCCGCCGGTTCGCCGCCGGAGCAGCAGTCGCCGGCGTACTGATGGTGGGCCTCTCCGCCACAGGGTGGCAGCCCGCTTCCGCCGCGGCCTCGGGCGTTCAGGTCACGCCCGGGCCTGCGGATCGGGTCGACCGGCCTTGGCTCGGGTACGGCATCAACTACGAGCCCGAGCCCAACGGCGGGACCAACACCGGCGTGTACACCGATGCCATGGCCGCGCTCGAGGCCGGCCGGATGGACGAGATCCGGCCGCAGGTGGCGAGGGTGACGTGGCTGACGACCGGGTTCGCGCCCGGCAACAAGGTCGGCGAGTACGACTGGAGCAGCAACTGGGCGCAGAACGAGTTCAAGGCGCTGGACTACCTGAAGGCGCGCAACATTCCGGTCATGATCGGGTTCTGGACGACGCCTTGGGATGCGACCGGTCCCGACTACGCGACCGCGGCCGCCGACCTGCTCGAGCATCTGGTCAAGGACAAGGGCTACACGAACATCAAGTGGTGGAACGGCGTCAACGAACCCAACCACCGCGACCCGCGCACGTACGCCCGGTGGCGCGACTCTCAGGTGAACGTCGCCGCCGAACTCAAGCAGCGCGGACTCGACGTCACGACCATCGGCCCAGGCACCCAGGACTTCGGGGCGACGCAGGATTGGCTCGGCGCCGCGTCCACCGAGCTGGCGGGGACCACGTCCGGCTACTCCATCCACTACTACCCGACCGCCGCCGACAGCATCAGTTCCGGACGGGTCGAGCCGGCCATCAAGGACCTCGTGGACAAGGTCGACGCGAACGACCCGGAGCGGAAGCCGTTCTTCGTCGAGGAACTCGGTGACAAGAGCGGGTGGGACCCGGCGACCGACCGGCAGCCGCGGGTCACGACGTACGGGTACGGCCTCGACATGGCCGATCTGGGCATCCAGCTGGGGCGCGCCGGGGTGTCCTCTCCGATGGCTTGGCGGCTGAGCGATGTCGGGAGTCCGAAGTTGTGGGGGATGTGGAACGGTGTCGCGGGCGACGAGGACGTGCGGCCTTGGGCGTACAGCTGGGCGATGCTCTCGCGGGCCTTTCCGGCTGGGAGCCGGCTGTTCGCGCCCGTCCAGCCTGATGGTCTGCGGGTGCTCGCGGCGGAGATCCCGGCCGGTGCCGGGCGAGGGCATGGTGCGCGATCGGATTGGTCGTTTGCGCTGGTCAACAGGTCGGACCAGAGCGTCTCGACCACTGTGCGGGTACCTGGAGTCGGTCGCACTGTCGTGACGACTTACAAGTACAGCGACGGGGACCGGCCGTCGACCGCGGATGGCCTGCCCGTCCCGGAGGCGGTGAAGTCGGACAACTTGAGCCGAGGCGTCGAGGTCGAGGTGCCTGCCGGATCGTTCGTTGTTGTCACGACGCTGGAGCACTGACATCTCGTAGGGTGCGGTGATGCGAGATGAGCGATTGGCTGATGGGTGGGACGTCAACGCCGGGGCGTGGATCCAGTGGACCCGGCGAGGGCTGGACAGTTACAGCTCGCACAAGGTGGCGTTCCTGCCGTTGATCCCGCCACCTGGGCGGCTCACGGTCGACGTCGGTGCGGGCGAGGGCCGGGTCAGTCGTGAGTTGCGGGCACGAGGTCATCGGGTACTGGCGATCGACAGGTCGCCGACGATGACCCGGTCCGCGGCGACGCATCCCGACGTACCGGTGCCGGCTGTCGTCGCGGATGCAGTCAGTCTGCCTTTGCCGGACGCGGTTGCCGACTGCGCGGTGGCGTTCATGTGCTTGCACGACATGGACGACGTCGTCCCGGCGATCCGGGAAGTCGGCAGGATTCTCGTGGACGGCGGGAGATTCGTGATCGCGATCGCGCATCCGCTGAGTTCGGCCGGCCGTTTCGATCAGGACACCACCGACGAGAACCCGCCGTTCGTCATTCGCGATTCCTACACCGCGCCGCGGCACTTCACCACTGTCCGCACCCGCGAGGACCTTTCCATGACGTACCACGGAATTCACCGCCCTCTGCAGACCTACACCGACGCCCTCACCGCCGCCGGCTTCGTCATCGAACAACTCCGAGAACACTCAGCCGAAGACCCCACCAACAAATGGTCCCGAATCCCCTCGTTCCTCCACCTGGTCTGTCGTTCAGGTGCGGGGACCGCTGTGCACGTGGATGTGTAGGTGCTTGGAGTCCTGGTAGTCGCCGAGGTTCGTCAGGACGGCGGCAGCGCCCGTCGTACGCTCCGTCTCCGTCGCGATCGCCTGGACAACCGCGAACAGCCGACGTGCAACCTTCTCGTCGGCCGAGGTCAGTGTGGTGAATGAGGGGATGTGCTGCTTCGGTACGACCACGATGTGGGTCCGCCAGTACGGCCGGGTGTGGTGGAACGCGAGGACCAGGTCGTCCTCGTGCACCACGTCCAGCCGCTCGGGTGCCGGGATCGCCACGTCGCAGTAGAAGTCGTCGCCGCTGTACTGGGAAGCCACCGTCGCAGCCTATCCGCAGCTCCGGCAGCGAATGGGGTGGTTGTGTAGTAGGTTTGTGAAACGGATCACGAGCTGGCGGCCTGGGGGTGGTGGGGTGGCGGGCGTTCGTGGGTGGTTGGACCGGATGGGTGAGACGTGGGCGCCGCCGGGGGCTCGGGATCTGGCGGGGCCGGTTCGGTTCATGTGGTGGCTTACGCGGTCGCAGGGGCGGCGGGTCGCGTTGGGCACTGTGTTCGGGGTGTGCTGGACGGTCGGGCTTGCTGTGCCGCCGTGGGTGTTGTCGCGGGCGGTGGATGACGGACTGGTCGCAAGCGATACGCCGGCGCTGGTCAAGTGGGCTCTCGTACTGCTCGCAGTCAGCGTGCTCAACGCGCTGCTCGGGATTGCCCGGCATCGGACGATGACGAAGATCCGGATGGACGCATCGTTCCGTTCGGTCCGCGCTACGGTCTGGCACACGTCGCGTCTCGGTGCATCGCTGAGTCGGCGGATGAGTGCCGGCGAGGTGGTCACGGTCGGCATCAGCGACGTCTACACGGTCGCACAGGCGCTCACCGTCACCGGTCCCGGCGTCGGGGCAGTCGTCGCGTACGCGGTCATCGCCGTCGTACTGTTCGCCACCTCCCCGTTGCTCGCCGCGGTCATCCTTGCCGGCGTACCACTGCTCGCCCTCGCGGTCGGCCCGTTCCTGCAGCGCATCGAACGCACCGGCGGCACGTACCGCGTGCACCAAGGAAGCCTGACAACCCGCCTCGTCGACGTACTCGCCGGACTTCGCGTCCTCAACGGCCTCGGCGGCAAGACGTTCGTCGCCGAACGCTACGGCGAGGAATCCCAAAGGCTGGTAGGTCACGGCTACCGCGTCGCCGGCCCCGCGAGCTGGGTCGGCGCGCTGTCGACCGGCCTGCCCGCACTGTTCCTCGCCGCGGTCGTCTGGCTGTCCGCGCGGATGGCAGCCACCGGCGACATCACGATCGGCGAACTCGTGGCCGTGTACGGGTACGTCGCCGTGCTGGTCGTCCCCGTGTCCTTCTTCATCGAGGGTGGCGGCGACATCGCCCGCGCCCGCGTCGCCGGTCGGCGCATCATCGATCTCCTCAACCTGCCGCTCCCCCACGACGACACCCGCGCTGCAGCCTCGATCCCGTACGGCAGCGGCCCGTTGATCGATCCGGTATCCGGTGTCGTGGTTCGTCCCGGCCTGCTGACGGCACTGGTCGCGGCCCGCCCCGCGGAGGCGATCGCGGTCGTCGAGCGGCTCGGGCAACTCAGCACCGATGCAGGCGTGACGTGGTCAGGGGTGCGACTCACCGAGGTCACCCGCGAGGACCTCCGGCACCGATTGGTTGTCGCCGACAACGATGCCGAGATCTTCGCCGGCACAATCCGGGACGTCGTCTCCGGACGCCTCGACCCTGACGACGACAAGATCCGTACGGCGCTCCGCATCGCCGTCGCCGATGACGTCGTGGAGGCCTTGCCCGACGGCCTCGACGCGCCTCTCGCCGCGGGCGGTACGGACCTGTCCGGCGGGCAGCGACAGCGCATCCGGCTCGCCCGCGCCGTCTACGCAGCACCCGACGTACTGCTCGCGGTCGACCCGACCTCGGCCCTCGACGCGAACACCGAATCCGCTGTCATCGACCGGATCCGCGCGGCCCGCGAGGACCGCACCACCCTGATCACGACCTCATCGCCACTCGTGCTCGACCGCGCCGACGAGGTGATCGTGCTCGTCGACGGCAAGCTCTCGGCGGCCGGGACGCACACGGACCTCCTGCGCACCGATCCGTACTACCGCGATCTGGTGTCCCGCGCCCAGGACGACGATGAGTAGGCAACTGCCGGTCGCGGAACCGGCCGAGGTGCGGACGGCGGCGTTGCGCGATCTGGGCGCGGACCGTCGCGCCGTCGTCGCGATCGTCGTGGTGAACGGCCTCGCGTCCGCGGCCGGCCTGATCGCTCCGTGGCTGCTCGGCCGGATCATCGACACGATCCGGGCCGGCAACGGCAACGTCCTCGGTACGGTCGATCGGCTCGCGTTCGGGGCGCTGGTGTTCACGATCGTGCAGACGCTGCTGACCTGGTGGGCGCTGACGATCGGCTACCGGTTCGGCGAACGGACGGCGGCGCGGGTCCGGGAACGGTTCCTGCGCCGGACCCTCTCATTGCCGCCGCGCACCGCGGATCATCTCCCTGCGGGCGACCTGATCGCGCGTGGCAGTACTGATGCGTCGCTGGTCGCATCGACGATGCGCTCGGCCGTGCCTGAGGTTCTGGTGGCGATCATCCACGCGCTGTTCCTGATCGTCGCCGTGCTCATCCTTGATCCGCGGCTCGGGTTGTGCGGGCTCGTCTGCCTGATCGGAGTCGGCGTCGCGGTGCGCTGGTACCTGCGGCGCGCCCGTCCGGCGTATCTCGCCGTCGCCGCTACCGGTGCAGACCTGGCCGATGTCGTCGCGAGTACGGCGAAGGGCGCCCGTACGGTCGAGCTGCTCGCGCTGGAGCATCGCCGGACCGAGACGACCGAGGCCGCGATCGCACAAGCGCGGACGGCGCGGCTCGGCGCGTTGTGGCTGCGTACCGTCCTGTTCCCGTGGTCCGAGGTCTCGCTCGCGCTGCCGATGGTGATGGTGCTCCTCGTCGGCGGCGCGCTGTACGCGAACGACCTGGTCAGCCTGGGAGCCGTGGTGACCGCAACGGTGTATCTGCGTCAGCTCATCGGTCCGCTCGACACCTTGATGCTCTGGATCGAGCAGCTGCAGGGCGCCGGTGCTTCGTACGCCCGCGTCGAGGGTCTGGCCGACGTCCAGCAGGACGAGTCCCAAACTGCCCCGCAGGTCCGCGGCGATCGCATCCACGTGAGCAACGCGCACTACAGCTACACAGGCGCCCGCGACGTACTGCGTGGTGTCGAGTTGCAGGTGCAACCTGGGGAGCGGCTGGCGATCGTCGGTACGTCCGGTGCGGGCAAGTCCACGCTCGCACGGCTACTCGCGGGCCTCGACCGTCCGCACACCGGGTCGGTGACGATCGGAGGCACGCCCGTCGCGGATCTGCCGCCCGAGCAGTTGCGCGAGCACGTCGTACTGATCACCCAGGACCAGCACGTCTTCCACGACACGGTGCGCGACAACCTGCGGATCGCCCGGCCGGACGCGACGGACGACGAGCTGTACGCCGCACTGGATTCCGTCGGCGCAGCATGGCGGCACGACCTCCCGGAAGGGCTCGACACCGAGATCGGACCCGACGTGAATCTCGACGACGCGAGCGCGCAGCAACTCTCGCTCGCTCGGGTCGTGCTCGCCGATCCACACACGCTGATCCTCGACGAGGCGACCGCACTCCTGGACCCGAAGACAGCACGCCGTACGGAGCAGTCGCTGGCCGGTGTCCTGCGAGGCCGCACGGTGATCGCGATCGCGCACCGCTTGCAGACGGCGCACGACGCCGACAGGATCGCGGTCATGGAGGCCGGCGAACTCGTCGAGCTCGGCACGCACGACGAACTGGTCAGCGCCGGCGGCGTCTACGGCCGGCTCTGGCGGACCTGGCACGCCGACCCTGAACCTCCGGGGAGGTAGAAGAGGGTCATGAGCGAGCGTGTGGTCGCGGATCTGCAGCAGCGCGTGCCTGGGCTGCTCGAGGAGCATCGGCTGCCGGGGATGGCGATCGGGATTTGTGACGCGGACTCGGTGGTGTGGTCGGCCGGGTTCGGGTCCACGCGTACCGGCGGTCTGCCGATCGAGAGTGGGACGCGGTTCAGCGTCCAGTCGTGTTCCAAGATGTACACGGCGACGGCGGTCCTGCTTGCCGTACAGGAAGGGCTCGTCGAGCTGGACGCGCCGATCCTGCGGTATCTGCCGGAGTTCCGGGTGAACAGCTCGTTCGAGGAACATCCCGAACGCCGGATCACGCTGCGGCACCTCCTCGGTCACACCGCGGGATTCACGCACGAGGCGCCGGTCGGGTCGAATTACCTGGTCGGGAACGAGTCGTTCGAGGCGCATTGCCGGAGCATCTGCGAGACCTGGCTGCGGTTCCCGGTCGGGCATCACTACGAGTATTCGAACCTCGGGATCGATCTGGCCGGATATGTCCTGCAGCGATGCAGCGGAATGCCGTTCCACGAGTTCGTGCGGCGAACGTTGCTGGAGCCGCTCGGGCTGGAACGGACGACCTTCGACGCACGGGTGATCGCCCGCGACGCCGGGCGGGCGATCGGGCATTCGACCGGGTACAAACGGCTGCCGGTGCGGGTGCCGATGGTGGCCGCGGGCGGGCTGTACACAAGCGCGGAGGATGCGTGCCGCTATCTGCGGTTCCATCTCAACGGTGGCGAGTCGCTGCTCTCGTCCGAGTTGCTGGCGGAGATGTATCGGGTGCCCGGGCGCGATGAGGGGTACGGGCTGGGTGTCGCGGTGTGGCGGATGCGGGGCGTTCCGATCCGTGGTCACGGCGGTGGCGGGTTCGGGTTCCTGTCCGACATGTCCTGGGCGCCGGAGGACGGCGTCGGCGTTGTCGTACTGACGAACTCGACTGCACATCAACTGCAGCGGCAGGTCGCGACCGACATCCTGACGGACCTGATCGGGTCCGGGGCGTCGCCCAAGTCGGCACCCGTTGCGGCCCGGCATGGCGCTGCTCCGTCGGCCGCTGTCGATGGTGGTTATGTGGGCGGTGGTGACCAGGTGACGCTCACTGGAGGCTTCCTGATCGCCGGTGAGTCGCGCATGGCGGTCGAGTTCGTCAGCGCGGACGAGTTCACCGCGGACGGCGAGTTGTACCGGTTGCGGGACTTCGACAGTGAGGGCCGTCCGGCGTACCTCGAGTCGGTCAAGGACGGGTCCGTACGGTACCGGAACGACCTGCCCGATCGGGCGCCGGCCGACGTCGACGGACCGTGGAACCAGGACTACGCGATCCACGTCAGCGGCGTCCGCGACGGAACGGCCAGGCTGCGCAAGGAGAACGGCGTCCACCTGTTCGACCACTGGAACGGCAGAACCGTCCGCGTCCGCGAACACCGCCCCGGCCTCTACATCGCGGCGAACGGCGAGACCCTCGACCTCACCCGCACACCCCCGACCTACGCCAACGTCCGCCTCGACGCGCTGTAATTTGGGGGCGCGTGTCGGAATCGGACGGTCCGGGTCGTTGGGTGGGTGTAAGCGGGTTCGGGCGAGTGGACTGGAGCTGATGATGCGGTACTTGGTTTCTGTGATCGACGATGCGACCACGTCGGCGACGGACGAGGAACTGGAAGCGGTCGGGGAGTTCAACGAGCGGCTGCAGGCGGACGGGCACTGGGTGTTCGCAGGCGGGCTCAGCTCCCCCAGCGACGCGACCGTGATCGACGCGCGCGGTGTGGAGCCGATCGTCACCGACGGGCCGTTCGTGGAGGCGAAGGAGTACATGGGCGGGCTCTGGGTGCTCGAGGCACCGGATCTGGACGTGGCGCTCAAGCTGGCGTCCGGTGCGTCCAAGGTGTGCAACCGGCGGCTCGAGGTGCGGCCGTTTCTGTGACTGCCGTCGAGGAAGCGATCACCCGGGCCCATCGCGACGAATGGGCGCGGGTCGTCGCCTCGTTGGCGAAACGGTTCGGCGACCTCGACATCGCCGAGGAGTCGGCCGCGGAGGCGTACGCGACGGCGGTCGAACGCTGGCCCGCGGACGGCGTACCGCCGAACCCCGGCGCCTGGCTGACCACCACCGCGAACCGCAAGGCGATCGACCGGATCCGCCGCGAGAACAAGCGTGACGACAAGCAGAAGGAGGCTCAGATGTCGTACGACGACCAGCCCGAGCCTCTCGGTGTGATCGACGACGAGCGGCTGCGGCTGATCTTCACGTGCTGCCACCCGGCGCTCGCGATGGAGACCCGGGTCGCGCTGACGCTGCGGATGGTCGGCGGACTGACCGTGCCGGAGATCGCCCGCGCCTTCCTGGTCCAGGAGACCGCGATGGGCCAGCGGATCACGCGGGCGAAGGCGAAGATCAAGGCCGCGCGGATCCCGTACCGGGTCCCGGCCGCGGAGGATCTGCCGAGCCGCGTCTCCGGCGTGCTCGCGGTGCTGTTCCTGGTGTTCAACGAGGGGTACCTGGCGACCAGCGCCGACACCGACCCGGTGCGGCACGAGCTGACCGCCGAGGCGATCCGCCTCGCCCGCCTGATCCGCGCGCTGCTCCCGGCCGACGGCGAGGTTGCCGGTCTGCTCGCGCTGATGCTGCTCACCGAGGCGCGTCGTACGGCACGGGTGTCGCAGAGCGGCGAGCTCGTCGCTCTCGACCAGCAGGACCGTGGCGCCTGGGACCCGACGATGATTGCCGAAGGCCACGACCTGGTCCGTGAGCGGCTCGCGACCCGGCGACCGCCCGGCCGGTACCAGATCCTCGCCGCGATCAACGCCGTGCACACCTCGGCGCGCGACGTCCGCGACACCGACTGGTCGCAGGTGGTCGCGCTGTACGACCAGTTGGCCCGCATCGACCACTCCCCGATCGTCGCGCTGAACCGGGCGATCGCGGTCGCCGAGCTGGACGGTCCGGAGGTCGCGCTGGCGATCATCGACGGTCTCGACGACAAGCTGTCCGCGTATCACGCCTACCACGCGACCCGCGCCGACCTGCTGCGCCGGCTCGGCCGCAGCCGGGAGTCACGCGCGGCCTACGACGCGGCGATCGAGCACGCCGCGAACACCGCCGAGATCGCCTACCTCACCCGTCGCCGCGACCAGTTGGCGTGAAGGGGTTGCACCTAGACGTCTTACCATGAGGTAATGCATTACCAAATGGTAAGGAGTTTGATCATGCCTGAAGTGACCCGCCGGATCACGATCGCCCGCCCACCGAGCGTCGTGTGGCACCAGTTCGGGACGCAGGACGCACTGCGCCGCTGGCTCTCGTCGACGCTGACGATCGAACTGAAGGAGGGCGGCCGGTACCGGATGCTCGGCGCGGACGGCGTCACCTGGATCAGCGGTGTCGTACTCGAGCTCGTACCGGAAGGGCGCCTCGTACTGTCCTGGATGGAAGAGGACGCGGGGTGGGAGCATCCTGGGCGGCTGCTGATCGAGTTGCGCGCGACCGGAGACGGTACAGAGGTGTCGCTGACGCACGACGGCTTTGCCGGCATCGGTACGTCGACGTGGCAGCGGACCCGGGATGCGTACGAGCGAGGCGCCGCCAAGCATCAGGTGCTCGAGCGGCTCGCGGACGTGGTGAACGGTGTTGGCTGACGAGTCCGCCACGGACCCGTTCCGGGCGATCGCGGACCCGACGCGGCGGCGGATGCTGGAGTTGCTGATGGAACGCGGCAGCCTCACGGTCGGCGAGCTCGCGGCCGAGTTCCCTGAGCTGGTGACATCGGGGATCTCCAAGCACCTGATGACCCTGCGCGCGGCCGGCCTCGTCGTGGCGGTGAAGGCCGGCCGCCACCAGCACTACCGCATCGACGACGACGGCCTGGACGGCGCTTTCGGCTCGTGGGTTGCCCAGTACGAGGCGTACTGGACGAACGCACTCGACAAGCTGCGGCAGCTGTCCGAGGAGGCTAGCGACGACCGAAGCGGGCCAGGGAGTGCCATACGTACTTGATCTCCTGCGGCGGATAACGGCGGGCTGCCTCGCCGAGGGCGTACGGGGTCAGCTCGCTCGCAATGCGCCGCGCTAGGGCAACAGTCTCGGCGCCTCGGTAGGCCGGGTCCAGGTCGGCCGACGTCGCGCGGAACCCTCGGTGGTATTCGATCGGGCAGCCGAGCCGACCGGCCGCTGCCTCGACGGTTGTGCCGGCGAAGGACGGGTCGAGGACGAGCGCGTCGACATCGCCGGCGAACGTGACCGGACCGTGGATGTGGGCCTCGACGTAGTCGTCGAGCGGGTCGAGCTCCGCCACATCGGCCAGGCGGCAGAGATGTGGCAGGGCGCCCCGGTCACCGAAGTCGGCCGGGTCGCGGGCAGAGTCGGGGAAGCAGAACGTGGACCGTTCGATCGCCTCAGGTTTCAGTCGCAGGTACGAAGACCCGAAGCGGATCGCGCCGCCGTAGACGTCCGCGTGCCGGTTCCAGACGCCGTAGATCGGGCGGGCCGTGGCAGGTTGCGTGTCGTACCGGCCGGAGAACAGCCGGCTCTCCCATCGCCATCGATCCCCACCTGGGAACGCCGTCAATCCACCGTTGGAGATGCCGGTGGTGAACTGCGACCGGTAAGCCCCGTCCCCCGCCATCGACTCGATCACCGTCTGTTCGGCGGCCGGCCAGTTCGGATGGAATTGGACAGTGATCACTAGATCGTCCCCGCCGGACGCCCGTTGGCGTCGACGGCGATCAAGCGGAGCTCGCGGTCGTGGCGGCCGGTTGTGAGCCAGTGCGTGAAGGCGATCTTCGCGGTCGGCGGCATGTCCAGCCCGGTTGCATCGGCGGAGAGGTCGAACCAGTCGAGATCGCCCTCGGCGCATTGCGCTGGAATCGGTGCGCCGGCGGCGAGTTCGGCGGTGAAGTAGTAGGTCGTGCGGATCTCGGTACCGGTGTCGCGGACGGCGACGTACCGCAGGGCGAGGTCGGCGAGTTGCCCGGCAGTAACGCCGATCTCCTCGTGCAGTTCACGCAGCGCTGCTGCGGTCGGATCGGCGAGTTCGTGAGGCTCGAAGTGGCCGCCGATCCCGACCCACGAGTCTGCGATCGCGCGGGAGCCACGGCGGTAGAGCAGGAGCACACGTTCGTCGCGGACGAGGAAGAGCGAGGTCAGGTGGCGGGCCGTGCGGAGGGTCATTGTCGGACAGTGTCAGACGTTGATGTCGAAGCCGAGGTCGAGGTCGGAGGCTGCTTGGCCGCCACGCAGGCCCCAGTTCGTGGTGGGGTGGTCGCGGACCAGGATCGTGATGTGGTCGGGCGGGATGTTGAACGCCTTGAGGTTCGTGACGATCTCGCTGTAGAGCGCGCGCTTGGCGTCGACGGAGCGGCCGGCGAAGCAGTCGATGGTGACGAGCGTGAAGTACTCGGGCTTCGTGAGCTGCGGCGAGCAGGCGAACCGGTGCGGCGCGTGCACCAGCAGGCGGATGTCCTTGTCCTGCGGCGGGATCCGGAACGCGCTGACCAGTGCGTCGTGCACCGCGTCGATCAGCCCGGCCTCGTCCGCCGCGGAGTACTCCCGGCGCACCTCGATCATCGCATTCGGCATCAGACTTCCTTCCCACAGGCGACAGTTCGTCCTCGACGACCTCATCACGAAGCGCCCACCAGGGCGATCGATAATGTCCGTGGCGACCGTCAAACTTCTGCCATGAGCATTCCACGCGGAGCCGCGGTCGTTCTTCGTGCCGGCAAGGTCCTGGTCGTCAAGCGGTACTTGCGGCAGGCAACCGCGGCCGAGTGCGTGATGTGTGAGTACGCCGGCGCGCGCGGGCCGCAGTGCGACGGCCATCGCTATGCCGTACTTCCCGGAGGGCACGTGGAGGAGGGCGAGTCGGCTGCGACGGCCGCGCTGCGGGAGCTCGAGGAGGAGACATCGCTGACCGGGACGCTCGACCGGCTGTTGTGGACCGGCACGCACAACGGACGCCCGGCCTACTACTTCCACGTCAAGGATGTGGAAGGGGTGCCGGAGTTGTCCGGCGACGAAGCGATCGAGCACTCCCCGACCAACCACTTCGAGCTGCGGTGGGCCGGTCCGGGCGAGCTGGAGGAGTTCGGGATCTATCCGGCGGATCTGCTGCCGAGGCTGAGTGAGCTGACCGCGTGAGTGAGCTGACCGATTAGGTGAGTTGAGCGACCAGGCGGGTCAGGCCGAGGAGGTCTCCGCCGTCGGCTTCGAGCAGTTGCTCGTCGGGTTCGTAGCCGCGGCCGACCCGGGCGCAGACCTTGAGCCAGTGCAGCCAGTCCTCCCACCCGTGCGGGACGAAGTCGGCAGTCTCCACGCTGACCAGGTTTGTGCGCTCCCACAGCTTGCGCCACCAGTCCGGCGGCAGCCAGGTGCACAGGTCGGGACCCCAGCGCGCCGCGACGTACGGCGGCGGGGTGAAATCCGGAGCCGTACGGATGCCGGGGGCGATGACGCCGAGGGTCCCGTTCGGGCGGAGGAACTGGGTGAGGTACGCGAGGTAGTCGACGCCGGTGCCGAAGTAGTTGTACGCGCCGACGCTGACGATCGCGTCGAAGAAGCCCTGCGAGAACGGGAGCTTGTGCGCGTCGGCCTGGATCGGGTGCACGCGACCTGCCGCGCCGGCGTCCTGGATGCGTTGCCAGTTCTCGGTCGGGTCGACCCACAGATCGGTCGCCCAGACTTCGACGTCGTACTCACGGGCCAGGAAGATCGACGTCAGGGCCGTACCGCAGCCGAGGTCGAGGACGCGCATCCCGGGCCGCAGCGTCAGCACCTGCAGCAGGCTCTCCGCACTCCATAGCGGATGCGGGCCCATCAGGTTGTCGACGACCCAGCGCTGGTCGTACGTGTTCGAGCGCGGATAGCGGTCGATGGTGAGCGCCTCGCCGAGCAGATCGTTGAGCATCACCTGACGATCGCAGCGCGACCGGGGAGCTGACAACGGGATTTTCAGCGAAAGAAGTCCGCGGAAAAGGTGGACGAAATTCCCGGAAGCATTTATCCTGACCAAATGCAGAATTCACAGGAAAATACCACTACAACAACAAACCTATCATCAGAAATTGCGGAAAGCAAGTCCAGCGAATTCTGGCAGCTCGGGACCGACCGGGTGCGGCGGATCGGGTTCGGGGCCAAGCGGCTGGCGGGGTCCGCCCAGGCCGATGGTGTTGAGGTCCGCGAGCGGGCGGCCGCGCTGCTGCGGCGCGTCGTCGAGCTGGGGGTGAACCACATCGACACCGCTGCGTTCTACCCGAGCTACGGCGGAGCCGGTCAGACCAGTTTCGAGAGCCTGGACTGGGCGAACGACGTGATCTGGAGCGCGCTCGCTCCGTACCCGAAGGATCTGGTGATCGCGACCAAGGTCGGCCCGACACCGCTCGGGCTGGCGCGGCCGGACGAGCTGCGCGGGTTGGTGGAGGCCGATCTGCGCGCGCTCGGCGTGGATTGTCTCGATCTCGTGTATCTGCGGCAAATGCGGCTCGACTCGATCGCGGAGCATTTCGGCGTACTGGCGGAACTGCAGACGAAGGGGCTGATCCGGCAGCTCGGCATTTCGAATGTTCGCGTCCACCACTTGCACGAGGCGCGCGAGATTGCGCCGGTGGTCGCGGTGCAGAACCGGTACAGCGTCGGATTCGGGCGGGTGAACGACGAGATCCTGCAACTGTGCGGTGAGCTGGGGATCGCGTTCATCCCGTTCTTCGCGGTCACCGCCGAGTCACGCGAGGCCGGCGGAGTTCCCGATTCGGATCCGGTCCAGCAGATCGCGGCCCGTCACGGCGCGACCGAAGCGCAGGTCCGGCTCGCCTGGACCCTCAGCCGCGGACCCCACGTCCTGGCCATCCCAGGCACCTCGAGCCGGCACCACCTGGAACAAAACCTCGAAGCGGGAAACCTCACCCTGACCCCCGAAGACCTAACCACCCTCAACGCCCTCACCGACTGACCCGCCACTGGCCGCCTGCCCGCTGGGCCGCCTGATTCACCCGACCGCTGGTGGGTTGTTGCGCCGCTGGCCTGCTGCAACCCGCCAGCGATCAAACAACCCGTCAGCAGCCGGACTCAGAAGGCTCAGAAGGCTCAGAAGGTTAGGTCTGCGGTTTTCGTGACTGTGGCTGTGCGGTTGGGGGCTTCGTGGTTGTCCCAGTACAGGTTGGTGTGCGCGATGACCTTGTCCGGGGTGGGGGCGCCCCACTCCGACAGGTCCTCGGTCGTGTGTGCGTCGCCGACCAGCGTCACGTCATAGCCGCGGGTCATCGCGCCGTGGATGGTCGACCGGATGCACTCATCGGTCTGAGCACCACTGACCACCAGGTGCCCGACGCCGGCCGCGGCGAGCACGTCCTCCAGATCGGTCCCCTCGAACGAGTCCGGGTACTTCTTGTGAACCAGCGCCTCCGGCTCCTCACGCGACAACTCCGGAACCAGTTGCCACTCGTCGGAGTCCTTCTGCAGGTTATCGCTCGAGTGCTGCACCCAAACCACCGGCACTCCCCCAGCGCGCGCCTTCCCCACCACCGCGCCGATGTTGCCGACCACCAGATCCCGCTCGTACGCCCCACTCACAACACCGTTCTGCACATCAACAACCAGAACAGCCGTATTAGACCGCCCAGACAACGTAGCCATCACCCACTCCTCCCACTAGAACCTCCACCGCGAACGCTAACCCCACCGACCGACAGTCCGCGGCACTTCGACAGGAAGTATCCGGTCCCGACCTAGTGCACTTGAGCGCGGAAGTGCTGCGCGCGTACGGTGTCTCGGGGTGTACTACCTGTCGAACTGCAGATCGTCCAGCGCTTCGAGGAACTCTTCGAGATGCCCGTACCAGACGCAGTGACCGGCCCCGGCGACCGAACGGACCGCAAATCCCAGGTCCTCGAGCTCGCGCGCCCGCGCCCGCGACACGTACCGGCTCGGATCGGCGTGGATCAGTAGGGCTACGCGGTCGGCAGTACCCCACGTGAGCATCAGGTGTCGGGGGTGGCGGAGAGGAGGCGGTGGGCGAGGGTTCGGGCGGCGGATTGGAGTTCGGGGGCGGCGAGGATGCGGTAGGGGGCGCGGATTGCGAGGAGTTGGGTGGCGTACCAGTCGGGCTCGTCGGTGCTCGCGAGGAGGCGGGTGTGGGTGTCGTCGATGGGTTCCAGACGGCCCATGCTGCGGGGGATCCAGCAGGCGGCGTCCTCGCGGGAAGCGTCGATCTCGACTTCGATCGGATAGCGCCAGCCCATGGCCAAGTGTTCTTCGACGGCCGCCAGCGGGTCGAGGTCGGCAGGTGGGGTGAAGAGGCCGGCCTGCGGTTCCACCTGGGTGATCTTGTCGACGCGGAGGACGCGTTGGGCGTCCTTGGTGTGGGACCAGCAGAGCAGGTACCAGCGTCCGCGCCGTACGACGACGGCCCACGGGTCGACGTCCATCGGCCAGGCGTTCTGGTGCCGCTGGTACTGGATGGTGATCCGCCGGCAGTCGGTGCTGTGCGTGACGAGGGCAGCGGTAATCTCCGGGTCCGGCGTCCGGGCGCCCGGATCGGGTCCGCGGGCACTCACGCGCCGGATCGCGTCGGTGGATCGGGCGACCGGTTCGGGCAGTACGCGGATGATCTTGCCGAGCGCGGTCTCGACCGGGTCGGCGGCGCCGCGCGGCCCTTCGAGGACGGCCATCACCAGGCCGAGCGCCTCGGTCGGGCTGAACATCAGCGGCGGCAGCCGCAGTCCGCGCCCGACGCGGTACCCGCCGTACGGGCCGCGCATCGACTCGATCGGGATGTCGGCCTCGCGCAGGATCGCGACGTACCGGCGGGCCGCGCGCTCGGACACCCCGAGCTTGTCGCCGAGTTGCTCCGCGGTGATGCCGGGACTGTTCTGGATCAGCTCCAGGACCATCAGGGTCCGCGCGGTCGGGCTCACGTCGTACGCCATCGCTCACCATTCCGGAAGAAGTCCGTCCGGTTCTGAGGGTAACCCACCGGAAGTGCTCACCAGGTGAGCGCTTTGTCTGCGACGATCGGCGCGTGCGGGCTGATCGGTTGGTGGCGCTGCTGTTGCTGATGCAGGCGCGCGGGCGGGTGACCGCGAGCGAGGTCGCCGGCGAGCTGGAGATCTCGGTCGCGACCGCGCGCCGCGATCTCGAGGCGTTGTCCACAGCCGGCATCCCGGTCTATCCACAGCCCGGCCGGAACGGCGGCTGGCAGCTCGTCGGCGGCGCACGCACCGATCTGAGCGGCCTGACAGCGGCTGAGGCGCAAGCACTGTTCCTACTCGTCGGCCCCGCGGCAGCGGTCGCACCGGAGGCCAAGGCAGCCCTTCGCAAACTCGTCGGCGCATTGCCGGGCACCTTCCGTGAGTCCGCGCAGGCCGCAGCCGACGCGGTGGTCATCGACCCGGCGCGCTGGGGCGAGAACGTGAAGGAGCGTCCCGAGCTGGTGCGTCGCCTGCAGGACGCCGTCGTACGCCGGGAACAGGTCCGACTGGTCTACTCAGGACGCGGCGGCAGCGGTACGTCGGAACGCACCGTCGACCCGCTCGGTCTCGTCGACAAGGACGACGTCTGGTACCTGATCGCGGGGACCCCCAACGGCCGGCGGACGTTCCGGATCGACCGGATCGGTACGGCGGCACCGACCGGTGACTCCTTCGAGCGACCGGACGACTTCGAACTGTCATCGGCGTGGGCGGAGATCGTCGAGCGGATGGAGGAACGCCGATCGGGGCTGACGGCAACGGTTCTGCTGGACGAGCGGTTCGTGTGGGTGATGCAGGACCGGCTCGGCCGGAACTGCGAGGTCGACGGTCCGGACGGTGATCGCGTCCGGATCAGGGTGACGGCGCCGACACCGTTGATGATCGCCCAGCACCTCGCCGGTTGGGGCGGATCGATCGAAGTGCTCGGTCCGCCGTCGGTTCAGGCGGAGCTGGCACGTCTTGGCCGAGAATTGACCGACCGGTACGGCTCGATGGACCACCCGGGTGAGTAAGGTGCCATGGTTCAGCGTGTCCCGACGAAGCCTCAGGAACGATTCGTGACCACATCCCCTCCCCAGCCGCCGCAGAACCCGCAGTCCGGTCAGCCGGGCGGCTACGGTCCGCCGCCGCAGCAGTTCCCGCAGTACAGCCAGCCGGGTCAGCAGCCTCCGTACCCGGGCCAGCAGGACCAGCAGTACGGTGGCCAGCCCGGTCAGCAGTACCAGCAGGAATACCAGCAGCAGTACGCCGGCCAGCAGCAGGCACCCCAGCAGCAGGCACCGCAGTACGGCCAGTACCAGCAGCCGGGCCAGCACCAGCAGGGACAGTCGTTCCCGCAGCAGGGCTTCGCACCGCAGGGCCAGATGGTCTGCCGCTTCTGCGGTGGCTACCCGGCCGTCGAGGCGACCGTCCGCGGGCACCAGGGCCTGATCATCTTGATGCGGTTCCTCAAGCTGCAGGGCCCGTTCTGCCGTACCTGCGGGGTCGCGTCGGTTCGCGACATGACCTCGAAGAGCCTCTGGCAGGGCTGGTGGGGCATCGGCTCGTCGATCATCAACCCGATCACGATGCTGATGAACATCGGCCCGATGCAGAAGTTCAAGGGTCTCCCCGAGCCGACGCCCGGTCCGGGCCGGCCGATGAACCCGGGCAAGCCGCTGTTCCAGCGCCCGGCGATCCTCGGCCTGCTGCTGCCGGTCGCCCTGATCGCGGTGATCGTGTTCGCGAACCTGAACTCGACCGAGTCCAAGGCCAAGATCGGTGCCTGCGTCGTGAACAACGGCACCTCGGCGAAGCCGGACGTGAAGGTCGTCGACTGCGGCTCGTCCGACGCGGCGTACAAGATCGTGGACAAGATCGACGACTCCACCGACGACAGCCAGTGCGGTGACAACGCCGACGCGTCGTACGTCTACGAGCACGGCTCGACGAAGTACACCCTCTGCCTCACGAAACTCCGCTGACGCGCGCGGGGTCCCGGTAACCGGGACCCCGCACCATCAGCCGGAGAAGCCCGGCCCGCTTGATTCCGCTGCGATCCGCTCCCACTCCGGTACGCCGCCGCGCAACGGCCATCCCCGCGTACGCACTGCGAACCCCTCCGACACGAGGTCCTCGAAGGCCCGCTGCATCCGCTCGGCCGCACGCTCGGCGCCTGGTACGCCGGCCGCGATCTGGCGCTCGATCGACGCCATCGTCTGCTCGTGCCGAGCGGTCGCGGAGTGGATGACGTCTGCGTGGTCAGCCGGCTCCATGGCCAGGGACAGTTGCACGACGCGCGGCTCGATCCCTTCCGCATGCGCCGCGACGAGGCGGCAGTGGCCGTCGAGAATCAGCCAGCCGTCGAACGCACTCACCCACCACAGCAGCAACGGCGGCAGTGTCCCGTCGACGGCCTGCTTCCGGTACGCCTTCACACGACCAGCGTCCTCGCGAGGCAGCTCCCGCAGCGGCAGCAGCCCGTTCCACCCGTCGCCGAACCAGTCCAAGTACGCGGACGGGTACGAGCGCACCAAGTCGGCGTGCATGCTGTATGCCGGAAGCGGCCGCGTCTCCAGCGTCCACGTGCCGGCGTGCAGCGGACCGACGGACGACGCACGCAGCCACGCCTCGTACTGGTGCAGCCAGCTGGGCTCGCGGCGTACCAAGTCCGCGTGCAGTGGAGGCAGGGGCGACTCGTAGCCACCTGTCCGATGCACCTGCAGGCCGTAGTTGCGCAGGTCGCCCCGTACGAGCAGCACGACTCGCTCCCGCTGCCGCAGCAAGACCCGCTGCCCGGACGCGACCTCGAGTCGGAGTGCAGGTAGTACAGGCTCTGTCACCTGCATCAGTTGTAGAAGCCGTCCAGTGGGACTCGTGCCTCGTCGTACAGTGCTGGGCCTTCGAGGGGTACGTCGGTGAAGCCGCCGGTTGTTTTGAGGCCGTTGAGCTGGTCGTTCGAGAGTGCGAACACCACCTTGCCGAGCCCGGACCGCGCCAGTGCGCCGGTGCACATCTCGCACGGCTGGCAGCTCGTGTACATGGTCGTGCCGGCCGCGACCTCCGGGGTCAGGTGCTGCGCAGCCCACACCGCGAGCTTCAGCTCCGGGTGGAAGCTGATGTTGTTCTCACTGTGCGTGGTGTTGTGGTCCTCGGCCAGTACGTTCCCGTCCGGCCCGACCAGCAGCGAACCGAACGGCGCGTCGCCGTCCGCCCGCGACGCGGCGGCCAGCGCGATCGCGCGGCGCAGGAATCCTTCTGCCTCAGGTGTCACTTCGTCTCCAGTTCTCCACAGTCGTAGCCAAAGCCTGCCAAGCCGTCTCCGGCCGTTCCGTCTCGGCGGGATCACCGACGAACGGATCGAACACGACGCTCCGCGCGCCGAGATCCCGCAGTACGGCGAGGTCCTGCAGCACCTGGTCGATCGATCCTTCGCCCGCGCTCCGATCATCGTCGGGCAACGGGTCGCCGGTCAGCCGGAGCAGGATCCGCGGCGCGAACTCCGGCACCGGCCGGTCGAGCTCCGCCGCGATCGTGGTCAGCCGCGTCAGCCCGTCGCGCAGTTGCGCGATCGTCTGCCGCAGCGGGTGCCACGCGTCGCCGTACCGGACGGTCCGCCGCAGTCCTGCCGGACTGCTGCCGCCCACCCAGATCGGGATCGCCGGACCGTCGGCCCACACCCGTCGCAGCTCCGCGAGCACCTCGTCGGTACGCCGGCCGCGGGCGGAATGGTCCGCGCCGAGCGCCTCGAACTCCTGCCGCGCCCAGCCGATCCCGACGCCGAGCACCAGGCGGCCGTCGCTCAGCGCGTTCAGGTTCGCCGCCATCCTTGCCGTCAGCAACGGATGCCGGTACGGCGCGATCAGCACCGTCGTCCCGAGCCGCACCCGTTGGGTGATGCCGGCCAGCCAGCTGAGCGTCGTGAACGGCTCGTAGAACGGCTCCGGGTACTGCTCCGCGACGTCCGGTGTGATCACCACATGATCCGAGACCATCAGCAGGTCGTACCCGAGTCCTTCGACGACCCGCGCCCAGTCGCGCAGCCGGGCGGGGTTGGTTCCCGGCCCGAAGTTCGGCACGTTCACTCCTAGTTCCACCCCTTCAGGCTATCCAGGCGAAGACCATCAGTTGAAGAGACTTCTCCCGGCGTATGCGTACCGCGGCCGTGGATTCACCGGTAGATTTGCCGCATGACCGAGAGTCTCGATTCGACCGACTGGGCGATCATCAACGAGCTGCAGGAGGACGCGCGGCTGTCGCTCACCCAGCTCGGCAAGCGCGTCAACCTGAGCGCCTCGGCGACGACAGAACGGGTCCGGCGGCTGGAGTCGATCGGCGTCATCACCGCCTACCGCGCCGAGGTCGATCTCACCAAGGTCGGCTACCCGGTGCTGGCTGTCGTACGGCTGAAGTACCCGGGGAACAAGCACGACCCACTGCACCGGTTGCTGGCCGAGCGGCGCGAGATCCTCGAGTGCCTGCGGACCACCGGCGACGACTGCTACACGCTGAAGGTCGCGGCGGCGTCGATGCCGCACCTGGAAGAGCTCGTGAACGAGCTGACCGACTTCGGCAGTACGACGACCAACCTGGTCTACTCACAGACGCAGCGCTTCCGCGGTCCACAAAAGCCGGTGACCGATCCGGCCGGCGAATGAGAACGTTGCGGGATGCTGACCGTCCTCGGTATCCCCGTCTCCCCCGCCCTGCTGGAACGATGGGTCGACTGGCTCGCGCCTGACGAGCAGCCGTTCTTCGTCACCAGGAAACAGGCGACCGCGTGGCGGCTGGAGACGGACGACCGGGAGCCGAGGCGCGAGGACCGCGACACGTACTGGATCTACGCGATCGACGCCAAGGCCTCGCGGGCGGCCTGGCTGACCGAGGCCGCGTACAACGAACTTCCCAGGCCGACTCGCGCCGGGCTGGTGCGTGCGCAGGTGAACCACGGACGCGGCTCGGTGCCGACCGTCCGGCGGTGGTCCGGTGTGGTCGGGGCGGACGTACGGCAGGCCGACGGTCACCGCTTCGTCTGGTGGAAGTCGCTCCTCGAGCGTCCGCGGGAGATCCTGCCGCAGATCGTCAGCGAGGACCTCGGGCCGAGCCGGCACCGGGAGGTCCGCACGTGGCCGAAGCTGTTGCCGCGCGTCCGCGAGCTGGCCGGCACGTTCGCGGACGGCAGCGGCCCGAACTGCTTCGGCACCGTGATGGCTGCATCCGGGGTCGAGGGTGCCGAGCACGTGTGGATGGTGCGGGAACCATTCGAGGAATGGCTCGCGGGTCACACGGAACGCGGTGGCAGCGACGATGTACCGGGAACGGTCTTCGTCTGGCGCGACGCCGGCGGGCTCGTGCAGCATGCGGGACTGACCATCGGCGACGGGTGGATGCTGCACAAGCCGTCGCAGTCGTGGAAGTCGCCGCGGAAGATCCGCACGGTCGCCGAGGTGAAGCGCGCCACGCGGACCGCCGGCTGGCGACTGGAACGGCATAGAGTTCTGGTGTGAGGCTTCTCGTCACTGGAGCCGCAGGACTCCTGGGGCGTGAACTCCTGCGCACTGCCCAGCACGACGTCGTACCGGCGTACCACTCCCAGACCGTGCCGGGCGGAGTGCAGCTCGACGTACGGCACCGCGACCACGTGCGCGCGGTGATCCGTGATGTCCGGCCGGACGCGATCATCCACACGGCCTATAAGCAGGACGACTGGGCCACCACCGCCGAGGGCGCGGTGAATGTGGCGCTCGCGGCGGACGGCGCGCGGCTGGTGTTCGTGTCGTCCGATGCGGTCTTCGGATCGCGTGCGGCGGCGTTCGGTGAGGACGAGCCGCCGTGCCCGACCACTCCGTACGGCGCAGCGAAGGCCGCGGCCGAGACCACCATCCGCACGATCCGGCCGGACGCCGTCATCGCCCGTACGTCGATCATCGTCGGATCCGACGGGAACTCGGGCGAGGAGCAACGGGTACGGCGCCTCGCGGCCGGCGAGCCCGGCACGTTCTTCACCGGCAACATCCGCCGGCCGGTGCACGTCGGCGACCTGGCGTCCGCGCTGCTCGAGCTCCTCACGTCCGACGCCGAAGGCATCGCGCACCTGGCCGGCCCGGATGCGTTGAGCCGCCATCAACTCGGCTGCCTGATCGCCACCCGCGACGGCCTCGACCCCGACGCCCTGCCCTCGACCCCCGGAGACCCGTCCGACATCCAGCTCGACTCCCGCCGTACGCAAGCCCTGCTGCGAACTCGGCTCCGCGCCCCGTCGGAGTTCCTCAGCCGGCCCTGAGCCGATCGATGATCGCCTCGTACAGGTCGGCATCGATCAGACCGTCGATACTGGCCTGCTCGATCTCGTCGACGGTCCCGGGCGGCTGCACGATCGCGTCGTTCCACTCCCGGTCGTCGACGGCCGGCGTGTACTCATACGCCGCCAGCACGTCGATCAATGATTCTCGATCGACCTCATCGAGCGCATAACGCCGACACCACTCGTACGGTGTCACCGCCTGCGCGGGCGCTACGTTGTTCTGATCGTCGTCAAGGTCGTCCATCAGATCCAGCTCCCTCCCTTTCCGCGACCCAGCATGACGAACGGTGGGTTCACCGTTACCTGGCCGGGAGGAGGGCGTCGGCCAGTTGGTCCAGGGCGGCGGTGAGCTTGGCGATGCGGGCGGGGTCGTCCGTGCCGAGGGCTTCGGTCAGGGCGGGGACGATGCTGGTGGCGCGGACCTCGGTGAGGCGGTCGGAGGCGGTCGGTGCCTGGGTGACCAGGGCGCGCCGGCGATCCGTGGGGTCGGTGGTCGTGACGACGGTACCGGCCTCCTTGAGGCGGCTGATCGCGGTCGACACCTGGCTCTGCGGCAGACCGGTCCGGGCGGCGATCTCCCCCACCGCGCTGTCCGGATGCTCGGCGATGTCGGTCGCGACGATCAGCACCATCCGCGTACTTCCGGCGTACCGGCCCGAGCCACCGGGAGGCTCGGGCAGCGCGTCCTCGCCGATCTTCATCAGGGCCCGCCCGAGCAGGAACAGCTGCACTCCGTTCACGCCGAGAAATCTACATCATTGTCGATACATCTTGATAGATGTATCCAAACAGATGTAGTTTCAGGATCATGACGACCATCGAGGTTCCCGGCGCAGTCCTGCACTACCAACTCGAGGGCAGCGGCCCACTTCTGCTGATCGCACAGAGCGGCGAAGGGGACGCCGACCGCACGACCGACCTGGTGAGCCACCTCGTCGACGACTACACGGTCCTCACCTACGACCGCCGCGGCCTCTCCCGCAGCAAGACGGCCGCCGGCGCCACGATCGCCGAGCACGCCAACGACGTACACCTGCTGCTGGAACACGTGACCGACGAGCCGGTCGCCATGCTCGGCTGCAGTATCGGCGCCGTCCTCGGCCTGCACCTGACCGTCAAACATCCGCGCCAGCTGCACACGCTCGTCGCGCACGAACCGATCGCGCCGTGGCTGCTCCCCGACCCGCAGCCGCACCGCGACGAGCTGGCCGCGATCCGCGACCACTACCTCACCAACGGGCTCAAGGCGACCATCCCCGAGATCGTCGGTTCACTCGGCATCGACCAGTCGAACGGCGAACCCGGCCGTACCGACTTCCCGATGGACGCGAACCGGCTTGCGAACTTCGACTACTTCATCCGCCACGACTTCACCGCCGCGGCCACCGACGAACTCACGCCGTCCGACCTCACAACGAGCAGCGCGACGATCGTGCCGGCCGCCGGTACGACGACACCGCACACCGTCTTCGACTACCGCTGCGCCGAGGCCCTGGCCGACCTGCTCGACCAGGACCTCGCAACCTTCCCGGGCGGCCACAACGGAAACCTCAGCCACCCGAAGGCCTACGCGCAGCGCCTCCGTGACGTGCTCAGTCGTTGACCGTCGTGGTGACGGGGGTGCCGAGCTCGACCGTGCGGCTGACCGTGCAGAGCCGGTCGTGGGACATCTTCACCGAACGCGGCAGGGCCTCGCGGGCCTTGTCACCGTCCTCGCCCTCGGGGAAACGGACCGTGAACTCGACGGCGAGGTTCTCCATCCGGTTGCCCTCGTCGGCGTCCCGGACCTTGTCGCCGCGGACCACCGCACTGAACTCGGTCGGCTCCGCGCGCCGGCTCACCACGATGTCGACGTCGATCGCCGAGCAGGTCCCGATCGCGGCCAGCAGCAGTTCCACCGGTGTGAAGTCGGTGTCCGCGCCGCCGGAGCCTACGCGCAGGGTGCCGCCGCGGGCGTTCTTCACCTCGTAGCTGCTGTTCGCGAGGCGTTCGAAGCTGATCTGGCGGAGTGTGTCTGCCATCGTTCCCGTCACATTCTGTTGCGTGTGGCAACTTAAAGGTTGTCGAGGGCCTCGCGGACCGGGGTGTCCCCGGCCACGAGTTCGAGCGTCCGGCCGATCGCGGCCGGGGTCTCGCAGAGGCCGGCCAGCACCAGCGCGACGTCGTCGCGGGTGATCCGGCCGTTGCCGGTCTTGTCGGCGAGGTGCACCTTGCCGGTCCCGGGGTCGTCGGTGAGACCGCCGGGACGCAAAACGGTCCAGTCCAGGTCGCGGGCGCGCAGGTCCTCCTCGGCGGCCCACTTGGCCTTGAGGTACACCGTGAACGACGCGTCGTCGGTCAGCGAGTCCGCCCGGTCGGCACCCATCGAGCCGACCTGGATGTGTCGCCGGACGCCGGCCTGCTCGGCAGCGTCCGCGAACAGCGCGGCCGCGCCGCGGTCGACGGTGTCCTTGCGGGCGTTGCCGCTGCCCGGCCCGGCACCGGCCGCGAAGATCGCCACATCGGCGCCCCGCAGTACGTCGGCGACCGCGGCATCGCCGGCCTGCTCGAGGTCGAGGACCACCGCCTGTCCACCGGCGGCGATCACATCGATCTCGTGGTCCGGGTTCCGCACCACGCCGACCACGTCGTGCCCGGCCGCACTCAGCACCCGGGTCAGCCGGAGCGCGATCTGTCCGTGTCCACCCGCAATGACGACTCGCATACCTGCACACTATCTCTGTGCCACACGCCGCAGCTGTTGACGGGACGAGGATCGCCTTTCAGGTTCGTGGCGAGGGGCAACCACTCGTACTGCTGGCCGGCCAGTCGAACAACCACACCTGGTGGGACCCGATTCTTTCCGACTTCGAGGGACACCAACTCATCACCCTCGACTGGCGCGGTACGGGTGACAGCGACAAGCCGGACGACGTCTACAGCACGCGAGGCTTCGCGCAGGACGTCATCGCCGTACTGGACGTTCTCGGACTGAACAGCGCGCACATCTACGGGACCTCGATGGGTGGACGGGTCGCCCAATGGCTCGCGATCGATGCACCGCAGCGCGTCGGCAGACTCGTACTCGGATGCACCTCACCCGGCGCGGCCCACGGGCACGAGCGCAGCCAGCAGATCCGCAAGGCGCTCGCGGATCCGGCGCGAACCGACCGCGTCCTGCTCGAGCTCATGTACACCCCGGAGTGGCTCGCCCAGAACCCCGGTCCGTACTACGTCCTCGGGGACACGACCATGCCGTCGTACGCGAAAGGCAGGCACCTGGTCGCGAGCAACAAGCACGACGCCTGGGACGGCCTGCCGAGCATCACCGCGCCGACGCTGATCCTGCACGGCACCGACGACATCTTCAGCCCGGTCGCCAACGCGCAACTGCTCGCCGACCGCATCCCGGGAGCGCGCGCGGAGCTGATCCAGGGCGCCCGGCACGCGTACTTCCACGAGTTCCGCGCGACGGCGAGCCCGGCGGTCCTAGCCTTCCTGGACGCGCAGGACCGGGCGTAGCGCGTCGAGTACGGCGGGATCCTCGATCGTCGACGGCACCGGCTCGTCCCGGCCGTCGGCGATTCCGCGCATCGTCCGGCGCAGGATCTTCCCGGAACGCGTCTTCGGCAGTGCCTCCACCACGGACACGTCCCGGAACGCGGCGACCGGCCCGATCTCCTGGCGTACCGCGGCGACCAGTTCGTCGCGCAGCACGTCCTCGGGAACCGTCGCGCCGGCCTTCAGTACGACGAGAGCCCGCGGCAACTGTCCCTTCAACGCATCGTGCACGCCGATCACCGCGCACTCGGCCACGGCCGCGTTCGCAGCCACCACCGCCTCGATCGAACCGGTCGACAGCCGGTGCCCGGCCACGTTGATCACGTCGTCGGTCCGGCCCATCACGAAGATGTAGCCGTCCTGGTCGATGTAGCCGCCGTCGCCGGTCAGGTAGTAGCCGTCGTACTCCGTGAGGTAGCTGTCGATGTAGCGCTGGTCGTCACCCCACAGCGTCGGCAGCGCACCCGGCGGCAGCGGCAGCTTGATCGCGATCGAGCCCTCCTCGTGCGGCTGCAGTTCCTTGCCGGACGGGTCGAGGATCTGCACGTTCCAGCCCGGCATCGGCACGGTGGCCGAGCCCGGCTTGGTCGGCAGCGGCTCCAGACCGCGCGGGTTGGCGGCGATCGGCCAGCCGGTCTCGGTCTGCCACCAGTGGTCGACCACCGGGACGTCCAGATGCTCGTGCGCCCAGTGGTACGTCTCCGGGTCGAGCCGTTCGCCCGCGAGGAACAGCGTCCGGAACGAATCCATCGGGTACTTCGCCAACTCGCCGGCCCCGGGATCCACCTTCTTGATCGCGCGGATCGCGGTCGGAGCGGTGAACAACGCCTTCGCCCCGTGCTCGGAGATCACCCGCCAGAACGCGCCCGCATCGGGCGTACCGACCGGCTTGCCCTCGTACAGGACGGTCGTCGCACCGACCAGAAGCGGCGCGTAGACGATGTACGAGTGGCCGACCACCCAGCCGACGTCCGAGGCGGTCCACCACACGTCGCCCGGCCCGATGTCGTACACGTTCCGCATGGTCCAGGCGAGCGCGACCGCGTGACCGCCGTTGTCGCGGACGACACCTTTCGGGCGGCCGGTCGTACCAGAGGTGTAGAGGATGTAGAGCGGATCGGTCGCCGCGACGGGCACCGGATCGGCGGGCTGCGCCTTGGCTACCAGCGCGGTCCAGTCGAGATCGCGCTCGCCCAGCTGCGCCTCGGCCTGCGGGCGCTGCAGTACGACGGTGTGATCCGGACTGTGCGACGCGATCGTCAGCGCCTCGTCGATGATCGGCTTGTACTCGACGACCCGCGACGGTTCGACTCCGCACGATGCAGCCACGATCACCTTCGGGCCGGCGTCTTCGATCCGGGCCGCGAGCTCACGCGGCGCGAAGCCGCCGAAGACCACCGAGTGGATGGCGCCGAGCCGGGCGCAGGCGAGCATGGCGACTACTGCTTCCGGGATCATCGGCATGTAGACAATGACCCGGTCACCCTTGTCAACTCCGAGCGAGCGCAAGGCGCCGGCGAAGAGGGCGACCTGGTCGCGCAGCTCGGCGTAGGTGAAGCTCGCGCCTGATCCGGTCACCGGTGAGTCGTAGATCAGGGCGGTCCGGTCACCGGCACCGGCTTCGACGTGCCGGTCGAGAGCGTTGTACGACGTGTTCAGGACACCGTCGGGATACCAATGGAAGATCGGGGCGCCGGTCTCGTCGAGGGCCTGGGTCGGTGGACTCGTCCAGGAGATCGCCTCGGCCGCTTCCAGCCAGAACCCGTGCGGGTCGTCCAGGCTCCGGCGGTAGCTCTCCTCGTACGCGCCCATGTGTATGGCCTCCATCCGTCGGCTGTTCCCCATCGTGGCAGGGTTGGGGCATGACGGTAAGAGTCGAGGATGTGCGGCAGGCTGCGGAGCGGATCGCTGGGCGGGTCCTGCGGACGCCGGTGATCGAGGTACGGCCCGGGCTGATCTTCAAGCTCGAACTGCTCCAGCACACCGGGTCGTTCAAGCCGCGGGGTGCCTTCAACCGGTTGCTGACCGCGAAGGAGAACGGCGAGCTGACCGGGCAGGGCATCATCGCGGCGTCCGGCGGCAACCACGGTCTGGCGGCCGCGTACGCGGCGCGCGCACTCGGCGTACCGGCCCGGATCTTCGTGCCGGTGACCACGCCCGCGGCCAAGCTCGGGAAGCTGCGGACGCTGGATGCCGAGATCGTGCAGGTCGGGAGCGAGTACGCCGAGGCGTACCAGGCGGCACTGCACGCGCAGGAAGAGTCGCACGCGCTGCTCGTTCATGCGTACGACCAACCGGAGGTCGTTGCGGGCCAGGGCACGGTCGGGCTGGAGCTTCTCGAGCAGGTCGACGGGTTCGACACCGTTCTCGTGGCGGTTGGCGGCGGCGGGCTGATCGGCGGCATCGCGACCGCGATCGGCGACCGGGCACACGTGGTCGGCGTGGAGCCGGAACTGGCGCCGACCATGCACCGTGCGCTTGGTGAAGGCCGGCCGACCGACGGTTCGGTCGCCGGCATTGCAGCAGACTCGTTGGGCGCCCGCCGCCTCGGCGACCATGCGTTCGCCTCGGTCCAGGACCATCACGTGCAGTCCGTACTGGTGACCGACGACGCGATCGTTGCCGCCCGCAAGGAGCTCTGGCACGACCATCACCTGGCGACAGAGCACGGCGGCGCGACGGCGTACGCGGCGCTCGTCTCAGGCGCGTACGAGCCTCAACCCGGTGAGCGGGTGGTGGTCGTCGTCTGTGGTGCGAACACCGATCCGGGCACGCTCAGCTGACGCGCTTGGGCTGCTTGTCGTCGGCCAGGACCCACGCGGCAAGAACTCCGGCGAGACCGCCGAACAGGTGGCCCTGCCAGGAGATCCCGTCCTGCGGCAGCAGCCCGCCCCACAGCGCACTCCCCCACACCATCACCACGACGATGCCGACGAGCACCTGAGCGATCCGGCGGTTGAACAGCCCGCGCAGGACGAGGTACGTCGCGTAGCCGAAGACCAGGCCGCTTGCGCCGATCGTGATCACGTTCGGCGGTGAGATCAGCCAGGTGCCGAACCCGCCGATCACGGTCACGATCGCGGTCACCGCGAACAGCCGGGCCGCGCCGCTGATCGCGATCAACGCCCCGAGCGTGACGAGCGGCAGCGTGTTCGAGATCAGGTGCCCGAACCCCAGGTGCAGGAACGGCGCAGTCAGGATGCCGACCAGGCCGCGCGGCTCGCGCGAGATGATCCCGTACTGATCGAGGGCCCCGTTCGTCGCGGTGTCCACGACCTCGATCACCCACATCAGCCCCACCAACGCACCAAGCAGCTTCAACCCGGACCCGATCCGGGCAGTGTCCACACTCCGCCCAGTGCGCTTCGCCGGGGTCTGGGAGCTCATGCCTCCACAATGCCGTATCCGGCCAAGTCTCAACCCTTGACAGGCGCGGCGACAGCAGAACGTGACGTCTGCGATACTGCGAGTGGCTCGTCGAGTGAGGGGGAACGATGCCGATCGCCGTGTACGTGCTTGGGCTGAGCATTTTCGCTCAGGGGACGTCGGAGTTGATGCTGGCGGGGCTGCTGCCGGAGCTGGCCGCTGATCTGCACGTGTCGATCCCCCAGGCCGGGCTGCTGATCTCGGCGTTCGCCGCCGGCATGCTTGTCGGCGCGCCGGTCCTTGCGGTCCTCACGCTCGGCTGGTCCCGCCGTACGGCGTTGCTCGTCTTCCTCACGATCTTCGCACTCACGCACGTCGCGGGCGCCCTGACCACCAACTACGCCGTACTGCTCGGCACCCGGATCGTCGGCGCCTTCGTGTACGCCGGGTTCTGGTCGGTCGCCGCGGTCACGGTGATGACGCTCGTCCGCGCGGACAGCCGGGCGCGGGCGATGAGTGTCGTGACCGGCGGACTGACCGTCGCGACCATCGTCGGGCTCCCGCTCGGGACCGTCCTCGGTCAGCACCTCGGCTGGCAGTCGGCGTTCTGGACTGTCGCCGGCCTGTGCGTGCTCGCGATGGCCGGCGTCCTGGCCACAGTGCCCGCCGGCCGGCCCGATCCAGCGCAGGCTCCACGGCTGCGCGACGAGTTCCGCGCGCTGGGCAACACTCGCCTGTGGCTGGCCTTCGGCACCACGGCGCTCGTCACCGCGACCATCCTGGTGATCTTCAGCTACCTGGCCCCACTCCTCACCGAGACGGTCGGCCTGAGCGTTGAGGCCGTCCCCGGCGTGCTCGCGCTGTACGGACTCGGCTCGTTCATCGGGATCAACCTCGGCGGCCGGTTCGCCGACGCACTGCCGTTCCGTACGTTGTTCATCAGCATCACCGGCCTGATCGTCTTGTCGGCAGTGCTCGCGCTGACGACCACCGACAAGGTGCTGACCATCGGTGTGATCGTTCTGCTCGGCGGCTTCGGCTTCGGCGCGAACCCGGCGCTGAACGCCCGCGTGTTCAGCCTCGCCGGTGACCGCTCCACGCTCGCGACCGCGACCAACTTCTCGGCGTTCAACGTCGGCATCACCGCCGGGCCGTGGCTCGGCGGCCTCGCGATCAACGCCGGCGCCGGCTACCGCGCGCTCGGCTGGATCGCGGTCGGCACCGGGCTCGCGGCCCTCGCGACCGTGCTGTTCGCGGCGTTCGTGCCGGTCAGTTCACCGGACCCTGCGGGTCGAGGTGTGACGGATCGAAGTCGGCGTGCCGCTTGAACACGTATTTGTTCAGCAGCCAGGTCAGCGCCCACAGCCCGACCCCGACGACCATCAGCCAGCCGGCGATCTTGTAGTCCGCCGAGTCCCGTCCTGACAACGGGCTGGCCAGGTACACGCACAGGACGGCGCCCACCACCGGCAGCGCGGTCGGCGCATGGAAGTGCTTGTGCTCGACCTTGTCCCGGCGCAGCACCAGGACGGCCACGTTCACGATCGCGAAGACGCAGAGCAGCAGGAACGCCGTCGTACCACCGAGCGCGGCGAGGTCCGCGTACCCGATCAGCGCGAACGCGAGCAGCGTCGTGAACAGGATGGCGATGTACGGCGTCCGGCGCTTGCGCAGCACCCGGCCGAGCGGCCCGGGCAGCACCCGCTCGTGCGACATCCCGTACAGCAGGCGGCTCGCCATCAGCATGTTGATCAGCGCCGAGTTCGCGACCGCGAACATCGTGATCCACGCGAACAGCTCGAGCGGGAATCCCGGTGCACCGGCCTGGACGACCTTCAGCAGTGGCGTCGCGCCCTGGTTCAGCTCGTCCGGGGTCACGAGTGCGACCGCCGAGATCGCGACCAGTACGTAGATGACGCCGGTGATGCTCAGGCCGAGCAGCATCATCTTCGGGAAGATCCGGACCGGGTCCTTGGTCTCCTCGGCCATGTTCACCGAGTCCTCGAACCCGACCATCGCGAAGAACGCGAGCGCGGTCGCCGCCGTCACCGCCCCGAACCCCGACTCGCCTTCGGGCACGTGGAACTCGGTGAGCCGCGAGGTGTTGCCGTCGCCGCCGAACAACGCCCAGGCGCCGATCCCGATGACGATCAGCAGACCGCTCAGCTCGACGCAGGTCAGGACCACGTTCGCCTTGACGCTCTCGCCGACGCCGCGCAGGTTCACCAGCGCGATCAGCGTCATGAACACGAGCGCGGTGATCATCAGCAGCGCCCCGCGATCGGCGTCGATGTGCGCGGCGGAGAAGAAGTTCGCCGCGAACGCCTTGGAGGCGCTGGACGCCGACGTCAGCCCGGAGCACATCACGGCGAACGTCAGCAGGAACGTCAGGAAGTGGATCCCGAACGCCTTGTGCGTGTAGACCGCCGCGCCGCCCGCCTTCGGGTACTTCGTGACCAGCTCGAGGTAGCTCGTCGCGGTCAGCATCGCGACCACGAACGCGCATAGGAACGGCAGCCAGACCGCGCCGCCGACCTCGCCGGCCACCTTCCCGGTCAAGGCGTAGACGCCCGTCCCGAGGATGTCCCCGACCACGAAGAGCAGGAGGAGACCTGGTCCCATCACCCGCTTCAGCTCGGGACGTTCACCGGTCTCCGGTACGGCGGCAGTGTCGCTCATCGTGCCTCCCTGACGTCAGTGCGTCACCCAATGGTCGCACCTGAGAGGCAACTGAGACACGCAGCCGCGCGTTGCGGCCCTCCAGCCTGCCTGAGCCGTTCGCACCCGGGCGCCTGAGAGCATGGCGCTCGTGATGCACCTTCGCCTGATCGTTCCCCCGGAACGCAGTGACCTCGTTCAGGACACGCTCGTCGCCGATCCACGGGTCACCAGCATCGTGCGGCTGCCTGGCGCCGCGCAGCGTCCAGCCGGCGACGTCATCGAATGCGACGTGACCCGCGAAGCGACCTCGGACATCCTCACGTTCCTGAAGAACGAGGGCCTGTACGAGGACGGCACCGTTGCCCTGACCGCTGTCGACGCCGCGCCCTCGCGGAACGCCCAGGCTGCGGAGAAGGCGGCGCCGGGAGCACCCGACGACGCCGTGATCTGGGATGCCGTCGTCGACCAGGCGTACAACGAGGCCGGCGGATCCTGGGTGTACTACGCCTTCCTGACGCTCGCGACGATGATCGCCTCGGTCGCGGTGATCACCGACTCGTCGATCCTGGTGGTCGGCGCGATGGTCGTCGGACCGGAGTTCGGCGTGGTCGCCGCGCTGGCCGTCGGGTTGTTCCTGCGCAAGGGCGGGCTGTCGCGGGCGTCGCTCGTACTGCTCGTCAAGGGCTTCGTGCTCGCGATCGTGCTGACCGCACTCGCCGCGTTGCTCGCCCGGGCGGCCGGCTGGGTCGATGCCGACTCGGTCTCGGCGGCACGCCCGCTGACCGGCTTCATCTGGCGGCCGGACAAGTGGTCCGCGGTTGTCGCCGTGCTCGCCGGCTGCGCGGGCGTACTGTCGCAGACGGCCGGCCGCGGGAACGCGCTCGTCGGGGTGTTCATCTCGGTCACCACCGTCCCGGCCGCCGGTGACCTCGCGTTGTCGCTCGCGCTCTGGGCACCGCACCAGATCGGTGGGTCGGCCGCGCAACTCGGTATCAACCTGGCCGGTATGACCGTGGCGGGAGTGGTGACGCTGATGCTGCAGCGGATGATCTGGCGCAGCTATCTGCGTGTGAAGCGTAGGGCGGGCGCGCGCGTTGAGGCTTGACCGGGCGTCCCCTGTCCGATCCGCGCGCGCCCAGCACCGACAGATTTACCCCAACCCGGAGCCGTTCGCGCCCCCTCCGGGCGACGTATCCCGGACATGGCGCGAAGTCGCCAAACCGGTACAGTCCGTCCAACCGACGAGATAGCCTGTTCGGATGCTGGAGTCTCTGGGGGTCGAGCCGTCCGACGAGGAGGCCTATCGGGCGTTGTTGTCGGCCCCGGGCTGCGAGATCGGGCAGCTCGCCGAGCGCCTCGGCCGCGACGAGCAGGAGCTCACCGGGACCGTCGGGTGGCTGGAGAAGCTCGGCCTGCTCACAACCACGTCCGACGACCCGATCCGGCTGATCCCGACCCGTCCCGACGTCGCGGTGGACGCCTTGGTCGCCGTACGGCGGGCCGAGCTCGACCGCGTACGCGCCGAGGCCCGGGTGCTGTTGTCGGAGCTCAGCACCCAGGAGAGGTACCGCCCGGAGAACCTGGTCGAGGTGCTCGTCGGGCAGGAGGCGATCGCGGCCCGGTTCGCACAGTTGCTGACCGGCACCCGCGAGGAGTTGCTCGTCATCGACCGCCCGCCGTACGCCTCGAAGACCGGCGAATCCGAGCCTCGGGTGCGCGGCCTGCTCAGCGACGGGGTCGTTGTCCACGGCATCTACTCCCCCGACTCGCTCGGCGTCCCGGGTGCGGTCGACCAGGCGTACAGCGCGGCGGACGCGGGCGAGATCTCCCGGATCCATCCGCAGCCGCCGATGAAGCTCGCCGTCTTCGACCAGAAGGCGGCGCTGCTGCCGCTGGTCGTGGACCAGTTGGTCGACAGCGCCCTCGTCGTCCATCCCTGTGCGTTGCTGGACGCGCTCACCCAGATGTTCTGGCTGCTGTGGGACCAGGCCGTTCCGGTCGTCCCGTCACCGAAGGCCGACCCGACCGACGCCCGCCTGATGACCCTGCTCGCGGCCGGGTTCAAGGACGACGCGATCGCGCGGCAGCTCGCGCTGAGCAGCCGGACCGTCGGCCGCCGGGTGGCCGAGTTGATGGAGACGCTGGGCGCGCGGACCCGTTTCCAGGCCGGCATCCACGCCCAGCGCCGCCACCTGCTCGAGGACTAGCAGGTTCCGAGCATCTGCTGCAGAGCGGTCTTCTCCGCGGACTGCAGCGACAGCTTGTACGTGTACTTCACCCAGATCCACTCGCGCGCGTAGATGCAGTGCACCGCCGTGTTCGTCGGCTTCCACTCCGACGGGTCCCGGTCGCCCTTCGATCGGTTGCTCGACGCCGACACCGCGATCAGCTGCGCGATCGTCAGGTTGTTCGCGAACTCCTGGCGCCTGGCCTGCGTCCAGCCGCTGGCGCCGGACTTCCACGCCTCGGCCAGCGGCACGATGTGGTCGATGTCCACACCGGAGGAGTCGGTGATGTACGTCGAGTCGTACACGCTGTACCACTTGCCGGCCGTCGGCTGGCAACTGCTGTCGACGGTCACACCGGTGCCGTCGCGCTTCAGGACTTCCTCGCGGGTGTCGCAGGTCCCGGACTGGGTGATCCAGTGCGGGAACTTGTCGCGGCTGTATCCGGTCGTCGAACCCTCCGTCTTCACGGTCAGGCTCGCCAGCTCGGTCGCGGCCGTGCTCGCCGACGGCGGGTCCGGTGGGTACGCCAGCGCCGGTCCGGCGCTCAGGGTGAAGGCTGCCGTCGCAGCTACTGCGGTGACGGCAGCGGTGATCGAACGTCGCATCGGTCAGGCCTCCGAGGGTTAGGGCGGATCCCCCCTGACGTTGCTGCCCTCAGCCTTCCCCGATCACCCACCGTAGGAAACCACTCACCAGTTACAGTCGGATGAACGTCAGTCGTGTTCCACGACGGTCAGGGTCCAGCCCGCCGCCGCGCGCTCCAGCTCGGCGTTCCAGCGCTCGTTCACCAGCTTGTGCAGGGATTTCGCCGTGCCCGGATCCTTGCCCGATTCAAGCAAGTGCCGGGCGACCAGGCCGCGGGTGTGCTTGGCGTTGTGCGAGACGACGGTCCGTAAGCCGTTGCGCTCGCGGACCACGTTCACCGACACCCACTTGTCCGCCTGCGCACCGCACGGGCGCCACGCGGCCACGTACGTCGACGAGCGGCAGTCGACGATCACACCGTCGACGTCCTTGAGCGCCGCGCTGAGCGGATCGCGCCAGACCGACGCCAGCGGTCCGTGGCCGGGCAGGGTCGTACCCATCGAGAGCCGGTACGGCGGGACGCGGTCCGCGGGGCGGAGTGCGCCCCACGCGGCCGAGATGACGAGCAGCCGGTTCGCGGCGCGGCGCTTCGTACCTGCGGAGAGTGTTGAGTAGCTGAGAGCGTCGTAGAGCACGCCGGAGTACAGCTCGGAGACCGGGACGGACGGCTCGGTCCGCCAGCGGGTGTTCCGCTCGACCTCGTGCTGCAGCGATGCACCGACCTCCAGTACGTCGTGCGCATCCGCGGTGGCGGAAACCTTCGCCAGCGTCTCGAGCACCTGCTCACGCACCGGGTTCAACTCCGGAAACGACAACGTCCCGAAGTCCACAGCACGACCCCGCGCCCGCCCACTCTTCCCCTCGGACGGCGGCAGCAAGATCAGTGTCATGGGGCCTCCCGGTCTGGACTGAGGAGCGGAGCGACGAGGGAAGATCGGGAGGCACAGCCCCATGACACGCCGCGCGGAGCGCGGCATTCAATACAGGTCACGTGAGTTCGTCCAGGGTGGCTAGGTCGGCGGGGGTCGGGTCCCAGGTGCCGGCGGCGACGTTCTGGGTGATCTGCTCGGGTTTGGTGGCGCCGGCGATCACCGAGGCGACCGCGGGCTGCGCGGCGAGACCGCCGATCGCGACGTCGATCATCGTCAGGTCGCGCTCGGCCGCGAACGTCTCCAGCGCCTCGATCTTGTCGAAGTCCGCCTGCGCCAGGCGGTCCGGCTGCGTCGCGAGCCGGGTGCCGTCGGGTGCCGACGTACCGCGCTTGTACTTGCCGGACAGCAGACCGGACGCGAGCGGGAAGAACGGCAGGATGCCGATCCCGAGGTGCTCACAGGCCGGCACCAGCTCGTCCTCGACGTCCCGCTCGAGCAGCGAGTAGTGGTTCTGCGCGCTGATGAAGTGCTCGAGCCCGTTCGACCGCGAGGTCCAGTCCGCGTCCACCACCTGCCAGCCGGCGAACTGCGAGCTGCCGATGTACCGCACCTTGCCCTCGGCAACCAGTTCGGACAAGGCTGCCAGCGTTTCCTCGATCGGCGTGACCGGGTCCGGGAAGTGCAGCTGGTAGAGATCGATCCAGTCGGTGCCGAGCCGCTGCAGACTCGACTCGACCGCCTTGCGGATGTACCGCCGGGAGCCGCGGACGCCCCAGTCCGGGCCGTTCACCCCGCCCATGTCACCGCCGAACTTGGTCGCGATCACGACCTCGTCGCGGCGCGACCCGAGCGCCTTGCCGAGCAGTTCCTCGCTGAACCCGTGCTCGCCGCGGTAGATGTCGGCGGTGTCGAACAGCGTGATCCCCGCGTCCAGCGCGGCGTTCACCACCACCTCCGTACGGCCCGCATCCAGGCGCCGTCCGAAGTTGTTGCACCCCAGCCCGACAACGCTGACGGTCAGACCCGAGTCACCCAACTGGCGGTACTCCATATCACTCATGTGCTCAGCCTAATCTCGGCATACAGTGGCCCTCATGCCGAGTCTCACCGTCGACGGCGCCCGCACTCGGGCCGCCGCGCTTTCCGTCCAGTCGTACGACGTCGATCTCGACCTCACCCAAGGCGAGCGGACGTTCGGGTCCACCACCACGATCAGGTTCACCGCCTCGGAGCCGTCGAGTTGGGTGGACGTCAAACCCGACGCACTGATCTCGGTCACCCTCAACGGTGCGGCCGTCGACGTCGCCGGTCTCAACGACGGCCGGCTCGAGCTCACCGGGCTGCAGGACGACAACGAACTGGCGGTCGTCGCCACCATGGCCTACTCCCACGACGGTGAGGGCCTGCACCGCGCGGTCGACGCCGCCGACGGCCTCGCCTACACGTACGCGATGTCGTTCCTGGACGCCGGCCCGCGGATCTTCGCCTGCTTCGACCAGCCCGACCTGAAGGCGCCGTACCGGTTCAAGGTGACCGCGCCGCAGGACTGGCTGGTGCTCGGCAACGGCGCCTCGACGCAGGTCTCCCCCGGCCGCTGGGAGCTGGCCGAGACCAAGCCGCTCTCGACGTACTTCGTGACCGTCGTCGCCGGCCCGTACCACCAGCTCACCGACTCCCACGACGGGATCAACCTGAGCGTCGTCTCCCGGCAGTCGCTGAAGGACGCGCTCGACCGCGAGGCCGCGGACATCTTCGAGGTGACCAAGCAGTCCTTCGACGAGTACCACCGGATGTTCGGCTACCGGTACCCGTTCGGCGAGTACCACCAGGCGTTCGTCCCGGAGTTCAACGCCGGCGCGATGGAGAACCCGGGCTGCGTGACGTTCCGCGACTCGATGGTGTTCCGCTCCGCGGTGACCGACGGCGAGCGCAGCCAGCGGGCCCGGACCATCGTGCACGAGATGGCGCACCAGTGGTTCGGCGACACCGTGACGATGAAGTGGTGGAACGATCTGTGGCTGAACGAGTCGTTCGCCGAGTACATGGCGCACCGGGTCTCGACCGCCGCCACCCGGTACACCGACAACTGGATCGACTTCGCCTACATCCGCAAGTGGTGGGGCCTGCAGGCCGACCAGCGGTCGTCGACGCACCCGGTCGCGGCCGACGCGGTCAAGGACGCGGCGTCCTCGCTCGACGACTTCGACGGCATCTCGTACGCGAAGGGCGCCGCTGTCCTCAAGCAGCTCGCGGCGTACCTCGGTGACGACGTGTTCCTGGCCGGCGTCAACGCGCACATCGCGGCGCACGAGTTCGGCAACGCGACGTTCGCGGACCTGCTCGGCAAGTGGACCGAGGCCGGCGCAAGCGGGCTCGACGACTGGGCTCAGGCGTGGCTGCGGACACCGGGCGTCGACACGCTGACCGTCGTTCGTACCGCCGACGGGATCAAGCTGCACCGCAAAGCGCCTGCGGCGTACCCGGCGTCCCGGCCGCACAAGCTCATCGTCGCCGGGTACACCGCCGACGGCACCCGGACGACCGTCGACGTACTGGTCGACGCCGACGAGGTGGACGTCGACCTCGACCCGTCCGTGGCCGTCGTGATCCCGGATGCCGGCGACGACAGCTGGGCAAAGATCCGGCTCGACGCCGACAGCCTCGCCAACCTCGCGGCCCTGCTGCCGAAGATCGATGACGGAGTCACGCGCGCCGTCGTACTGAACAGCGTCCGGGACTCGGTCGCGGACGCCGAGCTGGACCCGAAGGCCGGGTTCGACGTGGTGCTCGGGATGCTGCCGACCGAGACCAGCGACATCGCGGTCGGGGCCTTGCTGGGCTGGTCGCTCACTCGCCTGCTCGGGATCTACCTTCCGTACGAGCCGTACCGCGGGCAGCTGGCCGACGTACTGCGGGATCGTCTCGAGACGGTCGAGGCCGGGACCAGTGTGCAGCTGTCGCTGGCCCGCGGGTTCGCGACGCTCAGCGACGACGTCGAGCGGCTGAAGGGCTGGCTTGCGGGTGACTCTGCCAACTCCGTACCGAACGGCGTCGTCATGGACGCCGACCTGCGCTGGCTGGTGACGCTGCGGCTCGCGCGGCTCGGAGCGATCGGCGAGACCGACATCGACGCAGAGCTCCAGCGCGACTCCTCCTCCGAGGGCGTGGTGCACGCGACCCGTTGCCGGGCCGCGCTGCCGACGCCCGAGGCGAAGGAGCGTGCGTGGGCGCAGATCACCACGGACGCCGACCTCGCCAACTACGAGCTGTACGCCGCGTGCGAAGGGTTCTGGCACCCGACGCAGTCCGAGCTCACCGCGCCGTACGCCGACCGGTACTTCGCGGAGATCGCGGGCACCGAGAAGCTCCGCTCCGGGTGGGTCGTGGCGACCAGCGCGAAGCTCGCGTTCCCGCGCTACACGATCGACCAGCGCGTGGTCGACCGCGCCGCCGACCTGATCGCGGACGAGTCCGTGGCCGCCGGCATCCGGCGATCCGTCGGCGACGGCGTCGACGATCTGAAGCGGGCGCTCGCGGTGCGTTCGGCCTTCGGCGGCTGAGTTCTGGTTAGTAGTCACACCGTGTTGTGGCTACTGTGACTGGTGTGACCAGGAGGACCCTGGTGACCAGGCAAGATGTGTTTTCGTGACGTAACCTCCACAATGACCGGGCGGCACGGCGCGCCGGTCTTGGTCAGGCCCAGCGTCCGGGAGAGACTGTCTAGAACCGCACAGGAGAACAAGGTCAATGCGCGAGGCGAGGCTCGTCGGTCTGAGCCAGGACGGAACACAACTCGTCCTGGCGATGGCAGAGACGGGTGAGGAGTTCGCCGTTCCGGTCGACGACCGGTTGCGTGCGGCCCTCCGCGGCGACCGTGCCCGACTCGGCCAGCTGGAGATTCAAATGGAGAGCGCGCTGCGCCCACGAGACATCCAGGCTCGTATCCGCGCCGGCGAAAGTCCCGAGGCGGTCGCAGCCGTCGCCCAGATGCCGATGGAACGCGTGATGGCGTTCGCCGGCCCGGTCCTGGCCGAGCGGGACCACATCGCCAGCCTCGCGCAGCGCGCATCCGTCCGTCGTCGCGGTGGCGGCGACGCCCCGACCCGCAACCTCGGCGCCTGGGTGACCGACCGGCTCCGGCTGCGGCAGATCGACCCGGCATCGGCCGAGTGGGACGCATGGCGGCGCGAGGACGGCCGCTGGGCCGTCCGCGTGTCGTACTTCGTCGAGTCCGAGGACACCGACGACTCCGGCGAGGAGCAGAAGGAAGAGAAGATCGCCATGTTCGCCTACGACGCTCCGGGGCGGTACGCCGTCCCGGACGACGACGAGGCGCGCTGGCTGGTCGGCGAGCAGGCCCAGGTACTGCCGACACCGGTTCAGCCGCAGCCCGGCGAACGGCGACTGGCCGCGGTCGCGGACATCGACCCGATGCTCGCCCCGGACCACGGCGCCGACAGCTACGAAGCCGGCTTCGAGGACACCGTCTCCCTGCGCCGCCGAAACCACCCGGTTTCCCGCGACGAGCCGCAGGGCCACCAACGCGAAGTGGCCCGCGGCAACCGGGACCTCGACCGCGGGGCGCGCGACGCCGAGCCCCGCGCGTGGGATGCCGAGCGAGGACAGCGTGACCTGGAGCGCGGCGCGCGAGATGTGACGCGTGGTCAGCGTGGTCAGGAGCCGGGCACCCGAGACGCGGAGCGCGCGCAGCGGGACGGTGAGCACAGTGCGCGTGAGGTCGAGCGCGGGCAGCGGGACTTCGAGCGCGGTGCGCGTGACGGGGCTCGTGGGCCGCGGCGCGTGCACTCGGTGCCGAACCCGGACGAGGAGCCGACGCTGATCGACGTACCGGTCGACCAGCCGCCCGCCCCGCGCCCGTCGGTCCGCGCCGTCGAACGCCCGACCGACCCGCCCGCCTTCGCCTCCCCCGCGGACGCCCCCACCGAGCACGAGCCCACCCTTCAAGAGCAGGCACGTCAGGTTCGCCAGGAGTCTGCCCGGGAGGACCTGGATCGCCGCGACGACGCATCCGCGGCGACCGAGGTGACCGAGGCAACAGAGGCGACCAAGGCGGGCGAGCCTGCCGCGAACGCGCAGCCCGAGCTGTCCGACGATGCAGCAGCAGCTCAGGCAGGCGAGACCCCGGCCGAGCCGAAGAAGAAGCCGGCCCGCCGCGGCAAGCGCGCCAGCGTCCCGAGCTGGGACGAAATCATGTTCGGCAAAAAGGCCGACTGACCCAACCAACACCCTGCATCCAGTTCCTCGCACCGCATCGTCGCGCCGGACCTGCCTGCCAGAACTCGGGGCCTGGCCTACGGGCCGGGGGCCTTGAACAGGAAATAACAGGTGCTCGCGCACCACTTCCTGTCCACACCCCCGGTTGCCGTACTACGGACGGGTGACCCGCCGTACTGGTGGACAGCCGTGCTGGTGGACAGGCGTCCCAGATCGCGGACGGTGTTTGGTGGTGGACCGTGCGTGCTGTCATCATCGTGCACATGCAGATGCTGTGTTGTTGCTGTTGTCGCTGACGCGCGCCGAGTCCGGCGCACGAGGCCCTGACCCCTTCCGTGGCCCGCCCGCCGACACAGCACTCACAGGAACTTCGCATGAATCTCCCGGCTCTCGCCGACCTGCTCGCGTCCCGTGGTCTCCACCTCCTCCCCGGCTCCTACGCCGTACCGGTCGAGCTGCTCGTCCAGTTGCCTGACGCAACGATCGGACGGTTCACCGCCCGCGGTACGACGCTCCGCCTGCGCACCTACTCCGCAGACTCACTGACCATGATCACCATCCCCGCCGAGTGCGGCTGCGGCGACCACCACCCGCAGACCGGCCCGTCCCGCATGACGCTCAGCCGCTACGCCGTACCGCTGCAGGAACGCATCATCGACGGCGAACTCGAGTACGGCTGGCACCACCACGAAGCCGGCCACCTCCGCCTACCCGAAGCCACCGAACACTTCTTCACCCTCCTAACCCAACTCCCCACCCGAGAACTAGTCGGCGTGGCCTGACAAACCAGCGGATATCGGGCTCTCCTGTCCGATGTGTGGGTCCGGAGAGCTGGTTGTCCGGCTCTTCACGATTGGGGGTGTAGGTGGGTCTGAGGCCGGCGGGTGCCCGGCGTAGATTGCCTCACCGCTGACGGGTTATGTCACCACTGGCCTGTTGCTCGACGCCAGCGGTCAAACAACCCGCCAGCAGCAGCCTGGGCATCTCCGTTTGGGTGGTTCACCTCTCAGATTGCCCGTTTGCCTCCAGGATGCGAGCGGGGAAGGGGCAAGGGCGGGGGTTAACCACCCAAACGCAGCCCAGCGATGAGCGGCGGGATCTCGACAACCGGCCCCACCGCCATCCGCCACCTCCCCGAGCGACGACGGGCCGCCGGTCGCAGCACTGCGACCTACACCCTCGACCGCGAGGAGCCGGTTATCCACTCGTGGCGGGGGTTCTTCACCGGCATACCAATGGAGAACCCCGGCCACCGATGGATATCCGCTGGTTTGTCAGGGGCGGCGGTGGGCGGGTTCGTGGGTGTCGAAGTGGTGGCGGGCTGCTTCTACCTTGGTGAGGTTCGGGGACCAGTTGGCCAACGAGTGGAAGAGTGGGGCGAGGGTACGGCCCAGGGGGCTGATGTCGTACTCGACCCGGGGTGGGACCTCGGCGTAGTACGTCCGCGTGATCAGGCCGTCGCGTTCGAGTTGGCGCAGGCGCTGGGTGAGCACCTTCGGGGTGATGGCGCCGATCCGGCGCTGCAGTTCGAGGAAGCGCTGGCGGCCGTACTCGTTCAGCGTCCACAGGATCGGGGTCGTCCAGCGGCTGAACACGAGGTCGACGACCGGCGCGATCGGGCACGCCTGCACGGGATCAACGGCGGCGGCTGTGGCTGCCGTGGGGGCGGGGGCGGCGGCTGTGGGCTCGGTCACAAACCTAATACTATCCTCTAGGTACCTACTATCCCCCGGCTATTAGCGTCATCCCCATGATCGTGATCACCGGAGCAACCGGCAACGTAGGCCGCCCCCTCGTCGAGACCCTGACCGCCGCCGGCGAGGACGTCGTCGCTGTCTCGCGCAGCGGCGCCGGCCACCAGGCCGACCTCACCAAACCCGAAACCCTCATCCCCGTCCTCGACGGCGCTAAGGCCGTCTTCCTGCTCACCGCCCCCGACTTTCTTGCCCACGGCAACCTCAAGGACGTCGTCGACGTGATCCGTACGGCCGGGGTCCCGCGGGTCGTACTGCTGTCGTCGCAAGGCGTCAGCACCCAGCGCCATCCGTCCATCCACGAGGATGCGGTGACCGGGTCCGGCCTGGAGTGGACGATCCTTCGCCCCGGCAACTTCGCCACCAACGCGTACGCCTGGGCCGACTCCATCCGGACGCAGCGTGCGATGGCTGCCCCGTTCGCCGACGTGCCGCTGCCGGCCGTCGACCCGCAGGACATCGCCGAGGTCGCCGCGGCCGTCCTGCGCGAACCGGGTCACTCCGGCGCCGTCTACACCTTGACCGGCCCCGCCGCGATCTCGCCCCGCGGGCAGGCCGAGGTGATCCAGGCCGCCGTCGGTACGCCGATCACCGTCGTCGAACTCACCCGTGCCCAGGCCCGCGAAGGAATGCTCGGCTTCATGCCCGAACCCGTCGTCGACGCGACCCTCGACGTACTCGGCTCGCCGCTGCCGGCCGAGCAGGAGGTCAGCCCGGATGTCGAGAAGGTGCTCGGCCGGCCGCCGCACACCTTCGCGGACTGGGTCACCCGCAACCTCCACGCCTTCGGCTGAAGATCCGGTTGGTCAGTGCTGCAGGACCTTCCGCAGTTCGAAGGCTTCAACGACTTGCTCGGCTGCCTTCTCCGGTGTGAGGTCCGTGTTGTCCACCCGGAGGTGATCGTGCCGCTCGATCAGCTCCTCTGCCTTCGTTCGTGGACCGCCGGTGTTCAACGTATGGTCCGCATCAAGCGCGAGCAGGTTACGTCGAGAGCTCTCCAGGTCGCGCTTGCTAGCCTTCTGAGCCAGGCGGAACTCGGTGACGTTGCGGGCGAGCCGCTCGTCTTGAACCCGGTCAGCTCGCACAGCGCGTGCCCCACGGTCATTTTCCCGACCGCGGCCGGGCCGAAGACGATCACCAGTTCCATGCGCACATCGTGGCAGCCCATCGCCGTACGCACGAAGTGTTTACTCCGATACAACCTTTCGCCGTCCGGGGCGACGGATCTGCTGGGCCGGCGGATGGCTGGAGTCAGGCCTTCAGCTGTTGGCGGAGTGCGTCGGCGACCTGTTCGGCTGCGCGCTGTGCGGCGGTGACTGCGGCGAAGCGGTCCTCGGCGGCCTTCTTCACGTCGGCCAGTTGGGCCTGATGGTCGGCGCGTAGCTGCTCGCGGTCAGCGCGGTGGTCGCTGCGCAGCGCGTCGACCTCGGCGCGGTGCCGCTCGCGCTCGGTGGCCAACTCGGCGCCCAGTTCCGTACGCAGTTGTTCGGCCGCCTGCTGCGCCGCGAGCCGCTCGGCCTCCGCCGTAGCCTGGGCGGTCCGAGCGGCTTCGACCTCACCACGGGCCTGACGCAACTGCTCCGCGGCCTTGGCCTGGAGGTCACGAATCTCCTGCTCGGCCTCGGCACGCACCCGCTCAACCTCCGCCGCCGCAGCATCACGGGCAGCCGCGACCTCCTGCTGGGCCTGCTCCAACTCAACAGCCGCCGAGGCCCTGATGGCCGTGGTCTCTTGCCGGGCCTGCTCCAGCTCGCCAGCCGCACTCTCCCGAACGGCGGCCGCCTCCTGCCGAGCCTGCTCCGCCGCTTCCTCGGCCAGCCTCTTGGCGACGCGCACCTCCTCGAGCGCCTCGACGGCTTCGCGGGCGGCCTCGTCGGCCTCCTCCTGAGCGTCCTCGGCGTCGGCCGCCTGCTGCTCTGCTGTCCGACGGCGGTGCTCCTCCTGGCCGCGCTGCCGCTCGAGATCGGCCAGCTCTGCCCGCGATGCCGCGTGCAGCTGCTCCACCTCGGCGGCCACCGCCTCCGCGTCGCCGTACGTGCGAACCGCTTCGGCGATCTGCGCCAGGTATCCCTCCAGCTCCTGCATCAGGCGCGGCAGGTTGCCCTTCATCAACTGCTCGAGGGTCATCCGGGCGGCCGTCACCGGCCCCGGCTCCGAACCCTGGGCCGGTACGCCGACCCGACGAGCCGGCTGCCTGGCCAGGCGATTCTTCGCCGCCCAGGCATTCGCCTTGTTGTGTAGGACCGGCTTCCCGTCGACGCCGGCTCCTTCGCGGCCGCAGTACTTCGGCGGCCGGCCCGGCGTCCCGGGATCGACCTGCTTCGGATTCGCGCAGCTCACGCCCGGGAACTCGCACAACCCGTGCCGAGACGGCGCGATGGCCTCGGGCTCCGTCGTCGTCATGACACCACCCTACCGGATTAAGTCGATAAAGCTTGCTTTGAGTTTGGTTTCAGTCCACTACTTTGTACCTATCTAAACTGAACTGAAGTAGCACATAATCCCCGTTATGCGCTAACCTCTCTCCTGTGGACGATCAGCCGGGACCGCTCGTATTTCGCCCAACAGACAACGTGGTCGAGCTGCCGAGACCCGATGCGAGCACCGAAGCCGCCGTGCGCCGCTCCCTCGGACGCCGACGACCACTCTGGGATCCGGGCGCTCCCCCGGTCGACCGGCTCGACCTCCTCACCGAGGCCCTCACCCCTGAGTTGACCGCTCTGGCCGTGCTGTGGCTGGGCGGCACGAGGCGGGCAAGCCGCGACACCCGGATCGGGTACGCCGACGACCTGCTGCTCTGGGCCGACTGGGCACGCCGCGAGCTCGGCCGGGAGCGGTTCGGTCTCGACCTGCATCGCGGCGAGGTGACGATGTGGCTGACCGGTCAGCAGGACGCGGGCGCGGCGGCGTCCTCCATCTCACGCCGGCTCTCGACGCTGTCCAGCCTGTATCGGTACGCCGCCGGCTGGGGCCTGCCCGCGGTGTCCCCGATCTCCGACGACGACCACCGGCCGAAGTTCCACCGCGGCCGGCGCGCCACCTCTGCGCGGGTCCTGGATGCGGAACAGATCGCGGCCCTGCTCGCGGCAGCCGGTGACGTCCGCGACGCCCTGATCGTCGGCCTGCTCTACACCGGGGCCTTGCGCGTCTCCGAGCTGTGCGGGGCCGACGACGCCGACCGCCACGACGAGGGCCGCCGAACGTGGCTCGTCGTCACCCGCAAGGGCGGCAAGGCGGTCCGCGTACCGCTCGAGACCACGGTCGCAGAGCTCCTCGACCTGTACCGGGCGATCCGGCCGGCCTGGACCGGAGCAGGACCAGCCCCGCTCATCGCCGACGCCACCGGCGCTCGCCTCGACCGGCACGACGTCACCCGGCTACTGCGCCGCCTCGCCCGAACAGCCGGGATACCCCGCCCCGAAACGGTCGGCCCGCACTCGCTGCGCGCGACCGCGATCACCGATCAGAAGCGTCGTGGCCACAGCGCCGAGGACCTCCAGGAGCTGTCCGGTCACGCGGACGTCCGCACGGTCATGATCTACATCGACGACGACGGCCGCGCCGAGCGGGTCGCCGCCCTCACCGACGACCTCGGTCGCGTCATGACCGCCGTACCGCGCCATCTCAAGTCCCCCTGACCAGCGGCAGGAACACGTCGTCGACCAGCGCCGTCATGGTCGACGACGGTACGGCCGAATGGCTGAAGAACATCTCGTGCCGCATCAGGTTCGTCGGCGCGGTGAGGACCGCGGCCGGAACGTCGGCGGTCGCGATCTCGCCGCGCTCCGCGGCCCGCTTCACGATCGTCGCCATCACGCCGGTCATCCGGCTGTACATCTCCGGCTCCAGGTCGGGCGCCTCGGCCATCAGCCCGTGGACCGTGTCCGGACCCATCCGGGTGACCCGGTCGGCCATCAGCTGCAGCACGCCCAGTACGTCGCCGCGTAACGAGCCGGTGTCCGGTACGTTCTCGACGATCGAGCCGGTGTGGTGCCGCATCGCCGCAATCACCAGCTCGGCCCGGTTCCGCCAGCGCCGGTACAGCACCTGCTTGCCGGTCTGGGCCCGCGCCGCGACCGCTTCCATCGTCAGCCGCGCGTAGCCGGACTCCATCAACTCGGCCCACGCGGCGTCCAGCAGGACGGCCTCCAGTTCGGCACCGCGCCGGCGTTCCATCGAACCTCCAGAGGAGACCTTGCGTCTCTTATCGCTCCGAGCCTACTCTAAGCTCCGTAAGAGACGCTACGTCTCTAAGGAGCTTCCCGAATGACTACCCAGACAGACCGTCTCGACCGGTCGGTTATGACCCTTGCCGGCGTCCTGATTCTCGGCGCGATGGCCCCACTGCTCGACAGCACGATCGTCACGATCGCGATCCACACCCTCGGCGTCGAGCTGCACACCTCGGTCGCCACGGTCCAATGGGTCAGTACGGCGTACCTGCTGGCGCTCGCGATGGCCGTGCCGATCACCGGCTGGTCCGCGAACCGGTTCGGCGCCAAGCGGATGTGGATCATCGCGCTCGGCCTGTTCCTGGCCGGGTCGATGCTGTGCGGCGTCGCCTGGAACATCGGCTCATTGATCGCGTTCCGGGTGATCCAGGGCGCCGGCGGCGGGCTGATGCTGCCGATCCTGCCGACGATCCTGCTGCGTGCCGTCGGCCGCGACCGGATCGGCCGGCTGATGGGGGTCGTCACGCTGCCGGTGGTGATCGGTCCGATCCTCGGCCCGGTGCTCGGCGGTCTTCTCGTCGGTCACCTCGACTGGCGCTGGATCTTCTACGTCAACGTCCCGATCTGCCTGGCCGCGATCATTCTTGCCATACGTACGCTCCAGCCCGACCCCGCACCGACCGCAGCCGCGCTCGACGTCACCGGCCTGCTGCTCGTCTCCCCTGCGATCGCGGCGATCGTCTACGGCCTCAGTCAGGTCGGCGATCACGGCTTCGGGCACGCTGCCGTCCTGATCCCGATCGTGCTCGGCGTGATCCTGCTGGCGGCCTTCGTCCTGCGCCGGGCCGCCGAGCCGCTGATCGACCTTGCACTGTTCCGGACCAGGTCGTTCGCCGCGTCGACGGCGTTGATGTTCCTGACCGGCTTCGGTCTGTACGGCGCGATGCTGCTCCTGCCGCTGTTCTACCAACAGGCGCGTGGCGAGACGGTCACCGCGGCCGGCCTGCTGCTCGTACCGCAGGGCATCGGCAGCCTGATCGCCCGAACGGCCGGCGGCCTCACCGATCGGTACGGTCCGCGTCCGGTGGTCCTGATCGGCATCGTGCTCACCACGATCGGCACGATCCCGTTCGCGATCAGCAACCTGTCGTACTGGCTGCTCGCGATCGCACTCGTGATCCGTGGCGCCGGTCTGAGCGCGGTCAACCTGGCCGTCATGGTCGGCGCGTTCCGCGACCTCGAGCCGGTCCAGCTGCCGCACGCGAGCAGCACCACCCGCATCATGCAGCAGCTCGGCGGTGCGTTCGGCGCGGCGACGTTGGCTGTCGTCCTCCAGAACCAGCTGCACCAGCACAGCGCAGCCGCGGCCTACGCCCACAGCTTCGGCTGGGCCGTCGCCTTCACCGTGATCGCCGCCGCGCCTGCCTTGTTCCTCCCTGGGCGCAGAGTCTTGAATTAGTAACACGCTTGGTTTAACTTATCCGCGCAGCTGCTCTCGCCTGTCCTTCCGGTACTGCCACCTGGAGGTTCCAGCATGTCCAGACGCCTGCTCGCGCGCGTCCTGTCCACCACCTTGTCCACGGTTCTTCTCGCCGGCCTGCTCGCCGTCCCGACGGCGCACGCCGCGACCATGTACCCCAGCGGGGTCGGCGCCGATCTCGGCCCGGCCCCGACCACCCTCGGGATCCAGCCCGCCGCCGGCGACGACCCGGCCGGTCTCCGCACCGGCACCGAACAGGGCCGGACGTACTGGCAGACCAATCAGGCGGCCGGCACCGGCTACCTCGAGTTCGATGTCGACAGTGACTACAGGGACTACGTCGACGAGATCGGCACCGACGACGTCCTGGTGACGGTGACCTACCTCGACAGCGGGTCGGGCACCCTGAACCTCCAGTACGACGCCCAAGCCGACCCGCAGCAGGACGCGACCGGCATCCAGCTCACGAACACCGGCCAATGGAAGACCGGCGTGTACGCGCTGACCGGCATCGCGTTCACGAATCGCCTTGGCGACGCCGACGTCCGCGTCTTCGGCAGCTCCGACATCACGCTCGCCGCGCTCCGGATCAGCACGGCAGGCGCCGCCGTACAGCTCGGTGCCGCGCCGGTTCAGAACGGGATCAGCCCGCGCGCCGGGGACGACGCCTCGCACCTGATCACCGGCGTCCAGGACGGCCGTCCGTACTGGCAGACCGACCGCACCGCGCCCGCGCCGGGCACCAGCTTCTTCTACATGAACGTCGCCGACACCTACCTGTACGACAACCACAGCCTGGTGCTCGTCAGCATCGACTACTTCGACGAGGGCAACGGGCAGTTCGGGCTGCACTACGACTCCCCCGGCGACACGATCCCGGACAAGTTCAAGAACTCCGAGGTCGTCACGTACGGCGACACGAAGACCTGGAAGACCTACACCTTCGCGCTGCCGGACGCGGTGCTGACCAACCGCTCCAACGGCGGCGACTTCCGGATCCACAACGGCGACGGCTCCGCCGACCTCAAGGTCGCCGCGGTCCGGGTCGCCAAGGTCGCGACCACGCTCGACGTCACCGAAGGTCTCGTCGACCTGATCGGGGAGGCCGCTCGCGCCGAGAAGGCGGCCCGCGAGGGGACCCGCGACGGCCAGTACCCGACCGGCAGCCGGGCCAGCTTGCAGGAGGCGATCGACAACGCTCAGGCGGTCGCGTCCACTCCAGGCGTCACCGACGTACAGGTCAAGGAGGCCCTGACCGCACTGCAGGCCAAGCTGGACGCGTTCAACGCTTCGGTCGTCGACACGAACTTCGCCGACGAGGGTACGGCGTCGGCGAGCGGCGGGACCGGTGCCGCGAACGTCAACGACAACAACCACCAGACCTCCTGGACCGGCGGCGCGTCGTCGTGGCTGCAGCTCGATCTCGGCAGGCCGCGGCCGGTGAACGACGTGCGCGTGGAATGGGCCGAGGCCTACTCCCCTGACTACACCGTGCAGGTGTCGAACGACGGCAAGAAGTTCACGAACGTCGGCCGGACCGGGTCGCCAGGCGGCAACCAGCTCAGCCGGACCCGGTTCGCCACGACCAGCGCCCGGTACGTGCGTGTCGCGATGACCGGCGCCGACGCGTTCGTCGTGAAGGAGCTCCAGCTCCGCGAGTCGCCGGTCGTCGTACCGCGGCCGAAGCTCGTGCGGACCGCCAACCCGACCGAGGACGGCGTCGTCGCCGACTTCGACGCCACGCAGTACGGTGCGGACCGGACCGGCCGGCGTGATTCGACGAAGGCGATCCAGCAGGCGATCTACGCGTGCCAGGACGCCGGCGGCGGAACCGTCTGGCTCCCGGCCGGGAGCTACAAGGTCACCGGCACGATCGAGGTGCACGCGTTCTGCACCCTGCGCGGCGACCACGGCCCGAAGCTCGGCACCGGCACCGTCGTGATCGCGGACCTTGCGCCCGGCGACGACGGACCGAGCCTGTTCCGGATCGGCGGCAGCGCCGGCGTCCTCGGCGTCACCACGTACTACCCGAACCAGAACGCGGCCGACCCGGTGCCGTACAACTACACGTTCGAGATCCCGGGCGGCGCCTGGATCGGCAACGAGAACTACATGATGTCGACCGTCTCCGACGTCACCATGCTCAACTCGTACCGCGGGATCGGCGTCAGCACGATGCCCAACGACCACGGCAACGCGCCGAGCTCGGGTCAGGTGCACGAATCCACGACGATCCGTAACGTCACCGGTACGGCGCTGTTCGAGGGTGCTCGGGCCTACAACGGGGCCGACGTCGGCACCTGGGAGAACGTTGCCTTCAGCAACTCGTACTGGTCCTCGGCGCCGGCCGCGTTCCATCCGCCGGCGCGGGCCGCGCTGGACGCCTGGACGCGCGCGCACGGCACCGGCCTGGTGCTCGGAGACCTCGAGTGGGATCAGTTCTACCGGATCGCAGTCTCGGACTACGCCATAGGCATCCATGTGGTGAACGGCCAGCGCGCGCAGTTCACCGGCAGCTTCCTCGAGCCCGACGTACGCCGGACCGGGACGGGGCTGCTCGTCGAGGTCATGGACGACCGCTGGGGCATGACGCTCGCCGGCGGCCACGTCGAGGGCACCGACGCAGCAATCACCAACAACTCCAACGGGTACGTCAAGACCACCGGGACCGCGCTGACCGGCGCAGTCACCGGGACCGTCGACCAGATGTCCGGCACCGCGCCGACCTACACCCAGCGACCGCTCCCGAAACCGGTCCAGAAGCTGTACGTCGTGGATGCGCCGCACGGCGTCGGCTACCTCCCGTCCGCGGACGCAACTCGCGACGTCCAGCGGGTGCTCGACCAGGCGGGGCGTGCGGGTGGCGGGATCGTGTACCTGCCCGCCGGGTGGTATCGGATCAGCACGCACCTGAACGTCCCGGCGAAGGTCGAACTCCGCGGTGCGTCCGCCGTACCGAACCGGGACGAGGGTGGTCTCAGCGGTGGGACCGTCCTGCAGGCGTTCGAGCGTGACACCGACACCGCGCTGGTCACGCTGCAGAGTCGTGCGGGGGTCCGTGGGCTGCGCGTGTTCTACCCGGAGAACAATCCGGCGAACGGTGTGGTGCCCTATCCGTACGCGATCCGCGGGCACGCCGGCGGGAACTACGTGATCAACGCCGGCTTCCCGAACGCCTGGAACGGGATCGACCTCAGCGGCGACGACGTCGTCGTACGGAAGGTCGCCGGCGCGTTCTTCGAGCACGCGATCACGATCGGGGCCGGACGCAACGGCCGCGTTGAGGGCGTGCTGTCGAACGGGAACGCGGTCACCCGGGTCGGCTACTCAGAGCCGTACTGGATGAACGAGGGCGACATCTTCACCCTTGTCATCGACAAGTACATGCGGAAGACGGCGCAGATCGTCACCGTCGACGGCGCCCGCGGCCTGACGCTGCTGGACGTGTTCGCGTACGGCTTCCACAACGGCCTGGTGGTCAACTCCGGCCAGGTCGACGCGTTCAACCTGGGCACCGACAACCTCGGCACGGACGGCCACACCGTCCAGGTGCTGGACGGTGACGTCGAGGCGACCAACCTCGCCCGGTACAACGGTGCGACACTGAGCGGGCCGGCGACCTTGCACAACGTGATGGTGATCAACGTCGTGCAGCGCAGCGTCGCGGTGCAGGCGAACGGCAACGGCGCCGTGGCGATCGCCGGCAACGAGTCCGAGCCGGGAACGTACGAGGTCGGCGCGCAGGTCACAGTGACTGCGACGCCAGGATCGGATAGCGTTTTCCGTGACTGGACCGTGAACGGGACGGTGGTGTCGACGAAGGCGTCCTACACCTTCACTGTCGCCGCGGACCAGGTACTGACCGCGAACTTCCAGTAGGAGCGAGATGCCTGACACACAACAGCAGGTCGCGATCGTCGGGTGCGGCATCATCGGCCGCACCCACGCCAACACCATCGCGGAACGGCCGGACGCGATCGTCACCGCCCTCGTGGACGGCGACGCCGCGGCCGCGGAGGCACTGCAGGCGAAGCTGGTCGAGCTCGGGCAGCCGGAGCCGAAGGTGTACCCCGACCTGACCGCGGCGCTGAGTGGGTCGGACGTGTCGCTCGTCGCGATCTGCACCCCGAGCGGGACGCACGCGGCGCTGGCCGAGGAGGCGCTGAACGAGAAGAAGCACGTGGTGATCGAGAAGCCGCTCGACGTGGACCTGGTCCGGGCCCGCCGGCTCGGCGCCGCGGTCGACCGGGCCGGGCACTCCGGCGTGGTGTCGTCGGTGATCAGCCAGCACCGGTTCGACGCCGGCAGCGCGGCCATCAAGCAGGCGATCGACGCCGGGCGGTTCGGGAAGCTGACGTCGTCGGTCGCGTCGGTCGCCTGGTGGCGCAGCGACGAGTACTACGCCTCCGCCGGCTGGCGGGGCACCTGGGCGCAGGACGGCGGTGGCGCGCTGATGAACCAGGGCGTGCACACCGTCGACCTGATGCTGTGGTTCATGGGCCGCCCGGTCAGCATCCAGGCGCAGGCGCTGCGGGCCGCCCACCACGCGATCGAGGTCGAGGACACGGTCGTCGCGACGCTCACCTTCGAGAACGGCGCGGTCGGTACGCTGCACGCGACCACCGCGGCGTTCCCGGGTGGCCGCACGCGCGTCTCGGTCCACGGCACCGAGGGCGGCGCGGAGCTCGAGGACGACCGTCTCAGCCGGCTGAACGCCGACGGCGGCAAGGACGACCTGCCGCTCGACGGCGGCGAACCGGGCGGCCACAAGGCGCAGTACGACGACATCCTGAAGGCGATCGCCGACGGCGGGCGACCGGCCATCACGGTGCAGGACGCCATCGACGCGCTGGCCACGGTACGGGCTGTCTACATCGCCTCGACGCTGCAGCGTCCGGTGAAGTTCATCGACGTACTGGAAGGCAAGTACGACGACGTGGACGTCTCCCGCGGCGTCGGCCTCCCACCCAACTGAGTACAACGTCCGAAGACGTGTGGGCTGTTGCCCGCACTTCTTCGGACGCAACGGGTCAGGCGCCGGGCTCGCGGGAGTTGAGGATGCGCTGGTAGAGGTTGCAGTCCTGCCAGTAGCCGTCGATGTGCAGGTACGTCGGCGCCATCCCGATCTGGTGGAAACCGGTGCGCTCGAGGACGCGCTGCGAGGCCGCATTGCCAGTGAGCGTACTGGCCTCGATGCGGTGCAGCTTCAGCTCGGTGTCCGCGATCTCCGCGACCGCCTCGACCGCACGGGTGGCGAGGCCGCGGCCGAGCACGTCGACCGACAACCAGTAGCCGAGCGCGGCGCTGCGGAACGGTCCGGGGACGAGATCGCTCAACGTGATCGCGCCGACGATCCGGTCGTCCTGGGCGAGCACCCACGGCACCACCAGACCGTTCTTGTAGCGCTCGAGCTGGTACGTCATCCGCTCGGTCTGGCCTGCGGCCGTGAACCACTGCTCGTTGCGGACCGGCTCCCACGGCCGCAGATGTTCACGGCTCAGCGTCTGCGCAGCGGCCAGGGCAGGGGCGTCGTCGAGGGTCGCGATACGGAGCTCGACGTCCGCGGTCAGCGGGCGGGATGCGATCACTTGGGCAGCCTACGGGCCTGACTCGAGCCCGAAACCCGAGGGGTGAACGCGTCGTGGAAGATCGTCGACGCCGCCCCGACCGCGGCCGCGTCCTTCTGCAGCATCGACTCCTCGACGACGACCTCGCGCGTCTCCCGGGCCAGCGGATGCCCGTTCACCGCCCGGCCGATCTCGGCCAGGAAGATCTCCGAGATCTCCTTGCCGAACGCCGGTCCGCCGAGCACCAGCAGGTCGATGTCCAGCAGATCGACGAGCCCGACCGCGCCCTGCCCGATCACCCGCGCCACCTGCCGGACCGCCTGCACCGCGGCCTCGTCCCCCGCGGCGGCGGCGTGGCAGACCGCCTTGTACCGGCTGGCCTCGTCGGTCGCGTTCGCATCGGTCTCGACGTATCCGAAGTCCGCCGCGATCACCGGGAGCGAGGCCGTCGGATTGCACTCCGGCACCAGCCGGGGCCCGTTCTCCGGGTCCCACTCCCCCACCCGCAGCGCCGCCACCTGCCCGAACTCGCCGGCGTTCGACGTACCGCCGCGATAGATGGCGCCGTTCAGGAACAGGCCGCTGCCGACGCCGGTCCCGAGATAGAGGTACGCGAAGTCCCGGGCCCGCGCCGAGCGGCCGATCCAGCGCTCGCCGATCGCGGCCGCCGTACCGTCCTTCTCCACCAGCACCGGGTGGTTCAGTCGCTCCTGCAACAGCTGCCGGATCTTCAGCCCGCGCCAGGCAGGCTGCAGCGGAAGCGCCAGGAAGGACCCGTCGGCGTCGATCGGACCGGGGACGGCGACCCCGACGCCGAGCATCGAGTCCAGGTCCACCTGGCTGATGCTCAGCGCGGCGGTCACCGTCGCCGCCGTCAGGTCCACGAGCTTGCCGGCCTCCAGATCCTCGGCCAGGTCGACGGTTTCGCGCCGGACGATCTTCCCGTCCAGGTCGACGACCGCGACCGTCAGCAACTCCGGGTCGATGTGGATCCCGACCGCGTGCGCCGCGTTCGACCGCAGCCGTACCGGGGTCCGCGGCTTGCCGAGCCGCTCGGCGCGCTCCTGCGCCTCCTCCACCAGCAGGCCCTGCTGGAGCAGGATGCGCAGGATCCGCGACACCGACTGCTGGGTGAGGCCGGTCCGGCGGGAGATCTCGGTCCGGCTGATGATGCCGGCCAGCCGGATCGTCTCGATGATCACGGCCTCGTTGAACGAGCCCAGGTCGTACTGGTTCGCGCCCGCTCGACGCATCCCGTCGACCCCGGTCACGCCGGCGCCCGAATCGCTCATCTCCACCTCCCTCGTCCGTCCCTCACTGACCGTGATCGTACTGCCGGACCGCCTGGATCACGGGGCCTCGAGAGCCCCGTCCAGCCGCCGTACGCCGGCCGCCCACTCGTCGTGACCGGACAACTCCGCCGGATAACGGGCCGCCGCCTCCAGGTCGACGTCGATGCCCCAGCCGGGAGCCTCGTTCGGCCGGAGCCAGCCGTCCTCGATCCGCAGCGTGCCGGGGAACACCTCGTACGTGGCGTCGTTGTAGATGTGCCCCTCTTGGATGCCGAAGGCAACCGACGTGACGTCGAGCGCGACGTTCGCGGCGGCCCCGATCGGCGACGTGTCGCCCGGACCGTGCCAGGCCGTCCGGACGCCACAGAGCTCGGCGAGATCGGCCAGCTTCCGGGCCGGGGTCAGGCCGCCGATGTCCGAGACGTGCGAGCGGATGAAGTCCACGCCGTGGTCGCGGATCAGCCGGACGGCGTCGTTCATCGACGTGGTCAGCTCACCGACCGCGATCGGCACCGGCGACGCGGCCCGTACCTCGGGCAGCCGGTCCCAGTTCTCCGGCGCGAGCACGTCCTCCAGGAAGAACAGGTTGTACGGCTCCAGGGCACGGGCCAGCACGATCGCCTCTTTCGGCGTCAGCCGCGAGTGCACGTCGTGCAGCAGTTCGATGTTGTCCGGCAGCGCCTGCCGGGCCTCCGCGAAGAGCTCGGGCGTCGTGCGCAGGTAGTCCCGCACGGACCAGCCGTTGTGGTACGGCGCGTCCGGGTAGAGCGTCGGCACGCGCGGAGCGCCGTACCCGCCGCCGCCCGGCGTGGACACCTGCAGCCGGATGTGCCGCCAGCCCTGCGCGACCAGCTTGTGGGCGTGCTCGATCGTGTCCTCGATCGTCCGCCCGCTGGCGTGGATGTAGGTGTCCGCGGCCGCGCGCACCTTGCCGCCGAGCAACTCGTACACCGGCATCCCGGCGCGCTTGCCGGCGATGTCCCAGAGCGCCTGGTCGATGCCGGAGATAGCGTTGTTGGTGACCGGGCCGCCGCGCCAGTAGCCCGAGTACGACGAGAGCCGCGTCAGGTCGCCGATGTCGCCTGGGTAGCGGCCGACGAGCAGTCGCGCCAGGTGCTCGTCGACGAACGTCTGGACCGCCTTCCAGCGTTGCGTGAACGTGGCGCAGCCGAGCCCGTACAGGCCCGGCTCGGTGGTTTCGATCTTCACGACCACCAGCGGGATGCCTTGTGGCGCCGTGACGATGGCCTTCACGTCGCGGATCCGGACGTCGTCGCGGACCGGCCACGGCTGGTCGAAGTTCGAGGGCATTCAGTGCTCCAAAGGGAGAGTGGGCAGGTCGAGTTCGTGCCGGGCCTGGAACCCCAGCACGGTGCGGACCGCGGTCAGGTCGAGCGGCACCTCGCGGCCGACGAACCGGCGCAGCCGCGGCACCTCGGGCATGTACGCGTCCAGCAGGTCCTCGGTCGCGTACGGCGCGGTGGTGGTGCCCGCGGCAACGAAGAACGTCTGTGCCCCGGACATCGAGGCGGTCAGTCCGAGCTCCACCACGTAGGCGGCGTCCCGGGTGTCGAGGTAGCTCCAGGCCTCGCGCATGCCGCTGTCCGGGTTCACCCGGACATTCTGCGACATCCGCTCCAGCACGTCGGCAGAGTTCACATGCGGGAACCGGAACGACGCCACGTCGATCCCCCAGCGCCGCCAGGCCATCCGCGCGGTGTTCTCGTCGTTCTGCTTCGACAGCGAGTACCAGTCGCCGACGTCGCTCGGCGCCTTCTCGTCCCACGGGAAGTACGCCGGCCGGATCTCGTGCGGGTTGAACGGTACGCCGGTGGCGTTGATGCTGCTCGCGATCACCGCCCGGTCGATACCCAGCGCACCGGCCTGCGCCAGGACGTTGAACGTCGACACCACGTTGATCGCGTACACGTCGTACGGCGTACCGGCCGACGGGTGAGCCAGGGCCGCGAGGTGGACGACGTACTCCGCACCCTCCAGGGCGCGGGCCACGTCGGACTCGGACCGGGTGTCGCCGATCAGCACCCGGTCCGCCTTCAGGTCCGGGTGCTCCACGTTCGACAGAGCGGTCACCTTCGCGCCCAGGGCGTTCAGATGCTCGACCGTGACCAGCCCGATCCGCCCCGCGGCCCCCGTCACCAGCACCCGCCGGCCATTCAGTTCATTCACGCTGCCCTCACTCTTTGATGCCTCCGGCCATGCCGACGCCTCGCAGGAATTGTTTCTGGAACAGCAAGAACAACACCACAGGGATCAGAACCGCGAGGAAGAGGGCCGACATCTGCAGCGAGATCTCGGTGGTCTTCTGCACTCGCGGCAGGGCGACCGAGATCGGCTGCAGGGTCGGATCGGGCAGCACGAGCAGCGGCCAGAGGTAGTCCTTCCAGGAGCCGATCACCGTGAGCAGCGCGACGACGCCGACGATCGGCTTGGACAGCGGCAGGATCAGCGCCGTGAACAGCCGCAGGTTGCCCGCGCCGTCGATCCGGGCGGCCTCGATCAGCTCCCGCGGGATCGAGTCGAAGTACCGCTTCATCACGAGCACGTTGAACGCACCGGCCGCCGACGGCAGCCAGATCGCCCAGAACGTGTTCTGCAGGCTGATGTGCAGCAGCGGCATGTCCAGCACCGTCATGTACAGCGGGACGAGCGAGATGACACCGGGCAGGAACAGCGTCGCCAGGACGGCACCGGTGACGACCGGGCCCCACTTCGGGCGCAGGATGCTGAGCACGAACGCGCCCGTCGTACACACGAACAGCGTCGAGATCATCGAACCGATCGCGATGAACGCCGTGTTGCCCAGGTACGCGCCGATCTGCACCCGGTTCCAGGCGTCGGGGATGTTCTTCAGCTGGATGCCCGACGGCCACAGCTGCATCGGGCCGCTGAGGATGTCCTGGCTGGTGGAGACACCGGACTTGAGCAGCCAGAGCAGCGGCCCGACGCCGGCGACCGCGACGGCGATGAAGATCAGCACCTGGATCGCCGGCAGGCCGTACCGGATCAGACCGCGCTGCCGGTCGGCGGTCGAGATGATTCCGCGTTCGGAAAGACTCATGTCGTACTCCAGCGGCGAGTGACGAAGTGGTAGACGACCGACAGCGCGCACAGCACCCCGGCGAGCAGCACGCTGAGCGCCGTCGCGGCCCCGAAGTCGCCGTTGATGAACGCGTACCGGTAGATCAGCAGCAGCACCGTGGTGGTGGCGTTGTTCGGACCGCCGCCGGTGAACAGGAACGGCTCCGTGAACACCTGGAACGTCCCGATCAGCTGCAGCAGCATCATGATCAGGATGATGCCGCGGATCTGCGGCAGCGTGACGTGCCAGACCCGGCTCCAGATCCCCGACCCGTCCAGCTCGGCCGCCTCGTACAACTCCGTACGGACGCCGGTCAGCGCTGCGAGGTAGATGATCGAGGTGGCACCGGCACCGGCCCAGGTCGCCTCCAGGACGATCGCGGGCATCGCCAGACTCTGCGAGTTCAGCCAGGCGAAGGGCCCGATCCCGAACCAGCCGAGGATCGAGTTGAACACGCCCGCACCGCTCGGGTCGTAGAAGAACGTCCACAGCAGGATCGCCGCCACCGGCGGTACGACGGCCGGCAGGTACGACAGCACGTTGTACAGCCAGCCGGTCTTGCGCAGCTCGCTGATGAACACGGCCAGGAACAACGGCACCGGGAAGCCGAAGATCAGCGCCAGGAGCGCGAAGTACAGCGTGTTCAGCGCCGCCTGCGGGAGTTGTGGGTCGGTCAGTACGTAGCTGAAGTTCGACCACCCGACCCACTCGGGCGGCGCGACCAGGTTGTTCTTCTGGAAGCTGAGCACCAGTCCGCGGACGATCGGGCCCCAGGAGAAGTACAGGAAGATCAGCACCAGGGGCAGGCCGAACAGGACCGCGCTCAGCCCGCCGGAGCGATACCAGGTGGCCAATGACCTACCACTGCTCCGGCCGGGCCTCGTCTTTTGCTGGAACATGGCGGGCTACCGGGCGAGGCGGGCGTCGATCTTCGAGGCCGTGTCACTCAGGAGCTTGTCGATGTCCGCGTCCTTCTTGGTCAGCACCTGCTGGACCACCGGGTCGAGCAGCGAGTAGACCTCCTGGCCCTTGTTCGACGGCTCGGGCAACAGCTTGAGCGCCGTGGTCGAGTCGATGTAGCTCTGGAACTGCTTGACCGGGACGTTCACGTACGGCTCCCGCCACTTGTTGAACTGGTCGTAGGTCGCCTGGCTCAGCGGGCTGATGCCGGGACGGCCGACGAACCCCTTGTCGGCGATCGTGGTCTTCGCGTCCTGGACCGCGACCGACTCGGTCGTGTACTTGTCGAACTGGTCGAACTTGATCCACTTCAGCGCCGCGACGATCTCGTTCTTGGTCGCCTTCGGGCTGATCATCTTCAGCGAGCCGCCGGTCAGCGTGCCGTGCGGGCCGCCGTCCTGCGGCAGCGCGGCCTCACCGAAGTCGGCGGGCTTCATCCCGAACTGCTTGACGCTCATGTCGTAGGCGTCCGGCGCCTGCAGGACCATGCCGATCTTGCCGGCCGCGAAGTCCTGCCGGACCTCCTCCTGGTTGTACAGGAACCGGCTGCCCATCGAGTTGTCGGTCCAGCGCATGTCCTTGAGCAGCTGCAGCGCCTTCTTGGTCGGCGCGTCGTTGAACGTGGACTTCTTGCCGTCCTGGCTCTCGACCGTGCCGCCCATGCTGTAGGTCATCGTGGTCAGCATCCAGCCGCCGGTGTTGTTCGTGGTCAGCTGCGCGTAGCCCGCCTTGCCGGTCTTGTCGGCGATCTGCTTCGCGTACTGGCGGACCTCGTCCCAGCTGGTCGGCGGCTTGTCCGGGTCCAGACCGGCCTGGGTGAACAGCTTCCGGTTGTAGGCCAGGCCGACCGAGAACACGTCGATCGGTACGCCGTAGATCCGGCCGTTGGCGTCCTGGACGATCTTCAGGACGTTCGGGTTCAGGTCCTTGGTCAGGTCGACCAGCTTCAGCTCGTCGGTGATGTCCGGGAGCTGCTTGTTCGGGATCATGTTCGCCGGCTCGGTGAAGCTGATGTTCATCACCGTCGGCAGCGTCCCGCCGGCCACCTGGGCCTGGAAGGTCTGCGCCTGCCAGGCGGTCTCGGTCGACTTCACCGTGATGTTCGGGTTCTTCGCGGTGAAGTCGGCGATCTTCTGGTTGAACGCCTTCAGGTCGTTCGGCTTGTCGGGGGTCGGACGGTCCCCGATCGTGATCGTGACCGGCGCGCTCTGGTCGACGCCGCCGCCGGCGCCGCCGGACGCCTCCGGCGTGCTCTTCGCACAGCCGGCGGCAAGCACCAGACCGGCCACACCGAGGGCAGCCCCGTACCGGCCCCAAATGCTCACTCTCGTCATCGGAACTCCTCAGGTTTCCGGATGCCGCCGATGTGCTCTGAGCCACACACCGGCCAGGTCCCGAGTAAGTTAAACCAAGCGTGTTACTAACTCAAGACTTCATCTCGATCGGTTGCGGTAACGCTTTCGCAACGCCGTACCCGGCGATTCCCGATAAACCGGTGGAGGCGGCGGTCGCCGGACGTGAGGATGCAGGTATGCATCTACGACCGGCGGCCGCCGCCGACCTCCCGTTCCTGATCGAGATGCTGCTCGAGGCATGCAACTGGGACGGCACACCGTGGTACGACGAGGCGAAGGCGCGCGCGGACGACCACGCCTGGCGCTATCTCGACGGCTGGCAGCGGGCGACCGACTTCGGGGTGGTCGCGGAGGTCGACGGCTCCCCCGCCGGTGCCGTCTGGGCGCGCCTGCTCACCGCCGATCGCGCCGGCTACGGGTACGTCGCGGACGACGTCCCCGAACTCACCCTCGGAGTCGCGGCCGGGTTCCGGCGGCGTGGAGTCGCGCGGGGCGTGCTGGCCGAGGTGATCGAGCAGGCGCGCGCGGCGTCGTACGGGCGGTTGTCGCTCAGCGTCGACCCGGACAACCCGGCCCGGAAACTCTATGAATCATTGGGCTTCCGGAAAACCGGCGTTGTCGGTACGTCGGACACGATGGTGCTGGACCTCTAGCCGAAGCCGCGGACGCGGAACTGCATCACGCGGTACGGCCAGCCGGCGTCGGTGTTCCACTGGCTCACTGACAGGTGCAAGTCCGACAGCGTGGAGCCGGGGATCACGTACCCGCCGTACAACTGGGCGACGTGGTTGTCGTCCTCGGAACCCCAGGCGCCGCCGTAGATCAGCGTCTGGCGGTACGCCGTGTAGAGGTTCGACGTCGGCGTGTCCATGATGATGCCGTCGATGCGGTAGTCGCCTGCATTGAACCAGGTCAGCACCCACTTCCCGCCGAGCGGCCGCAGGCTCATCTCGCCGAAGCTCCCGCTCAGGATCGGCGTCGCGGGATTGCCCCAGGCCCAAACTCCGTCGCGATAACCCCAGGGTTCGTACGCGGCTGGGTTCGCGATCTGGTCCGCGTGGACGCGCTTCAGGATGATCGGCTTGTTGCGCTGGAAGCCGGTCGAGTAGACGTACACGTAGCCGTCGTTGCCGAGACCCCAGGTGAGCAGCTGGAACATCCCGCCGTCGATGTTCGGGTCGAACTTCGCGCCGGTGTGGTACCAGCTCGCACCCGAGTCGTCCGACCGCCAGATCTCCGTCCAGACAACATTCCCGAGGCCCTTGTTCACCATCGCGTGCAGGTACATGGACCCGCCGATCGTGATCACGTCCGACGGCAGCACGGTGGAGAACGTCGGGTTGTCGTGCGGGTAGTCCCACAACTGCTGCGCCGCGTCTCCCCCGACCGCGCCGGACCACTTCACGCCGCCGCTCAGGTCGGACGTGGTGGACCACAGCGCGACCGGTGAGCGCCACCAACCGCCGCCGACGCGCGCCTCCTCGAAGGTGTCCCCGAACATGAACAGCAGCCGGCCGTCAGGCGTTCGCGCCGGAATCCCGAGGTCGGTGGCGGCCATCCGGAACCGGTCGGTCAACCCCGGCCCGGTCAGGTCGGCCACCTTGCTGGTCTGCACGGCCTGGGTGCTCCCGAGCGCTCGGCCAGGTACGGCGGCGAGCACTCCGGCACCGACCGCGGCCTTGAGGAACGTGGATCGCTTCATCATCTGTGGTGACTCCCGGCATCAAAGGGGCGGACTGATGGGAAATCGATTTCTGCAACACCATCCCGCACGCCCGGCGGGAAAGTCAAGGGTGGTCTAACCCGCCACGAGCACCGCGGCCAGTTGGGTGAACTGCTTGCGCTGGGTCACGTTCAGCTGCTTCATCAGGGCGGTGATCCGGCGGGTGACCTCCGCCTCGCCCTGCTCGGCAAGGCGACGACCGGCGGGCGTGAGCGACACCAGGACTCCGCGACCGTCATGCGGCGACGGCGAGCGCTCGACCAGGCCGCGCTTCTCGGCGCGCGAGACCAGTCCGGTCATCGAGGACTTGTCCAGGCCGAGGTGCTGACCGACCTCGAGCATGCCCGGCGTCCGGTCGCGGAGGATCCCGAGCAGCCGGAGCTGGATCACCGACAGGTCGTGCTCGGCCCCCACGGCGGCGAGGATCCGCTGCACCTGGAAGGACAGCTGCACGACGGCGTCCACGGTGTTCATGCTCCGGAGTCTAGTTGACCTGGTACGTGGCACAAACTATCGTCGATATAGTACGTGCGACAAACTACTTTGCGAGGGGTGCCCGATGCAGGCAGCTGTGGTGCGGTCGTTCGACGAGCCACCGACGTACGACGAATATCCGGCGCCGGTGGTGTCCGGCGCTGGTGAGGTCCTGGTACAGGTCGTTGCCACGGGCCTGCATCCACGGGTCCGCTCGGCCGCGGACGGAACGCACTACACGTCGGAGGGCGCGCTCCCGATGGTGCCCGGGATCGACGCGGTCGGGCGTACCGACGACGGCGAGCTGCTCTATTTCGTTGCTCCGGACAACGGGACCGGGACGATGGCGGAGTTCGCGGTGGTGGATCGCCGGCGGTCTGTCGTACTGCCGGAGGGGACCGATCCGGTGGCGGTCGCGGCCGCGATGAACCCGGCGATGTCGTCGTGGATCGCGCTTCGCCGACGTGCCCGGTTCGCGCCTGATGGCTCCGTACTGGTGCTCGGGGCAACGGGTAGTGCGGGCCGGCTCGCAGTCCAGGTCGCAAAACACCTGCAGGCTTCGCGGGTGGTCGGTGCGGGGCGTGATGCCGAACGGCTGGCTCTCCTGCCGGACCTCGGCGCGGATGCGGCGGTCGAGCTAAGCGCGGTGGCGGATCAGGCGGCGGACGTGGACGTCGTACTCGACTATCTGTGGGGTCCGCCGACCGAGCAGGCCATGTCGGCGATCCTTCATGCGCGGACTGATCGGGCGCGGCCGCTGACCTGGATCCAGATCGGCTCGATGGCCGCCCGCGAGCTCACCCCGCCGTCCTACCTGCTGCGCGCCGCCGCCCTCACCATCATCGGCAGCGGGCAGGGGTCGGTTCCGGCCCGCGACATCCTCGCCGAGCTTCCGGAGCTGGCCGCCCTCATCACCTCAGGCGCCGTCGCTGCCAACCCCTACCCCGTGCCGCTCGCCGAGGTGGAGAAGGCATGGACGATGCAACTGCCCGCCGGCACTCGGCTCGTGTTGGTGCCCTGATACCGGGTTGTGTGACGGCTGGCGGGTTGTAGCGGGCCATCGGTGAAACAACCCGGTAGCGGGGTGGGTCAGTCGGTGCCGGTGGCTACGGGGCGGGTGGGGTCGGTGATCCATTCGGACCAGCTGCCTACGTAGACCGTGGCGGGGAGGCCGGCGGATTCCAGGGCCAGGGCTTCGTGGGCGGCGGTGACGCCGGAGCCGCAGTAGACGGCGGTTTCGGTGCCGGTGGTGATGCCCAGGGCGGAGAACCTGGACCGGAGGTCGGCGGACGGCAGGAAGTGGCCGGTCTCGTCGACGTTCGCGGCGGTGGGGGCGTTCACGGCGCCGGGGATGTGTCCCGCCACCGGGTCCATCGGCTCGACCTCACCGGCGAACCGCTCGGGAGCGCGCGCGTCCAGCAGGACGCCCTTCACCGCGACCGCCGCGGCACCGTCGGCGTCGAGCATCGGGAGATGTCCTGGAGTGGCGACGTATGTGCCCGAGGCTTCGGCGGGAGCGTCCGTGGTGACCTCTCCCCCGGCGGCCTGCCATGCGGTGAGCCCACCGTCGAGGACGCGGACGTCGGTGAGGCCGAAGTACCGGAAGATCCACCAGGCGCGGGCCGCGGACATCGAGTTCGCGGTGTCGTAGACAACCACCGGCGTGTCGGCCGAGCTGATGCCGAGACGCTCGAACGTACTCGTCACAGTCGTTGCGTCAGGCAACGGGTGACGGCCGGCGCCGGGCGGGCCGGCGAGCTCGGTGTCGAGGTCGACGAAGTACGCACCGGGCAGGTGGCCGGCGTCGTACGCGTCCTTGCCGGGCGGACCGGCCAGGTTCCACGTGACGTCAGCCAGCACCGGCGCGGTACCGAGCGCTCGCAGCTCCTCGACAGTGATCAACGGGCTCATGAAGCAGTTCCTCCGAACGGCAGGACCTCAGGTGACAGGGTGGCGCGAGCGCGGGCCTGGGTGAGTCGGCGACGGTGGTGCCGGCGGCAGAGCACCTCGTACGCGACCTCGTGGTCCCGCGTCTCGATGTCGCCCACCACCAACTGCTCGCCCTCGGTCACCATCTCTCCACCGATCGTACGGGCGTTGTGGGTGGCCCGCTCACCGCACCAGCACAGCGCCTCGACCTGGAGCAGTTCCATCCGGTCTGCGAGCTCCACCAGCCGCGCCGACCCCGGGAACAACGTCGCGCGGAAATCGGTCAGGATCCCGAAGCAGAACACGTCGATCTGCAGCTCGTCGACCAGCCGCGCGAGCTGCTCGATCTGCAGCGGGCTGTAGAACTGGGCCTCGTCGCAGACCACGTAGTCGATCCGCCCGCCGTGCGTCAGCTCGCCGACCACGTAGTCCCAGAAGTCGAACTCCTCGGGCACCTCGACCGCCTCCGCGGACAGCCCGAGCCGCGACGACAGTACCGACTCCCCGGCCCGGTCGTACCTGGTGAAGATCCGGCCGCGGCGCCCGCGTGCCTTGTGGTTGTGATCCATCTGCAGCGCGAGGGTCGACTTGCCGCAGTCCATGGTGCCGGTGAAGTACAGGAGCTCAGCCACGAGCGGACATCCTGCCAAGTCAACGGCCCAGTACGCACTCCGGGGTCCGTCGGAGGGGTGGCTTGGGTTCTGAGCCCCCGTTCAGTTTGAATGGATCGTGCGCAAACCCCTGTTCCTCGCCCTCGCGGCCTGCCTGCTGGCCGTCAACGCCACCCTCCCGGCCGCCGCCGCGCCGGAACGGTCGGAGGCGGGACTGCGCGCGTACTTCGTGATCACCGAGCCGCACCAGACCGGAAAGGTCACCGCCGGGATCACCCAGAACGGCGGCACGGTGTACGCGACCTACGACGCGATCGGGGTGATCGTCGTGCACGCGACGGCGGCCGACTTCGCCACCAAGGTGCGCGGCGTCGACGGCGTCCAGAAGGCCGGAGCCACGCGCACCACGGACCTGCCGGCGGACGTCGGCAGCCCGGCGATCCCGGCGCAGGTGCCGGAGGCCGCGGTCACGCAGCCGGAGAGCGACCGGGCGGACATGAGCCAGATCGGCGCGGACCAGGCCTGGGCGAAGAACCCGGGCTCGAAGAACGTCACGGTCGGGGTCCTGGACACCGGGGTGGACGACCAGCACCCGGACCTGAAGGCGAACTTCGACGCGACCAAGTCCGCGTCGTGCGCATACGGCAAGGTCGACGCCCGGCCCGGCGCCTGGCGTCCGGTCGGTGAGCACGGCACCCACGTCGCGGGCACGATCGCGGCTGCGAAGAACGGCGTCGGGATGGTCGGGGTCGCTCCGGGTGTGAAGGTGTCGTCGATCCGGGTCGCCGAGCCCGGCACCGAGCTGTTCTTCCCGGAGAACACGGTCTGCGCGTTCATGTTCGCCGCGGACAAGGGCGTCTCGGTGACCAACAACAGCTACTACGTCGACCCGTGGCTGTTCAACTGCCCGACCGACAAGGACCAGGACGCCATCGGCGAGGCCGTTCGGCGCGCCGTGGCGTACTCGGACACCAAGGGTGTCGTGAACGTCGCCGCGGCCGGCAACGAGGACTACGACCTGGCGAACAAGACCGACGACACGTCCAGCCCGGACGACTCGACCGCCACCGACCGTCCGATCACGAACGACTGCCTCAGCCTCCCGACCGAGCTGCCGAACGTCGTCGTGGTCGCGTCGGTCGACCCGACCAGCCAGAAGTCCCCCTTCTCGAACTTCGGCGAGAACAAGATCAACCTGGCCGCGCCGGGCCAGGCCGTCTACTCGACGGTGCCGGGCGGCGGCTACAAGATCCTCGAGGGTACGTCGATGGCGTCGCCGCACGTGGCCGGTGTCGCGGCCCTGCTCCGCAGTGTGAACCCGAACCTGTCGGCGGCCCAGGTCCGCGCACGGCTGGCGCAACAAGCCAACGACCTCGCCTGCCCGCCGGCGGCCGCCGGCGAATGCTCCGGTTCGGCAGGCAACAACTCCTTCTACGGCGAGGGGCTCGTGGATGCGGCCGAGGCCGTCGGGGCCGCGGCCGCCCAGCCGCAGGGCGCGATCTCGGTTACCCAGCCGCAGGAGCAGATCGGCGTCGGGGGCATTCCGGCGATCCCGCTGCTGCTCAAGGGCGCCGGTGGCACCGGCGACATCAGCTACAGCGCCGTCGGTCTGCCGCCCGGCCTGGTCATCGACAAGACCCGCGGCTGGATCACCGGTGTCCTGACCCGCGGCGCCGGCCGCTACAAGGTGACCGTCACCGCCCGCGACGGCGAGGCCAAGACCGCCACAACCACCTTCTTCTGGAGCGTGTGGAGCTTCTAGCCCGCGTCGATGAGGAGCGGGATCTCCATCTCGTCCGGCGTCAGCGAGCCGTGCAGGCCGATCAGACCCGCTTCCTGCGGGTGCCGCCGGCTCGCCACCAAGGCGACCGGGCCGAGGGACGCGACGATCACGTCGCCGAGCCGCGGCGAGACCCGGTCCTCGACGGTCGGGCCGAACCAGCCGCGGGCGATGGCGTCGGCACGCGAGAGCACCAGCGCCCTGTCACCGAGTCGCTCCCGGTACGTGGCCAGTACGTCGGTGTCGGCGCCGGGAACGCAGTACAGGTGACGGAAACGCGACTCGCCGCCGATCAGGCTGACACCGTCGGTCAGGGCCGGCTCGGCGTCCAGATCGACACGGTGTTCGGGGGCGACGTCGATCATGCCGTGGTCGGCGACGACGAGCAGTACGGCGTCCCGCGGCAGCGCTGAGCGCACCTTCTGGGCGAACTCGTCGGCCGCGGTCAGCTCCTTCTGCCACTGCCACGAGTCGCAGCCCTGCTGGTGGCCGATGTAGTCGAGCTGCGAGTCGTACACGTAGACCAGTGACGACTGTCCTTCGCGGCTGGCGAAGCGGGTCGCGTCGAGCCGGTCCTCGATGGTGTCCGCGCCCCGATGGGCACTCCCCCGGAACGCCGCAGCTGTCAGGCCGGACGTCTCGAACCGCCCCTTGCTCACGTTCCGCGCCGCAACACCGGCCGCCGTCAGGCGGTCGAACACGGTCCCGTGCGGCTGCCAGCGCCGCGGATCCACCGGCGCGTCCCACTGCAACGCGTTCAGCAGCGCGCCGGTCTCCGGCACGATCGACGTGTACCCGACGATGCCGTGCGCGCCCGGCGGCAGGCCGGTACCGAGACTGGTCAAGCTCACCGCGGTCGTCGACGGCACGCCGGCCGTCAGGCTGCGACTGTTCGGGATCAGCGACGACAGGTACGGCGCGGCTTCGGCGTACCGCTGGAGGAGATTCCAGCCGAGGCCGTCGAAGAGCAGGACGGCATACCGCGGTGCGGGCGGCAGGTCGAGCAGGTTGGTCTCGCCCCGCACCGACAGCGCGCCGGCGACGGACGGCAGTACGTCGGCGAGTGCGCCACCACCGTACTGCGGGGAGACCGGCACGATCACGGCACTACCTGCTGGTCGCGAACGAGAGCGCCTTCGCGAACTCGAGCACCTGCTGGATCCCGGCCGGGCCGTCGGCGGCGGCGCTGATCCGCAACGAGATGTCGTCGGCCGCGACCGAGCCGGTGTAGCCGTGGTCGGCCTCGCAGTTCGGGTCGGCGCAGACGGCGGGCTCAAGGTCGATCCGGTTCACCATGCCCCAGCCGATCGTCAGCACGACCTCACCGCTGCCGGCCACCGCCGGGTCGGCCTTGCCCGACGCGTAGCCGGCCGGGTTCGGGACGACGCGGTTCACCACGACGGCGTTGATGCGCTGCAGCGGGATCGCCTCGGTCGAGGTCGACGCGTACGGCGCGCGGATCAGCTCGTCGGCGGCGTGCTCGTCGGTGTGCCCGACGATCAGCCGGCTCGGGGTCAGCGCCAGGATCGTGATGTGCCGCCGGACCTCGTCCCGGTCGAACGTCGGCTCGTGCTGCAGCACGTACGCCCGGATCGGCTCGTCGGCGATCGCCACCTCGAGCGAGTCCGTCACCACGTCGGGGTAGTAGCCGCACCGATCGATCGCCTCGCGGAGGTCTGCTGACGCGTCCGCGAGCTCCGGTGTATTCAGGTCACGCATGCCCTCATCCTCGCACGACCGCGAACCGGAGCATTCCACCCTTCGACCGTGCCTGTGGACAACCGGGATCAGTTTGCACTTGCCTTCCGCAGCACCGGTGCACCGGCTGCGCCCGCCACCGCGACCAGCACGAGGCCAACGACCACCTGTCCCAGCAGGAGAAGCACGCCGGAGCTGCCCTCGGTGAAGACCTTCCCGGCGCTCAACGCCAGTCCACATAGCGCTCCGAAACCGACCACGGGCAGCCCCACACCGATCACCGGTACGACGGCAGCCAGCCGAGCGGCCCGCTCGATCACCTGCAGCGGTACGCCGGAACGCCGCAGTGCACGCGCAGGAGCCGCCTGGTCGAGCGCTGTACCCACTGCGCCGGCAGCTGTCGACGCGGCGACGGTCAGGAACACCAATGAGAGCAGTAGCGCGACACCAATCCGCATGTCGTGGAAGGTCGGGTCGTCCTCCCCGGAGGGCATGAAAACCGAGATGAACCCGGTGACGAACCCGGACAGCACCAGTGCGGCCACCGGACGGAACGCGCCCTTGGGGTCGTCCACCAGCCGTCGCCCGGCGAGCAGCGACACCGGTCCGTTCGCTCCCTTCGCCATCAGCTTGCCGATCACCTGGACCAGCCACGGTCCGATGATCCGTACGGCGAGTGCGGCGAAACCGACCCCGATCAGCACCGGCACGACGGCTCCGCGCAACCCGTAGAACCCGAGGATCACCGGGCCGATCACGAGGAGCCCGATCCGGATCATGCTGACGCCCTTGCGGGTCTGACCGCGTACGACGCCCAGCGGGGTGATGCTGACGCGTCCGAGACCGATGAGCGCGCTGATGACGGACAAGACCGGTACGGCAACCAGTACGACCAGAACTGTCCACCACTGAACGGTGATGTCACCGACGTACCAACGTCCACCGCCGAGTGGGATCTGGGCGATCAGTGGACTCAGGACGGTGTAACCGATCAGCCCGACCACCGCGCCGGCCAGGCCGAGCACGGCTTGCTCTACTGCACTCAGCCAGAGCACCTGGGTGCGGGTGGCTCCTGCAAGACGCAGTGCGGCCAGCCTGTGTTCGCGACGCTTGGCTGCGACGCCCGCGGCTTGTCCGACGAGGCTGAGGATCGGGAACAACACAAGGGTGATGCCGAACGCCACGGAGATCAGCAGCCCGAGCATGCGGCTGTCCCAGACCTTGTCGTGCCAGCTGCTCACGTACTGCGGATAGTCGTCGGCCGGGATCGTGTCGACGCCACGGATGATGATGAACTCCTCGGGCGAGGACAGGCCCTTGTCGCTGATCACACCGGTCGGCTTGTCGCCGTACTGGCTGCTGAGGCTCGACCAGTGCTTGGCGACCTCGGGCGACACGTACACCTCCCCCGGCCTCGGGGCGTGGTCGAGGCCGGGTGGAGCGGGTTCGCTCGGCTTCAGGACGGCCAGGTCGAGGACGCTGAGGCGATGGCCGTCGACACGTTGGTCGTCGTCCAGGTTCAGCATGCCGATCGCGGTCGCCGGGTCCGCCTTGTCTGCGCTCCGCCACCCGATCCGCTCGGACCGGTGACTCAGCCCGAGCGACCCCGCGATCAGGAACGTCACCAGCAACGCGACCACAGCCGTCGCGCCGAACGCCGCCAGGTTCGCGGCACGCCCGCCCGGCCCCGGTCGCCGTACGAACCGCAGACCGAGGTCCGTCATCGGGTTCACTGCCGCACCCCCGGCCCGAACGGCCCTAACGGCCCTGACGGCCCTGACGGCCCTGACTGCACCGCCACCGGGAACTGCGCACTGTCGCTCACGCGTCCGTCGACGATCTGCAGCGTGCGATTGCAGCGAGCCGCGACCGCGTTGTCGTGGGTGACGACGACCACTGCGGCGCCTCGATAGGTGGCGGCGCCGACGAGCAGGTCGATGACCTGGGAGCCGGTCGCAGCATCCAGCGCTCCGGTCGGTTCGTCGGCGAACACCACCTGTGGTTCGCCGACGAGCGCGCGGGCGATGGCGACTCGTTGCGCCTGGCCGCCGGACAGTTCGCCGGGGCGGCGACCCACCTCTGCCGCCAGACCGACCTGAGCCAGTGTGTTGCGGGCCCGTCCGATCGCGTCATGACGGCTCAGGCCGTCCACCATCAGCGGCAGTGCGACGTTCTCGTCCGCGGGCAGCTCCGCGAGCAGTTGGTTGTCCTGGAAGACGAAGCCGAGCCGGCGCCTGCGAAGTACGGTCCGACCGGCGTCGTTCAGCTGGTCGACGCGCTCACCGCCCAGCCACACCTCGCCCTGGTCCGGCGTAAGGATGCCGGCGAGTACGTGCAGCAGTGTGGTCTTGCCGTTGCCGCTCGGGCCCATGACAGCGAGGGCCTCGCCGGACCGGACGGCGACGTCGACACCTGCCAGACCGACCACGCTGCCGTAGTACTTGACGAGGCCGTGCCCGCTCAGCACCACCTGTGACTGGGGACTCTGGAAGTTCATACCGCAGAGCCTTCCGCGATCACGTCCCGCGAGCGTCGGACCACGGACCGGTCTTGTGATCGCCTTCGGGTGCCTTTCGGCGGTCTCGTGTACGACTCAGGTCGTACGTCACTCGTCCCGGAAGGCCGACGGATAGGCGTCCCGATAGCTCGGGATCGTGCCCGTCGGGGTCTCGACCGACTCCGCGTTCAGCATCGCGTGCACGATCGCGCGGGTCAGCGTCCGCGCGCCGGCGGCGTACACGGTCTCGAGCTGCCCGAGCGCCGTCGGGTCGGTGACGCTCAGCCGCGGCTCGTCCGTCGTCCTGGTCGAGAGCGCGAAGATGCTGTCGCCGTCGACGAGCGTATGGATCGGATCGATCGCCCGTGCCAGGCCGTCGTGCGCCACCATCGCCATCCGCTGGGTCGCGGCCTTGTCCAGCGGTACGTCGGTGGCGACGATCGCGATCACCGTGTTCATCGAGGGGCCGGGAATCAGGTTCCGCCCGGGGGCGGCGGCCGGCGGTGGCTCGGTCGGCGTCCGCAGGTGCGTGAACTCGGCGCCGAGACCGAGCCGCGCGCCGTACAGGTTGCCGTCGGCATCGACCGTCGAGCCGGCCGCGTTCACGATCACCAGCGCGCCGACCGTCGTACCGTCGTCGAGCCGGACACTCGCCGAGCCCGCACCGCCCTTGAGCGACCGCGCGCGGGCCCCCGCCCCGGCACCGTGGTTGCCCAAGGCAACCGGTCCGTCAGAGGCGGCCGCGATCGCGTCCGCACCCCACGACGGCTCGGGCCGGGCCTTGAAGTCGCCGCCGCGGGCAAGGTCGAAGATCACCGCCGTCGGCACGATCGGCACCACGTCGTACTCGCCCTGGCCGACCCGGACGCCCTCGCCGCGCTCCTCCAGCCAGCGCATCACAGCCCCGGCGGTGTCGAGCCCGAACGCACTGCCGCCGCTGAGCACGATCGCGTTCACGCCGCCGTTCGAGTTCACCGGCGAGAGCAGATCGGTCTCCCGCGTACCGGGCGCGCCGCCCCGTACGTCGACGCCGGCGACGGCGGTCTGCGGGACATGGACGACCGTCGTACCGGTCAGGTACGGAGCGTCGAGGCGCTCCACCTGACCTACCAGAACGCCGGGGACATCGGTGATCGCGTTGTGCGGGCCAGGCTGCATACCGCCGATCCTAATTCGGTTGCGGTGCGGCTTAGCGTGAAAGGTATGAATGCCGATCAGCTCTGTGGTCTGCTGGCCGAACCGTCGAGGTTGCGGACGTACTCCGCGATCGTCCTCGGCGCCTCCACTCCCGAGCAGGTTGCCGGAAGCACCGGGCTCGCCGCGCCGGTCGTCGTGAAGGCGCTGCAGCGGCTGACCAAGGGCGGGCTGATCGCCGCCGGCCGCGACGGGTTCACTGCGGACGGCGGTGTGTTCAAGGACGCCGTACGGGAGAACCGTCCGGAGTGGGTGCCGCTCGATCCGGACCCGGCGCGCGACAACGTCCTCAAGGCCTTCATCCGCGACGGGCGGCTGACCCATTTCCCGACGGTCCCGGACAAGTACCAGATCGTCCTGGAGTACTTCGTCCAGAGCTTCGAGGTGGGACGGGCCTACCCCGAGTCCGAGGTGAACGAGATCCTCAACCGCCGCCACGCGGACCACGCAGCTCTCCGCCGCGGCCTCGTCGATGCCCGGCTCCTGCACCGCGAGAACAGCATCTACACGCGGCAGAGCTGATCAGGTCAGCCGGCGGGCCGGAGTGTCCTGCCGGGGCTTCTCGTTCGGGGCGATGCGGACCCGGGTGTCGAGGACGGTGGCGCCTTCCGCCGCGACCAGGACCGAGCGGAGGTCCAGCCGGACCACCTCCTCGAGGTCGAGGGTGAGGCGGGAGACCCGGTGCAGCAGGTCCTCGATCGCGGAGATGTCGACCGGGTCCGAGCCGCGGTAGCCGTACAGCAGCGGCGCCGCCTTGACCTCGCGGACCATCTCGGCGGCGTCGCGCGTGGTCAGCGGCGGCATCCGGTACGACCGGTCGCCGAGCAGGTCCGTCGCCACCCCCGACAGGCCGAACGTCACCACCGGCCCGAACGACACGTCCTCGATCGTCGAGATCACCACCGGTACGCCGGGCGGCGCCATCTTCTGGACGACGAACTGCGCCCGCGCCGGATCCGCGGCGACGCCGAACGTGTGGGTCATCTCCGCCCAGGCCGCGCGCATGTCGTCCTCGTCGTGGATGTGCCGCCAGATGTCGGCCAGGTCCGGCCGCATCCGCCACTGCTCCGCGGTCGCCTTCAAGATCACCTCGAACCCGAGGTCGGCGGCCCGCGCCACCGCCTCGTCCGCGCTCAGCACCGGGAACGCCGGCAGCACCGAGATCCCGTAGAAGCTCAGCAGCCGCTGCCGGTCCGCGTCGTCCAGCTCCGCGCCGGACGGATGCCGCTGGAGGAACTCCGCGACGAAGTCCTCTCCCCCGGCGGTGTCGATGTCCGGCAGGTCCGGGATCCGGCTGTCGGACCGGCGCCGCCACTCGGCGTACTGGGTGGCCTTCGCGAGCGCGCCGACCGCGTACTGGGGATTCAGGAACGACGGGATCGAGCCGCGGGCCGCCCCGCCGTCCTCGTCCGGGACGCGCAGTTCCTGGGGCACGCTGCGGGACGCGAGGAACGTCGACACCACCGGCTTGTCCGAGTCGGCGGCCGCGGCGGCCAGTACCTGTGCGATCCCTCCCCCGTTCGACTGCACCGGCGGCGTGTAGATCACCACGACCGAATGCACCTTCTCGTCCGAGAACACCTCGGACAACGCCAGTCCGAAGTCCGACGGGGTCGCGTCCGGACTGAGGTTCCGCGGGTCGCCCGCGACCTCGAGCCCGCAGCTTGCCATCGTGTCGAGTGCCAGCAGCGTCAGGGCGTCGGAGTTCGACACGACAGCGACGCGGCGGCCCTTCGGCAACGGCTGGTGCGCGAGCAGCTGGGCGACGTCGAACAGCTCGCCGGTCGTGTCCACACCGATCAGACCGCTCTGCCGGAACATCGACTCGATCGTTGCGGGCGGCAACTGACTGCGCCGGACCAGCTGGCCGACCGGCACGCCCTGGGTCGCGCGCCCGGACTTCAGCGCGATCACCGGCTTCCGCCCGGCCAGCCGCCGCGACACCCGGCTGAACTTGCGCGGGTTGCCGAGCGACTCCAGGTACAGCAGGACGACCTCGGTCGCCTCGTCGGAGTACCAGTACTGCATCAGGTCGTTGCCGGAGACATCCGCGCGGTTGCCGGCCGAGACGAAGCTCGACAGCCCGAGACCACGACCGGCCATGTCGGCCAGGATCGGTACGCCGAGCGCGCCGGACTGGCAGAAGAACGCGACCCGGCCCTTGCTCGGCATCAGCGGCGACAGCGTGGCGTTCAGCGACACTCCGGCCGCGGTGTTGATCAGGCCGAGCGCGTTCGGGCCGATCACCCGCATGCCGTACGAGCGAGCGAGGCCGACCAGGTACCGCTGCCGCTGCCGGCCCTCGTTCCCGATCTCGGCGAACCCGCTCGACACCACGACCAGCCCGCGGACACCCTTCGCCGCGCAGTCCAGGACGACGTCCGCGACCATCTCCGCCTTCACCGCGACCACCGCGAGGTCGACGGTGCCCTCGACGTCCCGGATCGTCGGGTACGCCGGGACGCCCTCGATCTCGTCCGCTTTGGTGTCGGTGTTGACCGCGTACAACCGGCCCGGGAACCCGCCGTCGCGGAGGTTCCGCAGCAGGGCGTTGCCGATCGTGCCCTCGCGCCGGCTCGCACCGATCACCGCGACACTTCCGGGTGTCAGCAGCCGGGCGATCGAAAGGGCCTCGGAGCGCTGCTCGCGGGCCTGCATCACCCCGAACGAGGTGTCGGTCGGCGCGATGTCGAACTCGACCATGATCACGCCGTCCTCGAACTCCCGGGCGACCTTGTACCCGGCCTCGGTGAAGACCGTGATCATCTTCCGGTTGTCCGGCAGGACCTCGGCGACGAACCGGTGGATGCCGTTCTCGCGGGCGGCCTGGGCGAGGTGCTCGAGGAACAGCTGGCCGAGCCCGCGGCCCTGGTGCGCGTCCTCGATCAGGAACGCGACCTCCGCGGTCCGCCGGCCGGTGCGCTCGTACCGCCCGACACCGATCATCTCGTCACCGACGGTGACGATCAGTGCCAGCCGGTCGTGGTAGTCGACCTGAGTGAACCGCGCCACGTCCCGCTCGGACAGCTGCGGGTACGGCGCGAAGAAGCGGTAGTACTTCGAGGTCTCGGACACCCGGGCGTAGAACGCCACCAGCAGCTCGGCGTCGTCCGGCGTGATCGGGCGCAGGTGCGCGGTCGCACCGTCGCGCAGCACGACATCCGCCTCGTACTCCGCCGGATAGCCGTCGGGGAGTTCGAGGTCATACTTGTCCGGCGGTGTCACCACTCCGCAAGCGTACTCAAACGGGCACCGCGGAGGTCGGGAATTTGGTAGAGCGGATCGCGCCGGTCCTGGTGTTCCTCGTCGCAGTCACAGTCATCGCGGAGCTGGCCGACCACGCCAAGGTCTTCGATGTCGCAGCGCGGGAGGCGGCGCACCTCGCTCGTGGGCGGGTCTGGCGGCTCTGGCTGCTCGTCGTTGCCCTGGCCACCGGTCTGACGATCGTCCTGTCGCTCGACACCTGCGCGGTGCTCCTGACCCCCGTGGTGCTGTCGATGGCCCGCCAGTTGGACATCCCTCCGAAGCTGTTCGCGTTCACCACCGTCTGGCTGGCCGGTACGGCGTCTCTGCTACTGCCGGTGTCCAACCTCACGAACCTGCTCGCACTGCATCAGTTCCGCCTGCTGGACGTCAGCTACCTGTCCGTGAGCTGGCGGCCGGCCATCGCGGCGATCGTCATCACCGTCGCAGTACTCGCAGCGCTGTTCCACCGCGACCTGCCGCGACGGTACGTCGTACCGCCCACCCCTGGTGTCGACGACAAGGTGCTGTTCTGGGGGGCCGCGGCGGTGTGCGTGCTCCTCGGGCCGGCGTTCGTGTCCGGTGTCGAGGTGGCGATCCCGGCGAGCATCGGGGCAATCGTGCTGGTCGTGTTGTTCGCCGTACGTCGCCGCAGCGTGCTGCGGTGGTCGCTGATCCCGTACAAGCTGGTGATCACGGTGGTGGTGTTGTTCACGGTGGTCGGGTTCCTGAGTTCGCACGGCCTCGAGGACGTACTGCGGCGGGTGGCGGGGACCACGTCCGAGCTGCGGCTGAGTGCGACGGCGGCGCTGGGCGCGAACCTGTTCGACAACCTCCCGGCGTACATCGCGATGGAGCCGGTCGCCGCCGACAGCCCGCACCGGATGATGGCACTCCTGATCGGCGTCAACTGCGGCTGCCTACTCACCCTCTGGGGTTCCCTCGCCACTCTCCTCTGGCGCTCCCGCTGCCACGCCGCCCGCGTCGAGATCACCTGGTGGTCGTTCCTGTGGCGCGGACTGATCCTCACGCCACTCGTCGTGACCGGCGCAGTACTGGCACTGAATGGGTAGTGAATGGGTAATGTGCGCAACATGGCGACGGAGCAGAGCACTTCGGAGGTCACCCGGGAGTTTCGGGCGGCGCGGGACTTTCTCGTGGCGCATCGCGACGAGTACGAGACGGCGTACCGGGACTTCAGCTGGCCGCAGTTCGAGCGGTTCAACTGGGCGCGGGACTGGTTCGACGCGCTCGCGGTCGAGCAGGCCGAGGTCGCGGCGCTGACGATCGTCGAGGAGGACGGCGAGGTCAATTCACGGACGTACGCCGAGATGGGCGAACAGTCCCGCAAGGTGGCGGGCTGGCTGACGGCGGCAGGACTGAAGCCGGGCGACCGGGTGCTGATCGTTCTCGGCAACCAGGTCGAGCTGTGGGAGACCATGCTCGGCTGCATCCGGGCCGGCGCGGTGATGATCCCCGCCACCACCCTGCTCACCGACGCGGACCTCGCGGACCGGATCTCCCGCGGCAACGTCCGTGCGGTCGTGACGAGCGGCACCGACGCCCCGAGGTACGCAGGCATCGCGGACCACTGCATCCGCGTCGCGGTCGGCGAACCGGCCGAGGGCTGGCTGCACTACCCGGACGCGGCGAGCTACGACGGCCCGGTCCCCGAGGTGGACACCGCCGCCGACGACCCGCTGCTGCTCTACTTCACCTCCGGGACGACGAGCCAGCCGAAGCTGGTCGAGCACACGCAGGTCAGCTACCCGCTCGGCCACCTGTCGACGATGTACTGGATCGGTCTGCAGCCCGGCGACGTACACCTGAACGTCTCCTCGCCCGGCTGGGCGAAGCACTCCTGGAGCAACGTGTTCGCCCCGTGGAACGCCGGCGCGACCGTCTTCTTGTACAACTACACGCGCTTCAACGCCGAGAAGATGCTGGACGTACTGCAGACGTACGGCGTGACCACGTTCTGCGCGCCGCCGACCGTCTGGCGGATGCTGATCCAGGCCGACCTGTCCGCGGTCGACGTCCGGATCCGCGAGTGCATCTCGGCCGGTGAACCGCTGAATCCCGAGGTGATCGAGCAGGTCCGGAACGCCTGGGGCATCACGATCCGCGACGGGTACGGGCAGACCGAGACCACCGCGCAGATCGGCAACCCGCCGGGCCAGCCGGTGAAGCTCGGCTCGATGGGCCGCCCGCTGCCCGGGTACAGCATCGCGCTGATCGACCCGGCGACCGACGAGATCGGCGACGACGGCGAGATCTGCATCGAGCTCGCGCCTGCGCCGGTGCCGCTGATGCGCGGTTACCGCGACGCCGACGAGCTGACCGCCGAGGCGATGCGCAACGGGTACTACCACACCGGAGACGTCGCTAGCCGCGACGAGGACGGCTACATCACGTACGTCGGGCGCTCGGACGACGTGTTCAAGGCCAGCGACTACCGCATCTCGCCGTTCGAGCTGGAGTCGGTGCTGATCGAGCACCCGGCCGTCGCTGAGGCCGCCGTCGTCCCGTCACCGGACCCGGTGCGGCTCGCCGTACCGAAGGCGTACGTCGTCCTCGCCGCCGGGCACGAGCCGTCGCGGGAGCTGGCCGGGGAGATCCTGGCGTTCTGCCGCGAGCACCTGGCGCCGTACAAGCGGATCCGGCGGCTCGAGTTCGCGGACCTGCCGAAGACGATCTCCGGGAAGATCCGGCGCGTCGAGCTGCGCGCGGACGAGGCGAGCAAGGTGCAGAGCGGGAACGCCGGCCAGACCTACGACGAGGCCGACTTCAAGTAGTCCGATGTCGTTCCATACCGGCCTCGGCTGGGCAGCCGTCGGCGTCCTGCCGTTGCTGATCGCGTTCGGAGTCGCGGCCTCGCGGTACGCCGGGCTGCGGCACGACAAGGGGATCGTGACCGCGGCGCTGCGAGCCGTCGTGCAGCTCGCGGCGGTCGGCGCCGTCGTCGGGGTCGCGCTGCAGCACACCGTCGGCGCGCTCGCGTTCGTACTGCTGATGTTCGGTGTCGCGACCTTCACGAGCACGCGGCGGCTGCACGGTACGGCGGTGGTCCCGCGGCAGTGGATGTACTGCGCGGCCGCGATCGGGAGTGGCGCGTTCGCCGTACTGCTGCTGCTCATCCTGCCGGGTGTCGTGCCGCGGAACCCGGCCACAATCCTGCCGATGGGCGGCATCATCGTGGGTGGCACGATGACCGCCACCACGCTGGCCGGGCGGCGGGTGCTGAGCGAGTACCAGAGCCGGTTCGGTGAGTTCGAGGCCGGGCTGTCGATCGGGCTGCTGCAGCCGGACGCGTTCAAGCTCGTGGTGGGGCCGGTCGCGGGTGATGCCCTGCTGCCCGCTCTGGACCAGACGCGGACGGTCGGCCTGGTCACGCTGCCCGGGGCGTTCGTCGGCATGGTCCTCGGGGGCGCCTCCCCCGTCGAGGCCGCCGCGCTGCAACTGGTCGTACTGATCGGTCTGGTCGCCGCCGAGTCGATCGCGATCCTCGTGATCACCGAGCTGCTGTCCCGATCCGGCCTGCCGGACGGCCGTACAGTTACCTCATGACTGACGACAAGGGCATCCTCGGCCGCATCGACGAGCTGGTCGCCGAGGAGCACGAGCTCCGCACGAAGCACGCGGCCGGGCAGGTCGGCAACGACGACGAGAAGACCCGCCTCCGGGCGCTCGAGGTCGAGCTGGACCAGTGCTGGGACCTGCTCCGGCAGCGCCGCGCCAAGCGCGAGTTCGGCGAGAACCCCGACGACGCCGCCGCCCGCTCCACCGACACCGTCGAGGGCTACCTGAACTGACCCCGACGCGCCGATGGAACCGGGACCCGCCCCCGGTTCCGCGGTCGCCGACGTACAACGCGGGCTAGAAGCCGCGGAGCTTCTCCGGAGTGATCCGGATCAGCACCGAGTACGACGCGTGGAACTCGCCGCTGTGCGTCGCGTTGAATCAGGCTCCTTAGCTTGCCGGTCCGAGGCGTCCCCACTCGATCGCCGGGCAGCGGTCCATCACCATCGTGAGCCCCGCCGCGGTCGTTCGGTGGTAGGCGTCCTGATCCACTACATCGAGCTGGAACCACACCGCCCGGGCGTTGATTCCCACCGCCTGGTCCGCGATGTCGCCGGCCAGGTCGGAGCGGACGAAGACGTCCACGCAGTCCACCGGGAACGGGATGTCCGCCAGCGTCGCGTACCCCTGCTCGCCGTGCACGGTCTCCGCCGCCGGATGCACCGGCACGATCCGCTTGCCGTGCCCCTGCAGGAAGCGCGCCACCCCGTACGCCGCGCGGCTGGTGTTGTTCGACAGCCCCACGACGGCCCAGGTCTCACACTCGGCCAGAATCTTCCGGATCGCCTCGTCCATGACTACCTATTCTCGCCCGCCCGAAGCCAGTCCGCCTCGGCGACCTCTTCGAACCACATCACCGCGTCCTCCGTGGACTCGGTCTGCACAGCCACATGCGTCAGCGCACGGTCCGGCCCCGCGCCATGCCAGTGCTGCTCCCCCGCGTCCGTCCAAACCGCGGATCCCGGCCGCAGCTCCACCACCGTGCCGTCGCGATTGCCGACAAACCCCACACCGTCGACACAGATCAGCAGCTGCCCGTTCTCGTGCACGTGCCACGCTGTCCGTCCGCCCGCCTCGAACTGGACCACGTAGGCATGCAGCGCCGGATCGCCGTCGGGCGGTTTAGCTCCTCAGGTAGGTGAGGACGGCGGAGACTCGGCGGTCGCGGCCGGTGTCCAGTTCGAGCTTGGCGAAGATGTTGCCTACGTGTTTGCGGACGGCGGCCTCGCTCACGACCAGGTGTTCGGCGATCGAGGCGTTCACGCGGCCCTCCGCCATCAGCGCGAGTACTTCGAGTTCGCGCGGGGTGAGCGCCGACAGTGGCCCGTCGTTGCGCCGCCGGGCGAGCAACTGCCTCACCACCTCGGGGTCGACCACGGTGCCGCCGTTCGCGACCCGGTCGAGCGATTCCAGGAACTCGGTGACATGCCCGACCCGGTCCTTGAGCAGGTAGCCGATCCCGCCGGTCGTTGTCTCGAGCAACGTCGACAGGTACGCGTCGGCCACGTACTGGGACAGCACCAGGATCCCGATCGCGGGCAGCTCGGCCCGGATCGCCGCAGCGGCCCGCAGCCCTTCGTCGCTGTGCCCGGGCGGCATCCGTACGTCGGTGATCACCACGTCCGGCGGGTCCTTGCGAACGACCGCGAGCAGCGTGTCCGCGTCCCCGACCGTGTCCCTCACCTCGTGCCCGGCGCGGTCGAGGATGCTCGCCAGCCCCTCACGCAGCAGCAGTGAATCTTCGGCCAGGACGATCGTCAGTCGCCGAGTCGGCACGGGCACTCCATCCTCAGTCGTGTCGGCCCTCCGGGTGGGCTGTCGACGTCGAGTGTGCCGCCCAGCGCGTCCAGCCGCGTCACCAGGCCGGTCAGTCCGGTACCGGCACCGAGCTTCGCACCACCGACGCCGTCGTCCTGTACGGAGATCACCAGCCGCTCGCGGTCCACCCAGCCGGACACCTCGCACGTCGAGGCCTGCGCGTGCTTCGCGACGTTCGCGAGCGCCTCGCTGACCACGAAGTACGCAGCCGCCTCGATCGGTCCGGGCAGCCGGCCCGGGATCGTGAAGTGCAGCGACACCGGCAACGGCATCCGGTCGGCCACCTCCCGTACGGCAGCCTCGAGCCCGTGATCGACCAGGACCCGCGGATGGATGCCGCGGACGGCCGCGCGCAGGTCGGCGAGCGCCGCCTCCGCCTCGGCATGGGCCTTCACGACGAGCCGCCGGCCCTCGCCCTCGGGCAGGTCCAGCTCCGCCAGGCCGAGCGTCATCGTCAACCCGACCAGCCGCTGCTGGACGCCGTCGTGGAGGTGCCGCTCGATCCGTACACGCTCGGTCTCGAACGCGTCGACCAGGTCGAGGCGGGACCGCCTCAGCTCGGCCAGGTTCCGCTGCAGCTCGTCCTGCCGCGGCCCGAGCATCGCCTTGGCCAGCGAGGCCTCCGCGCCCGCGATGACACCGAGCAGGTACGAGCTGACCGCGTAGAAGACCGGCCCGAACAGGATCAGGAAGACGAACCCTTCACGCGCCGAGTTCAGCGTCCACGGGCCCATGCCCATCTCGTCGCCGTCGGCGATGATCGGCGCCCCGAGCGTGATCACCAGCGTCGTGACGCTGACACCGGCGAACAGTGCGCTCAGCGGCCAGATCAGTACTCCGAGGACGAACCCGTACCCGAGCCCGCGCATCGAGGCCTGCTCGCGCCGCCGGAACTTGAGCTTCTCGCGCAGCCCGAGCGCCGTAGGCAGCTTCGCGTGCGGGCTGCTGATCCCGTCCACGAGCATCAGGCCGGCCCGGCGGCGCTCCAGCCAGCCGATCGCGCCGCCGATCAGCGGGAACGAGCTGATCATCAGGATGCCGACGAGGATCGGGCTGAGCAACGCACTGAGCCCCGCCAGCCCGACCAGCACCCCGATCGCCAGCGCGCCGACCGGTACGGACGTGAGCAGATACGCATAACTCCGCCACGGCCACGACGAGATCAGGTAACGCGGCGACGCCAGCGCTCCCCAAACGGTCCTGGGGCCTCCCGGTCTGGACTGAGGAGCGGAGGGAGCGAAGCGACCGGAGCGACGAGGGAAGACCGGGAGCAACAGCCCCAGGACCCGCCGCGACGGAGTCGCGGCCATCTCTACCGTCTTCGGACTGTCCACCGGTCCAAGCCTAGGGCGGCGGGCCGTGCTTGGGCGGTAGCGTGCGCGCTACTGCAGGTCTCGTGTGTAGGCCAACGCGTTGGGCGACGTACGGCGGTTTGCTGGCAGCATGACCGCTACCGCGCCGACGTACCCCTCTGTAGCACCAGTCGAGCCACCTGCTCTGTTGCTGGACGGCATCACGAAGACGTACCGCTCCAAGGCCGGAGCGGTGGATGCGCTGCGCGGGGTGACGTACCACTTCGCCCGCGGCTCGTTCACGGCGGTGATGGGACCGTCCGGCTCCGGCAAGTCGACGCTGCTGCAGTGCGCCGCAGGGCTCGACCACCCGACCAGAGGCACGGTCGTACTCAACGGAGTGACCCTGGGCACGCTGAACGAGGTCGAGCTCACCAAGCTGCGCCGCAGCGAGATGGGGTTCGTGTTCCAGGCGTACAACCTGCTGCCGTCGCTGACCGTGTACGACAACGTGGCACTCCCCCTACGGCTCACCGGCCGCCGCCCAGCGCGCAGTGACGTATTGCGCGTGCTGGAGCAGGTCGGCCTGGACGGAATGGCGAAGCGCCGACCGGCCGAGTTGTCGGGTGGTCAGCAGCAGCGGGTCGCGATCGCGCGGGCGCTGATCACGCAGCCGTCGGTGTTCTTCGCCGACGAGCCGACCGGCGCCCTCGACAGCGGAACCAGCCGGCAGGTCCTCGAGTTATTGCGCGCGGCCACCGATCGCGCGGGCCAGACCGTCGTGATGGTCACCCACGACCCGGTCGCGGCCGCGTACGCCGAACGGGTGCTGTTCCTGTCCGACGGGCTGCTCGCCGGGCACCTCGACCGCGCCACGCCCGCGCAGATCGCGGCCGCCATGAGCGAGCTGGAACGATGATGTTCCAGCTCAGCCGGCAGACGGTCGGGCAGCATCGTTCGCTGTACGCCGGCTCGTTCGTGGCGCTCGCGGTCGGCGTCTTCATGCTCGGCCTGGCCGCGACCACGACGGCCGCCACCATCGGCTACCACCGGCCGGACTCGTCGACGATCAGCGTGACGACGCTCGGCGGACCCGACAATCCGGCGCGGCACGTGAAGGTCCCGCTCACCGACGCCGACGTGTCCGGGCTGCAGACCGTGCTCAGCATGGTCGGGGTGATCTGCGGCTTCATCACGATCTTCGTGATCGCGAGTACGTTCGCGTTCGCCGTCGCGTCCCGCCGCCAGGAGCTCGGCCTGCTCCGGCTGATCGGGGCGACGCCGCGACAGCTGCGCCGGATGATCGTCGGCGAGGCGCTCGTCGTCGCACTCGCCGCCTCACTCACCGGAGCGGTCGCGGCCCAGCTCGCGACTCCGCTGCTACTGAGCAAGGCGTCGTACACCGAACTGGCACCGGTGAAGCTCGAGCCCGCGGCGCCGTGGGTACCGCTCGCGATCGCGGTCGGAGCGGGGATGCTGGTCGCACTGCTCGGGGCCCGCTCGGCCGCGCGCCGGGCCGGCAAGGTCGCGCCGATCGACGCGCTCCGCGAGGCCGCGCTGGAACCGCCACGGATCGGGCCGGTACGGATCATTTTCGGGCTGCTGTTCCTGGCCGGTGCGATCGTGATGCTCACGCTGATCCGGCCGTCGACCGGTGAGGGCGCCGTACCGCTGGCGATGTTCACGCCGATGGTGATCGTGATCGCGCTGACGCTGCTCGCACCACTCGTCGTACCGGTCCTCGGCCGGCTGTGGGCGGCGCCCTTGGTCGCCTGGACGCACGTGTCCGGGCGACTGGCCCGCAGCAACGTCGTCGCCGCGCCCCGCCGGAGCGCCTCGCTGGCCGCGCCCATCGTCGCGATCTCTGCGATCGCCGGCTCGATGGTGCTCAGCCTGAGCTTTGCTGCCGACAGTTCGGCGGCGACGATGCGTGATGCGGTTCGCGCGCCGATCGTGGTCAGCGGAGCAGCACCCGCTGCCGACCCCGGTCTGAAAGCGGTGGATGCCGCCGTACCGACGCAGGTCGTGCGGATCTCGGAGGACGACGCGCAGTTGGAGGACGTCGAGGGGATCGACCCGGCGGTTGCGGCGCAGACGCGGGACCTCAGCGTGCTGGACGGCGATCTGAGCAGGCTCACTGGGAACGCGGTCGCAGTCGCCAAGGAGGCGGCCGGGTTCGAGCACTACCGCGTCGGCGACGAGATCCCCGTGGTGTTCCTGGACCGGCAGCCGGTGAAGCTGCGGGTGGTGGCGATCGTGAAGGACGCCTTCGGGGTGAACTCGTCGTACATGATCCCGCTCGACGTCGCGCGGAAGCACGCACCAGACGCCCAGGTCGAGCGGAGCTTCGTACTGCCTGCGGACGGAGTCGCGGCAGCGGACCTCGTACAGCGGCTCCCCCACGCACAGCTCGCCGCGGACTGGGTGGCGGACCAAACTGAAGGGCTCCGGAAGGGCAACCAGGTCGGACTCGTGATGCTGCTCGGGCCGGCCGCGCTCTACAGCGCGATCGCGATCGCCAACACGCTCCTGATGAGCAGTCTGCAGCGGCGCCACGAGTTCCGTACGTCGCAACTACTCGGCGCGACCGGAGCGCAGCTGCGCCGGATGGTGCTGTGGGAGTCGTCCCTGGTCGGCGCGGTCGCCCTGAGCCTCGGGACCGCGACCACGATCACCGTCGGTGTCCTGATCCGGCACGCGATGACATCGGGGCTGACGGACGTACCGACGACGGTCCCGTGGGGCATCCTGCTGGGCATCGGCGCACTCTGTCTGACCCTGGCGGTAGGGTCCGCCTTGGCCCCGACCGCGTACCTTCTGCGGGTCGTGACCAGGCAAACAGTGGGTGAGCAGGGACAATAGGGGCGGCGCCGGACCGTCGCGGCGCCGGCACCACTTGATCGAGGAGTTCGTAGACCCGAATGGCACGTCGTACCAGTACCGCCGAACCCGAGGACTTCGAGGAGCACATCCTCGACGTCGACGTCTCCGACGAGATGCGCACCAGCTACCTCGAGTATGCCTACTCGGTGATCTACTCGCGGGCCCTGCCGGACGCGCGCGACGGGCTGAAACCGGTCCAGCGGCGGATCCTGTTCTCGATGGCGGAGAACAACATCAACCCCGCTCGCGCCCACGTGAAGTGCGCCCGCGTCGTCGGTGAAGTCATGGGTAAGTACCACCCGCACGGCGACGGCGCCATCTACGACGCCCTCGTCCGCACCGGCCAGACCTGGTCCATGCGCGTCCCGTTGATCGATCCTCATGGCAACTTCGGATCTCTGGACGATGGACCAGCGGCGATGCGATACACCGAGTGCCGGATGGCGCCGCCCGCGGTGGCGATGACGGATGGGCTGAGCGAGAACGTCGTCGATTTCAAGGCGAACTACGACGGCCAGGAGGAGGAGCCGGCGGTGCTGCCGGCCGCCTTCCCGAACCTGCTCGTCAACGGCGCCGCCGGGATCGCGGTCGGGATGGCCACGAACATGGCCCCGCACAACCTGGTCGAGGTGATCCAGGCGCTCCGGCACCTGATCAAGACGCCGACCGCCGACCTCGACGACCTGATGCGGTTCGTCCCCGGGCCGGACCTGCCGACCGGCGGCAAGATCGTCGGCCTGGACGGCATCAAGGACGCGTACGCGACCGGCCGCGGCAGCTTCAAGATGCGCGCCACCGCCCGGATCGAGAACGTCACCCCGCGCCGCAAGGGCATCGTGGTCACCGAACTGCCGTACTCGGTCGGCCCGGAGAAGGTGATCGAGAAGATCAAGACCCTGGTGCAGAGCAAGAAGCTCCAGGGCATCGCGGACGTCAAGGACCTCACCGACCGTACTCACGGCACCCAGCTGGTGATCGAGGTCAAGAACGGCTTCGTCCCCGAGGCACTGCTGGAGCAGCTTTACAAGCTGACCCCGCTCGAGGACTCGTTCCACGTCAACAACGTCTGCCTGGTCGAGGGCCAGCCGCGCACGCTCGGCCTGAAGCCGCTCCTCGAGGTCTACCTCGAGCACCGATACGACGTGACCCGGCGGCGCAGCGAGTTCCGCCGGAAGAAGGCGCAGGACCGGCTGCACATCGTCGAGGGCATGCTGATCGCGATCCTCGACATCGACGAGGTCATCCAGGTGATCCGCAGCAGCGACGACTCCGCCGCGGCGCGGTCCCGGCTGATCGAGATCTACGACCTGTCCGAGATCCAGGCGAACTACATCCTAGACATGCCGCTGCGCCGCCTGACGCGCTACTCCAAGCTCGAGCTGGAGACCGAGAAGGGCGAGCTGGAGCGCGAGATCGAGGCGCTCAGCGCGATCATCGACGACCCGAAGCTGCTCCGCAAGACGGTCTCCGACGAGCTCGCCGAGGTCGCGAAGACGTACGGCACACCGCGCCGGACCGTGCTGCTGGAGTCGTCCGGCGCGACCAAGACGGCCGCGGTACCGCTCGAGGTCAGCGACGACCCGTGCTGGATCCTGATGAGCTCCACCGGACTGCTCGCCCGGACCAACGGTGTCGAGCCGTTCGGGCCGACCGAGTCGCGGGCCAAGCACGACGCGATCGTGTCCGTGATCAGGAGCACCGCCCGCGGGCAGTACGGCCTGATCACGAGCGCCGGCCGGCTGATCCGGCTCGAGTCGCTCGACCTGCCGGCCGTACCGACGACCGCGAACGCGCCGAACCTGCAGGGTGGCGCGCCGATCGCGGAGTTCGTGTCGCTGGAGCCCGGTGAGAAGGCGCTCGCGCTGACCACGATGGACCCGGACTCGGTCGGCGTCGCCCTCGGTACGTTGTCAGGCGTGGTGAAGCGCGTCGTACCGGACCACCTGAGCAACCGTGACTCGTGGGAGATCATCGGGCTGAAGGACGGCGACCAGGTCGTCGGAGCGGTCGAGCTGACGACGGGCGAGGAGGAGCTGTGCTTCATCACGTCCGACGCGCAGCTCCTGCACTTCTCAGCGTCCGCCGTCCGGCCGCAGGGCCGCACTGCCGGCGGCATGGCCGGCGTCCGGCTGGCGACGAAGCAGAAGGTCGTCTTCTTCGGGGCGGTGGACGCTGGCCGCGAGGCACAGGTCGTGACGATCGCGGGCTCGTCGTCCGCGCTGCCGGGGACCGAGGTCGGTGCTGTGAAGGTGACCCCCTTCAGTGAGTACCCGGGCAAGGGCCGCGGGACCGGCGGTGTGCGCTGCCAGCGGCTGCTCAAGGGCGAGGACGGCCTCCTGCTCGGGTACATCGGCGTGGCGCCGGTGAAGGCCAGCGCCAGCAGCGGTGCGCCGGTCGAGCTGCCGCCGATCGACCCGCGCCGGGACGGTTCCGGCGTGCCGGTCGCGCAGCCGATCGCTGCGTGCGCTTCCGATCTGGCAGGCTGACGTCCGTGAAGAGAATGCTCGCGCTGTGCGCGGTCGTCGTCCTTGCCGTGGCGGGCTGCAACGACAAGAAGGACACCGCCGGCGGTGGCGGCGACACCGGCGGGGACGCGGTCGCGCTGCTGACCGGCGCGAAGAAGGCGATCGACGACGCGGCCAGCGTGCACATCGTGCTGACCGGGCGCGACCTGCCGGAGAACGCACGGACCCTCGGCAGCGGTGACGGCGTCGCCACCCACGCGCCGGCGTTCAAGGGCAAGCTGACCGTGCGGTCCAGCGGGTCGCCGATCGACGCCGAGGTGGTCGCCGTCGGCAGCAAGGTGTACGCCAAGGTGTCGTTCGCACCGGCCTTCATCGAGCTCACGCCGAGCCAGCTCGCCGGACTCGGCGCGCCGGACCCGGCGATTCTGCTCGATCCCGCCAAGGGCCTCACCGCCGTACTGCCGACGCTCAAGGACGCGAAGGTGAAGGGCCAGACCCGCGACGGGTCCAAGGTGCTCACCGAGGTGAGCGGTTCGGTCGAGGGCAAGTCGCTGCAGGGCATCTTCCCGAAGGCACCGGCCGACGGCAGCTTCCCGAGCACGTTCAAGATCGACAAGGACAGCGGACAGCTGGTGTCGGCCACGATCACCGGGCCGTTCTACTCCGGTGCCACCAGCAGCTACGACGTCACCCTGGACAAGTACGGCGAGAAGGTCGAGATCACCGCACCGTGACATCGGGGCGGACCTCGGGGCGGACCTCGGCGCAGGCCCGGCTGACGCTCGCGTCGATCGCGGTCGCCTTCGCGGCAGCGGACACGTACGTCGTCGTCCTCGCACTGCCGGACATGATGTCCGGCGTCGGGCTGTCGGCGGACGAACTGCAGCGGGCGGCGCCGATCATCTCGGGGTTCCTGCTCGGCTACATCGCAGTACTGCCGCTGATCGGCCGGATCGCGGACGTCGTCGGCCGGACGCCGGTGCTCGTCGGGGCGCTGTTGCTGTTCGCGGTCGGGTCGTTGGTGACGGCCGGTGCCTATGACCTGCCCCTGGTGGTAACCGGTCGGTTTCTCCAAGGCGTCGGCGGTGGTGGGCTGGTCCCGGCGACGTTGGCGCTGGTCGCCGACCTGTGGCCCGCCGATCGGCGAGGGCTGCCGTTGGGCGTGGTCGGGGCCGTCCAGGAGCTCGGCTCGGTGCTGGGGCCGCTGCTCGGCGCGGCCGTCCTCGCAGTGGCCGACTGGCGGTACATCTTCTGGCTGAACCTCGTGGTCGCCGTTGTGCTCGCGCTCCTGCTGCGGCGCCGATGGCGCCCACGGGTCTCTGGCGTGATCGGGTTGCTTGCCTGCATCGCGCTCGGGCTGACGCTCACCGCACCGGACCGCTTGGCGTCGGGCGTGACGCTCGGGTTGCCATTCGTGCCCTTCACCGGGACGTCACGGCTGCTCACCCCGATCGGGGTCGCCGCGCTCGTGCTCGCGCTCGGCTGGCTCGGTCTCGTGCTGCAGCGCAGCCGCGGCCACCTGGCCGGCGTGCTGGCGCAGGTGGATCTCGTCGGTGCGGTGCTGCTTGCGCTCGCGCTGGCGGGTGTGGTGCTGGCGTTCGCGACGGCCGATCCTGAGCGGCAGCTCATGTCGCCGGCTGGGCCGTGGCTGCTGGTTGCGTCAGCCGTCTGTGCGGTCGCGTTCGGGTTCTGGCAGCGCCGTACGCCGGCCGCGATCGTCCCGCGTGGGTTGCTGGGCAGTCGTGCGGCGTGGGGCTCGCTCCTGGTCAGTTTTCTGATCGGTTGTGCGTTGATCGCAGCGCTGGTCGACGTACCGGTGTTTGCCCGGACGACGCAGGGCGGCGGGCAGTTGGACGCCGCGTTGGTGCTGCTGCGGTTCCTGATCGCCCTGCCGGTCGGCGCGGTGGCCGGTGGATGGCTGACCCGCCGGTACGGGCTCGGGCTGATCACCGGTGCGGGGCTCGGACTGTCCGGGGCGATGTTCGTGCTGATGGCGTACTGGGGCCGTACCGCGCTGGATCACTGGCCGGCGACCCTCGTACTGCTCGGCTGCGGTCTCGGGTTCGGCCTCGCGCTGTCGCCGCTCAACACCGCCATGCTCGGCGCGACACCGGCCGGCAGCCACGGTCTGGTGAGCGCGCTCGTGGTCGTCGCGCGGATGGTCGGGATGCTCGTCGGCGTCTCCGCACTGACCGCGATCGGCCTACGCCGGTACTACGCGCTTGCCGAGGGCATCAAAACGCCCAACGAGCTGTGCCCGTCGTCACCGGCGAACTGCCGGCCGTACGTCGACGCGCTCCGGGACGCGGCCGTTTCACAAGTTCACGCGATCTTCGCCGGAGCCGCCGTGTGCGCGTTCCTGGCCGCTCTTCTCGGGGTGCTGCTGCTCGGCCGGCGCTCTGCTGGTCCTGGCCGCGAACGTGGTGCAGCGCACACATGATGATCATCATGAGGGACAGCTGTCTCACGTCGCGTACCGTGTGATGCTGTGAGCCCTGCACCTGCCTCCGGCCTGTGCTCGACGTTCTGTCGGGTGCTCCAGGAGCCGTTGCCCGGCACCGCGGTGGTGGCGACCGGCTGGGTCGTCGTCGAGCAGCCGGGCCCGTGGGGCGCCAAGGCGCCGACGCAGAGCCACCTGGATCCGGTCTTCGGTGGCGCCTTCGACGACCGGTGCAAGAAGCTCGACGTCCGTTTCGGCCTGATCCGCTCCCCCGGCCGGCACGCTGACGCGGTCCAGCGGTCACACCAGGTCTTCGTCGCGTCGACCACCCCCGGCCGTACGTGGCTGCTCAGCGGCCAGGTCGCCGACCCGGTCGAGCTGGACGCGCTCGACCTGCGTGCGGTCGCGCGTGGTGACCGTACGGCGGTTGTCGCGTCGCTGCCCTCGCTGGCTCCCGTCGACGACCCGATCGTCCTCGTGTGTACGAACGGCAAGCGTGACGGCTGCTGCGCCGTACTCGGCCGGCCCCTCGTCTCCGGACTCGCCGAACGGGTACCGGGACGCGTGTGGGAGGCCACCCATCTCGGCGGGCACCGATTCGCGCCGACAGCGACGTATCTGCCGGCCGGAACCATGCACGGCCACCTCACGGTCGACACAGCGGTCGAGGTACTCGCCGCAGCCGATCGTGGGGAGACAGTTCTGACCGGGCTGCGCGGTCGCTCCACCTGGAGCAAGCGCGGTCAGGCCGCCGAGGTCGCCGTCCGCGAACTCCTCGGCGAGCTCGCGCTGGATGCCCTGCGGATCGTCGGCGAGGACGCCGGCACCGTGACCGTCCAGCACGCCGACGGCCGGTCGTGGAGCGTGCCGGTCAGCACCGCACCCGCCGATCCACCCCGTCCGGACTCCTGCGGAAAGGAACCGTTCGCCATGTCGATCCTGCAAACCGGTACGCCAGTACCCGAGTCAGGTCCAGAATCCGGTCCAGTGTCGGGTCCGGTCCGATGAGCGGCGGGTTCGACGACCTGCTGGCCGCGAACGCGGAGTACGCGGCCGACTTCCACTACAGCGGCTTCGACGGGATCGCGCACGCGGGGATCGGCGTGGTCACCTGCATGGACTCGCGGATCCCGCCGCTGGAGATGCTCGGCCTGAAGGCCGGCGACGCGAAGGTGCTGCGCTCGGCCGGCGGCCGGGTCACCGAGATGACGATGACCGGGCTCGTGCTCGGCGTCCAGCTACTCGGCGTCCGGCGGATCATGATCATCCCGCACACCCGCTGCGCGATGGCCGCGATGTCCGAGGACGCGCTCCGCGAAAAGGTCGAGCTCGCGGCCGGCAAACCGGCCGGCTACCTGCCGATCTCCGTCATCCCCGACCAGCTCGAGGCCCTCCGCCGCGACGTGGCCGCGGTCCGCGAGCACCCACTGATCGGCGAGGACATCGTGGTCGGCGGCTTCATCTACGACGTAGACACCGGCAAACTGACCCAGATCGACTGACCGGCCCCTGCCCGAACGCTCGCCGCACTGTCCGACAAGTACCTGATGACAGCGGTCGTCGAACAGTGCGCGGGCAGAGAGCGGGGCGGATGACGAGCGACGAGGAGCAGTTGCGACTCTCGCAGGAGGTCGCGTCGGCCTTCGAGCCGCTGGTCGAACGCCTCGCGCCGCCGATCCACGCCTACCTGGCCAGGCGCGCTCCCCACGAAGCCGACGAACTGCTCGCGGACGTGTGGCTCGCCGCGTTCAGCAGCCGCGCGACGTTCGACCCGACCCGAGGCACCGCGCGGGCCTGGTTCTTCGGCATCGCTCGCCATACCCTGCTTGCGCACTACCGCCGGACCGCGCGCGATGCCGCGCCGCACGGCACTGGTCCGACGGAGATGGACTGGGCGGCAGTCGACGCCCGGTTGGATGCGGCTGCCGTACGGCCCGCGTTGATGGAAGCGCTCGCGGAGCTTCCACCGGTCGAGCGTGAACTGCTGCTGCTTGTCGGGTGGGAACAGCTGACTCCGACCGAAGCCGCTGACGTGGTCGGCATCCCTGCGGGCACTGCGCGGTCGCGTTTGCATCGTGCGCGGGAGCGGATGCGCGAACGGCTGGCGGACTCCACGCAAGTACTCGGTAAGCGACGTTCAGAGCTGGAAGGAGATTCGCCGTGGACGAGCAGCAGTTGACGGACGAGCGCTCCGAGTTGCCCGGATGGGACGAACTGGTCGCCGCCGGGAGCGTCGAGCCGCTGGATGCCCGCGTGCTCGAGGAGGTGCGGACCCAGGTACGCCGGGCGGCCGAATCGGCGCAGCCTCGAAGGGCTCGTAGGCTGTCTGGTGGGCGTTGGAGCATCGGGGGTGCAGCATTGGCGGCTGGGGCTGTGGCCGCCGTTGCGGCCGCGATTTTGGTTGCGGTGGTGCTGGTCGGCGGCGGGCTGGACAAACCGCCGGTCGCGATTCCGGTGTCCCAACCCACTGCCTCGCCGACCGGCCGTGGGGCGAGTTGTGTCGAGGGGTACTCGCTGACGACCCTTGCGCATCGGAACATTGCGTTCGACGGGACGGTGGAGCGGGTGGTGGGGATGGGTGAGGGGCCGGTGGGGCGTGTGCAGATCACCTTTGGCGTCAACGAGTGGTTCCGTGGTGGGGCAGGCCAGCGGGTCACGGTGGTCGCCGATACGGCCGGGGAGGATGCGGATCGGTTGGATCTCCAGCGGGGCAGCAGGCTGCTTGTGTCGGGGCAGACGCAGCCGGGCGCGCTTCACCCGATCGCGTGGACCGGGTGCGGGTTCACGCGGTCGTACGACGCGGCCACCGCAGCCGACTGGAAGTCCGTTCTGCACGGATGAAGGTCACCAGAACTCGCGTTGCCGGGTGGGTCGAGGTCGTCCTGCTGGTGCTGGGCGCCATCGGGCTGCTGATCTTCGGGTACTGCCTGTTCGGGTTCAGTGTCGGGCTGCCGCAGGTCGATCCGCGACGGCACGGCATCGGCACGAGGGGTGCGGGGCTGGATGGGTTCTGGTTGGTCGCGCTGCTGATCACGACCGCGACGATCCTGTTCGTGGGTGGGTTGCCGACCGGTAGGGCGTGGTCGAGCCGCGGGTCGCTGCGCGCCGCGATCGCGCAGGGCATCGGCGGGTTCGTCATTGCCTGCTGGACGCTTGCGGTGGCGGAGTTCAACGCCGGCAGCTACTTCACCGGCACCGACGACGCGTGTACGTACCCGAACTGCTGGCCGGTCGACGCGCAGAAGTGGGCGTTCGTCGTACCGGGGGTGCTGATCGGCGTCGTGATGATCGTGATGGCCCTCCTGGTCACGCGGATCCCTTGGTACGTCCGTGCGTTCACCCCGGTCGTCGTCTGGGTCGTGGCCGTGCACGTCCACTACTGGATCTGGACCGCCTACCTACTGCCCATTTTCGAGGGCCCGCCTCGGTAGGAGATGCGGGTGCGATCTGGTAGACAGCCTGTATGAGACTCCGCCCCAGCTCATTTCAGCGTTCTCTGGTTGCCGGCGCCCTAGCGGTGACCGCGGTGCTGTCCGGTGCCCCGATCGCGCACGCGGCGCCCGACACCGCTCCGGCGCTGCACGGCGGGCCGGTGACCGGCTGCCTGGATCATTCGGTCGTCGGTACGGTCGAGGAGCAACGCCTCACCCGCGGCGTCAACGGCGGACCGTCGGTTCCGGCCGAGATCCTGCGGCGCACCGGCTTCGACCACCAGGTCGGCGTCTTCGCGCAACTCCTGTGCCGGGTACCCAACCGCAAGGCCGCGACCGCGCTCGTCCGCGCGCACGGCGAGGCGCTCTGGCGGGCCGCGACCCACCGCGCCCAGCACGCACCCCGCGGCACGGACGCTCTCCCCTCCACCGACGACCGCGGCCTGTACTGGGCGCGCCTCTCGATGGCGCTGACGCTGCGCCAGTGGCAGCCTTCCTTCGGCCTCACCACAGCCGAACGCGCCGACCTGATCCGCTCGTTCGAGTACGCGTCCCGCGGCATCACGAGCACCCGCTTCACCCCAGGCGTACGGAAAATCCTGGTCACCGGGTTCGACCCGTTCACGCTCGACGCGGACATCCGGATCGGCAACCCCTCGGGTGCCAACGCCCTCACCCTCGACGGCCGGCGCTGGACCGTGAACGGGACGACGTACGAGATCCAGACCGTGGTCTTCCCGGTGCGGTACACCGACTTCGACGAGAGCATGGTCGAGAACACGCTCGCCCCGCACTACCGGCCGGGTCCGCAGCACGCCGACGTCGTGATGACGAGCAGCCAGGGACGGGTCGGCATCTTCGACCTGGAGGCGTTCAACGGGCGGCGCCGTTCGGTCAGCTCGATCGGCGACAACAACAACCTCTGGGGCGGCGGCACGATCAGCGCGCCCGTCGTGTCCCCGAGCATGCCGGCCGGCCCCGAGTGGATCACGTCCAGCCTGCCGCTGGCGCGGATGGCGCAGACCGCCGTACCGGCGCCGTTCCGGACCCGCGTCAACACGTCGGTGCTCGAGATCCCAGCCGGCCAGACCACACCCGTACGGCGACCCGACGGGCCGACCGCCGGCTCGATCGCGTCCGAGGGCACCGGCGGCGGCTACCTCTCGAACGAGGTTGCCTACCGCAACACCTTGCAGCGCGACCTGCTCGACCCGTCGATGCCGGCCGGGCACCTGCACGTACCGGTGCTCTCCTTCGACCTCACGAACAAGACAGCTGTCACGGATCCGACGTACGAAGCCAACCGGCAAGCGATCGTCGCGGGCGCCCATGCGATCCTCCGCGCCGCCCTCTCATGATCAGAATAGTGATCATCTGACCACTATTCTGATCACAATCTGAGGACGTCGGCGGTCCGCACCGGCAGCCCGGTTTCGAACGAGCGATTGGCCGCGAGCCCGGTCACCAGCGCGAGCGCAGCCTGCCGCGCATCCGCGACCTCAGCGCCTTCCGTCGGCTCGTCGTCGAGCAGTGCGGCCAGGACGCGCGGGTCGGCGCCACCATGGCCTTCATGGTCGTGATCGACGGTATGGTCGACCGGCGGCGACCAGAACGGGCGCAGCGTGATGCCGGTAAATGTCGACTCTTCGACATTCAATTCGAGTCGTCCGGCCGATCCATTGAACATCACCCGATAGCCCTCGTACGGCGCATACGCAGTCAGGTGGTACGTCATCGTGGCGCCGGTGTCGTACCCGACCAGTACGGCCATGTCGTCCTCGATCGACACGCCCGCACCGAACACGTTCTGGTCGCGGTGGTAGCCGTCCTCCCCCTCGGCGTCCAGGTACAGCTCCCGCATCGTCGCGTTCTCGGCCATTTGCAGCGCGAACGGATCGTCGGCCGCGGCGCCCGATCCGTGTGCACGCGCGTACTCACGGGCGTACCCGTGCTCGTGACCCGGTCCGTAGAACGCCAACTGCCCTTGTGCATAGACCGTTTGCGGCTCCGCGCCGATCCACCAGTTCACGAGATCGAAGTGGTGACTGGCCTTGTGCACCATCAACCCGCCCGAGTTCGCCTTGTCGCGGTGCCAGCGGCGGAAGTAGTCCGCGCCGTGCGACACATCGAGCAGCCACTCGAAGTGCACCGAGTGCACGGACCCGATCGCTCCCCCGGCCAGCAGTTCGCGCACCCGCCGGTGCACCGGATTGAAGCGATAGTTGTACGCCACCGACAGCGTGCCGCCGGTCTCCTCAACGGTGTCGAGGATGCTCCGCGCCTTCACCGCATCCGTCGTCATCGGCTTCTCGCAGATCACCCGCGCACCGGCGCGCAGCGCGGCGTTGATGTACAGGTCGTGCGTGGCGTCGACACTCGCCACCACCACGAGCTCGATCCGCTCGACGCGCAGCATCTCCTCGAAGCGCGCCGGCGGCCACAGATGCGCCGTACGTCGGCCCGCGGCGAGCAGCATGCGGTTGTGGAACGCCATCCGGACCGAGTTCGGGTCGCAGAACGCGACCACCTCGTACGCGTCCCGCTTGGCCAGGCCCTCGGTGAACAGCTGGGCCCGGTGACCGGTGCCCACGATCGCAGTGCGCATGACTTCCCCCTATTGCTTGACGGCGCCGGCGAGGCCGTTGACGAAGAACCGCTGCAGCAGCACGAACAGCAAGATGATCGGCGCGAGCGTGATGACGGTGCCGGCGCAGAGCAGCGTCCACTCGGTCGAGTTCTCGCCGATGAACGCGTACATCCCGATCGCCAGCGTGCGCAGCTCGGGGCGGCCGAGCGTGAACACCAGCGGAACGAAGAAGCTGTTCCAGGCCGTGATCGCGGTGAACAGCCCGACCGTCGCGAGCATCGGGCCGGACAGCGGCAGCATGATCCGCAGGAAGGTCTGGTGGAAGTTCGCGCCGTCGACCTGGGCGGCGTCCTCAAGCTCCTTGTCGACGGCCATGAAGTAACCCATGAACAGGAACGTCCCGAAGACCACTCCGCCGGATGCCTGGACGATGATCACCGACCACAAGGTGTTCAGCAGGTGCAGTCGCTGCATCAGGTCGAAGACCGGGATGATGGTGTATCCGTGCGGCAGGAACAACGTCGCGGACACCAGCCCGAGGCAGAATCCGCGGCCCGGGAAGCGGGTCCGGGCGAGGACGTAACCGGCGCAGGCAGTGACTACTAAAGTGATCACTACCGTGCCTGCGGTGATCAGTATTGTGTTCATGAAGTACCGGCTGAACGACGCCTCCTTCCACGCCGTCAGGTAGTTCGCCCAGAGGAAGTGCGACGGCATCGGGTTCAGCCCGTCGGTGAAGAAGTCGTCGTCGCTCTTCAGCGAGCTCCCGAGCGCCCAGAACAACGGATACAGCCACGCCAGCCCGCTGACCAGCAGCGCGACATGCGTCATCACCGTCACCATCCGGCGCCTCATGCCAGTCCTCCCGCTCCACGTCGTTTCGCCAGGGATCGCAGTACGACGACCTGCACCACCGAGAACGCGATCAGCAGCACGCCGTACACGAACGACGCTGCGGAGGCCAGACCGATGTCGGGCTGGACGGCGTTCGCATTACTACCGCCGAACGCCAGGTGGTAGATGTAGGTGTTCACGACCTCGGTCGCGAAGAACGGCCCGCCGCTGGTCAGCACCTGCACCAGGTCGAAGATCTGGAACGTCCCGATCACCGCGAGGATCACGATCACCACGCCGACCGCGCGCAGCATCGGGATCGTGATGTACCAGAAGGTGGCGAACCGCCCCGCCCCGTCGAGCCGCGCCGCCTCGTACAGCTCCTCCGGGATCGTCTGCAGGCCGGCCAGGAAGTACACGAGGTTGTAGCCGAACGTGTGCCAGATCCCGACCAGGATGATGATCGCGAGCGCGAAGTGCGGATCCCCCAGCCAGTCGACGTGCTGGTGGATCACGTGCAGCTTCAGCAGCACATCGTTGATCGAGTCGCCGAAGTTCGACACCAGCAGCTGGATGACGACCCCGATCACCGCCGCGGACGTCACCACCGGCAGGAAAAACAGCGTCCGGTAGAACGACGCGAACCGCAGCCGCTTGTTGTTCAGTACGAGGGCGAGCGCCAGCGCCAGTACGAGCTGGATCGGTACGACGAACGCCGCGTACACGAAGGTGTGTCCGAGCGATCGCCAGAAGATGGTGTCGTGGACGATCTGCCGGAAGTTGTCCAGGCCGACGAAGTTCGACGGGTCGCCGATGCCGTCCCACTTGTAGAAGGTGTAGCCGAGCGACGCGACGATCGGGTACACGATGAAGACCAGCAGCAGCACCATCATCGGTGCCAGGTACACGTACGACCACAGGTAGGTCCGGCGGCGCGCCCGGCGCCGCCCGGCCGAGCGCGGAGGCTCGGCGCGGGCGGTACCGGGGGCGTCGTTGCGGACCGTGGCGGTCACCGCCATCAGGCGCCCGGCTTGGTGGTGTAGGGCTTGGTCAGATCCCAGTCGGGGAACACGAAGTCCTTCGCGGTGACTCCCGGAGCCTTGGTGATCGCGTCGCCGAGCGCCTGGTTCATCTTGTCGGTCAGCTCGTTCAGCGCGGCCTGCGGATCCTTGAGCTGACCGGTGTAGACGCCCGCGAGTACATCGTTGATGTCCGGCTTCACCGCGGGCAGCTGGATGGCCGTCGCCTTCGGGTTCCGGATCGTCGGCTGCGGCCCGACGACCGCCGCGCCGGACATCGCGACGTACTGGGCGAACGGTGCGAACGTCACGCCCTTCGGATCGTTGTTCTTCGCGTACACCGACAGGCCCTGCCCCTGCTCGACCCAGCGCTTGCCCGCGTCCGGGCTGTACAGCCAGTCGAACCACGCCCACGCCTCGTCGGCGTGCTGGGTCTTCGCGTTCACGGCGACGAACTTGCCACCAGGAGGCCCGTAGAACAGTGCCTTCGGGTCACCGGCGGACGGTGTCGGCAGCGTGACCAGGCTGTAGTCGGTGAACTTGTGCTGCGTCCACTCCGGCTGGTTCCAGACACCGCCGACGGTCATCGCGAACCGGCCGCGCTCGAAGAACGCCCGCGCCTGCTCGTCGGAGATGCTCATCGAGTTCGGGTAGAACCAGTTCTTGCCCTTCCACTCCAGCAGCAGGTTGACGACGTCCAGATAGTTCCGGTCGGTACCGAACGTCCACTTCCCCACCCGGTAGTCCATCCCGTCGATGCCGCCGACGGCCGCGCCACCCGGCGAGCCGGCGCCCCGGACGAGCAGATCCAGCCACCAGGCCAAGGTCGTGTTCGTCGAGTTGCCGAACCCGAACGGTGCCACCTTGCCGCCGCTCTTCGACGCGATCGCCTCGGCCGCACTGGTGAGGTCGTCCCAGGTCTTCGGCAGCTTCACGCTGCCGTCCGCGTTGGTCAGACCGGCGTCCTTGAACACCCCGTGGTGGATGTAGAGCTGCAGCGACGGAGCCGGCGCGGCGAACGGCGCCGTGTAGACCTTGCCGCTGAACTCGTCGACGCCCTCGACGAAGCTGTTCTCCGGGAAGCGTCCCTGCCAGGAGTCGGTGGCCCACTTGTCGAGCGGCATCAGCCAGCTCTGCGAGATCTGCTGGCTCAGCTGCGGGCTCTTCGGGATCATCAGGATGTCCGGCGCGTTGTTGCTCCGGTACGCCAGCGACACCAGGTCCGCGTACTTGTCGCTGACCTGCGTGGTCTTCTTGACCGCGATCTCCGGATGCGCCTGCTGGAACAGCTTGATCTCGTTGTCGACCCACCCGGCCTGGCTGGCGTACCAGTCCCAGTACGTGATCGTGGTGGCGGCCTTGGAGCCGGTGCTGCTGTCGTTGCCGGACGAGCAGGCCGCGAGTGCGCCTGCGCCGGCCAGTCCGGCGGCGCCACGGAGCAAGGTCCGCCGTGAGATGGATGAGGACATGGTGAGTTACCTCCGATGCTGCCCGGCGGTCGCGGAACCGCATGCCGGGGACGTGGACGAGGCGGTCTGTGTCTGCGCACCGAGTCGCCAAGTAAGTGGGCTGCCGTCCCAGGTGACCGCTACGCGTCGCGGACGCTGGTACGGCAGGAACGACACGGTCTGACCGCGATCCGACGGACCCGGGCTGAACGCGTTGTCAGCACCGACCGGGACCGGGATGTAGTAGTTGTTCGCGTTGGAGTAGCCGAAGTACGCCGTGTAGCTGCCCTGGTTGTGGACGACACAAGCCGCCGTCGGCACCACGGGATTGAACGCGGTCTCGGCCGGCCCGGTAGGCCGCGGGGCTGCTTTCGCCATCGGCGCGAAGGACGCGTCGTCGACCAGGAGATCGCCGGCACCCGTTGCCGTACTGATCCACCACTCCGCCTTCGTCAGCGTGCCGGTCCAGGAGATCTCCGCGTTGGCCGCCGAGATCTGCGTCCACCCGGTACTGGTGACCGGCGCGGAGCCGAGCCGGTACGTTGTCGAGCCGGTCGAGGTGGTCAGCTTCAGACTCACCATCGCGGTATCCGAACCGCTGGCCAGTCGCACCCAGGCCGAGGAGTCGTACAGACCTCCGTTCACCACGGACACGCCTTGCGCCGGCCCCGCCCAGGCCGCACCTCTCGCGGTCACGGACAAGTCGCCGGTGCCGGCGTGCGGAGTCGTCGCGGCGTTCTTGAGCGTGCAGGTCCCGAGGCAGTACCAGCCTGTGGTGTTCGATTGGTTCTCGAGCGAACCGTTCCCGAGCACCGAAGGAGTCGGCAGGTACGGCGTGACTGCAGGCGCGCCCTGCGGTGGTGGCGGCGTACCGTCGGTCGGGGTGATCGCGAGGTCGTCGAGGGTGCACTGGGTCGACACCGAGCCCGGATTCGACCAGGCGAACGCCTGCACCCACTTGGTTCCAGCGGGTGGTGTGAAGGCAGCCAACTTCTGCGTGTAGGCACGTTCGTCGGCGTACGACAGCTCGTACTGGAATGTCGGCGTACCCGCCGTGGCCCCGCCGCGAACACCCACGTAGCACTGGGTGCCGCCGCCGTTGAGCCTTCCCCAGCCGGAGAGCAGGTAGCTGGTTCCGGGCGTGATGCCGGTCAGGTTCTGTGTGACGCCGGATCCGGGGCTGAGCGCCAGTGCGGTGTGGCCGCTGTGCGCGTTGGCCGCCGTGGCCGGTCCGGTGCCGAGCGGGGTCCAGCCGCGGGTGCCGTCCTCGAAGCCGCCGTCGCCGATCGGGTTCGGCTGATCTTGCCGTACGGTCGTCGCCTGACCGTCCGCGATCACGGTGACCGACGCGCCGGCCGTCGTCGGCATCGCGACCTTCATCTGCTTGGAGATGCCGTTCACGGTGACCGTCACCAGGTAGTCGCCGAGGAACCCGCGGGTTCCGTACGTGCCGGCCGCAGTGGTCTGGCCGCTCACACTCGTGTGCCACTGGTGCTTGATCAGGTCCTCCCACACCAGCGCGTTCGGCTTCGGCGACCAGTCGTCGTTGTAGAGGGCGACGCGCGGGTTGTAGATGTTCTTGGACCAGATGCCGAAGTTGCTGATCTGGTTGACGTTCGGGTTCGAGAACATCGCGGTCATGAAGTCGCGCGTGTAGTCGGCCTGCAGTTGCTGGTCGTCGGTGTCTACGTCGAACTCGGTGACCGCGACCTTCACGCCCAGTCCGGCGAACTGGTCGACGATTGTCATCAGGTCGTCGGGCGAGGTCAGCTGCAGTCCGTTGAAGTGGCTCTCGAACCCGACCACGTCGAGCGGTGCACCAGCGGCCTTGATCGACTGCACGGTGTTGTAGACGGCGTCGCGGTGCCGCTTCTCCCAGCCGTTGCTCTCCACCAGGCCGTAGTCGTTGAGCGCGAGCGGTACGTTCGGGTCGGCCTGGTGCGCGAGGCGGAACCAGTTCGCGATCTCGTCGGGCCCGAGGATGTCCTGGACGGAGTGCTCGGAGTACGGCTCGTTCACCACGTCCCACTCGTCGACGATGCCGGCCAGCGTGCTCGCCTCGTCGGTGATGTGGTTGTTGATCCGGGTGCGCAGCGCGGCCGGGTCGTTCTGCAGGTTCACCACATCGGGCTGCATCAGGCCCCAGGACGGCCAGATCACGTTGTGCCCGCGGATCCGCAGCCCGTGCTCCTTCATCCACTGCAGCGCGGGCAGCGTGATCGCGTCCCGTTCGGTCGGGTTCTCCCAGTGGTTCCACTTCAGGTTGTTGCCCAGGGCCCCTTGGTTGAAGAGTGTGGAGTACTTCTCCTGGTACTGCGCGAGGTCCGTGCCGCTGATCCCGCCGGACGGATCACCGACCAGCCGCGCGCCGTCTGCCGCGGCACCGAACTTGAACGCGCTCGTCTGCTGGACGGCGGACACGGTCGCTCCACTGACCGGGTGACCGGTCGGATCGACGACCGAGACCGCGAGATTCCCCTTGCGGTACTGGTCGATCCGCGCATCGGCCGCCGTACGCCAGGCAGCGTTCGGATCGCGGCCGTCGTACGTGATCTGCGGGTAGCCGGCCGGCGTACCGGGGCCCCAGTCCTGCACGGAGACACCGGCGATCTGGAACGTCTGCGCGCCGTACCCGAGCCAGAGGTTCAGATGCGCGGCGGTCGTCGTCCCGGCCGTGTACGTTGTGGCCGCCCGGAACGGGAACTGGAACTTCTGCCACTCGGTCCCGTAGAGGAGCGCGGCGTTGAGCGACTTCTTGTACGGCGAGCCGTCGGTCTCGAACACGAGGTGTGCGTTGCCCGTGGTGGCGCCGGCGGTCGGCACGATCGAGCGCGCCCAGACGGTGGCGACCAGTGCATCGCCCTCGGTCACAGTCCCCGAGGCCGGTACGCCGAGCGTGATCTCGTACTCGCCGTCGAGGCCGGGGCTCTGTGGACCGTTCGGGACGGCGATCTGGAGGGCCTTGCTGAAGTTCGGGTTGCCGGCGATCGCGACCTGCTCGGTCGCGTCGGCGGGCAGGCTCTTGAACTCGCTGAAGTTGGCAACGGCATCGGCCGGCAGCACTTCATTCACGGCAGCCTGAGCAGCAGCCGGAACCGCAACCGCCACAGCAACAAGAGCCAAAGCCACCCCGACCACACCCAACCGAGCGGAGCGAGGTGGTTTTACCGGTTTTCTGATCACTGGAGGGATTCCTTCCAGAGGCGCACGGCAGCGCGGACCGACCGGCGTACGCCGGGGTCCTGAGCGGTGCTGCTGTGTACGGGCGGTCGGGCGGGACTCGATCCGGCGCGGATCAGGCCTTTGAGGTCGTCTGCGAACGTCCGCGCGGGGACCGGGTCACGGGCACCGGCCCGCAACTCGCCCGGACGATCAGGCTGGTCGGCATCACCAGGCGGGGCAGCTCCCCCGCCTCGGCGGCCGGTGGTTCGACGGGTTCGGGGTCGGCGGGGCCGATCGCCTCGAGCAGCATCTCGGCGGCGCGTTTGCCCATGTCGACGAACGGTTGCTGGATCGTGGTCAGCGGCGGCCGGATCTGGGCCGCCGACTCGATGTCGTCGAACCCGATCACCGACACGTCCTCGGGGACCCTGAGCCCGGCCTCGGCGGCAGCGGTCATCACGGCGTACGCCGTCACGTCCGAATGCGCGAACACCGCGGTCGGCTGCTGACCGGCCGGCAGTGCGAACAGCTCCCGCGACCGGGCGCGGATCTGTTCGGGCAGGAAGTCTCCGGGTTTGGTGAGCTCGGGATCGGGCTGGATGCCGGCGGACCGGAGCGCGTCCAGGTAGCCGCGGTAGCGGTCCTGGCAGCAGCGGTACGTCATCCGGCCCTGGACACAGGCGATGCGTTCGTGCCCCAGCTGGAGCAGGTGATCCATCGCGGTCAGCGCGCCGTCGTAGTTGTCGGCGGTGACCGACGGCAGGGCCACGTCGGCGTCGATGGTGTTGACCAGAACGACCGGCAGGCCTTCGGAGTGCAGCTGGACGAGCGGCTCCAGTGATTGCTCGTGGCTGACCACGAGCAGGCCGGAGACCATGCTCGACGTGAGGATCCGGTCGATCAGCGAGCCGTAGTCGCGGTCGTTGGTCGCCGTGTAGAGGATGATGTCGAACCCGCTGCGCTCGGTCACCGCGGCCACCCCGATGTTGATCGAGGCAACCATGTGCCAGGACAGGCCCGGTACGACCATGCCGATCAGCCGGGTGCTGCCCTTGGCCAGCGCGGTCGCCGCGAAGCTCGGCACGTACCGGTTGCGGCGCATCACCGCGAGCACGTGCCGCCGGGTTGCCGGGTCGACCTTCGGGCTGTTGTTCAGCACCAGGGAGACGGTCGACTTGGAGACGCCGGACAGCGCGGCGATGTCGCGAATCGTCAGCTTCGCCATCCGATGATCCTTCGTCCGGTCCGTTGGACTGGTCCAACGGGGTGTGCACCGGAACGTAACAGCGGCCCGGTACGGCGTCAACACCTGACGTGCAAACGGTTGCGCTACGGAGCATTGCGCCGTACGGCGTCTTCGTGTCACGATCGGGGCACCGTGTTGGACCGGTCCTACGCAGGCCGGGATCACCTGCCCGGACCGGTCCGGCACGCCCCCGGGGAGACCCGGCAGTTCCCGGCGCTCCGCCGCCGCTCTCCCGCCGCCGCCAGGAAGGCCGCCCATGCCGCCGTACTCGCTCGACGATTTCTCCTTCGACCTACGACGCGCCGCCCCGCCGGACGAGATCTGGGCGAGCAGCGGCACTGGCACTGTCAGCCGCCTGGCCGGGACCGTGTGCGGGGTCGGCGGCTGGTTCGCTCCGCCGCTCGCCGCGTCCGACAGCACCCTCACCGTCTGGTTCGAGGTCGACGGGCACCGGCTGGTCGACGCGGCCCGTCCGGGCGCCGGCAATCGCGGTCTGCTGCCGGCCGGCAGTACGTGGCGTCCGGATCGGATCGTCCGGCACGGCACCTACCACCAGTACGCCGACGGCCGCCTCACCTCGCTGGCCGTCGAGTCCACTCTCGTCCCGGGGCACCGCTCCCCCGGGTACGTCCTCACGCTCAAGGTCCGCAACCGCTCGGGCGCCTCCCACATCATCACCGTGCATCCCGATCTCGCGCCAACCCACGCCCATCCCGTCCCGCTCGCGGACTGGGGCTGGGTACCTCCGGGCGCTGGTCCCGGTGAGCCGGTCACCCTCGCGCACGAAGGTCTGACGAAGACGCTCGCGGCGAACGGCGAAGCGACCTTCGTGCTCCGCGTGCAGGGAGCGACCCTGGCCGAAGACACCCGCGCCGCGCGGGCCCTCGGCAAGGTCCCCGTCCTCACCAGCGACCTTCCTGGCCTCGAGCAGTACTACCGCCGCTCGCTCGCAAGTGGGCTCGTCTGCTGGTGGGACCATCCCGGCTTCGTCACCCAGCCGTTCATCGCAACCTCGGGGCTCGACGGCGGCGCCCTGTGTTCCTACGCCTGGGACACCGGTGGCTACGCCCCGAACCTGCTGAGTCTGATGCTCGGCGACAGCGTCCTCGACATCATCACGTCGTTCCTCGACGCGGACCTCACCGACCGGTACGCCATCGCTCCGGACGGCACCGGCCTCGGCGTCGCGTACGCGTACAGCGGCTGGTCTCTCGTCGCGCTGACCCGAGCGGCCGCCGCCGAACGCCGCCTCGCCCCGGCACTGATCGCCCGGTTGCACGACGTACTGATCGCTCTCGACAAACGCTTCCGGCCGGACGACCGGACCGGCGTACTGCGCGACTACGGCGATCAGAGCAATCTCCTCGAGATGCGCGGATCCGGCTGGGAACACGTCGTCGCCAGCCCCAACGCCGAACGCGCCTGGACCCTCGAGACCCTCGCCGAGCTCTCCGAGCTCACCGGCGCCGCATTGCCCTCCGGCGAGCTCCGCGCAGCGGCACAGCAGATCCGGTCCGAGGTCGTCCGCCAGCTTTGGGACGCCGACGCGGGATGGTTCCGCAGTCGTTATCCCGACGGTCACACCGAGCTCGCGTACTCCGTCCAGGCATTCGACGTGCTCCGCACCGGTGCTTGTCCGCCGGAGATGGTGGCGGCCCTGATCAGCCACCTTCGACCGGGTGCCTTCCTCGGTGAGTACGGCGTCAGCAGCGTCAGCGCCGAGGACGAGCTGCACTACGAGACCGCCGACATCGACTGGTCGGGCGCCGGGGCGTACACGGGTGAGGCGCCGCAGCTCGCCCTGACGCTCTGGCAGCAGGGCCGTGGCGATCTCGCCTGGGACGTTCTTCGCCGGCTGTTCTGGATGGGCGACCACTACCCGTACTTCCCGCAGGACCACTACTCCGACCGACCCGGAGCACCGGCCTCCGGGCGCCGCATCAACATCATCGCCGGCCTCACCGGCGCCGAGGCCGTTCTCACCGGGCTGGCGGGCATTCAGCCCAACCCCGACGGCTCGCTGTACATTCGCCCGCAACCTGTTGCTGGCGGCAACGTCTCTCTCAGTGGGTACGGCTACCGCGGACACACTGTCGACATCGAGATCGGTAGCGATCGTTTCGAGGTCTCGGTCGACGGTCACCACGTGCCGCCCGGGCCGGACGGCACCGTCGTCGCAGTACGCCCCGCGGAGCGCGGTTGCGGTTCCGGCGACCGGGCCGGATGATTCAGAGGTTCGATCTGCCCGTCGAATGCTGAGAGGCCCGCCCATGAGGATCCGATTCCTGGTGACCGCTGCGGCAGCGACCGCACTCGTCGCAGCCACACTTGCCAGTCCCGCCTCCGCGTTGCCGCAAGCGCCGCCGAAGCCGACGTTCGTCGACGGTCTCGCCCAGCCGGTCTTCTCGACCAACCCCTCCGACTGGTACAGCGGTGAGGTGTGGGTGCAGGCGCCGTTCGACAGCGACCACGACGGCGTACCGGACCGCATCCATGCCGACTTCACCGCGCCGCCGGAGGTCCGCACGCAAGGGCTGAAGGTGCCGGTCATCTTCGAGGACAGTCCGTATTACGCGGGCACCGCGAACGAGTACAGCAACTGGGGTGTCGACCACGAGCTCGGCTCCCCGCCGGCGACGCGGCCACGCGCGCCGTTCTGGACGGCGTCCAACACGAGCCCCGTGATCAGCACCGCGTACGAGTCGACGTGGGTGCCCCGCGGATTCGCCGTCGTGCACGCGGAGTCGCCGGGGACCGGCTACTCGGACGGCTGCCCGACGTCCGGTGGCACGAACGAGACGCTGGCCGGGAAGGCCGTGATCGACTGGCTCAACGGACGGGCGCCCGCGTACACCACCAGGGACGGCTCGACCCGGGCCGTGGCCAGCTGGACGACGGGGAACGTCGGCATGATCGGCACCTCGTACAACGGCACCCTGCCGGAGGCTGTCGCGACGACGGGTGTGCCCGGCCTGAAGGCGATCGTGCCGATCTCCGCGATCTCGGACTGGTACGACTACTACCGCGCGAACGGCATGGTCCGCGCGCCGCATTCGTCGTCGAACCCGACCGGCAACAACAACGCCTATCAGGGCGAAGACCTCGACGTGCTCGCGGACGTGGTGTACTCGCGGATCGACGAGACCGGTGCCCGGACGATCTGCAAACCGGTGATCGACGACATCGAGCAGCACATCGATCGCGCAACCGGGAACCGGAGCAGCTTCTGGCAGGAACGCAACTACCTGAAGGACGTGCGGAACGTCCACGCCGCGACCCTGCTTGCCCACGGCAACAACGACTTCAACGTCATCGCGAAGAACGCGGCGCAGTTCTACGACGCGTTGAAGAAGCAGCACGTGCCGCACATGTTCTACTTCCACCAGGGTGGCCATGGCGGTGCGCCGCCCGACGTACTGATCAACTACTGGTTCACGCGCTACCTCTACGGCGTGCAGAACGGTGTCGAGCGGCTGCCGCGGTCGTGGGTCGTCCGTGAAGCGGCAGCCTGTCCGCCGCGTCAGACGACGGTGGCCGAGGACGCGTCGAACACGGCGACGCTCACGGTGGCCGATACCCGACCGTTCCGGATCGGCTTCTCGTTGACAGTGCCGCAGACCAACGCCGACGGCACGATCACCACCACGACCCGGCTGATCGCCAAGATCCCCGACTCGAAGCATCTGGTCCTGGCCTCACCTGTCGCGACGGCCGACGGCCAGAAGGTCGCGGGCGGTGCGACCGTGAGCCTGCAGTGCAGCAACGCGAATCCGACCCCGTACGCCGAATGGCCGGACCCGGCGGCGGGACAGACCGGACTTCACCTGACGCCGGGAGCCCCGGCCCGCGGTGGGCTGACGTTCGCGCCGGGCAAGCGGGGTGCCGAGACACTCACCGACGATGCGACGATCCCCGCGATCACCTCGGCGAACGCGCCGTCGTCCGAAACCCGGCTGATCTACCAAACGGCGCCACTCACCAAACCGGTCCGGATCAGCGGTACGCCGTCGGCCTCGCTGCAGCTCGCGTTCAGCGCCTCGAAGGCGAACGTCACGGCCGCACTGGTCAGCTACTCGCCCACCGGGACCGGGACGATCCTGACGCGCGGCTGGATGGACCCGGCGAACCGGATGTCGGACTGGGTCGACGCGCCGGTGAAGCCGGGCAAGTCGTACCGGATGGCCGTCGACCTGCAGCCGAAGGACACCGTCGTACCGGCTGGGAACCGGTTGGCGCTGATGGTCGTGTCGAGCGACCGCGACTTCACCGTGCGGCCGGCTCCCGGCACGCGGCTGACGCTCGATCTGGCGCACAGCTCGATCGACATCCCGGTGGTCGGCGGGCGCAAGGCGCTCGCCGACGCCCTCAACTGACAGACAGGATGGTGAACGCGTCGAGCACCGTGTCGACGTGATGGTCAGCGACCGGTGAGTCCACCGCGTGGTGGCTGCCGACCTGGATCGTCCGCAACCCGGCGTTGATGCCTCCGGCGATGTCGTACGCCGGGTGGTCGCCGACCATCCACCCGCCGTCGAGCGTGCCACCGGCATGTTCGGCGGCGATCTCGAAGATCCGCCGATCGGGCTTCCGCACCCCGACCGCGCCGGAGACGCACGCGTAGTCGATCGCCTTGTCGAGCTGCGTGTACTCCAACTTCAGGTCCTGCTGCGCCGGATCCCCGTTCGTCACCACGGCCACGCGCCAGCCACCGGCCCGCAACGACCGGAGCCCGTCGAGGACCGCGGGCCGTACGCAGGCGAACAACGGATGCTCCTCGTTGTAGTCCGCCACCAGCTCGTCCACCGGCGCCGCGATCCCGAACCGCTCCCGCGCCAGCCCGAACAGTTCTCCCCGCGGCCGATACCCACCGTTGTCATAGGCAACAAGCCACTCGAGCGCCGCCTCGTCCAGCCCGTGAAGCTCGACCCACCACCGAGCCCACCGAAAGAACGCCCCGTTCCGATCGATCAATGTGTTGTCCAGATCGAAACAGACCAGCCGCGCCTCCGGCTCCACACCGGACCGCTGCATCAGACGTCGATGCGGTTCTCGTCGAGTTCGTAGGCGCCCTGGACGAGGAATTCTTTGCGGGGGGCGACGTCGTTGCCCATCAGGAGGTCGAAGACCTGGGCGGCGTCCTCGGCGTCGTCGACCGTGATCCGGCGCAGGGTGCGGTGCCGCGGGTCCATGGTGGTTTCGGCCAGCTGGTCGGCGTCCATCTCACCGAGACCCTTGTAACGCTGCGGTGGCTCCTTCCAGCGGACGCCCTTCTTCATCAGCTCGGCGGTCTTCCGCTGGTACTCGGCATCGCTGTAGGTGTAGAGGTACTTCTCCTGGCCCTTCTTCGGGTTCGTCAGCTCGAAGCGGTGCAGCGGCGGTACGGCGGTGTAGACCCGGCCGGCCTCGACCAGCGGACGCATGTACCGGAAGAACAACGTCGCGAGCAGGCAGCGGATGTGCGCGCCGTCGGAGTCGGCGTCGGCCATGAAGATGATCTTGCCGTACCGCGCCTGCTCCAGGTCGAACGTCCGCCCGGAGCCGGCCCCGACCACCTGGATGATCGACGCGCACTCGGTGTTCTTCAGCATGTCGCCGACGGACGCCTTCTGCACATTCAGGATCTTGCCCCGGATCGGCAGCAGGGCCTGGAACTCCGAGCTGCGCGCGAGCTTGGCCGTACCGAGCGCGGAGTCACCCTCGACGATGAACAGCTCGGACCGGTCGACGTCGTTGCTGCGGCAGTCCGCGAGCTTGGCCGGCAGCGCCGACGACTCGAGCGCCGTCTTGCGCCGCTGCAGCTCGCGGTGTGCCCGCGCGGCGACCCTGGTCCGCGACGCGGCGACGACCTTCTCGAGCACCGCCCGTGCCTGGGCCTTCAGCGCGCCCTTGGTCGAGGTCAGGAACGATTCGAGCTCGGTCTGCACGACCTTCGCCACGATCCGCGACGCCGCCGGAGTCCCGAGCACCTCCTTGGTCTGGCCGTCGAACTGCGGCTCGGCCAGCCGAACCGTAACGACCGCGGTCAGGCCCTCGAGGACGTCGTCCTTGATGACCTCTTCGCCGTTCTTCAGCAGGCGGGTGCCGTCCAGTGCGCTGGTGAAAGTCTTCGACAGCGCGCGCTCGAAGCCGGAGACGTGCGTGCCGCCCTTCGGCGTCGCCACGATGTTCACGAACGAGCGCAGCTCGGTCTCGTACCCATCGCCCCAGCGGACCGCGATGTCCACGTCCAGGTCGCGCTCGACATCGGTCGGCGTCATCTCGCCGGCGTCGTCGAGCATCGGCACCGTCTCGGTGAAGTGGCCGGTCCCGGCCAGCCGGACGACATCGGTGACCTTCTGGTCGGTGGCCAGGAACTCGCAGAACTCGCTGATCCCGCCGTCGTGCTTGAAGTGCTCCTCGGTCGGCTCCTCGCCGCGCTCGTCACGGATCACCAGCAGCAGGCCGGGAACCAGGAACGACGTCTGCCGCGCCCGGGTGACCAGCTCGTCGTAGTTGAAGGTCGCGTCCTTCGTGAAGATCTGGCGATCGGCCCAGTACCGGATGCGGGTGCCGGTGACGCCCTTCTTGGCGCGGCCGGCCTTGCGCAGGCCCTTCGCCGCGCTGAACGACGCGGTCGACCCGTCGCCGTCGAACTCACCCGACACGCCCCGGCGGAACGACGTGGTCCAGATCACGCCGCCACGGTCGACCTCGACGTCCAGCCGCGCGGACAGCGCGTTCACCACCGAGGCGCCGACGCCGTGCAGGCCACCGGACGCGTTGTACGACCCGCCGCCGAACTTGCCGCCGGCGTGCAGCTTGGTGAAGACCACCTCGACGCCGCTCAGTTTGGTCTTCGGCTCGACGTCGACCGGGATGCCGCGGGCGCGGTCGATCACCTCGACGGAGCCGTCCTTGTGGAGCACGACGTCGATCCGCTCACCGTGACCGGCGAGGGCCTCGTCCACGGCGTTGTCGATGATCTCCCACAGGCAGTGCATCAGGCCGCGGCTGTCGGTGGACCCGATGTACATGCCCGGGCGCTTCCGCACCGCCTCGAGACCCTCGAGGACGAGCAGGTGACGAGCGTTGTACGTCGGGTCGATCTCGGTACTGCGAGGCGTCGGGGCGGCCACAGGGCTCCTTCACTGGTTCACGCGCACTTACTCCGCACAGCCTATGCGGCCGTACCCCCAAAACTGTGCAGGCACGTGCCGGGCCGGACATGCCGACGAGTACCGGAGATAGATGTCGCCGCAGGTATCGATCCGGACTCGATTCGAAGTGGCGTACGACACTCCGAACCCGAGCAGACGGTGACGGAAACATGGCGCACAGTGAGAAGAGGAGCATCCGCCTCCGTGGCTCACCAGAAATCCGCCGTACCACGAAACGATTCCTTGTCAGCAAACGTCATAGGGAAACAGGTGGTTCGTCTCACATACGGACACGTTGTCCCCACCGGGAAGCGATCCGCATGTCAGGATGTTGCTATCTGGTGAGTACGGAACTAGATGAGATGAGGCCTCAATGACTACAGCACTCGCCCCGAGTTCGGCGCTGTCGGCCGCGGATCGTTGTGACCGCTGCGGTGCGCAGGCCTACGTCCGAGTCACCCTGACCAGCGGTGGGGAGCTGCTCTTCTGCGCCCACCACGGCCGGGAGCACTCGGAGAAGCTGCGCGACATCGCGATCACGATCCACGACGAGACGGGCAGGCTCGACGCCACGCCGACGATCACCTCCGAAGACGAGCGGTAAATCCCCCAGGCTGTTCCAAACGCGCCAACGACGGCGCCAAAGTCATACAGGCTTCGATGGCGGTTCACCCCGACGGGTGACCGCCATCCTTTCCGTTTACACGACAGGTACTCCTGGCCCTGGCCCGTGCCGGCGCAGTTCGCGCCACGCACGGGCCAGCCGCGCGACTGCATCATCAAGCACTTGCTCGGAGTACGCGAACGGCACCCGTAGGTAGTCGTCGTGCTCACCGGTCGGATCCATCGCCTGCCCGGCCACGACCTCGACCCCGTGCCGCAACGCCACCTGGGCGAAGACGCGCGCATCGGTGTCCGGCAGCCGGATCCACAACGCCGACCCACCCACCGGTACAGACCATTCCCACTCCGGTAGTCGCTCAGTCAGCAACTCGCCCATCAGCGTCTTGCGTGTTGTGGCCAGCCGCGCCCGCGCCGCGGTGAGTTCGCCCAGCCGGGGCAGCAACCTTGCTGTCAACGCCTGATCGATCAGCGGACTCCCGAGGTCCGCCAGCGCCTTGTGCCGCGCCAGCCGCTCCGCCAACGGCCGGGACGCGCGGATCCACCCGATCCGCAGCCCGCCCCACACGGCCTTCGACACCGACCCGATCGTCAGCACCTCCGCAGAGGCTGCAGTGGCCGGCGCGTATGCAGCCAGTGGCGGCGGAATCTCCGGACCGGCCGGGTCCCACGCCGAGTACGCGTTGTCCTCGACCACGACGACCCCGTGCCGCGCAGCCAGCTCCGCCACCTGCCGTCGACGTACAGCTGACATCAGCAGGCCGGTCGGGTTGTGGAACGTCGGCATCACGAACAACATCGCGGGCTGGTGCTTCGCGAACGTCGCCTCCAACAGGTCCGGCCGGATGCCTGCGTCGTCCAGCGGTACGCCGACCACGCGCCCGCCGGCTGCGCCGAACAGGTCGAAGCACCCCGGCCAGCTCGGCTGCTCGATCGCGACCGCGGCACCACTGCGCAGGTACATCTGCGTCACCAGCGCGATCGCCTGGTGCGCGCCGGTGGTCACGACGATCTCGTCCGCGGCGGTCGGCAGCCCGGAGCCGGTGAAGTGTTCGGCGATCCGCTCGCGCAGTACCGGCAGGCCACGCGGGTGGTAGCCGACGTCACCCAGCAACGCCGGCAGATCCGTCGACGCCAGCTCGATCAGCTCCGACGAGAGCTCCGGCAGTCCGGGATCCACTGCGTACGTCAATGAGATGACCTCGCCCGGCCCGACCGTGATCCGGTGGAACAGGGACTCGCCGTAACCGGCCGGCATCCGCTTGTCCGCTCGTGAACGCCCACGCCCGGCAGCCCGTGCCACCGTCGTGCCGCTACCGCGCCGGCTCTCGACGAGGCCGCGGGCGCGGAGTTCGTCGTAGGCCGCCACGACCGTCGAACGGCTGATCGCGAGCGACTCGGCGAGCCGCCGTTCGGCGGGCAGGCGGGCGCCGACCGGGAGCTCCGCGGAGCCGATCAGCGCGGCGATCTCGTCGGCCAGGCGCCGGTACAGGCCGCCGCTGCGGACACTCAGCCGGTGCCCGATCAGGTCCGCCAGCGCGGCCGGGTCTCCAGAACGGTCCACTTCTCCTCTTATTGGCTCGGGTGGACTGCTTCTCGCGCCGACAGGCTAGTGCCGGTAGGCAGTCCAGTTCGAGGAGACGAAGATGCTGGTCGGACAAGCGCTGGGGTTCGCGGGCGCGACGGTGGTGCTGGTCGGGATGCCGGGACCGAACAACCTCTACATCTCGCTCCGCAGCCTCACCCAGGGCCGGCGGGCGGGTGTCGTCTCCGCACTCGCCGTCGAGACCGGGACGCTCGTGTACATCGTCGTCACCGCACTCGGCCTCGCGACACTCGTACAGGCCTCCCCCACCCTGTTCACCGCGATCACCCTCGCCGGCGCGTCGTACCTCGCCTACTTGGGCGTACAGGCACTCACCGCGCCGACGTTCGACCACGCGGACGGCATCCAGGCGGCACCGCTCGGCCGCGTGTTCCGCGATGGCGTCCTGGTCAACCTGCTGAACCCGAAGGCCACGCTGTTCTTCCTCGCGTTCCTCCCCCAGTTCACGACCCGCGGCACCGACCCCGATCAACTCCGTACCGAGATGCTGCTCCTCGGCGCCGGCACCCTCCTGATCGGCCTCACCCTCGACCTCACCTACGCCCTCGGCGCCGACGCCATCGGCCGTCGCTTCCGCTCCGCCCGCACCACAACCCGCCGCCGCAACCAGGTCGTCGCGACGATCTACCTCGGTCTTGCGGGGTTTGCGCTCGTCAGTGCTCTGCGATGAACGAACGGACCACGGTTGCCTCGCCGTTCCTCAGTTGGACGGACAGCGTTCCGTCGCCGACTCGCAGTCCGCTGAGGTCGAGCTGCTGCCACTGTGCTGCCGCGTGGACAGCCAAGGAGCCGCCCGGTACGTCGGGCTCGATGCCGAGGGCTGCGATCAGTACTGCGACGGCTGAGGCGGCGGCCCAGGCCTGGGGGCGGCACGACAGCGGGTAGGGGGTCGGTGTGTTCTCCTCGCCGGTCCCCCGTCCCCCGTACAACTCCGGAAGGCGGTAGCCGAACGCCTCGGCGGCGCGGATCAGTCCCTCGACGTACGAGGCGGCGACGTCGGCGTGGCCGGTCGCGTACAGGCCCTGGATGGTCATCGCGGTGTCGTGCGGCCAGACGCTGCCGGTGTGATAGCCGAGCGGGTTGAAGCGGGTCATTGCCGTGGACAACGTTCGCAGCCCGAAGCCGCTGTCGAGGTCCGCGCCGGCTAGCACCTCGGCGACGGTCTGCTCCTCGGCCGCGTCGAGCAGCCCGGTGCCGAGCAGGTGGCCCATGTTCGACGCGCGGCCTGCGACGGGGTTCTTCGCGCCGTCGAGCGCGATCGCCGGGTAGCCGTCGACCCAGAACGCGGCCCGGAACCGTTCCTGCAGCGCGGCGGCCCAGGCGCGCCACTCGTCGCCGGATTCGCCGTACGCCTCGAGCAGCTCGGCGCCCCGGACCGCGGCGGCGTACGCGTAACCCTGAACCTCGCACAGCGCGATCGGCGCCGTCGCGAGCGTTCCGTCCGGCCACTGCACGGCGTCCGCGGAGTCCTTCCAGCCCTGGTTCGCGAGGCCGTGGCCCGACTCGTCGACGTACTCGAGGAAGCCGTCGCCGTCCGGGTCGGCGTACTCCTTCATCCAGGTCAGCGCGCGCTGCAGGTTCGGCAGGAGGTCGCGGACCTCGTCAGCAGGCATGCCCCAGCGCCACGCCTTGTGCAGCGTCATGATCCACAGCTGGGTCGCGTCGTGCGTGCCGTAGTACACCGGAGGGAGCACCAGGCCGCCACCGTGATCGGCCACGTCCGCGCGCAGCTCGTGCGGGATCTTGCCCGGCTGCTCCGCCGTGTCCACGTCGACCTTCGTCCCTTGCCGCGCGGCCAGCGCACGCAGCGTGCCGGCCGCGAGCGTCGGGTCGACCGGGATGAGCATGCCGGAGGAGATCAGGGAGTCGCGGCCGAAGAGCGTGAGGTACCAGGGCGGGCCGGCGCCGAGGTACCGGTCGCCGTCGGCCGCGAGTTGCAGCGCGCTGACGTCGTCGAGAGAACGCTCGAGCCAGCGCTCGACGCGCTTGTCGTCACAGCTCACAGTCACCTCGTACGGCGTGCGTTCCGCCGGCGGCTCGATGGAGAACCCGGTCGTGGACTTCGGGAAGTCCGCGGTGACGTGCAGGGTGATCGTGAACTCGTCGCCCGGTTCCAGGCGCGGCGTGGCCGAGACGCCCGGGTCGGCGGTGACGGCCACGCGGGTGTCGTCGCTCTCCCAGCGGGTGCGGCCGGGGCCGTCCGGCAGCGGAGCGAGCTGCGGGAGGTCGGCGGCGGCGCCGCTGCGGACCGCTGCCGTACCGGCGAGATCGGTGCCGAGGGCAACGTCCAGGCGGCATTCGACGGTCGCCCGGGAGCGGTTCACGAGCGTGATCCGCTCGGTGAGGCCGTCGGAGGCGACCGTACGGGTGCGGTACAGCATCACGGTCGGATCGTGTCGGGTGTCGCCGAGGCCCTCGGCCAGCGCGACGTACTCGTGCGTCGCGGCGTCGCGCTCGTCGGCGTGCACCGGGAGCGGTTCGCGGCCGTCGATCGTGACGCTCAGCCGGGACAGGATCCGGCGGTCCCGGGCGTACACGCCCTCCGCGCCGGAGCCGGTCAACTGGCCGGATCGCGGCGACAGGACGACCCACGGAGCGGCCAGGGCGGTGACGAGTTCGTGCAGTGCGGTCATCGGGCCTCCCGTCCTGGACCGAGGAGCGGAGCGACGAGGGAAGGACGGGAGTTACAGCCCGATGACCCGCCGCGACGGAGTCGTGGCATCAATACCGACATGTCCCCACCCTAAAAGGTCTTCCGATGCGCCACAGTGGGGGTATGGAGACAGGGGTGACCGTGCTCGTCGGGATCGCGATCTTCGTCGGGATCGTGGGCATCGTGGTGCCGATCCTGCCCGGCGCGCTCCTCAGCCTGGCCGCGATCCTGGTCTGGGCGATCGTCGAGCGCAGTGCCGCCGGCTGGGTGGTGTTCGCGATCACGGTGGCTCTGATCGGTGCCAGTCAGGTGGTGAAGTACGTCGTACCGGAGCGTCGGCTCCGGGAGGCCGGCGTACCGCGGCGGTCGATGATCGTCGGGATCCTGCTCGGCATCGTCGGCTTCTTCCTGATCCCGGTGGTCGGGATGTTCATCGGATTCCCGGTCGGGGTTTACCTGTCCGAGCTGCAGCGTCAGCGCACCCACGCCGCCGCCTGGACGTCGACCAAGCACGCGCTCCGGGAGACCGGCGTGTCGATGCTCATCGAGCTCATCGGTACGTCCCTCGCTGCCGCCGTCTGGCTCATCGCGGTCCTGTTCGTCGTCTGACCGGCCCGGTTCTTAGCCGATTGCCAGCTTGTTCTTAGCCGCACCGGAGGTTCGTTTCAGCTCCGCGCGCCACTGTGGAGCGATGAAACTCTCACAGAAGCGGTGGCGACTGCTCGGCACGGTTGCCGCAGTCGCCGTGACCACGACAGCAGGCGGCGTCGCGTGGGCGACCAGCAACGCCGATCCGACGCCGTCGGCCTCCCCTTCGAGCCCGTCCAAGCCCGATCAGAACCAGAAGCCCGGTGGTCCGGGCCACGGTGGGTTCCGCGGGGAGTTCGGGCTCGGCGGAGCGCTGCACGGCGAGTTCGTCGTACCGAAGGACGGTGGCGGATACCAGACTGTCGCGACCCAGCGCGGCAAGGTGACCGCGGTCAGCAAGGACTCGCTCACCGTGAAGAGCGACGACGGCTACAGCCGGACGTACACGCTCACCTCAGACACGATGGTGAACGCTGCGCGGGATGGGATCGACAACGTGAAGACCGGAAACACCGTGAACGTGTCCGCTGTCGTCACCGACGGGAAGGCGACCGCGACCAGGGTCAACGACGGGACCGTACGGCAGGCAGCCGGTCAGAAGTGGGGCTTCAAGCACGGGCCACGCTGATCAGGGCTGACAGCCGGCGTCCGGTCGACTCACAGCTGATTGCCAGGAACCTTCCAGGGTTCGCATGGGAATCGGCTGCACACTGTGAGCATGAGTCCGCATCTGCTGGTTGTCGACGACGAGCCGAACATCGTCGAGCTGCTGTCCGCGAGCCTGCGTTTCGCCGGGTACGACGTGACCACGGCGACCCACGGTGCCGAGGCACTGCGCAAGGCGCGGGACGTGGACCCGGACCTTGTGGTCCTGGACGTGATGATGCCCGGACTCGACGGGTTCGAGGTTGTCCGCCGGCTGCGCGGTGAGGACCGGCACGTACCGGTGCTGTTCCTCACCGCGCGGGACGCGGTCGAGGACAAGGTGCTCGGGCTGCAGACCGGCGGCGACGACTACGTCACCAAGCCGTTCAGCCTCGACGAGCTGGTCGCGCGTGTCCGCGCACTGCTGCGCCGCTCCGGGCACCGGGAGCAGACCGCGACCGAGGCCGCCGTATTGCGTTACGCCGACCTGGAGCTGAACGAGGACAGCTACGAGGTGTTCAAGGCCGGTCAGTCCGTGCAGCTGTCGCTGACCGAGTTCAAGCTGCTGCGCTGCCTGCTGGAGAACGCCGAGCGGGTGATGTCGAAGGGGCAGATCCTCTCCGCGGTATGGAACTACGACTTCGCCGGCGACGCGGGCGTGGTGGAGTCGTACATGTCGTACCTGCGCCGTAAGGTCGACACCGGCGACCAGAAGCTGCTCCACACCGTCCGCGGGGTCGGCTACGTCCTGCGCACCCCGCGAGGTCCCAACTGATGCAAGTCACCCAACGGCGGTTCGCCGACCGGTACCCGTTGCGCGTCACGATCGTCGTCGTGCTGCTGGCGCTCGTCGCGCTCGCACTGGCCGCGTCCGGCGTGCTCGCGACCACGATCATGCGCGGCTACCTGATCGACCGCGTCGACGAGCAACTGCAGCAGGCGACCGTACCGCTGTCGCACGCCTCGTCCGATCGGCGCCCGCTGCCGCCCGCTGGCGGTGGTCCGGTCCGCCGCCAACTGCCGAGCCAGTTCGTCGTGCAGTTCAACGACTCCGAAGGCACCAGCGACCGGGGCCTGGTCGGGTCCCGGCTCGCCGACACCGAGCCGTTGCCGAAGTTCCCGGTCCTCAACCTGAACGCGGTCCGCGAGCTGAACGGGAAGCCGTTCGAGGTCGACGCGCAGAGCGGCGGCGCGACCTGGCGGGTGCTGGCGGTGCCGACCGACGACGGCAAGGGCTCCGTCATGGTCGCCCAGAGCCTGAAGGAGATGGACCACACCATCCAGCGGCTGATCGGGATCCAGGTCGCGGCCGGGGTCATCCTGCTCGTACTGCTGGCCGGCGTCGGGACGTTCGTCGTACGGCGAAGTCTGCGCGGACTCGAGGACGTCGAACACACCGCGGTCGCGATCGCCGGCGGGGACCTTTCGCGACGGGTCCCGCAACGGGATCCGCGGACCGAGGTCGGGCGGTTGTCGCTCGCGCTGAACCAGATGCTCGGGCAGATCGAGAACGCGTTCGCGCAACGTACAGCGTCGGAGTTCGCGGCTCGGCGCTCGGAGGACACGGCCCGGCGGTCCGAGGAAGCGGCCCGGCAGTCGGAGGACGCCGCTCGGCAGTCCGAGGAGCGGATGCGGCGGTTCGTGGCGGACGCGTCGCACGAGTTGCGTACGCCGCTGACGTCGATCCGCGGGTTCGCGGAGCTGGCCCGTCAGCGCGGCGACCTCACCGACTCCGACACCATGCGACGGATCGAGGACGAGGCGCAGCGGATGGGGCTCCTGGTCGACGATCTCCTCCTGTTGGCGCGCCTGGACCAGCAGCGTCCGTTGCGGATGGAGTCCGTGGACCTGCTCCCGATCGCGGCCGACGCACTGCACAACGCCCAGGCGATCCAGCCTGATCGCCCGCTGTCGTTGACGATCCTCCCCGACTCCGAAGCGCCTGTCGTCGAGGGCGACGAGGCCCGGCTGCGGCAGGTGCTGGGGAACCTCGTCAGCAACGCGCTGAACTACACGCCGGTCGACTCCCCCATCACCGTGTCGGTGGGCACCCGCGGCGGCGAAGCCATCCTCGAGGTCAGCGACACCGGCCCCGGCCTCACCGAAGAACAAAAAGCCCGCGTGTTCGAACGCTTCTACCGGGCCGACACCGCCCGAACCCGAACCACCGGCGGCTCCGGCCTCGGCCTGTCCATAGTCGCCGCCCTGATAGCCGCCCACCAAGGCCAAGTAACCACCACCAACACCCACCCCCACGGCGCCACCTTCACCATCCACCTCCCCCTCCCGAGGTAAACCCCCGCCCAACGTCAACCCCGCACACCTCGCCGCGAGCCTGGACGCGACGCTCCTCAAACCCCCGGTTCCACGAGGCATCGAGCCGTTCCCCGAGTTGCTTGCGAGCTCCCGCTTAGCCCGCTACCTCAACCTCCACGCCGCGCAGTCCAGGGGTTGGCCCCTGAGTTGGTGGGTTGACGGCCTGCAGACCGGGGGCGAACCCACCAGCTCAGAGGTCAACCTCTCACCTGCGCGGCGCACGACTATCGTCACCCGCCACTCGCCAAACCGCGGCGCGTGCGTGCGGTGCGGCTACAGGACCGGGAAGACTCGGTCGGCGGATTCGCCGTGTTCTAGGACTTGGGGGGCGGGGCCGAGGATTTTGGGGTCTGGGTGGCCTACCAGGTCTTCGTCTTTGTTGGTGTAGTTGTAGAGGGACAGGACGTGCCGCATGGCCTCCAGGCGGGCGCGCTTCTTGTCGTTGCTTTTGACAACGGTCCAGGGGGCGTGGGGCGTGTCGGTGTAGTGGAACATCGCCTCCTTCGCCTCCGTGTACGCCTGCCACTTGTCGAGTGAGGCGAGGTCGGTCGGCGAGAGTTTCCACTGCCGTACGGGATCGATCTGGCGGATCGTGAACCGGGTCTGCTGTTCGGCCTGCGACACGGAGAACCAGAGCTTCACGAGCAGGATCCCGGACCGTACGAGCATCCGCTCGAACTCCGGCGCCTGCCGCATGAACTCCTCGTACTGCTCTTGCGAGCAGTACCCCATCACGTGCTCGACACAGGCGCGGTTGTACCAAGACCGGTCGAACAGCGTCATCTCCCCCGCCGCCGGCAGATGCGCGACGTACCGCTGGAAGTACCACTGCGTCTGCTCGCGCTCGGTCGGCTTCTCGAGTGCGACGATGCCGGCCCCGCGCGGGTTCAGATGCTCCATGAACCGCTTGATCGTGCCGCCCTTGCCGGCCGCGTCGCGTCCCTCGAACACGATCACGAGCCGCTGCTTCGACCGCTTCACCCAGTACTGCAGCTTGAGCAGCTCGATCTGCAGCAGCCGCTTGTCGCGGTCGTAGATCTCCCGCGGCAGCCGCTCGGCGTACGGATAGCCCTCGCGCCACGTGTCGACCGGCGTGCCGTCCGCGCGTAGCAGGACCGGGTCGTCGTCCTCCTCGTCCAGTACGCGGAAGCCGAGTTCTTGCACCAGATCAAGCTCACTCATGACCCCGATGGTCCGCTGCAATGGTGACGTCCAAGTGAACAGGCCACGGTGAGGAGGCCGCGACGTGACGACACGCACTGCGGTGGTCGTTGCTGGCGCCGGACCCGCCGGACTGACACTGGCGAACCTCCTCCGGCGCGCAGGAATCGGGTGCGTGCTGATCGAGGAACAGAGCCGGGCGTTCGTCGAGCAACGGCCGCGGGCGGGGTTCATCGAGGAGTGGGCGGTACGCGGCCTGCAGCAGCGCGGGCTCGGCGAGAAGCTGATCGCGTCGGCGCCGATTCACGAGAAGTTCGAGTTCCGGTTCGCCGGGCGGCGGCATGCGTTCCGGTACGCGGACCTCACCGGCCACCGGCACTACGTCTATCCGCAGCAGTTCCTCGTCACCGACCTGATCGCGCAGTACGTCGACGCGGGCGGCGATGCAGTGTTCGAGGTGAGCGACGTCCAGCTGCACGACCTGACGTCGGACTCGCCCGCTGTCACGTTCCGTACCGCTGATGGTGAGCACCGCATCGACTGCGACTTCGTCGCCGGGTGCGACGGCGCTCGCGGGGTGTCGCAGGGCTACCTGCCTGCGGACACGACCGTCCGCGCACGGCACGACTACGGGATCGGCTGGCTGGCGCTGCTCGCGGAGGCGCCGCCGTCCGCGGACGGCGTCCTGTTCGGTATCCACCCGCGGGGCTTCGCGGCCCACATGGCACGGACGCCGACGGTGACCCGGTTCTACTTGCAGACGGCGCCGGGTGAGACCGAGGCCGACTGGCCGGACGAGCGCGTCTGGCGCGAACTGCACGCGCGGCTGACCGTACCGGACGGCGCCATCGTCCAGGGCGAGCTGATCGAGAAGCGGATCCTCGACATGCACAACTACGTGATCGAGCCGATGACGTACGGACGCCTGCACCTGGCGGGCGATTCGGCACACCTGGTCGCACCGATCGCCGCGAAGGGCCTCAACCTCGCACTGCACGATGCGTTCATCCTTGCGGACGCGATCGAGGCGTATTTCGCGGGCGATCCGGCGCCACTGGCCGGGTACTCCGATGCGTGCCTGCCGCTGGTCTGGCAGTACCAGGAGTTCTCGCTCTGGCTGTCCGAGGTGTTCCACCACAGCGCCGCCGAGACCAGCAACCCGTTCCTCGCCCGGATCGCCGAGGCCCGGATGCGCCGGCTACTGGACTCCCCCGCCGCAGCGGCCGCCTTCGCCGAGCTCTACATCGGCCGACGATCCGCCGCCGATCTCTAATGCGCCAAAGGAACCTCCGGCGCGGCGCACTCTCAGCGGCGGTCCCAACGGCGGCGCACTAGCGACGACGCAGCTTGACCGTGCAGTCGCGGCGGTTGATCGGCTGCCCATCGCGCAGCACCTGCGCCCGGTCGTGTACGCGGCTGACCAGCGTCTCCCACTCGCCGTCGGGCAGCGCGAGGCTCTCGATCACCTCATCGGGCTCCGGGAAGTGGATGTCGGGGTGCGGGTTGTGCTCGCCGGGCGGGAAGCCCAGATGGCCCTCGATCAACAGGACCCCACCCGGCGCGACGGCGGCCGCTGCCTGGCGCAGGATGCCGTCGCGCGGCAACTCGGTCTTCGAGTGCAGGAACTGTGCCGACACCAGGTCGAACTCCCCGTCCGGGAACGTGCTGCCCAGCTCGTGCTGCTGCCAGTCGATCCGCTCGCCGACCCCGGCCGCCTTCGCGTGCTCGGCCGCGCGGCCCAGCGCGACCGTCGAGATGTCGACGGCGGTGACCGTCCAGCCCTGCTGCGCGAGCCAGATCGCGTCCGCACCTTCGCCGCAGCCGAGGTCGAGCGCCCGGCTCGGTGTCAGGTCGACAACCTCCTCGGCGAACGCAACGTTCGGCTTGCCGCTCCAGATCTGCTCGTGCTCGGAGTAGAACGCGTTCCAGTGCTCGTCGGGGAGCTGTTCGGTCGTCATGCAACGATGGTGCACACATCCCCGACGTACTGGCAAAGATTCTTGCCGTGTTGGCAAACGCGACGGTCAGCGGTCCGGGACCGGCAGCGGTTCGGCCTTGCCGACCACGAAGGCGTACGTCAGCGCGCCGATCACCGCCACCACTCCGGCCACGGCGAACGACGGCAGGTACGACCCGTGGTAGATGTCGAGCAGCAGCCCGAAGACGTACGGGCTGATGATCCCGGCGATGTTCGACGCGAAGTTCTGGATGCCGCCGATCGAGGCGACGTGCCGCGACGACGGCGCTACGTCACCCGGCAGCGACCAGATCCCCGTGGCCGCGATCGCCAGGCTCGCGTACGAGATCGCCAGAAACAGCAACGCGACGTACACCGACTTGGCCGGCGCCGCGAACACGATCGCCGCACCGCCGAGCAGCCCCCCGACCATCACGGTCTTCCGGACGCGCGTCACGTCGGCGCCCGCGCGGATCCGGCGATCGGCGAGCAGGCCCGCGATCCAGCCGCCGGCGATCGCGGTGATCCCGGGCAGCGTGCCGAGCGTTCCGAGCTCCTTCAGGTCGAGCCCGCGAGCGTCCTTCAGGTACGACGGGAACCAGGTCAGGAAGAAGTAGATGACGAAGTTCAGGCAGAAGAAGCCGAGCATCATGCCGCGGATCGTCCGGTACCGGAACAGGTCCCGCCAGCGGATCTGCGCGGCCGCCTCGGAGTCGTTCTCCTCCAGGCGCGCGCCGTTCGTGGCGATGTACTCCCGCTCGGCCGCGTTCGCGTGCCGGTGTTCGCCCGGATCGCGGTAGTACCAGTACCAGACCGCGGCGAGCATGATCCCGAGCACCCCGAGGACGACGAACGAGAAATGCCAGCTCACCAAGGCGATCAGCGCGGTCACCACCGGCAGTGACAGCACCGTCCCGACCCGCGAGCCGGAGTCGATGACCGCGCTCGCGAACGCCCGCTCGTGCGCCGGGAACCACCGCGACGCAGCCTTGGTGGCGCTCGGGTACGCCGGCGCCTCACCCGCACCGAGCCCGAACCGGAACGCGAACAACGACCAGAACCCGCGCGCCAGCGGCGTCAGCGCGGTCACCACACTCCACCACAGCGCGGCGAACGTGAACGCCTTCCGCGGCCCGACCTTGTCCGCGAACCAGCCGGCCGCCAGCATCGCGCCGTCGTACGCCCAGAAGAACGCGCCGAGGATGAGTCCCTTCTCGGCGTTGCTCAGGTCGAGGTGCAGGTCGTCCTGGATGAACGGCAGCGCGACGCTCAGGTTGGCGCGGTCCAGGTAATTCAGTGAGAGTCCGACGAACGCGAGCCCTAGGATCAGGTACCGCGTGCGGCTGGCTCCGGGTGGAGCCTTCACAGGCGTGGTGGCGGTCACTCTGTGCCTCCGATCGGGTGCGGATCGTGGAACGGTACGCCGCGCGCCGCCTTTGTGCAGACAAATGTTTCATCCAGTGGAATGGGGTTCGAGTGATCGAGGACGGCGAAGAGATCCCGCTGCTCGGGGGCGACGTGACCGAGGGGCTGGTGCGGGTCGGCGACACGGTCCGGCGACCACCCGGCGAGCGCGCCGAGATGGTCCAGGACCTGCTGCTGCACCTGGAGAAGGCCGGCTTCGAGGGCGCGCCGCGCTTCCTCGGCATCGACTCCGCCGGGCGGCACGCCCTGAGCTACATCGAGGGCGAGGTCGCCGGACGTCCACGCCCGCCGTGGATCGCCGACGAGGAGCGGATGCTCTCGGTCGCGCGGCTGCTGCGGGCGTACCACGACGCGGTCGAGCCGTTCGGGATCCCGGACAATCTGCCCGCTCCGATCGAGCCGGCCGGGCTGCCCGACCTGAACGATCCGCCGGAACTGGTCGGGCACCAGGACGTGACACCGGAGAACGTGGTGTTCCGCGACGGCCGTGCGTACGCGCTGATCGACTTCGACATGGCGCGTCCCGTGAGCCGGGCCCGGGAGGCGGTGAATCTGATGCTCTGGTGGGCTCCGTTCGGTGCCGACGACGATCTGGATCCGGCGCTGCGCGGACTCGACCGGCCCCGTCGCTGCCGGCAGATCGCGGACGCGTACGGGCTTGCCGAGGCCGACCGACGCCGGCTGATGGGCCTGTCGATCAGTCTCAACGAGCGCGCCTGGCACACGATGAAGTACCGCGCGGACACCCTCGGCGGCGGCTGGCAACGGATGTGGAGCGAGGGCGTCGGCGACGACATCAAGCACCGCCAGGTCTGGCTCGAGGCCAACGCCGACGCCATCACCGACGCGATGCTCTGACCGGCATCACGCCAGTGCGGCGAGATCCACCGGAGCGGGCTGCAGCCGATAGTCGGGCGGAGTGATTCCGGCGACGTACTGCAGCAGATGGTTCCAGCGCCGCCGCACGATGTGGTGCAGGTAGCCGATCATCAGGTGCTCGGCCCGCGGTACGACCAGCAGGTCGAAGTCCTTGTCGGCGGCGATCAGGCTTTCGGCCAGCCGCAGCGTGTGCTCCGGGTGAACGTTGTCGTCGAGCCCGCCGTGGACGAGCAGCAGCCTGCCCCTGATGCGGTCGGCAAGCTCGAGCAGCGAGCCGTCCGTCGCGACCTCGGCTCCGGGAGGCGCGACGTACGACTCGGTGAAGAGCTGCTGGTAGAAGCGGTTGTCGAGGTTGCCCGACTCCGCCACGCCGGCCTTGAAGAAGTCCGGGAAGTCCGCGAGCGCACGGACCGTGGCGTACGCACCGCCGGACGTTCCGAAGATGCCGACGCGATCCAGATCCATCCACGAGCGGGTCTCGGCGAGCTGCTTGATCGCGGCGACGTGGTCGTCGATTCCGGCGGTGTAGTTGCCGTACGACGCGTCGTGGAACGCCTTGCTCCGCCCGGGCACGCCACGACCGTCGACGACCACCACGACGAACCCGAGCGCGGCCATCGCCTCGGCATCGGAGCCGTACCGGCCGGGGTCGAAGGACGGCACCACCCGGCTGACCTGCGGACCCGGATACGGGTGATCGAGGATCGGCCAGCTCATCGACGGATCGAACCCGTGCGGCTTGTACAACACACCGTGCAACCCGGTGACCCCGTCGGCGGCCAGCGCCCTGAACTCCTCCGGCGGCTGCCAGCCGGTCGCCTCCAGCGCCGAGCTGTCCGCCTTCTCCAACTCCACCAGAACCTCGCCTGCCCACGAGCGAACGGTGCTCACCGGCGGCAGCGCCACGGTCGACGCGGTGTCCACGAAGTACTCGCCGTTCGGTGCGACCGCGACCACGTGATCGAGGTCGTCGTCCGTGACGCGGGCGAAACCGCTGCCGTCCAGCCCGACCCGGCAGACCGTCCGTCGATAGGGGCTGTCGGCAACCAGTCCGACTGCGGTGAAGTACACGACGTCCGCCTCCACGTGCAGGATCTGACGTACGCCCCACTCCCCCGACGTCACCTGTCCGAGCAGCTCGCCCGTACGCAGGTCGTAGCGGTAGAGGTGCGGCCAACCGTCCCGCTGCGAGTACCAGAGGATCTCGTCGCCGACCGTCCGGACGACCGCGCCCAGCTCGTAGATCTGGTTCGGCTCGACCCGCGTGGGGCCGGTCTCGGTAATGATCACCGTGACCTCGCCGGACGCAGCGTTCATCCGCTTCAGCAGCAGCGTGTGCTGGTCCCGCGACTGCTCGAGGAAGTAGACCGTGCCGTCGGACCAGAAGGCCCAGTTCAGCGCCACCGGCGAGATCAGCGGTACGGCGAGCGGCTCGCCCTGCGCGCGGACCTGTGTGCCGGTCGCGACGTCCAGTACGACCAGGCGCCCGAGCGGAAGGTGTTCGTCACCGGGATACGCGAACCGCTGGCTCAGCAACTGCGGCGCACCACCGTCGTCCGGCAGAACGTCGACCAGGTGCGTCTGCCGGACGAGCCTGCTGTCGATCTGCAGTGTCAGGACGCGCGTCGAGTCCGCCGACCAGACCACCGCCGGAGGCAGATGCGGCAGCCCGATCTTGGAGAGCGCGACAGCCAGGGAGAACGGGCTCGTGCCGTACACGTTGTCGGTCTCGCCGTCGGTCGTCAGCGCCCGCTCGGTGCCGTCGGCAACCGTCCGTACCCACAGGTCCGACCCGTTGCGGTACACCTCGTACTTGCCGTCCGGTGACACCACGGCGAGGAAGTCGCCCGTGCCGGCGGGCCCGGGCAACGTGCTCGGGTCGTCAACCTCGGTCCGGGACCGCTCGGCCGGGTCGACGACGTACAGCAGGTCCTGGCCGGCCTTCTGGACCTGATAGCTGAACCGCGCTCCGTCGTCGATCCACTGGGGGTCGACCTGTCCGGCGTCGACGAGACGTGCGCGGTTGTGCCGCAGGAGCGCCTCGGCGGCCTGGAGGTCGGGCAGTTGGGTCATCGGTGCAACCTTCCGAGAATTGAACACTGTGCAATACCATTTACAGTGTGCAGGTCACTTGAACAACGTGCAACTCCTGTACACTGTTCAACAGTTGCACTACAGTGCCGTCATGGCGACCGAGAACTACCCGTCCGTCTGGACCCGCCCACGCCGCGGGCGGCGCCGCGAGCAGCCGGCCCTGAGCACCGAGCAGATCGTCACCGAGGCGCTGCGGCTGCTCGACGCGGACGGCCTGGAGGCCTTGAGCATGCGGAAGCTCGGCACTGCCCTCGGCGCGGTCGCGACCGCGGTCTACTGGCACGTCGCCAACAAGGAAGAGCTCGTCGAGCTGGTCGTCGACCACGTGTACGCCGAGATCGAGATCCCCGAGATCACCGACGCCGGTCAGTGGCGGGCCGCGGCGGAGTCCTCGGCGCGCAGCCTGCGGGCGATGATCGTGCGGCACCCGTGGGTCGCTCCGACGCTGGCCGACATCGGCATGAACTATCTGGGCCCGAACCTGATGCGGGTGTCCGATGAGCTGCTCGGCATCTACCTGACCGCCGGCTTCGACGTGGTCGAGGCCGATCACGCCTCCAAGACGCTGTGGGGCTACGTGATCGGCATCGCGTCGACGGAGGCCGCGACCATCTCCAAGCTCAGGCGCAGCGGCCAGGACCAGGCAGCGTGGCGGGCAGCGGTCTGGCCGGCCGCGGTCGAGGCCGCCGCCCCGTACCCCCACCTCCGAGCGCTGTACGCCGCCCACCAGAACACCGACCTCGCCGACGACACCGACGCGAACTTCCGCTACGGACTCGGGCGGGTCCTCGACGGCCTCGAAGCCGGGCTGCGCGACCGCTGAGACCGGCCTCGAAAACAGTTGCCCGGGGCCACAAAGCCCCGGGCAACCGGGTTGTGCTGGTGGTCAGCGCGCGATCTTCACCTCGGAGCCGGACTTGGCCGACTCGTAGATCGCCGACAGCATCCGGGCCATCTCCAGGCCCTGCTCGGCGGTCGCGTCGGCCGGGATCTCGCCGCGGCAGATCTGCAGGAAGTGGTCGATCTGGTTCGCGAACCCGACCCGGAAGTCGAACCCGAGCGAGTCGATCTGCGGCTGGACGTGCAGCAGCGTGTCGTGCCGCTCGGTGATCATCAGCAGCTCCGGCTCGATCTCGGCGCCGCCCTTGTCCCCGTGGATCCGGACGCTGATCTCGTTGCGAGCATGCAGCGAGTACGACGTGTCCACGTCGAGGACGGCCCCGCCCTCGAAGCGGATCTGCGCGGTCGCGTAGTCCTCGACCGTGTTCGCCCGCGCCGCCGACGCGGCCTTGTACCGTGTGAGGTTCTGGATGTTGTCCCGCGCACCGAGCGGAGCGAACGTCACGCCCGACGCCGACACCGCCTTCGGCATCCCCATCAGGTACCAGCACAGGTCGATGATGTGGACGCCGAGATCGATCAGCGGCCCGCCGCCGGACAGCTCCACGTCGCCGAACCAGCCACCGGGGTTGCCGGCCGTCCGCAGCAGCGTGGCGCGGGCCGCGTAGATGTCGCCGAACTCGCCCGCGTCCAGGAACCGCTTGGTCACCAGCGCGTTCGGCGCGTACCGCCGTACGTACCCGATCTGCAGCGCCTTGCCGGTCTCCTCGACCGCCTTCACCAGCGCCTCGGCCTCGGGCACCGTCACGGTCATCGGCTTCTCGACCAGGACGTTCTTGCCGGCCCGCAGCGCGGCCTCGGCGATCGGCGCGTGCAGCGTGTTCGGTACGCAGACGCTCACCGCATCGATGTCCGGGTCCGCGAAGATCTCCGCGGCGTCGCCGGTCACCCGCTCGACGCCGAACTGCTCGGCGCGCGCCTTCGCCCGCTCGAGGTCGACGTCGCATACGGCGACGACCTCGGCATCGGGGTTCTTCTGGTACGCACTCAGGTGCTCGACGGCGATCGTGCCCAGGCCGATCACCGCAATCCGGGTCGTCATCTCAGGCCTTGCCTTCCGTCAGTCGGAGGATATTCGCGAGCGAGCGCTCGATGGCGGGCAGCGGCGACTCCATGCCCTCGAACTCGAGGCTCACCGGTACGTCGGGCTTGGTGGCGGCCAGTGCGAGCAGCCCGGCCACGTCCACGTCCCCGTGACCCGTGACCGTACCGAGCAGATAGTCGCCGGCCAGCGTCTTCAGCCAGCCGTCACCGGCCGAGCGCCGGATGTGGAAGTCCTTCACGCCGATCGAGGCCGCGACCTCGATCAGCCCGGCTGCGGTCTTGCCCGGCACCTCGCCGACGCAGAGGCCGTTGCCGAGGTCTAGCGTGACGCGGAAGTTCGGGCGGTCCACCTCGTACACCAGGCGGGCCAGCCGCTCGCTGCCGTTCATGAAGAAGCCGTGGTTCTCGATCGTCGACACGATGCCCAGGTCGGCCGCGTGGTCGGCGACCGCGCGGCAGCCCTCGACGACCTTCGCGAACGTCGACTCGAACTCGCCCGGGTCCTGCTCGCGCCACGCCCACGGCGCCACGTCGTGCCGGAAGATCTTCGCCCCGAAGGCGTTCGCGACATCCAGCTGCTTGCGCAGCCGGTCGATCTCGGCGGTGTCGGCGGTCCGCAGGTCGCCGCTGACCAGGTAGTTCACGATCGGTACGTCGATGTCCGCGGCGTGCTTGGCGGTGTCGCGGACCACGTCCTCGTGCTCCAGGTAGTACTCCCCGTCCATCGCCGCGACCTCGATGTGCCCGGCCGAGGAGGCCGCGACCCAGTCCAGGACCGCGATCAGGTCCATCTCGCCGCTCGTCATGAGCTGGCGGAAACAATACGAGCTGACTCCGAGCTTCACCGGGTGGTCCTCTCCACTGCGTGAGTGATGCGGTTCCACGGACTGGGGACGTCGTGGATCCCGTAGATTCCTGACTTGAACCGGTCGAACGCGTTGCCGACCGCCCCGAGCACCACTGCCTCCCGCCCCAGCGCCGAGGCGACGAAGGGTGGGCGCTCGGGGAAGACCAGTTCGTTCTCGACCGCGGCCGCGAGCGGGCGGAGCAGCGCACTGCTGTCCTCCGCCGGTCCGCCGCGGACAACCACAACCTCCGGATCGACGACCAGCAGGACGGTCGCGATCCGTGGGGCGATCTGGGTGCAGAACTCTTCGAGCTCGGCCTGTGCTGCGGCGTCGCCCGCGGCTGCTGCGGTCAGTACCTCGGCGCCGGTCGGCCGCGCGTTCCACACCAGTTGGCCGCGCTGGGCGTTCCGGGTCCAGCGCATGCCGCGTTGCGCGCCGAGCTCGCCGGCGAGGCGGTGGCGGCCCTGGCGGATCACGCCGTTCAGCACGATCGACACCGAGAGCCGGTGGCCGATCTGCAGGTAGACGACGTCGGAGTACCCCAGGCCGGCGCCACCACGCTGCTCCGCGAGCGCAGCCAGCTTGATGTCGTTGTCAACCACGACCGGCTGCCCGAGCTCCTTGGCCAGTAACTCCCCGACCGGGAGCCCCACCAACTCGGGCATCGCCAAGCTAGCCCGCAACCGCCCGTCGGCCTCAACAACCCCAGGCAGCCCAACCCCGACAGCACGCAACCGCCCGAACTCAAGCCCGCCCGCTGCTGCTTCGAGAGCTTGTGGGATGAGGCTCAGGTCGGACTTGCCGTTCGGGGGTAGTTCGGCGTAGCCGACTCGGTGGCCGGAGAGGTCACAGATGATGGCGCGGGCACCGCGCGGTCCGAGATCGACTCCGGCCACCAGCCCCGCCTCGCGAGCAAACCGGAACGCGCGCGCCGGCCGTCCCGGACCCGCCGTCGCCGGACTCGTGGCCTCGACCAGTCCCACCTCGAGCAGATCGTCGAGGACCGCATGCACAGTCGGCCGCGACAGGCCAGTACCTTCGCTGATCACGCCGACCGTACGCGCCTCGTCCGCAGCGGCAAGGAAGCGCACACAAGCGACCTGATTGGCCGCCCGCTCCGCCTGCGCGGCTCCGCGTGCAGTCTCCATCCACCCTCAACCCATTAAAGAACCGCCTTTAATAAACACGCTAACAGAACGCCGCACCCCCTGACAACGCCTCTCACGCCCCGCTCCAGAACCCGCTACACGGGTGGATATCCATCGCTGCTGTGGGTTCTCCACTGGTACTAGAACGAAGAACCCTGGGGGGCAGTGGATATCCGGCTCTCCTGTCGTATGTGTGGGTGGACCGACGGTGGGCGGGCATGGGGTTCCGGACGAAATTGGTGGGCTGGGACAGCTAGCCGGGGCCGCCCACAGGTAACGACCTGTCCACCCCCACCACTGCCTGTCAACCCCCACCACTGCCTGGCCGAACCCTCCGCCATCGCCCTCCACGCCGCCCAGTTCACCAGCCAACCGACCGGGCTGGCCGGGCTGGCCGGGCTGGCCGGGCTGGCCGGGCTGGCCGGGCATGGACATTTCGACAGGTAGTGCACCCCGAGACACCGTACGCGCAGCGCACTTTTACGCTCAGGTGTACTACCCGCCGGCCAGACACCGACCGACATGTCCTGTCGACCTGTCCGCCCGGCCACCCGCCACCCGCCACCCGCCGTGCGGCAGTCGTCAGGTTTCGTCGAGTCGTGGATCTTGGTAGTGAAATACGGGGCAAACGCAGCCTCGATCCACGACTCGGTGGGCCGGGTGCCAATCGAACGCCACGACTCGGCGCGAGCCCGCGTGGAGGGTAGGACGAGGGGGTCGCGGCTCGCGTGCCGCATCACGGAACCGTGCCCCATCCCGCTGCCCGATCCTGTGCCCGATCTCGCTGTACGGCTGGGTATCGGAGTGATCGGCACCCACACATCGGACACAAGAGCCGGATATCCACTCGTGTTCAGAAGGTGCAGTGTGACGCGAGGGGATGCGTGGCCCCTAGCGTTGGAGGATCGTGCGTTCGAGGAGGGTCCAGGTGGTGGTTGTCAGGAGGTAGAGGCCGGCTGCTAGAGGGACGAAGGCGGCGGTCAGGAGGGTGCCGTACGGGAGTAGTTGGGCGATCCGTCGTGACAACGTCGTCGCGGACGGGTCGAGCTGGCGCAACTGGAGTCGTGCCGAGAAGAACGCGACCACGCAGAGCAGCAGCGCGATCACCGCGTACGCGGGCGTACTGGTCAGGATCGGCCAGTGGGTGCCGAGAGGCGACCCGAGCAGGCTGCCGCTGATCAGGTCGTTCGACTCCCCCGCGACCATCGCGCGGGAGAACAGCGTGTACATCAGCCAGAAGAACGGCAGCTGCGCAAGCGTCGGCAGGAACCCGGCGAACAGCGACGTACCGGACTCGGACTGCAGTTTGGCGACCTCACGTTGCAGGCGCTCCGGATTGTCGCGGTGTTTGTCCGTGAGCTGCTTCAACTGCGGCATCAGCTCGGCGCGGGCCTTTGTCCCGCGCTGCGCCCGCACGCTCAGCGGGACGAGACACAGCCGGACGACGAGAGTGCACATCACGATCGCGATCACGGCGGCGTACGCGCCGGCGAACGGTTGCAGCAAGGAGACGAGGGATGTGAGCAAGTGATAGGCACCGGCGACCGGTGCCTCCAGGAAAGAAGGCATGACAGAACTCCACGAGTGAGAAGGAACGAGCAGGCGTACGCGCTACACCGACCCGGTCGCGGAAGGCGGCGGGGTACGGCGGCGCGGGCGCTACTTTCCTGGGGCTCGTGGGCGGGGGCGGCCGGCGGCGTCGGGATCGCGCAGGCGGAGGAAGACTGTCTGCTCGGCGCGGCGCCGGACCGACGAAGCGCGGGCGAGCAGCGGCGCGGCCTGGTGACCCGGGAAGCGCGCGGCCGAGCGCGCCACCACGACCAGCGCCAACAGCAAAGCCGCCGCCGTGAGCACGGCGGCGGCCAATGAAGCCGTCTCGAACACAGGGATCACCAGCGCAAACACGCTGGTGATCGCCTGCGTCATGACATCAGTCCAGGTAGTCGCGGAGGACCTGGGAGCGGGACGGGTGGCGCAGCTTCGACATGGTCTTGGACTCGATCTGGCGGATCCGCTCGCGGGTCACGCCGTAGACCTTGCCGATCTCGTCGAGGGTCTTCGGCTGACCGTCGGTGAGACCGAAGCGCATCGAGACCACGCCGGCCTCGCGCTCGGAGAGCGTGTCGAGGACCGCGTGCAGCTGCTCCTGGAGCAGCGTGAACGAAACGGCCTCGGCCGGCACGATCGCCTCGGAGTCCTCGATCAGGTCGCCGAACTCGGAGTCGCCGTCCTCACCGAGCGGAGTGTGCAGCGAGATCGGCTCGCGGCCGTACTTCTGCACCTCGATGACCTTCTCCGGGGTCATGTCGAGCTCCTTGGCGAGCTCCTCCGGAGTGGGCTCCCGGCCGAGGTCCTGCAGCATCTGGCGCTGGACCCGGGCGAGCTTGTTGATGACCTCGACCATGTGCACCGGGATCCGGATGGTGCGGGCCTGGTCGGCCATCGCCCGGGTGATCGCCTGCCGGATCCACCAGGTCGCGTACGTCGAGAACTTGTAGCCCTTGGTGTAGTCGAACTTCTCGACCGCGCGGATCAGACCGAGGTTGCCCTCCTGGATCAGGTCCAGGAACAGCATGCCGCGGCCGGTGTAGCGCTTGGCCAACGACACCACCAGGCGCAGGTTGGCCTCGAGCAGGTGGTTCTTGGCGCGGCGGCCGTCCTCGGAGATCCACTCGTACTCGTCGCGGACCTTCTCCTTGAGCTTGTTCGCCTCGTCGGCGGACTGCTCCTCGGCGAACAGGCCGGCCTCGATCCGCTTCGCGAGCTCGACCTCCTGCTCGGCGTTCAGCAGCGGGACCTTGCCGATCTGCTTCAGGTAGTCCTTGACCGGGTCCGCCGTGGCGCCGGCGACCATCACCTGCTGCTCGGGCTCGTCGGTCTCGTCGGCCTCGGAGACGATGAAGCCCTGGTCCTCGGTGAGCTCCTTCTCCAGCGGCTTGACCGCCTCGGGGCTGAAGTCCGCCTCGTCCACGTCGTCCAGCGCGCGCGGCTTGCCGGTCTTCGGGTCGATGGACAGACCCGCCTCGGACACTGCCTTCTTCGCCGTAGCCTTCTTGGCAGCGGCCTTCTTCGCGGGGATACCGTCCTCCTTGGTGCCGGCGGCCTTCACCGCGGCCTTCTTCGCGGCCACCTTCTTGGCGGCCGGGTCGGTCACTCGGGCGCTGGTCCTCGGAGCCGTGCTACGGGCGGTGGCGGCCACGGCCCGGGCCGGCTCGGCGGGAAGGTTCTCGGACGAGCTGGACGACACGAATTACCTCTCGTCTGACGCAGGGTTTTGTACGACGGTACGACTGATGTAGCTCGGGGTGTTGCTGAGTCTTTGGGTACTGCTGTTCGCGGCTGCTCGCTGGTCAGGCGGCGGCAACAGTCCATTGTAATCCGCGAACCAAGGCCACGCGTCGCACGACCCCCCGGCGAGCGTATTTCCGGGGGGTCGTGCACCGCACTTTGCTCACCCGTTACGTGTCTGCCGCAGCGGCCGCGCGACCACCGGCCGGCGGACCAGCTGCTGCTCCTGTTTGAACTGCCGGACCTTCACCAGCGAGGCCACGTCGATCACGTCCGCGACGGACTTGAACGCGCCGTCCTCGCCGTACGGCTCGGACGCCTCGCGCCACCCGCGCGGCCGGACCTTCAACTGCTTGCCGAGCAGCGCGACGAAGATCTTCGCCTTCTGCGCGCCGAACCCCGGCAGGGCGGACAGCCTGGCCAGCAGGTCGTCCCCGGACTTCACATCGGACCACAGGCCCGACGCGTTACCGGAGTACTGCTCGTCGAGGTGTTTGGCCAGGGTCTGGATCCGGGCCGCCATCGCGGTCGGGAACCGGTGCACCGCGGGCGGGCCGGCCACCACCTCGACGAAGGCGTCCGGATCGTAGTGGGCGACCGTGATCGGGTCGAAGGGACCGATCATTCGTTGTGAGATCGCGACCGGGCCGGCGAACGCCCGCTCCATCGGGATCTGCTGGTCGAGCAACATCCCGACCAGCAAGGCGAACGGATCTCTGCTCAGCATCTCGTCGGCGTCGGGCTGTTGGGCCAGGCACAGCTTCCTGCTGCGTGTCGAAGTCACCTCAGTCCTCCCCTTCGTCGGCCTTCACGGCAAGCACCGGACACGGAGCATCGAGCAGCACCCGCTGCGCGTTGCTGCCGAGGATGAGCTTGCCGACCGGCGACCGGCGCCGCAGCCCGATCACGATGAACTCGGCGTGCACCTGCTCGGCGACGGCCACCAGGTCCTCCGCCGGGTCAAGTCCACGCACCAGCTGCCGCACCTCGTACGGCACTCCTGTCGAGTCCAGTTGCTCGCGTACTTCCGTCAACGCGGCATCACTCGCCGCGGCCTCGTCGCTGTCGAAGCTGCGCCCGCCCCGATGCGAGTTCACCACCACCAGCTTGGCGTCTCGCAGCGTCGCTTCCTCCGCTGCTCGCCGAAGGGCCGCACGGCCTTCTGCCTTCGGCACATAACCCACGACGATGGTCGTCATCGCCCTGCCTCACCTCCGGGTGTGTGTCGACCCGTCTCGAACGATACTGCTCCCGACCTCGGTCGGCATCCGCTGCATTTGCACCTGTTGTGTCGCACCGGTGACGGAGGGCTGCCGGTGACCGACTACTACCCGCAGGTGGCCTGCCTAACCTTCCGGTGGCCACACCTTTGCAGGGCTGTCACCGAAAGCGCCACCCCTGTAGTCCGGGTCGTTATCGAACTCGTCCCTCAAGGGCGTGCCGAACCCGCTCCCACACGCTGTTGCCTTGGGCAAGAGCGAGCGGGTTCCGCCAGAAGGACCAGGGTTCCGCGACCCTGTCCTACGTTGTCGGGCCTCCGAACCGGTTCAGTCGACAGGCCATTGATGGACGGGCGTGTTGTCGTGCATGTGATCGCGGTAGCGGCGTAGCATCCCGCGCAATGCGTCGCGCCGGCCGTGCGAACCCTTCGTATACAGGCGATGGAACTCGTCGGCCTGCCAGGACGCACCGTTACGGTTGGTGAGGCAACGCTGCTCCACGATGCCCAGCAGCCGGTCGCGGACAGCGACATCGACGCCCCAGGCGTCCAGTCCGCGAACCGCCAACGGCAGCAGGCGTCTGAGCACCAGCTCGGTCGCGCGCGCGGTCCCGACGCCCGGCCAGAAGACCTCGGCCTCGATGCCGTTCCGCGCCGCGGTGTGGAAGTTCTCCTCGGCGGCACTGAACGACATCTGCGACCAGATCGGCCGCTCGTCGTCGGCCAGTGCGCGCACCAGGCCGAAGTAGAAGGCGCCGTTGGCAAGGGTGTCGACCACCGTCGGCCCGGCCGGCAGCACGCGATTCTCCACGCGGAGATGGGGTTTCTCCCGGACAACGTCATACACCGGGCGGTTCCAGCGATAGATCGTCCCGTTGTGCAGCCGCAACTCCGAAAGGGCCGGCGTGTCACCGCGGTCCAGGACCGCGATCGGATCCTCCTCGGAGATCACCGGCAGCAACGCCGGGTAGTACCGCGAGTTCTCCTCGAACAGGTCGAAGATCGAGGTGATCCAGCGTTCACCGAACCAGACCCGCGGCCGGACGCCTTGCGTCTTCAGCTCGTGCGTACGGGTGTCGGCCGCCTGCTCGAACAACGCGATCCGGGTCTCGCGGTTCAGCTCCTTGCCGAACAGGAACGGCGAGTTGGCCCCGATCGCGAGCTGGACGCCGGAGATCGCCTGGGCGGCGTTCCAGTACCGCGGGAACGCCTCGGGCGTCACCTGCAGGTGGAACTGCGTCGACGTACAAGCCGCCTCCGGGACGATGCTGTCCGCGGTCACCTGCAGGCGTTCGACGCCGTCGATGGAGATCTGCACGTCCTCACCGCGGGCGGCGAAGATCTGGTCGTTGAGCAGCGCGTACCGCGGGTTGGTGCTGAGCGCCTCGCGGTGGATGTGCTCGGTGAGCAGCGTCGGCAGGATGCCGACGGTGACCATCGACGAACCGGTCCGGGCAGCCTTCTCGTCGGCGGCGTTCAGGCTGTCCCGGATGCTCGACTCCATGGTGTCCAGCCCGAGTCCGTCGATCTGACCGGGCGGGACGTTGATCTCGACGTTGAACTGGCCGAGCTCGGTCTGGAACGCCTCGTCGGAGATCGCGCTCAGCACCTCGGCGTTCTTCATCGCCGGGTCGCAGCGCTCGTCGACCAGGTTCAGCTCGATCTCGATCCCGGTCATCGGCCGCTCGGGCGCGAACCGGTCCTCGCGCAGCATCCGCGCGAACGCGTCCAGATTGCGATGCACCTGACCCCGGAACGCGGTCCGGTCCGCCCGGGTGAACTCGACCCGGTCGACTTCCTCACCCATCAGCGCCTCCCCTGCTGGCTCCCGCTTACAGCATGGCCTCAGTGTGCCTGAAGGTGCCCGGTGGCGCGCTGTTCATTCGCGTCGCGGTTCAGACCGGAAACACGATGAAGTGGTCGCGGTCGATCCGGACCGGGTCGTCACCGGCTGCGGCGACCACGTCGACGAGCTCGGTCAGTACGGCAGGACGCAGCTGCAGGACGTGTTCGTCGGGATGCTTGTCGGCGCCCATCTCGTAGTCCTGACCGGGCTCGGTCGTGAGCTCGATGTGCGCACCCAGGACCCAGTCCACCGGCTTGCCCGCGGCAACGAACTCCCCGAGCCGCGCGACGCTCGCCCGGAACGCCGGCCAGTCGAAGACGTACAGCCGTCCCGGATAGAGCGAGTCGCCGGCGAGCAGCAGCCGGGTCGCGCGGTCGTACACCGCGATGTGCGACGCGTGGTGCCCGGGGATCGGCAGCACGTCCAGCACCCGCCCGCCGAGGTCGAGCTGCACCACGCCGTCCGGCCACTCGGGGAACCCGAAGAACTCCTGGACGGCCTCAGGGCCGCGGCCGATCGCCTGCGGGAACTCCGCGTCGCCGCCGACGTGGTCGCCGTGGCCGTGGGTGTGCGCGACGACCAGCTCGCGGTCGCCGGCCAGCTTCTCGATCAGCGGGCGCAGCGGCACGTCGCCGGTGCCGGTGTCGAGCAGCAGGGCGCGCTCGTCGCCGAGCAGCAGGTAGAGGAACGGTCCTTCGAAGCTGGTCCGGAGCGACTGGCGGATGATCGCCGTCCGGTCGTCGAACCAGTGCACCTGATGATCGGGCGTGGACGGATCGGTGCCGTCGTCCCAGTGGTCGGGGAAGCTCATCGAAGAATTGTCGGTGCCGGCAGCGACAATTGGCGAGTGCGAAATGATCCGTCGGTGCTGCACGTCGACCTGGACGCGTTCTTCGCGGCGGTCGAGCAGCGGGACAAGCCGTCGCTGCGGGGCAAGCCCGTGGTGGTCGGCGGGATCGGCGCGCGCGGCGTCGTGTCCACCGCCTCGTACGAGGCCCGCAAGTACGGCGTTCGCTCCGCGATGTCGACCGCAGAAGCACGTTCGCGCTGCCCGCACGCGGCGTACCTGAGTCCGCGCTTCGAGGTGTACCGGCAGACCAGCAAGGCGGTGATGGCCGAGATGCGGGCGCTGTCACCGCTGGTCGAGCCGCTGTCGGTGGACGAGGCGTTCATCGACCTGACCGCGAGCGGGCTGTCCGGCCTGACGGTCGAGGACGTGGAAGCGATCGCGAACGATCTGAAGGCCGCGATCCAGAAGGTGAGCGGCGGCCTGACCGCCTCCGTCGGCGCCGGCACGTCCAAGCTGATCGCGAAGATCGCCAGCGATCTGGACAAGCCGGACGGTGTGGTCGTGGTCCCGGCCGGCACCGAGGCCGAGTTCCTCGCACCGATGCAGGTCACCGTGATCCCCGGGGTCGGTCCGGCGACGGCGCAGCGCCTCGGCATGGCCGGCGTCCGGACCGTCGCCGACCTGCAGCAGCTCGACGAGGACGAGCTGATCCGCCAGGTCGGCTCGGCGCACGGCACCAGCCTGCACCGGCTCGCGGTCGCGGCCGACGACCGTCCGGTGGTGAGCGACCGGGAGACGAAGTCGGTGAGCGTCGAGGACACGTTCGAGACCGACATCATCGACCGGGCGCTGCTCGCCGCGATCGGCGACCGGATGGCGCACCGGGTCGCGGAGCGCCTGCAGAAGGCCCAACTGTCGGGCCGGACGGTGACCGTCAAGACCCGGATGCACGACTTCACCACGCACACCCGCTCGTCGACGCTCGCCGGGCCGACCGACGACGCGCGGGTGGTCGCGCGGGTCGCGCGCCGGCTGCTCGAGGAGAGCGACATCGGCGGCGGCATCCGGCTGCTCGGCGTCGGGGTGTCCTCGCTCGCCGACTGGATCCAGGACGACCTGTTCACCGAGGGCGAGCACGCGGAGAATCCGATCGAGGTCGTCGAACTGCCCGCCCGTCCTCGTGATCAGCTCGGCTTCCATCCCGGACAGGACGTCGCGCATCCCGACCACGGCCGCGGCTGGGTCTGGGGTTCGGGCCGCGGCCGTGTCACGGTCCGCTTCGAGACCGCCGACACTCCCCCGGGCCCGGTCCGGACGTTCTCGGTCGACGATCCCGCCCTGACGAAGATCCAGCACACCCCCGCGGACGCCGACGACGCCTGACCAACCGTTCGACCGATCGCCCCGTCCCGCGCCCCTCTCTCCGCGCCCGGCCACAAATCGCGACCTTTGAAGGGCGGACAGTTCGACAGGACATGTCGGTTGGGGTCTGGCCGGTGAGTAGTGCACCTGAGCGTGGAAGTGCCGTGCGCGTACGGTGTCTCGGGGTGCACTAACTGTCCAGATGTCCGTCGCCCAGGCCCGTCCGCCATCGGTCCACCCACACACACGACAGAAGAGCCCAATAACCGGTCCCCACCCACCGGTTCCTGTCCAAGCCCGCCAGAATCGGCCCGCGAAACAGCCGCCTCAGCGCACCGGCTCAGAGCGTCAGCGTGAGGCCCTCGTCGGCTGCGACTACCTCGCCGTCGAAGAGCTGCTGTGCTTCGGCAACCGACACCGAGCGGTCGGAGCCGGGCCAGAAATGGGTGAGCAGGAGGCGTTGGGCGCCGCGGGCTGCGTGAGCGGCCTCGGCGGCCGACATCAGGAAGTGGTCGGGTGACTCGCCTTGGTACGTCGCGTCCGCGATGAACAGGTCGGTGCCCTCCGCAAGCCTGCGGTGGTCCGGCGACGGGCCGCTGTCGCCCGTGTACGCGACCGAGACGCCAGGTGCCGTCAGCCGCACGCCGAGGTTCGTCTTGTAATGCGGCAGCTCCACCGTCAGAACGTCGAACGGACCGATCCGCGTCGTCGACGCCAGCTCGTGAACGTCGAACACCTCCGCCGGATCCGGGCTCGGTTCAAGAGCTCGCAGTACGTCGAGAACGCCCGGCGTGCAATGCAGTGGGACGGGCGGGGCTGTCGGGGCCTCGTAGTGACGGACCCGTGCCAGACCGCTCACGTCGACGCAGTGGTCCGGGTGCTGGTGCGTCACCACCACCGCATCGACCTCGCCACGCGGGCAGTGCTCGAGCAGTCGCGGCAACGTCGCGTACCCGAGATCGAGCACGACCCGAAACCCGTCGTACTCCAGCAAGAAACCGGCACACGCGCGACCCGCCTCGGGCCAGGCACCGCACGACCCCAGAACGGTCAGCGACCTGGCCACTGCGTTGCTCACCGAGTGGCGAACGGCTGGTTGGTCGGCACGATCTCCTTGCCGAGCGGCAGCAGCGAGACCGGGATCAGCTTAAAGTTCGCGACGCCGAGCGGGATGCCGATCACGGTCAGGCAGAGCGCGATGCCGGTGGCCAGGTGGCCGAGCGCCAGCCACCAGCCGGCGAAGACGATCCAGATCAGGTTGCCGAGCAGCGCGCCCGCGCCGGCGGTGCGCTTGTCGACCACGGTCCGACCGAAGGGCCACAGCGTGTACCCGGCGATCCGGAACGACGCGATGCCGAACGGGATCGTGACGATCAGTACGCAGCAGATGATGCCGGCGAGCGCGTACCCGATCGCCAGCCAGAACCCGGCCAGCACCAGCCAGATCAGGTTGAGAAGCGTCTTCATGTCTCCCAGCGTGCCACCCGGCGAGTGTGATCCCGCACCAGTTCGGCGACAAGTCCGGGATCGTTCCGGGGCATCCAGTGGCCGCCCCTGATCACCTTCACCGTGAGGTTCGGGGCCCAGCGCGCGACGTCGGTCTGCAGCGGTGTGGTGACGAACGGATCCGCGTCCGGTGAGACAGCGAGTACGGGCACGCCGGTCCGCCGCTCAGCCGGCCTGAGGAGACGTGGCAGGACGTTCGCGCGGTAGAGCTTCATGCCGTACACGTAGTCGCCGATCGTGCGGCGGTCGTCCGGGTCCTGCTGTTCGAGGCGGTTGAAGGCGCGATGCGCCCAGCCGTTGCGCCAGCCGCGCTCCGGGAGCCACGGGAGGTGGAAGTAGAAGATGTACCAGGAGTGGATCAGCTGACGGAGTGCCGCGCGGTTGAGTTGGCGAATGAAGTACCCGGCGTGATCGAGCGACGGCCCCGAGATGGAGACGAAAGAAGCGATCCGCTTCTGCAGGTGCGTGTCGGTCACGAAGTGCCAGGACTGGATGGAGCCCCAGTCGTGGGCGAGTATGTGCACCGGCCGATCCGGTGACACCTGGTCGATGACCGCTTCGAAGTCCTCTTGCAGACGGTCGAGCAAGTACGCCGACGTGCTGCTCGGATGATCCGACGCGCCGGCTCCGCGGACGTCGTACGTCACGACCTGGAAGTCGTCGGCCAGCAACTCGGCGACCGGATCCCACAACGCGGCGTTGTCCGGATAGCCGTGTACGCAGACCAGAACGGGCGCGCCGGGATCGCCGTACGTGGAGACAGCGATCCGGGTGCCGTCGGCGCTAGTAGCTGTCAACCTCGAGGGTGGCAAAGGTCATCCCCGCTTTCACCAGGCGCTCGCGCAGAGCAGGTCCCATGGCCGCGGCCGTGGTGGTCTGGCCGGCAGTCTCCGGAAGGTCGTCGAGAGCCAGGCAGAGCGCGCTCTCACCGAGCATCTTCGCGGTCTCGTCGTATCCGGGGTCCCGTCCCGCGACCTCGGTGATCACCTGTTTGCCGCCGCCACGACCGACGAATCGCACGTTGAACCAGGACCGCGCACGGGTCTCGGCGCTCGGTCCGTCGCCGGGCTGCAGCCGGTTCAGCAATGCGTTGCGTACCGGCGGGATCTGAGCGCCCGCGACCAGCAGGCCGACACCACCGATGCCTGCGGCAACAGTCGGCAGGTGCTTCACGGCGGCGTAGTGCGAGTAGCGGAAGTCGGGGCCGTACCGGTCGAGCAGCCGCCCGGAGTACCCGACGATCTGCGGGTCGATGGTCGGCAACGGCACCGCCCAGAACCCTTGCTCACGGTGGATCCGGCCCGCCACCGCACGAGCCTTCCGCCCCTCCGGACGAGGCTCCGCGGCGCGGCGGGCACGGTGCGCGTCGAGGTGCTGCTTCGGTCGTGAGAAGGCCGTGATCGCGGTGTGGAACGTACCGCCGGAGGGACGTCCGCCGGCGCGGAGCAGGCCGTCGACCTGGATCGGTACGTTCTCCGGCAGCTGCTCGACCGTGTACTGCACGCCGAGGTCGTACGGGATCGAGTCGAAGCCGCAGGCATGGATGATCCGTGCACCGGTCTGCGTCGCGCGCTCGTGGTACCGCACGTACATCCGGTCGGTGAACTCCGGCTCACCGGTCAGGTCGAGGTACCCGGTGCCTGCCTCGGTGCAGGCCGCGACCAGCCCCTCGCCGTACTGGATGTACGGGCCGACCGTCGTCGCGACGACCTTCGTCGACTCGGCGAGCTTGCGCAAGGACTCCGGGTCGGTGGCATCGGCGTACACGATGTCCCTGCCGAACCGTTCCAGCTTCGACTTGTTGCGTCCGGCAACGGCCCAGCGGAGGCCGTCGGGTGCGTTCTTCTCCAGGTACTCCGCGGTGAGCGCGCCGGTGAAACCGCTCGCACCGAGCAGGACGATGTCGTGCGCGCGACTCATTGGTGCGCGGCCTTCTCCGAGTCGGCCAGGCCACCAGCGCCGGACGGCCGCGACGACGCCTCGGCGCCGCGTGCCTGTACGTCGGCGAGCGCGGCCGCGTCGGCCTTCGGCACACTGAACCGGGATCCGGCCTCGATGATGTGCGGCAGCGCCCAGCGGACCACCTTGAGCGCACCGATCCAGCCGGGAACGTGCACCGTCCGCGAACGCTTCTTGATGCCCTCGACGAACTTGTCCACGGCGAAGTCCAGTGGGTACGTCTTGCTCACCATCGGGATGCCCGTCCGGACCTTGCCGAACACCGGATGCGTGTCGACGCCGCGCACCATGTCGGTGTCGACGAACGTCATGTGCGCGACACCCACCCGCACGCCGAGGTGCTTGAGCTCCGGGCGCAGCGTGTCGCCCATCGCCTCGACGCCGGCCTTGGCCACGTTGTACGACGCCAGGCCCGGGATGTGCACGATCGCGGCGAGGGAGGACACCAGCAACAGGTACCCCTTGCTCTCCAGCAGATGCGGCAGGGTGAGGTGCACAGTGCGCCAGACGCCGAGCAGGTCCACGTCGAGCACGCGCTCCCAGGCCTTCGGGTCCATGCTCCGGGTGAAGCCCGGCGCCGCGATCCCGGCGTTCGCCATCACGACGTCGATCCGGCCGTAGCGCCCCGCGACCGCCTCGACCGCCGCCTGCAGCGAGTCGATGTCGGTCACGTCAGCCTCCCACCAACCTGCGTCCGGGCCGCAGTCCTCCGCGACCTTCTTCAGCTCGTCCGGCTCCAGACCAACCAGGGCGAGCTTGGCCCCGTCCTGGGCCAGCTTCCGGGCGACCGCGGCGCCGATCCCCCGGGAGGCTCCGGTGACGAGCACGACTTGACCGGCCAACGGACGCATCGGGAACCTCCAGCTTGTTGAGTGGATACTCAACAGTAAGTGCTTGTTGACCATTTACTCAATAGACTCTCTGCCATGAGCCCGACCACTGCCCGCCTGCGTCCGGACGAACGCCGGGCGCAGATCCTGGAGGCCGCGCGCCGGGTGCTGCTCGCGGACCCGCATCGCGAGCTCACGGTCGAGCTGGTCGCGGCCGCGGCCGGCGTCTCCCCCGCGCTGCTGTTCCACTACTTCGGCTCGAAGAAGAAGTTCCAGTACGCCGTCATCGAGGAGGCGGCCGCCGAGGTCATGCTACGGACCGCCCCGGACCCGTCACTGCCTCCGGACGAACAGCTCCGGGCCGGCATCCGCGCATTCGTCCGCGCCGTCCTCGAAGCCCCACAGCTGTACCGCGCGACGCTGCTGAGGTCCGCGGCCGGCGACCCCGAGATCCGCGCGCTGCACTCCCAGCTGCGGCAGGTCTTCAGTCAGTGGGTGATCGGCGCGGTCGCTCAGCGTGGCATCGAGGTCACCCCCGTCGTCGAGCTCGCCTGCCACGGCTGGCAGGGTTACGTCGAACAGACCCTGTTGACCTGGATCGACGACCCGACCGTCCCGCCGGACGCCCTCGAGCACCTGTGCGCGCAGTCACTGGACGCCATCTTGTCGACAACCCAGCCTCTCGACGACGTTCCGAATGAGTGACAGATGAACAAGTTCTTCCTGATCGTCCACATCCTCGCCGCGATCCTCTGCGTCGGTCCGATCACGGTCGCGGCCAGCATGTTCCCGCCGATCGCGCGCCGGATGCTCACCGCGGAGACCCCGGGCGCGGGCGGTCTGGACGTGCTCCACCGGATCACCCGCCTGTACGCCTGGGTGAGCCTGGCCGTGCCGCTGTTCGGCTTCGCGCTCGCGGGCAGCATGCACGTGATGGGCGAGGCCTGGCTGATCAGCTCGATCGTGCTCACGCTGGCCGCCGCGCTGGTGCTGGCGTTGCTGGTCGTCCCGGCCCAGTCGGCCGTACTCGCCGTCGCGGGCGGTACGCCGGAGGCTCGCAGCGGTGTGCTGTCGAAGGCGAAGCTGCTCTCGATGACGAGCGGGATCTTTGCTCTGCTCTGGCTGATCGTCCTGGTGCTGATGGTTGTGAAGCCGGGTCATCACAGAGGGTAGGGTTTCGCCGTGCTGACGGTTGCGACGGTGAATGTGAACGGGATCAGAGCTGCCTTCCGGCGCGGGATGGCGCCGTGGCTCGAGGACACCGACCCGGATCTGCTGCTGATGCAGGAAGTTCGCGCATCCGACGAGGTGCTGCGGGAGCTCCTCGGCGCGGACTGGAACATCGCGCATGCCGAGCCGACGATCGACGGGCACAAGGGCCGCGCCGGGGTCGCCGTGGCGAGTCGGCGACCGATCAAGGGCGAGCGCCTGGAGATCGGCCCGGAGCGTTTCAACGGGACCGGCCGGTGGGCCGAGGCGGACGTGGTCCTCGACGACGGATCGACGTTGACCGCGGTCAGCACGTACGTGTTCACCGGGGAGTTCGAGACGCCGCCGCGCCAGGAGGAGAAGTACGCGTTCCTGGACGCGATCACACAGCGGCTGACCGAGCTGCGCGCGGACGGACGGCACGTGCTGATCTGCGGCGACCTGAACATCGCGCACCGCCAGGAAGACCTGAAGGCCTGGAAGGCGAACCGCAAGAAGAGCGGCTTCCTGCCCGAGGAACGCGCCTGGCTGGATCGCCTGTTCGCGGCCGGCTGGGTCGATCTCGGCCGCAAGTTCGGCGGCGACGGCCCAGGTCCGTACTCGTGGTGGTCCTGGCGCGGCAAGGCGTTCGACAACGACGCCGGCTGGCGCATCGACTACCAGATCGCCTCCCCCGAGCTAGCCGCCGCCGCATCAGCCTGCGTCATCCACCGAGCCCCGACCTACGCCGAACGCTGGAGCGACCACGCCCCCGTCGTCGCCACGTACGACCTTTAATCCAGCTCGCCGAGCGGGGATGCGTCGCGACCGTCGTGAACCACAGCCCGGACGGATTGCCTGACGACGACCGCTCCAACGCCGCAATCGCGGCCGCGACCACCGCCCTGCGCACGCATCCTCGGGTCGACGGCGAGCGCATCGCCCTGTGGTTCTTCTCCGGTGCCGGCCCGCTGGCCTCGCCGTTCCTGCACAGTCCGCCGGAGTGGTTGCGTTGTGTCGCGCTGACCTATCCGGTGCTGGGCGACTCCGAGCTCGTGACGGTGCGCGGCACGCATCCGGTCGAGGCGGTCGCCGGAGCCGGCAAACTCCCGGTCGTGATGACGGTGGTCGGCCATGAGTTGCCCGACGTGGCGCCGACGCAGCCGCCGTTCGTCGAGGCCGCCCGGGCTGCGGGCGTGCGGCTGCAACTCATCGACGTACCGAACGGGCGGCACGGGTTCGACGTACTGGACCACACGGACGAGTCGCGGGCCGCGGTCACGGCCGCGCTGGATGCCGTCACGGCCTTACTCGCTTAGTTGTCAGGTGGGGTCGCGGGTAGTCTCGCGGCATGTCTGAGACTTCATCTGAGCACCCTTCCCTGGTGCCGCCGGTGGCGGCGCGGAAGCCGGTGGAACGGACGCACCACGGCGACACGTTCGTGGACGACTACGAGTGGCTGCGGGACAAGACCGACGACGAGGTGCTGGGGTACCTGCGGGCCGAGAACGCCTACACCGAGGCGCGGACCGCGCACCTGGAATCGTTGCGTGAGGCAATCTTCAAGGAGATCTCGGACCGGACGCTGCAGACCGACCTGAGCGTCCCGGCGCGGCAGGGCGGGTACTGGTACTACTCGCGCACGATCGAGGGTCAGCAGTATTCCCTGCACTGCCGCGTCAAGGCCGACGGCGACGAGCCGCCGGCGACCGGCGGCGCGATCGCCGGCGAAGAGGTGATGCTGGACGGGAACGAGGTGGCCGGCGACTCCGAGTTCTTCTCGCTCGGCACCGTCGACGTCTCCCCCGACGGCCGGCTGCTCGCGTACTCGGTCGACGTCAAGGGCGACGAGCGCTTCACACTGCGGATCAAGGACCTGAGCACCGGCGAGCTGCTCCCGGACGAGCTGCCCGAGGTGCACTACGGCTCGGCCTGGTCCGCGGACGGCTCGACGATCTTCTACACGAAGGTCGACGACGCCTGGCGCCCGTACCAGGTCTGGCGGCACACACTCGGCACCACGGCGTCCGGCTCTGGCGACGTACTGGTGATGGAAGAGCCCGACGAGCGGTTCTGGGTCGGCGTCGACCTGACCCGTAACGAGCAGGCGCTGCTGATCTCGCTCGGCAGCAAACTCACCAGCGAGGTCTGGCTGCTCGACGCGCACAACCCCACGGGCGAGCCGGTCGTCGTCAAGACCCGCCAAGAGGGCGTCGAGTACGACGTCGAACACGCCGGCGACCAGCTCCTGATCACGCACAACGCGGACGCCGCGAACTTCTCCCTCGCCTCCGCGCCGCTCGACTCCCCCGGCGACTGGACGACGCTGATCGCCGGCGACGAAACCAGCCGGCTGCTCGGCGTGGACGCGTTCGCCGACCACGTGATCCTCTTCCGCCGGCGCAACGCACTCACCGAGCTGGCGATCATGCGGCGCAGCGGTGACGGCTTCGGTGCCCCCGAGGCGCTCGAGTTCGACGAGCCGATCTTCACCGTCTCCCCCGGACGCAACGACGAATGGCAGGACACCCGGTACCGGTTCGGCTACACGTCGCTGGTGACGCCGGGTTCGACGTACGACGTCGAGATCGCGACCGGTACGCGGCGACTGCTCAAGCAGCAGCCGGTGCTCGGCGGCGTCGACACCGGCGAGTACACGCAGTACCGGGAGTGGGCGACCGCGGCCGACGGGACCAAGGTGCCGGTCTCGATGGTGGCGCGCAAGGACGTCGCCAAGGACGGGAACGCGCCGGTCGTGCTGTACGGGTACGGCTCGTACGAGTCGTCCATGGACCCGTGGTTCTCGATCGCGCGGCTGTCGCTGCTCGACCGGGGCGTGGTGTTCGCGATCGCGCACGTCCGTGGCGGCGGGGAGCTGGGCCGGCACTGGTACGACGACGGCAAGATGCTCACCAAGCGCAACACGTTCACCGACTTCGTCGCGGCGGCGAAACATCTCGTCGAGGCCGGCTGGACCAGGCCGGAACGGATCGTCGCGCAGGGCGGCAGCGCCGGCGGCCTGCTGATGGGCGCGGTCGCCAACCTGGCCCCGGACGCGTTCGCCGGAATCGTCGCCGAGGTCCCGTTCGTGGACGCACTGACGTCGATTCTGGACCCGTCGCTGCCGCTCACCGTGATCGAGTGGGAGGAATGGGGCAATCCGCTCGCGGATCCCGAGGTGTATGCGTACATGAAGTCGTACTCGCCGTACGAAAATGTCACCGCACAGCACTATCCGCCGATCCTCGCGATCACCAGTCTGAACGACACCAGGGTCCTCTACGTCGAGCCGGCGAAGTGGGTGGCGAAACTCCGCGCGACCGCGACCGGCGATTCCGACGTGCTGCTCAAGATCGAGATGGAGGCCGGGCACGGCGGCCGCAGCGGGCGCTACGACGCCTGGCGCGAGCTCGCGTTCTCGCTCGCCTGGGAACTCGACACCCTCGGTCTGAGCTGAAAAAAGCGGGAATTTACTGCCCCTTGGTGTGTGTTGTGCAACACATCAAGGGGCACCGGTGTGCGCAATGAGGAATTGCTGCCGGGAACTCTCAGGGAACCTTCAGGGTGTTTACACACTGGTACCGGAATCTTGAACCCTACTCGAGCGTTGCTCTCCATGTAACGACGAAGGGAGTTTCGGTGGCTCGCATGGCTCGTGTCCGCAGCACGGACGACGGTATCGACGGCAAGGACAGCGTTGGTCTCTATCTTGAGGAGATCGCGCGGACCCCGCTGCTGACCGCAGAGGAAGAGGTCGAGCTCGCTGAGACGGTCGAGGCAGGACTCCTGGCGGAGCAACTGCTGGCCGAGGGGCGGGTTGGACGAAAGAAGGGCGGAGCGCCCAAATATGCGACGGAGGAAGAGCTGGAGTGGCTGGCCGAGGCAGGCCAGCGCGCACAGCAGCGGTTCGTGACCGCGAACCTCCGGCTCGTGGTGTCGATCGCGCGCCGTTACGGGCGGTCCCAGATGCCGCTGCTGGACCTGGTCCAGGAGGGCAACACGGGGCTGATCCGGGCGGTGGAGAAGTTCGACTACCGGAAGGGTTTCAAGTTCTCGACGTACGCGACCTGGTGGGTGCGGCAGGCGATCACCCGCGGTATCGCGCAGCAGGCCCGCGTGGTCCGGCTGCCGGTGCACGTGGTGGAGCAGCTGAACCAGATCGGGTCCGCACGGCGCACGCTGGAACGCAAGCTCGGGCGGGAGCCGGAGATCGACGAGATCGCGGCCGAGCTGGGCCTGGAGGTGGAGCGGGTCACCGAACTGATCCGCATCGGCCGGGACCACATCAGCCTGAACAGCCCGGTCGACGACGAGGGCGAGACCTCGCTGGGCGACCTGATCGCGGCGGAGACCGCGCCGGGTCCGGACCAGCTGGTCGCGGACGCGTCCGACCGCTCGGGGCTGTTCAGTCTGGTCGACCAGCTGGACCCGCGATCGGCAGACGTGATCCGGCGACGGTACGGTCTGCACGACGGCCGGCAGGCCAAACTGGCCGACATCGGCGCCGTGCACGGCATCTCGGCGGAGCGTGTCCGCCAGATCGAGCGCGAGGCGCTCGGCCGGCTCCGCCTGATGGCGGACCCGACGCTGGCCGCATAACGCAGCACCGGTAGTTACCCCGAAACCCCTCAGGACCCCTGGGCCACGATCTGGCCCGGGGGTCCTTCGGGTTTCAGGCGGCGGGGTTCAGGCGGCGGCCGCGTTCCAGGTGTCGATCAGGGCGGGGAGCTCGGAGAGCCGCTGGACGGTCGCGTCCGGCGTCCCCTCCGTGTGGCCGACCTGCTCGCGCGGGATCGCGCTGTGCGGCAGGTGCGCGGCCCGCATGCCCGCGTTCTGCGCGCCCCAGACGTCGTCGAACAGCCGGTCGCCGACGAACAGGCACCGGGCCGGCTCGGACACCCCGACCGCGCGCATGGCCGCCAGGAACGCCTCCGGGTGCGGCTTCGTGTGCGGGATCTCGCTGGTGTAGACCGCGCCGTCGAACAACTCCAGTACGCCGTCGCGGGCGAAGATGTCCTCGTGCCGCCGACGGGGCCAGATCGTGTTCGACAGGACGCCCAACTTCAGACCCTGTGCCTTCAGCGCGTGCAGCGTCTCGATCGCGTCCGGCTCGAGCACAGTGTGCGGATCCCACTGCCGCTCGTACTCCGCGAGGGCGGCCGGGGTCATGACGACCTCGGCCAGCGTGCAAACCTCCTCGAGGGTGCTGCTGCGGTGCTCGTCGCGGGACCGCCGCCAGACCGTGCCCTCGGCGGCGACCAGCCGGGCCGCCAGGTCCTCAGGGTCCGGCTGGTCGAGCACGGCGGTCACCGCGCGCCAGGTCTCGTGCAGGGAGATGTCGTGCCAGGTTGCCAGCGTGCCGCCCCAGTCGAACAGCACGGCCTCGATCTTCGCGTTCGTCACCCGGCACAGCCTGCCAGACCCGACCGACAGTTCTCGCGGGCTTTTCAGCTCAGCCGGGCGACCTCGCGACGACGCGCGAGCCAGGTCACCGCGTACGCGTAGGCGGCCAGGCAGACGGCGTCGCTCACGAGCAGCGTCCACGGCGCGCCGCCCTGCTGGTCCCACTCGGCGCCATGACCCATTGCCGCAGGCAACAAAAAGGCGATCAGGTTGTTGAGCACGTGCAGCGCGATCGCCGCCTCCAGTCCCCCGGTCCGGACCGTCAGCCAGCCGACCGTCACCGCGAACAGGAACACGTCGGCCATCGCCCAGCCGGTGTACCCGTGCCCCAGCACGAACGCCGCCCCGCCGACCACGATCCCCGGCCACGGCGACCGGAACAGCTTGCGCAACCGCCGCGCCTTCCCGTCGGCGCCGTCCACGCTGTCCGGACCGTACGCGCCGACCGCCTGGATCAGCCAGCCGCGGAACACGAACTCCTCGGCCGTCGACTGGAAGGGCACGAGGATCAGGATCACCAGCGCCGGTACGACGAACGCGCCGAACCCGATCCAGGCACCGCCCTCGGACCCGATCGCGTCCTCGGGTGGCGCGACGGCGTCGACGAGCAGGCCCACCAGGTACGAGAGGGCGACGTAGCCAAGGGCGGGCAGGCAGCACCAGAGCAGCCAGCGCCAGCGGATCCGGTTCAGGACCGAGGCGACGCTCCAGAACGGGCGGCGCTGGACCAGCCACGCGGCCAGGCCGACGAGCGGTGTCAGGATGCCGAGCAGCGCCAGCGACAGCGCAAGGTTCTCAGTGTCGCTCGGGAAGACGTCGGTGCCGCTCGGAGCCGGGAAGCTGCCGGCCGTCAGCTCGTGCACGATCGCCCAGGCGAGCACCACGAACGTCATCGCGAAGAAGCCGCAGAGGCCGAGCAGGAGGGTGCCGGCGATCGGCCGCCACCAGACGTGCTTCGGCGTCCGGCCGAGGCGGTGGAACGGAGTACCGGTCGGGGCCGGCACGATGCGCGGCTCGCGGACCCCGTACTGCGCCGGATACGGACCCGGCTGCGGATAGGGCCCCGGCTGGCCCCACGGCTGCGGGTACGGCCCGGGCTGACCGTACTGGCCCGGCTGGCCGTACGGACCTGGTTGACCGTACTGGCCTGGCTGGCCGTATGGGCGTGGCTGGCCGTACGGGCCTGGTTGGTTGGGAGGACCCGGCGTGGCGGGGTGGGGCGGCGGCGGTGGTTGCTGCCCCGGCTGGGAGTATGGGCCCGGTTGCGGAGGCGGCCCGGGCTGTTGCGGGTCCATGACTGGACTCTAGAAGATCGGGCCAAGGGGACGGAGGGAGACCACGATGGTTGGTGAACCGGATCGGGAGACGGACGCGCTACCGCAGTCCGTACTGATGCCGCTGAGCGGTTCGGCGATCTTCCTGGTCGTGCAGATCGAGCCGGACGGCGAGGATCGCACACGGGACCTGCTGGAGCGGCTGAGCGGCCTGGTGCGCTCCGTCGGCTTCCGGGTGCCGAGCGGGAACCTGTCCTGTGTCGCCAGCATCGGATCGGACGCATGGGACCGGCTGTTCGGCGGACCGCGACCGGCCGAGCTGCACCCGTTCGTCGAGCTGAAGGGCGCCACCCACCACGCGCCGTCGACGCCAGGCGACCTGCTCTTCCACATCCGGGCCGCACACCAGGACCAGTGCTTCGAGCTCGCGAGCCAGATCATGACCGTGCTCGACGGCGCCGCGACGGTCGTCGACGAGGTGCACGGCTTCAAGTACTTCGAGATGCGCGACCTGCTCGGCTTCGTGGACGGCACCGAGAACCCGACCGGTACCGAGGCCCGCGACGCCGTCCTGGTCGGTGACGAGGACCCCGGCTTCCGGGGCGGCAGCTACGTGATCGTCCAGAAGTACCTGCACAACCTGAAGACCTGGAACGCGCTGAGTGTCGAGCAGCAGGAGCTGGCGGTCGGCCGTACCAAGCTCGACGACATCGAGCTCGCCGACGCGAAGAAGCCCGGCAACGCGCACATCGTGCTGAACGTGGTCGAGGACGACGACGGCAACGAGCTGCAGATCCTGCGTGACAACATGCCGTTCGGCACCGTCGGCACGCAGGAGTTCGGCACCTACTTCATCGGGTACGCGAAGACGCCGGCGGTGACCGAGCTGATGCTGCGCCGGATGTTCATCGGCGTCCCCGAGGGCAACCACGACCGGCTGCTCGACTTCTCCACCGCGGTCACCGGCGGCCTGTTCTTCACGCCGCCGGCGGACTTCCTGGACGAGCTGCCGCCGGCGCCGTGAGGATCACTCGCCGAACAGCGGAGCGGCGACCACGCTGGCCCAGCTGAAGTCCAGCTGGTCGTCGAAGGTCGCCGGCACCTTGCCGAGGCTCTTGATCACGGTGGCCGTTCCGTTGGCGTGTCCAACGGCGTACAGGTAGCCGGAGCCGGTCTCCTTGTCGATCCCGAGCAGCAGCGTGCCGTAGTTCCCGCAGCGCGCGGTGAGGAGCGTCTCGAAGCCCTGCCAGGTGCTCCTCCGGACCGGTTTCACGACCGGCTTCATCGGCGACCTGAGCGGGATGTGGATCGTGTAGAGCGCACCGCCCCGCGTCGTCGCGAGCAATGTGTCGTACGTCGACGTACGGCTGAGCAAGGTGACCGCCTTGACCGCGGAGAAGCCCGGGTACGAGCCGGCGGCGTGCCAGACGTTGGTGCCGTCGTTCTGCGGGGTGAGGTTCCAGCGAAACAGGACGCCGTCGTTGCGGAGGGCGTACATCCGGTGCCCGGAGGTCTCCAGCGACCACGACTGGGTGAGGGTCCGGAACGCGTCCCAGCCGCTGCCGACCCGGGTCATGCTGCTGCTGACGACCTTGCCGCCGGTGCCCTTCTCGACCCATTGGTGTGCCTGGTACATGACGCCGCCGGACACGACATGGCCGTCGTACGACATCTGGTCCGGGTTCAGGTCGTCGTCCCACACCCAGTTCGTGCTCAGCGAGATCGCGCGGTCGCCGAACGGCTTCAGGGCCATCGTGTCGACCGGCTTCACGGTGATCGGCGACGTCGCGTTGACGTACCTGTCGACGGTGTTCTTGGCAGCTGTCAGCCCGCCGGACTCGACGGAACAGGTGTTCGCAGCCTGCGCTGTTGCCTCCGCCGGCGCTGCGTGCGCCGGTGCGGCCGCGGTCAGTACCGGGACCGCCAGCGCCAGCCCCGCCATCAGCGTGATATTACGTCGCATCTCAACTCCCCATTTGTGACCGATGTATTCAGCACGATGCACGCTAGCCAGCCAAAGTTGCGGTACGACCTCGGATTGTCGGCGGCTTGCGCGAGACTGGGGGCATGTTGCTCACCCAGGTGGTCGAGACCTCGGCCGCGCTGGCCGGGACGCGGTCGCGGCTGCAGAAGGCCGGATTCATCGCGGGGCTGCTCTCCGAGGCGACCGAGCCGGCCGAGATCGAGATCGTCGTGACCTACCTGTCCGGCGAGCTGCGCCAGCGCCGGACCGGAGTGGGCTGGCGGACCCTGATGGACGCTCCCGACCCGGCTCCGGAGCCGTCGCTGACGGTCGTGGAGGTTGATCACGCGTTCGCGGAGCTCGCCGAGATGTCCGGCACCGGTGTGCAGGCCCGGCGCCGTGCGGCCGTCGACGAGTTGTTCGGCCGGGCGACCGCGCCGGAGCAGCAGTTCCTGCGGCTGCTGGTCGGCGGCGAGCTGCGGCAGGGCGCGCTCGACGGCGTGATGGCCGACGCGGTCGCGCGGGCCACGGGCATTCCGCTGGACAAGATCCGGACCGCGGCGATGCTGCGCGGGGCGACGGCTCCGGTCGCGGTCGCCGTGCTGACCGAGGGCGAGCCGGGGCTCGCGCAGTTCGGGCTGGAGGTCGGCCGCGGCGTGCAGCCGATGCTCGCGCAGTCGGCGACCACAGTGGCCGAGGCGTTGACCAAGACCGGTGCACCGGCGGCGCTGGAGTGGAAGCTCGACGGCATCCGGATCCAGGCGCACCGCGACGGCGAGAAGGTGGTCGTCTACACCCGGACGCTCGACGACATCACCGCCCGCGTACCCGAGGTCGTCACCGCTGTCCTGGCCCTCGAGGTCCGGCAGGTCGTGCTCGACGGTGAGCTGATCGCGCTGCGTCCGGACGGTCGGCCGGAGCCGTTCCAGGTCACCGGCTCCCGGACCGCGACGCGGGCGACCACGGGTCCGGAGACCGTGCCGCTGACGCCGTACTTCTTCGACATCCTGCATCAGGACGGTGAGGACCTGCTCGGGCTCGACGGCGCCGAGCGGCACGACCGGCTCTCGAAGCTGCTGCCCGAGGAGCGCCGCATCCCGCGGCTCGTGACGGCTGACGCCGAGGCGGGTCAGGCGTTCTTCGACGACGCGGTGCGACGGGGACACGAAGGCGTCGTGGTCAAGTCGCTCACCGTTCCGTACGAGGCCGGCCGGCGCGGATCCGGCTGGGTAAAGGTCAAGCAGACGTTCACCCTCGACCTGCTGGTGCTCGCGGCCGAGTGGGGCCACGGCCGCCGCAAGGGCTGGCTGTCGAACCTGCACCTCGCCGCACGCGACGACGAGACCGGCGAGTTCGTGATGCTCGGGAAGACGTTCAAGGGGCTCACCGACGAGCTGCTGCGGTGGCAGACGGAGCGGTTCCAGCAACTTGCCGTACGGCAGGACGACTGGACCGTCTACCTCCGGCCGGAGGTGGTGGTGGAGATCGCCTTCGACGGGGTACAGACCTCACCGCGGTACCCGGCCGGCATGGCCCTGCGGTTCGCCCGCGTGATCCGGTACCGCGACGACAAGTTGCCGACCGATGTGGACACCGTGCAGACCGTACGGAGCATCCATGCCGGTCCTGAGTTGGAGGACGCAATCGATGACTGAGGATCCCGATGTCGTGTCGCGGCGGATCGCCCGCGAGTCGCTGGACCGCGACGACCCGACCGGCTGGTTCGAGGACCTCTACGCGGCAGCCGCCGACGGCGACGCGGTCGTACCGTGGGATCGTGGCACCGCGCACCAGCTGCTCGTCGAGTGGATCAACGAGTCCGAGCCGGACGGCAGCGGGAAGACCGCACTGATCGTCGGCGCCGGCACCGGGTGGGACGCGGAGCTGGTCGTCGACCGTGGGTACGACACCACCGCGTTCGACATCTCGCCCAGCGCGATCGAGACCGCACACCGCAACCATCCGGACTCCAAGGTGCACTACCTGGTCGCCGATCTGTTCCACCCACCCGCCGACTGGCACGGCGCGTTCGACCTGATCGTCGAGATCTACACGGTGCAGGCGCTCCCGATCGCCCTGCAGGCCGACGCGATCAAGCAGGTCACCAGCCTGGTCGCCCCCGGCGGCACCCTCCTGGTCATCGCGGCTGCCCGTCCCGACGGCCAGCCCGATGCGGACGTCCAAGGCCCACCCTGGCCGCTCACCCGCGCAACCATCCAGTCCTTCACGGCCCCGGACCTCCGCCTCATCCAGCTCGAGCAGGCCCCCAGCCCCTCCGATCCCACAATCCACCGCTGGCGCGCCGAATACCTCCGCGACTGAGGCTGCCACCGACCTGGGATCACATGGGAACATTTGTTCGATAGTGCTGTAGACTCGTCGTATGGCGGGGCGAAGTGTGGTGGGGCCTACTGCTCTGCGGATGGTGTTGGGGAGTCATCTGCGGGCGTTGCGCGAGCGCGCCGGCGTCAGCCGTACGGACGCAGGCTGGGCGATCCGCGCCTCGGAGTCGAAGATCAGCCGCCTCGAGCTCGGCCGGGTCGGGTTCAAGGAGCGCGACGTCGCCGACCTGCTCAGCCTGTACGGGGTGAGCGAGGCCCGCGAGCGGGACCGCCTGCTGGAGCTCGCCCGCGAGGCGAACAACCCGGGCTGGTGGCAGCGGTACGGCGACGTCACGCCCGAGTGGTTCGACGCGTACCTCGGGCTCGAGGCGACCGCCGAGCTCATCCGGACGTACGAGATCCAGTTCGTCCCCGGCCTCCTCCAGACCGCGGCGTACGCCCGCGCCGTCGCCCAACTCGACCCGAGCAGCACCTCGTCGACGTCGCGGAGCCCGACCCAGGCAGTCAGCACGCGCTCCGAGGGCGACATCGAGCGGGTCGTCGCGCTCCGGACCCGGCGCCAGCGCGTCCTTGACCGCGAGCCGCCGCTGCGCCTCTGGGCCGTCATCGAGGAGTCCGTCCTGCATCGGCCGATCGGCGGCACCAAGGTGCTCCGCGATCAGCTCGTCGCCCTCCGCGACGCCGTTGCCCGCCCGAACGTGACCATCCAGATCGTCCCCCTGGAGAACACCGGCCACGCAGCCTCCGGCGGGGCGTTCAGCCTGTTCCGCTTCCCCCAGCGCGACCTGCCGGACATCGTGTACGTCGAGCACCTGACCAGCGCCCTCTACCTGGACAAACGCGACGACGTCGAGACCTACACCCAGGCCTTGGAGCTGGTCGCCTCCACCAGTCCCCCACCCGCCCGAACCGCACACACCCTGACCCGTCTGCTGGAGCGCCTGGCCTAAACCTCGATCTCGTCCCTATGGGCGGTGGCGGAGAGCTCCGGATAGTGCACATCGAACGCCGGCGACTCCGACCGGACCCGCGGCAACGACACGAAGTTGTGCCGCGGCGGCGGACAACTGGTCGCCCACTCCAGCGAGCGCCCCCAGCCCCACGGGTCGTCCACCTCGACGCGAGGACTGCGCCGCGACCTGTAGATGTTGTAGAAGAACGGCAGCATCGACGCACCCAGGATGAAGGCACCGACGCTCGACACCTGGTTGAGCGTGGTGAAACCGTCGCTCACCCGGTAGTCGGCGTACCGCCGCGGCATGCCCTCGACACCCAGCCAGTGCTGCACCAGGAAGGTCGTGTGGAAGCCGATGAACAGCAACCAGAAGTGCAGCTTGCCGAGCCGTTCCTCGAGCATCCGCCCGGTCATCTTGGGCCACCAGAAGTAGAACCCGGCGAACATCGCGAACACCACCGTGCCGAAGACGACGTAGTGGATGTGTGCGACCACGAAGTACGAGTCCTGCAGTTGGTAGTCCAGTGGCGGCGAGGCCAGGATGATCCCGGTCAGGCCACCGAAAAGGAAGGTGGTCAGGAAGCCGATCGCCCACAGCATCGGCGTCTCGAACGACACCGACCCGCCCCAGATCGTGCCGATCCAGTTGAAGAACTTCACCCCGGTCGGGACCGCGATCAGGAACGTCATGAACGAGAAGAACGGCAGTGCGACCGCGCCGGTGGTGAACATGTGGTGCGCCCAGACCGCGATCGACAAGGCGCCGATCGCGACCGTCGCCGCGATCAGGCCGTAGTACCCGAAGACCGGCTTGCGGCTGAAGACCGGCAAGATCTCGGTGACGATGCCGAAGAACGGCAACGCGATGATGTACACCTCGGGATGCCCGAAGAACCAGAAGAGATGCTGCCAGAGAATCGCCCCGCCGTTGGCCGCGTCGAAGACGTGCGCCCCGAGGGTTCGGTCCGCCTCGAGCACCAGCAGCGCCGCCCCGAAAGTCGGGAACGCGACCAGCACCAGGATCGACGTCACCAGCACGTTCCAGCAGAAGATCGGCATCCGGAACATCGTCATCCCGGGCGCCCGCATCGAGACGATCGTCGTCACGAAGTTCACGGCGCCGAGGATGGTCCCGAGACCGGCCATCCACAGACCCATCGTCCACAGGTCGCCGCCGACCCCCGGCGACCTGACCCCACCCGACAACGGCGAGTACGCCGTCCAGCCGAAGTCGGCCGCGCCGCCCGGCGTGAGGAAGCCGCTGATCGTGATCAGGCCGCCGAACAGGAACAACCAGTAGCTGAACATGTTCAGCCGCGGGAAGGCCACGTCCGGCGCGCCGAGCTGCACCGGCATGATGACGTTGGCGAACCCAATGAACAGCGGCGTCGCGAACAGCAGCAGCATGATCGTGCCGTGCATCGTGAACAGCTGGTTGTACGTCTCCTCGTTGACGATCTGCAACCCCGGCTCGGCCAGCTCGGCGCGGATCAGCAGCGCCATCACACCGCCGGTCAGGAAGAACGCGAACGACGTGACCAGGTACAACTGGCCGATCACCTTGTGGTCGGTCGTCGACAGCAGCCGGCCGATCACCAGCCCCAGCGGCCGCCGCCCCACCTGGGCCGCGGTCGATCCGGTGCGCTCGGTGACTCCGGCATGCCCGCTGACGCTGGCCATGCCACCTCCCGTACTACCGCATCCCTTCGATTAGACACCTATCGATCGAAGAGCAACAGGCCCATCGCCTACCTCGCGATCACCGGCAGTTCGTCGACGAAGGTTGTCCAGTACGGCTCCGAGAGCCCGTGGCCCATGCCCTCCAGCACCACCAGCCGCGCGCCCGGCACAGCCTTCGCAATCGCTTCGCCGTGTGGGAGCGGAAGCAGCGGATCCGCATCGCCGTGCATCACCACCACCGGCACACTCAGGTCCCCGAATCCCCCGTTCCGCGGCCCGTCGAACGTCATCGCGTAGTGATTGGTCAGCGAAGCCTCGTAGTTGCGCGCCTGCCCCATGTCCTGCCGCACCAGTGCCCGCGCCGACGCCTCGTCGAAGTGCCCGGCGGCCTCGGCCTCGATCGACCGTACGACGTACTCCTCGACCGCAGCCGGATCGCCGAAGTCCGGCGTACCGAGCCGCGGCATCGTGGCCGACGGCGGCGGCAGGCCTTCATCGCCGGTGCTCGACGACACGAACGTCAGCGACCGCACGTACGCCGAGTGGTCGACGCCGAGCATCAACGCCGTGCCGCCGGACATCGACTGCGCCACGACGTCCGCCTGTTCGATGCCGAGGGCAACGAGCAGAGCGACGGCGTCCGCGGCCAGGTCGCTCATCGCGTAGCCGGGCACGCCGACCGGGAACGAGGTCGACTGCCCCGTGTCGCGCTGGTCGTAGCGGATCACATACCGCCCGCGGCGCGCGAGCTCCGCGCACAGGCGGGCGTCCCACCAGAGCATGGACGCGCCGGCGCCGTGGATCAGCAGGATCGCGGGGTCGGCCGGATCGCCGTACGTCTCCACACAGAGCTCGACGCCGTTGACGGTGTAGGTAGTCATACTGACGACCGTAGAAGCGCATCATGATCGTGAAAAGCGATTGATTCTTATCAAACCGATCGCCTGTGGCGATAGCATCGGCTTCATGTACGAGCTGCGCCACCTCGCAACGCTGGCCGCACTGTTCGACCGGCCGGGTGGGCCGAAGCCGGTGCGCATCACGCCGCTCGGCGCGGTCGTCCTGCAGCACGGACGCGAACTGTTGCGGCGGGCGGGCGAAATGACTGACGGGATCGAACGATTCCGGGCCGGTGACAGCCGGATCGACATCGGCACCTTCCAGACCGTCTCGAACACACTGCTGCCGCACGTGATCCGCGGGCTCCGGGATGCGCATCCGGGCTGCGACATCCGGCCATCTGCCACCAGGCGGTCGTCGAGGCGTTCCTGGCCGCACGCGGCATCCGGCCGCAGTTCGTGTTCCGCACCGAGGGCAACGAGGCGCTGCTCGCGATGGTGCGTGCCGGTCTCGGTGCGGCGCTCGCACCACGCCTTGCCGTACTCAGGCACGACGAGAGCCTGGCGCTGCACGAGCTCACGCCAGGCCTCCCGCCGCGGGAGATCTTCTTGCTGTGGCAGGCCGGCCGCACGCACTCACCGCTGGCAGCCCACGCGATCGAGCTGGCACGGACTGCGGCGGCCGACCTCGCCGGTTAGCTGACCGTCAGGACCTTGGACGCGGTCTGCGTACCTTGATGGTCGGCGTCCGCCAGCCACACAACCCGGTACGTGAACGTGCCACGCGCGGTCGGCTTGATGCTGAACGCGTACTTCCCGTTCGTCGTCAGCTTCCCGGTCGTCACGGCCACCCAGGTCGTACCCGAACGCCGTTGCAGGTACGCCGTCGTACCGGCGTGCGGCGGATTCAGGTACCCGTACAGCAGCGTCGATCCGCCGAGCCTGATCGCGGCCGGAGTCAGGTACGCCGACAGCGCCGGATGCACCTGCACCAGCGGTGCTGCACTCCGCGTGCCCAGCACACCGGCACCGCCGTTGTAGCCCCACATGTAGTACGTCGAGACGGCCGGCTTCTGGGTCGTCTTCACGATCCCGTTGGCGTCGGACGTGAACGACCCGACCGTCGACCACTTGGAGGCGGTCTTCGCCTTCGAGTACAGCACCACCGGTACGCCGGCCAGCTTGCCGCCGTCCAGCTTCGTCACCGCGGACGAGAGCGTCACCGCGCCCGTGTACATGATCGACGCGGGGCTCGCGCCGATCGTCGCCTTCGAGCCCACCAGCCGTACGTCTGCGCCCGGCCCGATCTTGCCGCGGGCATCCTTCGTCCACACCCGGTACGCGTAGCTGGCCGAGTTCGGCAGGCCGGTCTGCGTGTAGATGCTCGCAGCACCGTTGTAGACCGCCGTACCCGACGTCGTCAGCGGCGGCGGGGTCGAGCCGGCCGCGTTGCGCAGCATGACCGTCGTGTTCAGAGGCTTCGTCCAGCGCAGGGCCGCGGCCGCGACGCCACCGGTGACGGAGAAGCCCGTGACGGGCGCCGGTGGCGCGGTCAGGTTCAGGTAGTTCTTGTCGATCGAGATCGTGACGCCGCCGTTGGTCTCGCTGACATCGCCCGCGAACTGGTGCACCCGCTGGTGGTTGGTCCAGTACGCCGAGTTGATGAAGCGGCTCGTACCGGCCGGGGAGCCCCAGTGCGCGAACCAGATGTTGTCCGGCCGCGTGTACGCCGTACTCGTGTAGGCGCTGTTCAGGTCGGCGCCGCCCGATGCGGCACCTACGTACGCGCCGCCGACGTAGCCGCGCGAGTTCAGCTCCTGGGTCCAGCCGCTCAGGTACGAGAGCACGGCCGCCTTGCAGGCCGGCGTCGACGTGTACGCCTCGATGTCGCTGTAGATCGCGCTGCGCGGCGCGAACCCGAGCGCCTGCGCCGCGGCGATCGCGTTGGTCGCGGCGTTCTTCCCCTGGACGAACGTGGTCGCCGGCCGCGACGACATCAGGCTCTTGTACGTCGTGCACGGCGCCTGCAGGCCGACGTCGATGAGCAGGAACTGCCAGCCCTTGGCCGCGTTCGCCGCCACCCAGCCGGAGGTCAGGTTCGGCTGGGCGCAGGCCCGGAGCCCACCGCTGATGTAGATGCCGACCCCTTGGTACGTCGGGCGCCAGGCGTCCATCGCGGACTGCGCCGGCGCGGCGCAGGTGTCGAACCCGTTCCCCGCGAAGTTGCCGGTAGCAACCACCGACGGCGCTGCGGCCGCGGCCTGCGGGGTGACCCGGGCCGACGGGGTCTTCGTGACGACGCGGCCGGAGCCGAGCACGTCGCTCGCGGCCCGCTCGGTGCCCGGCGCGTAGTACGCGGTCGCGAGCACACCGGCGTCGGTGATCGCGCGCCGCAGCAGGCCGTCGCTGGACGCCTGCGTCGTGGTCAGCGGCTCGAGGATCAGGCCGGAACTCCGGCCGACCAGGTGCGCCGGGCAGTTGGCCTGCGCCGTACTGCGGCCCAGGTACACCGCGGGCTGGTCGAGGCGCACACACGCGGTCGGGTCGGCGGCCAGGTCGACCACGGGCCAGGTGGACGGGACAGTCACTTGGTAGCCGCGGTACGCCACGGTCTTCGTGTCGCCGGCCGCCGCCGGACCGGTAGCGACAAGGCCCGCCACCAGCGCGAGGGCGAGTGCGATCCCCGCAGGTCTGAACAACCTCACATTGCTCCCCAGATTCGAAGTCGGAAGTGCCCCCAAGTGAAGGCGAGCGCCTGCTCCGTTGTCGAAGAGCATCCGGCACTCGCCACGATGCGCAGATGCTATCGCCCGGCATTTTGGATCGATCGGTACAGAACGTGTTAGGCTCTAGGGCATGCCGAGACCGAGAACGTTCGACGAGGATCGCGCCGTCGACGCCGCGATGCGGGTGTTCTGGACAACGGGCTACGAGGCCACGTCGACGCAGGACCTCTGCGCGGCGACCGGTCTCGGCCGGAGCAGCATCTACAACACGTTCACGAGCAAGCGCGAGCTGTTCGACCGGGCACTGCGGCGGTACGTCGATCGCTTCACCGCCACGCAACTCGAGGTGATCACCGACGAGACGCTGCCGATCCGTGAGCGGGTCCGGCAGATCCTGTGGACGGCGGTCGAGCCGGATCCCGACGTACCGGCGGGCTGCTTCGTGATCAACACGATCGTGGAGCTCGGGCCGACGGACCTCGAGATCATCGACCTGCTCGACCGCGACCACCAAGCCAAGCTCGAGGCGCTCACCGCGGCAATCCAGGCGGCGCAGGCCGCGGGTGAGCTCGATGCCACGCAGGACGCCGCCGGGCTCGCGACGTACGTCTTCACCGTGCTCGGCGGCCTGCGAGTCGCGGCCCGGCGCGGTGCGGGGCCGGACAGTCAGCGGACGGTCGTCGAGGCAACACTGCGCAGTTTCTGACCTGTACTTTCGCGCGGGCCGATCGCTGCCCGCGTTTTGAACTCATCGATCCAATATCCGAGAGGGCCCCCATGCCTCGCGCTGTCTATCTGCTCGGCCTCGCGATCTTCGCCCAGGGCACGTCCGAGCTGATGCTCGCCGGTCTGCTCCCCGAACTCGCGACCGATCTGCACGTCTCCATCCCCGCCGCCGGCCTGCTGATCTCCGCGTTCGCGGTCGGCATGCTCGTCGGCGCCCCGATCCTGGCCGTCGGCACACTGCGCTGGTCCCGGCGCGCCGCGATGCTCGCGTTCCTGACGATCTTCGCGCTGACCCACGTGGCCGGCGCGCTCACATCGTCGTACGGCGTCCTGCTCGCGACCCGGGTCGCTGGTGCGTTCGTGTACGCCGGGTTCTGGGCGGTCGCGTCCGTGACAGCGATCGAGCTCGCCGGACCGCAGGCTCGCGCGAAGGCGATGAGCATCCTGGCCGGCGGCCTGACCGTCGCCACGATCATCGGTCTGCCCGCGGGGACGCTGCTCGGTCAGCACTTGGGCTGGCGGGCCGCATTCTGGGCGGTGGCCGCGTTGTCGGTGCTCGCGATCGCTGGTGTGGTGACGACCATCCCGCGCGGACGGTCGGAGAGCGTGCCGCAGTTGCGTCAGGAGCTGCGGAACATGGCGAACCCGCAGCTGTGGATCGCGTACGGCACGACTGCGCTGTCGACGGGAGCGATCCTGGTGATCTTCAGCTACCTCGCTCCCCTGCTGACCGAGACGACCGGGCTGTCGGAGGCCTGGGTGCCGGTGATCCTGGCGCTGTACGGGGTCGGCTCGCTGATCGGGATCACGATCAGCGGCCGGACCGCGGACCGGCGGCCGTTCCGTACGCTCGTCGTCAGCCTTGCCGGGGTTGTCGCCGCCGCGGTGATCCTCGCGCTCGCGACCAGCACGCCGTGGATCGCCGTGCCCGCGATCGTGCTGGTCGGGACGTTCGGGTTCGCGACCAATCCGGCAGTGAACTCGCGCGTCTTCAGCGTGGCAGGATCGGCCCCCACGCTGGCGGCGGCGTTCAACATCTCCGCGTTCAACGTCGGCATCACCGTCGGCCCCTGGCTCGGCGGCCTTGCCCTCGACGCGGGCGCCGGCTACCCCACCGTCGGCTGGATCGGCGCCGCCCTGGCCCTCCTCGCCGCCGCCACCATTCCCCTGGCCCTCCGAACCGCTGCCCGCAACCGCCCAACAGTTGGTCAAGTGGAGTACGAGAGCGCCAGCTCGATCACGGGCAGGTAGCCCGACCGCCGAGCGTCCGTCCAGGTCGCGGCGCCGCCGGCCAGGTCGTCGGTCGTCATCCGATAGAGCAGTGCGCGGATCAGCATCTGTCCCCACTCCGGCAGCTCCGCCCACCGCGCCGCCAGCCCCGGCTCAGCCCCGTACCAACACAACGCATCCGCCACCGCAACAGCAGCCGCCCACGCAGGCGGACGCCAGTACACCGGCCAGTCGATGATCGCCGGCGGCAACCCATCGGCAAACATCACGTTCCCCGCCAGATCCCCATGCACTAAGGGTTGTTGTGGTAGATGTAGCCATCAACGGAGAGGATCACGTGGGACGGTTAGCATTTGGGCCGTGAACTGGCGCCCAGCAGTGACGATCGCAGCTGTCCTTGCCCTTGTTCTGAACGCTTGTGACAGAGACGATCCGAAGAAGATCGACGGTGAAGCCGTTGTGATCTTTGCGGGCGGGGGCGCGAGCACTCTCGCGAAAAGGGCTGTCGACCTCAGTCTGAGCGGAGTGGCAGATGACCTCGAGGTCGGCCGCGACGACGTGGTCAGATTGATGGTGACCGAGCACAATAGAGTGCTTATCTGGGCGTTCGGTCCCGATGGATCCGTTGGACGTACGGAAGTAGATCCGAAGATCACTGACGCCGCGCAGATGGCGGTCGCGGATGACGGCACCGTCTACATCTCGCACCTCGTCGGCCGTGTTTGGGCCATTTCTGAAGTCGGAGCCCGCGGTCAGTTGACGCCGATCATCATCGACGGACTGCCTGCCACGTCGAAGGGCATTCAAAACGTCCGGCCGATTGTCCGAATCGACGGCATCGCGGTCGATCGGCTAGGGCGCCTTGTGTTCGTCGAAGACTCCTACAACGTGGCGCGGCGACAGGCGATCAACCTCGTTCGCCGGGTTGAGGCGAATGGACAGATCGTCACAATCGCAGGACGTGACGCACCGCTCGGCGCAAGTGAGTACGCCGAGGCGATCATCAGGTCCGTTGCGCCCCCCTCGGGGACAAGAGCGATCGATTGGCCGTTGCCTGGGCTCGGAGACCTGGACAGCCTCGCCGTCGGCGACGACAACACGATCTACGTTCAAGCGCATCGTGGTGTGCTCGCTCTGCCTCCGGACGGGACGATTCGGCCTGTGGCCCGTCGCCGCGACAGGACCGCTGCACACGTTGCAGATCGCCCCTTCACCCACGAAGGAGACGCGGCGGATGCGGACCCAAGGTTCATCGAGCACGCCGGCATCACCGAAGACCACGGTTTCGTAGCTATGCCAGTCACACAGGCCCGGCCCGATTACTCAAACTTGCTACCGGCTGCCTTTCGATGGACCGGTGATTTCACGCCGAATCAGCGGATGATTATCGAGGCAGCACAGCGTCAGGCAGGCAAGACCCGCCTGCAACAGATTCTGCGTATTGTCCGACCGGACGGATCAATCACTACCGGCGCATGGGCAATAGATGGCGCCGCCCTGCGAGGCGGGGTCCTGTACGTTCTCATACAAGGCGACCGCAGTCAGTTAATGATCGGAAAGATCGATCTGCCAGACTGACCGACTACCATGTCTGTCGTGAAGTGGTGGCATCCAGTGACTCTCATGGCAGTGACAGCACTTCTGATCAGTGCTTGTGGCAACAACAGCGGAAAGGGCGAGGATCCGCTAGGTCAGGCGTTCGAGGTAGTCGCCGGCGGCGGAAGCGATCCAGCCGCGACACGGGCGCTCGACACGAAGCTCACCGGCCTGATCGGCGACCTTGAGGTCGCGGCCGACGGGGTCGTGCGGCTGCTGGTGACCGAGACCTCCGGTCGGTCCATCGTGGCGATCTCCCCCGCCGGACAAGTGCAGCGCATCAAACTGAAAACCGCCCAGCGCGGCGCGAATCAACTGGCTGTGGCAGATGACGGCTCCCTGTACGTTTCGTTCACGGGTGATGGCGGCGTCTTCCACGTCAGCGCGACAGGTGAACTGGTGCGCGTCGTCGGGAACGGGATCAGAGGTTTCACTCCCGACGGCGGCCTGGCAACGGGGCGTGCCGGGGCGACGCTCGGAATCACCGTGGATCATCAGGGTCGGCTGGTATAAAGCGAACGGGTGACCACAAGCGCTCAAGGGCACGACGTGTTCCTTCTGCGTCGAGTCGAGGCGAACGGCAGGATCAAAACGATCGCCGGCGACCGTACGCCGATCACGGACGACGACGCCTACCTCCGAGGAGAACAGCGAACCGTTGCTCCCCCGCCAGGAACCAAGGCCTTGGGCTGGCCAATGCTGGGCATCGCTCAGTTGACGACCTTGGCTGTCGATGGTGACGGCACGATCTACGCCCAGTGCGAGTACGGGGTCCTCGCGTTTCCCGCCGACGGCACCGTCCACGCCGCGGCGCGACAACGAGACAGCTCAGCCGCACCGCTAGCGGACCATCCGTTCGCCGACGAGGGCGACGCAGCCGACGCGGCCCCCAACTTTGGCACATGGGGGATCACCGCAGACCACGGCTATGTCACCATGACCGTCAGGTCCGACACCAACGGTCCACGCCCCCCTGCTTACCGTTGGGCCGGCGACCACACCCCCGGCCAGCACGCGATCCTCGACACCGCGTCTCCCGAGTTCATCATCCGCCTGGTCACGCCGAACGGGCGGCTCACGACAGCCGCCTGGTCGGTCTACGGCAGCGCAGTACGCGGCAAGTGGCTCTACGTCCTGGTGTTCAAGAGCTCCGGGCTTCGCGAGGATCAGTACCTGATCGGCCGAACCAAGCTACCGACCGGATAACGAGGCAACTTCCTCACCAAGCAATTGGTGCTGCACGATTCCACCCTTGATCTGCTCAAGGGGTCGGCCACCAGTTCGCGCTGACCCGGCATCCACCACACCGTGCGCCGGGCAGTGCCCGCCGGAGCGTCAGTATCGTTCCTGGCTGTCAGTCGCTGCGGCGGGTTGACCAGCCGGCCAGCGCGACCACGACAGCAACCAGCCAGACGCCGACGGCAACGACTGGCGACCCTGTGAAGGCCACTTGGTAGGTCAGGCCGGACAACGCGTCCTCCCGGTTCGGCTCGAGCAGCATGATGACGATGGTGACGACTATTCCAGCGAAAGCGCTCAGCACCGCGCCGGTCGTTGCAGGAAACAACAGACCGACCAGGATCAGCACGAGATAGGTGAGGAGTAGAGCGGTTCCCCAGCCGCCGAGTGGCGAGCCTCCGCCGAAGACCTCGATCAGGCCGATCCCGCTGTACAAGCTCGTCGGCGCCGAACGGTCGTCCCCCCAGACCGTTAGCCAGGGCGGTGCGAGCAGAACGAGCAGCGCCAGCGAGACAGCGAAGCCCATCAGGCGAAGATGCTGGTGCCTGGTTTCCTCGTTGTTACTGCCTGGCGGCTGCACGGCTCCGATGGAGCCGCGCCTGTCGGCCTCGCTCATGTCCCTACCTTTCTCAGACACGGTTGTTCTCGGCATCTTCTCAGGTCTGCAGACCACGGATCCACGATTCTCTTCCGTGTCCCGACATCTCAGTTATGGGAGTTGAATTGAGATCGAGCGGGTCTCGGCAGTCAGGCCTAAACCGCGGGACTTTGAAGAAGCCGAGGCGTCGATGACGGCTCGTTGACCTGGCGAGCACTGGCCGGCCCAGCGGTAGGCGGGCGGACGTCCGCGTTGGGATGGAGCCTTAACCGTCATCGCGATGTAGCCATCCACCGACGACGGCTGTCTGGTGATATCGAATTCGTCGTGTTTCGTCCACCGGACCTTGCTGCTGGCAATGTCACGGGCGACGACCGTCGGGTCACGCGCTGCCTGAAGTTCTGCGGTGCCCCGCCAGACCGGTGCTCGTACGCCTGGCGGTGACCTGGTGTGGTGGTACCGATACGTCATGGATACGTCGAAACGCCGGATCGCATTGGTGGCCGGTATCGCGGTCACGGTCGCGGCCGCCTCGGTGGGCGGGGTCAACGGCTGGGACCGGTGGAAGTCGCGTTGCTCCGCACATGTCGCGGAGACTCCGGCGAAGGTGCTCCGGTCGATCCAGGCTCGGCCGGCGGACCAGGTCGACCTCGCAGCGGACCGCGGGAGCGACTCGATCAATCCGAATGCCGCTCGCGGTGTCTTGGCTTCGGCTCGCAAACCCGGTGGCGGGTTCAGTCCGGCGACCCGTGTCCTCGTCTCCGGCGCCGACGGCCGGAGCGCCGACTCGGTGCAGTCGATCGGCACCGCCGACGGAGACCCGATCCTAGCGGTCGGTCCGCCCGCGTGGGTGGGGTCCGCCCTGAAGGGATCGGTCGTGGTACTGGACCGGCACACCGGTCAGGCCAGGTGGGGGCGCCAGTACTTCGGCGACGCGGTCCAGGGGCGGCAACTGCCCGGCCGGATGATGGTGCTGCAGTTGACCTCCCGGCCGATGGCAGCGTCCTTCGCGACTGCCGACGGGGACATCACGTGGTGCACCTGGGTCGGCACAGACCCGGTCATCAGCTACCCGCCGACATTCACCTCCGACGCCGAGGACGGCCAGTTGTACGTCGTCCGCGAGCCAGCCGAGGAAGCCGGCGACCGAAGCGTACTGTTGTCCCGGATCGACGGCACCTCCGGCAAGATCGCCTGGGAGCAACCCGTTGACGGCGTCGACCGGCTCAGCTCGTTGGACACCTTCGGCGACCAGCTCCTGCTCAGCCGGTGGGATCCGCAGATGTACGTCGACGATCGGTGGGCCGCCCTGAGCGGGCGAACGGACCCGAACGCCGGCGCTGTCGTCGCCCGCTCAGCGGCGACGGGCGACGCAACCTGGACGTACGACGGCCCGGACCCCTCCGGCTGGATCGTCAACGTGATCGGGGTCCGAGACGACACCGCCGTCGTGGTAGCGCGCCGAGTGAAGGCAGACCCCAAGACCGGTGGACCGGCCGGCGAAGCCCTCAATCAAAGCTGGTTGATCGGCCTCGACCGAACCGGGAAGGAACGCTGGCGACAGGACCTTGGCAGTGCGCTGGTCTACACCCTGGCCGACGATGCGAAGGTCGCCGACGACGTAGTCATCACCGACGAGAGCAAGTCGACGGACCCAAAGGTGCGTCTGGTAGCGCGCGATCTCACCACCGGAAAGGTGCGCTGGACGAAGATGACCAGCCGCTCCGGCCCCACCATCAAGCTCGAGGTATCCACCGTCATCGACCACCAACTGGTTGCCGCCGGCGCCAACCCCCGCGGCGGCCTACAGTCCATCGACCTGACCACCGGAAGCCAACAAGCTGTACTAACCGACGGGGACATCCGAAACATCGTCGGCGACAACAAATCGATCACCTTCGTCGCCGACGGCCTGGTCTTCACCCTCGACCACACCTGACCTGGGGCGCGGCTCGTGGCTGTGTGGGTTCGTGCGGGTGTGAACTGCTCGTCGTGCGCCGCAGTTCGGCTACGTCGTCTCGCTCGGCTGCTTTGATCGTGTATTGATCGGCGAACCGCCGCAGGAGGCCGGCCAGGCGGGCCAGCGGACGGCGACAGGTGCCGCGTGCTGGGAGTACTTCTCTGCCAGGTTTCGTTCCTTGGGCCCATCCACGCCCGACCACTCCTCTTCCGTGGAAAGCGACCGGATCGCCGCGGCCTGCAGCTGAGAACGGCCTTGGCCCAGACTGTGAGCACAGCCAGGGCGCGCGCCTCGTGTTCGCCGAGTCGTCACTGGCGAGGCGGGACCCTGGCCAGGCGGTCTGCGGCGGGTCCGCGTCGTGGACCCGCCGCCCGTCTACCCCTGGTCACTCATCTGGCGCAGCTCGAACAAGCACCTGGATCTGGACACCCTCGTCGACCATGTATGTCGGCAGCCGCGACCCACGAGGCCCGACGAGTTGTGACCACCGCAGCGGGTCGGAGCCCCGCGGCCGCGGGGACAGGCTCTAGGATTTTGCGGTGACTGATCTTGATCTGTTCGGCGACCTGGACACCGGGGCGCTTCCGGAGCGGCAGCAGCGGATTCTGGTGGTGATCCGGGACTGGGTGACGCGGCACGGGTACCCGCCGAGCAGCCGGCAGATCGGGGATGCGGTCGGGTTGCGGTCCTCGTCGTCGGTGTCGAAGCACCTGGCCAGCCTGGAGGACAAGGGCTTCCTGCGCCGCAGCCCGTCGGTGTCGCGGCCGATCGACGTCCGGATGTTCCTCCAGGAGACGTCCGCACGATCCACCAGCGACGACAACGTACCGGTCCCGGTGGTCGGCGACATCGCGGCCGGTACGCCGATCGCCGCGATCGAGCACGTGGACGACGTGATGCAACTCCCCCGCGGTCTGACCGGACGCGGCACGGTGTTCGGCCTCCGGGTCCGTGGCGAGTCGATGATCGACGCGGCGATCTGTGACGGCGACATCGTCGTGGTCCGTCAGCAGTCCGAGGCGCACTCGGGCCAGATCGTGGCCGCGATGATCGACGAGGAAGCCACCGTCAAGGTCTACCGGCGCCGCAACGGCCACGTGTACCTCGAGCCCCGCAACCCCGCGTACGAGGTGATCGACGGCGACCGCGCCACGGTCCTCGGCGTCGTCGTCTCGGTCCTCCGCAGCATGTAGTTGGACCGCCACGCAGGCAGAACCCCCTCAAAACGGCGATTTAGGCCCCGAAACCCGGGGTTCTGCCTGCGTGGCCGTCCACGTTCAACCGATCGTGGAGCAGGTCGAGTTGGGCCGGGTTCGTGGTGAGCGCGGCGGCCTGCTCGTCGGCGGCGTGGGCTTCGGCCGGGCGGTCGAGGTCGCGGAGGAAGTGGGCTCGCGTCGCGTGGAACAGCGGGTACGTGTTCAGGTCGCCGGCTAGGGCGTCGATCTCCGCGAGTGCGGCCGCTGAGCCGCGGACGTAGGACAGTGCGATCGAGCGGTGCAGGCAGGTCACCGGGCTCGGTTGCAGGGTCAGCAACATGTCGTACAGCACGAGGATCTGAGGCCAGTCGGTCTCGGCCCAGGTGGCCGCCTCGCTGTGGCAGGCGGCGATCGCGGCCTGCAGCTGGTACGGACCGGGCGCGTGATGCCGGTGCGCGGTACGGGTGAGCAGCGCAGTCGCCGAGGCGATCGCGGCGTGGTCCCACAGCGTGCGGTCCTGGTCTGCGAGCAGCACCAGGCTCGGGGTGAAGCGGGCTGCCGTACGCGCCCGGTGCAGCCGGATCAACGCGAGCAGACCCGCGACCTCCGGCTCGTTGGGCAGGAGGCCGTGCAGCAGAGCAGTCAGCCATTCGGCATCATCGACGAGGTCACGGGAGTGCGTGCGTTCCGCCGTACTGGACAGATAGCCCTCGTTGAAGAGCAGGTAGATAACCGTCAGTACCTCGGCCAGCCGCTCCGCCAACTCGTCGTCGCGCGGGATCCGGTACGGGATGCCGGCGTCGGTGATCTTGCGCTTGGCCCGCGTGATCCGCTGCCCGACCGCGGCTTCCGAGGCGAGGAACGCGGCCGCGATCTGCCCGGTCGTCAGTCCGCACACGACCCGCAGCGTGAGCGCGACCTGCGCCTCCCGGGCGAGCGCCGGGTGGCAGCACGTGAAGATCAGCCGCAGCCGGTCGTCCGGTGGCGGCTGATCGTCCGGCTCCAGCAGCGCCAGCTTGGCGCGGTAGTTCTGCTGACGGCGCAGTACGTCGAGCCCGCGGCGCTTCGCGACCGTGAACAGCCACGCGTCCGGCCGTTCCGGGATGCCCTCGACCGGCCACCGCTTGAGGGCGATCTCGACCGCGTCCTGCACGAGATCCTCGGCGGCGGCGAAGTCGCCGAGCAACGACACGAGCGCGCCCGCCAGCCGGCCCGCGTGGTCGCGGACCACGCGGGCGAGCTCGTCCTCGGTTCCCGAAGCCTTCACCGCCACGTCACATCGGGACGACCGGCCGGATCTCGACCACAGGACAAGCCGGCCAGGTCTTCACCATCCGCAACGCCTCGTCCAGGTCCTCGACCTCGATCTCGGTGAACCCCGACACGACTTCCTTGCCCTCGATGAACGGCCCGTCGGTCGTCATTGCCGCACCGCCAGCGAGCCGGACGGTGGTCGCGGTGGCGGCGCCCTGCAGCTTGCTGCCGCGGTTCGTGATCTTGTCCGCGTGGTCGTCGAACCACTGGTAGACCTTCCGGTACGCCGCCTCGCGCTCGTCCGGCCCGAGCTCGGCGAACTCCTTCGCGAACTCCTCGGTCTCGATGAACATCAGTACGTACTTCACGCACACACCTCCTTCGGCACAGTCTGGCTCAGGACGCGGGCAGGTTGGCGTACAGATCGATCCCGTTTCCGGACGGATCCGCGACGGTCGCGTACCGCATCCCCCACGGCACGTCGTACGGCTCCTGCAGCCCGGTCACCCCGGCTGCGACGAGTTCGCCGTACGCGGCATCGACCTCGGCCGGCGTGCCGTACTCGACGGTGAGGAAGATCCGGCCGCTCGCGGGCGGGGTCCAGCCCGCGGTGACCTTGCTCCGGGCGCTGTCGGTGTCGAGCATCAGGTGCAACCCGTTCGGCAGGTCGCAGTCGGCGTGGTCGTCGGGCATGTACTGGTTGCGCTCGAACTCGAACCCGAGCCGGCGGTAGAACTCGATCGCCGCGCCCAGGTCGGACACGATGATGTCGATGATCTTCACGGTGGTGGTAGGCACTGCGGTCTCCTCTGGTGACGAAAGCTGTCACTCAGGAGACGTTCGGCGGCCGCCGCGATCCGACACTCTGGCATCGTGGATCCATGAAACGTCCGCTCTTCGCCCGGATCTACGCCCGCGCCCGCCCGACACTCGACGAGCACGGTGCCGCCGAGCACCGCCGGCGGCTCCTGGCCGGCGCCTCGGGACGTGTGATCGAGGTGGGCGCCGGCGACGGCGGGAACTTCGCGCACTACCCCGGCACGGTGCAGAGCGTCCTCGCCGTCGAACCCGAGCCGTACCTGCGCTCGCACGCCGAGAGCCAGGCCGCGTCCGCGCCGGTCCCGGTCGAGGTCGTCGAGGGTACGGCCGACCAACTGCCGGCGCCGGACGCGTCGGCCGACGTCGTCGTGGTCTCCCTCGTACTGTGTTCGGTCCCCGACCAGGCCACGGCCCTCGCCGAGGCCAGCCGCGTGCTGCGGCCCGGCGGCGAGCTCAGGTTCTACGAACACGTCGCAGCCGACCCTGGTCGCCGCCTGGCACGGGTTCAGCGGATCGCCGATGCCACGCTCTGGCCACTGCTCGTCGGCGGCTGCCACACCCACCGCGACACCGCGGCCGCGATCACCGAGGCCGGCTTCGAGATCGAGGAACTCGACGCGTTCGAGTTCCCGCCCGACCGCAGCACACCGGCCAACCCACACATCCTCGGACGGGCCCGGATCAGGCCATAAGGATCAGGGCAGGAGATCCATCGCCGCAGTACGGTCCAGGAAGTTCGTCGGTACGGACACGTGGTCGTGGACGATGATCCAGTCGCCGTCGATCCGCCGCCAGGTCGAGGTCGCGCGTAGCCAGTAGTCGATCTTCGGGCCGGCGTTCATGGTGGCGTTCATGTGGTTCAGCGAGTAGACCACCGCGAGGTCGCCGTCGACGAGGACGGTCGGGTCCCGCACCTCGTACTCGAGCGGCAGCGCGAAGGCCTCGAAGATCATCTCCCAGCTGGCCTGCTTGGTCGCCGCGCCGGCGTGCCGCAGTGGCGGCTGGATGTCGAACGAGACCATGTCCGGCGCGAAAATGGTCTTCAGTGTTGCCAGGTCCCCGGTCCGGACGGCCTCGACGAGCCGGTCGACAGCCGCGCGAACCTCGGCCTCTGCAGTTGCGTTCTGTGTTGTCATGATCGGTACGACGGCACAGGCCGGCGGAATGTCAGACCTCACAGTTCGCGGCGCCGCCTCGTCGTACAGACATGGACGAAGGGACCGATGTGTCAGAGCCCGGGCTGAGCGCGATCATGAGCGAGCGGCGGCAGTTGATCAGCCTCGCGTACCGGTTGCTCGGTTCGCTGGCCGATGCCGAGGACGTGGTTCAGGAGACGTACGCCCGCTGGTATGCGATGACCGTCCCGCAGCGGGACGCGATCGACAACCCGGCTGCCTGGCTGACCAAGGTGGCGAGCCGGATCTGCCTCGACCTGCTGCGGTCCGCACGATCCCGGCGCGAGCGGTACGTCGGTGAATGGATCCCCGAGCCGCTGCCCGAGGACTCCGAGGCCACGTCCGGGACCGCCGACCCGGCCGATCGCGTGACCCTGGACGAGTCGGTGAACATGGCGTTCCTGGTCGTCCTGGACTCGATGACGCCGGCCGAGCGCGTCGCGTTCATCCTGCACGACGTGTTCCGGTACCCGTTCCCGGAGGTCGCCGAGATCGTCGGCCGGACGCCCGCGGCCTGCCGGCAGCTCGCCTCCTCGGCCCGGCGCCGGATCCGTGACGCGCAGGCGCCGACCGCGCCGTCGGCCCGCAAGACCGAGCTGGTCCGGGCGTTCAAGGCGGCCTGGGAGACGTCCGACATCCAGGCGATCATCAGCCTGCTCGATCCGGACATCGTCGCCACCGCCGACGGCGGCGGCATCGTCACGGCCACGCTCGAGCCGATCCACGGCACGGCCGAGGTCGCGGCGTCGTTCGGCCGGCTCAACGTCGTCCTGCACGGCCGGGACATCGTGGAGCGGACCGTGAACGGTCAGCCGGGTCTGGTCATCGAGTTCGAGGGCAAGGCCGAGACCGTGGTCGCGTTCGGCTTCTCGGGCGACAAGATCACCAACATCTGGGCGGTCAGGAACCCGGAGAAGCTACACCCCTGGACGAACTGACCAGCGTCATCACGGTCTCCTGCGCACAGGCCTTGTTGACGCCGATCCCGCCGCGCGCGCCGCGCTTGATCCAGCCCGCCACGTAGTGTCCGGGCCGGCCGACGACGGCGCCGCGGACGTTCGGCACGATCCCCCGCCCGGCGTCGAACGGCAGCCCGTCGATCGGCCGGCCCTCGAACCCGATCGCGGTGAACAGGTTGCCCGCGGCAATCGTCTCGCCGGTGCCGAGGGTCAGCCCGGCGGACGTCCACGCGGTCGGCCGGGCGTGGTACCGCAGCTCCACCCGGTCCCCCGCGACCGCGAGCAGTTCCCGCAGAGCCGACTCGGTGTACGCCGCCTCGTCCGGACCCCGCCGCCCGAGCAGCACGACCTTCTTGACCCCACTGGCGCTGAGCACCCGCCGAACGTCACGCTGGAGGTCCATGGCGCGGAGCTGCTCCTCATCACTCAGCAGCAGCCGGGCGAGGTCCAGGGCGACGTTGCCGTTGCCGACGACAACCGCCTGCGGTCCCACCAGCTCGACAGGCAGCGAGGCTCCCGGTCGTCCGTTGTACCAGGCAACAAAATCCTCCGCGCTGCACGCAGCGTCCTCGCCGGTGATCCCGAGCCGGCGACTCTGCCGTGCGCCGACCGCATGGACCACCGCGTCGTACCCGTCCGGAAGACCACCCGGCCCGCTCCGAAGCGTCGCCGCGTCGGTGCCCGGCCGCCAGTGCACGCGGCGATGCCGGACCAGGCGCTCGAAGTTCTCGATGATCTGCTTGGTCTGCGGATGATCCGGAGCGACCCCGCACCTGACCAGTCCGCCCAGATGCTGGCTACGGTCCACGACCGTGACCTCGGCCGTTGTCCGTAGCAACAACTCGCGGGTCGCGTACATCCCGGCCGGCCCGGCGCCGACGACCAGCACGCGCCGCGGCCCGCCGCCCCAGACCTGGTACGTCGGTGGCTCCCAGCTGTCGAGGTCCATCGCCTGCAACGGCTGGCGCTCCGCGAAGTACTCCGCGTTGCGCTGCACGTCCTCGGCCGCGGACGAGTCGGCCGGCTTGGCGGCGTCGACGGGGCAGATGTCCGCGCAGGCGCCGCAGTCGATACAGGTCCGCGGATCGATGAACAGACTGGCACCGGTGCCGAAGCCGGGTTCGCCGGGCGACGGGTGGATGCTGTTCATCGGGCAGACCGCGACGCAGCTCGCGTCCGAGCAGCAGTCCCCTGAGATCGCGAACGTCACCGTCGGCTCACAGCAGACCGGTCCGCCGGTACACCCGGGACGCTGCGGGAGTGAGCAGTCCGACCGACCCGAGGAAGTCCATCAGGTTCGCGCAGCTGGTCCGCAGCAGCGACCGGTGGTGCTCGTTGTTCCGCGCCTCCCGGACGGCCCGATCGACGTCCAGCCCGACGTTCACGTAGACCTCGCGGCCGACCATGCTGGACACGATCATGTCCGCCGCGATCGCGATCACCAGCGCGCTCACCCAGCGCCGTCCGCGGCTCGCGCCGGCCAGTCGCTCGCGGGTCTCCTCGCGTGCGAACACCATGTGCCGCGACTCCTCCACCACGTGGATGTGGTTCACCGTACGGACCAGCGGCTCGACCCGGCGGTCGCGCATCCAGTCGCGCTGCATCACGTCGAGCACCTCCTCGGCTACCAGGATCGCGGCGTACGCCGACTCACCGGTCGCGACCGTCTTGAACGCCCGGCCGAGCTCGCGCGCCAGCAGCCGCGGCCGGTACGACGGCTCCACCATCCGCTCGGTGGCGCGGGCGAACATGATCGAGTGCCTGCACTCGTCGGCGATCTCGGTCAGCGCCCACTGGAACTCGGCGCTCCGGGCCGGCTTGTCGTACACGTCCCGCATGATCAGCTGCTGCAGGATCAGCTCGAACCAGATCCCGGTCGTCGCCACCGACGCGGCCTCGTGCCGGGTCAGCTCCCGCTGCTGGTCCTCCGTCAGCTCGTCCCAGTACGGCGTCCCGTAGAGCGTGCTCCACTCCGGCGACAGGCCGTACCCGTCGCCGACCGGCGCGTCCCAGTCGATCTCGGTCTCCGGATCCCTGGACAGCCGGCTCGCCGACCCCAGCAACCGCTCAGCAGTCTGATCCATCACACACCTCCGAGCCGATATAACATCGTCTATGTAACATAACCGATGTCCCAACTTCCTGTCGAGCTGCATCATGATGTAACACGCGATACATTGGTGCATGTGACAGATCGATGGCTGGTCCTCCTGGTCCGGATCCCGGCGGAGCCCTCGCGGCACCGCGTCGCCGTCTGGCGAGAGCTTCGGAAGGCCGGAGCGCTCTCCCTCGGCCAGGGCGTATGGGCCGTACCCGAACTGCCGGTCTTCGAGGCCGCGCTGCAGCGCACGGCCGAGCTGGTGGAGCGCGCCGAGGGCGAGGTCACGATGCTCGAGGCCGCCGGCAAGGACGCCGCCGACGGCGACCGGCTGCGCGCGCTGTACGACGAGGCGCGCCGCGCGGACTGGACCGAGTTCCTCCGGGACTGCGGCAAGTTCGAGGACGAGCTCGCCAAGGAGATCCGGATCGAGAAGTTCACGCTGGCCGAGCTCGAGGAGGAAGAACAGAGCCTCGAACGCCTGCGCCGCTGGCACCGCGATCTGACCAGCCGCGACGTCTTCGGTACGCCGGAATCCGCCGAGGCGACCGTCCGGCTCAAGGACTGCGCCGCCCGCTGCGAGGAGTACGCCGAGCTCGTGTTCCGCGCGCTGCACCAGCTCCCCGGGGACGAGCGATGAAGACGATGTGGCCGCTCTACGCGGCCGGCTTCACGACCGCGTTCGGGGCACACGCAATCGCCGCCAACCTCGGCGGGTCGTCTTCGGACGCGGTCACGTCGTTGATGACTCTGGGGGCGCTGCTCGCGTTGTACGACGGTGCGGAGGTGTTACTGAAGCCGGTCTTCGGGACCATCTCGGACCGGATCGGCGCACGTCCGGTGCTGCTGCTCGGCCTGGTCGGCTTCGCCGTTGCCTCCAGCACCTATGTGATCGCGGACCGCCCCGGTTGGCTGTGGGTCGCGCGGCTCGGGCAGGGCGCCGCCGCCTCGGCCTTCTCCCCCGCCGCCTCGACCCTCGTCGCCCGGCTCAACCCGTCGGCGAAGCACGGTCGCGCGTTCGGGTCGTACGGCTTCTACAAAAGCATCGGCTACACCGCCGGACCGTTGCTCGGGGGCGGCATCGTGTGGCTTGGCGGATTCCGGCTGGTGTTCGGCGTGATGACCGTGCTCGCCCTGGGCGTGGCGGTCTGGGCGCTGATCGCCGTACCGGTCGTGCCGCCGTTGCCGAGGACCCGGCAGACCGTGCTCGACCTCGCGCGGCGGATCACCGACCCAGCATTCCTCCGGCCGACCGTGGCGCTCGCCGCCGCAACGGCGGCGCTGTCCGTCGGTGTCGGCTTCCTTCCGGTCACGGGCGCGTCGGACGGTCTCGGCACGATCGCGACCGGCGCGGCGGTCTCCCTGCTGGCAGCGACCGCCGCGGTCGTTCAGCCGCGCGCGGGTCGGGCTCTGGATGCCGGCAAGCTCACGACTCGTACCGGCATCGCGGTCGGGCTCAGCCTTGCGGCCGTCGGCTTCGTCTGCGCGGCCCTGCCCGGCGTGGCGTTCCTACTGATCGCGGCCGCTCTGATCGGCGCCGGGACGGGCGTGATCACGCCGCTCGGGTTCGCCGCGCTGGCCGCGAGCACACCGCAGGAGCGCCTCGGTCAGACGATGGGCACTGCGGAGTTGGGCCGGGAGTTGGGCGATGCCGGCGGTCCGCTACTCGTGGCGGCCGTCGCGTCCATCGCCGTACTCGATGCCGGGTACGTCGTACTTGCCGTCCTGCTGGCGGCCGGACTGCTCATGCTCCGCCGGGCACAAAGCTGAACAGGCTCTGACCCTTCACCAGAGGTTGAGGTACGCCGGTGAAGCGGTGCACGCCGATGCCGAACCCGGCGTCCTTGTCCGACAGCCACACCTGCTCGAACCCGTACTCCTCGAACCACTCGCACATCGTCGGCACCAGATCCGGATCCTCGCGGTGCCGGGTCCAGATCACCGTGGCGCCGGTCCGGCAGAACTGCGGTGCGGCCGCGATCGTGCGCCGGATGTCGGCGTCGGCGATGTTGCCGAAGATCCCGCACAGCAGCACCAGCTCGGCCGGCACGAAACCGTCGTAGTGATCGGTCAGCGATGCGTCGCCGGTGACGACGTCGACCTGCTCCGGCGCGCGGGCCCGCGCGGTCGCGGCCAGCTCCGGATCCAGCTCGACCAGGCGGGCCCGCACGTCCGCGGCCCGCGGGTGATCCTCGAGTACGGCGAGGAGATCCCGGCCCTGTCCTGCGCAGAGGCTGACCACCGGCACCGTACCGGCCGGAGCTCCGTCCAGGGCTGCGCGGACGTAGGCCTGCACCGCCTCCAGGCGGCGCGACAACGCGGAGTCCGGATCGTCGTACCGCTGATGCCACTGCCGCCAGTCCATGTCAGGAGACACTACGGTCGAGAAGGTCGAACGCCCGGTCGATCAGGGCGAGCACCCGCTCGCGCACCTCGTCCGGTCCCGCGCCCTCCTCGGTCCAGCGCTCCACCATCCGCAGCGCGAGCGGATGAATACTGAACACCTGATGCGCCAGCACCCGCGCAGTCACCTCGTCGACGTCGGCCGCCAGTGCGCCCGCGACCGCATCCTCGTGGCGCGCCCACATCTGCTGCCCGCGTGCCTGCAGCAACGCGCTGCCGGCCAGCACCGTACGGAAATGCGCCGTCTGACCGCCCGGATAGTCCGCGAACCGACCCAGCGATCGGCGCCGCAGCCCGGCCAGGAGGCCCTCGCCCTCCTGCCGGTCGGTGACGGCCTCCATCCAGCGCTGCTCGATGTCCTCGGCGCTGTCGAAGAACAGATCCTCCTTCGCCGGGAAGTAGTTGAAGACGGTCTTCGCCGACACGTCCGCGGCCGCGGCGACCTCGGCGACCGTCGTCCGGTCGAAGCCGTGCTCGGCGAACAACCGCAGCGCAACGTCCGCGATCCGCGTCCGGGTTTCGCGCTTCTTGCGTTCCCGCAGACCGGGTTCGGCCATCTCGGCAACCTCCTTGCGGCATGAGTTTACAGTGGGCTATAACTTTATAGTCGAGTGTAATTATCTACCAGAGTGTAGGAGAACATCATGACCCGGACCTCGGTCCTGATCGTCGGAGGCGGGCTCGTTGGCCTGTCGGCGGCGCTGTTCCTGCAGTACCACGGGGTGGACTTCGTGCTCGTGGAGCGGCGCAGCGGGGCGTCCGTACTGCCGCGCTCCCGGGGCGTGCACACCCGTACGGTCGAGTTCTACCGGCAGATCGGTATCGAGGACCGCGTCCAGGAGGTCGCCGCGACCGCGCTGAAGGCCGGCGCGTTCGGCGGGGCGCGGCACGGCCGGAGCCTGATCGAGTCCGAGGCACTGGACCTGACCAGCCTGCACAAGAAGGGAATGGGTGGGGACCCGAGCCCGTCCGGGTTCTGCTTCTGCCCGCAGGTGCTGCTCGAACCGGTGCTCGCCGAGATCGCCCGCGAGCGCGGCGGCGACCTGCGGTTCGATACCGAACTGACAGCCTTCAGCGCCGGGCCGGACACGGTCACCGCGACCATCGGCGGAGAGGAACTGGAGGCCGACTACCTGATCGCCGCCGACGGCGCCGGCAGCCCCGTACGGACCGAACTCGGCATCGCCGGGTGGACGCTGCCGCCGACGCACAAGTACCTGAACGTCTTCGTGCACGCGGACCTGACCGAGCTCGTCGAGGGGCGCACGTTCAGCCAGTGCGACGTCGCCAACGACCGGATGAGCGGCATCATCCTGGCGAAGAACAACACCGACGAGTGGTCCTTCCACCTCGCCTACGACGACACTCCCCCGGAGCACCCGCTCCCGCAACTGCAGGCCGCCATCGGCCGAGACGACATCGCCATCGACGTCCTGGCCACCAGCACCTGGGACACACGGGTCCACGTCACCGACGAGTACCGGCGAGGCCGGGTCTTCCTTGCCGGGGACGCAGCGCACCAGCACGCGCCGTGGGGCGGGTACGGCGCGAACACGGGCATCGCCGACGTACACAACCTGACGTGGAAGCTCGCCATGGTGCTGAACGGTCGCGCCGCAGCATCGCTGCTCGACACGTACCAGCCGGAACGTCGTCCACGCGCCGTACTGGCTGCTCAGCAGGCTCGGCTGCGCACCGGCTTCTTCGCGCGGTACGGCATCGAGACCGAGGACAACGCGGCAGACATCGCGCAGCAGGTCGACATCGGCGCGATCATGACGCGCTACGACTACAGCAGTGATGGGTACGTCGACGAGCTGACCGGTCAGGTAGGTACGCGACTGCCGCACGTCGAACTGTCCGACGGACGCTCGTCCCTCGACCTGTGCGGGCCGAGCTTCGCCGTACTGGCCGGACCCGACGCGCCGGACTACGGCAAACTGGTACCCGTCCACCGGATCGGCAAAGGCACGGAGCTGGGCAGTGACTGGCTCGACCGGACCGGACTTGCCGCGGACGGCGCCGTTCTGGTCAGGCCGGACCAGCACATCGCGGCACGCTCCGACGACGGGCTGTCGCCGGCCACGCTGCGTACCTACCTGCCGCAGTAGATCCGTGGATCTGTAACCTCACAGTGACACAGGGGCAGGAACTTCCGGGCCCGATGGATAGTTGTCCCTCGGGAGCCCGTGCGCGATCAGAGGAGAGTCATGGCAAGGCGTGTCGAACAGAAGGCTGCGGCCCGCGAGCGGATCGCGGCGCAGCAGGCCGCACAGCGACGGGCCGAGCAGCGCCGCCGACTCCTGCTCGCGCTCGGTGCGGTCGTTCTGGTCGTGGTGATCGTCGGCGGGCTGATCACGATCCGGCTGGTCGGCGGCGGCAAGAAGACCGCCACCGGTGCGACCGGGATGGCCAGCTCCGGCCTGATGACGGCGCTCTCGTCGATCCCCGACTCGACCTTCTCCACGGTCGGCACGTCCGATGTCAAGACCGCTCCGTCCGCGATCAACGACCAGCCGCCGCTGACCGCGGACGGGAAGCCGCGGGTGCTCTACATCGGCGCCGAGTTCTGCCCGTTCTGCGCCGGCGAGCGCTGGCCGGTCACCGTCGCGCTGATGCGCTTCGGCACCTTCAGCAACCTGGGTACGACGCACTCGGCCGCCGCCGACGTGCATCCGAACACGCCGACCCTGTCCTTCCACGGGGCGACCTACACGAGTCAGTACCTGTCGTTCACCGGTATCGAGACGACGACCAACGAGCCGCAGGGCAACGGCTACAAGCCGCTCGACACGCCGTCGGCCGCGGACCAGGCAGCGGAGCAGAAGTACAACGCCCCGCCGTACGTCGACCAGGAGAGCGCCGGATCGATCCCGTTCATCGACCTCGGGAACAAGTTCATCGGGTCCGGCGCGACGATCGACCCGGAGTTGCTCGCGGGCAAGACCCAGGACGAGGTCGGCGAGGCGCTGAAGGATCCGTCGAACCCGATCACGAAGGCCGTGATCGGATCGGCGAACGTCTACACCGCCGCGATCTGCAAGCTGACCAACAACCAGCCGGCCAAGGTCTGCTCCACCGACACGGTCACCCAGGCGGCGTCGAAGCTCGGCGCTGCGAAGGGCTGAGACGGTGCCGGAATCCACAGTGGACGCGAAGATGGACACAGCACAACGCCCGCAGCGGGCCCCGCTCGGCGTCATCCCGTGGGCGATCCTGGCGGTCTCGATCGCCGGTCTCGCCGTCGCGGCGTATCTGACGTACGAGCACTTCACCGCCGGGACGACGCTCGCCTGCCCGGACACCGGCGTGGTCAACTGCGCCAAGGTCACCTCCAGCCAGTACTCGAAGCTCTTCGGCATCCCGGTCGCGGTGCTCGGGCTGGCGTTCTTCGTCGGCATGACCGCACTGTCGGTGCCGCCGTTGTGGCGTACGTCGTCACCATGGCCGGGCCGGCTGCGCGTCGTCGGCGTACTCACCGGCGTGATCTTCGTGTGCTACCTGATCTGGGCCGAGCTGTTCCAGATCAACGCCATCTGCCTGTGGTGCACCGTCGTCCACGCGCTGACCCTGGTCCTGTTCGGCCTGGTCATCGTCCGCCTCGCGCTGGTCCCGCCCGCATCATGAATTCGTAGCCCCCGGGGTACCGGAGCCCTATGAGATGGCTTCGGCTCCGCGGGTTGCTGCTGGCGAACCTCTTCCTGTTCTTCGGGTTCCTGGTCGGTCTGGCGTTCACGGGTCACGCGAACGAGAACGCCGAGCTCACCGACCACGGGCAGTCGGCCCAGACGCTGACGCAGTACCTCGGATCGTCCTCGTTCGGCGAGGCGGTGTTCGAGAACTGGGAGTCCGAGTTCCTGCAGATGTTCATGTACGTGCTGCTCACGGCGTACCTGGTGCAGAAGGGCTCTGCCGAGTCGCGGCCGATCGACAAGGCCGCGCCACAGGACGAGGACCCGCGGGACCACCGCGACGACCCGAAGGCTCCCTGGCCGGTACGGCACGGGTCCGCGGTGGTGCTGAAGCTGTACGAGAACTCGCTCGCGATCGCGTTCGGCGTGGCGTTCCTGGTGACGATCTGGTTGCATGCGGCAACCGGCGCGGGAGCGTACAGCCAGGAGCAGGAACTGCACGGCAGCCCGGCGGTGACGACCTGGCAGTACCTGGGCACGTCGCAGTTCTGGTACGAGTCCCTGCAGAACTGGCAGAGTGAGTTCCTGGCGGTCGCGGCGATCATCGGCGGCTCGATCTACCTCCGGCAACGTCGCTCCGCGCAGTCGAAACCGGTGCACGCACCGCACTCGGAAACAGGTGGCTGATGACTGCCGAAGAATGGGTACCGTCGGACGGCGGGATGCGCAAACTGCGTGCCGCGCTCCCCGACTGCCGCGGCTGTGATCTGTGGGAGGACGCGTCGCAGGTGGTTGGCGGCGAGGGTCCGGTACGGACGCGGATGGTGCTGGTCGGCGAGACGCCGGGCGACCACGAGGACAAGGAAGGGCACGTGTTCGTCGGGCCGGCGGGACACCTGCTCGACAAGGCGCTGGTCGCGGCGGGCATCGAGCGGCAGGACGTCTACCTCACGAATGCCGTGAAGCACTTCCGGTTCGAACGGCAGGGCAAGCGGCGGATCCACAAGACACCGTCGGCCGGCCAGATCACGGCCTGCCACCCGTGGCTCGCCCGTGAACTCGAGATCGTGAAGCCGTCCGTGGTCGTCGTGATGGGATCCGTCGCGGCACGGTCGCTCCTCGGCTCGAGCTTCCGCGTCACCCACGAGCGCGGCAAGCGCATCGAACTGGACACCGGACAGCCGGCCGTGGCGACCGTCCACCCGTCCGCAGTGGTCCGATCGGACAACTACCACCGCGACTTCGAACACTTCGTCAACGACCTCCAGGTGGCGATCTCGCTGATATCCGGTGCCGGTCTGCGACATTCGGGAGCAGCCAGGTAGGATAGGTATCCGATCGCGCACGCAGGAGCGGTGAATTCTGAGCCGTGTTCCTGGGGACTCTCTGGACGGCCCTCTGCACGACACCGGGTGGCGTCTCGTCGGCAGGGCGGTTCTCGTGCGGTCCGGCGTTCCGCCACGGCTCCGTCGTGGCACGACACAGGAGGAAATGTTGGCCCGACGAGGTCAGCGCCAGCCCGGCGCTACCCGTTCTGCTCCCCGTCGCCGCAGGCGTGTCCGCGACGGCGAGTCCGACGGACTGATCCAGGTTCTCGCGCAAGCGGTCCGTGAGGTCGAGAACGCGGTCACCCGCGCGGCGATCAAGCCGTCGACCCGGACGAAGTTCCAGGTCGTCGCCCTACTGGTCCGCGAGGAGCGGTCCCGGGTGAACGGCGACCCGGCCGCCACCGACGCATACCGTACCGAGCAGCTCCGGCGGCTCGACGGGATCGCGACGATCCTGGCCAAGACCGCCGCACTGGACCCGTCGCTGCTCGGCCTGCTGGCCGAGGAGGCGGTGATCTCCGAGGCCGCGGCCGCGCTCCGCCGGCAGATGCTGGAGGACGCCGGCCTGGAGGCCCCCGAGGAGCCGGAGCCGGCCGAGCCGGTCGCTCCCCCGGAGACGCAGACCCGGCGCGTGGTCCCGCAGGCCGTGGTCTCCCGGCAGCTCGCCAACCCGTTCCTGGCCCCGGACTTCTCGAGCGCACCGGCCCGTCCCGCGGGCCCGAGCCGGCTCGGCGGCTGGGAGCTGATCGGCCCGCTGCTGCGCTCCTTCGAGCACGCCGCCGCCTCGGCCACCATGTCACTGCCCGACCCGGACTCGCTCCGGCTGGCCGGCGGCATCGACGCGCTCCGGCTCCGCGGCCTCGAGCTGATGCCGCACCAGGCGCGGATGATCGCCGCCGCGGCCGAGGGCCACCGGACGTTCCTGCTCGCCGACGAGCCCGGCCTCGGCAAGACCGCCCAGGCGCTGCTCGCCGCCCAGGCCGCGGAGGCGTACCCGCTGCTCGCCGTCGTCCCGAACGTCGTCAAGACCAACTGGGCACGCGAGGCCGGCCTCTGGACCCCGCGCAAGACCCCGACCGTGATCCACGGCGACGGCGACTCGATCGACGGCTTCGCGGACATCGTCGTGGTCAACTACGAGGTCCTCGACCGGCACGTCGGCTGGCTCGGTGACCTCGGGTTCCGCGGCATGGTCGTGGACGAGGCGCACTTCATCAAGAACAAGAAGTCCCAGCGGTCCCGCAACGTACTGGAGCTGGCCGGCCGGATCCGCAGCCGGAGCACGCGCCCGCTGATGATGGCCCTGACCGGTACGCCGCTGATCAACTCGATCGAGGACTTCACCGCGATCTGGGAGTTCCTCGGCTGGATCGACGAGAAGGCGCCGCGCGCCGAGCTGATGGACAAGCTCGACGCCACCGACCTGACGCCGGCCGACCCGGGGTTCGCCGCCGCCGCCCGGGCCAGTGTGATCGACATGGGCATCGTCCGCCGCCGCAAGGTGGACGTCGCAGCGGACATCCCGGCCCGCCGGATCGCCGACCTGCCCGTCGAGCTGGACGGCGCCCTCGGGCGTTCGATCCGGGCCGCCGAGCGGGAGCTCGCGGACCGGCTCGTCGCGCGGTACCGGACGGCGCTCGAGACCCGGCGCTCGGGGATCGTCGTGGACGGTATCGACCACGACCTGGTACGGCAGGTGGCCGGCTGGGAGCGTACCGAGATGGCCGCCAAGAAGACCGGCGACAACGTCTTCAGCCTGTTCCGCCGGATCGGTCAGGCGAAGGCCGGCCTGGCCGCCGACTACGCCGCCCAGCTGGCGCAGAACGTCGGCAAGGTGGTCTTCTTCGCCCGCCACATCGAGGTGATGGACACCGCCGAGGAGCTGTTCGCCGAGCGCGGCATCCGGTACTCCTCGATCCGCGGCGACCAGACGTCGCGTACCCGGCAGAAGAACATCGATGCCTTCGTCAACGATCCGGACGTGTCGATCGCGGTCTGCTCGTTACTCACCGCGGGCGTCGGCCTGAACCTGCAGGTCTCGTCGAACGTCGTCCTCGCCGAGCTGTCCTGGACGAACGCCGAGCAGACGCAGGCGATCGACCGGGTGCACCGGATCGGGCAGGACGAGCCGGTCACCGCCTGGCGGATCATCGCCGCGCAGACCATCGACACCCGCGTCGCCGACCTGATCGACGCCAAAGCCGGCCTGGCCGCCAAGGCTCTCGACGGCTCCGACGAAGAGGTCGGCTCCTCGGCCGACTTCCAGCTCGAGGCCCTGTCCGCCCTCCTCACCAGAGCCCTGGAAGCCTCAGCCTGATGCTTTTCCGGCGGCGGTGATCTCCACGCAGCAGTCACCGCCGCCGGGATCGAGGGCAACCTCGACCGTGTTCGCCTCCAGACCCGTCAGCAGCCCGTCCACGAACGCATGGTTGATTCCGCAGACCGCTTCCGGCTGAACCGCGGCCAGCGGATGGAACGGGCAGCTGTGCAGCCGCAGACAGCCCGGCCGCGGCCGCACCGGCTCGAAGCCCGCGCCCGACAAAGTTGCCTCTGACAACGTCAGCGCCCGCTCGGCGCTCAGCCGTCCCGGCCGAGCCCGGGCCCGCACCTCCGCCCCCACTCGCTCGCCGCGCCGGAACGCCGCCTTGTGCGCTGCGTCCAGCGGGTTGTCCGACGCGTTGCTGAGCACGCCCTCGAGCAGGATCGCCGCCAGCAGGTCGGGGTGCCGGGGCGGGATCGACACCTTGAGGTCGGCATCGGTCGGCTCGTACAGCTTCGGGGCCCGGCCGACCTTGCGCAGCCGCCCCGGATGCCCGAAGTGCGACCGCAGCAGCCGGCCGTCAGCTTGGTAGCCCTGAGCATCTCGGGCTACCTCGGGGGCAAGCTGGCGTTCCGGTCTTCGCGGTCGTGACCGTCGTGCTCGTGCTGCTGACGGCGTTAGGCGTCGGCGGGAGCTGAGGTCAGCTCGCCCGCCGGCAGTTCCGTGGTTACGGTGCTTGTCGGTGGGGCGAGGGGGCAGGTCCAGTCGGGGCTGTAGGCGCAGGACGGGTTGTAGGCGAAGTTCAGGTCGACGACCAGCCGGCCCGCTGCGAGGTCGCCGCCGAGATCGGCGCCCTTCACGGTGTCGATCAGGTAGCGGCCACCGCCGTACGTCGACCGGCCGGCGAGCCCGTCCTTGACCGGGACGAACAGCCCGCCGCCGTACGACTCCAGCCACCACACGTCCAGCTCACCGATCGGCAGGTGCAGTACGCCGACGCGCGAGAACGGGATCACGCCGTCGGTCGTGGACGTGAACTCCCAGTTGTGCGGCTTCACGTCGGTGTCGATCGTGGCCTCGAAGCGGTACTGCGGGTCATATTCGGCGACCGGTGCTCCGGCGTACGTGCCGCGCTGCTCGACCGGGACCGGCGATGCGGGATGGTGCAGCAGCAGGTCGTCACGGCCGGCCCGCCAGCGCGCGTGCGCCACGGCCGGATCCGCCTCGGCGCGGACCGCTCGGTACAGGTCGAACACCTGGCGGCGCCAGTCGGCGACGGCCAGGGCGGGTGCTCCGAAATCCACGATGTCTCCAGTCAGCTCTTGAGTGCCTCGGCGGAGTCCGCCCAGTACTTGTGAATGCGGTCCAGGTACGACTGTGCCTGGGCGCCTGCCTTCCGGCCGCGGGCGAAGATCCGCATGTTGCCGCCGCCCGCGTTGTAGCCGAGGGCAAGCAATTCGTCCTTGGTGTAGAGGTCGGCGCGCTTGGCCGGCAGCCGTTTCGCCAGGTCGTGCAGGTGCCAGGCGGCGGCCTCGATCGCCAGCGCCGGATTGTCCGGCAGTTCCTCCCACTGACGCTTCGCGAAGTCCCGTCCGCGTTTGGTCTCGTCGAAGGCGGGCTTGTGCATGTTCGCGATCCCGAACGCCGGGTCCGAGTCGACCTGCGCCCACTGCCGCTCGAACTTCGGGTCGTGCGGCTTGTACGACTCGGCGTACAGGATCGCCATCAGCAGCTGTGGATTGATCCCGGCCGGCTTCGCGGAGCGCCGGACCTCGGCCGCGAAGTGCGCCGGGTCGTAGTCGTCGTACCACGGCTTGGTCGTCGTGGCCGACGGCTTCGGCTTCTCCGTCGTGATCGGAGTGGCCGGAGTGGTCGGCTTGGTCGCGGTTGCCTGTGGAGCCGGGGTGGACTTGCTCGTGCCGCTCTTGTCCGAGCAGGCCGCCCAGACTCCTACGAGGAGTACGCCGACCGCCACCCAGCGCCACCGCTTCGCCACCTGCACTCCGCCAAGCCTAGCCGGACGGCGAACGGCTCTCGTCCAAGCAACGCAATATCGAGCCAATCGCAGACTTTCAGGACGGAATCGTGCATTCTTACCGCACTAGGTGAGAACGGCAGCTCGTGCTCCGATCGGGAGCACTCGTGCCAGTCACGAGGAGCGGCTATGACTTTGATCGATCCCGGCCAGGAAGATGCGGCGACGACGTTCGCCAGGCTCGCCGTGGACCTGCACGAGGCGGGTGGTGTCGAGGAGACCGTGGACGCGGTCGTGCAGTTCGCGCTGCAGGCCTTGGACTGCACGTACGCCGGTGTCGCGCTGTCGTCCAGGGGTTCGCGGGCCGAGATCGCGGCGGTCACGGATCCGTTGGTCAGCGACGTCTTCGAGCTGCAGATCAGCAGCCAGACCGGCCCGCTGATGACGGCGCTGCGGGACCGTACGCCGGTACTGATCCGCGACACCGCACTGGACGAGCGCTGGCCGGAGTGGGCCGCGAAGGTGGCCGAACTCGGGGTCCGCAGCGTGTTCGACGTACCGCTCACGACCGGCAATCCGCGGACCTGGACGGTCGGGGTGCTCGGGCTCTACAGCCCGGACCCGGACGCGTTCGGGCCGGACGACGAGGCGGTCGCGCACATCCTTGCCCGGCACGCGTCGGTGGCGCTCGCGTCCGCCCGGAACGAGGCCGCGCTCGCGCAGGCGGTCGACGCCCGCAAGCTCGTCGGCCAGGCGATGGGGATCCTGATGGAACGTTTCGACATCGACGGCGACCGGGCGTTCGCCGTGCTGCGGCGCTACTCGCAGGACACCAACACCAAGCTGCGGGACGTCGCGCAGCAGCTCATCGACACCCGCAAGCTGCCCTAGCCGGACCCTGGCGCCGCGCGGAAAGCGCTTGCTAGGGTGCGGGAATGATCTACGAGCTGAATCATGTCGGCGGGCGGGTCCGGGATCTCGACGCGAGCCTGGAGTTCTACGGCGGACTCGGCGCGGAGGTGGTCGACCGGTTGTTCATGAGCGGATCGCGGGTCAATCGCGTCCACATCCAGCTTGCGACCGGCCTGGTCGAGTTGCTGCACCACGAGGAGCCCGACGAACAAGCGACGTACGGACTGAACCACGTCGGCTTCATGACCGATGACCTCGACGGGGACTATGCGCGGCTGATGGCGCTCGGGTACGACGAGTTGTCCTCGCCGCGGGTGGCCGGCAGCGGCCAGGGGCGACTCGCCTTTCTGTCCGACCCGAACGGGGTGCGGGTGGAGCTGTTGCAGCGCAGCGAGGAGTTCCGGGTGCCGCCGATCACGAGCGGTGCCGTGCAGGCGTTCTCGTACGTCGGTGTCGCGGCACCGGACCTCGACGCCGCCGCCGAGTTCTACGGCACGCACCTCGGCATGGAGCAGGTCGCCGACGACACGTTCCGGCTGGGTGCCGACGCCGTCAAACTCTTGCCATCGGCAACCACCACGATCGACCACCTGGGTCTGGCCGGCACCCCGTCCGGCAACCCGGTCGCAGATCCCGACGGCAATCGAGTCGCGTTCGCCTGACTCGGAGTGACCGGGGTCACATTAGGGTGGTGTCGATCTGCCGGTGCGCTGCCCGACGCACAGGCAGAAGCACCCACTGACCCTGATCAAGGAGCACCAGACGATGCGTACTCTCATCACCACTGCCTTCCTGTCCCTCGACGGCGTCATGGAGGCGCCGGGCGGCGAGCCCGGCTACCGCAACTCGGGCTGGACCTTCAAGGACATCCCGTTCGACCCCGCGGCGTACGCGCTGAAGGGCGAGGAGCAGGAGCAGGCGACCGCGCTGCTGCTCGGCCGGGTCAGCTATGAGGCGTTCGCCCCGGTCTGGCCGAAGATGACCGACGACTTCCCGGGCTACAACGCGATGCCGAAGTACGTCGTCTCGACCACCCTCCAGGACGGCGACCTGGTGACGAACTGGGGCGAGACCACGATCCTGCGCTCGCTCGACGACGTCGCCGCGCTGAAGCAGACCGAGGGCGGCCCGATCATCATCAACGGCAGCGCCACCCTGAACCGGAACCTGTCCGACGCCGGCCTCATCGACCAGTACAACCTGCTGCTGTTCCCGGTCCTGCTCGGCGCGGGCAAGCGGCTGTTCAGCGACGCCGACCGGGACAAGCTCAACCTCAAGTTGACGTCGAGCGAGTCCTTCCCGAACGGCATCCAGAGGCTTACCTACGACGTGCAGCATTGAGCCGCTGTATTACCGTTCCCCGCATGAGTGTTGTGGGGATTCGCGATGCCGGTTGACGTCGCCGCGCTCGCGCTGGAGCGGCTCGGATACTCGACGTTACGACCCGGCCAGGAGGAGGCAGTACGGGCGGTGGTCGACGGCCGGGACACGCTGGCCGTGCTCGCCACCGGGACCGGGAAGACGGCGATCTACCAGCTGGCCGGGCTGGCGCTCGGCGGGGTGACGGTCGTCGTCAGTCCGCTGGTGGCGCTGCAACGCGATCAGCTGCGGGCACTGTGTGCGAACCTGACCGGCGTTGGCGTTGCGGAGATCAACTCCACTGACCACGCCGGCCGGCGTGCGGCGCAGGACATGCTGACGAACAACCAGCCTGGTTTCGTACTGCTGTCGCCCGAGCAGTTGACGCATCCGGACGTTCTCGAGTTGCTCGCAGCGTCCCGGCCTCGGCTGCTGGCCGTGGACGAAGCGCACCTGGTCAGTGAATGGGGTGAGGACTTCCGCCCCGACTACCTCCGGCTCGGCGCCGCGATCCGTGCGATGGGGCGGCCGCCCGTGCTGGCGCTCACCGCGACCGCCGCTCCCCCGGTCCGCAAGCAGATCGTGCACCGGCTGGAGCTCGACGATCCGGAGGTGGTGGTCGGCGGCTTCGACCGGCCGAACCTCAACCTCGCGGTGTTCGCGTTCGCCGACGACGACACGAAGTACCGCAGGCTGCTCAGCCACGTCCGGTCATCGAGCGGGCCGGGCATCGTGTACGTCGGTACGCACCGGCATGCCGAGGATCTCGCGTCCGAGCTGCACACGGCAGGGGTGGCCGCGTCGGCGTACCACGCCGGCCTCCCGGTCAAGGAGCGTCGCGCGGTGCAGGACTCGTTCCTCGCCGGGGACTGCCGGGTCGTGGTCGCGACCATCGCGTTCGGGATGGGCATCGACAAGCCGGACATCCGGTGGGTCGCCCATGCCGAGGCGCCGTCGTCGATCGACGCCTACTACCAGGAGATCGGGCGCGCCGGACGCGACGGCGAACCGGCCGACATCGAGCTGTTCTTCCGGCATGCGGACCTCGGCCTGAACAAGTTCTTCGCCTCCGGCGGCGTCACCGACGCGGACCTTCGCACGGTCGCCGCAGCAATCGCCAAGGACAGTCCGCAGACCGTCGCCGTACTGGCGAAGGCAGCCGGGCTCAGCGCCGCCCGCGTGGAGCGGGCGCTCGGCCGGCTGACGGACGCCCGAGTGGTTGCCGTCGGCCACCAGTTCCGGCTGACCACGGGCGTCGACGAGGCGGTTGCGGCAGCGTCGGCCGTGGAGCACGACCGGCGCGAGGTCGCGCGCTCCCGGGTCGAGATGATGGCCGCCTACTCGGAGTACGGCGGGTGCCGGCGCGAGTGGTTGCTCAGCTACTTCGGCGAACGCTACCAGGGCCCCTGCGGGAACTGTGACAACGACCTCGCCGGCCGGACGGCTGCGCCGGCCGAGGACGAGCCGTTCCCGGTCGGCAGCCGGGTCAACCACCGCAAGTTCGGTCCGGGCTTGGTCGAGCACTACGACGGCACCGCGATGACGGTCCTGTTCGACCGCGTCGGCTACAAGGAGCTCCGGACGGCGTTCATGATCCACAACCACCTCCTGCAGGCGGAGGATCAGGACGCTACCGGTTGAAGGCGAGCAACGTGATGCTGTGCGGCGGGAAGTCGTAGGCCCCTTCGGTCAACTCCTGAGTGCCGAGATCGCGGAGGGCTACGGTGTCAGGTGCGCTCAGGCTGTTCGAGGCGAGTACGTCGTCCGCGCTCAATCGCTTGAGGCTGCACCGGGCGGGCAGGGCGTCGCTGCGGCCGTCCAGCGTCAGCGCCGTGCGGATGGCGGCGTCGCGATGGCGGTTGATCACGGCGATCCGGATCTCGCGCCCGTCGACGGTCTGGGTCGCGGACACGTCCAGGTCCGGGACCGTCGCCGGCTGGGTGCGGAACTCGCCCCGCGAGTCCCGCTCGTCACCCTGCCGTACGGCGGTCAGCCGGCCAGATGACCGGACGTCCGCCGCGAGCGCGATCGGGCCGAGGTGGTTCTGGTAGAGGTCCCAGACGTGGTACGTCGCCGCGCGCACCGAACCGTTGGGACGGGCAACGATCACGCCGTTCGCGTTCAGCAGGTTGACGGTGTTCGCCATCGTCACCGGGACCTCGCGGGCGCCGGCCCGGTGCAGGGCGTGGAAGACGCCGGCGTAGAACAGTGCGTCGGCGAGCGTCCGCGGGCTCCAGCGGTTGACCCGGTGCGCGGGATGCGTCGGCAGGCCGTCCAGGTCGCGGGCGACCGTTCCACCGTCGCCGGACGGCTGCGGGTCGGGCCAGCTCGCCGGCTCCACGTGCCGGATGTTCCACTCGTCGAGCGCGAGACCGAGCGGGCGCTCCACACCGGCCCGCGCGGCGAGCGCTGCCACAAGGTCGGAGTACTGAATGATCTGCTGCTCGAAGTAGAGCGACTGGGCAACGATCACGTCGTACTCCGCAGCGCCGTCGATGAGCTGCGTGGTCGCGCCGTACAGATGGAACGAGAGGTAGTCGATCTGGTTGCCCACAGCCCGCAGTACGGCGTCGGTCCAGCCATCACGGTCGTCGGTCTTGCCAACGGCGATGAACTTCAGCGACGGGTCGACCGCACGCATGAACCGGGCGTGCTCGGCCGCGTCGGCGGCGTACGCGGCGGCGGGGCGATGGCCCATCTGCCAGTCGCCGTACACCTCGTTGCCGAGACCCCAGTACTTCACGCCGTACGGTTCGCGGCCGCGGCGGCGGGTGTACTCGGTGTCGCCGGCGTAGTTCGTGTACTCGACCCAGCGGACCGCCTCGTCGACGTCGCGGCAGCTGTGCGCGAGGTACGGCTCGGTGCCGACCTCTGCGCACCAGGCGAGGAACTCGTCGGTCCCGAAGTGGTTGTTCTCCTCGGAGCCCCACGCCAGCTCGAGCCGCCGCGGGCGATCGGCGCGCGGCCCGATGCCGTCCTCCCAGTGGTACGCCGACGTGAAGTTGCCACCGGGCCAGCGCACGATCGGGAGGCCGAGCTGCTGGCAAAGCTTGATCACGTCCGTACGCAGACCGTTCCGTGCGTCGGCACCGGAGTGCGCCAGCGGCGATCCCTCGTCGAAGACGCCGCCGTCGATGTTGCCGAAGAACGCGGACTCCAGGAAGTGCCCGTAGATCATCGGGTCGATGGCGTGCCGGCGGTCGGTGCGGACGTCGATCGTGGCGGCAGAAGTCACGATCCCCGACTCTTTCGCCGCGCCACCGACTTTGTCAACACTGTGGGGATATTGCCAACCCACCGTTAAATCAGTGGCACCGCCAGCCGCGCGCGGCTACGGTTCCGGCAGACGTGACGTTGAGCGAGGAGGTGGTGCCCGATGACTGCAATTCGACGGGTGCTCCCTCTTTCCGTCACGGTTCGGCGACCGGACTAGGTGTCGCCAGGAGCGCCGACGGCTCTCCTGAGAGGCATCATCATGAACACTCTGCGCTCCACCACCACGAACGGTCTGCTCGAACGTGAGTTCACGCTCGGCGACGATCTCCACGGCGTGCTCTGGTCGCCGTCCGAGGATCCGGCTCCGCTGGTACTGCTCGGGCACGGCGGCGGACGGGACGCGAAGGCCGCGCCGATGGCCGGCCGGGCCAAGCGCCTCGTCGAGGCCGGCTTCCACGCGGTCTGCATCGACGCACCCGGACACGGCAACCGGCCGCGGACGGCGTACGACGTGCAGCAGGAAGCGGCGATGAAGGAGGCGATGGCCACCGGCGTACCGGTCGGGCCGATCGTCGTCCCGTACAACCGGCACCTGGCCGACCTCGCCGTACCGGAATGGCAGGCGACCCTGGACTTCCTCGAGGGGTTGCCCGGCATCGAGGGCCCGATCGGGTACTTCGGGCTGAACATGGGCACCGCGATCGGCGTACCGCTGACGGCCCGGGAGCCGCGGATCAGTGCCGCGGTCTTCGGGATCTTCTGGTACGACGAGCAGCTCGCGACCCACGCCCGGGAGATCAAGATCCCGGTCGAGTACCTGCTGCAGTGGGACGACCAGCACATCCCGCGCGAGTCGGGGCTGGCGTTGTTCGACGCGTTCGCGTCCACCGAGAAGACCTTGCACGCCAACTCCGGGGCGCACAAGGAGGTCCCGCGCTTCGAGGTGGACAGCATGGTCCGGTTCTTCCAGCGGCACCTCCGCTAGGCAGGGCTGAACCGCTCGACGGTGTCGAGGAAGCCTTGGACCTGGCGGTATGTCTCGGAGCTGTACGCCCCGACGCTGCGTTCCGTCGCCAGGGCTTCCCGCATCGCGTCCAGGTAGCGGCGCTGGACGACCGACATCTGTTCGCGGGTGTCCGGCTTGGTCTCCCGGAGCTGCTGGCTCCCGGAGACCAGGCGGGGCACGATCCGGTCCTTCAGCGTGCGCGCCACGTCCGGGTCCAGTGGCTCGCCGTCCACGGTCTGCTCGTCGAGCGGACCGACGGCGTCGATCGCCGCCTCCCCGATCTGCCGCATCAGCTCCTGGACGGCATCGCGCTTGTCCTCCGCGGTCTCCGGCCGGAACCGCATCCTGGCGATCACCGCGGGCAGCGAGATACCGAACATCACCAGCGTGATCAGCGCGACGATGAACGCCGCCAGGACGACGGTCGCGCGGTGTGGCGTACCGGCCGGAATCGTCTGCGCCGCGGCGACCGTGACGACGCCCCGCATCCCGGCCCAGGCGAGCACCAGCAGGCCGCGAGCGGTGATCGGCTCGCGTTCCTCGAAGTCCGCGTCCGCCCGACCGCGGGCCAGCCGTTTGCGGGCCCACGCGACGCGGTTCTCCTCGCGCTGGGTCGACGGCTCCAGTGATTCCAGACGCTCCTCGAACTGGTCGAGCTGAGCATGCGCCTGCTCGTGCCGGTTGTTCGGTCCGAAGTGGCTCTGCAGCGCCGGCCAGGCGAGGCCGAGGAACCGCAGCGCGATCAGCAGCCCGACCACCAGCAGTACGAGCACCGTGATCTCGCCGAGCGTGGTCTCCGCGCGGGCGTCGTTCACGAGCTCGGGAAGCTCGTAGCCCATCGCCAGGAAGACACCGCTCTCCAGGATGAAGCTGATCGTCGTCCAGGTGGTCGACTGCGTCTGCCGGTCGCGGGCGCTGAACCGGCGGTTCCCGAGCGCGCCGGTCAGCAGCCCCGCGATCACGACGGCGAGGACGCCGGACGCGCCCGCTTCCTCGGCCGGGAAGTACGCGAGGAACGGGACGGCGAACGAGATCGTCGTGTTCAGGACCGGGTCGTCCAGGCGCTGACGCAGGACGACGGTCAGGTACCCGATGATGCCGCCGATCAGGATCGCGCCGACGACCGCCCAGGCGAAGTCGAGGATCGTGTGCCCGAGCTTGAAGTGGGTGGTGACGGCGAGCGCGGTCACTGCGGTCCGCAGCACGACCAGCGCCGACGCGTCGTTGACGAGACTCTCGCCTTCGAGCACGGTCATCAGGCGGGGTGGCAGGCCGACCCGGTGCCCGATCGCGGTCGCCGCGACCGCGTCCGTCGGGCTCACGACCGCACCGAGCGCGACGGCCAGCGCGAACGAGATGCTCGGGAACGCCGCATGCACGAGCGCACCGATCACCAGCGCCGACACGATCACCATCACGATCGACAGCCACGCGATCAGCCCGAAGTTCCGCCGTACGTCGAGCACCGGCAACTTCACCGCGGACGTGTAGAGCAGTGGCGGCAGGACTCCCGCGAGGATGATCTCCGGCTCGATGTGGATGGCCGGCGTACTCGGCAGGTAGCTGGCGCCGATCCCGAGCGCGACGAGCAGCAGCGGTGCGGCGACACCGGTCCGCCGCGCGAACACCGAGGCGGCGATCATGATCGCAAGCCCCGCACCGGCAATCGGAACGATCTGATGGTCCACGCGACAGCACTTTAGGCGCGGACACCGGTGGGTCAGGGGAAATGACCAGGGAAACCCACTGGTGTCACCGGGCGGCGCGGGCGGCAGATTGGGACTCACCGGAACACTGCTGATCCTGGAGGAAGTCATGAGCACCGACCTGAAGTTCGAAGCCGTAGTCATCCCGGTGGCCGACGCCGACCGGTCCAAGGAGTTCTACAGCGGGCTCGGCTGGCGGCTGGACGCGGACTTCGCGTTCGACAACGGGTTCCGGGTCGTTCAGTTCACCCCGCCGGGCTCCCCCGCGTCGGTCCAGTTCGGCCGCAACATCAGCTCGGCCGACCCGGGCACCGCGCAGGGCCTGTACCTGGTCGTCGACGACATCGAGGCGGCACGTTCCGAGCTGCTCGCGGCCGGCGCCAAGATCGGCGAGGTCTTCCATCCCGCCGCGCCGGGCGCTCAGTTCAACCCGGCCGACGCGGACGGCAGGGTCGCCGGGCCGGCCGACGAGCGGTCGAGCTACGGCTCATTCGCGACGTTCAGCGACCCGGACGGCAACACGTGGCTGCTGCAGGAGGTCACCGAGCGGCTCCCGGGGCGTGTCAGTGAGGCGACGTACGCCTCCGTCGACGACCTCGAGGCCGCCCTGCGGCGCGCGGCCGGTGCGCACGGTGAGCACGAAGCCCGTACCGGCCAGGCCGACGAGAACTGGCCGGCCTGGTACGCCGCCTACATGCTGGCCGAGCGCACCGGATCGGAATTGCCCCAATAGCGGATGTAGAGAACGCCGGCGCGGCCTCGTCCTCCGGGTAAGTTGCAGCACCTACTCGGAGGAGAACCACCAAGATGGCAATCAAGCGCATGGACCACATCGGCGTCGTGGTCACCGATCTCGCGGCGGCGAAGGCGTTCTTCTTCGAGCTCGGCATGGAACTCGTCGGCGAGACGACGGTCTCCGGCGCCTGGGTGGAGGGCGTGTCCGCACTGCCCGGTGTGGTCGCGGACATCTCGTTCCTCCGGACGCCCGACGGGCACGGGCAGCTCGAGCTGACGACGTACCGCGAACCGCTCGCGACCACCCTGGAGCCGTCCGCCCCGCCGAACACGCTCGGCCTCCGGAACCTGATGTTCGTGATCGACGACGTCCACGACACGGTCGAGCGGCTGAAGGCGCACGGCGGCGAGCTGGTCGGGACGATCGAGGAGTACCAGCCCGGCAACTACTTCTGCTACCTGCGCGGACCGGAAGGCATCGTCGTCGCGATGGCGTCGGAGGGCTGAGCACGCCGGTTTTTGTCCATGGTGCCGCCTAGCGTGCGAGACATGAACCGGATGGATCGGCTGTACGCGCTCGCGGAGGAACTGCGCGCCGCAGGACCCCGCGGGCGGACGGCGCGGCAGCTGGCCGCCCGCTTCGAGGTCAGCGTACGGACCATCGAGCGCGACCTCAGCGCGCTGGGACAGGCCGGCGTACCGCTGGCGACGAAACAGGGGCGCACCGGCGGGTACTCGGTGGATCGCTCGATGAGCCTCCCGCCGCTGAACTTCACCCCGCGGGAGGCGATGGCCGTCGCGGTCGCGCTCAGCCGCAGCGACGGTGTGCTGTTCGCGCGTGACGCCCGGACCGCGCTGCAGAAGATCGTCGCCGCGATGCCGCAGCGCGATCTGGACGAGGCGCGGACGGCGGCCGCGAAGGTGCGGCTGCTCGTGCACCCGATCCCGGATCCGGACGGCGAGGTCGCCGAGCAGATCTGGCGCGCGGTCCGCGACAACCAGGTGCTGCGGATCGCGTACACCAACGCCGAGGGCATCGAGACCCTCCGCGAGATCGAGCCGCAGCACGTGGTTGTCGGACCACGCGGGTCGTACCTGACCGCCTGGTGTCATCTCCGCGAGCAGGACCGGGTGTTCCGGATGGACCGGATCAGCAAGGCCGAGCGGACGGCGACCGTACCGTTGCGCCCGCCGGCCAGCGGCGACCTGCACGTGGACGGCCACGAGACCAAACTGCCGGAGGCCGCGCTGCGTCCGGAGGAGCTTTTCCCAACACCGACATAGGGCTGTCGCGAACCGCTGAGAACGTGGATCTCGTTGCTGAACACCACCGTTGCGAAGGAGAGATCCATGAGTACTCCGGCCCCCAACACCCTGGCCTGGTTCGAGGTCGCGACCGACGACCCGGCCGCCGCAGAGAAGTTCTACGGCGGCCTGTTCGACTGGACGTTCGAGTCGTCCGGAAGCCTGACGTCCGGCGGCCTCGACTACCGCAACATCAGCGCGTCCGGCGCGCCGCAGCCGATGGGCGGCCTGTTCGCCACCAACGGCGAGCTGCCGAACCACGCCGTCTTCTACATCCTGGTCGCCGACCTGGAAGCCACCTGCGCCACCGCGGAGAAGCTGGGCGGCACGCTCCTCAACAAACGCCTCAGCAGCTCCCCCGGAACCCCCGACTTCGCCTACCTCCAGGACCCCGCCGGCAACAAGTTCGCCATCTTCACCCCTCGTTAGGCCGGTTGGTCAGACGGCGAGGCGGCCGCCGTCGATCGGGAGGGTGGCGCCGTGGATGAGGGAGGCTGCGTCGGAAGCCAGGAAGACGATGCCGGCGGCGATCTCGTCGGGGGTTCCGACGCGGCGCAGTGGCGTCGTGCTGGCCAGGTTGTCAAGGCCCTCACCCATCACCGCTGTTCCCTCGGTACGGGTCGGACCGGGGCTGACGGCGTTCACCCGAACACCGGCGGCGCCGAACTCCGCGGCCCAGGACCTGGTCAGCAGCTCGACTGCCGCCTTGCTCGATCCGTACGCCGCCATGCCCGACATCCCGACGTACGCGACGACCGTCGTCACGTTGACGATCGCGCCGGATCCGCGGGCCGCCATCAGCGGTGCGAGCTCCGCGACCAGGTAGAACGGTGCGCGGACATTCACGGCATACACGGCGTCGAAGTCGGTGTCGGCCACCTCGGCGGTCGGGCCGAACGGGAAGATCCCCGCGTTGTTGACCAGTACGTCGACGTGGCCTCCGCCGAGCTCGATCGCCTGCTTGGCCAGCGACCGCACGCTGTCGAGCTCGGCCAAATCCGCCTGCACGAAGTCTGCCGTGCCGCCGGCGGCACGGAGCTGCGCAACCACGTCCTGCCCGCGCGCCACGTCCCGCCCGCTGATCACCACATGCGCGCCGCGGGCCGCGAGCTGGGTGGCGACGGATCGCCCGATCCCGCTGTTGCCGCCGGTGACGAGTGCGGTCCGGCCGGCGAAGTCCTGCGTCATAGGTGTTCCCATCACTGGTTGGAGTATTTGCTCCAATAGTTCGCGGTAGGGATTGGAGTATCAACTCCAAAATCCGTAGGCTGGGGATCATGACGCAGACGGCACGGCGGCTCACCCCGAAGGGACAGGCGACCCACGACCGGATCGTCGAAACGGCAGCTCGGCTGATGATCGACCAGGGCGTCGCCCGGACGACGATCGAGGACATCCAGGCGGCGGCCGGCGTGAGCCCGTCGCAGCTGTACCACTACTTCCCGGGCAAGGACGCGTTGGTGACGGCTGTCATCGACCACCAGACGATCCAGGCGCTCGACGTACAGCAGAGTTGTCTCGGGGAGCTCGACACGATCGACTCGCTGGGTCGCTGGCGGGACGTGATGGTCGGCATCCTGAGCGAGGTGCAGTGCGCGGGCGGCTGTCCGCTCGGGTCCCTGGCCAGCGACCTGTCCGAGAGCGATCCGGTCGCCCGTATGCAGCTCGCCGGAGCGTTCGCCCGCTGGCAGGAGCTGATCCGCGACGGTCTGGTCGCGATGCAGGACCGCGGCGAACTCTCCGCGTCCGCGAACCCGAGCGACCTCGCCGTCGCCATGCTGGCTGCGGTCCAGGGCGGTCTGCTGCTGAGCCAGGTCAACCGCGACCCGGCACCGTTGCGCATCGCAGTCGACACCATGATCGACCACCTGCACGCCCTGACTCGCCCGGCGGTTCCGTAGGGTTCGCAGTATGGGTAGCAGTGTTTATGTTGCTTCGGTGGAAGGGACGACCGGGAAGTCGACGGTGGCCCTTGGGGTGTTGCATCAGTTGGCGCGGCGGGTGCGGCGGGTGGCGGTGTTCCGGCCGGTGGTGCGGGCGGACACGGCGACGCACGGCGGGCGGGACTACGTTCTCGATCTGCTGATCTCGCAGGACGCGGTCGACCAGTCGTACGAGGACGGAGTCGGCGTCACGTACGAAGCGGTGCACGCGGACCCGGATGCGGCGCTGGACACGATCGTGCAGCGGTACCACGCGGTTGCGGAGCAGGCTGATGCGGTTCTGATCGTGGGGAGCGACTACACCGACGTCGGTACGCCGACCGAGTTCTCGTTCAACGCCAAGATCGCTGCGAACCTGGGTGTTCCGGTGCTGCTGGTCGTCAACGGGTTCGGGCGGACACCGCACGACGTGCGCGCAATCACCGACCTGGCCGCGGCCGAGCTCGCCGCGAACCACGGCACGCTGTTCGCGGTGATCGCCAACCGCGTCGGCCAGGAACCCAGCGACGGTGCTGCGGGTGGCGACGGTTCGGTTGGCGTGACTCCGGAGGCGTTGGTTGCGGCGCTCGACGGGATCGGCGCGCCGGCCTTTGCGATCCCGGAGGAGCCGATCCTCAACCAGCCGCTCGTCGCGGACCTGCTCGCCCCGATCGACGGCCGGCTGCTCAGCGGCGATCCGCAGCTGCTGACCCGCGAGATCAGCGGGCTGATGATCGCCGGGATGACGATGCCGAACGTCCTCGACCGGCTGTTCGAGGGCGCGGTCGTGGTCACCGCCGGCGACCGCCCGGAGGTCGTGCTCGGCGTGGTGATGGCGCACGCGTCCCGTACGTTCCCGCAGATCGCGGCGATCGTGCTGAACGGTGGCTTCGAGCTCCCCAGCCAGGTGCGCCGCCTGATCGAGGGCCTCGGCGTCACGCTGCCGCTGATCGAGACCCGCCTCGGTACGCAGGCCACTTCCACCAAACTCACCGCCGTCCGCGGCCGCCTGACCAAGGACGCGCCGCGCAAGATCGACACCGCACTGGCGCTGTTCGACTCCTCGGTCGACGGGCCGGCCCTGCTCGATCAGCTCGCCCTCGCCCACACCAGTGTGGTGACACCGCTGATGTTCGAGCACCAACTCGTCGACCGGGCCGTGTCCGACCGCCGGCACATCGTGCTGCCGGAGGGCGAAGAGGAGCGGATCCTGCGCGCCGCCGACGTTCTGCTCCGGCGTGGGGTCGCGGACCTGACACTGCTCGGCGACCCGACCACGATCAGCGCGAAGGCGGCGACCCTCGGCGTCGACGTGAGCGCGGCGACCGTCGTACATCCGGAGGACAGCGAGCTGACCGAGCGGTTCGCCGCCGAGTACCACCGGCTGCGGAAGCACCGCGGCGTCGACCTCGACCGGGCGCGAGAGGCGGTCCGCGACGTGTCGTACTTCGGCACGATGATGGTCCAGCTGGGCCTCGCGGACGGGATGGTCTCGGGCGCCGTGCACACCACCGCGCACACCATCCGGCCGGCGCTCGAGGTGGTGAAGACCGTGCCGGACGTCTCGGTCGTCTCGTCGGTCTTCTTCATGTGCCTGGAGAACCAGGTCCTCGTGTACGGCGACTGCGCGGTGAACCCGGATCCGAACGCGGAGCAGCTCGCCGACATCGCGATCTCGTCCGCCACGACGGCGGCGGCGTTCGGGGTCGAGCCGCGGGTCGCGATGCTGTCGTACTCGACCGGTACGTCCGGCACCGGTACCGACGTCGAGAAGGTGTCCAAGGCAACGAACATCGTCCGCGAGCGCGCACCACAGCTGCCGGTCGAGGGCCCGATCCAGTACGACGCCGCGATCGACGCGGCGGTGGCCCGGACGAAACTCCCGGACTCCCCCGTCGCCGGGAAGGCCACAGTCTTCGTGTTCCCGGACCTGAACACCGGCAACAACACGTACAAGGCTGTGCAGCGCTCGGCCAACGCGGTGGCGGTCGGTCCGGTCCTGCAGGGCCTCCGGAAGCCGGTCAACGACCTGTCCCGCGGGGCGACCGTCCGCGACATCATCAACACGGTCGCGATCACCGCGATCCAGGCACAGCAGGGTGGACACGATGAGTGAACATGTCCTGGTCATCAACGCCGGATCGTCGTCGCTGAAGTACAGCCTCGTCGACGCGGCGTCGGGCGAAGCGGCGGCGAGCGGCCTGGTCGAGCGGATCGACGAGGAGCAGAGCCATCACGTCCATCACGGGCCATCGGGTGCGGTCGACGACGACCGGCCGATCGCTGATCACGAGGCCGCGCTGGAGGCCGCAGTCCAGGCCTTCGAGAAGCACGGTCCCGCGCTCGGGTCGGTCGAGATCGTCGCGGTCGGGCATCGGGTCGTGCACGGCGGCGACCGGTTCGCGGCACCGGCGCTGGTCGACGACGAGCTGATCGCGGCCGTCACCGATCTGGTGCCGCTCGCTCCGCTGCACAACCCCGCGAACCTCGAAGGGATCGAGGTCGCGCGGCGGCTGTTCCCCGATCTGCCGCATGTCGCGGTCTTCGACACCGCGTTCCACCAGACGTTGCCGCCGTACGCGTACACGTACGCCGTGCCGTCGTCCTGGCTGGACGACTACGGCATCCGCCGGTACGGATTCCACGGGACGTCGCACGCGTTCGTCTCGGAGCAGGCCGCGCGGGTGCTCGATCGCGATCCCGCCGAGGTGAACGTGATCGTCCTGCATCTCGGCAACGGCTGCTCGGCCGCCGCCGTACGGGGTGGGGAGTCGGTCGACACGTCGATGGGGCTCACGCCGCTCGAGGGACTTGTGATGGGGACCCGGTCCGGCGATCTCGATCCCGCCGTCCACGGGCATCTCGCGCGCGTCGCCGGGCGCACCGCGGAGGAGACCGACCGGGCGCTCAACTCCGAGTCCGGGCTGAAGGGCCTGGCCGGCGTCAACGACTTCCGTGAGGTGCTGCGGCGCCGGGCGGACGGCGACGAGCGGGCACGGCTCGCGTTCGACGTCTACTGCTACCGGCTCAAGAAGTACGTCGGCGCGTACTACGCGGTCCTCGGCACGGTCGACGCGATCGTCTTCACCGCCGGTGTCGGCCAGCACTCCGCCGAAGCCCGCGCCGCCGCGCTGGACGGCCTGGAGCCGCTCGGCATCCGGCTGGACCCGGTCCGCAACGCCGACCCGGACGGCCCGATCGTCTCGACCGACGACAGTCCGGTCAAGGTCCTCGTCATCCCCACCAACGAGGAGTGGGAGATCGCCCGCCAGTCCATCGAGGTCTGCGCTACGGCTCGATGAGGCCGGCGCGGATCGCGTAGCGGGTGAGCTCGGTACGGTCGCGCATGCCGAGCTTCTGCAGGATGTTGGCGCGGTGCCGTTCGACGGTCTTGTAGCTGATGGTCAGGATGCGGGCGATCTCCTTCGACGGATGGCCCTCCGCGATCAGCTTCACGACCTCGTCCTCGCGGTCGGTCAGCACCTGACCGGGCACGCGTTCACCCCGGCGGACGCGGTCCACGTAGTCGCGGACGAGCGTGCTCATCACGCCCGGATACAGGAACGACTCGCCCCGGCCCGCGGCGCGGCAGGCATCGACGAGATCCCGATCGGCGACCGACTTCAGTACGTACCCGCTCGCGCCGGCCTTGAGCGCGGCGAAGAAGTACTGCTCGTTGTCGTACATCGACAGCATCAGGATCCGCGGTGGATCCCGCCGGCGGGACAGCTCCCGGGCCGCCTGCAGCCCGGTCATCCGCGGCATCGCCACATCCAGTACGGCCAGATCGACCGGCGTGTCCCGGAACGCCTGCAGCGCCTCCGCGCCATCTCCTGCCTCGGCCACCACCTGCAGATCCGGCTCGCTGTCCAGGATCAGCCGTACGCCGCGACGCACCAGCGCGTGGTCGTCGGCGAGCAGGATCCGGATCATGGCCGCTCCAACGGAACCGTGAGGCGCACCGCCGTACCGCGATCTCCGGGGCCGACCGACAACTCGGCTCCGATCAGCAAGGCCCGCTCCCGCATGCCGCGAATCCCGGTACCTTCCTCGGCGCCACGCATCCCCGTTCCGTCGTCCTCGACCGCGAGGATCACCGCATCGCCGTGTCGTTGCAGCGACAACTGCACGCTGCAAGCCTCCGAGTGGCGGGCCGCGTTCGTCAGAGCCTCCTGCGCGACGCGGTAGATGACCAGCTCCCGATCGGCCCCCAGCTCGGGCAGCCCAGGCGAGGTCACGCGCCGTACCCGCATGCCGTGCGCCGAGAACTCGGTCGCGAGCGCAGCCAGCGCACTCTGCAGACCCAGATCCTCCAGTACGCCCGGGCGCAGCCGGCGCGCCACACCACGCACCTCGTCAAGCGTCGCCCGCGCGGTCTCCTGCACCTCGAGGAGATCCTTCTGGACAGCGGGCGGCAGGCCGGACGACAGCTGCTTGAGACCGAGCAATACGGCCGTCAGCCCCTGGCCGATCTCGTCATGCAGTTCGCGCGCGATCCGGTGCCGCTCGGCCTCCTGCGCCTCCAGGGCTTTCGCGTTGCTCCGCCCGCGTTCGGTCTCCAGCCGTTCGAGCATCGCGTTGAATCCGCGGACAAGATGCTCGACTGCGCCGTTGCGCGACTCCGGCAACCGGCGTCCCGGCCGCTGCAGGTCGACCGTGTCCATCAGCCGCGCCAACCGGTCGAGGGGCGCCAGGCTGGTGCGCAGCAGGATCGAGTTCAGTACGACGATGCCGATCAGGCCGAGCACCAGCACGACGGCCTCGGACTCCAGCACGGTCGCGGACACCGTGACGGGCGCCAGTGCCAGCGCGGCGGTGCCGACCACGAACACCAGTCCGTTGATCAGGCAGACCCGCCAGTACAAAGGCAATCCGTTCACCTCTCCACCCTCCACCACGCGACGCGGTGAAGTCCATGCAGGCAAGCAAAAGTGGGTGTCAGCACTCATACCGCCGTTCCGTTCGGTCTTGCAGACTGGAGTTGCGGCGAGAGGCCGTCGCCGCGCTCAATTCTGCTCGGCGGCCCCGGGAGGCACCATGCTCGGCACGACCCCCGTCCTCGCGGCGCCGGCCGCGCATCCATGGGCGATCCTCGGCGCGCTCCTCGTCCTCGCAGCGCTGGCCGCACTCGAACCACGCGTGGTGCCCCGCGCCCGCCTGCTCGTCGTCCTGCGCTCCGGCCGGGTCGACCGGGTGGTCACGACCGGACTCGCGATCCGCTGTCCGTTGCTGGAGCGGTACGTCTGGTTGCCGAGGGCATGTATGCGGCAGCCGCTGTCCGTCACTGCCCGCAGCCGCGAAGGCATCGAAATCCGCGTCTCCGGTGAGATCGATGTGCAGATCATCGACCCTGCTGCGGCCGTCGAGCACACGCTCTTCCCGGTCGATCTCGCACTCGACGAGGCCGAGCGGAGCCTGACGCGGATGGTGGCCCGGTCTGACCTGGCGGCGCTCGCGGACCTTCCGGCGTACGTCGAACTCATGGTCGAGGTGCCCGGCGTACAGATGACCGCGGTCGAGATCGGCACCGTCGAGATCGCGCTCACACCGCACGCGCTGCGCTCTGTCGCGGCTCAGGTGAAGTAGCGCAGCCACACGTACACCCAGGCCATTCCGATGCTGAGGGCGGTCACCACGACGCCGTACCGCGTGAACTGCCAGAACGTGATGTGGTGACCGCTCCGCGAGGCGATGCCGAGGGCAACCACATTGGCGCTTGCCGCCACCGCCGTACCGTTACCGCCGAAGTCGGCGCCGAGTGCGAACGCCCACCACAGCGAGTTGCCCGTCTGCGGTTCCTGCTCGACGATGCCTTCGACCACCGGAGTCATTGTCGCGACGTACGGGATGTTGTCGAAGAACGCCCCGAGCACGCCGGAGCCGAACAGCAGAGCAGTTGCCGCGAGCAAGTACCGGTCGCCGATCGCGTCGACCGCCCAGTTGCCGATCGCCTCGATCACGCCGGTGTGGACGAGGCCGGACACCATCACGAACAGGCCCATGAAGAACACCAGCGTGGCCCATTCGACCTCTCGCAGGACCTCCCCGACGTCGGCCTTCGCGACCAGCACCATCACGCCTGCGCCGATCAGCGCGACCAGCGACGGCTCCAGGTGGATCACGGAGTGCAGCGAGAAGCAGGCCACCATCAGCGCGAGCACGATCAGGCACTTCGCGAGCAGCCACGGATCGCGGATCGCCCGGCGTTCCTGAAGGGCCAGGACCGCGGCGACCTGTTCGGGATTGAACCGGAAGTCCTTACGGAACAGGAACCGTGACAGCACCACGAACAGCACGAACACGATCACCACGATCGGCGTCATGTGCACCAGGAAGTCGTTGAACGTCAGGCCGGCCCGGCTGCCGATGATGATGTTCGGCGGGTCGCCGATCAGCGTCGCGGCGCCGCCGATGTTGGACGCCAGCACCTCGGCAATCAGGTACGGCTGCGGCCGGATCCGGAGCCGTTCGCAGACCACGATCGTCACCGGCGCGACGAGCATGATCGTGGTCACGTTGTCCAGGAACGGCGACGCGATCGCGGTGATGATCATCAGCAGCACCATCAGCCGGTACGGCCGGCCGCGGGACCGCTTCGCCGCCCAGATCCCGAGGTAGTCGAAGACCCCGGTCTGCTTGATGATCCCGATCACGACCATCATCCCGAGCAGCAGGAAGATGACGTTCCAGTCGATCCCCTCGTGCTCGGAGAAGAACACCTCGGTCCCCGGCGCGAGCCCGAGGACGAGCATCGCGGCGGCACCGATCAGCACCACCTTGACCTTGTCGGCCTTCTCCGTCGCGATGTAGAAGAATGCCAGGCCGAAGATCGCCAGCGCGACGAACGGCCTCACCCCGGCGGCTGGTCCTCGAGCCCGGCGACCGCCAGGCTCGTCAGCAACCGATCCAGCGTGATCACGCCGGTCAGCAGTCCGTCAGTTCCGGTCACCGCGACGAGCGGCGTCCGCCCGCGGGCCATCAGCGCCGCGATCTCCAGCAGTGTCGCGTCCTGCGTCACGGTCACCGGCCGGGCGATCGGGTGCGGCAGGCAGTCGCCGACCGCGAACCCACCGAGCTGCCGCCAGAACGCGTCCGCCGACGACTCGTCGACCGTGCGGGCGAGCAACGGGTCGTCCTGGTACGCCGCCGGAATGCACAGCCGCAGTACCTGCGAACCCGGGAGCACCGCGAGCGGCCGGCCGGCCTCGTCGACGACGACCAGCCCGGGCATCCGCCCCACCGCCATCAGCTGCACGGCCTTCACCACCGGGTCGAACACACCGACCGTCGGCAGCCCGATCGCTATGTCGACGGCCCGCATCGCCGCTCCCTGCCCAATCGCCCCGACACCACTCACCTTGACCTCCCCGACCGCCGTTCGTACGGCCTACTCAGAGATCAGTCTTGTCGCCAGAACACCCCCCAACCATGGGGTCCACACCCCAACTTCACCGCCTCAAACCACCCGCGGCTGGGCGGTCGTCCGGTCGTTGCGAGCGACGCGGAGCCGGACGCGGTGCCTGAGGTGGGGCAGGCCGAGGACGGTGTGCAGGTCCGCGGCGGTACGGGTGATGGCGGCGTGGACCGTCTCGAGGTCGGCGGTCGGCTCGATCGTGCACTGCAGCTCGGCGACCAACTCGCCACGGTCGGCGACGACCCTTCCTGAGCCGTCGCGGATCTCGGGGATCCTCGCCAGGTCCGCTGCCGCGGCGGCAACCGCGGCGTGCGCATCGGCGTGCAGCCGTCCGTTCTGATCGGAGGCGGGGAGGCTGAACCGGCCGCTGACGCGTCGCGGGAGGTGTCGCACCAGCCACCACAGGCCCAGCAAGATCAGCAGCACCCCGGCGACACCCGTTGCCCATGGCCACCATGATGTGGCGGTGTAGTCGGCCGGGCCGTGGACCTTGAGCGTTTCGGGTGCTCCGGGCAGTACGTCGTACCACCAGCAGAGCGCGAAGGCGCCGCATGCGATCAGGATGAACGCGATCAGGAGACCGACTGTCCGGTCGAGGGCGATGACTCCACGTCGCATGTCAGTCCTCCCGGAGTTCGATCCGGACCCGCGGTTGCGGGCTGACGGTACGCAGGCGTTCGGCAATCGACGTGCCGACTTCGTCGCGGACCCGGGCAGCATCGCCGAAGGTCGTGATCGTCGCGTGCAGCCGGCGGCGCTTGGCGGCGACCGAGGCCGCTGTCACCGAGTCCAGGCCGGTGGCGCTCTCGGCGGCAAGCCGGGCTGCATCCGCCGCACCGATCCAGACGATCGTGTCGGGACCTTGCACAGCCAGGTGCGTGCGTCGGCGCGGTTTGACCGCGATCACGAGCAGCAGCAGGCCGATGACCACCGCAGCGATGCCGGCTGGACGCAGCCAGCTCGTGGGCTCGAGTACGTCGGTCCATCCGAACCAGCTGGGCCGGATCACGTCGCCGCGCAACAGACCGACCGAGCGGAGCATCTCCGCAACACCAACCGCCCCGACCACGATCAGGATAAGTGCCCCAACAACACCGATCGCGGCGGCCACCGGCCCCGCAACCGGACTCCGCGCAGGCACAGGAGGAGGCCCGTCCTGGTGGCTGCCTGCTTGGGTGATGGTTGCCGGGGTGATTTCTACGGCTGTGATTTCTACGTCTACTCGGTCGACTCCGAGGGCGGTGAAGCGTTCGATGTCGGTGGTGACCGCCTGCCGTACTTCGGTTGCTATCTCGCTCAGCGGTCGGCCCCAGGCCGCGGCCACCTGGACCTCGACCCGCGTACGCCGGCCGGCGATCACCGCACGCGCCTTCGGCAGACCACGTCCGAGCACCGCGTCCCGGCGTACCACCGCACCGTGCCGCCGGGCGGTGATCTCCGCGATCCGCTCCACCGCCCGCTGAGCGATGTCGAGCCGCCCTCGATCACCCCCGAATGCGACCGAGGACGGCTCGGGTACCGGGGTTGCCGGGAGTGCCGGGGTTGCCGCAGGGGCGCGGAGGTCAGCCACGACCACGGCGGGAGATCAGGTCGTCGAGCCCCTTCGTCCCGTCGGACAGGAACCGGCCGACGGCCAACCCGACCGCGCCCAGCACGAGCGCGAGCAGGAAACCGGGAAACCCGCCGGCCGCGGCGGCGATGGCGATCAGCAGACCGGCGAACAGACCGATGGTCGACGTGCTCACGTGCTCTCCTCCGAGCTCAACTGGGATTTACTGACTCAGCTACCGGCCTCGGGGCCGATGGCTCACTGCACCCGGCGCTCGGCCGGGACGTCGTCGGTCTCGTCGTCCTCGTCGTCACCCTCGAGGTGCACGTCGCTGACCGCGATGTTCACCTCGGTGACCTCGAGCCCGGTCATCCGCTCGACCGCGGCGATCACGTTGCCGCGGATCGCGGTGGCCAGGTCGGCGATGCTCACGCCGTACTCCGCGACCAGCTCGATGTCGACGGCGGCCTGCTTCTCCCCGACCTCGACCGAGACGCCCTGGGACAGGTTCGTCCGCGAGCCCGGGATCCGCTCGCGGAGCATGCCGACCGCCCGGGCCGCGCCGCCGCCGAGCGCGTGCACGCCCTCGATCTCCCGGGTCGCGATGCCGGCGATCTTCGACACCACGATGTCGGCGATGGTCGTCTTCCCCGACGTACCGGTGCCGTCGGCAACGATGTCCTTGGGCGCCGGCGCGGTGCCGGGAGTTGTGGTGCGCCGGGCGGTGCCCTTGGCCGGGTTCTCGGTGGTCACGGTTTCGGTCATCGGCCGATGCCTTTCTCGTCAGCGGTTGTGCTCGTACGACCGTTGGACAACGGCAGGACCGGAATCGTCACGCGCCGGATCGCGACTTTCCGCGGCGCGGCGTCGTACACACGCCCAAGGGTGACATGTCTCACGACGTCGATCCGGGAGGCTACCGTGACATCTGTGTCCTCGGCGTCGTCTTCACAGCATGTTCCACCTGGAGCCGCGGTGACCGGCCGCGTGGCGCTCGTCGAGCTCGACGAGGCGACGCTGGTTGCGCGCGCCCGCGATCGCGACCCGGCGTCGTTCGAGCTGCTCGTCCGCCGGTACCAGCGGCGGATCTACACGCTCTGCGTGCGGATGCTGGACGGCGCCAGCGGTGAGGCCGAGGACATCACGCAGGAAACGTTCGTGACGGCGTGGCGCCGGCTGCCCGAGATCCAGAACGACGCGGCGTTCGGCGGCTGGCTCTACCGCACCGCGACGAACAAGTGCCTGACCGTGCTGCAACGGCGGCGGCCGACCGTCGGCCTCGACGAGCACCATCCGGCCCCCGACGACCACGACCCGGAGCGGGCGGCCGGCACCACGGCCGCGATGAACGCGCTCTCAGACGCGCTCCGCCAGTTGCCGCCGCAGCAACGCGCCTGCTGGTTGCTGCGCGAGGTGCACGGCCGCTCGTACCAGGAGATCGCCGGCCTGGTCGGTACGACACCGACCGCCGTCCGCGGACGGATAGCAAGAGCCCGCGCCGAGCTCGCGGAGGTGATGAAGCCATGGAAATGACCCCTGGGACCAGTGAGTTGCACCCGCTCGCCTGCGGACGAACCGTCGAGGACGTGTGGGACGAGCTGGACAGCGGTACGCCGAGTGCGCATCTGACCGGGTGCGCGCACTGCCGGACGGCGCGCGCCAGCCTCGAGCAGCTGGCCGAGGCGACCGCCTTCCTGATCGACGACCCGGTCGAGGTGCCCAACAGCCTGCTGGACCGGATCATGACCGCGGTGCGCGCCGACGCGAACCTCGGCCGGACGCTCCCGCTCCCGACCGATGGCGCGGAGGTCGAGCTGTCGGTGCCGGCGTTCGCTGCCGTACTGCGGTACGCCGTGGATGCGGTGCCCGGGATCAGAGCCCGGCAGTGCCGGATCGAGCTGGTGCCGGAGCGACCGGACGCGGTACGGGTATGGATGACGGTCGCGCTGCGGTTCGGGTCCGGAGAGGTCGCCGCGCTGGCTCTCGCCCGCGAACGCGTCGCGGCCGCGCTGCGAGGACAGGTCGGCTACGACCTCGACCGCCTCGACTTCGAGGTCGTCGACGTCTGGACAGACCCCCGATGATCCTCGGCAGCCCATCCGACGAGTCCGAAGGCACAGCCGCCGCAGGCGGGGCCGGCTCGGCTGGGGGCCGACTTGGTGATCAGGCGGATGTTGAGCGGGTGGTACTTGCTGAGGCTGCGGCGTCGGCGGCGCGAGCTGTCGGCGGCGTCGTACGGCTGCAGCCTGGGCTGATGGGACTGCTCAAGCAGCTCGCCGCGCAGGCCTGGGAGCGTGCGACCGGCCGCCCGGTCCCCGACGTGGCAGGCATCGACGTCGACCTGCACGCCGACGGCACCGTCCAGGTCGACGCACGCATCGTCACAGCAGCCGACCACTGCGCGGCCGACGTCGGCACAGCCGTACACACAGCCATCACCACCGCCCTGGAGCCGCTCACGGTCCAGCTCACCCGCGTCCGCGTCCGCATCGTAGAAATCGACCTGGAACCCCACTGAGGTAGGTCAGGCGGTGGTTAGTTCTTCGGCTATGCGGTCGGCTATTACCAGGCAGGCTGTGGCGGCTGGTGAAGGGGCGTTGAGGACGTGGAGGGCGTTGCCGTCGCGGAGGAAGAGGAAGTCGTCCACCAGTTTGCCGTCGCGGGTCACGGCTTGGGCGCGGACACCGGCGCCTGAGCGACGTACGTCCGAGACCTGCAACTCGGGCAGCATCCGGCGCGCTTCCTTCACCAGTGCGCGACCGGTCAGCGACCGTGCGATCTCCTTCGCGCCGGTCCGCCCGTAGCGTCGCGCGAGCCGCCAGGTTCCCCGGTACGTCGCTGCCTCCCAGACGTCCCGCGGGATGATCTGGCCCCACGAGTACCCCTCGCGGGACAGCGCCGGCACCGCGTTCGGACCCACATGGACGCTGCCGTCGATCCCGCGCGTGAGGTGCACGCCGAGGAACGGAAGGTCCGGGTCCGGCACCGGGTAGACGAGCCCCTTCACCAGATGCTCCCGCTCCGGCACCAGCTCGCTGAACTCTCCACGGAACGGCAGGATGCGCACCCCCGGCTCCAGCCCGGACGCCCGCGCGAGCCGATCGCTGTGCAACCCCGCGCAGATGGCGACCCGATCCGCCTCGACGACGTCGTCCGTCGTCCGCACTCGTACGGTCCGCCCGTTCTCGACCGCCGTCACGGTCACGCCGGTACGGATCTCCCCGCCCGCCGCCCGGACGTCGTCGGCGAGCGCAGCGGCGACGAGTTTGAAGTCGACCCGCCCGGTCGAGTCGACCGCGAGCGCGCCCTTGACCCGCAGGTGCGGTTCACGCTCGGCGACCTCGTCGAGCGTCAGATGCCGGACCGGTACGCCGTTCTCCCGGCCGATCCCGTACAGCCGGTCGAGCTGGGGCAGTTCGGCCTCGGTCGTCGCCACGACAAGCTTCCCCGGTACGTCGAGCGGGATGCCCTTCTCCGCGCAGTACTTGCGCAACGCCGCGCCGCCCTCGACCGCGTACCGCGCCTTCAACGAGCCCGGGCGGTAGTACAGCCCGGAATGCACGACGCCCGAGTTGTGCCCGGTCTGATGTGCCGCGACCGTCGGCTCCTTGTCCAGCACGACAACCGGCGTACCGGGATCGCGCCGCTGCAGACTCCGCGCCACAGCCAGCCCGACGATCCCTCCACCCACTACCACCGCAGTCCTCGTCACCTCAGAGAAGAGCCGGAACCACGCCTCAGAAATACATGCCCGTAGGGTCGGGGCATGGCTGAGTGGCGGTTCGGGAGGCTGGCCGACGAGTCCGCGACGGAGGTGACGTACGACGACAGCGGTTACGAGCCGGTGACGTTGCCGCACACAGTCGTACCGCTGTCGTGGCGGGACTGGGACGCGGACACCTGGGAGGACCGCTGGTGCTATCGGCGCTGGGTGGACGTACCGGCCGACGCGCAGCGGGTGTTCGTGGACGTCGATGGGGCGCTGCATGCGGCCTCCGTGTACGTCAACGGGACGCTGGCCGGCACTCAGCAGGGCGGCTACCTGCCGTTCACGCACGAGGTCACCGATCTCGTCGCGCCGGGAGCGAACCTGGTGGCGATCGTGCTCGATGCGCGGTGGTTGCCGATCCCGCCGAGCGGTCATCCTGACGGTCACAGCGGCGTCGACTATTTCCAGCCGGGCGGGCTGACGCGGTCGGTCGACGTACGGCTCGAGCCGGCGTCCTTCATTTCCGACCTCCAGGTCCGCCCGCTCGACGTACTCGATCCGTCGGCTCGCCGCGTCGAAGTCACCTGCACCATCGACGCACCCGACTCACCCGACGGCCGCGTGGGAGTTGAGTTGCGGGCAGGCGACGGGCGCCTGCTCGCCTCCTCGGCCGCGGACGTCACCGGGCCCGAGGTCGTACTGACGTTGAGCGGGCTCGACGACGTACAGCTCTGGGCTCCCGACTCCCCCGTTCTGTACGACCTGGTGGCGCGACTCGACAGTGGCAGCGAGCGGACCGCGCGGATCGGGTTCCGCGAGGCACGGTTCGCGGTGGACGGGTTCTACCTCAACGGCGAACGGCTCGAGCTGTTCGGGCTGAATCGGCATCAGATCTTCCCGTGGACCGGGATGGCGATGCCGGACCGCGTGCAGCGCCGCGACGCCGAGATCCTCCGCACCGAGCTGAACTGCACGATGGTCCGCTGCGCGCACTACCCGCAGTCGCCCGCGTTCCTGGACGCCTGCGACGAGCTCGGCCTGCTCGTGTTCGAGGAGATTCCCGGCTGGCAGTACGTCGGCGACGCCGCCTGGCAGGACCTCGTCGTCGCCGACGTCGAGCGGATGATCCGCCGCGACCGCAACCGCCCGTCGGTCGTCGTGTGGGGCGTACGGGTCAACGAATCCGCGAACTACCCGGAGCTTTACCGGCGTACTCAGGAGGTGGCGAAGGCGCTCGACCCGGACCGGGCGACGAGCGGCGCGATGCTCGCCTCGGAGTACTCGACGGACGGCTTCCACCAGGACGTGTTCGCGTACAACGACTACGCCAACGACGAGACCGGTGCGACGCTGCTCGAGCCGCTGCCGGGCATCCCGTACCTGATCACCGAGGCGATCGGCGCGCTCGCCGGGCCGCACTTCTACCGGCGGACAGATCCGCAGTCGGTGCAGGCGCGGCAGGCGTACCTGCACGCGCAGGTCCACCAGCAGGCCGCCGCCGACGACCGGTACCTCGGCGTCCTCGCCTGGCAGGCGTTCGACTACGACTCGCAGAACGGGTGGATCGACCATCGCCTGAAGTGCAACGGGGTGGCGGACACGTTCCGCATCCCGAAGCTCGGCGCGGCGATCTACCAGGCGCAGGTCGACCCGCAGCGCCGTCCGGTGATCGCGCCGGCGTTCCACTGGGATGCGCCGCTCGACGACGAGCTGATGATCTGCTCGAACTGCGAGCGCCTCGAACTCTTCCTCGGCGACGATCACTTGGCGACCGTACGCCCCGACACGACCCGTTTCGGATCCCTGCCCTATGCACCGTCGTTCGTCACGCTGCCGCCCGGGCCGGCAGCACTGCCCGACCTCCGCATCGACGGGTATCTGGAGGATCGTCGCGTGGTCAGCCGGTCCTTCTCCGCCGACCGCACCGCCGATCGTCTGGACCTGCTTGCCGACGACAACGAGATCGTGGCCGACGGCACCGATCTGACGCGGGTCGTGGTGCGTGCCACGGATGCCTACGGCAACCTTCGCCCATCGGCGTACGGGACCGTCACGATCGACGTGGAGGGTTCCGTACAGCTTGTCGGTGACAGTACGTTCGTGCTCGAATTGAACGGTGGCGCCTATGCCGTCTGGCTACGAGCGTTCTCTCCGGGCGAGATCCACCTCACCGCGACCCACCCGCAACTCGGCGACGCAGCGATCACCGTGACAGCCACTCCCGCAGTACAGTGGCCAGCGCCACCGGGGCGTCGTACTGCATGAGGTGGCCGGCGTCCGCTACCTCCACGTACGAGGCCCCCGGGATCAGCCCGGCCAGGCGCCGCCCGGTCGCGGCCGGGATCCACGCGTCGTCGCGTCCCCACACCACCTGCACCGGGAGCTCTAGCTCGCCGACGAGGCGTTCGTTCACGGCCAGGAAGTCCTCGTCGTACTGCGCGATCTGCCGATAGAAAGCCGGCTGCCCTTCGTCCGTGCACCACGGAGCGACGAGCTCGTCCAGCTCGTCGGCGCGCAGCCCGCGATGGCTGGCAGCGCTCACGTACGCCCGCAGGACCGCCTCATGGACGTACGCGGGCAGCTCATCGAGCGTCGTCGGGTGCCGTTTCACGAACTGGAAGAACGCCGAACCGCTCGGCGGGATCGCCACCACGTCGACGAGCATCAACGACGCGTACGCCGCCTTCTCGACCAGAGCAGCACGCAGCGAGACCGCCCCGCCGAAGTCGTGCGCGACAACCCGCGGCCGGTCCAGCTCCCAATGCTCGAGCAGGGCGGCGAAGGCCCGCGCCTGCGCTCCGAAATCCACGGCGTGGGACGGATCCTTCGACGACTCGCCGTACCCGGGCATGTCCCACAGGTACACCGTGAAGTCGGCGCTCAGCGCATCGGCGTACCGCGACCAGACCCGCGACGAGAACGGCGTCCCGTGACAGAACACCACCGCGGGCCCGGTCCCTGCCTTCCCGTACGCAATCGATCGCCCTTCCCATTCGAACCGCCCGTCAACCTCCACCCCACCACCTAATCATCTCCGCGGGGCTACCAGAAGATCGACAGGATCAGCGTCATGCCGAGGCCCATGATCGAGATGACGGTCTCCATCAGCGACCAGGTTTTGATGGTCTCACCCACGGTCATGCCGAAGTACTCCTTGACGAGCCAGAAGCCGGCGTCGTTGACGTGCGAGAAGAACAGCGAGCCGGCACCGATCGCCAGCACCACCAGGGCGAGGTGGGTGGTGCTCTCGCCGGTCGCGAGCGGCGCGACGATACCGGCGGCCGTGACCGTGGCGACCGTCGCGGAGCCGGTTGCGAGGCGGATGAGTACGGCGACGATCCAGCCGAGAAGGAGCGCCGAGAGGTTCGCGGCGATGGCGATCTTGGCGATCGCGGTACCGGTCCCGCCGTCGACCAGGACCTGCTTGAACCCGCCACCGGCACCGACGATCAGCATCACGCCGGAGATCGGCAGCAGGCTCTCGCCGATCTTCTTGCTCAGGACCGGAATCCCGAAGCCGACCGCGGTGCCGAACGTGTACATCGCGACCAGTACGGCGATCAGCAGCGCGACCACCGGGTCGCCGATGAACTGCAGCACCGGGTAGATCGCGTTGTCCTTGCTCATCCAGACGTCCGACGCGGCCTTGATCAGCATCAGCGCGACCGGCAGCAGGACCGTGATCAGCGTCGCGGCGAAGCTTGGGGTCCGGGTCCGCTTCGTACCGGCCGGCGCAGGCTCCTCCGGCCGGCCGTGCCGCCCGTCCTGAGCCTTGCCGTCCTGGGACCCGCCGTCCTCGACCTCGTGGTGTCCCGCGCCGACCTCGAGGGCGGTTCCGGCGGCACCGATCGGGACCCACTTAGCGGCCAGCCGCCCGAACAGCGGACCGGCGACGATCACGGTCGGGATCGCCACCAGCAGACCGAGCGCGAGCGTGATACCGACATTGCCCTTCAGGACGCCGATCGCGGCCAGCGGGCCGGGGTGCGGTGGGATGAAGCCGTGCAGCACCGACAGGCCGGCCAGCGCCGGGATGCCCAGCAGCATCGCCCGGGCGCCGGTCCGCCGAACGGCCAGCACGACCACCGGGATGAGCAGCACCAGGCCGATCTCGAAGAACATCGGGATGCCGATGATGAACGCGATCAGCGCCATCTTCCACGGCAGGCTCGCGGACTTGCCGCGCAGCAGCGTGTCGACGACCTGGTCGGCGCCGCCGGAGTCGGCCAGCAACTTGCCGACCATGGCACCGAGCGCGATCAGGACGCCGACGTACCCGAGGACACTGCCGACGCCGTTCTCGTACGACTTGGTCACGTCACCGGCGCCGATCCCGGACGCGACCCCGACGAACAGTGCGCCGATGGTCAGCGACAAGAACGCATGCACCTTGAGCGCGACGATCAGCAGCACGATGATCGCGATGCCGAGCACCGCCATGATCAGCACCCGGGTGTCATGCCCGTTCCACGGGGCGTGCACGTCCGCGTCGGCCACCAGTGGAAGGCCGACTTCGTAAGCGAGACTCATGATTCCCCACCGCTCTCCGGTCGCGACTCCTACGTCCGCAGTCTCCCACCAACCGCCGCAATTCGCCGGTCGGCGCGGCGATCAGCCGGCGAAAGCGAACCGGTCGTCGGGTAAACCAATCACCATGGTTCTTCCCGCAGAGGTCGTCGCGCCGGTCCAGGCGGTTGTCGTCGGCCACGATCTCGGCGCGATGATCCCGGGCGATCTCATCCGCTTGTGACCGAGCGCAGTTGGTCGACCGACGGCACGCCGACCGACTTGCCACTCGCGTCCCGGTACAGGCGACAGGAAAGGCTCACCTGATCCCCGGTGCCGAACGGGTCCACTCCGTCGACCAGGAGCGTCGGTGAGCCCGTCATCCCGAAGCGCTCCGCATCGGCCTCGGACTCGATCAGCCGCATCCGCACTGGTACGGGCGTGACCGCGGCCAGCCGGTCGAGCAACAGGTGCAGATTGGGGCAGTCCGGGACGTGCAGTACTTCGAGCCTCATCCGGCCAGCCTGCACCTCTGAGGTCTTGCGGTCGAATTATCGATCACTTACTGTCTGTCCGAACGGCAGAATGTGATCGATAACTTTTCTGCCGGACCTGCAGCTCGCGAGACCTCTCCGCCCATGTGAGGACCCACCATGAAGCCTCGAACTCGCCCGTTCCGCCTGCTACTCACCGGCCTGGCCGCGGTGCTCGCCGCCGTCGCCGGAGTGCCCGCGGCCGGTGCCCCGCCGGACCGACCGACGTACAGCAATCCACTCATGTCCGACATCGCGCAGGCGTTCTCCGATGCCGGCCTGATCCGCGCCAAGGACGGCGCCTGGTACTCGTACGCCACCAACACCAGCCTGACCCGTGAGAACGCGGACAACCACGGACCGCAGCACCTGATCCCGATGGTGCGCTCCACCGACCTCGTGCACTGGACCTTCCTCGGCGACGCGTTCAGCGAGGCCAACCACCCGCAGTGGGCCGGCTGGCCGCAGAAGGGCTACTGGGCGCCGGACGTCCGGTACGTCGACGGCGAGTACTACATGTACTACTCCGCGCCCGGCTCCACCTCGCTCGACGCCGCGATCGGCCTGGCGACTGCGCCGACGCCCGCCGGCCCCTGGACGGACGTCGGCCATCCGGTCGTGAACTTCGTCAAGGACAGCGTCGTGATGGAGATCGACCCGATGATGTTCATCGACGACGACGGCACGAAGTACCTGTACTACGGCTCGTTCCGCAGCGGCGGCATCCATGTCGTACGGCTCACCGCCGACGGCAAGAACACGGTCGGTGAGTCGACGCAGGTCGTCTCCGGTGAGCGTGGCGAAGGCGCGTGGGTCGCGAAGCGCGGACCGTGGTACTACCTGTTCTACTCCGGCTACGGCTGCTGCATGGGTACTGACGGCGGAGGCGGCTACCCGGTGCTCGCCGGGCGCTCCACCTCCCCCACCGGCCCGTTCCTGGACGAGAACGGCGTCTCGCTGACGTCCGATCAGCCCGGCGGCACGATCGTGAACTCGTTCAACGGCAACTCGCTGAACGCCACCGGCCACAACGCCGTCACCGTCGACCGATCCGGTCAGGACTGGAACCTCGTCAACTCCGACATCCGCGCCGACCGCACCTGGGGCGGCCGTCCGCAGTCGATGGACCGTCTCGACTGGGTAGGTGGCTGGCCGACCGTGCGGGCCGGGCAGTGGACCTCCGACACGCCGCAACCCGCACCCGCCGCGGCCTGGAACGTCGGCAGTTCGTTCGACTCCTCGGACCTGACTGCCTGGCGCACGATCGCGGGTCAATGGAGCAGTAACGACGGCTACGTCGCCTCCGACTCGGCGTCCTCGTTGCTCGTCAACCGCACGAGCGGACCGGCCGACTATCGCGTCGAGGCCGACCTCAGGACGTCCGCCGGGAAGGCCGGACTCGTCTTCGGGTACCGCTCGGCCCGCAACTACGCGGTCGCCTACCTGGATCCGGAACGCAGGACGCTCCGCGTCGAGCAGCGCGTGGGCGGCAGGATCGTCAGTACGTCCGAACGCCCGCTGTACCAGGGCTTCCGGTACGACACCTGGCACTCGGTCACCGTGGAGGTCCGCGACGGCCGCGCGACGATCCAGGTCGCACCGTCGATCGGCGACAATGCGCTCGCTTCTGTCGACGTACAGCTCGCGAAGGGGCTCGCCGGACCCGCGCAGATCGGGGTCACCGGCACCGCGCAGGCCGACAACGTTGGCATGACCAAGCTCTACCAACCAGTCACGCACAAGGTCCCGGACCCGCACACCGGCAAGCTGCTCACCGGCTTCAGTGACGAGTTCAACGCCCAGGACGGGGCGTGGCAGTGGACCGGGGCGAACCAGGGTCAGGTCGCGAACGGGCAACTCAACTGGGACATGCAGTCCACGAACCTCAAGACCGGTGCCACCCTGCTGCTGCGGGACGCCCCGGCCGGCGACTTCACCGTGGAGACGAAGGTCTCGCTGCCGTTCGAGGGCAGTACGGGCAACGCCCGCGCCGGGTTGATCGCGCAGGCATCCGGGACGCAGTCGTTGCAGCTGGCACCGACCCGGACCAACGCCGTACGGCAGACCTTCCTGTGGCCCGGCTCCGATCCCAGCCCGTGGCCGGAGGCGATCCAGGTCGGGCCGAGTGCCGACACGATGTGGCTGCGGCTGCGGCACACCACCCGGGACGGTCAGCATCTGTTCCAGGCGGCGACCAGCCTCGACGGCAAGCACTGGCAGTGGGGCAGCTACTGGTACCTGCCCGACGGGCCGTTGAAGATCGGCCTGATCTCGATGGGCGGCACCGGACCCGCCGCGCACTTCGACTACCTCCGCACCTACGAGTCGTGAAGGAGCGCCCGATGAACATCACTCGCCGAACTCTCCTCGCCGGCAGTGCGGCCGGTGCTGCCGGTGCCTTCGCTGCTGGATTGCTGCCGGGCCAGTCGGCCTTCGCTGCATCAGGCAATCTGACCATGCCGCCTGATGAAGACGGGTACGACCTCTGGCTGCGGTACCGGTTGATCTCGAACCGCGACGTACTGAACCGCTATCGGTCCGCGTTCACCCACATCGTTGTCGCCGGCAAGCAGCCCGTACTGCAGTCCGCCGGGGCCGAACTGGCCCGTGGATTGTCGGCCCTGCTCGGCCGGCCGGTGCCGGTGAAGGACCAGGCCGGCAAGGGCGCTGTCCTCGTCCGGGTCGGCGACCTCGCGGCGGAGAGCTTCACGATCAAGCGGCGCGCGGACCGGGTGGAGATCACCGGTGGCGACGAGCGCGGCGCGCTGTACGGAGCGTTCCGCCTGCTGCAGCACCTGCAGCGGCAGCGCCCGCTCTCCGACCTGAACCTCACGGACCGGCCGGCGTCGCCGCTGCGCATGATGAACCACTGGGACAACCTCAACCGGAGCATCGAACGCGGGTACGCGGGCAAGTCGATCTTCGTGTGGGACGAACTGCCCGGGCTGCGCGAGCGGTACGTGGACTATGCGCGCGTACTGGCATCTGTTGGGATCAACCACACGGTCATCAACAACGTGAACGCCAGCGCCGACTTCCTGCGCTCGGAGCGGTTGCCCGGGCTCGCGGCGCTGGCCGGCGTACTGCGGTCGTGGGGTGTGCGGTTGTGGCTGTCGGCGAACTACGCCGCGCCGATCACACTCACCGCCGGCGAGTCGTCGCCGATCACCGTGGCCGATCCGCTCGATTCGCGGTTGCAGCAGTGGTGGCAGGACAAGATCGACGAGATCTACCGGCTGATCCCGGACTTCGGCGGGTTCCTGGTCAAGGCGAACTCCGAAGGACAGCCCGGGCCGCTCGACTACGGCCGGACGCACGCCGAGGGCGCGAACATGCTCGCCGACCGGCTGGCGCCGTACCAGGGGCGGCTGGTCTGGAGGTCGTTCGTCCACGAGGGGTTCGACGACTGGGCCCAGTACGAGTACAACGTGTTCCATCCGCTCGACGGGCAGTTCCACGACAATGCGGTCGTCCAGACCAAGAACGGGCCGATCGACTTCCAGGTACGCGAACCGGTCAATCCGTTGTTCGGTGGGTTGCCGCAGACGAACCAGATGATCGAGCTGGAGATCACGCAGGAGTACACAGGGCATTCCACGCATTTGTGTTATCTCGTTCCGGAGTGGAAGTCGATCCTCGGGTTCTCGACGCACCAGGGGCCCGGGAACGGGCCGACGGTGGCCGACATCGTCACCGGGGCCGCGTACCAGCAGGAGAACGTCGGTTTCGCCGGCGTCGTCAACATCGGTGACGACCGGGACTGGACCGGCTACCAACTCGGTGCGGCGAACACGCATGGGTTCGCGCGACTGGCGTGGAACCCGAGGCTGTCGGCGGACGAGATCGTGACCGAGTGGATCGAGCTGACGTTCGGGCTCGACCGCCAGGTCGGATCGGTGCTCAAGGCCATCATGTTGCAGTCCTGGGAGACGTACGAGAGTTACACGTCGCCGTTGGGCATGGGCTACCTGACGTACCCGCTCGGATCGCACTTCGCGCCGGACCCGAATTCGACCCACAACCTTTCGCACTACACCACCGCGGAAGGAACGGGATTCGACCGTACGGCGGTCTTTCCGGTTCTGTACGCCGATCATTGGCGGGACCTGTACGGATCGTTGGAGAACTGCCCGGACGAGTTGCTGCTGTTCATGCACTTTGTGCCGTACACGCATCGACTGCAGTCCGGGAAGACTGTCATCCAGCATATTTACGACAGCCATTTCGCCGGGTACGAAAAGGTGCTGGAATTCCGGCGGGCCTGGGGACGGCTCGCGGGACACGTCGACGAGGCGCGGCACGCGGACATCGCGGCCACGTTCGACGCGCATGTGGTCGAGGCCGAGCGCTGGCGGGACACGATCGTCTCGTACTTCTACGGCTACTCCCGGATCTTGTCGACCGGGACCGAGTGGCTGCAGGTCGCGTACCCGAACCGTGGTCTGCTGATCGGTGGACGCGCCAACGATCTGCCGCTCGAGCTCACCAACGCGTTCCGGACCTCGCAGACGGTTACTGCCGGCGTGCACGCCGTCGACTCCAGCTGGCAGGTCGGAACGACGTCGGTCACCATCGACTCGGGGGCGACCGCGACGACTACCGTGCCGGTCACTCCCCCGTTGATCACCGACCTGGTCGAGTTGGCGATTGACACCGGGCAGACTGCGTTGGGAGCGCAGAATCAGACGTTCATCGTGACGCCGGACGCTGCGCAGTGTCGGCTCGCGCTGGACGTCGGGACCGTCGACAGCCCGCTGGTGACGGGCTATGCGCGGGTCTCGCCCAGCACGACCTGGGACGCGACGCGCGGTTATGGCTGGGTGGGTACGGCACCGCAGCCTCGGGATCGGGGCAGCGCCTGGGATGCACTGCGGCGCGACTTCGTCGGGGACTATCCCGCGCGGACGCTCCGGATCACTCTGCCGCCCGGCAAGGTGCGACTGTCCGCGCTGGTCGGCGACGGCGGGCCCGACTGCCCGCCGACGACGATTGCCGAAGGCACCAAGATCCTTGCCGCGTCCACCGATCTCCCCGGCGGGGTCTTCACCTGGATCCACGCCGACCTCGACGGCGGCCCCACCGGCCGAACCGCAGACCTGATCCTCGACAGCGACCCAGACCGCTTCTGGCACCTAGGAGCCCTGATCCTCACCTAATCCCGCCCCCACCCGCCGGCCGCGGACCTGCTCCGCGGCCGGCGGGCTGCAGTTGGTGGTGGGTCAGCGGGGTGGGGCTGTGGTTTCCCGGAGGATGATCTTGGTGGGGGCTGCGGGCAACGGTTGGGGTTCGGGCTCGTTGCGGATGGCGGCGATCAGGCGGCGCATGCCGTGCCGGCCGGACGTTTCGCGGTCGACGCGAACGGTCGACAGCGCCGGCGTACCGTACCGGGACAACGTCAGGTCGTCCCACCCGGTGACACTCAAATCCTCCGGTACGCGCCACCCGCGGTCGAACGCCGCCCGCAGCACGCCGGCCGCGATGTGATCGCTGGCCGCCACCACAGCGGTCACCGGCGTGTCATCGGGCAACGACTGCACCGCCGCCGCACCCGTCTCCGGATGCCACGCACCGTCGTACACACCGTGCGACCGCAACCCCAACCGCTCGCAAGCCTTCAGATATCCGGACCGCCGGAGCTGCGCCGACCTCCAGTCCTGCGGCCCGGCAGCATGGAAGAACTCCCGATGCCCCAGCGAAGCGAGCCTCTCAACAAGCTCGACCATCGTCGCCTCGTCCGCAGCGACCGCCTCCACCGCCCGCAACCGATCGTCGAACTCGTCCGTCTGTACGACGACACCATCGGTCTTCACCGTCAACGGCGTCACCGACAGCACCCCGTCGACCTGCCCACGGCCGAGGATGTCGTCCGCAAGCCGGCTCAGCGCCGCCGGATCCTCATGCACCCCGATCACGATCTCCACCTGGTACCCGAGCCGCTGCGCCTCGTCACACGCCGCCTCGACCGTCCGCTCCGGCCCGGTCCACCCCGGCAGGATGATCGCCACCACACCCGTACTCCGGGTCCGCATCGCCCGCGCCATCAGATTCGGCCGATACCCCAGCTCGTCGATCGCCGCCTTGATCCGCACCGACGTCCCCACCCGAACAGTAGGATCCGCCCGCAAATACCGCGACACCGTCTGATGCGAAACCCCCGCCAGCGCAGCCACGTCATACATAGTCGGCCGCCGCTGCACACTCATACCACCACGATACTTGCCGTCCCCCCTCGATCCGCGTCGGCTGCCAGGTGCGGTGGAAGACCTTCACTCACTGCGGAAGTAGGTTGGTGCGGGGGCCGGCTTTGGGCCAGGTCATGGTGCCTGGGGCGCGGGCTTCGCGGCGGATTCGGCTGTCGATGACGAAGCGGCAGGTCTTTTCTTTTACTCGGGCCCCTAGGCGGCCTGAGATGTAGAGGTTGACGGCCGTGTCGTCTTTGCGGGCGAGTTGGCGGATGCCTGCGTCGCGGCCGAGGCTCACGCAGGCTCCGCTGAACCTCAGCTCGAGGAGCGTCGGTTCGGTGCCGGCGATCCGGCTCAGTACGGTGTCGGCGGCTTGGGCGCCGAGCGGGCCGGCTGCATACGTACTCATCCGGAGCGGCCGGCCCGACGGTGCGACCGCGTCGCCTGCTGCCACGATCCGGTCGTCGTCGACCGAGGTCAGCGTCTCGTCGGTGATCAGCCGTCCGACCGCATCCGTCTGCAGACCGCTCGCGGCTGCCAGCTTCGGTACGCCGAATCCGGTGGTCCAGATCGTCAGCGCGCTCGGGCGGACCGTCTCGCCGTCCAGGACGACGGCGTCCGCACGGACCTTCGTCACGGTCCGGTGTTCGAGTACGGCGACGTCATGATCGGCCAGCCAGTTCGCGACGTACCGGCGTCCTTTCGTACTGAGCGTTGGCGCCAGCGAACTGCTGCACACGAGCGTCACACTGCGCCCGCGTTCCGCGAGCTCGGCCGCGGTTTCGATACCGGTGAAGCCGCCGCCGACGACGGTGACCGGAGCATCCATCGGCAGCTCGTCCAGCTGCGCACGCAGCCGTTCCGCGGACTCGTACTCCGCGATGCCGTACGCGAACTCGTCCACCGGCGTCGCCCCGGTACTGCCCACCGCGTAGATGACGTAGTCGTAGTCCAGCGCTGCTCCCGACGCCAGCTCAACGGTCCGGGCGGCGGTGTCGATGCGCGTGACGCTGTCGACGACGAGCTCGATCCCGTCGCCGAGCAGCGTGCCGTAGTCGATCGTGACGTCACCGGTCCGGGCCACGAGCTGATGCAGCCGGATCCGCTCCACGAACTTCGGTCGCGGGTTGACGAGTGTGACGTCGAGATCGACGCGCATCCGCAGACGGTTCGCCGCGAGCGTGCCCGCGTACCCGCCACCGATGACGACGACCTTGTGCTGTTCGGACATCATGACTTCCCTTCACTGACGTTGGTGTCTCAAAGGTCCGACCAGGCAGGGCACCAGAACGTCAGGCGACGTCACAATTCACCGGGCTGCGGTGTCGGAGTTCTGACGGGTGACGAAGGGAAGACCATGCAGCTGCTCATCAGCGAGCGACGACAGCTCATCAACGTCGCGTACCGGCTGCTCGGCTCGGTGGCCGACGCCGAGGACGTGGTTCAGGAGACGTACGCCCGTTGGTACGCGCTGACGCCCGCCGAGGCGCAGGCGATCGACAACCCGGCGGCGTGGCTCACGAAGGTTGCCGGCCGCATCTGTCTGACCCAGTTGACGTCAGCCCGGGTACGACGGGAGCGGTACGTCGGCGAGTGGATCCCGGAGCCGGTCCCCGACCCGTCGGAGTGGAGCACCGCGGACCCGGCGGATCTGATCACGCTCGACGAGTCGGTCGGCATGGCGTTCCTGGTCGTCCTGGAGTCGATGACGCCGGCGGAGCGGGTCGCGTTCGTGCTGCACGACGTGTTCCGCTACCCGTACAAGGAGATCGCGGAGATCGTCGGCCGCTCCACCGCGGCCTGCCGGCAGCTCGCGTCGTCCGCTCGCCGTCGGCTCGACGCGTCCCGCCCGACGCCGGCCGCGGTCGAGGAGCAGATCGTCCGGGACTTCAAGCGGGCCTGGGAATCCAAGGACATCGACGCGCTGATCGGCCTGCTCGACCCCGAAGCCACCACGGTCGCAGACACCGGCGGCCACGCGCCGGTCTTCGTGAAGTCCCTCAGTGGCGCCGCTCAGATCGCCGAGACCTTCACCAAGTTCGCCGACCGGCTCCTGGGCCTCGACCTCAAGGAATGCCTCGTCAACGGCCGCCCCGGCCTGCGCGCCGAGTCCGCCGGCACCACCGTGACCGTCTATGCGTTCGACACGAAGGCCGGCCGGATCACCCGCATCTGGGCGATCCGCAACCCGGACAAACTCCAAACCTGGTCCGACACGGCACACTAGAGCGCGGCCGCGCCCAGGACCCAGGGTGTGGTCTGGTTGATGAAGTCGGCGGGAAAGCCGGGCTCGAAGCCAGTGGCGGACTCGAGACGCTCGACGGACTCCTCCGGCAGGGTGAGGTCGAGGCAACCGAGGTTGTCCTGCAACTGGCCGACGGTCCGGGCGCCGAGGATCGGCAGTACGCCGTTGCGCCGCCGGACCCACGCGAGCGCGACCTGGGCCGGAGTCGCCCCCAGCTCGCCCGCCACCTCCTGCACAGCCTGCGCCACCGCGAGATCCCGAGCGTCGATCGCATCCCGCTGCAACCGAGCCCGCTCCGGCTGACCCGCGCCGTACTTCCCGGACAGGACGCCTCCACCCAGCGGGCCCCACGCCGTCACCGTCAACCCGTACGCCGTTGCCATCGGCAACAGCTCGCGCTCGACATCGCGGTTGACCAGGCTGTACGGAACCTGCAGGCCGGCGAACGGGGTCCACCCACGCCATTCGGCGAGCGTGTTCGCGCGCGACACCACCCAGGCCGGCGTGTCCGAGATGCCGACGTACAGAACCTTGCCCGAACTCACCGCGTCGTCGAGGGCCCGCATCGTCTCCTCGATCGGCGTGTGCTGATCCCAGATGTGCACCCAGTAGACGTCGAGGTGATCGGTCCGCAGCTGACGCAGGCTGGTCTCCAGCGAAAGCCTCAGGTTCTTCCGATGATTGCCGCCGCCGTTGGGGTCCGTGGAGTCCCGGGTGACCGTGTACTTCGTCGCCAGTACGAACCGGTCGCGCCGCCCCGCGAGCAGCTCACCGACGATCTGCTCGCTCGCACCACCGCGGTAGTTGATCGCGGTGTCCACGACGTTCCCGCCCGCTTCCGCGTACGCGTCGACGATCCGGCGACACTCCTCGATCGGCGCGCCGACACCGCCCTGCTCTCCGAACGTCATCGCGCCGAGCACCAGCTCCGAGACCCGCAGGCCCGTTCGGCCGAACGTCGTGTACCTCATGCGAACATCGCCGCGACCCGCTCGGCCAGCTCGTCCGCCGAGACGTCGCGCTGATGCCGGTCGACCGCCCAGCGGTGCCCGGACGGGTCCAGGAACTGCGCGGTCCGGTCGCCCCAGAACGCGTCATACGGCGCCTCGACCGCACTCGCACCGGCCTCGATCGCCCGTGCATAGGCGGCGTCGACGTCGGCCACCGGCAGATGGAACGCGGCGGGCGTACCGCCGAGGGAGGCCGGCGTGCGCTGACCGCGATCAGGCCACTCTCCCGCAACGGCCAGCACGGTGTCGCCGACGCGCAGCTCGACGGTGAGCGGACGGCCGTCGGGAAGGACGACGCGACTGGTCTCCTCGGCGCCGAGAACCTCGACGTACCAGGCGGCCGCGGCGTCGGGGTCGTTGACGACGAGATGGACGGCAAGCTGTGTCATGACGATGACCATACAGCCTGTCTGGTCACATCGTCTAGACGCTTTGTTTGCTAAGGTCGGCAGGGTGATGGCCCGACGGGACGACCCCCAGCAGAACGGCGCCGAGCTGCGCGACCGGATCCTCGACGCACTCCGCGAGCTGCTCCGCGAGCGCACGTTCGACACGCTCAGCGTCGCCGAGATCATCACCGAGGCGGGGGTGTCGCGCGCGAGCTTCTACTTCTACTTCGCGGGTAAGCAGGCGGTGCTCGCCGACCTGGTGCGGGACGCGGTCGGGGCCGGTCACGAGGTCGCCGAGCCGTGGGTCCGGGCGCAGGCGGGTCCACGCCAGACGCTTCGGGCCGGCATCGAGGGCGGCGCCGATCTGTGGATGGCCAACGCCGCCGTGCTGCGCGCGATCGTGGAGAGCTGGGCGTCCGACCCGCAGCTCCGCGAGCTGTGGCTCGCCCAGATGGCGACGTTCACCGAAGCCACCATCGCCCGCATCGAGGCCGACCGCCAGGCGGACCCGGCGGTCGCCGCCAAGCTCAGCAACATCGACGTCCCGGCGCTCGCCGCGACGCTCACCTGGACCGGCGAACGTCTCTACTACCTCGCCGCCTGCGGCATCCCGCCGTTCGACGACCGCCAGACCCTGATCGACACCCTCACGCATCTCTGGATCTCCGCTCTGTACGACGAGGAGCAGGTGTCCAGTTCCTGACAAGGCGCTGGATTCTCGGTCGCGGAGCGGACAGGGTTGATTCATATGACGCACAGGGACCGTGAGGCGACCGGGTTTCAGGAGCAGGCGGCGTACGACGCATCGATCGATCTGCGGACCGACTTCGTCATGGTGTACGGGCTGAACGACACCACGGCGGAACGGATCGCACGCTGGCGGGAGGCCGGCTACCGGGTGCATCTGATGACCGGGATCTCCTGGGGCACGTACCAGGACTACCTGGACGGGCGGTGGGACGGCGACGACCACTGGGCCGATGCGCAGACGGCGGGCGACGGGTCGCCGATCCTGCACGGGCAGAGCGTCGACATCCCGTACATGGTGCCGACGTTCGGCTTCACGGAGTACCTGGTCCAGAAGCTGCGTCCGATCATCGAGCTCGGCGTCGAGGGCATCCACCTCGAGGAGCCGGAGTTCTGGTCCCGGGCCGGCTACTCGGAGTCGTTCAAGCGCGAGTGGGAGGCGTACTTCAAGGAGCCGTGGCAGCCCCCGCACAGCACACCCGAGGCGCACTTCCGGGCCGGGCAGCTCAAGCAGCACCTGCTGTCGCGCAGCCTGGACCGCGTCACCTCGGTACTGCGAGACGACGCCCTCCGGCAGGGACGCCAGGTGCGCTTCTACGTCCCGACGCACAGCCTCCTGAACTACACCCAGTGGCAGATCATCAGCCCCGAATCGCGGCTGCGCACGCTGCCCTCGATCGACGGCGCGATCGCGCAGGTCTGGACCGGCACGTCCCGGACGCCGAACGTCTACGACGGGAAGGCCGCCGAGCGTACGTTCGAGACGGCCTACCTGGAGTACGGCATCGCGCAGGACCTGACCCGCGGCACCGACCGCCGGATGTGGTTCCTGCACGACCCGATCGAGGACCACCCGGACCGGACCTGGGAGGACTACCTGGCCAACTACCAGCGCACCCTCGTCGCCTCCCTGCTGCACCCGGGCGTCTCGCGGTACGAGGTCGCGCCGTGGCCGAACCGGATCTTCAACCGCCCGTACCTGCGCGAAGGCTCCACCGAACGCGAGCTGATCCCGCCGACCACGGCGACCAGCTACCTGATCGCGATGAACAGCCTGCGCGACCTCGAGCAGCCCGATGTCCGGTGGGCACACGAGGGACCGCGGGTCGGAATTGCGCTCTCGGACACGGCGATGTTCCAGCGCTGGTCGCCCGGCGGTGAGAGTGGGCACTACGACGGCCTGCAGGATGCCCTGGCGTTGGAGGGTCGCGAGCAACTGCACTTCTCCGACTTCTACGGTCTCGCGCTGCCGCCGTTGTTCGAGGGGCAGCGCGTCGCGCCGGTGCAGTTGGAGAACGTGATCGACACCCCCGACGCCCTGGACGACGTCGACGTGCTCGTCCTGAGCTACGAGTTCCAGAAGCCGCTCGCGCCGAGCATCCACTACGCGCTCGCCGGGTGGGTCAATCGCGGCGGCAGCCTGCTGTACGTCGGTGACGGCGCGGACCCGTACCACGAGATCCGTTCGTGGTGGACCGGGCGGTACGAGACCTGTGCCGACCATCTCGCCGAGGCGCTCGGAGCGGACCGCAAGCGCGACGACATCCAGCCGGTCGGTGCGGGGCGCGTCCGCTTCGTCGCGTCCCGCCCGGCCGACTTCACCTCGGCACCGGCCGCCCTGGTCACCGCGCTTCGCGAGCTGGCCGAGTCCGGCGGTCACACCTGGGAGCCCACCAACTGGCTCGGGGTCCAGCGCGGTCCGTACCTGATCGGTGCCGTACTAGAGGAGGCCGGCGGCTCACATGTTGTCGAGGGCACCTACCTCGACCTGCTAGACCCGGAGCTGCCCGTCGTACGCCGCCGCGAGCTCGGCCCTGGTGAGCTGATCTGGCTGCGCGACCTGACGTACGACGACGTACCGGTCCTCGCGTCCGCGGGCCGAATCGCCGACTGGCACCAGGACGACTCGACAATCTTCTTCACCTGCGAGGCACCCCAAGGAGTTCAGGTCACCACGGCGATCCGGGTCCCCAAGGAGCCGACCGCAGTCAACGTCGACCACCGCTACGACCCTGAGCTGAAGATCCTCTGGCTGACCCACCCCGGCATCCCGTCCGGCACCTCCATCACCATCACGCACTGATCTTTCACCGAGTCGTGGAAAGTGGTTCGAAATCCGCGCCGCAATCCACGACTCGGTGAAGGGTGTTCGAACCATTTGCCACGCCTCGGCGCTTCGGAGGATCAGGCGGGGAGTTCGACGGTGATGCGGAGGCCGCCCTGTTCGCGCGGGGTGACGGTGAGGGTGCCGTCGTGGGCTCTCGTGATGCTTTTGACGATGGCGAGGCCGAGGCCGACGCCTGCATGGTGATCGGTACGGATGCGTTCGCTGCCGCGCTGGAACGGCTCGACCAGCGTGGAGATCACGTGCGGAGCGAGCTGTTCGCCGGTGTTCTCCACGGTGAGGACCACGGTCGGTGTGTCGACGCTGGTGGTGACCCACACGCTGCCGTGGTCCGGAACGTTGTGGACGATCGCGTTGTGCACGAGGTTCGTCATCAACTGCATCAGGAGTGCGGGCGAGCCGACGGTCGGGGCCTGCTCGCCCGTGGTCTCGATCGTGACGCCGTTCTTCTCGGCGAGCGGGAGCAGCGTCTCGGTCGCCTCCTCCGCGATCAGTGACAGATCGACGCGTTCCCGGCCGAACGACCGCTGGTTGGCGCGGCTGAGCACGAGCAGCGCCTCGGTCAGATCGATCGCGCGGGCGTTGACTGCGCGCAGCCGATCGACCAGTACCTGGTTGTCACGGTTGTCGTGGTTCAGGTCGTTGCGGGCCACGTCGAGGAGCGTCTGCGTGATCGCCAGCGGCGTCCGGAGCTCGTGGGAGGCGTTCGCGGCGAACCGCTGCTGCTCGGCCACATGGGCCTCGAGCTGCGCGAGCATCGTGTCGAACGCGTCGGACAGCTCCCGGAACTCGTCCTTCGGACCGGGCAGCCGGATCCGGTGCGACAGCGACCCGGTCGCGGCGACCCGGGTCGCCTCGGTGATCTTCGTCAGCGGGTCGAGCATCCGGCCCGCGAGGATCCACCCGCCGACCAGGCCGAACACCAGCAGGAACGCCATCACCGCGGCCGAGATCGGCGCGAACGAACGCCACACCAACTGCGGGAAGGAGTAGGTCGTGGTCATGATCACTACACCACCGGACCGGAACTGCATCAGGCCGATCCAGGCGGCCCCGAGCAGCACAGCGCCGGCGACCATCAGGAAGGCCGCATAGCTGATCGCGAGCTTGAGCCGGACGCTGAAGCCAGGCTCCCTATCCATGGCCGGCGTCCTCGATGCGGTACCCGACGCCGGCCACCGTCGCAATCACCCACGGCTCACCGAGTCGCTTGCGCAGCGCGGACACCGTGATCCGGACGGCATTGGTGAACGGGTCGGCGTTCTCGTCCCAGGCGCGCGCGAGCAGGTCCTCCGCGCTGACGATGCCGCCCTCGGCCCCGACCAGGACCTCGAGCACGGCGAACTGCTTCCGGGTGAGAGCGACGTACCGCCCGTCGCGGAAGACCTCCCGGCGGAACGGATCCAGCCGCAGCCCCGCGATCTCCCGCACCGGCGGCCGGTTGTACGCACGCCGGCGGTCGAGCGCGCGCAGCCGCAGCACCAGCTCCTGGAACGCGAACGGCTTGGTCAGGTAGTCGTCGGCGCCGAGCTCGAACCCGGTGGCCTTGTCGTCGAGCCGGGACGCCGCGGTCAGCATCAGGATCGGCATACCGCTGCCGGAGGCAACGATCCGCGCGGCGATCTCGTCGCCCGACGGGCCGGGAATGTCGCGGTCGAGGACGGCGATGTCGTACGTGTTCACCTCGAGCAACTCCAGCGCGGTGTGACCGTCACCGGCGATGTCGGCGGCGATCGCCTCCAGGCGCAGGCCGTCCCGGATGGCGCCCGCCATCTCCGGTTCGTCCTCCACGATCAGCACCCGCACACTGACGATGCTACGGGGCGATCCATATCGCCCGCGTATCCAAAACCTGATACCGGGCGGCAACACGCCGTTGCCTTCACTGGTGAGATGACCGTCAGCCCATCGACCCGGCGGACCCGATCGACCATCCGCGCAGCCTTCCTGCTCGCGAACGTGGCCCTCGTCGGCGTCTTCATCCACCAGACGATGACCACGTCGATCCCGACCGCCGGCCGGGCCGGGCTCGGGGAGGCCGACGGGGCCGTCCCGGACGGCGTCACGGTCTTCGACGAGAAGGTTCCGGGCGTCGTCAACCTCGATCCCGAACTGCTCGGTGCGTTGCGCCGCGCAGCGCGGGCCGCCGCCGAGGACGGGGTCGTCTTCTACGTGAACAGTGGGTGGCGCTCACCGGCGTACCAGTCGCAACTGCTGCAGGAGGCGATCTCGAAGTACGGCTCCGAGCGCGAGGCTGCGCGCTGGGTGGCGACTCCGCAGAACTCGCCGCACGTGCAGGGCCAGGCCATCGACATCGGGCGCTCCGACGCCACCGCCTGGCTGGCCGAGCACGGCGCCGGGTACGGGCTCTGCCAGATCTACGACAACGAGCCGTGGCACTACGAGCTGCGTCCGGAGGCCGCGGAACACGGCTGTCCGCCGCGGTACGCCGACCCGACGCACGATCCGAGGATGCAAGGGTGACCCTCATTGTCGAGCCGATCGACGCCACCCAGCACCTCGGCTTCGTGGAGGCGCAGCAGTCGGTCAGCTTCTTGCAGACGCCCGAGTGGGGCCGGGTGAAGACCGAGTGGCGGCACGAGTCGCTCGGTTGGTACGACGGTGAGCAGCTCGTCGGCGCTGGGCTCGTCCTGCACCGGCCGGTTCCGCGGCTCGAGCGCTACACGCTCGCGTACCTGCCCGAAGGGCCGGTCATCGACTGGGCCGGTCCGCTCGATCGGTGGCTCCGCCCGCTGGCGACGTACCTGAAGGCACAGGGTGCGTTTGCGATTCGGCTCGGTCCTCCGGTTCGCACGGACAGCTGGAGCGCGGCGCAGGTCAAGCAGGGCATCGCGGACCCAGAGATCAGGCGGCTGCCGGACTTGCCCAGCGAGTACGTCGATCCGGTCGGTGCGCACGTGACGAGGCAATTGCGCGAGGCCGGCTGGCTGTCGCAGAGCCCCGTCGACGGCTTCGGAACCGGGCATCCTCAGTACACCTTCGAGTTGCCGCTGAACGGGTCCGAGGACGAGGTGCTGCGCGGGATGAACCAGCTCTGGCGGCGCAACCTCAAGAAGGCGGCGAAGGCCGGCGTCGAGGTTGTGGTCGGCGACGACCTGAAGGCGTTCCACGAGCTGTACGTACACACCGCCGAGCGCGACCACTTCACGCCGCGACCGCTGCAGTACTTCGAGACGATGTTCGCGGCGCTCCAGGAGCGCATCCGGTTGTACCTGGCGTACCACGAGGGCTCGCTGGTCGCGGGTGCCGTGCTGGTGCGGGTCGGCGTACAGGCCTGGTACGCGTACGGCGCGTCTGCCACCGCGAAGCGGGAGGTGCGCGGCTCGAACGCGTGTCAGTGGGCGATGATCCGCGACGCGTTGGCGGCCGGCTGCGGCGTCTACAGCCTGCGCGGCATCACGCCCACGCTCGACGCCGAGGATCCGCACCTCGGACTGATCCAGTTCAAGGTCGGTACGGGTGGCCAGGCTGCCCGGTACGTCGGCGAGTGGGACCTGCCGCTGCGGCCGCTCGTGTACCGGGCATTCGACGTCTACATGACGCAGCGCGCGCGGCGGCGCGGGCGCTCGTCCTGACATCGCTCGTCCTGACATCGCTCGTCCTGACATATCGCCGGTGTATCAAAAAACGCATACGCCGCCGCAACATCAGCTGAGGTTGGCTGGCGGGATGCCTTCATCCCTGTGCAGTCCGGCGTGAGACTGACCGGCCTACGCTTCTGGTTCGGCACCTACACCGGGCTCGCGGAGTTGATGGTGCTAGCCCTCCCCCTCGCCGCGTTGGTGGCATGGATCCTGGGCCGCCGGCGTGGCACGCGGACCGCGCTGGCCGAGGTCGGCATCGTCTACTGGACGGTGCCGTTGGTGTGGATGACGATGCTGCCGAACAGCAGAGCCGGGCTCGTCCCCGGCCGGGTCAGCCTGGTGCCGTTCCGCGATCTGGTCACGATGTCGCCGCCGCAGATTGTCGGCAATCTGCTGATCTTCGCCGCGGTCGGGTTCTTCGCGCCGCTGCGCTTCGCCGCGCTGGCCTCCGTCCGGCGGATCCTGCTGCTGGCCGCGGCCTGCTCGGTCACGGTCGAGGTCGCGCAGTACGTGCTGCAACTGGACCGGGTGTCGTCGGTGGACGACGTACTCCTCAACACCGTGGGCGCCGGGCTGGCAGCGCTCGCGTCGTACCGGTGGTGGCTGCGTCCGGCATGTCGTGGGCGTATGAAAAACCGGATACGTGCCCGCAACGCCGCCCGTTCTTGACTGGGAGGCATGAAACCAGCACGTACGGCGGAATTGCTGTCCTCCGGGCCCGTGCCGACGACCGGAATCACGATCTTCGGCTGTGCACCGGATGAAGCGGTCCTGTTCGAGGAACTGGCACCGCTGCTCGGCGTAGAACTGACGCTGAACCCGACGCCGGTCACCGCGGAGAATGCTGGCCTTGCCGTCGGCAACCGCTGTGTGAGCGTCGATCACAAGAACCGGATCAGCAATTCGGCACTCCTCGCACTGAGCCGCGCCGGCGTGACGTATCTGTCGACCAGAAGCATCGGCTACAACCACCTCGACGTGCGGTACGCGGAAAGCGTCGGCATCACCGTCGGAAATGTCGCCTACTCCCCCGACAGCGTCGCCGACTACACGCTGATGCTGATGCTGATGGCGGTACGGAACGCGAAGACCGTCCTGCGGCGCGCCGACGTGCACGACTACCGGCTCAGCGATGTCCGCGGGCGTGACCTGCGCGATCTCACCGTCGGCGTCGTCGGGACCGGGCGGATCGGCGCCGCGGTGCTCGACCGGCTGCGCGGGTTCGGGTGCCCGGTAGTTGCCTTCGACAAGCAGCCGAAGACGTCCGCGGACTACGTCCGGCTCGACGAGCTCCTGCAGCGCAGCGACATTGTCACGCTGCACACCCCGCTGACTCCGGACACACATCACCTGCTGGACGAACGTCGCATCGCGCAATTGCGGCCGGGCGCTTTCGTCGTCAATACCGGGCGGGGCGGCCTCGTCGACACGAAGGCACTCGTGGAAGCGCTGGAGCGGGGCGATCTGGGCGGCGCCGCACTCGACGTACTCGAGGGTGAAGAAGGCATCTTCTACGCCGATCACAGCAACAAACCGATCAGCAGCGGACTCCTGCTGCGATTGCAGGCGCTGCCCAACGTACTGATCAGTCCACACACCGCGTACTACACCGACCGCGCCCTGCGGGACATGGTCGAGAACTCCCTTGTCAATTGCCTGAATTTCGAAAGCAGGACGCAGCATGGCTAAGTTGAAGGTCGGCATCTTGTTCGGCGGGGTCTCCGAGGAGCACGGCGTCTCCGTGAAGTCCGCGCGTGAGGTCGCACAGCACCTCGATCCCGAGAAGTACGAGCCGTACTACATCGGCATCGCACAGAGCGGGGCGTGGAAGTTGTGCGACGGTCCGGACACCGACTGGGAGCAGGGCAAGCCGGTCGTGCTGTCGCCGGACAGCAGTGTGCGCGGTCTGCTCGTCCTGGAGTCCGACCGGCTCGGCTCGCGGATCCGCGAGGGGCAGTACCGGACGCTCAACCTTGATGTGATTCTTCCCGTCCTGCATGGCAAGCGCGGTGAGGACGGCGCGATGCAGGGCCTGCTCGAGCTGTCCGGGGTCCCGTACGCCGGCTGCGACATCCAGAGCTCGGTGCTGTGCATGGACAAGTCGCTGACGTACCTCGTTGCCCAGGGCGCCGGTATCGCGACGCCGAACTTCTGGATCGTCAGCGCGAAGGAGACCATCGACCCCGATCGGCTCAACTACCCGGTGTTCGTGAAGCCGGCCCGCTCCGGTTCGTCGTTCGGCGTCAGCAAGGTCAACCAGAAGGACGAGCTCGCGAACGCCGTCGAGACCGCTGCCCAGTACGACACCAAGATCCTGATCGAGGAGGCGGTCGTGGCCAGCGAGGTCGGCTGCGCGATCCTCGGCAACGATCCGGAGCTGACCGTCGGCGAGGTCGACCACATCGCGCTCTCGCACGGCTTCTTCAAGATCCATCAGGAGGACTCGCCGGAGAGCGGCTCCGAGAACTCCACTCCGATCGTTCCGGCCGACATCCCGGCGGAGGCGCGGTCGCTCGTTCAGCAGACTGCGAAGGCCGTCTATCGCGCACTGGGCTGCAGCGGGCTGGCACGCGTCGACCTGTTCCTCACCGACGACGGCTCGGTGATCCTGAACGAGGTCAACACCTTCCCGGGGCTCACCTCGTACAGCCGGTATCCGCGGATGATGACCGCGGCCGGCCTGCCGCTCGGCGAGGTGCTCGACCGGCTGGTGTCGGTCACCCTGTCGGGCACGCTGTCCGGGAGTCCGCGGTGAGCGCCGACCTGGTGTTCGTCGACGAGTTCGCCGCCGGGATCCGGTGGGACGCGAAGTACGCGACCTGGGACAACTTCACCGGGAAGCCGGTCGACGGCTACCTGGCCAACCGGATCGTCGGCACCCGCGCACTCTGCGCCGCGCTCGAGGTCGCGCAGCAGTTGGCCGAGCCGCTCGGCTTCGGCTTGCTGCTGTGGGACGGGTACCGCCCGCAACGGGCTGTCGACCATTTCCTGCGCTGGTCCGAGCTGCCCGAGGACGGCCGTACGAAGCCGCGCCACTACCCGAACCTCGACCGGACCGCGATGTTCGAGAACGGGTACGTCGCGACCAGGTCCGGGCACACGCGCGGCAGCAGCGTCGACCTGACGCTCTTCGACCTCGCGACCGGCGAACTCGCGGCGATGGGCGGCGACCACGACCTGATGGACTCGATCTCACACCACGGAGCCACCGGCATCACCCCCACCGAGGCGGCAAACCGCGAAACCCTGGCGTCCACCATGGAAGCAGCCGGCTTCAACCGCTACGACCGCGAGTGGTGGCACTACACCCTACGGAACGAGCCCTACCCCAACACCTACTTCGACCTCCCGATCACATGATCCGGCCGGCAACCCCCACCGATACCGCCGCAGTCAACGAGCTGCTCCAACAGCTCGGCTATCCCCAGGACGATCCAGGAGCCACAGGCGCCCGGATCCGTGCCTGGGCGGACGATCCGGCGAGCGCCGTCTACGTGGCCGATGCCGACGGCAACCTTCTCGGTCTGGTCGCAGTACATGTCGAGCCGTTCTTCCAGCTCTCCGGGTTCTCCGGGCGCATCGTTGCCCTGGTCGTCTCCGACCGCGCCCGCCGGCAGGGCGTCGCGACACAGCTGATGACGGCGGCCGAGTCGTTCGCCATCAGCCGGGGGTGCACGCGTTTCGAGGTCACCAGCGCCGACCATCGTACCGACGCGCACGAGTTCTACCAGCGTCGTGGCTACCTCAATCAGGCCGGCCGGTCGTCGCGGTTCATCCTCGTGGCCGGCTGATGTTGAACCAGGTTCGGAGGGTTGGGACGCGGCGTAGGAGGAGTTGGTCGAGGAGGAGGACAGCCGCGAGGGTGATGCCGAAGAGTGGCAGGAAGAGGCCCAGGGCGAGCACCAGGACGGCGAGGCCGGGCGTTGCCCGGAGGGGTAGGCGGCCGCGGGGTGCGCCGAGTGCGTTGCCTTTGGGGCGGCGGCGCCACCACATGAGCGGGCCGGTGACGCACATGAAGATCACACCGAGGCAGAACACCGTCGTCAGCCAGAAGTTGAGCAGGCCCAGCCGGCGACCCTCGTGCAGCGCGATGCCCTGCGACACCACCTTCGCGAGCGCCGGATAGTCGCGATAGCCGTACGTCGACACCACGCGACCGCCGTACTGGTCCACGTGCAGCGTCCGCTCCTGGGCGGGGTTGCTGAACGCGTACCCGATCGCGGAGAAGACGCCCGTGGTGCTGGTGGGCAGCGCAATCGTCATCGGACTCCGCAGACCGTTGCGCCGTCCGACCTCGATCGCCGTGTCGACCGTCGCGACCGACCCGGTCCGGCTCGCCGGATCCGACCGCGGTACTTCGGTCTTGCCCAGCGCCCACGGCACCGTGTGACTGTGCGGCAGCGACTCGTCCAGCGTCGACGTCGGGTTGGACAGCGCGCCCGGATCCTCGCCCCAGAACGACGTACCGTGGCTCGTCGCCAGCTCCTGGGTCTTAGCGCCCCAGAACCCGGTCCACGGCAGTCCGGAGACGATCAGGAACAGCAACCCGAGCCCGAGAACCGCGCCGGTCCGCCCATGCCGCGAACGCAGCACCGCACCCGCCGCACCGGCAGCCCGACGACGAGCCCGCGCCACCCGGCCGCGGATGAACAGGTAGTAGCCGGTCAACGCCATCACGAGCGCCCAGCACGCGCCGACCTCGATCACATAATCGCCCCAACGGCCGGCCATCAGCTCACCGTGCAGCAGGATCGCCGCGCCGGACAGCGTCCGGTCAGGGTTGAGCGACCCGAGAACCTTGCCTTCGTACGGGTCGACGTACACGTCACGTGATCCGGCAGCGGTGTCGACGGAGAACACGGTCGACCTGTTCGGCTTCGACGGCTCGGTCATCGAGACCACGGTCGCGCCGGGGAACGCCGCGCGGACCTCCTCGAGCTGTGACTCGTACGGCTGCGCCACCAGGCCGGCCGGCTGCTGCACCTTCATCAGGTCGGCGTGCAGGACGGGCTCGAGCTGGAACCGGAACAGGTAGATCAACCCCGTCGACGCCAGGATCAGCAGGATCGGGACGACCAGGAAACTCGCGTAGAAATGCCAGCGCCAGAACGCGCGGAACAGTCCCGTACCGCGGCCGCGCTTCCCGCGCTCCGGCGCCACGGTGCGGTCTTCCAGCTCCAGTACTGCACTCACGTCCACTCCTCGTCCGTGCCGCGGCTCAGTCCGCTGGGTCCGCACGGTTTCCGGTACAGGAGTCGGCCCGCGGCCCCGGCTGGTTCCCGGTGGTCCGTGTGGTGTGGGCCACAGGCGGGGCGTCGCGGCCGGGATGCGACCATGGCTCGGTCATGCACGAGAGCTGGGGATTCCGCGCCACGCGGGCCGCGACGTTCGCGGCTGTCTGCGTACTGCTCGCTGCCCTCGGCCACGTCCTGATGTCCGGGGCGAGCTTGCCCGGCTGGGCGATCCCGATGGCTTTCGCCTGGATCGCGACGATCGGCTGGATCCTGGCCGATCGAGAACGCGGTGTCGCGTTCGTCGTCGCCGGCACGCTGGCGATGCAGGCTGCGCTGCACACGGTGTTCACGCTCGCTCAGACCATGGCACCGGCCCACCAGGACGCCATGCACGACCATCACCTGACCGGTACGTCGTCATTCGGGATGCTCGGCGCGCACCTCGTGGCCGCGCTGTTGTGCGGCCTCTGGCTCGCGTACGGCGAGCGCGCCGCCTTCTCCGTACTGCGATCTCTGGCTGTCCGGGTACTGCGGCGATTGCGGCCCGTGCTCCGGACGCCGGCGATCCCGCTCCGGCCGCGCAACATCCCGGTCTACTCCCCCGCGCCGGTTCGAGAGCTCCTGCTCGCGCACGCGATCACGTCCAGAGGCCCACCCAGCGGACTCGCTGTTCGCTGACACCTCGGGTGCTGTGCACCCGGGATGCTGCCCGCTGTTCGGCGGGCCCTTCCCGTTGACCGGCAGCGCTTTCACGCGCCGCCGGTTCTGGACGTTCCAGAAGGACGCATGTCATGACTTCTGCCCTGTTCATTGACGGTGACGAGACCTCGACGCGGCTGGCGCTGGCCGCCCGTGACGGCGATCTCGTTGCCCTCGACAACTTCATCCGTACCCTGCGTCGCGACGTACGGCGCTATGTCGTGCACCTGTCCGCTGATCCGCAGGCAGCCGACGACCTGACCCAGGAGACGTTCCTGCGGGCGCTCAAGAGCCTGCACAGGTTCGAAGGGCGATCGTCGGCGCGAGTGTGGTTGCTGTCGATCGCGCGGCGTACCGTCGCCGACGATCTGCGCCGCCGGGCCGCACGACCGCGCATCTCGCAGCAGGACTGGCAGTTCGCCGCCGAACGATCCCAGCCGCGAGGCCTCCCTGGCTTCGAGGACCGGATCGCGCTGGGCGAGTTGCTCGACGCACTGCCCGGAGATCGTCGCGAGGTGTTCGTACTGACGCAATTGGCCGGCGTTCCGTACGCACAGACCGCGGCCCAGCTCGGTTGCCCGATCGGCACGGTGCGGTCCCGCGTCGCCCGCGCCCGAACGGACCTTGCCGAACTCCTGGCAACCGCCTGACCCGCTTGAGTACAGCCCTCCGCCGGGCACTCCCGGCGGAGGGCCTACAGCGCGGGGATCATGAGTGCGAGCATGGCCGCCATGCCGCCGGAGGCCAGGCCGTGGCAGCAGCAGAGAATCCGGTGGCCCGGCGACCGCACCACGCGGACGAACCACCATCCCGCGGACAGCGCCAGCAGCCCGGCGACCGGCCAGCTCAACAACGTGCCCCACGCCTGCCCGCCGGTGTGAACCATCCCCGGCATCTCAGCCATCTGAGGCATCCCCGGCATGTCCGACATCCCGGACATGCTCGACATCCCGACAGCGAGCATCCAGACCATGCCCAGATTCATCCCGCCGTGCAGCAGTGCGGCCGTCCGCGCGGTGACGTCGTGCGAGCGGGACAGGTCGCGGAAGAACACCAGCGCCAGTCCCGAGAACGCGACGATCTGCACCCACGTGGATCCGGTCGCCGAAGGCCACCACACCATCAGCAACATCGCCGGACTCATCAGCACATGGTTGACGTCCACGACCAGGTCCATCCCGCGACCGCGCCCGGCCGCGACGCGCCACAGGCAGTACAGACCGGAGACGACGAAGACAGCCGTCAACGCAACCGACCAGGCGATCGGGATCATGCCGTGTGACATCGCGGCGGGACCTTCCTCGGGAGTGGCGACCGTACTGACAACTCCACAACCGCCCGGGAAGTTCCGGGAACTCTTCCGCTCGCTGCTTCGTACTCAAGGGTTGGGGGCACAAGGCAATCGAATGCATCAGGAGAGACGTGTGGCACCGACACGGCACCGGCCGTGGCTGATTCGGTACGTCGTTCTGCTCGGCGTACTGGCCGTCGCCGTACCGCTCGTCGCGACCGCGGTCATGGGACCGGACAGCTATCTGCGGATCGCCCGTGACGACCCCGGACGCCTGACCGGCCTCATCGCGACGTTCGTGCGCGCTGTGGCCGATCTCTCGTCGCTCGTCACCGTCGGCGCACTGGTCTCGGCACTGGTCGCGGGCAAGCTCCGGCCGGTTCAGGACGCGGCCGCCCGCCGGCAGCTCGACGTCGCGGAGTGGTTCGAACCCATCGTCGTACGTCGGGCCGCAGCCTGCTGGGTGATCAGCTCCGGGCTGCTCATCGCGCTCGATTCGGCCGACTCGAACGGTTACGCGCTCGGCCGGATCGTCGACCCGCAGGCGTTGTGGTTCGCGATGTTCTCCGGCGACGCGGGACGGTCCTGGATGGTGACCTGCGTCGCAGCGATCATCGTGCTCGTCACGAGCGTGCTGACCGTCCGCTGGATCGGGTACGCCGTCGCGCTCTGGGCGGCACTCGTGGGTTCGCTGGCGCCGGTGATGGTCGGGCAGATCCTGGTCGGGCCGCGGCACGACTTCGGGAGCGACTCCGGCATCTACCAGACCGTCGCGGGTCAGATCCTCCTCGGCATGGCTGTCGTCCAGACGCTCCGGGTCGCCACCGGACGCCGGCCGCGAGTGCTCGACCGAGTGCATTGGCGCAGTACGGCGACGGTGCTCCTTGCTGTCCTGGTGGTCACCGAGGGCGTGCTGCTCTGGTTCAAGCTCGCCGGCTCGTCGCCGTTCGCCGACGCGACCGGTTGGCTGAGCCTGACGCAATTCGTGGCGCTCGGTCTGCTCGGTGCAGGTCTGACCGCAGTACACCGCGGCAGGATCACGGCAGGTGTCAGCCTCTTGGCGGGTGGGACCTCCGTCTTCGTCGCGGCCGGCCTCGCGATGATGCGGATCCCGCCGCCGCAGTTCTTCGTACCGACGTCGATCAGCCAGATCTTCTTCGGCTTCGACCTGCGAGTCCCACCGGGACTCGCCTCGCTGGCCGGGCACTGGCGACCCAACCTGCTGTTCGTCGTCGCCGCGGCCGTGGCGGTCGCCTGCTACCTGGCGGGTGTCCGCCGGCTGGCACGGAAGGGCGAGCGGTGGCCGGTCGGCCGGACCATCGCGTGGGTGCTCGGCTGGCTGGTGATCGTCGTCGTGACCAGCTCCGGCCTCGGCAAGTACTCCGGCGCAGATTTCGCCGTGCACATGGCCGTACACATGTCCTTGAGCATGGTGGCGCCGATCCCCCTCGTCCTCGGCGGCCCGATCACGCTCGCACTGCGCGCGTTGCCGGCCGCGGCCAAGGACGCGCAGCCCGGACCGCACGAATGGGTGCTCGCCGTTCTGCATTCGCGCCCGTTGCAGGCGCTTTACCACCCGCTGTTCGTCTTCGCCGTCTACATCGGTTCGTACTACGTGCTGTACCTGACGAACGCGTTCGGGACGCTGATGCGATTCCATTGGGCGCACCAACTGATGAACGTGCATTTCCTCGTGGTCGGCTGCCTGTACTTCGGTCTCGTGATCGGTGTCGACCGCACGCCGCATCAGCTGCCCTCGCTGGCGAAGCTCGCCGTCCTGCTCGGCGCGATGCCGTTCCACGCGTTCTTCGGCGTGATCCTGATGTCCGACGGCGCCATCATCGGCGACTCGTTCTACCAGCACCTCGAGCTGCCCTGGAAGCCCGACCTCGCCGCGACCCAGCACGTCGCCGGCGGCATCGCCTGGGCCGGCAGCGAGATCCCGCTGCTGATCGTCGTCGTGGTCCTGGCGCTGCAGTGGGCGATCCAGGACGGCCGGGCCGCGCGCCGCATCGACCGGCACCTAGACAACGGCCTCGACGATTCGTACGACACCTACAACGCGATGCTCGAGCGGCTGGCCCGGCGCACCGAGACCACCAAGGAGCACCGGTGACCCTGACCGAACAGGAACCACGGACCGCGACGGTCGAGCTCCTCGTCGGCGGCATGACCTGCGCCGCCTGCGCCAACCGCGTCGAGCGCGCGCTGAACAAACTCGACGGTGTCACCGCCAGCGTGAACTACGCCACCGAGCGAGCCATCGTCACCGGCTCCGGTCCGGATCTCACCGACCGGGCGACGACGGCGGTCGACCGCGCCGGCTACCAGGCGACGATCCGCGATCCCGAGACCGGCGACGAGCTCGCCGAGCAGCTGTCCGCCCGCCGCATCACCGCGCTCCGGCGCCGTCTCGTGGTCGCGACCCTGCTAGCGATCCCACTGATGGACGCGACGATCGTGCTCGGCGCCTTGCCGTCGCTGCGCTTTCCGGGCTGGGACCTGATCTGCCTGCTGGTGGCGCTGCCGATCGTCACCTGGGCGGCGTACCCGTTCCACCGGGCGACCGTCCGCAACCTGCGGCATCGCGCGGTCAGCATGGACACGCTCGTGTCGCTCGGCATCGCGGTCTCGTTCGGCTGGGCCGCGGTCGCGGTGGTGTGGCCCGGTAGCGCGAGTACGTCGGCCGGACTGGGTTCGATCCCGCTCGACACCGGCAGTCTGTACCTGGACGTCGCTGCCGGGATGACGGTCTTCCAGCTGGCCGGACGGTACTTCGAGACGCGGTCACGCCGGCGCGCCGCCGATGTCTTCGGCGCTCTGAGCCGGCTCGCCACGCCGATTGCCCGCGTCCTGCGGGACGGCGACGAGGTCGACGTACCGACCGGTGAAGTGGTCAAGGGCGACACGGTCGTCGTCCGCGCGGGCGAGATCATTCCGGTGGACGCGAAGGTGCTGGACGGGACGGCTGCCGTCGACACCAGTGTGGTCACGGGCGAGCCGATGCCACGGACGGTCGCCAAGGGCTCTCAGGTCGTGGGTGGCACCATCAGTACGGACGGACGGCTCGTCCTGACCGCGACCGCGGTCGGGGTCCACACCCAGCTCGCGCAGATGGCCGCGATCGCGGAGCAGGCGCAGGAACGCAAGGCCCGCATCCAGCACACGGTCGACCGGATCATCGTCTGGTTCGTACCGTCCGTGATCGCGCTGGCCCTCGCCGTCGCGGCCGGCTGGGCGCTCGCCGGCTCGTCCGTCACCCAGGCCGTCGGGACCGGGATCTCAGTACTGGTGATCGCGTGCCCGTGTGCTCTCGGACTCGCCACTCCGACCGCTCTGATGGTCGGGATCGGCCGGGGCGCGACGCTCGGCATCCTGATCAAGGGTCAGGACGCGCTCGAGGCGAGCGGGGTGATCGACACCATCGTGCTCGACAAGACCGGCACCCTGACCACCGGTGAGTTGGCGATCGACGACCTCCGGCTCACCGCGGAGCTCGACCGGGGCGCTGTCCTCACGTACGCGGTGTCCGTCGAGCACGGCTCCGAACACCCGATCGCCCGGGCGGTCGAGGGTCTCGCGACGGCAGAGGGCGTGGCTGGGCGGCCCGTCACCGACTTCGCCGTGCACCCGGGGCGCGGTGCCACCGGCCGGGTCGACGGGCATCACGTTGCTGTCGGCAACGGTGCTTTGCTGCTCGCCGAAGGAGTGCCCGATCTTGCCAGCAGCAATGACCGGCAGGCGTCGGTGGTTCACCTGGCGGTCGACGGGCGGCTGGTCGCGACGTTCGGGCTGACGGACAGTCTTCGTCCGACGGCGGCCGGGGCGATCGAGGCGCTGCACCGGGAAGGTCTGCGAACGATCCTGCTCACCGGTGACTCCGAGGCCGCCGCGCGGGTGGTCGCGCAGGAGCTCGGCATCGACGACGTACGGGCCGACGTACTGCCTGCGGACAAGGCCGCCGTCATCGCGCGGCTGCAGGCCGACGGCCATCGGGTTGCAATGGTCGGCGACGGCATCAACGACGCGGCCGCACTCGCGACTGCCGATCTCGGCCTCGCGGTGGTCACCGGCACCGACATCGCGCTGAAGTCCGCCGACATCGTGCTCGTCCGGGAGGACCTCGGTGCGGTTCCCGACGCGATCGGGCTCGCCCGGCGGACCCGCCGGACGATCCACCGGAACCTGATCTGGGCGTTCGCCTACAACCTCGCCGCCGTACCGGTCGCCGCCGCAGGGCTGCTCAACCCGCTGGTCGCTTCCGCGGCGATGTCGCTGTCGTCGTTGTTCGTCACGTACAACAGCCTCCGCCTGCGGAACTTCGGCCGCACGCCGGACCTGGAGCCCTGATCAACCATGATCAACCTGGACACGCGGCGCCGCCCACGCCGGACCGCGATTCCAGCGAGAATGGTTGGTGCCGGTGGAGCGCGGCCTCGGAGTGGTTCTCGTGTCAGCGGGAGGTACGGCGTGGGTGCACCGGACCTGGTTGCTCCGGACGTGCGACGGTACGACCGGGTTGCGGCGGCAGGCATCCTTGCGCGCGTCGCCGGGCAGTTCGACCAGGCGTCTGCCGTACGGCATTTCCCGCCCGCGTTCCACGTCGAGCCTGAACTGACACCGTTGACGCCTGCCCCCGGCAGCCACCTCACACCGGCGCAACTCAAGTACCTGACCTCGCGCCTGCAGCCGTGCGAACCGAACCAGGTCACCAGCGCGACTCACCGACTGCTATGGCAGGACACCGACGGCACCGCCAACGTCGCGCACTGCGGACCCGACGGCCCGCTCGTCGCGGTGGTCGCTCGCGAGACAGTCCTCGTACTGCGCCGCGCCCTCGCCGCCGACGCCCAAGTCCACCACCGAGCCGCCGCACTCTCCCCCGACGACCGGGCCGTGATGGCCGCGACAACGACCGACCAGGACCCCGTCGAGATCCTGAACGTCGGCTTCGAGACGACCGCCCGCGCCCTGATCCAGCACTCCTGGCTCGACACCCGTCGTACTCCCGCCGAACTCGCCCGTGAACTACGCGTCTCCGGGCTCTTCACGGTCGTCGCGAACACCTGGTTCTGGGGACTGCAGTCCGAGACGTACCGCCGAGGCATGATCCCCGTAGCCCTCGAGGACCGCCCCGACGGCAGGCTCGCCTACTCGGCCACCACCCGGATGACGCTGCGCGCTCTGAAGGACGCCGCCATCGCGCGTCCTGATCACGATGCCGGCGTCGCACACCAGTACGAACCATTGGCGTACGGCGAGATCCCGCGCTGCCTGGCCAACGTGCCCACCACCACAACCGGCGAGCGCTCCACACTGCTCGCCCCGCTCGTCGCCCTCTTCGTCGAGACGTACGTCCGCCTGCTCGACGTCGTCCGTGTCTCCGGCAATCCCGATCCTCAGGAGGAACCCAGCGTGTCCGAGGTGTTCGAAGTCCCCGACATGACCTGCTCACACTGCACGAACACGATCACCGGCGTCCTCGAGTCGCACGGCGCGACCGTCGCCGGCATCGACCTCGACTCCAAACAGGTCACCGCGGACTTCGCGTCCGCCGAGGCCCGCGAACAAGCCTTCGAAGCCATCCGCGACGAGGGCTACACAGTCGTCCCACCCGCCACCGCCTGACGCCCGCGGGGCTGCTATCTGCGACTCAGACGCAGTTGCAATTCAGTCGCAACAAGCGCAAAGTGTTGGCTGCATTTCGCGGCGACGGCGCCGCGATCGTCACCTTTCCGTCCGAGGAGAACCCGGTGACCGAGTCCACCAGCGCCACGTCGCGGCCCGCGGCGTTCCGGCGCCGGCGGCGCGGCCGCGTTCAACCTGCCGTTCTACTCGGTGCTCGTGCTCCCGATCCTCTTCGCGGCCGGCATGTGCCTGATGGACACCGTCGACGGCGTCTTCATGAACGCCGCGCACGGCTGGCCGTTCGCCAAACCGGTACGCGGCGTGTGGACAAGAGGCGGCAGGTCAGATAGATGACGAAGGAAATGCTGGTGATGTAGGGGCTGATGGGGACCGAGCTGCCGGCCGCGAGCAGGATGCCGCCGACCGCGGCGAGTACGGCGAAGACCGTACTCAGGAGCGGCACCACGATCGGCGACGACGAGACTCGGAGCGCCGCGGCGGCGGGTGTGACGAGGAGTGAGAGTACGAGGAGCGCTCCGACGATCTGGACCGAGACCGCGACCGCGAGGCCGAGCAGGATCATGAACACGATCGACAACAGCCCGACCGGAACGCCGCGGGCAGCAGCGACGTCGGCGTCCGTGCTCGCGAACAGCAAGGGCCGCCAGACCAGCACGAGCCCGACCGCGACGACGGCGGAGATGACGATCAGCGACTTGATCTGCGGATCGTCGATCGCCACGATCTGTCCGGTCAGCAGGCCGAACTTGTTCGCCGCGCGCCCGTGATACAGGCCCAGGCAGAGGATTCCGAGCCCGAGCCCGAACGGCATCAGAACCGCCGTCACCGAGTTGCGATCGCGCGCCCGGGCACCGAGTACGCCGATCAGCAGTGCTGCGATCAGCGAACCTGCGAGTGCTCCGGTGACGACGCTGACACCGAGCAGCAGCCCGGCCGCGGCGCCGGCGAAGGACAGTTCGCTGACGCCGTGCACCGCGAACGCCATGTCCCGCATCATCACGAACACACCGATCAGGCCGCCGACGATGCCGAGCACGACGCAGGCGATGATCGAGTTCTTCAGCAGCGGCAGGAGTTGCCCGTACCCGGAGAAGTTGAAGATCTCCGACCAGACGGGGCTGTCCAGGCCGATCATCGGGCGCCCGCCGTTTCTGGGTGGTGGTACGGGTCGTGGTCCGGGACGCCCGCGACCAGGATCCGGCCGTTGTGCCGGATGACCTCGACCGGCGCGTCGAAGAGCCCGCTGAGTACGTCGGTCGTCATCACCTCGTCCGGCGTGCCGATCCGGAACCGGTGGTTCGCGATGTAGAGCACCCGGTCGACCTTCTCGAGGATCGGGTTGATGTCGTGGGTGACGAACAGGACGCCGAGGTCGAGCCGCCGCCGCGCGTCGTCGACCAGGTCGCTGACCAGCCGTTGGTGCGGCAGGTCCAGCGACAGCAACGGCTCGTCACACAGCAGCAGTCGGGGCTCGGCCGCGAGCGCCTGCGCGATCCGCAGCCGCTGCTGCTCACCGCCCGACAACGACGACAGCGGGGTGGACGCGTACGCTTCCGCGCCGACCGACGACAGCAACTGGTTGACCCGCAGACGACGTCGCCGCGACGGGATCGGCACTCCCCACCGGTGCCCGTCCAGCCCCAGCGCGACCATGTCCCGCCCGCGGAGAGGTACGCCGTCGTCGGCCAGGCGTTGCTGCGGGATATACCCGATCCGCCGATCGCCGCGGCGTACGGGCGTACCGAGGAAGGTCGCAGTGCCGGACCACAACGGCGTCTGTCCGAGGATGACCTTGAGCAGGCTCGACTTGCCGGAGCCGTTGGCGCCCAGGACGGCGATCAGCTCACCGCTGCGTACCTCGAGATCGAGGCCCTCCCAGAGTGTGCGGGACCCGAAGCCGAGGGCCGCACGCTCCAGGGTCAGGACCGTGCTCATTGGCCGAGCGCGGCACCGACCGCGGCGAGGTTCGCCGACATCCAGCCGACGTAGTCCTTCCCGCTGGGGAGCGTCTCGGTCACCGGCACCACGGGGATGCCGTTCTGCTTGGCGGCGTTCAGAACCTTCTCGGTCTCCGGGCCGGCGGTCTGCGCGTTGTACGCGAGGAGCTTCACCTCGTGCTTGGTGTAGAGCTGCAGGGTCTCGTCCAGGACCTTGGCGGGTACGTCAGTGTCCTCCTCGATCGCCTCGCTGAACTCGTCCGGGGTCTTGTTCTGCAGGCCGGCCGCGTCGAGCAGGTAGAGCGGCACCGGTTCGGTGATCGCGACCGGCTGGCCGTCGTACTTCGCCTTGAGCGTCGCCTCCTGCTGCGTGAGCCCGTCGAGCTTCTGCTTCAGGTCGGTGGCGTTCCGCTGGAAGGTCGACGCGTCGGCCGGAGCAGCCTTCGCGTATGCCTGCTGGAGCTGGTCGACGACCTTCGCCACGGTCGGGAAGTCGTACCAGACGTGCTCGTTGAGCTCCGCGCCGGCAGCGGCCTTCTTACCCGAGATGGTGACCGCGTTCAGCACGGTGGCCGAGGTGTTCTTCGCGCTCTTCAGCATCCGGTCCATGAAGTCGTCGTACCCGCCGCCGTTCTCGATCACGATCGCCGCGTTCGACAGCGCCAGCTGGTTGCGCGTGTTGGCCTCGTACTCATGGGGATCGGCGTCCGGGCTGGTGATGATCGAGGTGACCTCGACCTTGTCGCCGCCGACGCTGCCGGCCAGGTCGCCCCAGACATCTGTCGACGCGACCACCTTGATCTTCGCGCCCCCTGAGGACGCCGACGACGAGGTGGGACTGGCGTCGTCGCCCGACGAGCACGCACTCACCCCCAGCACAGTGAGAGCGGCGGCAACGGGCACTGCGAACAGTCTGCGATTCACGACAGAACCAACCTTCGAGCGGAATGAAATGACAACCGTTATCATTATCGCATGAAGGCTCGAGCGCAAACCGCGAGGTCACGACAGCGCCAGGCATGGCGTCGCCGACCTCGGGACATGCGGTGGACGAGTCCGGAGCGCCGTTCTACGACGCTCCGGACTCGCTGTCATTCCGCTTTGACCTTGCGGGCGCGCGGCTTGCGCGGGCGCCCGTTCGGCTCGGCCTCAACTGCAGGCGGGGGCGCGAACGGGATGAAGGGCATCGACAGCGGAAGTGCTGCCAGCCGCATCAACTGCAGGGCGTTGTCGTCGCCGGCGGTCTTGTTGAGCCGCAGACGGCCGCAGTTGGTGCATCGGTGGATGAGGACCCAACGGCCCTCACCGCGGACCGTGACCGCGATCGGCTCCATGCCACCGGAGCAGTCCGCCTTACGATCACCGGGGACGTTGCGGTCGAGATGCCGCGACCACAGACAACTCGGGCAGTGGTTGCGATGGGTAGTGCCGGGGGCGTCGAGGGAGACCTCTACGCCGCAATGTTCACAACTGAACGAACGTGCGAAAGCCAAACCGAAGAACCTTTCAGAGCGAAACCGCAGGACAGGACAGACATAGGCACTCTCCTTTCGCTCCGCACCGGCTCCTCCGGCGCACCTCCGCCCAGCAGACCAGCACGCCCACGGCACCGTCAATCGAATAACCGGCTCCTGTGTCCGATGCGTGCGTGAGCCCGCGCGGCTTGGGGTCGGGTCATCCGCTCCTGTTGGGGGTTCTCTACTCGTATGCCAGCGGAGAACCCTCAACTGGAACGGAGATCCGCTCCAGCGACCAGCTTCTCGATCCGGGCGCGGATCTCGTCGCGTACCTGGCGGACCACCTCGATCGGCTGCCCTGCGGGATCGGTCAGCTCCCAGTCCTCGTACCGCTTACCCGGAAAGACCGGGCAGGTGTCACCGCACCCCATCGTGATCACGACATCGCTCGCGCGGACGTCCTCGGTCGCGAGCAGTTGGGGTACGGCGGCGGTGATGTCGATCCCGACCTCCCGCATCACCTCGATCGCGACCGGGTTGATCCGGTCTCCCGGCGCCGACCCCGCCGACCGTACGTCGACCCGCTCCCCCGCGATCTCCCGCAACCACCCAGCGGCCATCTGCGACCGCCCCGCATTGTGCACACAAACAAACAACACCACCGGCTTCTTCACGAGGCAGGCGTTTCGAGCAGACCGGCGATCCAGCGGAGCCGTTCGGGGACGGGCCAGTAGTAGACCCAGGTGCCGCGGCGCTCGCAGTCGACGAGGCCGGCTTCGCGGAGCACTTTCAGGTGGTGCGAAATGGTCGGGCCGCTGACCTCGAACTGGGGAGTCAGGTCGCAGACGCAGATCTCGGCGCCCGCCGACGTGATCATCGACAGCAGCCGCAGCCGGATCGGGTCCGCGAGCGCCTTGAACACGCTCGCCCCCTCGGTCGCCTGGTCGGCGTCGAGCGCGGCGGCGGAGATCGGCGCGCAGCACCCGGTCGCCGAAACCGGCGTCAGGAGCAGCTCCTGTTTAGACATGGCTCTATCTTGACCTTTGTCGAATCAGGAGGCAAGCTGGCAGCTGTTTCGATGATCTTCTAGACAGGAGTTGGATCGTGGGCGAGCACCCGGTGGTCGTGATCGGCGCAGGACCGGTCGGACTGGCAGCGGCGGCACATCTTGCGGAGCGCGGGCTGGACTTCGTTGTCCTGGAATCCGGGCCGGGGGTCGCCGCGGCGATCTCGGAGTGGCGGCATGTGAAGCTCTTCAGCCCGTGGCGGTACAACCTCGATGCTGCGGCCCGCCGACTTCTCGAGGCGAGCGGCTGGAGCGCTCCGGATCTCGACGCGCTGCCGACCGGCGGTGATTTGATCGACGCCTACCTGGAGCCGCTCACAAAGCTCCCGCAGCTCGACGGCAAGATCCAGTACGGCGCCGAGGTGGTCGCGATCACGCGTGCGGGCTTCGACCGCGTCCGTACGGCAGGCCGCGCCGACGCCCCGTTCCTGATCCGCCTCGCCGACTCCACCGAGCTCCTCGCCGCCGCGATCGTCGACGCCTCCGGCACCTGGCAAACCCCCAACGTCCTGGGCGCCTCCGGCCTCCCCGCCCACGGCGAGTCCCCCAGCGTCCCAGGCACGTCCGGCCTCCCCACCAACAATCACATCGCTCGTGCATTGCCTGACGTCCTCGGGGCGGACCGTGAGCGCTACGCGGGTCGCCGTACGGCGGTGGTCGGCGCCGGGCACTCCGCCGCGACCACGCTCCTCGACCTCGGCCGCCTCGCCGAGGAGGCGCCCGGCACCGAGATCCTCTGGGTCGTCCGCGGCACCGACCAGGCCCGTACGTACGGCGGCGGTGCAGCCGACGAGCTCCCGGCCCGCGGCGCCCTCGGCTCCCGCCTGCAGCGGCTGGTGCAGTCAGGCCGCATCGAGTTGATCAGCTCGTTCCGCATCGAGTCCGTCCGTACGACCAACGGCCGTACCGAACTCACCTCCGGCAACCGCACCGTCAGCGCCGACACCGTGGTCAACTCCACGGGTTTCCGCCCGAACCACGCGATCGCGTCCGAACTCCGCGTGGACCTCGACCCGATCCTCGGCTCCACCCGCGCCCTCGCCCCGCTCATCGACCCCAACCAGCACTCCTGCGGCACGGTCCCGCCGCACGGCGTCGACGAACTCGCCCATCCCGAGCCCGGCTACTACGCCATCGGCGCGAAGTCGTACGGCCGCGCACCGACGTTCCTGCTCGCCACCGGCTACGAACAGGCCCGTTCCGTGGTCGCCGCGCTCGCGGACGACTGGGCCGCCGCCCGCAACGTCGAGCTGAACCTGCCCCAAACCGGCGTCTGCTCCTCGAACCTGGATTCGGACCTGAGCTCGAGCAGCTGCTGCGGTCCCGCGCCGGAGCCGATCCAGCTCACCGCCGCGCCAGGCAGCCGCGACATACTCACTGTCCTTGGACAAATCCCGGCAGCCGGTGTCGAATCAGGGCAAGGACGTTCGTTGCAGAGTTGAGCGGGCGCGTGCTCGCCGGACACCAGGGAAAGGCACCATGAGACTGCTCCTCACATCCGCCGGCATCCAGAACGCAAGCGTCGAGAACGCGCTGGTCGAGCTGCTGGGCAAGCCGATCGCCGAGTCCACCGCGCTGTTCATCCCTACCGCGATCTACCCGTTCCCCGGCGGCGCCTTCGGGGCGTGGAGGGCGATGTCGGGCAAGGCGCCGTCGCGCCTGGCCGACCTCGGCTGGAAGTCGATGGGCCTGCTCGAGCTGTCGGTCCTGCCGAGCATCGAAGAGGACGCCTGGGTACCGACGGTCCGCGACGCCGACGCCCTGCTGTTCTGGGGCGGCGACCCGTTGTTCCTGTCCAACTGGATGCGCCAGTCGGGTCTGACCGAGCTGCTGCCGACACTGCGACCTGAGGCCGTCTACGTCGGCGTCAGCGCCGGCAGCATCGCGGCCGCGAGTACGTTCGTCGAGACGTACACCGAACCACCCCGCGGTACCGACGGCCCGCTCAAGACCGAGAACACCGTGTTCACCACGCCGGACGGAGACGTCGACAGGATCCTGGTCACCGGCCAGGGCGCAGGCCTCGTCGACTTCGCCGTCATCCCGCACTTCGAACACCCCGACCACCCCGACGCCTCCCTCGCCAACGCCGAGAAGTGGGCCTCCCGCATCCCAGCTCCCACCTACGCGATCGACGACCAATCCGCCATCAAAGCCGTCGACGGCACCGTAGAAGTAGTCTCCGAAGGCACCTGGAACCTCTTCCCCCCCAATGCCGAACGCTGAGCCGCCGACACCGCCCACTTGGGGAGGATTCTGTCCCGATCCGGGCGGTAAATCCTCCCCAACCTCGACTCAGCGGAGGAAATTCACACTGAGGCGGGGGTTGTTAGGCGGCCGTCCTGCATCTGTGCGGTGTGGTTGGTTAGGTGTAGGTGTTGGAGGTCGTGGGTGACCATGATGGTGGCTACGGCTTGTTCGCGGGTGATGTCGCGGAGGAGGCGTACGACGGACTCGCCGCGGTCGTGGTCGAGGGCTGAGGTTGGCTCGTCGACCAGGAGCAGGGCGGGTTGACCCATCAGCGCGCGGGCGACGCCGACGCGTTGACGTTCGCCGCCCGACAGTTCCGCTGGGCGCCTGCGTGCCTTGTCAGCCAGGCCCACGCGGTCGAGTAGCTCGTGAGCGCGAGCTTCTGCCGTACGGCGAGCTGAACCGGCGACGTGGGCGACGAGCAGGAGCTGATCGAGCGCGGTCAGCGACGCCAGCAGGTTGGCCTGCTGGAACACGAAACCGATCCGCTCGCGCCGCAAGCGATCGCGCCCGCGCTGGTCCAGCGCGGTGACATCGGTCGACTCGATCACGACCGAGCCCTGCTCCGGCATCGTCAGCGCGCCCGCTACCGCGAGCAGGCTCGACTTGCCCGAGCCGGACGGACCGGTCACGGCAACGAACTCCCCCGCCGCAACGTGCAGATCGACAGCGTCGAGCGCCACCAGCCGGCGATCACCATCCGGATAGGTCAGACGAACGTCGTTGAGCGTGAGCGTCATCGAGCTGCTCCCAAGGCAGTCAAGGGGTCGGCGGTGCTGACCCGGCGTACGGAGAAGACGGCGCCGAGCGCACCCGTCGCGATCACGGCCGCGAGCGGAACGCCGACCGTACGAACATCCAGTACGAACGGCACGCCGCGTGATGCCAACGCACCGAGACCGGCCGCGACCGCTGCCCCGACGGCAGCGCCGGCGAGCAGAACGATCCCCGCCTGCGCCAGAGCGTCGCGCAGCAGATAGCCGCGACTGGCGCCGATTGCCCGGACGACCGCGAGATCGGCACCACGCTGCATGGTCCACACCGTGAAGAAGGCGCCGACGACCAGCGCGGAGACCACCAGCAGCAGAACCCGCATCAACTGCAGCGACCCTTGCTCGGAGGAGTACCCGCCGACGCCCGCAAACGCAGCGTCACGCGCGACCGACGTTCGAACGTCAGTATCGGGCGGCCGACTGCCCGTCGACGCAACAGCCGTGATGCCGTCGGTCCGAGCGATGCGCTGCCAGGTACTCGTCGAGGTGTACACAACCGGCAGGTGGTTGAAGGAGGTCGTGGCAACGATCCCGGTCACGGTGACGCGCTGCCCACCAAGGACAACGGTGTCGCCGACGGAGTACGACTCGGACAGATCGTTGGTCAGCACGACCTCCCCCGCGGCCGGCGATCGCCCTCGTTGCAGCGTTGGATACAGCGCCGGATCCGTGCCCAGTACGGTCACCGCGGCCGAGCGATCGCCCGCCTCGAGACGTGTAGTCGCCGCACCGAGCGGGTAGGCGGCGCCGACACCGGGCGCGTCCGCCACCGCTCCGACCGTGTCGGCCGGAAGGTTGCTGGTGGCAAAGGAGATCTCCTGCCCGGACGCCGGCCGCTGGAAGGTCAGCGTGTCGACCGGCAACGCGGCAACCGCTGACACGCTCGCCGCCCCCAGCCCGGCCGTCAGCCCGGTCAGCAGCACGACCATGGCGGTCATCAACGCGATGATCGACCCCAGCAGGACGAATCGGCCACGGGCGAATCGGAGGTCACGAACTGCGATGAACATGCCTCCAGCCTCACGCACCACGCGCCCGCGCACATGGTTCGGGCGATGGGACTCCCGGCGCCGAACGACGGACCCGGAAACCCATCGAAAGTTGGGGGTCCGGCGGCCCCGCACGCGCTACCGTCGTAAGCGCCATGGATCGTCGTCCCCCGCAGCCTGCGGCCGCAACCCTCGCCTTCCTCCGCCAGGCCGAGCATGCCCTGTTCGCAGTTCTCCTGGTGATTGGTGCCGTTCGTACGCTGCGCACCGGCGCCTGGATCGCGGCCGCGCTGGTCGCAGCTTGGTACGTACTGGGCGTTGTCCTCGCCCGCCGCACTCCAGGACCACGGGTCGCCGCTGGGTGGTTCGCCGGCCTGGTCGCCGGGTGGATCGTCCTCGCCGTACTGTCCGTGGACTTCGTCTGGCTCTCGTTCGCCCTGTTCCTGCTCGCGATGCAGCTGCTTCCGCGAGCCATCGGGCCCGTGGTCGTCGCGGGGCTGACAGCGATCGCGGTCGCAACCATCGCCGTACATGACGGACGGCTGACCACCTCCGGCGTTCTCGGACCGGTGATCGGCGCCGCAGTCGCCGTGGTGATCATGTCCGTCTACCGGAACCTCAGGCAGCAGAACGAGGTCAGCACCCGTCTGCTCGCCGAACTCACCGCCGCCCAGGACCAACTCGCCACCGCGCAACGCGAGGCCGGTGTCCTCGCCGAACGGGAGCGCCTCGCCGGAGAGATCCACGACACCACCACGCAGAGCGTGTCGGCGATCATCCTGATCCTGAAGTCCGCCGTCGGCCGCTGGCCGGATGCGCCGCCCGCGGCCCGCGAGCAACTGGACGCGGCCATCGACTCCGCGCAGTCCGCGCTCGAGGACACCCGCCGGCTGATCCGTGCGCTGACTCCGGCTCCGCTTGCCGGACGGCCGCTCGCGGACGCGCTCGAGCAGCTCGTCGAGGACAGCGGCCGGTACGGTCTCGCTGCCCGCCTGACGGTGGACGGTACGCCGTACCCGATGGCGACGCCGGCCGAGGTCGCCCTGCTCCGCGCCGGGCAGGAGGCGATCGCGAACATCCGTGCGCACGCCGAAGCGGCCCAGACCGAGCTCACCCTCACGTTCCATCCCGGGGCGGTCAGCCTCGACATCGTCGACGACGGGCGCGGGTTCGACCCGGACCGGCCACGGACCGGCACCACTGGCACCGGACTCGGGCTGGCCGCGATGCGCCGCCGTCTCGAGGCGGTTGGTGGCAGCCTGGTGATCGAGACCGCACCCGGGCGCGGCACCGCGATCAGCGCCCGCATTCCGGCCGAGGAGGCGCTCGCGTGACCGGCCCGATCCGAGTACTGCTGGTCGACGACCACCCGATCGTGCGTCGTGGACTCCGCGCGGCGCTCGCAGCCGATCCGGACATCGAGGTCGTGGGAGAGGCAGCCACCGGAGCCGACGCGATCACCGAAGCCGCCGGCTCCACGCCGGACCTGGTCCTCATGGACCTGAATCTCGGACCGGGCATGAACGGCGCCGAAGCCACCCGCCGGCTGCTCGAGCTGCCCGACCCGCCGCGGGTTCTGGTCCTCACCACGTACGACAGCGACGCCGACATCCTGCCCGCGATCTCCGCGGGCGCGACCGGCTATCTCCTCAAGGACACCGACCCGGAGGAACTGCTGGCCGCTGTCCGGCTGGCGGCCGCCGGCGAGACCGTCCTCACGCCGGCGATCGCGAACCGGCTGGTGTCCCGCGTCCGCGCGCCCGAGCGCTCACTCACCGCCCGCGAGATCCAGATCCTGGAGATGGTTGCCGCCGGCCGCTCGAACCAGTCCATCGCCCGCGCGTCCTTCATCACCGAAGCAACGGTCAAGTCCCACCTGGTCCAGGTCTTCGCCAAGCTCGCTGTGGACAATCGCACCGCCGCGGTCAGCGAGGCCCGCCGCCGCGGCATCATCCCCTGACCTGCTCACAGCGTCCCGGTCAGACGGCGATCAGTTGCAGGTATCCGAGGCCGAGGACGTTGCGGTAGCCGGACAGGTACGCCGCCTGCTGGGCACGGGCACGGTCGCGTACCTCGGCGGCATCCTCGTGATCAGCTGGGTGCGCAGCCAGCCAACGTGCGTAACACGCGTTGTACCCGGACTCGAAGTCGTCCCACTCGTCTGTGGACGCTTCGTGCGCACCGACCACGGCGAACCCGGTGCGGGTCGCGACGTCGACCAGTTCGGCAAGGGTGATCATCTCGTCCTCACGCCCACCGAGCGCGGCAATCGCCGCCGGCGTTGGCGGTCGCGACCAGATCCCGTCGCCGTACACCAACCGCCCGCCACGCGTCAGCAACGCCCGCATCCGCTGTAGCGCGCGCTCGTAGTGCAGTGGTTCGTCGGGCTGATCCGGCGGCGCCCAGGCGTGCGTTGCGCCGACACAGATGATCGCGTCCGCGCGGTCCGGAAGCGCCTCCGCGGCGTCCACGTCGACCAGCGTCAACCTCGACGACAACCCCCGATCGTCCCCGCGCCGCCGGCCTTCCTTGATCGCGTCACCATCGAGGTCGATGCCGATCCCGGTACTCTCCGGAGCCGCCGTGACCACCCGTAACAACAGCTCGCTCCATCCACACCCGACATCGACAACAACGCCGTGAAGACCGTCCCCAAGGAACGCCACCAGCCGCTCCGCCCGGGCCTCCGACAACGGAGACATGAAGGTCAGATCGTCCCAGGGCGCACTCAACGCAATAGCCATCCCCTTACCCTGCCGTCCCCTGCGCCCCATCGCCATCGCGTTTCGCCGGACCGGCTTCGGTGGGTAAGCGAATCCGCACTGTCAGTTGCTTACGATTCGGATCGAATGCGGTACCTGCTGTCGCCGAGCCGCCCGATGCGGCGCATACTTGAGGTCTGATGCAGACCAATCGCGGGACGACGCGTCGTCATCTGTCCACCAGTCCCTTCGCCGCCAAGGCTTCTGACGCGATCAAGAGTTTCGAGGTCGGCGAGCGGGTGACGCACGACCGGGAAGGACTGGGCCGTGTGCATTCCGTCGAGAGTGACGGCGCGGTGATCATCGACTTCGGGGGCGGCAGACTGCTGCGGCACCTCGCACCGTTCGCCAAGCTGCACACGCTCTGACCGGCGGGCTTCGCGTCGGTCGACCGACCGTCGACAACGTTGCCGATCCCCTGGGCCTGGACGATCCCTGTCCGGTCTTCGGGTGGCAGCTGACAGCGGGCAAGAACGACGCCCGTCAGACCGCGTACCGGATCCTCGTTGCCTCCAGCGCGGACTTGCTCCGCGACGGACGTGCCGACGTCTGGGACAGTGGGCGCGTCAACACCGACGACTCCGCTGCGATCCCGTACGCCGGGCCGGCCCTGGAACCGCGCCGTAGGTACCACTGGACCGTGCAGGTCTGGGACGAGCTCGGCGTCCGCAGTGAACTGGTGCAGTCCGCCTGGTGGGAGATGGGTCTCCCGGCAACCGACACGTGGCACGGCGCGGAGTGGATCAGCCCGGATGGGCAGCTCGAGCATCCAGGGATCACCGCGCCGACGCTGCGGACCGAGTTCACCACGCCGGAGGCAGTTGTCTCGGCGCGTGCGTACGTCCACGGGCTCGGCTTCTATGAGCTTCGGCTCAACGGCAACAAGATCGACGGTCGGGTCCTGACGCCGGCGAGTACGCCGTACAACCGCCGGATTCTCTACGACACGTACGACGTCACACAGCTGATCCGCAGCGGTCACAATGCGGTGGGGCTGTGGCTGGGCAACGGTTACGGCTCGCGGTTCAGCCGGTACGGCTTTCGTTGGCTCGGACCGCTGCAGGCCGTCCTACTGCTGGAGCTCCAACTCGCGGACGGCACCGAACAGATTGTCCGGACGGACGACGCCTGGCGTTGGTACGGCGGACCGATCACCAGCAACGACCTGTACGACGGTGAGTCGTACGACGCACGCCTCGAGCAGACCGGCTGGGACACTCCCGGATTCGATGCCGACCACTGGCTCCCGGTGCGTACCGTTCCAGCACCGGACGCTGTTCCCTCCCCCGCGACCGCACCCGCGATCCGGGTCGCGCACACCATCTGCCCGATCGCACTGACCGAGCCCACGCCCGGAGTGTGGGTCTTCGATCTCGGCCAGAACATTGCCGGCTGGCCACGTCTACGGGTACGCGGCCCCGCGGGCACCACTGTCCGGATGCGTACCGCGGAAGAGCTGGACAGCGACGGCGCACTGGACGTCACGACGAACCGCGACGCGGCCGCGCTCGACAGCTACAAGCTCTCCGGCGATCCACGCGGCGAGACCTACGAGCCACGGTTCACCTACCACGGCTTCCGGTACGTCGAGGTCACCGGCCACCCCGGCCCGCCGACGCTGGATACCCTGACCGGGCGCGCGATCCACGCTGATGTCGCCGACACCGGTACGTTCACGTCGTCCGACGAGTTGCTCAACCGGATCTGGCGCAACAACCGGTGGAGCATTCTGAACAACTCCCTCAGCCTCCCCACCGACACGCCGGTCCGGGACGAGCGGACCCCGCCGGCGATGGACGTCCTGACGTACCACGAAGCGTCGATCATCGAGTTCGGGATGGACCGCTTCTACGTGAAGTACCTGCGCGATCTGCCACCCGGTACTGCGCTTCCCAGCGACGATGTCAAAGGACAGCAGCCCGACATGGCCGGCGGCCAGGTAGTACTCGCCTGGTCCCTGTACGAGCAGTACGGCAACCGGTCGATCCTGGACGAGCTGTATCCGGCGATGAAGGCGTTCGTGACCCGCAACGCGGCCGACGTACCGGGACACATCTGGCCGGAGGATCGAGCGTTCGGCGACTGGTGCCCGCCCGATCGTGGCCCGGAGTCGAACGGCGGTCTCGGAAGCGCCACCGCAGGCGAGTGCTTCAGTGAGGGCTCACTGGTGAACACGGCGCTCGCGTACCGCCAGGCTTGCGCAGTCGCACAGGCGGCCGGCGTGGTCGGGACGCCTGCTGACGTGAAGCATTACAGCGACCTCGCGGCCGCCATCCGGTCTGCGTTCAACGTCGAGTTCCTCCAGGCCGACGGCACGACGTACGGCAGCGGGCGGCAGGTGACGAGCATCCTGCCGATCGCGTTCGGGATGGTCCCGGCCGAGCGCTTGGGGGCTGTAGGCAACCAACTCGTCGAGCGCATTCTCGGCGCAGACGACGGGCATCTGGACACCGGCATCTTCGGCACCCGGTACCTGCTCGACGCCCTGGCCGTGATCGGGCGCGTCGACGTCGCGCTGACCGTGCTGGGTCAGACCACGTACCCGGGCTTCGGGTTCCAGATCGCCCACGACGCGACGACGACCTGGGAACAGTGGTCGTACCGGGCCGGCATGCAGACCCACGATCACGCCATGTTCGCCGGCATCAATGCCTCGTTCTACACGGTCCTCGCCGGGATCAAGCCGACGTCCGCCGGGTACCGCACTGTCACGATCGCTCCCCAGATCCCTGACGGTCTCAGCCACGTGGCCGCGTCGATCGACACCGTCCGCGGTCGCATCTCGTCCTCGTGGAGCCGGGCCGACGACGGTCTGATTCTCAGCGTCGACGTGCCGGTGAACGTCACGGCCACCATCGTCGTACCCGCGCCGCTGGAGACCACCGAGCCGGGCCTGCAGCCGACTGCTCCGAACACGTACACCGTCGGATCCGGCCACTGGACCTTCCGCAAGCCCTGACCCCCCGTGCGTCACGGTTTGCGGGCCAGAACCGCGCCGTTCGCGCCGGGAGCGTCGAACGAAACAGTCTGGATGTCGACGAACCCGGTGGCGAGCAGCCACTGCTCGTACTCCGCCGCGGTGTAGTTGCGACCAACTGTCTCCACGAGCATGTTCAGACTCATCAACGCTGCGGCGGGCGGACCGGTTTTCTCGTCGTTCACGAGCAACTCGCTGATCACGATCCGGCCACCGGAAGGCAGCGCGGCAAAGCACTTCCGCAAGATCGCCAGATCCTGCTCCGGCGTCCAGTCGTGCATGATCATGGACAGCAGTACGACGTCATGTCCTGGTGGCAGCTCGGAATCGGTCAGGAAATCGCCCGGCGTGACGGCGATGCGATCCTCGTGCCCTGCCGCGACGAGCTGTTTCGTGACGATGTCGCAGACCGGTGGCAGCTCGAAGACCGTCGCCCGCAGATTGGGGTAGCGGCGGCACAGCTCGATGTCGTACGCGCCGGAGCCACCGCCGACATCGAGGAGTGCCGTGGCGGCGGACAAGTCGACGTGTGCCGCCAACTCGCGCGCGGTGAGCGTCGAGAGGGAATGCATTGCCTCCCAGAACACCGCCAGGAGCTCAGGGTCCTCACTGTCGAACAGGTGCGCCTGCTCGTCAGGATTCCAGCTCGTCGGCCGATTCGTTCGTACTGCCTCGGTCAGGCGACCCCACGCCGGATAGAGCCTGCGATCGAGCATCTGCACCCAGCCGCCGAAGTGATTGTCCTTGCCAGGAACGAGGAATTCGTCGGTCAGCGCACTGTTCACGTAGCGCCCGTCCTTGCCCTCGAGCAGCCCGATGGACGCGCAGGCGGTCACCAGCAATTCAGCGGGGCGCCGGTCGACGCCGAGCAGCTCGGCCAGCCCGTCGACGGTGTGACCGTCGGTCCCGGACAGGTGGCTGAAGAGGTCCAGCTCGTACGCGGTTGCGAGCGCTTTGAACGACCAGAAGCCGATCGACAGTTGCATCAGCGGCGAGATGTTCTGCATGGGTTCTCCTGCCCCGTCATGGGAAGCTCGGACCCCTTCACCCTCTGGTGCGCAGCACTGTCGATCAACGCGAACCTGTGCAACGCTCGTGAAGTGTGAGTTAACGAAGGGATCCGCGCCATGCTCGAGCGCTACGAACTGGAGATGTTCCTGACGCTCGCCGAAGAACTGCACTTCGGCCGTACCGCCGAGCGCACCCACGTCTCCACGGCCCGCGTCAGCCAGACGATCCGCAAACTGGAACGCCGCGTCGGCGCCCCACTGTTCAACCGCACGAGCCGCCGCGTCGAGCTGACGCCTCTCGGCCGCGATCTGTACGAGGACCTGGGCCCTGCCCGCGACCAGATCGTCGCCGCCGTAGAACGAGCCATCACCTCGGCCCGCGGCATCACCGGGACTCTCCAAGCCGGCTATCTCACTGCGGCCGGAGCGCAACTCCTTCTCCAGGCCGCCGACGTCCTAAAGACCCGCCAACCCCCCGCGGGTCTCGACGTCATCGTCCGCGAAGTCCAACTCGCCGACGCCGTGCCGTGGCTCCTCGGCGGCGAGATACAAGTGCTCCTCACCTGCTTCGACACCGAACACGCCATCCTCGCCACCGGCCCCCCGCTCATCACCGAGGCCCGCATGCTCGCAGTCCCCTCCACCCATCCCCTGGCCAGCCGGCACTCCGTCTCAACAAACGACCTGACCAACCTCACCGTCCTGCACACCTCTGACCGATCTGGAGCAGGGCGATCCGTGGGCGAGTCCGGTCCGGAAGCTGCGTCGTTCCACGAGCTCCTGACCCTCGTCGGCGCCGGCCGCGGAGTCTTCCCGATCAGCGCCCACCTCAGGCGCTACTACATGCGCCCCGACGTCGCCTACATTCCGTTCCGAGACGCCCCGCCGGTCCACTGGCGCCTGATGTGGCGCACCGACAGACCCACCGCCCAAGTGGTCGCCTACGCAGCAGCCCTACAAGCCCTACTAACCACCTAGCCCCCACAATCACATCGCGCACTATGTCAGTCGCCACCTTCCTGCCTCGGCTGCTACGAATGCGCTATGGACGAAGTGCGCACGCACGTGCTCGAGACCGACCGCGGCGAAATCCTGGTCGAGGACGGCGGACGTGTCGAGGAACTGGAGCGGCACTTCACCGACCGAGCCACCGCCCGCGCGAACTGGCGACAGGACGCAGAGACGACGCTCGCGACCTGCTCAAGATCCGGCGGGTTGGCTGGAGCGCTGGGGCGACCTGGCGGAGCAGGAGACCGCAACATGCCGCCAGTGCACGGTCATCGGATCGCGCAGCTCGTGCCCGGAATCCAGGCGTACTTCCCCGACGAGGATCACACGACGATCGAGGACGACCACCGCACCGAGGCCTACAACTGGCTCATCGCCCGCCGGCGATGAGGTTGGCGAGTTGGTCGGGGAGGTTTGGGGAGTAGTAGGTGTGGCCCATGCCGGGGATGACGTGGAGGTGCGCGCCGGGGATAGCGGCCGCGAGGGCCTTGCCGTGGGCTGGGGTGAAGAGTGGGTCCTGGTCTCCATGGACGACCGTTGTCGGGGCGGTGATCGTCGACAAGGGCACGAGCAGGTCGGGGCCCATCTTCTGGCCGATCAGGCTGTGGTTGGCCGCGGCCGACGGGTCGGTTGCCCTCGCCCAGCAGCGCTCGAGTACAGCTCTGGCGGCCGGCTCGTCGAACGGGAGAACGTCGCCGTTCATCACCCTGAAAGTGACCACGTCAGCCTCCACGCCCGGCTCGGTGCCCGCGGAGTCGACGAGATGCTGCAGGAAACGCGCCGTCGGCGGCGGCAGCTCGTCCGGATCGGCGGGCTGTCCGGCCAAGGCGCGTTCCACAACCGGACCAGGATCGCGGCCCATCGGCGTGGTGGAGAGCAAGGTCAGCGAGCTCACGCGATCCGGCTGGTGGACGCCGAGCCACTGCGCGATCACACCACCCATCGACGCCCCGGCGACATGGGCGGACGGCAACTCGTACGCGTCCAGGATCGCCACAGCATCAACAGCCAGGTCGGTCAGACCGTACGGATGCTCATCGAAGTCGACGATGCTCGAACGCCCGGTGTCGCGATGGTCGAACCGAATCACTTGCAGGCCGCGATCGACCAGGCGGTCGACCATCGCATCCGGGAAGGTGTAGCCCTGGGCAGACGCGCCTGCGATCAGCAGCACCGCTGGATCATCGGGCCGTCCGGTCCGCTCGGTCCACAACCGCAGCGGACCGGAGGTCACGAACATCTCGCTCATGCCCGGCGACGCTACGCGGTCGCCCGGCACGCCGCCACGCAATAGTTCGGGTCAGCGGCTCGGGCGCTCGAAGATGAGCTCGAGGCCGTCCTCCTCGTCCCACTGTTCGCCGTTCTCGACGAAGCCGAAGCCCGCGATGGTGGCCAGCGAGGCCTGGTTGGTGGGGCTGATCGTGGCTCGCACGGTCCGTACGGAGGGCTCGGCGGCCGCGTGTTCCAGGAGCGCGGTCAGGATCGCCCTGGCGTGACCTTGCCGCCGGTACGGCGGGTCGACCGTGTAGCCGATCTCGACCATGCCGTCCGCGTCCGGCGGACCGTGGAACCCGGCGTACCCGACGACGACGTCACCGGCCACGGCGAGCTTGACGAGCCACCCGAAGGTGCTGGGATCGGCGGTCAGCTGATCGAGACGGTACTGCCAGAGCCACTTGGCCCTGTCGGAGAGGAACTCGTCGCCGAGGGCGAAGCCAAGCTCCGCCTCCGCCGCGGGACGGTCGCCGGCGAGCAACGCGCCGAGCGCCGTACCGGTCATCTCAACAAAGCGAACTGCCGAGGAGGTGCCAATTGCCATGGCACCCATCCTCAGGTCGGGCGCCTCCCCCGGACAAACGGATTAATCGCGCTGCTCGGCGTACTTCTTGAAGTTCAGCAACTGCTGACGGGCCATGACCAGATCGCCGACCGACAGCAGCGGCGCGAGAGGCCGCGGGTACTCGCCGACGACCTTCAGGACGAGGCGCGTCCCGGCGTCCCCGAGGTCGAGGAGCCGGTACGTCATGGTGGCGCCGATGATCTGTCCGGTGAGGTGCTCCTCGTGGACGAGCGCGACGATCCGACCGAGCGGCCGTCCGCCGGAGGAGCTGAACGGGTCCCCGATCTCCGGATCGTCGAGGTGCAAGAGCTCGCGCGGCGAACGGCGTCCGAGGTTGTCGATCAGGTCGTACGAGTAGGGAGCGAGCCGTACCTGGATCAACCAGGACCACACGACACTCGTCGGCGCCTCGATCGTGACAGCTCGCCAGGCCTGCACCGTGGGCTTCGGGGCGAATCGGTCGCACGCGTACGAGGCCTCGGTCTCCTCGTCGGTGACGCCCCACCGATCGCCGATCATCCGCCACCTCTTCTCGGCGCTGCACTCCTGCTCGGCGCTGCACTCCGCCACTGGCATCGTCGCACTGCCCACGCTCCGGCGCCGTGACACCCGACACACCGCGAGTATGCTTCAACCATTCTAGAGATAACACTCTAAAAAAGGAGGGCCGATGACCCCCGACCGCATCGGTAGCTCATGATCACCGAAGCCCAGTGGTCACAGGCCAGACGCGTCGTCCGCCGTACGATCCGCACCTCACTGCACTGCAGCATCGCGAGCACGAACCCGGACGGATCCCCACATGTCACACCGATCGGGTCGCTGTTGCTGACCGAGAAGGGATCCGCGCTCTACTTCGACGTACTCAACTCAAGACTCGCGGCCAACCTCGAGCGCGAACCGAGAGTCGCCATCATCGCCGTCGACAGCGGGAAACGCCTGTGGCTGCGAGCCGCACTGCGCGGCCGATTCACCGGCTCCCCTGGTATCAGGTTGATCGGCTCCGTGGGCCCGCCTCGCGAAAGCACCCCAGTGGAAACCGGCCGCTTCCAACGAGCCGTCGGACCACTCCTGCGGACCCCAGGAGGCAAAGCCCTCTGGGGCTCACTCCCCACGGTCCGCGACGTAACCGTCGAGCGCATCCAAAACCTCAACCTGGGCCCCCTGACACACGCGCTCTAACCCGAACTGCCCGGGCGGCAGCCGGGCAGGCGGCGGGCGGGCGTACTGGCTTAGGCGACCTTGGGGGCGGTGAGGGTTTCGATGATTGCTCGGGCGACTTCGCGGCCCTTGATCACGAAGTGGTCGCGGAAGAACGCGTGATGCTCGTCATGCTCGTGGAAGTGCAGCGGAGTCAGCACCGCGGAGAACGTCGGTACGCCCGTCTCCAACTGAACCCGCATGAGCGCATCCACCACCGTCGCCGCCACGAACTCATGACGATAGATCCCGCCGTCGACGACCAGCCCGCACGCCGCGATCGCGGCGTACTCCCCGGTCGAGGCGAGCTGCTTGACCTTCAACGGGATCTCGAAGGCTCCCGGGACCTTGTACACGTCGACCTGGCGGCCTTCGGTACGCAGGTCGTCGACGCAGGTTCGTACTGCCTGGTCGACGATGTCGGCATGCCAGCGCGACGCGATCACGGCGATGCGTGAGCTGTCGGTCGATGCCGTGGGGATGTGTGTCACTGTTCCTCCTGTTCACACACATGCCCAGGGGGTGCGGTGACCGGACGAGACGACCTCGCCTGTCACGTTCTCTTCATTCCGGACTGTGACCGTCGGCTCCGGAGTCGCACCGGATCTGCTGACCCTCCCCCGCCGGCTGAAACGCGTGACGAGGTCGGCGCTCGCGGGCTCGACCTGCCCGGATCGGCCGGGCCGCCATCACCGCCGGTGGGGACTTCCACCCCTCCCTGAGACGCAGCTCCGATATTAGAGGTATCTCTCCACAACTTCAACGATCATCAACAGCAGACGAGGACTTCGCGCACAGCCCGATCACGAGTCGCCGAGGATGATGGAGGTTGCCAGCCGCCGTACCAGCTCGGTCGCTGCCGCCGGTACCGATCCCGGAAGGTGCCGGCGAACGACCGCCAGCGGCAGGTCGACCATCGCGAACGCGATCTCGTCCCGCGGCCGATCCGCCGCAACGGCGATCCCGCGAACGACCTTGGCCAGCCGCCGGTCCCGGCTGCGCTCGTACGACGCCAGCGCCTCGATGTCGGCCGCCGCCCACTGATCGCGCGAGAACGCCCGATGGCCGGCATGCAGTACGGCAGCAGTCCCCGGCTGCTCGCGACACCAATCCACGATCCAAGCAGTCGACGTGACCGCGTGGGCGGGAGTGGGCGCGTCGCCGAGCTGCAGCCGGTACGCCTCGTCGAAGGTGTGCACCGCCCGCGCCCACAACGCGTGCAGCAGCGCAGGCCGATCCGGGAACCGGTGGTACACCGATCCACTCGGCGCACCCGCAGCACGCGCCACCGAGGCCATCGTCACCGCCCTCGCGCCACCCTCGGCGAAGAGCGCAACGCCCGCGTCAAGCAGTGCGTCCGCGGTATGCGTGGCCGGTCTCCCCATGCCCGCGACGATATCTCTTCGGCTTGTAGAGAGACACCTCTAGTATCTGGCCGAGCCACCTGCAGGAGCCTCAGATGGTGCCGTTCTGCATCGGACAGTCCATGACGACCACACCACCGGTGGCGTAGTTGGCGACATCGGCACTCACCTTCTGGCCGTGCGCGGACGCCCTCGACGCGGTCAGTGCGGCGGCGTCGGCGAACTCGGCCTCGAAGACCGCGAAGTACGGCGGCTCCCCCTGCGTCGCCGTCACCTCGAAGCTGTAGCGGTACGCGAGCAAGCCGGGCATCTTCGCGACCAGCGGGAGATGGGTGCTCACGTAGTACTCGCGGAAGTGGTCGGGATCGACGGGCTCGGGATACAGGACCAGCAGCTTGTGCACAACATCCTCCGTTGGTGGTGATCGACCCCCGAAGCCACCCCTGTGCGCTTCGGAAATCGAATCGATGTGGTGCACGATAGTGTGTCGGATATCGAAGCCGCAAGATGGGACGGAACGACGGATGGCGACACCCAGGCCAGGACGCGCGGTCCGAGGATCGAGCACCGGCCGGCCACTGATGGCCGCACTCGACCTATTCGGTCGTAGGTGGAACCTGCGAATCATCTGGGAGCTGCAACACGGCCCGGTCGGATTCCGCGCACTGCAGGAGCGCTGCGACAGCATGTCCTCCAGCGTCCTGCGGCAACGCCTGACCGAGCTGGTCGACGCAGGCGTCGTCGAGCAACACCCCGACACCACCTACGCCCTCACAGAGCTGGGCCACAGCGCCCGCCGCGCCCTCCGCCCCCTAATCCGCTGGTCCACCGACTGGGCCGCGACCCTCTCCACCCCCGATCCGGAAGACGCCCGCTAACACTTCTGATCTCGCACCGTCCGCACCTTCGCGGGCACGCGCGGGTCCGCAACTGGTGGTCGCTCAGCCTCCGCCTCCGGCGCACCTCGTACGACAGGACAGACGGGCACCTGTCGTACGGGGCCACCCCCGAGGCGCCGGAACATCCACTGCCGTTGGTCGTAGTCGTAATAGGTGTCAATGCCACCGACCGTCATAGCACCCCTCCCGGCTGGATCGTCGGCGATCGGTTCCCACACCCGATCGCCGTAAACAGCCTGCATGCCTGCCGACGTCAGTGGTCAGGCTTGCCGTACAGCGGTCTTGCGGGCGTGAGACGCCCTCGCCATGCTCAATGCGCCTCGGTCGCCGGGTCTGTTGCGTCGAGCGCGGGCGTGCGGCCGGCGAGGTCTGTCATGCGGATGGCATCGATGGTCCGAGTCAGATCGGTGACCTGACCGGCCAGGTCCGGGTGGGTGTCGCGGAGTTGCTCGCCGGCTGCGGTCAGCGGCTGGAGCAGGTCGGCGGCGTTGTTGCTGCCGAGCGCGTCGCGGAGGTGCGCGATAGCGGGTGCTGCTCCGGCTGTGGACGGGTTGGTGGTGTCGGTCGGCAATGCGGTGATCTGCCCGGCGAGCTGGCGCAGCGCCGCAGCGTTGTCGTGGGCCCATCCGGCGACGGCGCGGTCGCCAGATCGTCGGTCGCGGGCTGCCTGGACGCGGTCTTCGCGGGTGGTGGCGGCATCGTCGGTGGAGTGGGGCTTGAGTCGCAGGTAGCGGCGTTCGGCTGCCTGGCGGCTGGCCAGGCCGAGGCGAGGTGCGATCTCGGCCCAGGTGGCACCCCGGTCGCGTGCGGCGCCGACCAGGATCGGCTCCCACTCGTCGATGTACGAGCGGAGCCGGTGCAGGGCGGTGAGGGTAGCGAGCACTCGGCCCGCGTCGGCATCGTCCAAGGCGCCCGGGGTCCGCAGTAGCTCGAGTCCGTCGAGTCGTTCGTTCATGCGTGGAATCCGTCCGTCAGCACAATGCTGACATTGGTGCTTGTCATCGTTTCGATGACATGCTAGAACAGAAATGCGTGTTGACACCACTGGTTCACGAGACGATCAGGAGGTGCACGACGATGTTGATGCGCACAGACCCGTTCCGGGAGTTGGATCGCCTGACGCAGCAGTTCCTCGGCGCGTCTGGCGGGCAAGGGACCTGGTCAAGGCCGACCTCGATGCCAATCGATGCGTACCGCTCGGGTGACGAGTACGTGATCGCATTTGATCTCCCAGGTGTGGCGGCGGACGCAATCGAGCTCGACGTCGAGCGCAATGTACTCACGGTGAAGGCGGAGCGGCGTCCACCGGAGGTTCCTGAGGACGTCGAGATGCAGGTCGCCGAACGACCGCTCGGAGTCTTCTCACGGCAGCTGTTCCTCGGCGAGACGCTGGACACCGACAAGATCGAGGCGAGCTACAACGCCGGGGTTCTGACCTTGAAGATCCCGATCGCCGAGCAAGCCAAGCCACGACGGATCGCGGTCGCCGGCACGAACAGTCACCAGCAGATCAACGCCTGATCCGCGCACAGGATGGCGACGCGATGACGCCGTACAGCGACCACGGCGTGATCGGCTCCCGTCGAACCCGTCGCTGATACGGCGGGGCCAGCCCGGGAGCGCGGACCTCCGACAGCTCACGGCCACCTCGCGCACTGAGCGGAACACAGCTGAAAGGTGGTGGTTCACCTCATCGAATCGGCAAGCGTTGCGCACACTTCACTTCATTGACCGTAGACGCGACGTGGCGGCCCGCGACATCTCGCGGTAGCCAGCTCGCACAGCGGCGCCCGCGGGGCTGACGTCCCACCGGCGAGGCCGCCACGTCGTCCCGACCCACGTGACACCAGCCAGGACGCCGGTGAGGCCTTCGAGCAGGTTCTGCTCAGCTGACTTCCGTCATCGGGCCTGACCTGGAGCATTTCACATTCTCATCGTAGAAACTGTTGATACCGGCAACGATCTTGGTGAGGCAGTCCTCGAGCGCGAAATGCCCTGAATTCAGGCGCACGAGCTTCGCGTCGGGGAGATCGCGGAGGTACGCCTCACCGCCGGCAGCGGTGAAGAAGATGTCGCCTTGGCCCCAGAAGATCAGCGTCTTCGGTTGGTCGCGACGTAGCCGCGCCTGCCAGCTCATGTACCGCTCGGCGTTCGTGCGGTAGTCGTAGAAGAGGTCCAGTTGGACCCGACGGGCGTTCGGCCGGGCCAGGAAGTGCAGATCCACGTTCCAGTTGTCGGGGCTGATCCTGGCCGGGTCCGGGTGACCGGTCAAGTAGATCGCCTGCACCGCCTCCCGTTCGACGAAGTTGTCCAACAGCTTTTCGCTGTCGGCAGTGCGGTGCGACCAGAGGCCATGACGGATGCCGTCCCACGCATCTGTGAATCCTTGCTCGTACATATTGGCGTTCTGGATGATCTGCCACCGCAGCCAGTCCGGGTGCAGCGAGATCAGCCGATTGCCGATCGGGCCGCCGCAGCCCTGCAGGTACAGCCCCATCGGCCCGGTGAAGTCGATGGCCAGCAATGCCTCGTCGACGATCTCGGCGAGATGGTCGAAGGTGTAGTCCCACTCTCGCGGGTCCGGCATCTCGGTGTTCCCGAATCCCGGATAGTCGAACGCGACGAGGTGAAACCGGTCGGCGAGGGCCGGCATCAGGTTTCGGAACTGGTGCGACGACGACGGGAATCCACCCAGCAGCAGGAGCTTCGGCGCACCGGGCCCGCCCGCTTCGCGATAGAAGACCTCCAGCCCACCGGCGGACACCGTACGGAATCTGGTGCTGGACGCCCCATGCTCGCCTTCAAGGCGGTCCGGCGCGGGCGTCGGCGGGGCTACGACTTCCGCCGGGACGGGGACGGCCGCGCTCAGGACGGACAGTACGGCAGCACTGAGTGTGGCGACTCTCCGGCGATGGGGAGCGGCGGTCCCGGGGACGGGGCGAGTCTGCATGGCATCCTCCTGGTGCAGAGAGTTCGTCGGTGCGGGATGCCACCACTCTGCGTGTGCAGGCGGCGCCCGGGCCCCCGTGTAGCCCCGGGTCAATACCCGTGTAGTCCCGCATCAATGCCGGGTCGCCCGGCCGCCCCGCGCTCCTCCCATCGCGAAACCCCCCGACGTCCTCGGCACAGTCCGCGCTGCGGCGATGTGAGATAGCCCGGCGGTGTACGCGGCCCGATCGGGCGCATGTCGCCCGACACGACGGCGTGGGTCGTCGAGGCTGGTTGGGCAGATATCGGGAGGCTCGATGGACACGACGGGACGTGATTGGTGCCGTCGCCGGTCGGCGTCGTGACGTCACATCAGTTGCCCACCGAGCTCCGCGGCAGGCAGAGCGAGTGCGCGACGCTCGACTCCCTCGTGGACCGCGTTCGCGCCGGCACGAGCCAGGTGCTCGTGCTGCGGGGCGAGACGGGAGTCGGCAAGTCCACCCTGCTGGACTACCTGGCGAACGGGCTTGGGCAGGGTTGCCGCCTGGCGCGCGCGGCCGGTGTCGAGTCCGAGGTCGAGTTGCCCTTCTCCGGTTTGCACCAGTTGTGCGCACCGATGCTGGACCACCTCGATCGTCTGCCCGGACCGCAGCGTGATGCGCTGGCCACGCCGCACCCGATCTATCTGTACGGAGGCCGGAGCGCGCGGCGAGGGTATGGGACTCACCATCGTGGACTACTCATCGGCCGTACTCCACAACGGCTGGGGCGTTACCAGGAAGCGTTGAAAGCGGCCGAACAAGGAGCCGGCTACCCCGACCGTGCAGCAGCTGCACTCGATGCGCTGGTCCGGACCACGAGTGCCGGCGGCACCGACTGGGCGCTCGGAATCGAGGCACGATCCCGCGCGCCGGTGAGCCGGGGAGACGCGGCCGAAGCCTGCTACCTGGAGGCAGTGGAGCGGCTCGGCCGGACGCGCATGCGCGTCGAGCACGCCCGCGCTCAGCTGCTCTACGGAGAGTGGTTGCGGCGGGAGAACCGCCGTCGCGATGCGCGCCTCCACCTCAGGTCGGCGTACGACATGTTCACGCCCATTGGGGGCGGAGGCTTTCGCCCCCATGGCCTTCACAAGGTCTTCGCCAAGCTCGGCATCGGCTCTCGCCGAGAACTCTCCGGCACCCTCCTCAATGCGTGAAGCGAGCCCACCCGGTATCACACCGGGCCGCGGCGAGCCACGTAGACGGTGTTGGTTGCGTCGTGGTCCTGCAATGGGTTGGGGAACGTGACCACATGCGCGACCTGGCTGTCGAACACCTCGGACAGGACATCGCCGAACGCCGCATCGGGCGGATCGTTCGACCACAACGCGAAGACGCCACCGGGATACAGGTGCGCGGCGAGACGACGCAGTCCCTCCGGCGTGTAGAAGGCGGCATGGCTGGGATGCAGGACGTGGCGCGGTGAATGATCGATGTCGAGCAGTACGGCATGGAAGCGGCGGCCCGGTCGATCACGATCGAACCCGCCGTCACCATCGGCCAGAGCGAAGAAGTCACCGTGCACCAGTCGGCTGCGGGGATCCCCGACAATGTCATCGGCCAACGGCAGCAATGCCCGCCGATGCCAGCCGATGACCGCATCGAGGGCCTCCACAACAATCAGCGAGCCGACGCGCGCGTCCTGCAGCACCGCCCGGGTGGTGTACCCCAGCCCGAGGCCACCCACAACGACATCGAGCCCGGCTCCCGGTACATCACCGGGCACCTCACCGGGCACCTCACCGGGCACATCACCGGGCACAGCGGCAAGTCCCAGGCGCGCCAACTCCACCTCGGCAACGGTGAAGAAGCTCGACATCAAGAACTCGTCGCCGAGTTTGACCTCGTACACCTCTGCATCCAAAGCCGGATCATGGCGCCGCCGCAGGCTGATCTCGCCCAACTGCGTTTGCTGCCAGTCGAGTTCCTCGAACAGCGCGTTCACAGCCGGAGCCGTCCGTCGGGCGTCGTCAGTTCATCCATGAGCCACAGTGTGCTGGTCACACCGACGGGGCTTGTGCCCGGGTCCCCCGCGCGCGATCCACCCGGTGCACGGCGGTTGGCGTTCCCGCGCAACGCGACCGCCGGATCTGTGTCACTCCTTACCTAGGGCCATGGATGCGGTTGACGGGATTTCGGGGGCGGGTAGGTCTCGTCCTCGGAGGGTTTCTGCGAACGCTTTGAGGCCTGGGGTCTGGTAGACGGCGGCGGCTTCGTCGGCCAGCCACAGAGCAGTTCGGTCGAGATCTGAGGGCTGCCGTGGCCAGATCCATCGACGGTCGTCGTTCGCGTTGCCGGCCCAGAAGTGGAACGCGTCGCGGAGACTACCGAAGCCGGGTTCGGCGGGTGCGTTCCAGAGGTCGCGGCCTTCAGCGGCTGCGACTCGACAGCAGACGGCGAAGGCTCGTAGACAGTAGATGGTGTAGAGCAAGGAGTCGGGACGGGCCAGTTCCTTCGGGAGAGCGCCGCCGGGAGCGATGTGACGTAGCCGGATGTCGAACCGATCGAGGATCTCGGTGAGCGCGGTCCGATCATCGACGAACTGCAGATAGCGCAGTACTTGCGCGTCCCACCAAACTCCGTGGTTGTTGGTCATCAGTTCTTCCTGCCTTCCGAGTTCGCTCGACCGCATCCAGTGGGTCAACTCGGCGAACCAGTCCTTCAGGAGCGGCAGGCGTTCGGTGAATCGTCCGGCCTTCACCAGCAGGTCGACGTGATCGAGGAGATCGGTCAGGAGCGTCGCCTCGATCTGCCCGATCGCCGCACCGTCGTGCTGACCGGGCAGCGCGGCAGCGTGAGCGAAGTGGGGGCGCATCGCGGTCGCCGGGTCCAGGAACCAGCGTTCGAGACGCGCCACCGCGGCGTCGGCGTAGCGTGCCTCGCCGGTTCGGACGTGGGCTTGCACCAAGGTGTTGACGGCTGCGACCGTCTGCCGGAACCGCCGTTTGTCGTAGCGATCGCTCCACGCGTCCGGGTTCCGCCGGCCGTCGACCCTGATGTACGGCAGACCGTCGGCTGTCTTCGGATTCGGCCAGGAGTAGTTGCCGACCGAGTAGTAGTCGTGGGCAGCTCCGGCCCAGTCCGACGGCTCACGGTCGATGATGGAGTACGGCCGCCCGGCCAGGAATTCGTCGGCTCGGGCCACCAGTTGGCGGCTCACTTGGGTCCCGTCTCCGAGAAGGCCTGCTCATAATCGGCCCGGATCTTGTCGCCGCCACCGTTGCGCCACTTGGTCACGGCCGCCTTCCAGCTCGACACGGGTGCGCGTCCGGCCAGGATGCCGTTCCGCGCATCGGTCAGGTCCTTGCCCAACTGCTGCCCCTTGGCCGCATCGGTCTCGGAGTACAGGCCCTGGGTCGGATCGGGGGCGAGAATCGGCAGGGCGGCTTCCTGGTAGTCGAAGCGGGCCTGGGCGACATCACGCCGGCCCGGGTCATAGATGGCCAGGGTCGGTCCGCAGACGTATCCGAACGGCACCAGCCGCAGATTCTGGCCGCGCGAGTTCAGGATCGGATCGTTGCCCTCCAACGCGAACGTCTGCCCCTCGATTCCGAAGTTGCGCAGGAGGTACTCGGACGATCCGAACGGCGCGGCGAGCCAGTCGAGTACCCGGAGCACCTCGCGGACCCGATCCGGTTCGGCCTGGGTGACAGCGGTGAACGCCTGAGCCGCACTGCCCCGAGGATGCAGGGGCTTGCTCGCCGCGTCGTAGCCGAACATCGGAAGCGACCCGAGCTTGAAGCCCGGCACCTCGGCGCCCCACATCTCGTACTTGCTCCAGCCGGCGTACCCGCCGAAGACGATCGGGGTGGTTCCGTTGGTGAACCAGTCGTTGCGTTGATTGTTGGACGCAACCAGGCCGTCCGGATGGAAGACTCCGGCGTCGGCCAGCTCGCGGGTGTCGGCCAGCGCCTTCTCGTACTGCTCGAGTTCGATGTTGGAGGTGAACTTCCCGCCGTCCTCGATCCAGGTGCCCGGGATGCCGAGGGAAGCGGCGATCATGGTCAGGGTGCTGCCCGGATCGCCGCAGGCCCAGCGGGACTTGCGCTCGTTGGTCAGCCCCTTCAGCAGTGCCTTGAACTCTCCGATGTTCTTCGGCTGCGCGGGCAGCCCGGTACCGGCGACGAGGTCGGCGCGGATCCAGGCCACCGACGGGATCGGCACGCGGGCGATCGGCACTCCCCACAGCGCGTTGCCGTACACGGTCTTCCGCCACGAGTCGGTGGACAGACCCGCCAGGTTCGGATAGTCCTTGACGGCGTCGCCCGACAAGTATTCGGTCAAGTCGGCGAACTTCGCCTTCAGTAACGCGGGCAGCTGCTGCACCGAGCCGTAGATCGACACCACGTCGGGCAGATCTCCGCCGGCCACGGTCGTCGCGAACCGTTGAGCGTAGTCAGCCGCCGGCGCGTACGTGATGTCGAGCTTTCCGCCAAGTCGCTTGTCGACCTCCTGCCACAGCGGATTGTCGGACTTGCCGGGCGCCACCGGGTCGAAGGTGTAGGTGAGGGCGGAGATCTGGCCACCCGACAGCGGTGGCTTACCGACTGCCGCGACGGGATTCGGCGGGTACTCGAAGTACCCGCTCATGCCGAGCGGGCTTGCGCTCTTCAGCGCGGGTTCGGCGTTGCCTGCCGGGGCGAACCTCGGGAGAACATCCGCTCCGATCCGGCCAGAGGTTTCCGCCGTCGTCTTGGCGGAGCAGCCGAGAGCTGATCCGGCGGCACCGGCGACGGCTGCCGCTGACAGCCCTTTGAGCAACGTACGGCGCGAAAACGCATCCATGGTTACGGTTCCCTCCTCATGGCGGGCGTCCGGTCGATCAGCCTTTGACGGCGCCGATCAGAAGTCCCTTGCTGAAGTGCTTCTGGATGAACGGGTAGATGATCAGGATCGGGATGACGGACATGACCAGAATCGCCATCTGGATCGATGCCTGCGGAGGCAGCGACTCGGTCGACGCCGAGAGCTCGTCCGTCCCGAGCGGTGTCTGGTTCACGACGAACGTTCGCAGGACCAGCTGCAGCGGCCACTTCTCCGGCGACGGCAGGTAGAGCAGGGCTGAGAAGAACGCGTTCCAGTAGGCGACGGCGTAGAACAGGCCGACCACTGCGACGACGGCCTTCGAGAGCGGCAGGACGATGAAGGTGAGGATCCGGAGTTCGCCGGCCCCATCGATCTTCGCCGACTCCGTCAACTCGCTGGGAAGCTCGAGGAAGAAGGATCGCATCACGATCACGTTGAAAGCGTTGACCACCACCGGCAGGATCAGCGCCGCCAGGTTGTCGATCAGACCGAGCTGCTTGACGATCAGGTACATCGGGATCATGCCCGGGTTGAACAAGAGGGTGAACAGTGTCATCAGCAGGATGGGCTTGTGCAACAGCGACCCCGGCCGCGACAGGGCGTACGCGAGCATGATGGTGCAGGCCAGCGACAGGACAGTACCCACAGCGGTGACGACGACCGACACGCTGAGGGCCCGCGTCACCACTCCTCCCGACAGAACGGCCCGGTACGCCGCAAGCGACGGCTCGCTCGTGAAGAGCACAAGTCCACCGCGCGCGCTGATGTCGCGTTGCGGCGCCAGACTCGTCATCACGACGGCGACGAACGGGACGATCACCGCGAGGCAGGCGGCGGTCAGCAGTACGCCGCGCGCAGCGGTCGCCCAGCGCGGTTGCCGCCCCATCCAGGCAGGCCGCTCGTCCGGCGCCGGTCCACGGTTGCGCCGAGCCCGGCGTTCAGACGTGGTCTCCAGTAGTCCGGTCATTTCGAGTACACCCCCCGCTCCCCCATGGCGTGGGCGAGCCGGTTCGCCCCGAGGACGAGAACCACACCGACGAGGCCCTTCACCAAGCCGACAGCGGCCGAGACACCCCAGTTCCCGCCGATGATCCCGTTGTTGTAGACGTAGGTGTCGAGCACTTCGGAAGCCTGGGCGCCGACCGGACCCTGCTGCAGGAGGATCTGCTCGAAACCGACCGTGAGCGAATCACCCAGCCGCAGGATCAGCAGCAGGACGATCACGGGCCGGATCGCGGGCAGGGTGACGTGCCACAGCTGGCGCAACGGGCCGGCCCGGTCGATCGCCGCCGCCTCGTACAGATTCAGGTCGACCTTGGAGAGCGCGGCCAGGAAGATGATCGTCGACCATCCGGTGTCCTTCCAGATCACCTGCGACGTGATCAGCAGCTTGAACAGCTCCGGTACGCCGACGATGTGAAAGGATCCCAGGTCCGCAGAACGCAGCCACTCGTTCAGCATTCCACCGTTGCCGAACATCTGCTGGAACAACGCCACGACGATGACCCAGGACAGGAAGTGCGGCAGGTAGAGGATCGACTGCGTCAGCCGCTTGGCCCGTTCGTTCAGCATCGAGTTGAGGACCAGGGCCAGCGCGATCGGCACCGGGAACACGAACAGCACCTGGACCATCGTGATGATCAACGTGTTCACGAGCGCGTTCAGGAACTCCGGGTCACCGTCGAAGATGACCGAGAAGTTGCTCAGGCCAACGAAATCCGATCCACTGATGCCGAGGAACGGCTGATAGTCCTGGAAGGCGATCACGTTGCCCAGCAACGGCAGGTAGTGGAACAGAATCAGGACGATCACGCCCGGTACCGCGAGCACGAGCAGCACCCGGTCCCGGTGCCATCGGGCGGCGAGCTGCCCACGGACGCGAGACCCGCGCGCCGCAGGCGCACCGGGAGCTGTGCCGGCCCTCGGCCGTACCTCGGTCCCCGATGACATCAGCGGATCCTGCTTCCGACCGCTGCGACCGCGGTCTCGACCATCCCCCGCACGCGCTTCTGCGCGCCGTCCCGAGCCTGCCGGGCGACGTCGGCCGCCGCCGGGCGGTCGTCGGCGATCTTCTGCAGGAGCTGCCCGGCCGCAGCCTCGGCCCCCGGTCCCAGCTCGACGAACGGCAGGCCGAGATCGTTGTACATCTGGCCCTTGATCGTGTCGGTCGGCTGACGCAGGTAAACCGACGGAACGCCTTCCGCCAACGCGATCAGAGGTGAGTGGCACTCCATGCTCACGACCGCGCCGGCCCGTCGGTACACCGCAGCCGCCTCGGTGAGGTCCCAGAACCGCGGCAGGATGTGGACCAGGTCGGCAACGTCGGCGGGGAACGTCCCCGCGAACTCGGCCTCGGCGACTTCCATCGCGTAGCTCATCTCCGGCACGACGAGCGCCGCCTCGCCAGTGGCTCGCACCCACCCGATCACCGTCTGCCGCAGCACGTCCAGGTCGGACTTCAGATAGCCCGCGTTGTAGGCCGTCCGGCGAACATCCTCGGCCGCGGGTGGGTAGTTCCGGATCTGGTGGTACGGCGTGAAACGCAGCCGCGGTACGACGCAGAGGAAGCGTCCGGGCTGCAACCCGTACTCCGTGAGGACCGCCTGGCCGTCGCCGTCGTCGACCACGTCGAACATCACGGTGGCGTCCGGACCGAACGCGATCGCGGGCGCCCCGAGATCCTGGCCGGCCAGGAACCGCTCGGTCAGCGAGTCGCGGCAGTAGACGAACGCGGCCGTGTCGAGCACCTCACGCTGGACCTCGGTGAGCAGGTCACCGTCGATCGCGCTGATCATGCTCGCCGCTCGCGCCAGCGTCGAGCCGTACGGCCGGAGCGGGTCTACTGTCACCCCGAAAATGCCATGCGGTTTTCCGGTCCGCCGATGCCATTCGGCGACCTCCGCCTGGGCAACGAGCGACGGCCCCGACCCATGGACCAAAAGGTCGCCTTCGGCAAACAACCGTTCCAGCGCCGGACTGAGCGGCTCGCCGGGCACGACCCGGTCCTCGACGATCTCGACGTCCGGAAAGTAGCGGCCGAGCATCCGCCGCACGCTCTCGTCGATGCTGCGAGCCCACAGCGTCAGCTTCGTTCCCGGTGCGTAGCGCTCGAACGCTCGCAGCGCGCCCGGCGTATGGGCAACGTCGCCGATGTTGACGGTTTGCCAGCCGGAGACGAGAACGACGTGAACCATAAGGAATTCCCTGTCCAGCCCAACCCGAGCAGCGGTGGGCTTACGGTCGATTCGGGGCTACGGCGAGCATCATGCCGGTGATTCATCGGTTAATCAAGATCTGCGAAGCCGCCGACGGTGACTTGTCGGCAGGTGGGCGCTTAGCCCGCGTACGGTGCCGTCGATCCTCGATCGATCAGTTTCGGCGCCGGCCGCGTCACCAGTGCCGACTGGACGCGGCGGCCGTCGATCATCCGGCGCAGTGTCGTATAGGCGCGCATTCCGGCTTGCTGCACAGGCATCCGGACCGTACTCGGTGCCGGCCGAATGGCGTCGGCGATGGGCAGATCCTGGTACACGACGATCGACAGATCGGCGGGAATCCGCAGGCCGAGGTCGATGACCGCCGCAATCGCTCCCGGTGCCGCGACGATGTTGTCGACGATCAGCGCGGACGGTGGCCGGGCCGAGCCCAGGAGCTCGCGCGTCGCGGCGGCCAGGTCCGGTGGCTCGTAGCCGACCTGCTTGATCAGCGATCGGTCGAATCGCACACCCGCCGCCCGCAACGCCGAGCGGTAGCCGTCGACCCGTGCGCAACTGGCGATCGGGACGACGGGGCCGCCGACCAGCGCGATCCGGCGGTGCCCGAGACCGAGCAGGTGCGTCGTGGCCAGACCGATCCCGGCCGCGTCGTCGATCCACACCGACACGGAGTCGTCCGGTCGCGGGTTCTGCAGGATCACGTACGGGATCGACCGCTTGGTGAGTTCCTCAGCGGTCTCGGTCCCCCATTGGGTGGACCGCAACAACACCCCGTCGACCATGCCCGTGCCGACGATCCGGCTCATCAGGTGGCTGCCCGGCTCGATCCACAGCGCGTCGGCCAGCAACAGCACGTCACCGTGTTCCTCGGCGGCCGCATGCATGCCACGAATCGCCAACTCGAAGACGGGGTTCGCGATCTTCGGCACCACCGCTGCGATGACTCCCGATCTGGACAGGCTCAGCGACTTCGCGGCGTGGTTGACGCGATAGCCCGTGTCCAGGATCGCCTGCTCGACGCGCAGCCGGGTCGCCTCGCTCATCCGGACGTTGCCGCGAGCCCCGGAGATCACCGCGGAGACCACGGCCGTGGACACCCCGGCCCGCTTCGCAACGTCCTTGAGCGTGATCATGCCGCCAGCGTAACCGCATCCGCCTTTGAGGCCCCGGGGTGAACCAGATCTCTGCCGGAGATCAAGCTTCCTGCCCCGAGGCCTCACGTCATCACCTCGTCACGACGCGCTCAACCGGAGCAGGAGCGTGCGACGGTGACGTTCTCGAACGTGCTCTCCGTGGACGCGTAGAGCCCGACGCCGCCGTTGCGGACAACGGTGTCGCGACCCTCCAGGATCTGAACTCCGTTCAACGTCACGGTGATGCGGTCACCGTGGATCGCTGCACCGAGTTCGACGGGACCTGTCAACGGGTTGCTGAGCGATACCGTGCCCACCGTGACCGGACCCGACGCGTGAGCCTCGCGGACGATACTCGCGTACTGAGTTCTGTTGCTCGTCTTGCCGAGGTGGATCCGGTACCCGTACGAGTCCGAGGTGTCTCGCAGCGAGATGCCCGCGGTGCCTACGGATCCATCGATCGTGACCGTGGCTTTCGCGGCATAGTCACATGTCTCGGAGAAGCGTGACGGCAGCGTCGAGTCGGCCAGCACGTGCGCCCGACCATCGCTGGGCGTGAGCTTCAACCGACCCGAGTCGACGGACACCTTGCCTGCGACACCCCGCCAATTGGCCTGGTCGAGCCCTTCCTTGATGGTGATGTTGTCGAAGGCCGCGGCCCGGCCGTTCGTGGAGGCGGCGGCACCACCCGTCGGCAGTTGCGTGTCGTCAGCGGAGATCGACGTGTTTCCCACCGTGGCGATCAGATGCTTCCCGATCGCTGAGACGGTCAGTGTGTGCGCGCCGTCTGCGTTGATGGGCAGCTCCGTCTCCGCGAGAAGCGTGGACACCGCGTTGTAGACCTTCACGAGCTGCAGCTTCGCGCTGCTCGATGTACTGACGACATCGGCTCGGTAGTAGTTGCGGGAATCGTGGTAGCGGAACGCGAGACCGGTCGTTGCCGTCGTCTGGCTTCGTGTCCCTGGAACGATGTCGGCAGCTATGACCACGTCGTCCGGAACGTCCTGCTGCACCGCCAACGACTCGGTGTCCGTACCCGAGGTCTGCACCAGCTGTGTGTCAGGCTGCGTGCCGCCGAGCGTCCAGGTGCCCTGCACCGGCTTCCAGCCGTCAAGGGAGCTGTTGAAGTCATAGACAGTGCTGTCCAGGCTCGCGTCGGTGAACTTTTCGTCGAGCAACGGCTTCGGTGCGAAGGCTGCGTTGGCCAAGACTGTGACGAGGTTGCCGGTGCGGGTGAACGCGGTCGGGGTGCCGTTGATCTTCACCGCGCGTGCCTTCGGCGCGTTGATCGTAAGAGTGCCCGTAAACGGGTCCCCCAGCGAGATCTGGGCGGTAGCGCCCTTCAGTTCCACACTGAGGTCGGACACAACTCCGGAGGCTTTGACGACGGTGTCCCCGCGGTCGACCAGCGACGAGCCCCGGGTCACCGCGTACCGCGTCAACCCGCCGCGCTTGGCACGCTCGAGGTAGGCGGTCTCGGCGTTGGTCGCGGCATCCCCGAACTGCCTCGCCGAGGGAATGGCCTCGCGCGACAGGTAGAAGCGGCCGGTCGCTTTCGGCAGGTCGATCTTCATCGCGCTTGCCACGGAGTGATCCACCTGGGGCAGTTGGATGCGCGACGCCTTGACCGACGGCGCGGCGCCGGCCTTGCCGGGAACGACGACTGTGTCCACGCCGGTGGCGCCGGTGGCGGACCAGTCGTACGACAGGTAGTCGACGTCGGTGAGAACCTGTTCGCCCACGCGCACGGCGCCGTTCTTGTGGACGCTCGACGTGAGATCGGCACCGGGCGAGGCCACGGGGACGAGGCGCACGCCGGCAACCGGTGCGGCGCCGGGCACCGTGTCGAACCCAACCGTGGCGACGTTCGTGTTCGGGTCGACGGTGACCGGATCGCCAGGGAAGTGCCAGAGCTGCCGGTAGTCGTGCGCGCCGGTATCACCCGTGAGGTCGTCGGAGACGACCCAGAAGCCGGGCTTGACGAAGTAGACGACGCGATCGTGCGCGATCGGCCGGTAGGCCTGCGTCTTACCACGGTAGATGTCGAGGCCCGCGTTCGAGCGCCACAGCGACGTCGAGCGAGGCAGGCCGGCGGGCTGCGGCTGTCCGTCGACCTCAACGGTGTTGTGCGCCTCGGTCGTACGGCGCATCCAGTCGTTGGTCGGGGTGGCGCTGTAGTCGCCCGCTCCGGGGTCGACGATCAGCGGGCGCCCGTACGCCGCCATCACCAGGCTGAGGTCGTCAGGGTGCCGATGGGAGGCCGTGTAGCTGGAGTTCTGGTTGTTGATCAGCATGTATCGGGCATCGGCGTCCCACCCGGACCGCTGGACCGCGTAGCTGATCGGGAAGACCGTGGACGACAGCGTCGGGACGGTCCCCTCGGTGCGGCCGGAGGCGACCCAGGTGAAGTCGGACCACGAGTTGCGCTCACCGGTCTTCCGAATCGCGCTCTCGCCTGCGTCCGTGTTCGGAGAATCACCGACGAGCGCGGTCTCGAGGTTCGGCTGACGGGTGGCGAACAGCGCATCCGCGATCCAGTCCGCTGACTGCACAACGCCGTCGGGCAGAGTTCGCCCGTTGGCATCGGCTACTTCGATCATCGTGTTGATCAGATCGGCCACGTAGGCCTGATAGTTGAACGTCGGCTCGCGGTACACGCCGTCGCCCTTCACCCAGGCGCGCAAGAACCGCTCGACAGAGCGCACCGCGAACGGCTCCCAGACGAACGACGCCGCGAACTCGGGCAGATAGACCGCCGTGACGTAGATCGCCCGGGCCATCGAGACATACCAGTTGTTTCCGACATGGATCTGCAGCACGTTCGCGAGGAGATTCGTCGTCGCTTGCACGCCGGACAGGTACGCCACGAGGTCATTCGCGTCGATGCTCGGCTCCGTCCGGAACACGGAGAACGCACTGACGAGCTGGGTCAGCCGCTTGGCGCCCGACAGGTTACGGTTCTGCGGCCAGGTCGGATTGTCGGCGAAGAAGTCCAGTGAGATGTGCATCCACGCCGATGCGTACGCCGCACGCTTCTGCGGATCGCTCTCCTTCAGATAGGCGCTCGTCAGCGTCGACATGAACGTGAAGTCGCTCATCAGAACCTGTGCACTCCCTGGGATGGTCTCCGTCCCGCCCCAGAGGTCCGCCCAGTCCACGTCGATCCGCTGCGCGGCGTCGTCGTAGAAGTCACGGGTCACGGTGCCGAACCGGAAGGTCCCAGCAGCGAGTTCGTCGGCGGTCGCGTCACCGCCTCCTCCCCCGCCCACACCTGGGTACTCGATGCCCGAACGTCCCGCGTAGTAGGCCTTGAGTTCGGCCGCGGCGCCGGCCTCGTCGCCGGCGGCAAGCTCCGCCGCCACGTGGGCGAGCCCTGGACGCGTCAGGTCGAGCAGTTCACCGAGATCCGACATGTCGGTCGTGGCGGCCCGGGCCGGCGACAGGCCCGCCACCATCAGGGCCAGCGCGACTGTCGTCGCAACCCACACACCGGCGCGGCGAGTGCTCCGCCGAAGAAGTCTTCGTTGCATCCCATCTCCTCATGACACGTGAGAGTTCTTGCTGAGTCCTTCGGCTGCGCCCATCCCCAACGGTTCGCACGGACGGTCCAGGGGTGCGCGCGGAAGACCGGCCCGTTTGGATTTGGGGCCGGGTTAGGTGACGTATCGTTAATTCACCGTAGGCTTGGTTGAATCGTTACGTCAACGGTTCGAGGGAGACGTGCAAGCGTGACAACGCAACGGGACATCGCCCGCACAGCGGGGGTATCGGTCGCGGTGGTGTCGGCCGTGCTCAACGGCACGACCCACACCCGGATGAGCGAGGCGACCCGTGCGCGGGTCATCCAGGCCATGGAGACCCTCGACTACCAGCCCAACCAAGCGGCCCGGTCTCTGCGGCTCAACCGCACCGGCATGATCGCGCTGATCCTCCACAAGCTCGACAATCCCGTCTACACCCACCTGCTGCGCGGCGTCTACGCGGCCGCGGCCGAGCGTGGCGGGACAGTCCTGCTCGGCGACGCCGAGACGATGCGCTCAGGCAGCCAGTTCGTCACCCGGCTGCTCAGCCAGGGCACCGTCGACGGCATCCTGATCCGGGACGACCGGCTGTTCGACGACGACGTGATGGCCGAGCTTCGCTCCCACCCCAAGCCGATCCTCAGCCTGGACCACACCCAGGACCACCCTTGGGTCGGCATCGACGACTGCCGCGCCGGCGAGATCGCGACCCGATTCCTGCTCAACCTGCGCCATCGCCGGATCGCCTTCATCGGTGGGGCGCCCGGGCACGCATTCCGGCAGCGATACCTTGGCTATCAGCAGCAGATGCAGCAGGCTGGGCTGGAACCGGCGCCGCACCTGGCCACCGGGTTCGGTGAGCAGGCCGGTGCCGACGGCCTGCGACAAGCCCTGCAACTTCCGGCCGCGCCGACCGCGGTCGTGGTGAACAACATCATGAGCGCCGTCGGGGTACTGGCCGCCGCCCGGGATCTCGGCATCGCCGTACCCGACCAACTATCTGTCATCGGGATCCACGACGTAAGCCTGATGGAACACCTGCGCCCAGCCGTAACCGCGGTCCGGATGCCCATGTACGACCTCGGCCGGGCCGGCGTCCACGGACTGTACGAACTGATGGCAGGCCGCCCCTGCCCCGGCGGCATCATCACTGACCCCGAGCCCGAACTCGTGGTCCGCGACTCGGCAACGGCCCTGACCGACGCCTGACGAGGCGCTGCGACTCAACAAGCTCGAACAGTGACATCAGACAGACGCGCATCAACGAACGACACGTCATTGACGTTACGTTATGTCATTTCATCGCCTGCGCGACGCCTCGATCTCCTCCCGCTCTCAGCGTTTACAGGTCAACGTCCTCGCAGCGCGACCGGCCGAACCATGACCGATCGCGGAGGTCTCCGGCATGTCCTCGTCTCCGCGCGCCGGCGTCACCACGACCGTCCAGCGGTACGGCACACTCGTTGCCATCGGCATCGCCTCACGCGAGTGGACATCTGCTGGTGTTGAGGGTTCTCCCCTGGCGTACGGCCGGAGAACCCTCCCCGGGAGGCTCTTCTGCCCGATGTGTGGGTACCGACAACCGCTCCGATTCCGAGGCGTGGATGCCGGCTGCGTGTGGTCTGGGGTGGCAGGGCGGACAGCTCGACAGGACATGTCGGTTGAGGTCTGGCCGGTGAGTAGTGCACCTGAGCGTGGAAGTGCGGTGCGCGTACGGTGTCTCGGGGTGCACTAACTGTCCAAATGTCCGCCGCCCACGCCCCTCCGCCATCGGTCCACCCACACACACAACAGAAGAGCCGGATATCCATCGGTCGTGAAAAGGGCGGCGGTTTCCGGGCCGATCAGAATGGGCCGACTGTTGTCACGCGGACGCCTGCGTGGCGGATGGCCTCGAGCTGGGCAGGATCTGCGCCGCTGTCGGTGACGATGTCGGAGACACCCGAGAGCAGGCTGATCCGGGCGAACGTGACCCGGCCGATCTTGGAGCTGTCCGCGATCACCACGCTGCGCGCCGACCTGCGCAGGAAGGCCAGATCGGTCTGTGCCTCCATCTCGTCGTACGTCGTGCAGCCCTCCTCCGGCGTCAAGCCGTCGACGCCGATGAACGCGATGTCGAGGTGGTAGTTGGCGAGCATCGCCTCCGCGGCCGGACCGACCAGCTCGTACGTCGAACGCGCGATGCCCCCGACCATGACGAGCCGGATCCCGGCATGGCCGACGAGTTCGGCGGCGATGTTGATCGCGTTCGTCACGACCGTGATGCCGCGCCGCTGCGCCAGTGCGCGAGACAGTTCGAGGGCCGTCGTACCGCCGGTCATACCGACCACCGCGCCGTCCGGGACCAGCGCCGCCCCAGCCCGGCCGATGCTGCGCTTCTCCGGCTGCCGCATCGCCGCCTTGACCCGAGTGGGCTTCTCGTCACCCGCTTCGTTCGCCAACGCACCGCCGTGGGTGCGAACGAGCAACTGGTTGCGGCTCAGCGCCTGGAGGTCGCGGCGGATGGTTGCCCCCGAGACGCCGAACGCCACAGCCAGTGCGGCGACGTCGACAGTGCCGTGCCGACCGACCCTGTCGAGGATCTCACTCAGCCGCTCCGACTTCCGCACAGCGGCACTGTACACAATGCGCACGAAGTGCGCGTTTGCTCAAATTCCTGCGTGTGTATACGAAATCCTTGACCGTTAGTTTTCTTTCGAACTACCTTCGCTCCACATTCGCGCATGATGCAGTGCGCAACTGCGCACCGCGCAACAGCCTTTGGAGTAGCCATGCTCAGGAGCAAAGGACTACTGGCAGCAGTCGCGAGCCTGACCCTCGTCGTCGCCGGCTGCGGCGCCTCGGGAAACGAGCAGAGCAGCGGCGGGTCAACCGAGACCTCAGGAGTCACGATCACCGTCGCACTCGCTTCGGACGCCCCGCCGAAGGCGGCGATGGACGCGTTCACGAAGCAGACCGGGATCACCGTGAACTGGGTGGACCTCGACTGGGACAGCCTGCAGAACAAGATCTCGGCGGCGGCCACCGCGAAGACGTACTTCGCCGACGCCACCAACGTCGACTGGTCCCGGGTCGGGCAGCTCGGCAAGCTCGGCTGGTTCTACCCGGTGGATTCCTACCTCGACACCAAGTCGATGCAGGCCGACGTCCCACAGCTGGCGTCGTTCACCGTCGACGGGCACGTGATCGGCATCCCGTACGACGCGTCGTTCATGGTCACCACAGTCAACACCGAGCTGTTCGCGAAGGCCGGTGCGAATCCGGCGCCGCAGACCATCGACGAGTACACGGCCGCGCTGAAGGCGCTCAAGACCAAGGGCGTGGCCAACTACCCGCTGAACATCCCGTTCGCGGCGGCGGAAGGGCTGTCGACGTACTGGTACGAAACGACCGCCGCCTTCGGCGGGACGGTGCTGGACAAGTCCGGCAGACCGCAGTTCACCAGCCCGGACTCGGCCGGCTACAAGGCCGCGGACTGGATGATCAACGCGCTGAAGACGGGTCTGGTGCCGCCGGGCAACATCAACGTCACCGATTCACAGGGCATGCAGAACCTGATGGCCAGGGGCCAGGTCGCGAGCACGTTCTCCGACTACTCCGGCAACGTCGGCACGGTGTACAACATCAAGAAGGCGTCCTCGGTGGTCGGCAAGGTGAAGTACATCCCCACGCCGGGCGCCTCGGGTCCGGCCGCGAACCTCAGCAACCCCGACGGCATCGGCATCCCGAAGCAGGCCAAGCACCCGAACGCCGCCGCGAAGTTCATCGAGTGGTTCACCGCCACCCAGCAGCAGGCGGACTTCGCGGGCGTGAACGGCCCGGACAAGACGTTCGCGACGTACCCGATCCCGTCGCACCTGTCGGCGGTCAAGCAGATGACTGCCAAGGGCAACCTGATCGGCGGCGCCGAGTTGGTGCCGATGCTGCAGGGCTCCAAGCCGGTCTTCGAAGGCGGCGCACCGTCCTGGTACCCGAAGTTCTCCAACGCGGTCTACACCAACCTGCACGCCGCAGCCACCGGCTCGATGTCGGTCGAGCAGGCGATGAAGACCATCGGTGACACCGCCGACCAGCTGGCGTCCGGGTCATGACGGTGACCACCACGGCCGAGGTCAGCAGCACGGGACCGGCACCGGGCCTCAAGCCGGTACGCCGGTCCCGCGTCGACCTCCTGCCGTACCTGCTGATCGCGCCGGTGATGATCTTCATCGCCTGCCTGGCGCTGGTCCCGGCGGTCTTCACGATCGTGCAGTCGTTCTACAAAGTCGATCCGCTGGACCCGCCGGCCAGGTTCGACGGGCTGGGCAACTTCGTGCGGCTCGCCAAGGACCATGCCGTCGTAGGCAGCCTCGGCAACACCGCCCTGTACGTCGTGATCGGCGTGACGCTGTCGACGCTGATCGGAATCGGCGCCGCGGTTGTACTGCAGCGGCCGTTCCGCGGCCGGAGCCTGGTGATTGCGATCCTGATCCTGCCCTGGGCGATGCCCGGCGTGGTCGAGGGCATCCTCTGGAGCGGCATCTTCGACCCCAACGTCGGCCTGATCAACAGCGTGCTCTCGGCGCTGCACCTCAGCGACGGCAACGCCGTCCTGCTCGGCCAGAACCGGTTCCTCACGATCGCGTTGATCGAGCTCGTCCAGGTCTGGCAGATCGCCCCGCTGTCGGTGCTCCTGATCCTGGCCGTCCTGCAACTGATCCCGAGCGACCTGTACGAGGCCGCCCAGATCGACGGTTGTACGTCGTGGGGCGCGTTCCGGCGGATCACGCTGCCGCTGGCACGGCCCGGGATTGCGGTGACCATGGTGCAGGCGGTGATCGCCACACTCAACGTCTTCGACCAGCCGTACGTGCTGAACGGCGCCGCGACCACCGGCGCATCGGTCACCATGCAGACGTACTTCATCAGCTTCCAGGATCTCGACTTCGGCAAGGGCTACGCGCTGTCGCTGCTGATCACGATCGTCACCCTGCTCGTCTCGCTGGTGGTCGTCCGCCTCGTCTACCGAAGGGTCGAACTGTGACCAAGCGACGCAACGGACTACGCGGCATCGGGGTTGCGCTGCTGCTGATCTGGTCCCTCGGGCCGGTGTACTGGGCCTTGAAGACGAGCCTGCAGACCGAGGCCGACGCCCGCGCGCGGCCCGTGCACTACGTGCCGGCCAACGCCACCCTGCAGAACTACTCCACCCTGCTGTCCGGGGACATCGACATCCCGGGCCAGATCCGGCGGTCGGCGGTGAACATCGTCGTCGAGTGCGGCGCGGCGACGATCGTGACGGTCGTACTGGCCACGCTCGCGGCGTACGCCTTCGCACGGATGCGGTTCCGCGGCCGGAACGTGCTCTTCTACGCGGTCCTGGCGACGATGGCGTTCCCGGCGTACACGACGCTGATCCCGCTGTACCGGATCATGAGCGATTTCGCGCTGGTGAATACGTATACCGGGATCGTGCTCGTCTACGTGTCCGGATTCTTGCCCTTGGCAACATGGATCCTGCACAACTACTTCGCCGGCCTGCCCGCCGGGATCGAGGAGGCGGGGCTGGTCGACGGAGCCCGCCGGCTGCAGGTGCTCTGGCACCTGTTGCTGCCACTGGCCCGGCCCGGGATCATCTCGACCGCGCTGATCACGTTCCTGTTCGCGTGGGGACAGTTCCTGTTCCCACTGGTGCTGTCGAGCGACCTGTCCACCCAGCCGCTGACCGTCGTCATCGCCGCGCTGCAAGGCCGGCACGTGGTCCCGTCCACGCTGCTCAACGCGGCCGGCATCCTGGCGATCATCGTGCCCGCGGCACTGGCGCTGGCCTTCAACCGCTACATCGTCAACGGCCTGCTGGCCGGCAGTACCAAGTGAAAGGGAGACTTCGTGAGTGACAACTCCATCGTCCTGATCGGTGCCGGCAGCACCGTCTTCACGCCGGGCCTGATGACCGACCTCGCGGCCTCGCGGACGTTCGACGGCTGGACGGTTCACCTGGTCGACCTGAACGGCGAGGCCGCCGAGACCATGGCCAGGGTCGGCGGCCGGATCGCGGCCGAGCGGGGCGCCGAGCTCGAGTTCGTTCCGCACGTCGACCGGCGGGAAGCGTTGCCGCACGCGCGGTTCGTGACGACCACGATCGCGGTCGGGGCCGCCGCCGGCTGGCGCGCCGATGTCGAGGTACCGGCGAAGTACGGCATCGCCCAGACCGTCGGCGACAGCGTCGGCCCGGGCGGCGTCCTCCGGGCCCTCCGGCACGTGCCGGAGTTGGTGGCCATCGCCCGCGACGTTGCCGACCTCGCGCCCGAAGCTCAGCTGATCAACTACTCCAACCCACTCACCGCGAACGTCCGCGCGATCACCGCCGAGACCGGACTAAGGGCGGTCGGTCTCTGCCACGGCACCATGCACACGCTCGCCAAGCTGACCACCGACCTCGGCTACGGCCGCGGCGAGCTCAGCGCGGTCTTCGCCGGCCTCAACCATCTCTGCTGGCTGCTCGATCTCCGCCACGGCACCGAGGACGTGTACCCGGCCCTGCGACGGCTCGTCGCCGAACGCGCCGGGGACATCGATGCCCCGTCGACCGGCGAGGAAGGTGTGCACCTGCCGGTGTCCGCAGATCTGATGCGGACCTTCGGCCGGTACCCGGCGCCGGGCGACCGGCACGTCGCCGAGTTCTTCGGCGGCTACCTGCGAGCAGCGGACGGCAGCCCGGCCGACGAGACCAACCTGCCCTGGGGTCTGCAGGGCGGCCGCGACGCCACCCTGCGGTACATCGGCCAGAAGGACGACCTCTGGGAGCAGTTGCACGCCCAGGCCGCGGGCAAGGCACCGCTCCCCCGGACCGACAACCAGGAAGCCGAGCGCCTGGTCGGGATCGCCGAGGCGATCGTGACCGGCAAGGACCACATCGAGCTCGCGGTCAATCTGCCGAACGAAGGCAAGATCCCGAACCTCCCGGCGACCGCTGTGGTCGAGGTACCGGCGGTGGTCGGCGCCGCTGGCGTCATCGGCCTCGGCGTCGGACCGTTGCCCGACGGCATCGCCGCGGTCCTCACCGCGCGCGCCCAGCAGCAGGAGATCACCGTCCACGCGGCGCTGACCGGCGACCGCTCGCTCGCGCTGCAGGCGCTGGCACTCGACCCCCTCGTCAGCGGCCTGACTGTTGCCACCGGCATCCTCGACGACGCGATCGAGGCGCACGGGCCACTGCTCGACCGGTTCGCCGCGGCAGAGGTGCCGGCATGACCGACACGTACCAGGAGGTTCACCAGCAGCCGGCGGTCTGGCGCGAGACGGCGGCGATGCTGGCGTCCCGGTCGACCCGGATCGGTGAGTTCCTCGAGCCCATCCTCGCCCAGCCCGATCTGCGGATCGTGCTGACCGGCGCCGGCACCTCGGCGTTCGCGGGCCAGATCCTGGCTCCGGCCCTGTCAAGAGCACTGCGCCGGCGGGTCGAGGCGATCGCCACCACGGACATCGTCTCGAATCCGCAGGAGATGTTTGCCGAGAACGTACCGACCTTGCTGGTCTCGTTCGCACGATCGGGCGACAGTCCGGAGAGCGTCGCGGCCGCCGAGCTGGCGGTGGCCTGTCTGCGTTCGGTGCACCAGCTGGTCATCACCTGCAACGCGGACGGGCAGCTCGCGCGAAAGCACGCCGCCGACCCGTCGGCGCTCGTCTTGTTGATGCCGCCGGCAACCAATGACCGGGGCTTCGCGATGACGTCCAGCTTCACCTCGATGCTGCTCACTGCGTGGTTGATCCTCGCACCGCAGCAGGACCTGCAGCTCGCCGATCAGCTCGCCACCGCGACCGAGCGGCTCCTGGCCCGAGCGGACGAGCTGACGCAATACGCGACCCGCCGCTACGAGCGCATCGTCTACCTTGGCAGTGGTCCCCTGGGCGGTCTGGCCCGGGAGTCGGCGCTCAAGCTCCTCGAGCTCACCGCCGGACAGGTTGTCAGCTACCACGACACGCCCCTCGGCTTTCGGCATGGACCGAAGGCTGTGCTGGACGAGCGCACGCTCGCGGTCGTCTACCTGTCCAACGATCCCTACACGCGGCAGTACGACCAGGACATCGCGACCGAGCTGCGCGCGGCGATCGGCGCCGATAACGTACTCGTCGTCGATGCCCAATCGGGCGACGGTGACAGCGCCCTGCAGATCGAGGGCGCGTACGGCGTCAACGACACGCTCCTCGCGCTGCCGTACGTCGTGATCGCGCAACTGCTGGCGCTCGGCTTCTCGGTGGCACTCGGCCGGACTCCCGACAACCCGTTCCCCGACGGCGAGGTCAACCGCGTCGTCCAGGGCGTGACCATCCACCCGCTGCGCTCATGAGCACCCACGACCTCGACACCGCCGAGGCCCGCACGAAGCGCTGAGCCAAGGCGCCGGCAGACGACTCGAGTGAGGTGATCGTCATGAGTACGACAGCTCCGCCCGCGGTACGTTCGTGGCAGCCGACGCCCCGCCGCTCGCAGCGGCTGGTCAAGATCCTGGACCTGCTGGGTGAGCGCGGCCCGATGTCGGTCGACTGCCTGCGCCGCGAGCTACGCGTGTCGCCGGCGACGCTGCGACGCGACATGGGCCACCTCGAGGAGCAAGGCCTGATCCGCAGGACCCACGGCGGCGCGCGGCCCGCGACCGGGCCTGAGCTGCCGGTCCGGCTCCGGGACACCAAGCGCCCGCAGGCCAAGCACGCCATCGGTGTCACGGCCGCGGCCCTGCTACCGTCCGGCAGGCCCTTGGCGGTGGCGATCGGTGGCGGCTCGACCGCCGCCGAGGTCGCGCGGGAGCTCGGCGGGCGCCGCCGGCTGACCATCGTGACCAACGCGCTGACGACCGCGGCCGCTGTCGCCGCGCGGCCGAACCTGCAGGTGATCATGACCGGGGGCGTGCTCCGCGCGAGCTCGTTCGAGCTCGTCGGCAGCCTGGCCGAGAGTGCGTTCAACGGGATCAGCGTCCATCTGGCGATCCTCGGTGCGGACGGCGTGAGTGTCGCGGACGGCGTCACCACTCACGACCCGACCGAGGCGCGGACCAACCACGCGATGGTCTCGCATGCGCACCGGCTGATGGTGGTCGCCGACGGGTCCAAGATCGGCCGGACGACAGTGGCCAAGGCCGCCGACGCCTCGGCCATCGACGTACTGGTGACCGATGCGTCCGCGGACCCGGACGAGCTGGCCGGACTCCGGGAGCTCGGAGTCACGGTGCGGCTCGCCCGGGTACCCTGATCAGCCCTTGACGCCGGAGAAGGCGATCCCGCTCATCAGCTGGCGCTGGAAGACGATGAACACCACGATCACCGGCAGGCTCGCGACCAACGAGCCGGCCATCAGAACCGGGAAGTTCGTCGTGTACTGACCTTGCAGGCTGGCCAGTCCGGCCGAGACCGGCATCTGTCGCGGGTCCGAGTTCACGACGAGCGGCCAGAGCAGGTCGTTCCAGGACCAGATGACGACGAGCACGCCGAGCGCGATCATGCCGGGCGCGGCCATCGGCAGCATGATCCGCCAGAAGATCTGTACGATGCCGGCGCCGTCGATCCGGGCCGCCTCCTCGATCTCGGCCGGCAACTGGCGGAAGAACTGCCGCATCAGAAAGGTGCCGAAGGCACTGAACATCCCCGGCAGGAAGAGCGCCACCAGCGTGTTCAGCAGACCGAGCTTCTGCATGATCTGGAACTGCGGCAGCAGGAACACCTGGTACGGCACCATCGTCACGGACAGGAAGACCGCGAAGAGCACGCCGCGACCGCGGAACTGCATCCGCGCGAACGCGAACCCGGCCAGCGCGCTGAAGAACACCTGCCCAACGGTCCGCGCGATCGTCATGACCGTGGTGTTCAGCAGCTCACGGCCGAACGGCAGCGCGTTGAAGACGGTCGAGAGGTTCGACCACTGCGGTGAGTCCGGCACGAATGTCGGCGGTACGCCGACCGACTCGCCGAACGTCTGCAGCGAGGTCGAGACCTGCCACAGGAACGGTCCCACCATGAAGACCGCGCCGATGCACAGCACCAGGTGTGCGACTGGGTGCTTGAAGCGCTTCCTGGTCGACTCAGCCATAGTGGACCCACCTCCGCTGCAGCCGGAACTGAGCAGCCGTCAGGATCAGCGTCGCGAGCAAGAGCAGGACCCCGATGGCGGCCGCGTAACCACCGTTGTGCTCGGCGAAACCACGCTGATAGAAGAGGAACACCAGCGTCTCGGTCCGGCTGATCGCCGGACTCGTCGCGCCGACCATCAGGTACACGAGGTCGAAGGCCTGCAGCGAGTTGATCACCGTGATCACGGTGACGAAGAAGATCGACGGTGTCAGCAGCGGAACCGTGATGTTGAAGAACTGCGACACCCGCCCGGCGCCGTCGAGCTCCGCCGCCTCGTAGTAGTCGGCCGGGATGCCGCGGATCCCGGACAGGAAGATCACCATGTTGTAGCCGATCGAGCCCCAGACGCCGACGATGCTGATCGCGAAGATCGCGGTACGCGGATCGGACAGCCAGTGCGGACCGTCGACGCCGACCTTCGAGAGCAACCAGTTGATCAGCCCGTAGTCGCCGTTGAACAGGTACTTCCAGGTCAGCGCGACAGCTGCCGGGAGCGTGACCACGGGCAGGAAGTACAGCGTCCGGTAGATCGTCACGCCGCGCAGGCCGGGCAGGCTGAGCAGCGCCGCGACGACGGCCGAGAGCGGAACGGCGAGCAGCGAGATCGCGCTGATGATCGCCGTGTTCACGATCGCGTGGAAGACGTCGGAGTCGGCGATCAGGGTCCGGTAGTTCTCCAGCCCGGACCACACGTGTCCACCGAACGCTCCCCAGCTGGTGAAGGAGTAGTAGATCGTCTGGAACGTCGGCCAGATCTCGAAGATCGCGAGGCCGGCGCCGGCGGGGAGCAGCAGCAGTGCCGCCCACCAACCGCTGTCGTGGGTCGGCGGCCGCGGTCGCCGTCGGCTCGCTGTCCCGGTCCGGCTGCTGCCGACCGGGACAGTCGCGGTCTTTGAGGTGCTCACTTCTTTTCCTTCGCCAGCGCCTGGTTCATCGTCTCTGCCACCCGCTTGGAGACGTCGGCAACCGGGGCCTTGCCGGTCCAGGCGTCGGCGAACTGCTTCGTCGCCGCGTCCCGCCAGGCCGCGGTGTCGGTGGACGCCGGGAAGGGCTGCGCGTACTTGAGATGGTCGACGAACACCTGCAGATCGAACTCCGGCATCGCCTTGGCGTAGGCGTCGGCGTGGCCCTGGTACGCCGGGATCACGGTGCCCGTCTTCGCCTGGATCTCCGCGGCCCGATCCGACCCGAGGAACTGCAGGAACTCCCACACCTGGTCCGGGTGCTTGGTCTTCGCGGACATGCTGTTCGCGAGGCCGTTGCTGTAGTAGTTCCGGTTGCCACCGGGGCCGGCCGGGAGCGGTGCGACGTCGATGTTGGCCTTGCCGTACGGGACGGCGGCGATCTCCTCGGGCTCCCACGAGCCGCAGTACCGCATCGCGACCTTGCCGGACGTGAGCATCGCGAGCGGGTCGGTGTCGGTCGTCTGCTGCAGCGTCGGCGAGACGTGGTACTTCGTGATCATGTCGGTCCAGAACTGGATGCCCTTGACCGTCGCGTCCTGGTTGTACCCGGAGGTCGTGCTGTCGGGCGAGATGATCTGGCCACCGGCCTGCGGGACGGTCAGGTACCAGCTCAGCTCGTCGGCCTCGGGCGCGACGAAGCCGTAGACGCCCTTCTTCGGGTCGGTCAACTTCTGGGCGGCGGTGACAACGTCGTCCCAGGTCCAGGAGTCGTCCGGGTGCTTCACCTTCGCGGCATCGAAGAGCAACTTGTTGTAACAGAGCCCGAAGCCGTTGACGTCCTTCGGTATTCCGTACACCTTGCCGCCGAAGGTGTACGCCTTCGTGACCGCGGGAACGTACGCGTTCATGTCGAGCTTCGACTTCTTGATCTGGTCGTCGAGCGGAGCAGTCCCGCCACCGGTGGCGTAGTACTTCGCGTACACCATCGTCATCCAGAACACGTCGGGGCCGGTGCCCGAGGTGATGCTGGTCTGCAGTTTCGTCCAGTAGCTCTCCCAGGGCGTCACCTGGACCTGGACGTCGATCTTCGGGTGCTGGGCGTGGAACTCGTGGACGATCTGCTTCATCGCGGCCGCCTGGGCCTGGTCCCAGATCGCGTAGGTGAGCGTGACCGGCTCGTCGTCGCCTGCCTTCGAGTCTCCGGAGCAGGCGGCGGTCGCGATCAAAGGGGCTGCGAGCAACAAACTGAGGATGCGCCGTGCGGTGTTCATCAGGACTCCTTCGAGAGGGGACGACCTGGGTCGAGGAAGGCGAGGCGCTCGGGCAGTCGGTCGCCGAGCGCATGCTGTGCCGCCAGCTCGCCGAGTAGCGGGCCGAGGGTCAGCCCCCAGGCTCCGAGCCCGGTCGCCACATGGATGGTGGGCGCCACCTCGCCGACCAGCGGCAGTCCGTCGCTGGTCGCGGGCCGGAGGCCGACCCTGGTCTCCAGCACGGTGGCCGCCGACAGACCGGGCGCCAGGTCGAGAGCGGCCTGGAGTACGGCGTGCTGCCCGCCCGCGGTGACTCGTGCGTCGAACCCGACGTCCTCGTGCGTCGCCCCGGCGACGATGCGGTCGTCGAACCCGAGCAGGTAGCCGCCGCCCGGGGTGTTCACCACCGGCCGCATCCCAGTCTGCTGGCCGTCCAGCCGCAGGTGCACGAGCTGCCCGCGGATCGGCCGGACCGCGACCTCGACGCCGTACGCGGCGAGGTCCGCCGCCGCCCAGGCGCCGGTCGCGAACAGGACTGCTCGACAGGTGAGCGTACGGTGACCGACGCGGACTCCCGTGGAAGTCAGGATGCCCGCGCCGGGGATGACCTCCAGGGTGGCGGCCGTGTCGGTCTGTGCTCGACGGCGGGCTGCAGTCAGCAGGCGGTTGTGCAGCCGGGACCCGACGACCCGGCCGACCTCAGTGATGAACAGGCCTCTGAGGTCACCGCGTAGTTCGGGCCAGTAGCTGCGGACGTCGTCGACGATCTCCACTGGTTTGGTGACGCCGTGAGCGCGGCGCCCGGCCGGCGTCGAGAGCCGCTCCGCGACGGCGTCGAGCGCTGCTTGCTCGTGTGGATCGTCGCCGGCGACGACAAGCTCACCTACCTGCTCGTAGGTCGCCGAACCGGCACCGGTCGGGTCAACCGCGTCCAGCTCGGCCAGCAAGCTCTGGTAGTAGCCGACGCATTCGGTGATGAGCGCGGTCCACTCCGGCCGCTGTTCGCCCCGGTCGAGCGCGACCGGTGACACGATGCCGGCTCCGGCGTCGGTCGCCCGGCCGGCGAGTCCGGCGTCGACCAGCGCGACCCGAGCTCCTCTCCGGACGCCGGCCAGCGCGGCACTCGCGCCGACGATCCCGCCGCCGATAATGATCAGGTCGAAGTCAGCCATCGCTCGAACCCGCGGCCAGGGCCGGGATGAACGCGCGGGCGTTGTCGCCCTCCACCCGGGCGGCAAGGTCGTCCGGCAGCCCGAGACCGGAGATCGTCCAGCGTCCGGTCGGCGGCGGCTCCTCGGACGAGTACGGGAAGGCCTCGTCGGAGCTCTGCAGGAAACGCAGGTAGAGCTCGTAGTCAGCGGCCTCGGGCGGGGCGCAGTCCGTGCCGAGCAGGACCCGGTCCGGATGGCGCTCGATCAGCGCCCGGGTGCGTCGTGGCTGCCGGCCGAGCTCGGCGACCCGCGCGGCGAGGTCGACGCAATAGTTGGGGTAGCGGTCGAGCATCTGCTCCACCCAGTCGAGGTTCTCGGCGAGGCAGCCGACATGCGCGCCGATGAACCGCACCCGCGGGTGATTGGCGACGACCGCGTCCAACGCGTCCATCAGTCGTTGCAGCGGCGGGAACTCCGGGCCGTAGAAATGCCAGTCGGGATGCCGGAGGAGCTCCTCGACTCGCTCGTTGCGGCTGTCCAGTGGCTGGAAGAACGCGACCGGGTCCGCGGTGTGGATGAGCGCCGGGACGCCGGTCTCGGCCAGGGCATCCCACAGCGGCTCGAGACGTTCGTCGTCGAGAAAGATCAGCTCGTCCCGCTCATCGCGTACCCGAAGCCCGATGTCCTTCCAGAGCTTGAGCCCGCCCGCACCCCGCCGTACCGAGTCGGTCAGCGACGCACCCATCCGCTCTCCCCAGCCGGGCGTCTTGGTGTCACTCCAGTCCAGCCGGGCAAACGTCACGAACCGGCCCGGAAAGCGGCGGTCGTAGCGATCGAGGTTGGCCTCGAGCTCCTCGGTCCACTCCCCGTCGAGATTGACGATCGTGGCAACCTGCGCAGCATCCATCAGTGCGACCAGCGCATCCGGGTCAGGCGCCCGCCAAACCCCGTTCAGCCGCCGCCCAAGATGGTTGTGCACATCCACGATCGGCGCGGCCGGCCTGGTCACCCGTGTCGCCCGCCCCGTCATCATCGAAACCGGCGCGAAGTCCCGCAGCCGAAGATCAGCAAGAGTCATCGTCCCTCGATCCACCACTCGGCAAGTAGTCGAGGAGACGCTAGGCGCACCCATTCACCACCAACACAAAACGCTCAATCCAACTGAGCGCTCCCCCAAACCGTCGCCGAGGTATTCGCCGGACTGGAGGTCGTACAGGTACCTGTAACAGCCATCAACCTCAGACAAGACCTTCGGCGGACGAGCTCCTGCGGCGGCCTCGGCGCCGGCGACGCGTAGTACGGGTGCGGTACGGGCAGAGGCGCGTCGGCGACAGCTCGTAGCGTCGCGACGAATTCAGCGGGCAGGCACAGGCCAGCTCGGGACAATCTCTCTCGGAGGACTGATGAAGGCACGTGCACTGGGGGCACTGGTAGGTGGCGCGGTGATGCTGAGCGGGGTGATGGTGGCAAGCCCAGCGCATGCCGCCACGACATTCGTGACCTCGCCGGACGGCGGGGCGTCAGGGCAGGTGTCCGTCGCGGCAAGCGAGGCCGTCACCCTGATCGTCAACGACAAAAGCTGTGACGCACGAGGGGCGACGCTGCACTACTACATCACTGGCGTCTGGCACACGCTGTCGGACGGCAGCTGCCACGGAGGCGCAGTCGCCCTTGGGCCCTTCATGGGTGCCGGCTCCCAGATCAAGGTCTACGTGTGCAACACGAACACGCGCACCGGATACAAGAGCTGCTCATCGACGAAAACCATCTACATCTGAGCACGCGACACCTGGACTCTGCCCGGCCCACGGACGAGCGAACGCCGCCATGCACCTCCGCTCCTGACGCTAGCCGGGCAGGCCACAGTCCGCCCAGAATCGCCGCCACTACGCATCTAGTTCAGGCGACATCTCGCGGGTATAGGCCGTAGCAGCGCAAGGTTGGTGTACGGGGATCCGCGACGCCGAGGCAGCCCAGGCCGATTACAACGCTCACGGTCCCGGACGATCAGACCTCGTTCGCGGCTGCTCGGTACCGGACCATTCGGAGCGGGCGAAGCCACCCGCCCAACCTGGAGCGGACGGTCACCCGTTGCAGACTGCTGCGTGGACCGCGAGGATGGATGAGCGATTCCGGCCACGGCAGATGCCACTAAATCTGCGGCATCCACCGATCGGACCGCCTGGCGTGGTTCGAGGGCGTCTGCGTCAACTCGCTCCGAGCCGAGCCCTAGTGCGGCACGGTCACTAGTGAGCGCAGCAAGCGTCCCGCGGGCGCCAGCCCGCAACTCCGCCGGCGGCAGCCGGCGCTGATGTGCCGGCGGCAGCCGGAGGGTGGGCGGGAGCGTGCGTAGCGGACGCGAAAGGAGCGCAGCGACGAAGCGCCCGCGCAGCACGCGTGGGGTTCTACACCACACTCCCCCTACAACCTCACTCACCTGATGCGCATGCCTGAGATGGCTCGGCTGATTACCAGACGCTGGATTTCTGAGGTGCCTTCGAAGATGGTGTAGATCTGTTCGAGCCGCGCGCATTCCCGACAGCACTTGTCCCGATGCAGCCCCTGACCTGCGCTTTGTGTCTCGTCCCTACTCGTCCGTGCTCATGCGCTGTCAGCGTCCCACGGAGCTGTGACGGAGCAGGCACTTGCCTTCGGCAACTACAGAATCGCTGATCGCAGACGGTTATGACGCCGCCACTTGTCGGATCACCTGGAGGGCTGCCCGGGCGTGTTAGGACTACCCGGTAACACCCCGGCCTCGTACATGGTCATGTCCACAGCAGGAACGCTGCCAATGGCTTGCAGTTGGCGAAACAGACGGATCGCGAAGTGGATGAGCTGGTCCCCGCCTTCCCTCGTCTCCAGTTCGACCTGGACGGAGTCGCTCTCGATAGTTGGCGTGTAGTCGAAGGCAAACTCGTCCAGGCAGATTCCGATGTTCAGGAACTCATCATCAGCCGCCTCGGGCTGAGTCTCCTTCAACTTCTTGACCGGGTCTTTGAGGTCTGGCCTCGTTGTGAGGATGCCGCCGATGATCGGCCTCAGCCGGATCTCTTCGGCGGCGAACCTTCCGCCCTTGTGTACGACTGCCTGGGAGGTACGCTCCAGCCTTCTGACACTGCCCACCTTCTTCCGTGCGGCCCTGAGGTACTTGCCGCTGAACTCGGGCTTGACCTCGAATACCGCGTACACACTCTCGACGGGCACGAAGCGGACTCCAGCTGCGGTACCGAACCACTGCGGTGAAAAGTGCGTGTCATACACAGCAGCGTCGATCTGCTCGCTCATGTTGCCATGGTGGTCGACAGCGAAGATCGGCCCGACGATATACCGGGACGGGAGAAAGTCTCGGATGAGACCGACCCAGTCAGCTTCTCCCTGATCTCCGCGTGTCGTGGGATGACTCGTAACATCGCGAATCGCGAGGAATGAGGCTCTCATCGCGGCTTCCTTGTTTCGAAAGGCAGCTGCGATGTCGAACGGAGGCTTGGTCACGGCTCCATCCTCTCAAGAACCGCCGGCGTTAGGGCGCGGCGATGCGGCCAGCGGCCCCTACCGATGACGACGTGGGGAATAACATCGTCATCCGCTGTCACCGCGAGGACCATCAGCACAACAGGTCTGCGACTCCGCCGACTGATGGCGACCAACTCTTCTAGATCGATATCACTGGGCGGTCGGGCGGCCGGGTGACTGTGCCACTCGCCTATGTATCCCATGCGATGATCTTCAAGCCCTGACAGATATTTGGTCAGCACACTCTGAGCGAGATCATGCTTTCGATCGTAGTGGTTCAAGCCCGACTGGTCGTCCGAGACAACCAGGATCTCATGGACTACGGCTGTCTTAGGACCCTCCCACCAGCCAACCAAGATTCCACCGACTTCCTTGAGCCCTGACTCAATCGCGTGACGCACACCGAGGGCAAGCGCCTGACGTGAGACTCGAACTGTGGGATCGCCACTCCGTGGGCGGTCATCGGTAATCACGAATGATTCCAGCCGTGCAGATTGGAACGCCCATCAGCATGCCAACAGCGCAGCGCGCTGCAAGGGACGCCGCCTCCAGGACTGCGAACGCCGACGTCTGTGAGACAGGATCGCCGCATCCAGCCTCGAATCTGAGATCCTCTCGACTCGGCGTCGGCCCCAGGTCCGTGGCAGCTAGCGAGTCGCCCTCCAACGGTGGGACAACATCGACTCGGACCACACCACCTTCCGCCTGGATGCACACCGTCAAAAGACGATGGCCGCCCGCCGTGGCGGCCTTCACCAGCATGTCGGTGGTTCCCCCAGCTGCGGACGCGTCGATGACAAGGTCGTGCTCCCCGAACAGACTCATGATGTGCTGCGGCGGTGGTGCAGGTCTGGCGACCGCGCGGATCCTGGTTGAGTTGAACGGGCGCGACTCGATGAGATGCTTAATCGCATCTACCTTTGCGAGTCCGACCATGTCAGCGCCCGCGAGATGGCGGATCAGATTGCCTGGACGTACGACGTCCGGGTCGTAGACGGTGATGGTTCCGATACCAGCTCGGGCCAGTAGATCGCACAAAAACGAACCAATCGCGCCGGCACCAACAACTGCCACGCTCGCAACCGACAGTTTCTCCGCATTGGGCCCCGCGCGGAGCGCAAGAGTCAGAGGCGCCTCGCTGGCGCTGCGAACCGCAGCTAGTTCGATGGTGCCAGACTTGGACCTCGACGCTCGGAGCGTCGCCGCGGCATCGACGCCCCCACGCGAGTATCTGACAATGAGGTACTCGAGGCGCCGGTCGCGTACAGCGGACTCAATAGACTGCGCGTCTTCCGCTGGAAGCATCACCTTCAGATCTTCCCAGCTCGCAGGCGGGGTGTCCGGCTCGCCGAGAGCAGCCAGATACCCAAACGCACGGTTCCGCTTGAGACCTTGGGTTCCCTTAGGGATTGATCGCGCCCCCACAAGCCGCGTGACATTTTTCTCCCGCCGAAAACCAATGAACCGATTGGTGATGGAGTCGAGGTCGCCATACACGACGAGTGGTTCGTCTGGGAGTTGCGGGAAGTAGCGCTCGAGGTCGAGATCTGGCGAGTCTGCCGTCCAACCGGAAGCCGACTCGTCTAGCCATCGAGCGACTGTTCGCAGGAAGTTGTCGACATCGAGCCATGGCAGGTTCTCGCGTCCGTCCGCTGGGTAGAGACACATCGCGCCGCTGAGTTCGCGATGCCAGGAACACGGGTAGTCGTTCGGTGGCGAGACGATCGGCGGCGTGAATGGGAACGCATCTGGGAGCTCGATCCTGAGCTCGATGGGCCCGTCAATGCCCGGCAGATCCCCGGTCAGCATACGTCCATCAGCGTGGAAGCCGCGCTGTTCGAGCTGCTCCACGAACTCCGCGGACGCGGCTTCGATGGCATCTTCCCAGTCCGTCATCCGAACCGGCGATCTCCTGCTGGAACATTCCGGGTGCCTGGCGTGATCAGGGCCGCCGACTCCCTCTTCGTTCCATCCTCGTTGTAGCCCGGCGGCATAGGGAACACAATGTCACCGTCGCCGTTCTTGCCGAGAAGCTCCCGAAAGGCCACTGCCGCCTTGCCAGCGTCGGTCTGAGTGTACGCCTCACGTGCCTTTGTCGCCGCGGAGCGAAACCGGTCTCGCGCGGCTTCCCACTGCTTGTCGGTGGCCCGGAAGGTGAGCGTCTGACCAGGCATGGTCGGGTCGGGCAAAGACCTGCCCCACGCCACCTTGTCTCCGAGATAGTCGGCGATCGACTCGAGCGCGGTTACGTATCCAATCGTCAGCCCGTCCTTGCTGACTCGCGAGTTGACGCAAGCGTCGTAGAGTGCCAACTCAACGAAGAGGCCGCCGGGACGCTTATCGAGGATAGTGCGCCGAGTCTGGCGAACAAGCTTGACTAGCCTGACGTAGTCTCCGTCGTACGTCTCATTCATCGCGGTCTTGAGCGTCGTGAGTTCTTCTGGGTTGGTCATCTGCCATTGGCCGTCGCGCGTCGGGATCTCCCAGTATCCGTCAGTTCGTTTGCGCGCCGGGACGGCATCGACGTGAAGCCCGTCGAACTCCGGGAACTCGATGGTAATCGAGCGAGCTTGTCTCTTCACTCGCTTGTTGCCATCAGAGTCGACGCCGAAGCTGGAGTCGAGCACCGCGTAGAACGTGTCGAGCACCGTCGAGGCCGCAACTTCCGTGCCGATGTCATCCATCCGGCAGAAGACATCGACGTCTTTGACCCGGCGGATTGAGACATCACGCTTGTATGACCCGATGAGCACCGGGTTGACACCCCACGACTCGAGGTCGTCGGCCGACGTTAGTGACGCGCGGACCTCCTGGTGAGCCTTGGGCGCGTTCGCCTTGTCGTCCGGCGACGGCTCGACAGACTCAAGGGCCTTGCTGAATTGATTGCTGAGGATGGCCATGCTTCCGTCCTTCTGTTCTTCCTGCCACGCTCGGCGCGACTTCTCACACACCGCCGTCGTTGCTCGGGGCACCCTTTTAGATGACCCGAGATCATGATTGGATACAAACGAGACCCCGGAACGGCCTGAGGTGTTACGAGCACTTCAGTACGGCCGGGGTTTCCTACGTCTCCGACGCCGCCTACGTCAGAGCTTGCCGCACGCATCGGCCAGCCCGCAGGCCTGCACCGGAACGTTCAGACTGGTGATCCAGGGCTCACAGAGCGTCGTTGCGATTACGGCTCTCGACCACAGAGCCATGTCTCACGTCATCGTTCTGCCCTTCGTCCTTAGCCTCGTAACGGCGACACCACGATTCGGCAGCGCGCCATCGGATCGGGTCTGCCCCCGACCTGCCTGACATTCTGCGGCGCAACAGATCCTCAACGATGTGCGCCACGCCGCGCGTGTCGCGTTGCGCCCGATATTCGTTCACAGGTAAAGCGCTCGCTTGATCTCCTAGGCTCGGCATCGAGTCCGAGACCGCAGGCACCCCTGCCCTGCGGGCCGGCCTGCTTCCCCTCGCACCTGTCGAAAACTGCGAGCCAGGCGGCAGAGCACAACCTGCCCATCCGAGCCGAGTCTGGCGCGATGTTCGTCGGCCACTGGCCCCAGTATCGACCTACCACCAAGCGGCATGGTGAGGAACTGCAGCGTGTTGTGTGTCGCCTCCGTCGAGGTAGGTCGAACTTGACCAACCAGCACGGCCTACCGGCGCATCAGCCCTGTTGTTCATGCTGCCCGTTTCCCGTCGCGCGACCAGGGCAGGGACCAGGGCATACCCGTGCCCCGTCACGTCAGGCTTGGTCGTCAGGCACCGTAGATGAGTGTCTTGTGAAGGGAGATCTCATGGCCAACAAGAACGAAGGCGAAAGACTCCCAGGCGTCGACGCCGGGATGGGCAGCGCGAGATGATCCGACTCGCCGGTGCGGGCTGTCCTCGCGCTAGACCTCGGCGGCGCCACGCTGGCAACCAGCCCGACGCCGGCGCTCCCGCCAACCTCGTCCCGCGCCCGGCCCTTGATGTCGCAACCCAGGACTTTCCTCGGAGGCGCCAGTTGGCCTGCGATCGGTATGCCACAGCGTCGCCGAAAGCCGGCTCCACCTGAACCGCCGCCCTCGTCGGCAACCGCACACCGCCTTTCGGCCAGAACTGAGTACGGCGACCACTGGCACACATCTTGCATCCGAGGCGTGTCACCTATCTGCAACGCGTATTCCGATACTTCTGCGGGCCGCACGTTGAGTCGTTATGGACGATCTACCACCTCCGTTCGGACACGATCTGAGCGCGCGCCAACACGTCTGTGAGCACTGCGCGGACATCTACACCGCGGCCAGATCCGACCAGCGCTTCTGCTCAGATCGCTGTCGCCTCCGCAACCGGCGACGGCGTCGGCGAGTCCGCTCGGCAGAGGCGATCGAGGCCGAGCACGTCACCTTGCTCCTCGCGGAAGTCGACCGATTGCAGCGCCAAATCACTGAGCTCCAACAGGCCAACTCAACGCTCCGGGAGGCACTTTCTCAGGCACAGGAGCGCTTGATCACCGCGATGCCGTGGCCGCGGCGGCTCTATGGGTCTCGGGGCTGAAATCGGCCAAGCCTGCCCAGCGACGCGGACTGGTTCCGTCCTGGCTTAGCACCTTGTGAAGCAGTTCAGGTCCAGGCGGATGTTGGGTGCTGTGGCCCACCAGTCGCCCGCGACGCGCGCCAGTTCGGATGCGGCGCCAAAGCAGTCGGCGGCGGCAGACTTGAAGTGGCTCGACACGTCCACACCACCGGACGCACACACGCGACCGCCCCGGCGGCACGATCATCGGAGGGTAGGCGACGAAGAATGGAGCAACCTACGGATCTGTGGACGGCATTCGACTACGCCGTTGTCGACGTCGAGGGCAACGGACAGCGGCCACCGGATCTGGTCGAGATCTCGATTGTCGCGATCAAGGGCGGCTTGATCGGCCAGCCGCGGAGCTGGTTGGTTCGATCGCCACGGCCGATCACTCCGATGGTGCGACGCTTCCACAAGATCACGGACGACCAGGTCGCCGACGCTCCCGGCCGTTGCCGACATCGAAGCCGAATTGCACTGGGCGCTGAGCGACAAGGTCTTCGTTGCCCACAACGCCCACGTCGATCTCGGGGTTCTCGGCCGTGAGCTTCCAGCCTTCCAACCGGCTCGCGTCGTGGACACCCTCAAGCTCGCGCGACGACTACTTCCGGGCCGCGACTCGTACACGCTCGGGGCGCTCGTCGACGCGTGTGGGCTAGCTGGAGGGCTTCCGGTCGACCTTGTGCCGCACCGCGCAACCTACGACGCGCTGGTCTGCGCCCGACTCCTGTCGCATTTGGCGACGCCTCCCGGGCGCGAGCCGCTCACGTTCGCCTCACTGGTGGATGCCACAGTCGGCAAGACCGCAACAAGCAACGCAGCGGTTGAGGTACCCGCGACCCTCTTCTGAGCCGCTGCAACCGCTACTTGTAGCGGTGCCAGAGTTCGCTAGCGCCCGATCGGAGCGTGGCTAGCCGGTGCGCGTGGACCCTTGCGATGTCGGGGCGGTTGCGGAGGTCGGTGATGACGCTCGTGACTAGGACTAGTTCGCGGATGCGGCGGAGGGTGGGCCAGGAGGGAAGGGTGGTGACGTCCAGGCCGTAGGTGGCGGCTAGGGCATCGTGGTCCTGAGTCGCGCCGAAGCGGAGGGCGCTGACGGCGGCTACTACTAGGTCGTAGGCGAGAGGGCCGATGCTGGTGCCGTCGAAGTCGCAAAGGACGAAGCGACCGGTCGGCTCCTTCAGGAGGTTCCCTATGTAGGCGTCTCCGTGGAGTAGGCCCATCCGGAGGTCGGGAGTGAGGTCTCGGTAGTCGGCTTCGGTTTTGGCCCACTGTTCAGTGAGCCAGGCGTGGTCGTCAGCGGTTAGACCGTCGGCCAACGCGAGGCGGCTGCGTGCGCTGCTGAAGGGGTCCCAGGGCTTGAGGTTGGGCATCGGTTCTAGTTTGTGCCAGCCGAGTAACGGTGCTGCCAGCGCGGCGCCGGTCCACGCGGGGTTGCTGCCTTCGAGGAGCTGCCAGATGGTGGCCGAGTAGTTCTCGAACAGGACGGGCTGGGTCAGATCTGGAGCGAGTCTGACGGCCGGCGCATCATGCTGCTCGAGCCAGGTGGCGATTCGGGCGACGTGGTCGGCGCGTTGGCTGGCGAGGTCGCCTGCTCCGAACCTGACGACGACGCCTTGGCTGGGAAGTCGGTACACGGCGTTGTTCGTGTACTTGATGAGTTCGGCTTCGTCCGGGAGAAGGCCTGCTTCTTGGCAGATTCCTTTGAGGGCGTGCTTGAGCCGTTGGTCGAGCTCTGGGGACAGGTTCGTCATGCGGTGAGGGCCTTCGGCGCGGTTGTGCGGACAGATTCGAGCTGGTGGAGCAAGTCGACGGCGTCGGAGCTACCGGAATGATGCGACGCTGCGGTGCCGATCTCCGCGAGCCGGCTGAGGCCACGGCCGCTGCGGAGGACTTGGGCTTCCTTGATCACGTCGCGAGCTATGTCGACGCCGGCGTCCAGTTCGTTAGTACGCAGCAGGTTCGTCGACAAGATGATTCGGTCGAAGGTGCGGCTTCGGTGCGATCGGTCCGGGCCGGACTCGGTGATGGCCTGCTGCGCGAATTCGACAGCGCGTACGGCGTACTGGCGGGCTTGTGTCTCGTCCTTTGCGTAACCAGACAGCGAGTTGTAGACCAACGCCTGATGGCCGGTGTAGTCGCCTGGCGTGAAATACAGCGTCGTCCACGGCGACACCCGGCTCTTGTCGGCGCGGCCCATCTCGTGTTCTGCACGAGCAAGTGCGTCGAGGACGTGATCGTGCTTGCCGAGCATCGCGTAGGCGAGCGCTTCGTTCGCGTGCAGTCGTGCGACCTCGGCTGGATCGCCCGCGTCCTGTGCCGCGAGCTGGCCAAGCTGGAGCATCTTCAGCGCCTCGACTGGTTGGGCTTCTTGCATGCTGACCCGACCGAGCCGATACAGGATCGAAGCTGCGAGGGAGGGCTCATCGGCATCTTTGGCGAGGACGAGAGCGTTCATCAGGAAGCGTCGAGCCGCTGCTTGATCGCCGATGTCGTGGAACGACCAACCGAGCATGCTGCTGAAATCCGCTAGAGACACCTTGAGGTCCCGGTGGGTGCGTTGGTCTGCGGTCGAGTGGATCATCCGCCGCGCGTACCCATAGAAACCGCGGGCCGCGTCAACCGCTGCTCCCCCGCCATAGCGCTGATCGAGCTTCCGGAACTCTAGGGTCATCGACCCGACTTGTTCGACGTCAGAATCGGTGATCACAGGCGGTACCGCGGCCAAACTGTTCGGCACCTCGGGAAGCCACTTCCGTGCCTGGTCACTGACCGAGCCGAACGCGACGCTCGCAACCGCGCCGGCGAAGTCCCGGCGATCCTCGCAGGTCAGTTCACTCGACTTGTCGCTCTCCCCCTCGGCAGATGAGCCGTATGCGAGGCCCATCCGTCCGCGCGGAATCTCGAACGCGTCGGCGACACGTTCAAGGACGTCGTACGCCTTGACCTGGCGACCGTTGAGGATCTCTGAGACCTCGCCCTGGGATTGATAGGTGCGGGCTCCGATCTGCGTTTGACTCCAGCCGTGCCGCTGCAGCCAGCGGAAGATGCCCGCAACGTCACGCGACGCCAGGACAGGACGCAGCTCCGCCTGGTCCCACCAGGAGGAGTCGAGCTGCGGCTGCGGTGCCGTCATCGTCACTCCTTGTCTCTAGGCGGCTCTGCGAAGTTAGCCCGAGCGCATCCGGTGCGTCTATCGGCTCGGCCGATAGGTCGGCTCGATGAGCACAGCCTGTAGTGGTGGCCGCCGTCACAGCGCCATGGTGTGGATACAGAGTGTTACATCCACTGACAAAGGACGCCCACCATGACGACGCCACTGTTCATCGTGATCTGCCTGGCCGCGGGGCTGACGATCGCAATGCTCACCGATCTGTTCCGAGACCTGTCCGGCCGCAACGAGTGACATGGTGGCAGGACAGATGACCAGCACTCTTCCAGGTACAGATCACCACGAGCGGGGCGACGCCATGCGGGCGTACGGCTACATCCGGAAGCACTTCCTCATGAACGAGACGGAGTTGGCCAGCGCTCGAAAACTCGTCGTCGACGCTGCTCAGATTCGTGGCGTTCAGCTGCTAGCGATTCACGTTGAGGAGATCGAGACGTCGCCCGAGGCGTTCCACGATCTGCTGGCGGTCGTGATGCAGGAGGCACAGCGAATGATCATCACGCCCGACGTCCAGCACCTTGAGGTGGCCGGCGAGCCGTCGTCGGTTCGACAGCGACTTGAGTCCAACGGCATCACGATCGTGGTCGGCGGCTAGCCAGCGCGACCTAGGAACGAGTGGTGCAGATGCGGACGACCCCAGCCCTCGGGTTCATCTCGATGTCCTTCGTACGCAATACCGGCGAGCTCCTCGCGATCCGTCGACAGCTGAAAGCGTTCGCGACCGAGCACGGGCTCCAGCTCATCAAGGTGTATGTCGAGGAACCCGGTCCGCCCAGCGCGGCCTTCGACCTTCTCGAATCGCTCCTGGAGTCCGACGGGCAGCCGCTCGTCGTTCCAACGCTGCACCACCTCGCCGTACTCGGGCACCCCGCGCAGATCAGAGACCATCTCCGCCACTGCACCCATGAGGTCCTGATCGCCATCAAGCCGGCGGAGCGGACGTGCTGAGGGGACATCCCTCGTTCTCCTCAAGTCCCCTGCACCCCGCGTCCGTTCCGCCGCTCCACCAGGAGCGCTGCCCGATCCACCTCACTGAGTCGGGCGGCGTTCCCGGCCCGGAAGCTGCGTCCGCTCAGCGCACTTGTTGTCTGAGCGGACGCGGCGCGGGAACCCGAGCACAGGGCCAGGCTCACAGCTAACCTCCCGACCTAAATGGGTGACACGGAGGCTCAACTTCTGGGGCTACTCAGCAAGTAGCGCTGTGCTCGCTCTCGTAGCCGCTCGCTAGTCATCGGGTCCTTTGCCACCTTCTCGAGGAGAACCTCACCTCGACGGCCCGCCACATATTTGAATTCCTCTTGGACAAGCGGCAGAAGCTGACGAAGGAGTCGATCGCCAGCAATCTCCAATGAATCCGCCAGATCGTTCGCCTTCGGCTGCATCTTGCGTGTCATCGCCACCGCACACAGCATCGCCAAGTGGAAGACGAAGTCGTCGACGTTCCCCCTCGTATGAAGAGAATTCCTCAAGAATTCCTCAGTGCGCCGTAGCAGAGTGATGGCGACCGAGTACATCTGGATCGGATATGACTCATTGAACACATCGCCGTAAATCTCTTCATCGAATATCTTCGAGGCCTGACCGCGCGCAACGTGAGGAACTTGCACCAGAGTGGACATTACCGCTTGCCCCATCTGATCAATGGAAACCAACTTGGCGAGCGGGATACTGCGATTCTGATAGTAGTTCTTCCGCCGCTCATAGAATAGTCCCTGTGATCTCAGATGTTCCTCGATTTGCCGCTGGACTTTGTCTGTCGCCCGCAATGCACTCAATCCGAGTGCCGTCTGACTATTTGTAGCTTGGATGATTCGATCTTTAACCCTGTCATCAGCCGCCTGAATGACCTTCACCAGAACGCTTCGGTTCTCAGTGAAACCATGCGCGGCGCCACGCTTGAAAATCTCGTGCGAGGTTTGAAGACCGTTCACGATCTGCGGAGACTCCAATGCGAGCAGCTTGCTCGCCGGCTGCACCTTGTCCGCAACGATGGTTACCCCGTTGTTTAGCCACCAGAAGTCGACGTCTCGATCTTCGTGTTCGAGTGTCGTCTGGATGCTGCGGTTGACTCCCGTCTCTCCCTCATAGTCACGCACGTTGGCCTCGAACAGCGATGCATCGAGCTTCCCGGAGTCATCCGTGATGAAACGCTGGTACTCATCGAGCTTGACTACTCCGATATATCCACCAGCCGTGTCAGTGGAGATCGGATTCTCTGCCAGTGCGAGCTCCCGACTAGTCGAGGGACGATCACGGGCCATGTCAGCGATGCTCGCAGCATCGAGGAAATGTACACCAGGCGTACTAGACCCGAACGACTCTTTCAATCTTTCCGCCAGAAACTCGCCCTTCGACACGACGTTCTCGTGCACAACTTCCGCACGCAAGGAGCCGAACGCACAGAAGATACTCAGGTTCGGCATGTCCAGCGATCGGTAGGCATTGAGAAATCTGCGAGTTATCTCGATTACCTTGCCATTAAATCGTTTCGCTAGCACCTGCTCATCGCGCGCGAAGTCAAGCAACAACGGTAGATGCACGAACATTTTATCGATGGCAGACTCGGAGAAGCCTTTTGAGTTCTTGACCTGCAGAAAGATCAGATCCATCTGAACGTTACGGCCGAGAGCCGAGAGGTCCGTATCGTCTCGAACACAGTAGCCATTCACAAAGATGTAGGCTGCATCAAGTCCTCCGTCATTCGAACCGTCAACGATGCCTGCCAGCAGATCATCGTGCCCGGGCCGATACAGACGGAGATAGTGCTTTGAAACGAAATACGCTTCCTGTTCAGCGACAGACAGCCCTGTCATTTCTGTTCGAGATCGATTAATCATGTCCTCGAGCAGGATCACGTCGTTTGAGCTCATGGTCTCCCCCCATGCGCAAGTCGCGTTACTCTCCCCCACTCGCAACTGAGTTGCGAGAACCTGCATCTTAGCCCTGCTCGGCACCCGAACCCGCACAATTGGTACCACTCTGTGATGAGTTCGAACACGCAAGCAGTGGAGTCCAAGCTAAAGACAGCTGTTCCACGGGCGGGACACCGATGGCCACGTTGCACGTGCCCTCGGTCTGTCATCGCGTCGGTTCTCCCACACTTCCGCTCGGTGTCGGACGATCCCTATCGATCTGCACGAGCACGGTCCCGGGGCGCTCCATCCGTCCTGCCCGCGTGCACCAGGAGTCACCGCGATTGGGGTTGCTTTGATCCGTAGCCAATCGACCGAAAGGTCAGGCCACCAAACGTTGAGCGGCTGGACATCAACGTGATGGAGGGCGACAGCAATGGCATACGTGAAGGATCAGTGGACTCGGGCTGTGAAGCAGGCCGATGGGACGACGGAGCGGGTTCGTACGGCTAAGTGGGGGCGGGGGAAGCGGTGGTTGGCGGGGTGGGTGGATCCGGAGGGCCGGGAGCGGTCTAAGGCGTTTGGGACCAAGACGGCTGCGGAGCGGCATGGGGCTGCGATGGAGACGGATCGGGAGCGCGGGGAGTACATCGATCCGGAGGCTGGGAAGGTTCGGTTTGAGGAGGTTGCCGGGAGGTGGCTGGCTTCTCGGGTGGTGGATCCGGCGACGGCTATGAAGTACGAGTCGTCTTTGCGGTTACACGTCGTACCGGTGTTTGGGCGGCGGCAGTTGCGGACGATCAAGCCTTCGGAGATCGCTGCGTGGGTGGCTGGGTTGGATGCTCGGTTCGGGTCGTCTACGGCGCGTACGGCGTACCTCGTCCTGCACGGGACGTTGGAGGTTGCCGTTGACGATGAAGCGATCAAGCGGAACCCGGCGAAGGCGCGAGTGGTCAAGGTGCCGGCGGAGAAGGGCGGGAAGACGACCGCCTGGAGTGACGAGGTTGTGCTGCGGATCGTCGAGGGGCATCCGCCGCCGTACCGGCCGATTGCCTCGATCGGGGCTGCGTGCGGGCTGCGGCAAGGTGAGCTGTTCGGGCTCGCAGAGGAGGACGTCGACTTCGACGAGATGGTGATTAATGTCCGCAGGCAGGTGAAGAAGCTGGGCCGGGAGTTTGTGTTCGCACTACCCAAGAACGACACCGAGCGGACCGTGCCCATGTCGGAGGGTGTGGCCTTGATGCTGACGGAGTACATCGAGACCACGAAGCCGCGCGAGTACACCTTGCCGTGGGAGAAGGTCGACGGGAAGCCGCTCACGATCGACCTCTTGTTCCGGTGGACAGACGACAAGCACATTCGGGCGCGGACGTACGACGAGCTCGTGTGGAAGCCGGCGCTCTTCCACGCTGGCGTCATACCGGAGCCAACGAAGGACGCACGAGGCCGGCGGCAGTACTTCTCCAGCCGCGAGAACGGGATACATGCGCTGCGGCATTACTACGCGAGCATCACCCTGGCGGACGGCGTGAACATCAAGGAGCTGGCGCAGTACCTGGGGCACGGCGATCCCGGATTCACGCTCCGCCTCTACACCCACATGCTGCCTTCATCGCATGAGCGGGCGCGGAAGGCCGTTGACTCGCGGCTGGCCCGGTTGTTCGCGATGGAGGCTCACGGAGCTGTGACGGAGCTGGCCGCCGGCCGGTCCCCCGTGACCCACTGGGAACCAGACGGCGGCCAGTCTCTCGACGACCCTGGATTCGGGCTGTGACCTGCGGAAACGTCTACCTGATGCGCATCCCCGAGATCGCGCGGGCGATCACCAAGCGCTGGATTTCTGAGGTGCCTTCGAAGATGGTGTAGATCTTGGCGTCTCGGTGCATTCGTTCTACGGGGTATTCGCGGGTGTAGCCGTTGCCGCCGAGGATTTGGATGGCTTCTTCGGTGACCTTGACGGCTACTTCGCCGGCTTTGAGTTTGGCCATGGAGCCTTCGCCGTGGCGGTAGTCGGGGGTTTCGCCGCGCATCAGGGCGGCGGACATGTTGGCGGCTCGCCAGACCAGCAACCGGGCGGCGTCGATTTCCATGGCCATGTCGGCGAGTTTGAAGGCGATGCCCTGGTTGTCGATGATCGGGCGGCCGAACTGCTCGCGGGTTTTGGCGTAGTCGAGGGCCACTTCGTACGCCGCCCGCGCGATGCCGATGGCCTGGGCGCCAACGATGTGACGAGTCATCTCAAAGGTGGCCATCGAGGCGTTGCGCCCGGTCGAGCCCTTGCCGGACTCGAGGGCTTCGCGGGCTCGGGCCAGGCGGGCGTCGAGCTTTTCCTTGCCGCCGAGGACGTTGGCGGCAGGGATGCGGACGTTGTCGAAGAAGACGTCGGCGGTGTGTGAGGCGCGCAGGCCGTGTTTGCGGAGCTTGGTGCCCTGCTCGAGACCGCGTACCTCCGTCCGTGGTACGACGAACGCTGCCTGCCCCTTCGTACCCAGGGACGGGTCGACGGTGGCGATCACCACGTGGATGTCCGCGATGCCGCCGTTCGTCGCCCAGGCTTTCTGCCCGTTGATGACCCACTCGTTGGAGACCGAGTCGAAGACCGCGCGGGTACGAATTGCCGACACGTCCGACCCTGCGCCCGGTTCGGACGAGCAGAATGCGGCGACGCGGACATCGTCCGGGGTGCCGTAGCAGCGCGGCATCCACTGGCTCCACTGCTCCGGTGTGCCATTCGAGAAGATCGCCGACGACGCGAGCCCGGTGCCCTTGAGGGACATGCCGATGCCGGCGTCACCCCAGAACAGTTCCTCGTGTACGAGAGGCATCAGCAGCCCGGACGGGTCCACGAAGAGGTTGATGTTGGCGTCCAGACCGTACAGACCGATCTTGGCCGCCTCCTGGATGACCGGCCACGGCGTCTCCTCGCGCTCGTCCCACTCGGCGGCGGCGGGACGGATGACGTCCGCCGCGAAGGTGTGGGCCCAGTCGCGGATCTCCCGCTGCTCGTCGTTCAGCGCGAGCGAGAACGGGCTCCAGCCCGGCTTCGACCGCTCGGCGCCGAGCTCACCGGCAAGCGCCATCACGTCGGCGGAGACAGCGGACTTGGGATCGGTCAGGGTCATCAACATCCTCCAGCAGCGGCAGTACGATGTTACCGACGAGTGTAACCGTCGTTTGCACCAAGGGGTACCACTGTGGCTAAGATCGGTTCATGAGCTCCGCGCTGCTCGCGATCGGACGCCGCCGGACGACGGCGGAGCGTCGGCGTGACCGGGAGCGGGACATCATCCGCGCCACCCGGGAGATCTTCGACGAGCGTGGCACGATCGACGCCCAGATCGACGATATCGCCAAGCGCGTGGGGATCAACAAGGCGCTGATCTACCGGCACTTCTCCGGCAAGGAGGAGCTGTTCGCGCTCACCCTGGTCGACTACCTCGCCGAGCTGGACGAGCGCCTCCGGGAGACCGACAATCCGCGCCGCGCACCGCTCAACCGGCTCAAGGCGCTGAGCGAGGCGTTCGTCGACTTCTGCCTGCAATACCCGGCCTTCACCGACTGCGCGATGAGCCTGTTGCGCCGCACCGGCGAGGAACTGTTCGGCGAGATCACCGAGCCGGTGATGGTCAAACTCGGTACGGCGATGGCCGCGCCGCTCGACCGGATCGCCGAGATCCTGAAGGCCGGCCAGCGTACCGGGGTGTTCGACGAGGTCGACACCGCCTATCTCGCCAACCATCTGTACACGCAGACCCTCGGATCGTTGCACATGGCAAGGGTCGGTCTGATCGTGTCGGGCAGCCAACCGGGACATCCGGTGGTGCATCATGCCGATGTCGGCACCGTCCGGTCGACGGCGATCACCGCCACGCTCGCCACCGCCGTAGGACAGAAGGCCCTACGCCCAGCAGGAAAATCCAGCAGGCCCCAGACCCGCTCCACTAGAGCAGGAGAGACATCGTGACCGAACCACGCAAGGTGGCCGTGGTCGCCGGCAACCGGATTCCGTTTGCCCGGCAGGACAAGACCTACCGGCACGCCTCCAACTCCGACATGCTCACCGCCGCGCTGAACGGTCTCGTCGACCGCACCGGCCTCGGCGGTCAGGAGGTCGGCGAGGTGGTCGCCGGAGCGGTCCTCAAGCACGCCCGCGACTGGAACATGGTGCGCGAGGTGGTGCTCGGGTCGAAGCTCGCCCCGACCACCCCGGCGTACGACATCCAGCAGGCCTGTGGGACCGGTCTCGAGGCGGCGATCCTGGTCGGTAACAAGATCGCCCTCGGCCAGATCGACGCGGGCATCGCCGGCGGCGTCGACACCGCCTCGGACGCGCCGCTCGCCGTCAACGATCACCTGCGCAGCGTGCTGCTCGATCTCAACCGCGCCAAGACGTACCCGGACCGCCTGAAGGTCCTGGCCCGCGTGCGCCCGAAGGACATCGTCCCGGAGATCCCGCGCAACGCCGAGCCGCGGACCGGGAAGTCGATGGGCGACCACGCCGCGCTCACCGCGCTCGAGTGGGGCATCACCCGCGAGGCGCAGGACGAGCTGGCCTACCGCTCACACATCAACCTCGCGAAGGCGTACGACCGCGGCTTCCAGCAGGACCTGATCACCCCGTACCTCGGTCTCGAGAAGGACCAGAACCTCCGCCCCGACACCACCCTCGAGAAGCTCGCCAAGCTCCGTACGGTGTACGGAAAGGGCGAGACCGCGACGATGACGGCCGGCAACTCGACCCCGCTGACCGACGGCGCGTCCGCGGTCCTGCTGTCCACGGACGAGTGGGCCGAGGAGCACGGTCTGCGCCCGCTGGCGTACCTGACCCACTCGCAGACCGCCGCGGTCGACTACGTGAAGGGCGCCGAGGGCCTCCTGATGGCTCCCGCGTACGCCGTGCCGCGGATGCTCGCCCGCGCCGGACTCAGCCTCCAGGACTTCGACTACTACGAGATCCACGAGGCGTTCGCGTCCCAGGTTCTCTCCACGCTGAAGGCGTGGGAGGATCCGATCTTCTGCAAGGAACGGCTCGGCCTGGACGCTCCGCTCGGCGAGATCGACCGAAACAAGCTGAACGTGAACGGCAGCTCGCTGGCCGCGGGGCACCCGTTCGCGGCCACCGGCGGGCGGATCGTCGCCGCGCTGGCGAAGCAACTGGACGAGAACGGCGGCGGCCGCGGGCTGATCTCGATCTGCGCCGCGGGTGGCCAGGGTGTCGTCGCCATCCTCGAGAAGTAGGAGCTGAGATGACGGATCGCTACCAGACCTTCACCCGGACGCCGCTCGGCAAGACCCTGGTGAAGAACCTGGGCCTGCCCGACCCGCTGCCGCTGCCCCGCTGGACCGAGGGTGCGCCGGTGATCGACGGCACGGTCGTCTTCGGCGCGATCGGCGAGACCGACGCCGGCAAGGCGATCCAGGCCCTGCTGCGCGACATCGGCGCCTCCTTCAGTACGGCCACCGAAGGCGTCGCGTCGATCGGGATCCGCCCGAAGGCTCTGGTCTTCGACGCCACCGGCGCGACCTCGACCGCGGACCTGTCCAGCCTGCAGCGGTTCTTCTCCCCCGTCATCCGCCAGCTCGCCCCGGCGGGACGCGTGATCGTCGTCGGCCGTACGCCCGAGCTCGCGACCTCCACCGACCAGCACGTCGCGCAGCGCGCCCTCGAGGGCTTCACGCGCAGCCTCGGCAAGGAGGTGAAGCGCGGCGCCACCGTCAACCTCGTGTACGTCGCGCCGGACGCTCACGAGCAGCTCGACTCGACGCTGCGCTTCTTCCTGTCCCCCAAGTCGGCGTACGTCGACGGCCAGGTCGCCCGGATCGGGACCGGCCCACTGGTCAGCAACGACCCGAACCGGCCGCTGGCGGGACGTACGGCATTGGTGACCGGAGCCGCCCGCGGAATCGGCGCCGCGATCGCCAACACCCTGGCCCGCGACGGCGCGACCGTCATCGGTGTCGACGTACCGCAGAACGCGGACCCGCTGCGCAAGGTGATCTCCAGGATCGGCGGCACCGAACTCCTCCTGGACGTCACCGCCGTCGACGCCGCGCAGCGGATCGCGGCGCACGCGCAGGAGCAGCACGGCGGTCTCGACATCGTCGTGCACAACGCCGGCATCACCCGCGACCGCCGCCTGGTGAACATGCGGACCGACGCCTGGGACGCCGTCCTCGACGTCAACCTGCGCGCGCCCGAGCGGATCACCAAGCACCTGGTCGAGTCCGGCGCGCTCCGCGACGGCGGCTCGATCGTCGGCGTCTCGTCGATGGCCGGCATCGCGGGCAACAACGGCCAGACGAACTACGCGACCTCGAAGGCCGGCGTGATCGGCATGGTGCAGGCGCTCGCGCCGGTGCTCGCGGACAAGCAGATCCGGATCAACGCCGTCGCGCCCGGCTTCATCGAGACCGAGATGACCGCGAAGATCCCGTTCACGATCCGCGAGGTCGGCCGCCGGCTGAACTCGCTGCAGCAGGGCGGCCTGCCGATCGACGTGGCCGAGACGATCGCCTGGTTCGCGGATCCGGCGTCCGCGGGCGTCACCGGCAACGTCGTCCGCGTCTGCGGCCAGAGCCTCCTGGGCGCCTGACATGCCGACCCGACGGTACGACGACTCCCCCGGCCTCGGCTCGCTGTACGCACGGACCGTCAAGGCCACGCTGCGGCGCGCCGACTACGAGCCGAACGAGGACGGCCTGACGCTCGAGCTCCCCCGGTCGGCGATCGACCAGGACCACCTGACGGCGTATCGCGAGGTCACCGGTTTCCAGGCCGGTCCCGCACTCCCGCCGACGTACCCGCACGTCCTGGCCTTCCCGCTGCACCTGGACCTGATGTCCGACCCCTCGTTCCCGTACAAGCCGATGGGGATCGTGCACCTGTCCAACACGATCACCCAGAAGCAGCCGCTCCCGCTGCACGCGGAGCCGTCGATCCGCGTGCACAGTACGCCGGAACGCCCGCACCCCAAGGGCACCGTGTTCGACGTGATCAGCGAGGTGTTCGTCGATCACGAGCTGGTGTGGAGCGACCTCACCACGCTGCTCAGCCGCTCCGCCGGTACGCCGGACGCGCACGCCGACCTGCTGCCGGACCCAGTGCTCAGCGCGGACGCCTGGTGGGACCTGCGCGGCAACCTCGGCCGCCGGTACGCCTCGGCGTCCGGCGACCGGAACCCGATCCACCTGTTCAAGCTCACCGCCCAGGCGTTCGGGTTCCCGCGCCAGATCGCCCACGGCATGTGGGCCAAGGCCGCCGCGCTCGCCTCCATCCAGCGGTCCGGTCAGCTGCCGGACGCGTTCACGGTCCGCGTGGACTTCCGCAAGCCGTTGCTGCTCCCGTCGCGCGTCCAGTTCGGCCACCAGCCGGCCGGTAAGACACTCGACTTCGCGCTGTACGACGAGCAGCACGACGTGACGCACCTGATCGGCCAACTGCAGGAAGGCTGAACCGCCAGGCCATCACAATCGCCCGCCACTGACGGCGTTCACGCTCGAGCCTCCTCGTCGTCGGCAATTGCGATGGCCTGGGGCTCCGCCTCGCGCCGGATCCGGTCCAGCACCTGGCCGATCGGAGCCGCGTCCCACTTGCTGCCGTCGCGTTCGCGGACCGCCAATTGACCCGCTGCGGCCTCGCGGGCGCCGATGACGGCCTGGTACGGCGCGAGGCGGTTCTCGCGGATGCGGGCGCCGAGACTGCCCTCGTCCGCGTGCGCGATCTCGACCCGCAGGCCACGGTCCATCGCACGGCGCGCGACCTCGACCGCGAGCCTCTCCTCGTGGTCCGAGATCGGCAGTACGACGACCTGCACCGGCGCGAGCCACGCCGGGAACGCCCCGCCGTGCACCTCGATCAGCTGCGCCATCGCCCGCTCGATGCTGCCGACGATCGCCCGGTGTACGATCACCGGCCGGTGTTTGTTGCCGTCGGCACCGATGTACTCGAGGCCGAACGCGGCCGGCTGGTGGAAGTCGATCTGGATGGTCGACAGGCTGGACTCCCGGCCGGCCGAATCCATCATCTGGATGTCGATCTTCGGCCCGTAGAACGCTGCGTCGCCGGGCGCGTCCTCGTACTCGACGCCCGCGTCCTTCAGCACCTCGCGAAGCAGTTCGGCCGCCTGCGCCCAGCTTGCCGCGTCACCGACGTACTTGCTCGACGGGCTGTTGAACTCCGCATCGGCCGCGGGCAGCGCGAGCACGTACCGGGAGGCCGCGATCCCCATGTCCGCGTACGCCTGGTTGATCAGCTGCAGGGCCGAGGCCGCCTCCGAGGCGACCTGGTCGAGACGGCAGAAGATGTGCGCGTCGTTGAGCTGCATCGCGCGGACCCGGTTGAGTCCGGCGATCGCGCCCGACAGCTCCGCCCGGTACTGACCGCCCAGCTCCGAGTACCGCAGCGGGAGCTCGCGGTAGCTGTGCGAGCGGGAGCGGTACATGAGCGCGTGGTGCGGGCAGATGCTCGGCCGCAGTACGAGTTCCTCCCCGCCCATCTCCATCGGCGGATACATGTCCTCGTGGTACTTCGCCCAGTGGCCGGAGATCTCGTAGAGCTCCTTCTTGGCGAGCACCGGCGAGTACACCTGCTGGTAGCCGGCTCTTCGTTCCACCTCGGCGATGTAGCTCTCAAGGGCACGCCGGACGGCGGCGCCGGCAGGCAGCCAGTACGGCAGGCCCGCGCCGATCAGCGGGTCGGAGTCGAACAGGCCGAGTTCGCGGCCGAGTTTGCGGTGGTCGTACATGGTGGTCTCCTCAGTGAGAATGGGCGAGGGACCACGGGAACGACAAAGCCCCGGGGCACTCGCCCCGGGGCTTCGGTGTGACAGTCAGGTGTCAGCGCGCCGGGACAAACTCCGGCGTCGTCGTCTCTACAGCGCGCTTGAACATGTCAATCACGATAGCAGGGAATCAGTTCTGTTCGTCCAGTTCGAGACCGACCGGCCGGATCAGGCCCTCCTGGGCGACGGAGGCGACCAGGCTGCCGGCCTGGTTGTAGAGGCGGCCGGTCGCGAACCCGCGGGCGCCGGACGCGGACGGCGACGACTGGTCGTACAGCAGCCATTCGTCGGCGCGGAACGGGCGGTGGAACCACAGCGCGTGGTCCAGCGACGCGGGCTGGATCCGGCGGTCGCCGATCACGATCCTGTGCGGGAGCAGGCTCGCGCCGAGCAGCGTCAGGTCGCTGGCGTAGGCGAGCACGCACGCGTGCAGTGCCGGCTCGTCGCGAAGCTTGCCGGCGGCACGGATCCAGAACTGCCGCCCGGTCACACCCGCCAGCCGTACGTCGAGAGCAGCCCACTCCCGGTCCCAGTCGGCGGCGGGCCGACCGCTCCGCATCTCCAGAACGGTCGCGAGGCGCGGCGCCTCCTCCGGCGGTACGACGTCGTCCGGCATCGGGTCCTGGTGGTCGAGGCCGGGCTCGGGCCGCTGGAACGACGTGGACATGTAGAAGATCGGCTTGCCGTGCTGCGACGCGACAACGCGCCGGCTGCTGAACGATCCGCCGTCGCGGGTCGACTCCGCGCGGTACACGATCGGCACCGAGGTGTCGCCGGCGCGCAGGAAATACCCGTGCAGGGAGTGCACCACGCGCTCCGCGTCGACCGTCCGGCTGGCGGCGGCGAGCGCCTGGCCCAGCACCTGCCCGCCGAACACCCGCTGCATCGAGGTCTGCGGCTGACGACCCCGGTACAGGTCGACGTCGATCATCTCCAGGTCGAGCAGCTCGACCAGATCCTCCAGCGACTCAGGCATGCCTCATCCTGACAGCATCAGCCCGCCGCCACCCCCACCCCCACTGTGCAAACCATCACGTCGCGCCCACCCGCCGCCCGCCACCACCCGCCACCACCCGCTGCCGCCCGCCACCACTCACCACCGCCCGCCCTTCCCCAAGCGCCACCGGCCCCATTTGCCTGGCAGACCCACCAAATTGGCTGGCAGACCCACCAAATGTGGGGTCTGTGACCGTCAACCAGGGTCCGGAACCCCACACTTGCTGGGTCTGCCAGCCAAATGCGGGGAGTGCGGAGGGGCGCGGGACTGAGTGGGACGGGTGGAACGGGGTGGGACGCGGCGGGGGTGCGGGACCTGGTGGAGTGCGGGACCGGGGGTGCGGGCCCTGGTGGGGTGCGGGACCGGGTGGGGTGCGGGACCGGGTGGGGCGCGGGTTAGTTGTCGTCTTCGCGGTTGAGGTCGGCTAGGAACTGTTCTACCTCGGCGCCTAGCTCGTCGGCGGATGGAGTGGAGTCGGCGAGGAGGCTCTTGCGGCTCAGGGAGCCGGCTGCGGCGTCGTACTGCGTTTCGAGGGCCTTGACGACGGCCGAGGCGTCCTCGGAGGCGTCGACCTGCTCGTCGACCAGGCGACCCGTGACGGCGGCCTCGTCGAGCAGGGCCTTGCTAGGGAGCAGCAGGCCGGTCGCCGCGGAGATCGCGTGCACGAGCGCGAGCGCCGCACTCGGGAAGCGGTTCTCGGCCAGGTAGTGCGGGACGTGCACCGCGAAGCCCATCGCGTCCTTGCCGGCCTCGCCCAGGCGGACCTGAAGCATGGTCCCGGCGCTGGACGGCAACTGCATCTCGCCGTCCCAGATGTTCGACCGGGTGACCAGCTCGGGCCGCGTCGCGTGCGCCGTCAGGCCGAGCGGCCGCGTGTGCGGAACACCCATCGGAATGCCGTGCACACCGACCGTGAGCGTCACGTTGTAGAGGTCGATGAGCTGCCGGACCGCGCCGGCGAACCGGTCCCAGTGGTTGTCGGGCTCGACGCCCTCGAGCAGCAGGAAGTCCACGCCTGCGTCGTCGGTGACCAGGTGCAGCGACAGGTGCGGCGGCGTGTAGTCGGTGAACCGGTCCTCCGCGAACGTCACCTCGGGCCGCCGGGCCCGGTAGTCGTGCAGCAGGTCGACGTCGAACCGCGCCAGCAACCGGTGCTCGAGCACCTCGAGCAGGTGGTCGGCGGTCACGCGACCCGCCTGGCCGGCGTCCATGAAGCCGTCCAGCGAGTGCACGAGGACCTTCGGCGTCGCCGCCGGGCCGGTCGCCACCGACTCGTCGACGATCTCGTAGAGGTCGTCCGGTCGCAGCATCGTCGTCTCCTTCTTCGCAGTTGCCGGTAGGCACTTACAGTTTCCCAACGCCTCGACCTCGCGGACAAATTCCGTCCACCAGGAAAGATGCGGAAAGATTTCGGCGGTTCCACGACCCGGTCCTCGGCGCGACAGCTCGGAAAGCGCTTGCTAGGTTGTCAGCGTGAGCCTCGAACCACGCCCCGCCCTGACCGTCATGCTGGCGATGAGCGACAGCACCCGCGCCCAGGTGCTCGTGCCGCCGGTCCGGCAGCGCCTGGACGCCGTCGCCACCGTCCTGCCGATCGGCCCCGGCGACGGCTTCCTCGCCGATCCCGCCGTACGGGCAGCACTGCCGGACGTCGACGTACTGCTGACCGGCTGGGGCTGTCCGCGGATCGGGCCGGAGGTTCTGGACGCGGCGCCGAAGCTGCAGGCGATCCTGCACGCGGCCGGCTCGGTCAAGGCGATCGTGGATCCGGCCGCCTTCGAACGCGGCATCCAGGTCTCGTCGGCGGCCACCGCGAACGCGCAGCCGGTCGCCGAGTTCACGGTCGCGGCGATCGTGATGGCCGGGAAGCGGGCGTTCCGGCTCGCCGCGCAGTACCGGCTGGAGCGGCGCAAGGGCGATGCGCACGGGATGCCGGGCAACTACGGCGCGACGGTCGGCCTGCTCGGAGCGTCCCGGATCGCGAAGATGGTCGCCGAGCGGCTGCGCTCGTTCGATCTGCACGTACTGATCAGCGATCCCTATCTGACCGCCGGTGAGGCCGCGGCGCTGGGCGCGGAACTGGTCGACAACGACACGCTCTTCGCCCGCAGCGACATCCTGAGCGTGCACGCGCCGTTGCTGCCTGAGACGGTGGGCCTGGTCGACGCTCGGCTGCTCGGTCTGCTGAAGGACGACGCCGTACTCATCAACACCGCGCGCGGCAAGATCATCGACGCCGATGCGCTGCTCGCCGAGTGCGCGTCCGGCCGGATCGACGCGGTCCTCGACGTCACCGACCCGGAGCCGCTGCCGCCGGACTCGCCGCTGCTCGACCTGCCGAACGTCTTCGTCACCCCGCACGTCGCCGGTGCCGTCGGCAACGAGATCGCCCGCCTCGGCGAACTCGCCGTCGGCGAACTCGAACGCCTCGCCGCAGGCAAACCGCTCGCACACGCCATCAGCTCAACCGAACTCGGAAGGCTCGCATGAACCGCCTGATCCTGCCCGATACTGATCGTGAGCTGTCCCGGCAGACGGGGTGGGTGCGGGCGCACTGGGAGGCGCTGGCGGATCATCTGCTCGACTCGCTGGTGCCGTACTTCTCCCCCGGCGCGTCGCTGGTCGAGCTGCCGGGCCGTCCGAGCCGGTCCGGTACGGCGTCCGACGCGCTCGAAGGCTTCGCGCGGTCGTTCATGCTCGCCGCGTTCCGGATCGCCGGCGTGCAGGGCAAGGGCTGCGAGCAGTTGATCGAGCGGTACGCCCGCGGCGTCGCGAACGGTGCGAACCCGGACCACCCCGAGGCGTGGCTACGGCTGACCCCGAAGTCCCAGCAGATGGTCGAGGCCGCCGCGATCGCGGTGTCGCTGCACGAGACCCGCGAATGGATCTGGGACCGACTCGACACGCGGGCGCAGGAACACGTCGCGGAGTGGCTCGGCGGGTTCAACGGCTCCACGACGCACGACAACAACTGGCGTCTGTTCCAGGTGGTCAGCGAGCAGTTCCTCGCCTCCGTCGGAGCACCCTTCGAGCAGAGCGACATCGACGCCGGCCTCGACCGCATCGAGGACTGGTACGTCGGCAACGGCTGGTACTCCGACGGCGACGGGCAGAACTTCGACAACTACATCGGCTGGGCGATGCACCTGTACCCGGGCCTGTGGGCGCGGATGGCCGCCGCCACACCGGGCGCCCAGTACGAGGACCGCCTCAAGCTGTACAAGGAACGGATCAAGCTGTTCCTGGAGGACGCGGTGTACCTCGTCGGCAACGACGGCGCCCCGGTCTACCAGGGCCGCTCGCTCACGTACCGGATGGCGTCCGCGACCCCGTACTGGATGGGCGCGCTGCTCGACTCCACTCCCCTGACGCCGGGTGAGACACGCCGGCTGTGCTCGGGGATCGCGCGGCATTTCGTCCAGCACGGCGTACCGGACGAGCGGGGTGTTCTCACGCTCGGTTGGTACGACACGTTCCTGCCGACCACGCAGCAGTACTCCGGACCTGGCTCGCCGTACTGGGCCTCGAAGGGTTTCGTCGGGCTGATCCTGCCGCCGGAGCACCCGGTCTGGTCGGACCCGGAGGACCCGATCCCGCTCGACGACGCGGACCAGCTGAAGGCGATGCCGGAGCCGGGGTGGATCGTGCACGCGAGCCGCCACGACCAGGTCGTGCAGCTGGTGAACCACGGCACCGACCACGCTCCCCCGAAAGAGCCGGAGGGCGTGGAGCCGGCGGGCGACGCGCACTACAACCGCCTCGCGTACGCGAACCATGCGGGCCCGGACCTGTCCGATCACGAGCCGGGGATCGACAACCTGATCACGCTGGTCTCCCCCGACGGAGCGACGAGCGGCCGCGGGCGGATCCGGCGGCTCGGCGTCGACGGCCGTACGGGATCCTCGTGGCACAACGCGTGGCTCGGATCCGATGGACCGTGGCGGATCGAGATCACCTCGGTCGTACACAACGGCTGGGAGCTCCGCTGCGCGCTGGTCGACGGTCCTGCCGGTGCACTGGTCCGCAGCGGCGGCTTCGCGGTCGCCGGCGACTCCTTGCCGGAGGCAACGGTCGGAACGGGCAGTTCGTCCGCCCGCAATGCCGACGGTCTGGTGTCTGCGGTCGTCAACCTGTACGGGTACGACGAATGCGGCATCCACCGGGCGCTCGGCGTGAACCCGTTCGGCCCGCACTCGGCCACGCCGTATCTGACGGCTCCGCACAACGGCGAGCCGCTCGTCCTGGTGAACGCCGTCCTGCTGACCCGCGATGCGATCCGGCCGGAGGCGCTTGCCGAGGGCATCGATGTCTCGGTGGACGGTACGACCGTGCGGATCGGACTGCCCGACGGGAGCGCCGAGGTGGTCGAACTAGGTGGTCAGCACTAGATTGACGGAATGAGCACGTACGAGAAACTGCTGCAGGAACAGATCGGTAACGAATTCACGGCGTCACAGCAGTACGTGGCAGTCGCTGTCTGGTACGACGACCAGGATCTGCCGCAGCTGGCCGCGCACTTCTACAAGCAGTCCCTGGAAGAGCGCAACCACGCGATGATGATGGTCCAGTATCTGCTGGACAAGGACATCCGGCCGCAGATCCCGGCCGTGCGCGAGGTCGAGTCCGACTTCAAGTCGGCGTCGGAGCCGCTGGAACTCGCGCTGGCGCAGGAGATCACCGTCACCAAGCAGATCGAGACGCTCGCCCGCACAGCGCGCGACGAGAGCGATTACATCGGCGAACAGTTCATGCAGTGGTTCCTCAAGGAGCAGGTCGAGGAGGTCGCTGCGATGAAGACGCTGGTCAACGTCGCCAAGCGGGCCGGCGACAATCTGTTCCACCTCGAGGACTTCCTGGCCCGCGAGGTGGTCGGCGACGCCGGCGCCGACCCGACCGCCCCGACCGCCGCCGGCGGAGCTGTCTGAGCGGTCCCGGGGCTACCAGCTCCCGCCACCACCGCCGCCGCCCCCGCCGCCCGAGGACGACGAGGACGAGCTGCTGCTGGAGGAGAACCCGGAGGACGAGCCGCCGCCCGTGGACTGTGAGGGCGGCTCGGCGAACGTACTGGAGACCGTCGTGGAGATGCTCCCGGCGGTCCAGCCCGAGTCGTAGTACGAGCTGGACCCCGCGTACCAGGCCGGTGCCGCGGTCAGCCGTCCCGAGTCGACGAGCTGCTTGCACACCTGCTGCCAGCGATCCGCGAGGCCGAACACGACCGCCCACGGCAGGTACTTCGAGAAGATGTCCTCGCCGTCCTCGAAGCGCAGCTGGTCCGCCTCGGCGGTGCTCAGGTACTGCCGGAACCCGATCACCTGATCCGTCAACGCGCGTCCGAGCGCAGTACGCCGTCCGCGCCGCCGCTCGAGGATCACGTCCAACAGGGCGTTCCCCATGGCCAGCAGTGGTACGACAACCGCCAGCGTCGGCCCCAGCCAGCTCGGCGCACCGAACTTCACGCAGTACACGATCACGCTGAACACACCGACGACGGCCGCCAGGAACACGCCGCAGCCGAGCGGCACCCATCCGTAGCCCGAAGACTCGACGACCCGTACCCGCCGTGGCATCCGGACGTACCACTTCTGCTTCTCGGCCTGCTCCCGCACCGAGTCGACCAGGTTGTTGGCCGCGCGGGCCGGCCGGGTGTCCCCCACCGCCGGCTGTACCAGCCGCATCTCGGACCCGGCCTCTTGCTTCGGGAACAGCGCCTTGAGCAACGCCTTCTCGTGCGGCGCCGACGCAAGCGCCGAATCCACCAGTACGGCCGTGCGTACCTTGCCCTCGCTGTCGATCCGCACCGCCCCGCGGACCGCCAAGTCGACGAGTGTCGCCGCGACCTCGGTGGTGTCGGCCTTGTTGTCGATCAGCAGACCGCCCTCCGCGGCCGTGATGTCCGGCGGCGCGAAGACGACCGGAAGATCCTTGTCCTGCAGGCGATCCGGGACCGTCGGTGCGCCCTCCGGCAGCACGGTTCCGGGCGGCACCCTGTCGTACCGCAGATCCCGGCGCCGGCGGCCGACGACCTTGCCGGTCACGAACGCCCCGATCGTGAGCAGGACGGAGACGATCGCGGCCGGCCAGCTGACGCCGTAGCGCTCCAGGATGCCCGGCGGGTCCACGACGATCGGAGTGTCGTTGCGTACGGCACCAGCCTGCAGACCGGCGACGATCGTCAGCCCTTCGCCGCGGACGATGTCCGACTCCTGCGTGAACACGGCCTTGCCCGCGCGGATCGTCTTCGCCTCACAGGGATCCGTGGACCCGGGCGGACCCTCGTTGCAGGCCACGCGGGTCACTCCCTGCGGAGCCGCGACCGTCACCACCAGGTGGTCGATCGGCGCCTCCCAGCTCGAGCCGGTCGCGTCCCAGTACAGCTCGCTGTGGTCGGGGAAGTGCCGCAGAGCCCCGCGCACGTCGTACGTGAGCTTGTACGTCGCGCGGCCACCGGGGACCGTCTTGTCCTCCGAGCCGATCCTGATCCGCAGGACCTGATCGCGCCGATGGTTCGTTTTCGCCGTACCCGTCTCGAACTCGGCCGAGGCGGTCGGAGACGACACGTGGATGTTCGAGACGTCGTACTTCTGGTCCTTCGAGCGATCGTCGACGTACGGCTCCCGGATCACCAGGTCCCGGAAGATCCCGTGCGGTTCCCGGCTGACGAACTCGTAGTCGATCGTCTCCGTGACCTGCAGTACGCCGTCGTCCGACACGACGTAGTCGATCGCGAGCGACACCACCCGATCGCCCAACTCGCTGACCGACGCGTGCGCGGGTACGGCGTACCCAGCCAGTGCCAGCACGACCGCGAACATGCCGACAACAACCCCGAGAGCACGACGCATGACCGCGACACTACCCAGCGTAAGGTCCGCCCCTACCAGCTACCGCCGCCTCCACCGCCGCCTCCACCGCCGGAGGAGCCGCCGCTGAAGCCGGAGGAGCTGCCTCCGCCGCTGCCGGATCTGGAGGGGGTGGGCGGCGGGTCGAAGCTGTGGGCGAGGGTCGCGCCGACTGCTCCCGCGGTCCAGCCGGAGGTGTAGTACGACGGACCTGAGTACCAGTACGGGTCCTGTGGGATGCGGCCCGCGGCGACGAGCTGCTCGCAGACCTTCTGCCAACGGTCGGCGAGGCCGAACGCGATCGCCCAGGGCAGGTACTTCGAGAAGATGTCCTCGCCCTCCTCGAAGCGAAGCTGGTCCGCCTCGGCGGTGGCCAGGTACTTCTTGAAGCCGACCAACTGGTCGGTGACCGCGCGGCCTGCTGGATTCCGTTGCCCACGGCCACGGATCACGATCCAGACGACAATGGCCGCAATCACCGCGATCACGGGCACCGCGACCACGACCCCGCGGCCGGCGCCACCGGTCGCGGCGCTCGCCACGGTCCCCATCAGGCCGACACCGACCACCCAGAACCCGATGATCGCCATGCACGCGCAGCCGAAGCCGCTCTTGAACACCGAACCGCCGCCGGCCCGCGGCATCCGCTGGTACCACTCGCGGGCCTTCACCTGCTGGCGGAGTGCCTTGATCATCTCGTTGTGCGCATGCCGCATCGTGTTGTCGCCGACCGCGCCACGCTCCAGTACGACCTCCGAGCCGGGCTGCAGGGTCGGGAACAGCCCCGACATCAGCGCCTGCTCGTGGGGCGCGGTCGCCGCGGCCGGGTTCAGCAGAACGGCCTTCTGGGTGCTGCCGTCGTTGTCGATCCGGACACCACCGCGGACCGCCAGGTCGATCAGCGTCGCGGCGGTCTCGACCGTGTTCGCCTTCGCGTCGATCAGCAGACCGCCCTCGGCCACCGGGATCCGCGGGGCCGAGAACGCGACCGGGATCTGGTCCTCGGTCAGGTCGTCCTTCACCGGCTGGGCCGCGACCCCGTCCGGCGGGAAGGTGCCCGGCGGCATCCCGGCGTACCGCTGGTCCTTGTTGCCGAACTTGGAGTAGAGCGCAGCGACCACGATCGCGGCCGCGCTGACGAGGGCCGCACCGATCACGGACAGCCAGGACAGGCCGTTGCGCTGCAGCCAGTTCGGCGGGTCGACGATGATCGGCGTGTCGTTCTGGACGGCGCCGGCGGTGATCCCGGCGACGATCGTCAACTGGTTGCCCATCTCCAACTGGCTCGCACCGAACGTACCCACTCCGCCGGAGACCGAGCTGGACGGGCAGTTGTCGTTCGAGCCGACGCGGCCGACGAAGCACTCCACCTTGGTCACGCCCTGCGGGACCCTGGCCGTGACCCTGACGTTGTCGATCGGCGCAGCCCAGTCACTGCCGGTCGCGTCCCAGTACAACTCGCTGTGGTCGTCGAAGTGCCGCAGCGCGCCGCGCACCTCGTACGTGATCTCGTACGTCGCCTCGGTGCCCTTGATCGTGTCGTCCGCCGAGCCGATCTTGATCTGCTCCGCCGAGTAGCGGCCCTTGTTCGACTCCGACGTGGTCTTGGTGAAGTCGTCGCTCACGCCAGTGGTCAGGGACTTCACCTTGATGTTCGAGACCCGGTACTCCTGGTCCTTGGAGTCGTCGTCGCGGTAGGGCTCGCGGGTGACCAGGTCGCGGTAGATGCCGTGCCGCCCCGTCTCCGCGAAGTGGTAGTCGATCGTCTCCGTCACCTTCAGGACGCCGTCCGCGGTGACCTCGTAGTCGATCTGAAAGTTCCGCACCGCGTCGCCTTGCTCCGCCGTGGCCGCGCTCGCCGGTACGGCGAAACCGGCCATCGCCAGGACGGCGAACAGCGTGCTGATTACTACCCCGAGTGCCCTACGCATGCCCGCGACCCTATCGATCCGGAGGGTCCGGAGGTCGCCGGGCCGACACGAATCCGCGGGCTGAGGGCTCTTGTGCGAAATGTCGGTTAGGGGAATCGTGGGTGGACCAGGAGGAACGTCATGGCAGACAAGACGAACGCTTCCCAAGGCACCGGGGCCGCGCCCGCTGCGGACAGCCCGGCCGCCATCCGCAACGTGGTCCTGGTCGGCCCGTCGGGCGCCGGCAAGACCACCCTTGTCGAGGCCCTGCTGGTGGCCTCAGGGGTCCTGAACAGACCCGGCACCGTCGTCGACGGAACCACTGTGTGTGACTTCGACGACGCCGAGATCCGTCAGCAGCGCTCGGTCGGCCTGTCGCTCGGCTCGCTGCCGCACGACGGCGTGAAGGTCAACCTCATTGACACCCCCGGGTACGCCGACTTCGTCGGTGAGCTGCGGGCCGGCCTGCGCGCCGCGGACTGCGCGCTGTTCGTGATCTCCGCGAGCGAGGGCGTCGACGAGCCGACCCGCGCCCTCTGGCAGGAGTGCGACGAGGTCGGGATGCCGCGGGCGGTCGCGATCACCAAGCTCGACCACGCCCGTGCCAACTACCAGAACGCGCTCGCGACCGCCCAGGCCGCGTTCGGCGACAAAGTCCTGCCGCTCTACCTGCCCGCTGGTGACGGACTGATCGGGCTGCTGTCCCAGTCGTACTTCGAGTACTCCGGCGGCAAGCGTTCCACTGCGACGGCCGATCCGGCGTACGGCGACCAGATCGAGGAGCTCCGCGGCACGCTGATCGAGGGGATCATCGAGGAGTCCGAGGACGAGTCGCTGATGGAGCGCTACCTCGGCGGCGAGGACATCGACCAGCAGGTGCTGATCGAGGACCTCGAGCACGCCATCGCGCGCGGCTCCTTCTTTCCTGTCGTTCCCGTCTGCAGCGCGTCGGGCATCGGGACCTTCGAGCTGCTCGAGGTGATCACCAGCGGCTTCCCGTCGCCGCCCGAGCACACCATCCCGGACGTGTTCACCCCGCACGGGGTCGCCCGCAAGGGCCTCGCCTGTGCAACGGACGGCCCGCTGCTCGCCGAGGTGGTGAAGACGACCTCGGACCCGTACGTCGGCAGGGTCAGCCTGGTGCGGGTGTTCTCCGGCACCATCAGGCCCGACGCGACGGTTCACGTGTCGGGCCATTTCACGTCCTTCTTCGGTGCGCACGAGGGCGCGGCCCACGGGCACGAGGACCATGACGAGGACGAGCGGATCGGGACCCTCTCGTTCCCGCTCGGCAAGACGCAGCGCCCGGCCGGTGAGGTGGTCGCCGGTGACATCTGCGCGATCGGCCGGCTGACCCGCGCGGAGACCGGTGACACACTGTCCGACAAGGCGGACCCGCTGCTGCTGAAGCCGTGGACCATGCCCGAGCCGCTGCTGCCGATCGCGGTCCAGGCGCATGCCAAGACCGACGAGGACAAGCTCGGCGCCGGGCTGCAACGGCTGGCCGCGGAGGATCCGACGCTGCGCATCGAGCAGAACCCCGAGACCCATCAGATCGTCCTCTGGTGCATGGGCGAGGCGCACTCCGACGTCGTCCTGGACGCGCTCGCGAACCGGTACGGCGTGACCGTGGACGCCGTCGAGCTCCGGGTGCCGCTGCGGGAGACGTTCGGTGGCAAGGCGAAGGGTCACGGGCGCCATGTGAAGCAGTCCGGCGGCCACGGTCAGTACGCGGTCTGCGACATCGAGGTGGAGCCGCTGCCCGACGGCGCGGAGTTCGAGTTCGTCGACAAGGTCGTCGGCGGTGCGGTGCCGCGGCAGTTCATCCCGAGCGTCGAGAAGGGCGTGCGGGCGCAGATGGAGAAGGGCGTCTCCGCCGGATATCCGATGGTGAACATCCGCGTCACGCTGCTCGACGGGAAGGCGCACAGCGTCGACTCGTCGGACATGGCCTTCCAGATGGCCGGCGGGCTGGCGCTGCGCGAGGCCGCCGCGGCCACGAAAGTGAACCTGCTCGAACCGGTCGACCTGGTCTCGGTCCTCGTACCGGACGAGCTCGTCGGCGCCGTGATGAGCGACCTCTCCGGACGGCGCGGCCGCCTGCTCGGCACCGACAAGGTCGGCGAGAACAGGACGCTGGTGAAGGCCGAAGTACCGCAGGTGGAAATCACCCGCTACACCATCGACCTCCGTTCCCTGTCGCACGGCGCAGCGTCCTTCACCCGCCAGTTCTCCCGCTACGAGGCCATGCCCGACTCCGCAGCGTCCAAACTCAAGTAGTCAGCTCTTGGTGTCGCGATTGAGGCGGCGGCGGACGTCCCGGGTCTTCAGGTAGGCGGCGACATCGTCGTAGCGTTCGCTCTGGTTGGCGAACTCGATGTACGAACGGACGCGGTGCAGCCAGTCGAGCGTGGACGGCTTCACCGCGGTGAGCGCCCCGGTCAGGTGCTGCATGCCGAGCGGCGGCTCGCCTCCGCTGGTCAGCGCCTCGTCGATCACCTTGTCCACGCCGCGCTCGATCAGCGCGCGCAGATCGGCGCCGCTGAACATCGCGGTCTGCCCGGCGAGCGCCTTCAGGTCGAGTCCATCAGCCGGTACGTCCCGCGTCAGCACGCCCAGGATGTCGGCGCGGGCCGGCTCGTCGGGCGGCGGTACGAAGATCACGCGGTCGAAGCGGCCGGGCCGGAGCATGGCCTCGTCCACGTCCCACGGCGCGTTCGTCGCGGCGAGCACCAGGAGGCCGTCGTTCTCGGAGCCGATTGCGTCCAGCTCCTGCAGCAGTACGTCGACGAGCCGCCGCGCCTCCGACCCGCCGTGCTTGTGCCGCGCGAAGGCCAGTGCGTCCAGCTCGTCGAGGAACAGTACGCACGGCCCGTTGGCGCGGGCGCGCTCGAACGCCTCGTGCAGGTTCCGCTCCGAGACGCCGAGGTACGGATCCATCACGTCCTCGATGCGTACGTTGATGAACGGCAGCCCGCACTCCCCCGCGGTCGCCCGGGCGAGCAGCGTCTTCCCGCAGCCGGGAGGCCCGTAGAGCATCACGCCGCCGCCGGACTTCCGGCCGTACTTCTCGTACAGCTCCGGACGGCTCTGCGGGAGGATGACCATCCGGTGGATGACCCGCTTGATCTCCTCCATCCCGCCGACCTGGTCGAAGGTGGTGGTCTCCTTGACCGTCTCCTGCTCGTACGGTGTCTCGGCCTCCGGCCCGACCTTGATCCGGACGCCGCTGCGCTCGGCGATCATGCCGTCGACGAGTTGCTGCAGCCGTCCGGTGCCCTCGACCACACCGCGCTGACGAGCCGCCTCGAGCAGGTTCCGCAGCAGGGCGAGCCGCCCGTTCGCCGCAGCCAACTCTCCGACCGGTACGAACTGGTCGTCGGGCAGCCCGTGGTGATCCAGCAGCACCACGTACTGGTCGAGTGCCTCCTCGGTCTCGCCGGCACCCGTCAACGACTCCGCCAGCACCAGCCGCAGCAGCACATCATCCGGATTCGCCTCGACAGCCTTCCGGAGCGCATCGATCCGGTCGTTACTCATGAGCCCCACTTCCTGTTGATCCAGCGGCGTACGAGGGGCGGCACGACCCAGGAGTAGACGCAGAACGTGAACCAGATCATCGCGAACCCGAAGGACAGGAAGCCCAGGCCGACGGCGCGGAGGCCGTAGATGACCGCGACCGCGCCGATCCAGACGACCAGCGGGTTCACGCGGGCGAACGGGCGCAGCGGCAGCATCAGCGGGTGGTTGAACAGCCTCGCCTCCCGAGCGGCGGCGCGCAGGTCGGCGTCACCAGGCTGGGCGGCCGCGGCCGACCGCAATGAGTTGTACCCGGCGCGGGCGTCGCCGTTCAGCATCGACGCCGTGCCGTGCAGCGCTCGCGCGTTCGGGTCCTCGGGGTCGTACGAGAGCGCCTCGGTGCTGTGCCGGTGCATGTCGCGATCCTTGCCGAGCGCGAACGCCACCTGTGCGCGGGCCGCCGACACCGCGACGCTCTCCGGCGCGTGCGACGCGGCCCGCTCGACCAGCGCGCTCGCCTTCTCGGCCTGCCCGGCCGCGAGGCACACGTGCGCGTAACCGAGCAGCAGGTTCGCGTCGTTCGGGTCGAGGCTCAGACCCTGCAGGTACGCCGCCTCGGCCTCGGGCAGCCGGCCCTCCGAACGCAGCGCCGACCCGAGGAAGTACAGCATGTCCGGGAACGGTCCGTGCTGGGCGAGCCCGTCCCGCAGTACGTCGATCGCTTCGACATCCCGTTCCAGCGAGTGCAGCGCGGCACCGCGGAACAGGTACGCGCGGTAGTCGACCGCAGCGTCGCCGGACAGGCCCTGGAGCTCGTCGAGAACACGCTCGGGACGGGCAATCCGCAACCAGTGCGCGGCCATCTGCAGGCGGGACTCGCTCGGATCGTTCACAGGATCACTCTCACAGAATCGCCGTCACAGCCAAGAGGATCAGAGCCTCGGCGACCGCGCCGCCGAGCGTCACCGCGATCCCCATGCCCCACAGGGATCCGTAGTCCGCGCCGCGCAGCTGGAACGCCCGGTCCATCGGCCGCTGCAGCCGAACCTGCAGCATGCAGCACACGACGGCCACCACGCGGATCCCGACCCGGAGCCCCGAGGTGAGGCCGGACTCGTCGCCGTACGCCAGCACGAACACGCCGACCACCACGATCAGGCCGGCCAGTCCGGCGAGCAGGATCAGCCGCCGCTTGGCCGCGTCGACACCGAGCCGCTTCGCGTTCAGGTACGCGATCGCGGTGGACGCGAGCACGCCGCCGAAGAACGCGACGTACGTCTGCGACATCAGGCGCCACGGGCGCGCCGACAGGTCCACGCCGGCGCCGACGGTCGGGCGCAGGAGATCGTCCGGCATCGGGCTCCACATCGCTGACGGGGACTGGGCGGGTTCGCTCGCGCAGTGTATAGCCTGGGCGGATGAGCGAGAACTGCATCTTCTGCGGGATCGTGGCCGGCGACATCCCTGCCACGCGGGTCGCCGAGACCGATCGGGCGATCGCCTTCATGGACATCGCGCCGGCGACGCCCGGGCACCTGCTGGTGATTCCGCGGGTGCACTCGGCCGACCTTCGCGAGGCCGCGCCCGAGGACCTGACCGCCGTGACGCTGCTCGCCCAGTCGCTGATCGGCCGCGTGATCGAGCGGCTCGACGGTGCGAGCGGCGCCAACCTGCTCAGCTGCATCGGCCCGGACGCCTGGCAGACCGTGTTCCACACCCATCTGCACGTGATCCCCCGCTACCCGGACGACCCGATGGTGCTTCCCTGGAAGCCGGAGTCCGGCGACCTGGACGAGATCAAGGCCGTCAGCGAGAAGCTCGTCTAGCCACCAGTTCGTAGACCGAGAGCAGTTCCGGGAGCAGTACGGACCAGTCGTACCGCGGTACGGCGGCCAGACCCGCGGATCGTAGGCGCTCACGCTCGTCGGGGCGCCGCAGCAGGCGGAGCGCCCGCGCAGCCAGGTCGCCGACATGGCCCGGCTCGAACAGCTCGCCCAACTGCCCGCCCTCCAGTACGGTCCGGAACGCGGGCAGGTCGCTAGCCAGCACCGGCGCTCCGGCCGCCATCGCCTCCAGCAGCACGATGCCAAAGCTCTCCCCGCCGAGGTGCGGAGCGACGTACACGTCCGAGCCGGCGAGCATGTCGGCGCGGGCCTCGTCGTCGATCGGCCCGAGGAACAGCACGTTCTCGTGGTACCGCGGCGGCAGCGACCGCCGCGCCTCGTCGGCCTGTCCGGCCCCAGCCACCAGGACCTTCAGCCGCGGCCGCTCGGCCAGCAGTGCCGGTACGGCGTCGAGCAGTACGCCAAGGCCCTTGCGGTGCTCGTCGAGCCGGCCGAGGAAGCTGATCGTGCCGTCCTCGCCCATCCACTCCGCCCGCGGGCTGCCCTTGAACCGGGCCGTGTAGAGGCCGTTCGGGATCACGACCGCCTCGCCGCCGATGTGCTGCACCATCATCGAGCGCGCGTTCTCCGACACCGCGATCCGCGCGTCGATCTTCTCCAGCGCGGGCCGCAGCAGGTTGGACGCGACACTCATCGCCCGCGACCGCACCTGCCAGGTGTGGAACGTCGCCACGAACGGCCCGTCCGCGGACCACAGCGCGATGATCGACGCGCTCGGCGTGGTCGGCTCGTGGACGTGCACGACGTCAAAGTCCCCATCGGCGAGCCAGCTCTTCACCCGGGTTGCCGTCCGCGGGCCGAACGTCACCCGCGCGACCGACCCGTTGTACGGCACGCCGACCGCTCGTCCGGAGGACACGACGTACGGCGGGATCCGGCCGGAATCGTCGACCGGGGCCAGGACCGAGACCTCGTGGCCGGCACTGAGCAGCGCCTCGGCCACGTCACGGACGTGGTTCTGCACCCCGCCGGGCGTGCCCAGCGAGTACGGGCAGACGACGCCGATCCTCACGGGAAGATTCTTACTGGTCCCTACTAATCAACAAAAATCCGCTGCAGCATGTGCCAGTCCTGCGGGTGCTCGGCAATCCCCACCGCGAACGCGTCCGCGCACCGCTGCGTCATCGCGTCCGCTCCGCCATCGGTCTCGATCGTGTCGTGGAAGGTGATGACCAGGTCCGGGCCGTCGTAGTGCAGCGTCGCCGGGATCAGCGGCGCGCCCGTCTTGAGGCTGAGCGCCGCCGGCCCAACGGGCATCCGCGACGGGCGGCCGAAGAACGTCACCGGGACGCCACGCTCGGACAGGTCACGATCGGCGACCAGGCACACGAATCTGCCTGCCCGCAGCCGGTCGGCGAGTACGGCGGTGACGTCGTCGTCACCGCCCGTCAACGGCAGGACCTCCATGCCGAGCTTCTTGCGGTACTCGATGAAGCGGTCGAACAGCGACTCCGGCTGCAGCCGCTCGGCCACCGTCGACACCGGCATCCCGGTCAGTCCCGCCCAGGCGCCGGCATGGTCGTAGTTCGCCAGGTGTGGCAGCGCGCAGATCACGCCCTGGCCAGCGGCGTACGCGTCCCGCAGCAGCTTCTCGTTGACCGTACGGACGCGGCTGACGATCTGCTCGTCGGACCACTCGGGCAGCCGGAACGCCTCCTGCCAGTAGCGCAGGTACGAGCGCAGGCCGGCGCGGGTCAGCTCGTCCAGCTCGGCGTCGGTCGCTTCGGGACGTACGGCGGCCAGGTTGCCGCGCAGGCGCCGTACGCCACGACCGTTGCCCCGGTACGTTCGGTCGGCCGCCCGGGTGAACAGCCACGTCACGGTCCGCTCGGGCAGGCGCCGTACCAGCGCCCAGGCGAGCGCGAAGGCCAGGTCGACGGCCCGCTGCCGGGCGCCGTCCATCAGGCTTTCGGGTCCGGAGGCGGGGTGTCGAGACCTGCGTTCGCCGGGTCCGCGAGCACCTGCTTACGGACCGAGAGCGAGCGCTGCACGACGGTGATCGTGCTCGCCGCGGCGACGTACCAGATCACGATCTCGAGCAGGATCGGCAGGTTGAACACGTCCGAGAAGAACGCGACCACGAGGGTGAACACCAGCCGGTCGGCGCGCTCGGCGAGACCGCCGCTGGCCTTCAGGCCGAGGCTCTCCGCCTTGGCCCGCGCGTACGACGTGACGGCGCCCATCACCAGCGCCCACAGCGTCACCGCGGCCATCAGTGTCGAGTCGCCGGCCCGGGAGTTCGCGTAGAACATCACCAGGCCGCCGAAGATCGCGCCGTCGGCGATCCGGTCCAGCGTCGAGTCCAGGAACGAGCCCCACTTCGACGAGGTTCCCGAGGTCCGGGCCATGTGCCCGTCGATCAGGTCCGAGAAGACGAAGCAGGTGATCACCACGGTGCCGAGCCACAGGTGGCCGCCCGGGAAGAAGATCAGCGCACCCGCGGACACACCGATGGTGCCCACCAGCGTGACCATGTCGGCGGTCACGCCGAGCTTGAGCAGGAGGGTGGCGATCGGCGTGATCACCTTGGTCCAGAACTGCCGGAATCTGTTAAGCATGGCGACGCGATCGTAGTTCACCAGGATCACCATCAGGTCACACGGCACGGCTTTCGCCCTGCGTCGGGGCCTCCCAGGCGCGATGCTGGGAGGTGAGGAGGTGACGCGGATGCGACGTACCTGGCTCGCGAGCGCGCTCATACTCCCGCTCCTCACCGGCGGCTGCAGCGTGGCCCAGCGCGCCAACGGCGCCTCGCCGCCGCCTCCGGTCCCGGCCGCGGTGCTACCGACCGCGATCGCTCCCCCACAGGCCGAAGGTTTGGACGGTACGTGGGGAGCGCCTGGACCGCAGGTGTGTACGGCGATCACGCGCACTCTCACCGCACGCCTGAGACTGCCTGTCACCGCGAAGCCGAACGCCTGGAACGACGGCGGCCTGCCGTCCATGGACCTCTGCACACTGCTCGTCCAAGGGCGCGCCGTCACGATCGGGGTCAGCGCGCTGCCGAGCCAGCCGGACTCGCTGTCGCGCCTGATGAACGGCGCCGGCGGGGTCGGCTCGCTTCCTGAGCTCGGCCCGGAAGCACTGATCGGCGAGTCCCGGCTGGTGTTCCACGCCGGTGGCCACGCGGTCCGCGTCACGCCCGCGGGCGGCATCGACCTGGGTACGCCCGACGGGATCAACCGCGCCACGGCCGTCGCGATCGCCGAGGCTGCGCGCGACGCCGTACCAAAGAGCCTGCGACCGGCCAGGCAGGCGGACGCGACCTGCCAGCTGTCGAACTCGGCGGCCGAGCGGTTCATCGGGCTGCAGGTCCAGCTGCGCCGGGACTACCGCGGAAAGGGCGGGGCGCTGACCTGCATCTGGGGAACGTACGACGCGACCGTCTCGATCGTCGAGGCGTTCGACCAGCCTTCGATCCCGGAGGCGGATCAGGTGCCACCACCCCAGTTCGCACCGATCGGCCGGCCCGGGTATTACCTCCCGAAGTCCGGCGAACTCGTCTTCCGCCAGGGCCGCCGCGTCGTCCGCGTGACCGCCCTGACCGACCCACCCCACGAGGTAACCCTCGACACCCTCACCCACCTGGTCGACCCGATGCTCCCCCTGTTCCTGCGCTGAGCAACACCCGGCAACTTTCCGGATCAGTCCGGCATCCAACCCCCAACAAACACTGCACCCTGGGGGGTTCCACATGACCAAGTGGTCGAAGTACGGCGGGCTTGTCGCCGCCGGCGTCGTCAGCACCAGCCTGCTCACCAGCGGCTTCGCGGCAGCCAAGCCCAGCAGCGGGGCGTCCGTGGCGAGCGGCACCTGCAGCATCCGGGTCGGCTCGGTCACCGCAGGCGGCGATCACCGGATGCAGACCTTCTGGACCGACGGGTCGAGGGTCGAGGACAAGATCGTTGCCAAGGACGTCTATCCGGACGGCCAGGTCCGGCTGAGCGCCACGATGCGGTACGGGTCGGCGGAAGAGGGCAACAGTGAGGGGCACACCGGCCCGGTGATCATGGGTTCGACCATGTACGACACGAGCTACCTCACGCCGAAGGGCGGCGGGGCCGTCATCACGAAGCAGGTCACCCGAGTCGGTCCCGGCTGGGGCGTCTACCGGACGCTGGACCGTTCGACTGTGGTGACCGCGACGGCACAGCGCGACACCGAGTACGCGCTGCACACCGACGGCACGCTCTATCGGCGCAACGTCACCTCGAAGAACGGGGTTCCGAGCCGGCAGATCACCGGCTGGCAGTCCGGGTACCGGGGCGTGAAGGCGATGACGCTGATCAGCCAGACGTCGACCTACGACACGTTCCTGATGACGCTGACCAGCGGGAAGCTCTACACCGCCCGGCTGCCGCTCGCGGGCGGGCACATCATCCCCGGCGTGGTGAAGCAGGTCCGCGGCTCGACCTGGCAGGGGTTCGAGTCGCTGGTGGCAGCACCGTGCGGCACCGGGACGCTGTTGCTCGGCATCGACAAGGACACCGGTGCGGGCTACCTCTACCGCGTTGGCCACGCCAACGGCGCCGCGACCTCGATCGCCGGGCTCGGCAAGGTCAAGGGCACCTTCACGGATCCGGTGTACTTCTACTGGCGGGGCTTCACGGCGCAGAACCTGGCCGGAGAGTGACACCCGCGTAGGACCAGATCGGCCCCGGTCCGCTGGTGGGCCGGGGCTACGGCCAGGACTTGGCGAGCAGGGCGCGGGTGTCGGTGAGGAGTTGTGGGAGGACCTTGGTGCCGGCGACGACGGGCATGAAGTTCATGTCGCCGGCCCAGCGCGGGACCACGTGCTGGTGCAGATGGGCTGCGATGCCGGCGCCGGCGATCTCGCCCTGGTTCATGCCGATGTTGAAGCCGTGCGCATCCGACACCGTACGGACCGCCTGCATCGCCTGCCGGGTCAGCGCCGAGACGTCGGCGACCTCGGCCTCGGTCAGCTCCGTGTAGTCGGCCACGTGCCGGTAGGGCACGACCATCAAGTGGCCGGGGTTGTACGGGTACAGGTTCAGGACCGCGTACGCCGCCTCGCCGCGGTGCACGATCAGCGCGTCGGCGTCCGGCAGCCCCGGGATCCGGCAGAACGGGCAGCCCGACCCGGCCTCGGAGCTGGTTGGCTTGTTCTCGCCTTCGATGTAGGCCATCCGATGCGGCGTCCACAGCCGCATGAACGCATCCGGCACCCCGACGCCGTCCTGCCGCAGCAACTCGTCCGGCGCGTACGGCGAGTCGGGGTGCTCGGTCATACCCGTCCCGTCAGACCTGGACGCGCTTCTGCACGGACTCGACGATCTCCGCGATCGCGTCCGCGATCGGTACGCCGTTCTTCTGGGTGCCGTCGCGGTACCGGAAGGAGACCGACCCGGCGGCCATGTCGTCGTCGCCGGCGATCAGCATGTACGGCGTCTTGGCCTTCTGCGCGTTCCGGATCTTCTTCTGCATCCGGTCGTCGGAGGAGTCGATCTCGACCCGGATGCCCTGTGCCTTCAGCTGCTTCGCGACGTCGTACAGGTAGTCGACGTGGCCGTCGGTGATCGGGATACCGACCACCTGGACCGGGGCCAGCCACGGGGGGAAGGCGCCGGCGTAGTGCTCGGTGAGCACGGCCACGAACCGCTCGATCGAGCCGAACAGCGCGCGGTGGATCATCACCGGGCGCTGCCGCGAACCGTCCGGAGCCGTGTACTCCAGCTCGAACCGCTCCGGCAGGTTGAAGTCCAGCTGGATCGTCGACATCTGCCAGGTCCGGCCGATCGCGTCCCGGGCCTGGACGGAGATCTTCGGGCCGTAGAACGCCGCGCCGCCCGGGTCCGGGACCAGGTCGAGACCGGAGCCCTCGGCAACCTCCCGCAGGGTCTCGGTGGCCTCCTCCCAGACCTCGTCGGAGCCGACGAACTTGTCCGGGTTCTTCGTGGAGAGCTCGAGGTAGAAGTCGTCCAGGCCGTAGTCGGCGAGCAGCCCGAGCACGAACGTCAGCAGGTTGCGCAGCTCGTCGCGCATCTGCTCACGGGTGCAGTAGATGTGCGCGTCGTCCTGGGTGAACCCGCGGGCCCGGGTCATGCCGTGCACGACGCCGGACTTCTCCAGCCGGTACACGGTGCCGAACTCGAACAGCCGCAACGGCAGCTCCCGGTACGACCGGCCGCGGGCCGCGAAGATCAGGTTGTGCATCGGGCAGTTCATCGGCTTCAGGTAGTAGTCCTGGCCCTGCTTGCGGATCTGCCCGTCTGCGCCGCGCTCCTCGTCCAGATGCATGGGCGGGTACATACCGTCGGCGTACCAGTCCAGGTGACCGGAGGTCTCGAACAGCTGGCCCTTGGTGATGTGCGGCGAGTACACGAACTCGTAGTCGTCCTCGACGTGCCGCTGGCGGGAGTAGTCCTCCATCACCTTGCGCAGCACGCCGCCCTTCGGGTGGAAGACCGCGAGGCCGGACCCGATCTCGTCCGGGAAGCTGAACAGGTCCAGCTCGGTTCCGAGCTTGCGGTGGTCGCGCTTGGCGGCCTCCTCCAGGCGGTTCAGGTACGCCTTCAGCTCGTCGCGGGACTCCCACGCGGTGCCGTAGATGCGCTGCAGCTGCGGGTTCTTCTCGCTGCCCCGCCAGTAGGCCGCCGCCGTACGCATCAGCTTGAAGTTGCCGAGGTATCCGGTCGCGGGCACGTGCGGGCCGCGGCAGAGGTCCTTCCAGGCGACGCTGTCGTCACGCCGGACGTTGTCGTAGATCGTCAGCTCGCCGCCACCGACCTCGACACTCGCGCCCTCGGCGGCGTCGGCCGCGGAGCCCTTGATGCCGATCAGCTCCAGCTTGTACGGCTCGGAGGCCAGCTCGGTGCGCGCGTCGTCGTCGGAGACCACCCGGCGGCTGAACCGCTGCCGCTCCTTGATGATCTGCTGCATCTTCTTCTCGAGCTTGGTCAGGTCCTCCGGGGTGAACGGCGTCTCGACGTCGAAGTCGTAGTAGAACCCGTTCTCCACCGGCGGGCCGATGCCGAGCTTGGCGTCCGGGAACACGTCCTGGACGGCCTGCGCGAGGACGTGCGCGGTCGAGTGCCGGATGATCGCGCGGCCGTCCTCGGACGCCGCCTTGACCGGCTCGATCTGGTCGCCGTCGGCGACCACCCGGGACAGGTCCCGCAGCTCACCGTTGACGCGGGCGGCGATGGCGGAGCGGTCCTGGCCGAAGATCTCGGCGAACAGCTCCCCGATCGTCGTCGTCTCGGTCACACTCCGCTCAGCCTCGCCCTCGACGCCGACCAGGTGGACCTTGACTTCCGACACGTTCACTCCTCGGTTCGTGCGTGACCGGCCGATTGCAGGTCACGGGACAGATGGTATCGACAACGAAAGTAGGGGGTCGGACCAGCCGGTCGTCAGATGTGCGGAGGGGTCCGAGATTCCTAGGTTCGAGGTACGCACAACGAACCAGGAAAGGGCCCCGGCGTGATCACGCTCGAAGGACTCACCAAGAGATACGGCGGCACCACCGCGGTGGACTCGCTCGACCTGACCATCTCCCCCGGCCGGGTGACCGGCTTCCTCGGGCCGAACGGCGCCGGCAAGTCGACCACGATGCGGATGATCCTCGGGCTGGACAGTCCGTCGGCCGGCACCGCGCTCGTCGACGGCCGCCCGTACGCGGACTGGCCGAGCCCGCTGACCAAGGTCGGCGCGCTGCTCGACGCCAAGGCCCTGCACCCCCGCCGGTCCGCCCGCAACCACCTGGTCGCGATGGCGCGCAGCAACGGGATCCCGGTCAGCCGGGTCGACGAGGTGCTGGCGACGGTCGGTCTGGACGAGGTGACCCGCCGGCGCGCCGGGCAGTTCTCGCTCGGGATGGGCCAGCGGCTCGGGATCGCCGGCGCGCTGCTCGGTGACCCCGAGGTGCTGATGTTCGACGAGCCGGTCAACGGCCTCGACCCGGATGGTGTCCGCTGGGTCCGGCAGCTGATGCGCTCGCTGGCGGCGGAGGGGCGGACGGTCTTCGTCTCCAGCCACCTGATGAGCGAGATGCAGCTCACCGCCGACCAGCTGGTCGTGATCGGCCGCGGTCGCCTGATCGCGGACGCGCCGGTGGCCGACGTGATCGCCGGCTCGTCGCGGACCACCGTCGCGGTCCGGGTCCCGGATCGCGCCCAGTTCGCCGTACTGCGGGATCGGCTGACGGAGATCGCGGAGCGGGTAGAGGCCGTGGACGAGCAGCTGCGGGTGACCGGCGTGACGGCCGAGCAGGTCGGCGATCTCGCGTACGAGCTCGGCGTGCGGCTGCACGAGCTTGTGACAGAGCGTGCGTCCCTCGAGGAGGCGTACATGGAGCTCACGGCCGACAGCGTCGAGTACGGCGTGGCGGTTGCGTCATGAGCGACGCGATCCTGCAGTTCGCCCACGAGCTGATGTCGTCGTGGTGGATCTACGTCGCGTTGTGGGGGTTCGCGGCGCTCGACGGGTTCTTCCCGGCGATCCCCTCGGAGACGCTGGTGGTGACGGCGGGCGTGTTCGCCGCGGCGAGCGGTGAGCCCAATCTGTACGCCGTCATCGTGGTGGCGGCCGTCGGCGCCTTCATCGGCGACCACCTCTCCTACGCGCTCGGACGCGGCGCGGGCGGGCGATTGCTCGACCGGATGAAGCCCGGGACCAAGAGACACGGCGCGGTGCTCTGGGCACGACGGTCGCTGGAGGAGCGCGGCGGGCTGATCCTCGTGGTCGCCCGGTACGTGCCGGGCGGGCGTACCGCGGTGACGCTGACGATGGGATCGGTGCGCTATCCGCTCCGGCAGTTCTCGGCGTTCGCAGCGCTGGCCGCGATCAGCTGGGGCAGCTACTGCACGCTGGTCGGCTACATCGGCGGGAAGGCGTTCGAGGACAACCCGTTGAAGGGTGTCGTCCTGGGCATCGGGCTGGCGCTCGCGGTGACTTTCGCCGTCGAGGTCGTCCGGCACCAACTCAAGAAGCGGCGTCAAGCTCAAGCTGAGGTCGAGCCTCAACTCGTGGAAGCAGGTAAGCGATGAGTACGGCAGTCATCGACCGGAGCACCGGCAGCGGACTCACGAACGCGGTCCGATCGGAGTGGACCAAGCTGTGGACGGTCCGCTCCAGCCTGGCGAACCTCGTGGCCGCCGCGCTCCTGACCGTGTTGCTGGGTATGCAGTACGGCTGGGGCCTCGCCTACGACAACACCCACCTCGGGCCGGGCGAGCTGGCCGAGCAGCAGCCGGTCGGTCACTTCGGCAGCTCCGCGATGATGATCGTGCAGGTGATCATCGCGGCGTTCGCGCTGCTGCCGGTGACAGCGGAGTACGCGACCGGGAGCATCCGCTCGACGCTGCAGTGGACTCCGGTACGGCGGAACGTCGTACTCGCCAAAGCGGCCGTGCTCGCACCGGTGCTGTTCGGGTACGGGCTCGTGATGGCGGCGCTCGCGTCGGTGGCAGGCGGACTCACCGCCGGCTCGTGGGCCGACTGGAGTGCGAGCGACCTCGTCGGCGATCTGCTGGCAGCCGGCTTCTACGCGACCGCGGCGGGCCTGTTCAGCTCCGGGATCGCCTGGGTGGTCCGGAGTACGGCCGGCACGCTGACCGTCGCGTTCCTGCTGCTCCTGGTGGTCCCGCTGATGCTGGGCCAGAGCTCGTTGCGGGCACTGGTGTGGCTGGCCGCGCTCCTTCCCGGTGGCGCCGGCCAGAACTTCCTCACCGGTGCGACGGACCCCATCTCGCCCACTGCGAGCGCGGTCGTACTGATCGCCTGGGCCGTCGGTGGGCTGACGCTCGGGGCGAGCGTACTGAAGCGCCGCGACGCCTGAACAGCAACGAGGCGGTCCGGACAATGCCCGGACCGCCTCGGTTGTTGTTCGATCCGCTCAGCGCGGGGTGTTCAGCGAGATCGTGATCTGCTCGGAGACCCGGGCCGCCAGGTCCAGGGCGGCCCGGCGGGTGGCGGGCTGCAGGGCGGAGTGGTCGAGCGGGCCTTCGGCGGCGATGTGCATGTCGGTCGGGATGTCGACGACGGCAGCGGCGCGCGAATCGAAGTACGGGCGGAGCTGCTTCTCGACCTCCTTGTTGACGTCGCCGGGGCCGTTCGAGACCGCGATCACGGCACGGCGGATCAGCCGCTGCGCCTCGGGGCCCTGGTTGTCGAGCTCCTCCAGCATCTGTACGGCAGCCGCACAGGACAGGCTCTTCCACTTGATCGGGATGACGAGCGCGTCGGCCGCCTTCATCGCCTCGCGCCAGTTGCTGGAGCCCTCGTTGTTGCCGGTGTCGATCACGAGCACCTTGTAGAACCGGCTCAGCAGCCGGTGGATCTGGTCGAAGTCCAGGGCCTCGATCTGCGCGTAGGTCGTGGTCGCGGACGTGAGCACGTCGTACTGACCGGCGACCTGGTGGCGCAGGTACGCCGCGACGTCACCGAGCCGGGCGTCCGGCTGGGTCAGCATCGGCATCGCCTGCAGCATGTCCGTGACCGTGGACCGCGAGTTGGTGTCGTGGGTCCGCAGGTGCATGTTGCCGCGCAGCTCGTTGTTGTCCCACGCGACGACACCGCCGCCACGAGCCTGGCCGAGCGCACCGGCGAGCAGCAGGGTGGTCGGCGTCTTGCCGGAGCCACCCTTCGGGTTCGCGACGACGATCGTCACCGGACGGCGGAAGGCCGTCGCGGCGGTCGCCCGCGCGATCCGCTCGGAACGCTCGGAGGTACCGGGACGCAGCTTCAGCATGCTCCGGACGCCGCGCTCCGCGGGAGCCTCGCGCGGCAGCGGCAGCGCCTGCAGGAGCTCCTCGGAGCGGTAGGACAGGTTCTGCTGCTGTTGGGCCTGCTGGCCGGGGATGCCCTGCGGGAAGAAGTGCTGAGCAGCAGGCGACAGCGGCTGGTTGCCCTGCCCACCGCCCTGCCCACCGCCCTGCCCAGGCTGACCGCCCGCTGCGCCCTGGCCGCCCTGCGCCGGCTGCTGGCCCTGCGGTGTCTGGTACTGACCCGGCTGCTGCTGGCTGCCCTGGCCGCCCTGCTGCTGAGCGGCCATGTCCTGGCCGCTGGCCTGGAACGAGGAGCCGCCGAACACCGGGGAGCCGGTGTCCTGCTGGGACCCTGCATTGTCGCTCGACCCCGACCCAGACCCGGCTTCCGGGCTCTGGGGCTCGGCGATCAGGTCGTCGTCCTGCTCCTCCGGCTGGCTCCACGAGGAGGCCGCGGAGTCCGGGACGGGCTGCGCCCAGGACGGGCTGGGCGGGGTCTGCTGCGGCTGGGTCCACGGGGCCGGCTGGTTCACAGGACGGTCAGCGGACGGACTGGCCGATTGGGCCGCCGGGCCGGACCACGAGTCGCCCGGGAAGTCCCCGGACAGCGCGTCGCCCTGCTCCGTGGCGTCCTCGGTGGTGTCGTCGACGGCTTCGGCGTCGTTGGGGTCCGGCTGTGACCAGGAGGGGGTCGGCTGCCACATTCTCCGGACCTCGGCCGCCGCCGCTTCCCGGTCCTTGTGCTGTCCGGAGTTGTGCGAGTCGGTCACGACCTGGATCCCCGATTCTGTCAGAGGGGGCGGGTGGCCCCTGGAAGCTTGCTGGGTAACTCCGGAGGTGTGAGGTCTCCGGGAGGGTCCACTATCCCATGACCCGGTGTCCTCACCACGTCACCACCCGGAGCGTTCGGTGACGGTTCCGCAACCAGTGTCCACGCTCGCCCGGAGCATGCGCCGCGGTGACCCGAAGCGGCCAAATACGAGCCTTCAGCGGGTCACCAGACCAGCCTCGTAGGCGACGATCGCCGCCTGGACCCGGTTCTTCACGCCGAGCCGCACCAGAATCGCGCTGACGTGCGCCTTCACGGTGCCCTCGACCAGGTACAGCCGGGCCGCGATCTCGGCGTTCGACAGCCCCGCTCCGACCAGGCCGAGCACCTCCAGCTCACGCGGCGTGAGGGCTGCGGCCTGCTCCTTCGCGGCGGCAGCCCGCGCCATCGCGCCACCGCCCACGCCCGCGCTCAGCTCGGCGATCACCCGGTGCGCGATCTTGGGCGACAGGTACGCAGCACCGTCCGCGACCGCTTTCAGCCCCGCGATCAGCTCCCGCGGGTCACCGGACTTGAGCAGGAACCCGCTGGCCCCGTCCCCCAGTGCCCGCGCGATGTACGCGTCCTCCGAGAAGGTCGTGAGCACGACGACCGCGGTCTCCGGCACGGTCCGGCGGATCTCCGCCGCGGCCGTGAGCCCGTCCATCCGTGGCATCCGGATGTCCAGTACGGCGACGTCCGGCCGATGCCGACGGACCGCCTCGACCGCTTCGGCCCCGTCGGCTGCCTCGGCGACAACCTCGATCCCGTCGTCGGTGCCGAGGATCGCGCGGACACCGGCCCGCACCATCGCCTCGTCGTCGGCGAGCATCACCCTGATCATCGGTTGCCTTCCGGGGTCGGTGGAACAGAGCCGCTCTGTACGACGGCCTTGGCGACCAGAGCGCCGTCCGCGAAGCACAGGCGGTACACGTAGTTGCTGGAGAACGGTGCGGCCGGGCGGTAGTACCTGCAGGTCCAGTCGGCAGGTGGCTCGTACTTCTCGGTCGGTGCGTCGATCATCTGCATCCGCGGCAGTACCTTCGCCACCTCGTCCTCGGACTGCCCGACGCTGATCGACTCGTACTGCGCCGGTCGCAGGATCGCGCTGTAGCCGGCCACGAGGTAGTAGCCGAGGGCAACCGCACCGACAACGGCCCCCAGCAGTACGGGGGCTGCTATGGCCGTGATCAGTCCACGCTGCGCACTGCGCCGTACCGTTGCGCGCTCGACTGCCGCGGTAGGTGGCCCCGGACGCCCACCGGCGCGCGGCATCGTGACGGTGACCTGGAAGCCCCCATCTGGTCGTGGTCCTGCAGCCAGCGAACCACCGGCCAGGCGGACTCGTTCTCGGAGCCCGTCGAGCCCACGGCCACCTGACGGCGCAGTCACGGTCTGCCTGGCCCCGGTGTCCAGAACCTCCACGAGTACGTCGTTCTCGCGCGTTGTTACGTTAACGGTCACGGGTGCACCTGGTGCGTGCTTGCTGGCGTTGGTCAGCGACTCCTGTACGACGCGATGCACCGCGCGATCGACCATCGGTGCGAGCACGTCGTCCACGTGCTCGGTCAGCTGCACCGAGAGTCCTGATGCCGCGGCCCGGTCCACCAACGCCCGTACTGATTCGTCATGTGGCGCCGTCGGTGCCTCCTGGTCACGCAGTACGCCGACGGCCTCGCCCAGTCGCTCGGTGGCCGTGGCAGCGGACTCTCGGAGCTCCCCCGCCGCCAGGCGGTGCTTCTCCGGCAGGGAGGGGTCGAGCTCGAGTGCTGCGGCGCGCAACGCGATCAGGCTGAGCTCGTGGCCGACCGAGTCGTGCATGTCCTCGGCGATCCGGGTGCGCTCACGCAGCCGTTCCTGGTCGATCTCCATCTGCTGCTCGCGTTCGATGCGCTCGGCCCGTTCCCAGCCGGCCGTCGCGAGCTGGGCCTGCTGTGCGCGGTAGCGCCCGATCAGCCACGGCAGCACGACGATCAACAGGGCCATCAGGAGCAACAGCAACCAGGTCAGAACCGCTTCGGTTGCCTGCGAGCCCCTGCGGATCGTCAGCGCGAGGACCAGCAGCCCCAGCAACGATGCCATGCTCACCATGACGAAATGCCTGGGTTGCGTCTCCCGTCGACCGGCGTTGTAGGACAGCACGCTGACCGCCGGTACGAGCGCGACCGGGACGCCGCTCGACGTGTTGAGGGTGAACGCGAGGATGAGAATGTCCGTCCACACCACCACGGACAGTACGGTCAACGGCCATTTGCGTCGGCAGGTAATCACGAACGCCAGTACGGCGAGACACCCGGCCCGGAACCAGTACGGGTCGTTCCGTGCGCCGCTCTCCGCGAGCACGAGGAGGCCAAGGCCGGCCCACAACCCCACGTCCCCCAGGCGCCGCCAGTTCATACCGCTGACGCTACACAGTCGCGGACAGCGGTCCTACTGACGAAAGACAGCATTCGGCGCCAGTACGCCGCCTGGTGCAGTGTGACGGCGCCGTGGTCCACCAGTCGCGGAGCCACCAGCAGGTCCGCCCCGAGCGTTGGCCGCACGCCGACGTACTCGTGGAACAGCACCCACGCGAAGACGCACGGGTACTCGTAGTAGTGCGCCGCACCGTGCCACGGCTTGTCGTCGACGTAGTAGACGTGGCCCGTTCGCCAGCAGGTGGATGTGATCGTGCACCTCGCCGGAGCGGTCCACCCAGTCGACGAAGCGCTCGTGTTGCGGATCCCAGTACCCGATGGGGAGCGGACGGCGGATGGCCTCTGCGAGCCGTCGGGCGTTGCTGACGTACCGCGCTGCCCTGTCGGTGCCGTCGAGCAGCGTCTCCAGCTCGGCAAGCAGCTCGAAGGACCGTACGGCGAGTGCGGCGGCCAGCGTCTCGCGGCCGTCCTTGATCACCTGGTCCTCGTAGTACACGTCCGACCAGAGCCTGCCGAGCGGGTCGATACAGTCCTCGACGCACGACGCGGCGCCCTCGCGCGTTGCCGGTCACCAGGAACATGACCGCGTTCGCCGTACCGTCGAGGCTGTTGCGGCCGACGTGGTACTCGCGGTCGCCGTCGGGCTGCACCGCGCAGGGGTCGCGCCAGAGCTGCTGCGGGTCCTCTCGCATCAGCCGGAGCTGCAGCTCGATCATCCGCCGTACGACAGCCTGGTCGACCGCACTGCCCCACGCCAGCCGGCCCTTGATCTGGAACTCGTGGTCAACGTCCGGATAGGTGCCGACGTACTTGTCGGCGAGCGGACGACCCCGGTGCTTCCTCAACCGTGCCGTCTGCCCCTGCACGGTCACGTGCACGTTGTCGTCGTCGAAACGGACAGCGACCGCCCCGTCGGCCGTAACGTGCCAGGCCGGTTCTGTAAGGGAGTCAGGGAGCACCCAGCACGCGCCGTGCCCGTCTACCGGCTCACCCTGCGACGGCAGCACGTGACCGTCGTCCAGTACGAACACCGGGCCGCGCCGGAAGGTCAGCTCGAGCTCGCCGCTGGCAGTCCAGGTGCGATCGTCGACCGGCGTCAGTGTCGCGGCGGTCGTCGGCAGTTCGCTCACGCGTTCCTGCTCTCGGCGTCGATGAGCTCGAACGGTACGTACGACAGGTTCGGTACCGGCTCACCGCGGAGCAGTGCGAGGAGCATGTCGACAGCGATCCGGCCCATCGCTGTCTGGTTCTGCTTCACGTGCAAGAACGGCGGTCCGCCGATGGAGTCCCCCGGCGAGTCGAAGCAGGCGACCACGCGATCGCCGCCCAGGACCCGGTCGACCATGCGGGCCAGGTTGTACTCACACGCGAAGTACGCGGTCACCTCCGGCCGGCGGTCGCGGAACGCGCGGATGGTGTCCATGTCCGCGCGCACGCTCTCCGTGGTCGTCGAACCGGGCAGGGTGCTTCGCAGGTCGGTCAGCTCGTACGGCTGGCCGCGCTCACCGAACGCCGTACGGAAGCCGTCCAGCCGGTCCTCGATGGACGAGGTGTTCACCGGCGGCGGCGACACGAACGCGATGTGCTCGTGGCCCTGGTCGAGCAGGCGCTCGGTCAACGCACGCGCAGCAGCCACGTTGTCGGTATGAACCGCAGCCACCGGGATGCCGGACAGGTGGCGATCAACCAGGACCACGGGGAATCCGTCGAGGACCTGCCGGAGCAGACTGGCGTTGTAGAAGTCGCCGTGCACCGGGAAGACGATCAGGCCGTCCACGGCGGCCACCAGCGAGTCGACGGCCTTCTCCTCGTCGGTCTGCCGGCCATGCGTGCGTCTGACGACCAGGTGGGCGCCGTACTCCGCGCAGCGCTCCTCGATCGCGTTCAGGAGGTCCAGCCCGTACGACTCGGACATATCAGGCACGATCAGCGCGACCGACCGCGCCTCGCGCCGCTGCGCCGGACGCAGCGGGACGTCGAGGTCGGTCAGGTCCGGCAACCGCCGTACGACGAAGGTGCCCTTGCCGCGGATGCGCTCGACCAGACCCGCCTCCCGCAGGACCTCCAGCGCGCGCTTGGACGTGATCCGGCTGACCCCGAACTGGGTCGCCAGTTCCATCTCCGACGGCACCCGGTCCCCCGGCCGCAACGCACCCCGCCGGAGCTGCTCCAGCACATGCGCGCAGATCCGCTCGTACAGCAGTGCCACAGGCCGTCCCTTCGGCAGTCCCCCGGTTGTCATATCCAATCATCCCGCTCGCCGCAGATGTAGCAGTGGTCGTCCGTTCTGGACTAGTCGCGGGCCCCGGGAGCTGTCACGATTCGCGCATGACTCGCCCATCGGTTCCCGCGTTCGCAGCGCGGCCTGTGCTGGCTGTTGCGATGCTCGTCGGCGTGGTGCTCACCGCGCTGTCCGGGCGGTACGGCTACCACCGCGACGAGCTGTACTTCATGGTCGCCGGCCGGCACCTGAACTGGGGGTACGTCGACCAGCCGCCGCTGACCCCGTTCATCGCCCGGGTGTCGACCACGGTCTTCGGCGACACCGTGGTCGGTCTGCGGGTGCTGTCGACGCTCAGCACCATCGCCACGATCGTCGTGATCGCACTGCTGGCCCGCGAGTTCGGCAGCGATCGGCGCGGGCAGTTGCTCGCCGCGATCTGCGCCGCGTTGTCCGGTTTCGTCCTCGGTGTAGGACACATGGTGTCCACAGCGACGTACGACCTGCTGGCCTGGATGCTGATCGGTCTGTTCGCGGTGAAGCTGCTGCGGACGCTGGACGGGCGGTGGTGGCTCGCGCTCGGGCTGACAGCCGGCATCGCGATCGAGAACAAATACCTGGTCGTACTGCCGATTGCTGCGCTGTTCGTGTCGCTGCTGATCGTGGGGCCGCGCAGTGTGCTGCGCTCGTGGTGGCTGCTCGTGGGAGTCGCTGTGGCCGGGGTGGTCGCGCTGCCTAACGTGGCGTGGCAGTTCCAGCACGGCTGGCCGCAGCTCACCGTCGCGTCGGGGATCAGCGAGGACGACGGCACCGAGAACCGCATCATGTTCGTACCGCTGCAGATCCTGCAGCTGTCGCCGTTCCTCGTTCCGCTGTGGGTTGCAGGGTTCCTGCGGTTGTGGCGCCGGCTGACCTGGGCGCGGTCGGTCGCGCTCGCGTACCCGGTGCTCTGCGTCGTCGTACTGGTTGCCGGAGGCAAGTCGTACTACGCGCTGCCGCTGCTGCTCGTACTGGTCGCTGCTGGGTGCGAGCCTGCCCTGGGGTGGATCAGCCGGCATCGAGTGCAGGCAATCGTCGGGCTGGTGCTGACGGCTGTGACGTCGGCAGTCTTCACGCTGCCGGTGCTGCCCGCGTCCGCCGTCGACCTCGTCATCCCGGTGAACAAGGAGCAGGGCGAGCAGATCGGCTGGCCCGGGTTCGTCGAGACGGTGGCGACCGCGTGGGAGCGTATCCCGGCCGCCGACCGCGCCAACGCGACGTTGTTCGCGAGCAACTACGGCGAGGCCGGGGCGATCGAGCGGTACGGCGCAGCACATGGATTGCCGACGGTTTATGCGACGCACATGAGCTACTACGACTGGCGCCGTCCTCCCGACAGCAACACCGGGCCGGTGCTGCTCATCGAGATCGTCCGGGCGCCGCAGCGAGAGCAGCACTTCCGCGACTGCACACAGGTCGGCACTGTGAAGAGTCCCGTGTCGAACGACGAGGACGGGACCGCGCTGATGCTGTGCTCGGGTCCGACCGAGCCGTGGTCCACGCTGTGGCCGAAGATCCGGCAGTTCTACTGAGTCACCTACGGTTGGGCGATGCTCGATCTGGTGGACATCCCGGGCGGTCTGCTGTTTCTGCGCGACGACCGTGTAGGGCGACGGTGGCACGTCGACGTACCCGCGTTCCGGCTGGGGCGGTACCCGCTCACACGCGACGGGCTGCCGCTGACCGGTGTCAGCTGGTACGGCGCTGTTGCCTTGTGCAACCAGCTGTCGGAGGAGGCGGGGCTGCCCGTCGCGTACGCGATCGACGGTGAGCTGGTCGAGTGGGATGCCGCTTCTCCCGGGTATCGCCTGCCGACCGAGGCCGAGTGGCAGCACGCCTGCACCGCTGGGACGCCCGCGTACCGGTACGGTCCCCTGGACAAGATCGCCTGGTACGCCGAGAACTCGGGCGGCACCGTGCAGCCCGTCGGCCGGCGGGAGCCGAACGCGTGGGGTCTGCACGACATGCTCGGGAACGTGTGGGAGTGGTGCTGGGATCAATACGACCCGGAGACGTACGGCCCGTACCGGATCTTCCGCGGCGGCGGCTTCGACGACCCCGCCCGCTCCGTCGGCTCCACAGTCCGCCGCCGCTCCCACCCAACCTTCAGCATCGAAGACCTGGGCCTCCGCCTGGCCCGATCAATCTCCAACTGACGGATCGAGGGCGAGCTAACCGACCTCGGCCGCTGGGTTGAGGGCGAGCTTGCCCACGGTGGCTCGGGACTCGAGCTCGGCGAGGGCCTTGGGGCCGTCGGCGAGGTCGTACACGGTCGGGGTGCCGGGCGGGTAGACGCCGGCGGCGATCAGCCGGTCGAGTTCGGCGAGGGTGGCGGCGAACAGCTCCGGCGCCTGCTGGATCGTCGTGGTGAGGTGCTGCCCGATCACGTGCACAGGATGCTTGAAGTTGAGCTCCCAGTTGCTGACCGTCGCCTCCCCACTCGCGGCCCCGATCACAACGACCTTCCCAGTCACCCGGCGCGCAACCTCGACGCTCTGCCGGAACGTCTCGCCACCAATCGATTCCAGCACGATGTCCACACCACGCCCGTCCGTCAACCGCAGTACCTCAGGTACGAGCTCCGCGGTCCGGTAGTCGATGACATGGTCCGCTCCAAGCCCCCGTACGACCTCATGCTTTGACGCCGACGCGGTGGCGATCACGGTGGCGCCGTAGTGCTTGGCGATCCGCACTGCAGCCTGACCGACCCCACCAGCGGCCGCGTGGATCAGCACAATGTCGTTCGCGCTCAGCTGTCCGAGCGACCGGAGCGAGACGAGCGCCGTCGCCCAGTTCAGCATCAGACCGAGCGCCTGCTCGTCCTGCCACCCCGCCGGCACCGGCACTACCCCGTCCGCGGGCATCACCATGTACTCCGCGAACGCTCCCGGCCCGGTCCCGATCACGTGATCTCCCACAGCCACGTTCGTCACGCCGTCCCCCAGCGCGACGACCTCACCAGCCGCCTCGAACCCTGCGACGTACGGCACCGGCGGCGCTCCGTCGTACGTACCCCGCGTCTGCATCACATCCGCGAAGTTCACCCCCGCAGCACCGACCCGTACCAGCACCTCCCCGCTCCCAGCCTCAGGCACCGGCGCCTCAACAACCCGCAACCCCGCCGGCCCGACCAGGGCCCCCAGCTCCAACGCCCGCACCACAACCACCTTTCGCTGATATATCAGTATGTATCAGACCATACACCTGTTCGCTCATTGTCAAACACGTGTTCCGCCCGCAGCCCATCCGCCCGCACCGCCCCCTCCGCCCGCACCGACTGCACCGACTGCACCGACCGTTCTCGATGGGCGGAAATCCGGTCGCTGACCGTCGGATGGCTCGGTAGCTTCGCGGGATGGACCTGCTGCTGACGACCCGGAGGCTGTTCCTCCGCTGGCCGATCGAGTCCGACTTCCAAGCCCTCTGCGACCTCTGGACCGACCCCCGCGTAGCCCGCTTCATGGACGACTTCGGCCCACGCGACGTCCCCGCAGTCCGCGAGTGGCTAGACCTCCACACCAGCGGCACCAACCGCAACGGCACCCACCTGCAACTGATCCCCACCCGCCGCACCGACAACACCCCTGTCGGCTGGCTAGGCCTGGGCGAAAGCCAAGACCCAGCAGGCGACTGGAGCTTCGGCTACGCCATCCACCCCGCCCACCGAGCCAACGGCTACGCAACCGAAGCCCTGACAGCAGCCCTCGCCTACTGTCACACCACCCTCAAAATCCCCACCATCTGGGGCGAATGCCACCCGGACAACCCAGCCTCAGCCCACGTAATGACCCAAGCCGGCCTAATCGAACTCCCCCCAACCCCCACATCCCGCCGCTTCCAACACCACCCCCCACCCCACCCCCAGCACCACCCCTAACCGCACGCACATCCCCACCCGCACCCCCACGCCATCACAATCCGCGAATCCCCCCAACTCCCCGCCCAACCCCCACCCCACCCACCAATTGCAGTGGCCTGCAGAACCACCCCCGCCCACGGCGGCGACACAACGCCAGCAGGTGAGCTGATGGCCGACCCAGCTCGTGCCCGTGACCGCACCGCCCAACCCAACTCACACGGCTGAGCCGACCACTCCGCCCGACCCACGCATGTGAACCAACCGCCCCACCCGACCCATGCACGTGAGGTGACTGCCGAACCCGGGCCACGCGGCCGAGCCGACTGCCGGACCCGTGCCGCGCGGGTGAGCTGACTACCCAACCCGCCCCGCACTGGTGAGCTGACCGCCCAACCCAACCCAGCAGGTGAGCTGACCGCCGAACCCGGGACGCGCGGGTGAGCTGACCGCCCAACCCAACCCAGCAGGTGAGCTGACCGCCGAACCCGGGACGCGCGGGTGAGCTGACCGCCCAACCCAACCCAGCAGGTG
>NZ_JBICUC010000004.1:0-867001 GCF_043197975.1 Kribbella sp. NPDC048928 | reverse complement strand
CGCCTACCCGTCACGCCTCCTCGTCCCGCCCCCCCGCGACGCCACCCCGACCCGCCACCCCGACCCGCCACCCCGACCCGCCACCCCGACCCGCCACCCCGACCCACCACCCCGACCCACCACCCCGACCCGCCACCCCTCCGGCCGCCGTGCGCCAGGTGCACCGGACCTTTCCGGAACTTAGTTCGCACAGGGCGGCGAATTGTTTCCGGAAAGGGAGCTGAGGGGGCGACGCGCGCCCCGCGCCGGCGGGCCGCGGGCGCCGGGACTTTTCGGAACTTAGTCCGCGCTGGGTGACGAATTGTTTCCGGAAAGACGGGCGATGAGGAGGTCGACGCGGGGCCGGCGGTGGTTGGGGCGGAGGCGGGAGCCGTGGTTGAGGGTTGCTTGGCCGTGCAGAGCGCTCCAGAACACCTCGGTCAGGGTCTCCGGGTCGTCGGCGCCCGCGAACGGCTCGACGCCGGCCTGGATCTCGGCGAAGGCGCTCTTCAGCAGCAACGGGCTGTCGACGCTCGCGAACGCGAGGTCGGTCGGCCGGACGAAGACCGCCTCGTAAACGGCCGGGTGGTGGGAGGCGTAGTCGAGGTACGCCCGCGCGAGTGCGTGCAACCCCGCGACTGCATCCGGAGCCCTCCGCCGTGCAGCGCCGAGGATCCTGGTCAGTTCTTCGATGCCTTCGATTGCTACGGCGTCCACGATGGCGTTCATGTTCTTGAAGTGGCCGTAGAGGACGGGCTGGCTGTAGTCGACCTCCTCGGCCAGGCGGCGGGTGGTGACGGCGTCCCAGCCCTCGGATTCGGCGAGCTCGCGGGCGGTGCGCAGGATCAGGTCGCGGCGCTCCTCGCGGACCCGCTCCCGGCGTGACTGAGTCGGCATAGTCCGGATCTTAGCACTGCTAGACAATCTAGCGATGCTCGGGTTAGCATCGCTAGCAAGATTAGCGGTGCTAGATTTTCTGGCGCTGCTAGATCGTCACTAGTTCAAGGAGTACTGCGATGCGCCGCTTCGCCACCGTTCTGACCATCCTGCTCGGGATCTTCCCGCTCACGTTCGGTTCCGAGTTCCTGTTCGCCGGGGCGAGTGCGGCGACGAACTTCGGGATCGATCCGTGGCCGACCGGTGTCGCCGCCGGGTACTTCGCGGTGAAGGGCATCCGCGACATCGTCATCGGGCTCAACCTGCTGGCCCTGTTCGCGCTCGGTCAGCGGCGCGCGACGGGCATCCTGATGGCGATCACCGCAGTGATCCCGATCGTCGACATGATCACCGTTCTCACCCACAACGGCCCGGTCGCGACCGCGCTGGGCGTGCACGGGCTGACGGCGGTCGTGATGCTGTTCGACGCGTTCCTGCTGTTTCGTACGAGCAAGAGCCTGCGCAACGCGACAGTCGAGAAGGACGTTCAGCCGGCCCACGCGTAGCAGTCGATCGTGCAGTACTCGCGGAACCCGAGCCTCTCGTACACGGGCCGCCCGGCCGACGACGATCCCAGTACGGCGTACTCCGCCTCAACCGCGTGCAGTACGTCGTACGTGGTCGCCGCCCCGATCCCGCGCCGACGCGCCTCCGGGACCGTCATCACGAAGTACAGCCCGGCGACGCCCGCACCGAGGAACACGGTCGCCGTCGAGACGGGTCGCCCGTCGAGCCGCCCGACGTAATGCCGCCACGGATCGCCGTACCCGAGCGTCCGGTACGTCGACGCGACCCACCGCGCCTCCCGCTCGCCCTCGCCGAATCCCTGCCCGAGCGTCGCCTCCCACACTGCCAGCGCCTCGTCGTCCTCGACCCGCGTGATCGACAGCCCCGGTACGGCCGCAGGCGCTACCAGGTCCGGGATTGGTACCGCCATCCCCGGCTCCGCGCCGTCCGCCACGAACCCGGCCGCCGTCAGCGCCGTACGGTCGATCTGCAGGGACGGCCCGATGTGCCAGGTCCCAGGTACGCCGTGTTTCCGCAACTCTGCAAGGGATTCCGCGACCACGCCCATATCGGCGGCGTGCACGACGGCGTTGTGATAGTCGAGCGGCGAACCACCGATCGTCCATCGCGCCCGCTCGTCGTCCCGCTGCGCCCCACCGCCGGCGGCGCCCATCGCCATCAGCAACTCGGCCAGGTTGTCCTCGATCGCCCGTACGACGTCCATCAAGGCAGTCTGGCCGATCACCGGAACGCTGCGCGAGCCCATTCCCCGAACGTCGCCGCCGGCCGTCCGAGGAGCTGCGCGATGTCGTCCGTCATCGTCTCCGCGGCACCGGACCGAACCAGCTCCGCGCCGCGCAGAGCGACCGACACCACCGCCTCGTCCAGCCCACTAGCCCGCAGCTGTTCCGCGTAGACATCCAGCGGTACGTCGACCACAGTCAGCGCCGATCTGAGTACGTCAGACAACACAGCGACCTGCTCCGGAACGCTCAACAGCTCAGGCCCCGTCAACGTGTACGTCTGCCCGTGCCGGTCCGAGAGCAATGCCTCCACGGCAACCGCCGCCACGTCCCGCGGATCCACGAACGCGTGCCGCCCGGCTCCCGTCTGGTTCGGGATCGGCTGCCCACCGCGGATCGCGGGAAGCCATCGCAGCGCGTTCGACGCGAACCCGGACGGCCGCAGGATCGTCCATGCCAATCCGCTCTCCCGTACGGCGCGTTCGCCGGCTGCATGCCAGTTCCCGGGCATCCCTTCGTCCGTACTGCCGATCGCCGACAACTTCACGATCTTCTCCACGCCGCCCTGCAGCGCGGCCGCCACCAGCGCCCGGTCGTGGGCCGGCAACTGCGGCCCGGGAGCACTCAGCAGGAAGACCTCCCGCACCCCGTCGATTGCCTTCCGCAACGACTCGAGGTCGTCGAAATCCCCGTGCATCAAGCCTGGAATCGCCCGCCGGGTCATCCCGCGCACCGGGACGTCGCGCGCAGTCAGTTGCCGGACGAGCTCACTGCCAATGGTGCCGGTCGCACCCGTAACCAGAATCATCCGGCCACCTTGATCGTCCGCGGCCGCCATCGGATAGGAACTTTCGGTACTACAGAAACGAGTCCTGTGCTGGCTACGCTCGGCAGCGTGCACCCGTGGATCGAGAACGTCACCCTGAGACCGGCCGCCACGCCGGTCACGATCCTCCCGCCCGACCCCGCGGCCACGGTGGTCTGGCGGATGACTCCCGCGGGCGAGAGCGACGTACTGGTCGCGGGACCGCGCACGACGGCCTCGTACCACGCCACGAAGGAACTCCCGGTCTGTGTACGCCTCCGGATCCGCCCTGGAACACTCCCGCTCGCCGGCGAAATCCTCGACCGGACCGTCCCGCTCGAGGACCTATGCGGCCCGTCGGCGCGCGTCCTCGCTGAACAACTCGTCACCTGTCGCGACCGGCCCGAGGAGGCCGTGGAACTGGTCGGCGACTTCCTGCTCAATCGATTGCCCCTGCGGCTCGCCGGGCGACTGGAGTTGGTCGATCACGCCGTCGCAGACCTCAGGACCCGGCGGGTGGACGAGACGGCCGCGCGGCTCGGGGTCAGCGAGCGGTACCTGCGGCGCGTGTTCCGGCAGACGGTCGGCGTGTCGCCCAAGCACTTCGCCCGCATCGCCCGCGTACGCAGTGTGATCGGAGAAGAACGGAACTCCTGGGCCGAGACCGCGGCGTACGCCGGGTACGCCGACCAGTCGCACCTGATCGCGGACTTCCGCTCGCTCATGCACGTCACACCGAAGGCGTACGCGGCCGGCAACGTCCCGCTCAGTACTTGTTAGGGCAGCGCGACTTGTTAGGGCAGTGCGTTCCACTGCTCCAACGTGGACACGAGGAGTGAGGCAGTCGGGAGGTTGGCGATCTCCGTGCGCGTCACGAAGCGCGCGTCCGAGGCGTCGTCACCGGCTGTGAGCGTGCCGCCGACGGCCGTTGCCTCGTAGTCACGGATCACGTACAACCGGCCGCGCGGACCCGGCCGTTCGACCTCACCGACGAGACCGCCGACCACAACGGTCAGCCCGGTCTCCTCCGCGACCTCCCGCGCCACCGCGGTCTGATCGTCCTCGCCGGGCTCGACCTTGCCGCCCGGAATCGACCACAAACCCCGTCCGGGCTCGTTCAGCCGACGGACGACGAGAAGCCGGTGCTGCTCGTCGTACACCAGTGCACCCACACAGTCGACGCGCTCCATGCACCGGAAGGATAGGGCTTGTGTGCATAACTATCAGGTCCGGAAGGTGAACGCCGATACCATCAGCGGTGACAGTGGACCCGGCGAAGGGACAAGGCCAGCTCGTGCGCATCGACCTGCACACCCACTCGAACCGTTCGGACGGCACAGATACACCGGCCGTTCTGGTCAGGCATGCGCAGCAGGCCGGGCTCGACGTGATCGCGCTCACCGACCACGACACCGCCGACGGCTGGGTGGAGGGCCGGCTGGCCGCGGAGGAGGCCGGGATCGGTTTTCTCCCCGGCCTGGAGATCTCCTGCAAGCTGGACGGGATCAGCGTCCATCTGCTCGGCTACCTGCCCGACCCGTCGTACGCACCGCTCGCCGACGACCTGCGGATCGTCCGCGAGGGCCGTACGGACCGGATCCCGGCGATCGTCGCCCGGCTGAACAGCATCGGCGTGCCGCTGACCGTTGACGAGGTGCTGGCCCAGGCGACCGGTACGCCCTCGGTCGGCCGGCCGCACGTCGCCGACGCCCTGGTCGCGAACGGCACCGTGGCGAACCGGACCGAGGCGTTCGACAAGTACCTGGCGGACGGCCGCGCCGGGCACGTCTCGCACTACGCGCTCGATCCGGGCCACGCGATCGACCTGGTCCGCGAGGCGGGCGGCGTTCCGGTGATCGCGCACCCGTGGGGCCGGTCGAGCCACAAGGTGATGACCGAGGACACCATCGGCCGGATGGTCCACGACCACGGGCTGGCCGGGATCGAGGTCGACCACCAGGACCACTCGCCGCAGTCCCGGGACGCGCTGCGCGCGATCGCGCGGAACCTCGGCATCATCTACACCGGCTCCAGCGACCACCACGGCCTCGGCAAGATCGACCACGACCTGGGGGTGAACTCCACGGAGCCGGAGCAGCTCGACCGGCTGCTCGAGGTCGCCAAGACCAACGCCGCCGCCTCCGACGCTGCTGTTCCCGAGGCCTACCTGCCGTGAGCAGCGTCATCAACGCCGGCCTGTTCAGCTCGGTCTTCGTCACGCTCTTCGTGATCATGGACCCGCCCGGCACCGTGCCGCTGTTCATCTCGCTGACCGCGGGCCAGTCCCGCGCGGTCCGGAAGAAGGCCGCGTGGCAGGCGGTACTGGTCGCGTTCGGCGTGATCGTGGTGTTCGCGGCGTTCGGCCAGCAGATCCTGCACCACCTCGGCATCACGCTCCCGGCGCTCCAGTGCGCGGGCGGCCTGCTGCTCCTGCTGATCGCGCTGCAGCTGCTCACCGACACCGCCGAGGACCCGGTCCAGACCAAGAATGTGAACATCGCCTTCGTCCCGCTCGGTACGCCGCTGCTCGCCGGCCCGGGCGCGATCGTCGCCACGATGGTCTTCGTCCAGCGCGCCAACGGATCGCTGCCGGACGTGGTCGCGATCTCGGCCGGGATCGTCGCGATCCACCTGGTGATGTGGCTGACGCTGCGGTTCTCCGGCGTGATCATGCGGATCCTGGGGGAGAACGGCGTCCTGCTCATCACCCGGATCGCCGGCCTGCTGCTGAGCGCGATCGCCGTGCAGTTGGTCGCCGGTGCCGTCCGCGACTTCATCAAGGCGGGTTGATCGTGCTTCCTGGAATGCCCACCCGGCTGTTCGTGGCGACGCCGACGAAGCTGCTGACGTTCGCGGACTGCAAGCGGAAGTATCGCTACACCTACCTCGAGACGCCGCGCCCGCCGAAGGGTCCGCCGTGGGCGCACAACACGGTCGGTGCGATCGTCCACGAGGTGCTCGCGGACTTCTTCGGGCGCTGGCCCGCCGCCCGCCGTACGCCGGACGAAGTGGTCGCGAAGATGCGCTCGAGCTGGCGCAGCGAAGGTTTCCGCGACGAGCAGCAGTCGCTGGACTGGCGCGACCGGTCGACCGAGATGGTGCTCGGCTACCTGCGGGACTCCGATCCGTACTACGAGCCGCGCGGTGTGGAACGTACCGTCGCCTTCACCACCGAGCGGGCCTCGCTGCGCGGGCGGGTGGACCGGATCGACGAGCGGCCGGCCCGCGACGGGAGCGATGGGACCGAGCTGGCGATCGTCGACTACAAGACCGGCCGCCGGCCGCTGACACCGGTCGACGCACGCTCCTCGCTGGCGATGGCCCTGTACGTGCTGGGCGCGCGCCGCGTACTGCACAAGCCGTGTACGCGGGTCGAGCTACATCACCTGCCGACCAACACGATCGCCGCCGCGGACCACGACGAGGCGTCGCTCGGCCGGCACCAGAAGCGCGCGGAGGCAATGGCCGACGACGCGGCCGCGGCCGAGAAGCGCTGGGCCGCCGGACTGACGCCCGCGGAGGCCGACGAGGCGTTCCCGCCGGAGCCGTCACCGCTGTGCGGCTGGTGCGACTTCGCCAAGATCTGCCCCCAAGGCCGCCGCGAGGCACCCACCCGAGACCCCTGGTCCGCGCTGGAGGAGCCCGACCAGCCGCCCGTCGCCGAGGCAGGCTGAGGCCCCCACTCACCGCATGTCAGCGCCGTGTGCGCGTGGTGCCAGCGGGTGGGTGAACCCTGAGGGTGGATGAAAGGGGCTCGCCTGATGGGTGCGAAGACGATCAACAAACTGGCGGTGCCGGGGGCAACGCTGCACTACGAGGTTGCCGGCTCGGGGCCGGTGCTGCTGCTGATCGCCGGCGACGGAGCCGACGCCGGGGTGTTTTCCGGGATCGTCGGCCAGCTCGCGGCGGAGTACACGGTCGTGACGTACGACCCGCGCGGCAACTCGCGGAGCAGGTATGACGGCGCGGCGGCGGACGAGTCGGTCGCGCAGTCGGCCCTCGACGCGCTGGCCGTGATCGATGCGGTCGGTGGTGACGAGCCCGCGTACGTCTTCGGAACCAGCTCCGGCGCGATCACCGGCCTCGAGCTGATCACCAGGCACCCGGACCGGGTCCGGATGCTGGTTGTGCACGAACCGCCGTGCACCGAGGTTCTCGCGGACGCCGCCGACGCGCGCGCGTTCTTCGAGGAGGTGCACACCACCTACCGCGAGGACGGGCTGACCGCCGCCGACGTGGTGTTCATGATGGGCACCGGCAGGGACGGCGACGCGATGCCGCCGATGGAGGATCTGCTGCCCGAGTACCGTGAGCTCGCCGAGCGGATGCAGTCGAATGCCGCGAACTTCTACGAGCACAAACTGTTGCCGTTCACCCGCTATGTGCCGGACCTGGCCGCGCTGCAGCGGGTCGCCGAACGCGTCGTACCGGCGGCCGGCCTGGAGTCGTACGCGAACCTGCCGGGCCGACCGGTCGAGGTCCTCGCGGACCACCTCGGCTGGCCGGTGGTGATGTTCCCAGGCGGCCACGGTGGGTACTCCAGCCAGCCGGCTCCGTTCGCGACGCACCTGGCGCATCTGCTGAAGACGGATGCCGTGTAGGTTCTGGAGGTTTCCGGACACCGGTCCGGGCGCGGGTCTGAGGGGTCCCGCGCCCGGACCGGTTATTTGTGTTGACGGCCGCTCGATGATCGGCGTAGCGTCCCTCTTCTGCCTTTGACAATCGGCGTGGTTGATCCATGCCTTCACAGTGGTGTCCGAACCCCCGGGTCATTCCAGAACCGGGGCGGTTCTGCGTGCCGCTGTGCTGTCGCAGCCGTTCTCGGACATCGCCTGAGTTTCGAGAGGAGGTAGTGGTGGGTGTCTACTGGGCGATCGCCGTACGGTCCTTCCGGCGATTCTCGACGTACCGGATCGCGACGGCGTCAGGTGCGTTCACGAACTCGGTCTTCGGGTTCATCATGTGCGGCATCTACCTGACGCTGTGGCACGAACGGCCCGGCCTCGGTGGGTACGACGCCGCGGACGCGTTGACGTTCGTGTGGTTGCAGCAAGGGTTGCTGATGCCCGTCGGGATCTGGGGCTCCACGACCACCGGGGAGCTGGGGGAGCGGGTCCGCAGCGGCGAGATCGCGGTGGATCTGTACCGTCCGACGCAGTTGCTGCTGTGGTGGCTGTCGGTCGACCTCGGGCGGGCGCTGTTCCAGTTGCTCGTGCGCGGTGGGATTCCGCTGATCGCGGGGGAGTTGGTGTTCGACCTCAAGTACCCTTCATCGCCGCTGGCCTGGCTCGCGGTCGCCGCCGGGATTTTCCTGGCGGTCATGGTCAGCTTCGGCATCCGGTACCTGGTGGCGCTGTCCGGGTTCTGGATCACCGACACGCGCGGCACGGAGCAGGTGGCGCTGCTGCTGTCGACGTTCTTCTCCGGGATGGTCCTGCCGCTCGTCGTGTTCCCGGGCTGGATCGGGGACTTCGCGCGGGCGACGCCGTGGGCCGCCACGATGCAGGTCCCGATCGACATCTGGCTCGGCCGGAACCCGGGCGGGACCGGCGCTGCGCTGCTGTTCCAGCTCGGCTGGCTCGCGGTGCTGCTGCTCGGCGCGCAACTCGTCACCTCGGTCGCGACTCGGAAGGTGGTGATCCAAGGTGGTTGATCGATTGCTCCAGGCACCGTCGCAGTACTGGATGCTGATCACGATGTGGATCCGGTCGTCGATGGCGTACCCGTTGTCGTTCGTACTGATGCTGTTCGGCTCGATGGTGCTGACCGTGATGGACTTCGTCGCGATCGTACTGATGTTCAGTCACGTCTCGTCGTTCGGCGGATTCTCGCTGGCGGAGATGGCGTTGCTGTACGCAACGGCCTCGATGACACTCGGGATCGCGGACCTGTTCACGGGATCGATCGAGCAGGTCGGGCAACGGATCCGGACCGGCGCGTTCGACGCGTACCTGATCCGGCCGGTGCCCTCGTTCCTGCAGGCCGCGGCGGACGGATTCGCCCTGCGGCGGATCGGCCGGCCGGTACAGGCCACGACCGTGCTGGTGGTCGCGCTCACCCGGCTCGACGTCGACTGGACCGTTGCCCGCGGCATGATGCTGGTGGTGTCGATGATCGCCGGGTCGGTGATCTTCGGCGCGATCTTCGTGCTCGGCGCGGCGTTCCAGTTCATCTCGACGGACTCCGCGGAGCTGGCCAACTCGTTCACGTACGGCGGCCAGACGATGACGCAGTACCCGCTGGCGATCTTCGGTCAGCAGATCGTCCGGGCCGTCACGTTCGTCGTACCGATTGCCTTTGTCAACTATTACCCGGTGCTCTACGTACTGGGGAAGCCTGCCCCGCTCGGGTTGCCGTCCTGGATCGGCCTGCTGTCGCCGCTCGTCGCGGTGCTGATGGTCGCGCTGGCAGCGCTGGCGTGGCGGGGCGGTCTTCGTCGCTATCGCAGTACAGGGAGCTGAAAGTCATGCCTGTTATCGAGTTGGAGGACGTGTCGCGGGCGTTCACCGTCACGTCGCGATCCGGATTGCGCCGTACTCGCCGGGAGGTGCTGGCGGTCGACGGGATGTCGTTCACCGTCGAACCCGGCGAGGTGATGGGCTACATCGGCCCGAACGGCGCCGGGAAGTCCACCACGATCAAGATGCTGACCGGCATCCTCGTCCCGTCCGGCGGATCGATCCGGGTCGCCGGCGTCGATCCGTCGCGGCAGCGGCTGAAGCTGGCCAAGCGGATCGGGGTGGTGTTCGGGCAACGTACGACCTTGTGGTGGGACCTGCCGCTTCGTGACTCGTTCGCCGTGCTGCAGAAGATGTACGGCGTGCCGATCGCCCGGCACCGGGAGAACCTCGCGACCTTCGTCGAACTGCTCGACCTCGGAGACCTGCTCGACGTCCCGGTACGGCAGCTGTCCTTGGGCCAGCGGATGCGCGGCGACATCGCGGCGGCCCTGCTGCACGACCCGGAGATCGTCTACCTCGACGAGCCGACGATCGGGCTGGACGTGATCAGCAAGGCGCGGCTACGTGAGTTCCTGGCGCAGGTGAACGCGGAGCGCCGTACGACGATCATCCTCACCACCCACGACCTTGACGACATCGAAGCCCTCTGCACCCGCGTCATGGTCATCGACCACGGCCACCAGATCTTCGACGGCACTCTCCCCCAACTCCGCGCCAGCCAGTCCGCCCCGCGCACCCTGGTCGTCGACCTGGCCAGCTCCGTACCTCCTATCGAGGTAACCGGCGCCACAGTCGTCAAGGTAGACGGCCCCCGCCAGCACCTGACCTTCCCCACCACCACCAGCGCCGCCCCTTTGCTGGCCGAAATAGCAGCCAACTACCCCCTGGTAGACCTCTCAGTCTCCGAACCCACCATCGAATCCATCATCACCCAGCTCTACACCCCCACCCCCCACCCCTAGCCCCGCCCGCCCCACCCACACTCGCCCCTCGGAGCCCTAGACGCACCGCAAGTGCGCTGATGCCGTCGAAATCAGAGTCGTACGGAATGGTGGCGCCTATCCGTGACCCCACACGTCCCCGGCCGACCGCCGCGCCCCGGTCCCGGCACCCCGGGTCCCGACCGCCGCGCCCCGGTTCCGGCACGCCGCTCCGCCCGACGGCGCCGCCGCGGTTTCCGCACCGCACGCTCCCGCCCGTTCTCAGCGCGCTTCGCGACCCTGCCCGAGCGCCCGCATCGGGCGGACAGGCCACCATCTCAGCGGTGGACCTCTGAGCCGGTGGGTCCGCCCCTCGTCACACCACCCCGCCAACCCACAACCAGCGCGGCCAACCCCGCCAGTCACAGCACGGCGCCCGCATCCTTCGCCGTGACAACCGCGTCATCGCATCCCTCACTCATCGAACCCGGCCGCCATGGACAAGGTCGGCCGGCATCACCGGGTTCGGACCGCCCCGCCTCGGCCGCGCCGGCCTCCAATGTCCCGCTCGCCGAGTCGTGGATCTTGGTTGGTGGGGGCGGCGTGTCGGGAGCCGAAATCCACGGCTCAGCGGGGCAGGGGGCCGCCAGTCGCCACGACTCGGCGGACGGACCGCAGGTCGGGTGGCGCGTGTGGCGTGGGCGGGTTTTAGTTGGGCGCGTGGGTGCGTGGCGCGGGTCGGTGGTGCAGCAACAGCCGCGTCGAGCTACTCGTTGGACCCGGCGGCCATGGACAGGAGGTCCGCGGGGTCGATCGCTTTGGGGTCGGCGCGCCACTCGTCGAGGGCCTCCGAGTGGTCAACTTCGTCAAGCGTCCCGACACCCTGCTTGATCAGTCGGCGTGCCTCAGCCGTCCTGATCGGTTCGTAGCTGAAGGCGCGTTCCATGTAGTAGTCGTTGCGCAGGGCATTGTTGTCGTGGAACTTCCCCGTGTTAGCCACGTACGAGTACATATGCTCATGTGCCACCGCCGCCACTCACACCAGCCGCTCGTCCGCTCTCATCAAGTAGAGCTTCATTACGTACGTCACACCATCCGCAAGTTACTCGTTGGAGCCAGCGGCCATGGAGAATACGTCGGCCGGTGTCAGTGGGCTCGGGTCGGCGCGCCACTTGGCGAGGGCATTGGGGTGGTCGGTGTCGTTGAGCATGCCGAGGTCCTCGGCGATCCAGCGCCGCGCCTCGGCCGCGCCGATCGGCTCGTAGGTGAAGCGCCGGTCCATGTAGAAGTCGTTGCGCAAGGCATTGTTGTCATGAAACTTGCCGGTGTTCGCCACGTACGCATACATAGTCTCGTGCGCCAGCGCAGCCACCCACACAGCCCCGCCCTCGAGGTCCCTCACCAGGTAAAGCTTCATCGTGTGATCCCACCGTTCCGGTCGAGGTTTGTGGGCCGTGAGGAGCGCCCCGGCACCTGGGACTTTGCGTGCTCCTCGGCCGCTCTCCGGGAGTCACTGTAGTTGTTGACCGCGACACGCCTGCCACCCAAGTGTGTCAGCCCGGCAATGCCTCGAGGAACGTCCAGTGTGGCTGAGGCCTCGATGCATTGCTGCCTGGCCTCGGTCCGCTCGTCCGCCGACGCGGTGGCGCTGCGTTCGATCGCATACCACGAGGTCGTGAGCTCCTTGACGTTGGCGGAGGCGACCGAGTGGATCTGCACCTCGACGCCGGGAGACCCCGGGACGACGAGGTTCGCGTGGATGCCTTTGTACCGCGAGCCCTCGGTGTACGAATGCATCGCGTAGTAGACCTGCCAACCGTGGCCGCTGAGCGAGTCGGCGGTCCGGCGAGCGGCGGCGACCAGATCGTCAGGGGACTCTGTCAGGACCGTGTACCGCAGTACGTCGTCGATCGGCAAGGGATTCTTGGTCGCCTCCCAATCTGCCACCTTGCGGGCTAGGGAGTCTGGGGACTTCACTCGGTGGTCGAGTTGGTAGGGGATGGTGCCTGATGGGAGGGACTCGAGGAACTGGCTGGTCACGGTCGGCTCGGCGGCGGCAGCCTGTTCCAGGAGTTTGAGGCTCGCCCGGGTTGCTTTCGCCCCGTGGCGGTGGGTTAGTTCGGTGGTGGTCGGTAGGGCGCCCCAGTTGAGGGGGTGGGTGGTGGTTAGGGCTTGGTGGAGGGTTTGGGGGTTGGGGGTGGGCGGCATGTGGTCTCCCTGGACTGTCGTTCTTCGACGGTAGGGAGTTTGGGGTGGGTTGTGGGGTGGGTTTTCGGATCTGTGGATAACTCGAGTGGGTTACGGAATGGGTGGGGGTGGTGACGTTGGGGTGGTGGGGTCGTTGTGTGCGGGTAGGGACCCAACCGGATGGGGCTGATCGGGGGTAGAGAAGGTATGCCGACGATGACGGGTGAGCCGGTGGTGGGGGTGCAGGGGCCGCCGCCGGGGGACGGGCCTGGGTTCGTGGCGTGGGTTCGGCCGCATCTGGTGGCGATGTCGCGGCTGGCGGGGCGGCTGGCGGTGGGGGCGGATCGGGACGACGTGGTGCAGGAGGCGCTCGCGCGGGCCTGGACCAAGCGGTCGCAGTACGACGCGACTCGCGGTACGCCGTCGGCCTGGCTGCTCGCGATCACGGCGGACCAGGCACGCAAGGCGGTACGCCGGATGCGCCCGGCCGGCGGCTCGTTGTTCGACGTCGACGTACCAGGGCCGAGACCCGATCTCGATGCCCGGATGGATGTCGACCAGGCGATCATGTCGCTGTCGTCGCGGCAGCGGCTCGCGGTCGACTGCTACTACTTCGCGGACCTGTCCGTCGCCGAGACGGCCGCCGTCATGGGCTGCTCCGAAGGCACCGTCAAATCCACTCTCTCGGATGCTCGCGCCCGGCTCCGCACACTGCTCGAGGTCACCGAATGAACCCTGTGGACGAAGTTGACGACCTGCTCACCCGGGCCGGTGCGCGCTGGCGGGCCGACCAGGATCCGCCGCCGGAGCCCGACCTCGAGTACCTGGCGAGCGGCGGCCGCAAACCTCGCCGCTGGGTGCCGGCACTCGCCGCGGCCAGCGTGGCAGCGGTCGCAGCCGGCGTCATCGCCGTACTGCCCGGCGCCAAGCCTCCGACCTCGACGCAGCCGCAGACATTTGCCAACGGCAACCAAGCTCCGTACGCCGACCTGCTGGTCCACGACGGCGACGAAGTGACGGCGACCGGCTACGTCATCGTCGAGGCGGGCAAGGATCCGGTGTTCTGCCCCCCGTTGCCGCATCCGATGCCCATGCGCACGACCGGCGCCGAGCCGCAGACCTTCGACTGCCCGACGCAGTACCGGGTGAACCTGAAGAACTTCACCGGAGCCGCCGGTGCCATGACGGTGACGGGCAGCTGGAACGGTCGCACGATCGACGTGCGTACGCAGGCGGTGCCGGAGGTTCGTTCCACGACCGCCGAGCTGAGACTGCCGCCGGACGAGGTGCCCTGCCAACCCCCTGCAGGCGGGTGGTCGACCGCTCCGAACGTGATCGACAAGGCCGCGGTGAGCAAGTTCCTCACCGCCCACGAGAATCAGGCCGGCTCCCCGGAGTGGCTGTTTCCGAAGGGCCGCGTACCCGGCGCGCCTGAGGTGTTCACGATCGGCGTCGCGCACGGTGATCTCGCCGCGTTCCAGCGCGACTTCGAGAGGGTGTACAGCGGCAACCTCTGCGTTCACCAGGCCAAGTACAGCGAGACCGAATTGAACCGCAAGGCGAACGAGGTGATGAGCCTCATCCCGAACGGCCTCGGTGTGTACGGCGGTGGTGGGACCGCGGGCGACAAGCTGACCGTCCAGGCGCTCGTGTACGACGACGCGCTGAAGAACGCCCTGACACCGGTGGGCCTGGAGGACCTGAACCTCAACGTGGCGATCCGGCCCCTCCACTGACCCGGGTCGCTCAGCGTACGACGATCTCCTGTGGCGCAGTCACTCCAGGCGCTTTGCCCGCTTCAGCCCGGACCTGCAGCGGGCCGTACGGAGTCGGCACGGATCCCTGCGCCCACTCAAGACCGCCGAGCTGTGGTGTGACGGTGACTGCGCTCATCCCGGGCTCCGTTGGGCGTACGCCGAGCAGCGTCGCAACGTAGTGGTACAGCGGATGCGCACCCCACGCGTGGCAGTCGCTACGCGTCGGCTCGGGATGCTCGATGACGGTACGCAGCCCCCGATCCAGCAGGCCGTACCAGAGCCCGAGCCGCTCAAGCAGTACGTCGCTCCGCCCGATCCGCTGCAGCGCCTCGAACAGGTAGTGATCGAAGTACACCGTGGTCCGCGCTAGCCCCGCTCGTCCCTCTATCGGCGCTAGACCCTCTACCGGCGCTAGCTCTTCTATCGACGCTAGCTCTTCTATCGGTGCTAGCAGCGTCTGGAGCGTCGTCCTCAGCGCTGTCTCGCCGTACTTCGCGCCTGCGAGCACTGCTAGCGATTGCGAGTGCTCGCTGAACGCGGTGTGCTCGAGGTTGTCGGCGTACAGCCCGCGGTCCGCGTCGTAGAAGGCACCGTCGGCCGCCTCGAGCAGCCGGTCCGCCAGCTGCGAGTTCTGTGCGGCCGCATCGGACGAGCCGACCCAGGACTCCAGGTCAGCGGCCTGCCGAGCGACTAGTGCCAACTGCAGCTGCAGCACCGCCGACACACCGGTACCCGGACCGGGCCAGTCGGGGTGTACCTCGCCGTCCTGCACGATCCCGGGCGGTACGCCGGCGTCCCAGCCCGGCACCCAATCGGTGAAGTTCCAGCCGTGCAGCGCGTGGAAGATCCCGTGCTCGTCGACGGTACGGCGGTGTGCGTCGAGCGCAGCGCGGACGGCCGGCATCAGCTCGCTGACGAACTCCAGGTCGCCGCGCCACAGCGCGAAGTCGTGCACCATCGCGACCCACCACAGCGTGAACGGCGGGATCGGGGACGACTGCCGCGCCGGCGTACGAGACTGGACGAGGCCGTCGTCTCCCTGGCTGTGGGCGAAGGCGCGCAGGGCCTGCCGGGCAAGCGCGTCGTCTCCGGTGGTCGCGTACGCGATCAGGCACTGCAGCCTGGTGTCGCCCGCGTACTGGAGCTGCTCGTAGTACGGGCAGTCCATGGTCGTCTCGTGGCTGCAGGCCTGAAGGGTGCGGAACGCGAGTTGACCGACCTGTGCGAGCCGCGGGTCGCTCGCGGTGAAGCGGCTGCGGTCCTCGTACGGGTAGTGGGTCTCGCGGAAGCGCAGCCCGCTGATCGTGAGTGGTTCGCTCGCCGTGGTGACGAGGACCTCGACGTACCGGCCGGACTGCCACCACAGGGTGCTGTGCTGTTCCTGACCGCCGCCTGCGATGAAGAGGTCGCCGATGCCGTCCTCTTCGAGGCCCGGGCGGCCGAAGAGTTTGCCTTGGACGACGTCGCGATGTCCCTTGCCTGCTTGGGGTTCTGTCTCGTACAGGGACTCTTGCCAGTGCACCCGGACCTCGGCGTCGCGTCCGCTGTCGAGGTCGAGGAAGGGGTACGCGCACACGTACTGGTCGAGGTCGATCAGCACCCGGCGGCAGGTCTGCGGCGGCACGACCAGCGGCGTGCCGTCCAGCAGGCGTTGCCAGTCGGCGGCCTCGTCGCCCAGGTGGTCGGCCGCATCCACGACGCGGTCGCGCGTACGTTCACCCGCCGGATGCTGTGCAACGTGACGTACCCGAGCCCCGGAGGCCCAACGCTCAGCAGGCGCAGGCAACCGCCCCGGCACCAACGACCGCCCCGTACCAGCGCGAGCGCCGGCTGCGGCGGCCGGCCAGTTGAGGTTGTCCTGGCCGGTCTGCCAGCCCCACGGGAACGTACGGCCGTCGCTGACGTGCCGCGCACCGCACCCGTACCCATCGCCCTTCGGCAACAGACCGTGCCCAGGCAGCGCAGCCGCCCGCCAATCCGCCGTACCCGTATCCAGCTCCACCGCGTCCCCAGAGACAGACTCTGCGGCCAGCAAGAAGGTAGGACCATCACCAAGACTCAGCTGCGCCAGCGGCGCCTCGTCCCCAAGGCTCCACACCCGTGCAGCGAACCAGTGCCCACCGGCCGCCAGCCGCAGCCGGTGGGTCTCGAACGACCAGTGCGCGACCTCACCCCGCGACGGACCACGCCCGACAAGCTCACCGTCGAGCCACAACTCGTACCGCTCGTCGGCAGACACATGTACGTCGACCTCAGTCGCCCCCGCGCACTCCACCCGCAGCCGGAACCCAGCGACCTCACCGCTTGACTCCGCCCGCACCCACCGCGCCTGCCCCACGAACGGATCGCCATCGACCATCGTCATCAGTCAGTCCCTCTAGGTTGTTCCGCAAGCACCGGCAGTTCAGTGATGCGCAGCCGCGCCGTCCCGTACGGAACCAGTCGATGCGGCTCGATCACGACCCAACTGTCGTCCGGAGCAGCCGGCGGAGGAGCCGAGTCAGCACCGTCGCGGTTCCAGCCAGGGATCTGCCCGCCGGTCACCTCGACCCCGACCGCGGTGGAGCTGCGATGGAACGGGACGTCCGGTACCGCCCCGCGATGCACCTGCCAGCTCGACCGCCCGCGCGGACCGTCGACCACCACGCCGATGTTCCAGTTGTTGCGCGGATGAACGTGCCATTCGCCCAGACCGGGCGCCTCTGGAATCGGGAACCAGTTCTCACCGGGCGTACTGACCATCACCAGCGGCCCCACGCCGATCGACACCGCACCGTTCTCCCGCGAAGACGTCCGTACTTCCTGCGGCAACCGCACCGTCACAACGTCGCCGTCCTGCCAGCTCCGGTCGATCCTGACGTACTCCGGCGCGCCCGGCACCGCCGTACCGTTAACGGAGATGTCAGGCGCCACGCACCAGCGCGGGATCCGGAACGCCAGCGTTCCGGACGCGACCCCGCTGCCCGCCACACCGACGCTGATCCGCGCGGTCTCCTCGAACGGATAACCCGTCTCGACGTCGAGCATGACCGGTACACCGCCGAGTTCGGCCCGCACGTGACACGGTGCGTACGACATCGCGACGAGTCCGGCGTCGTCGGCCAGCCACAACGAGCGGACGTACTTCGGCCAGCCCTGATGCAGGTTCGCGGTGCAGCAGCCGAAGTGCGGCTCCAGCCCGAAGATGTTGGCGTCGTCGGTCGAGTACGACCATGCGCGGCGATCGACCGACGCGGCGATCTGGTTCGCCTGCTGGAGGTACTGATGTGCACGCAGCTCCGGGTCCGAGCTCGCCGGCAGGTGGTTGAACGCGAGCAACTCCAGGTCGTCGCCCCACGCCGTGTCGCCGAACACTCGCAGGTTGGTCGACGCGGTGAACATCGACTCGACCACCTGACAGGTCTCGAGACCTTGGGTCGCGGCGCGGCCACCCAGCCACTCATCCCCCGAGAACCAGCCGTGCGCCTGCCCGTGCAGCGCGAGCACCTGGTCGAGCTGCTCGCGGGCGCGCTCAGCACGATCGGCCTGCGCGTCGTTCAGGTACCAGACCGCCTCGGAGCGCAGGGCCATGGCGACGTTCGGCCCGTGCGCCGGGTGCGAGAAGCGGGTCACCTTGCCCTTCGGCAAGCCCGCACCGAGGAAGTGCCGCCAGTCCGTCGTTTGTTGCTGCAGTACGGCGGCCAGTTCGCGCAGTCGCGGGTCAGGCCGCCGGTCGTACAGCCACCAGATCGACAGAGCGTTCTCGGCGCCCCGTGCCTGGCCCCAGTCGCGGAGCGGTCGTTGGTGCAGCTCGCGCAACTGGTGCTCGGCGTACCGGCTGATGAGGTCCGCCACGCGCTCGTCGCCGGTCGCGTCGGCGTGCTGGGTGAGCACCTTGAGCGCGACCATCCGCGGCCACCAGTCGTTGTTGCCGGCGGGTCCGAACATCCCGTCCGGGCGCTGCGACGCGAGCATCCACTCGATCCACGGCTCGGCCTGCTTGATCAGGCCGGCGTCGTGCAGCACGTGGCCCAGTGGGACGAGCCCGTCGAGGTAATACGGCCCGCGTTCCCACGACTCGCCCTGGCCTCCCAGCCAGCCGCTCCGTGCGCTGACGTCCTCCCAGAGCTCGGGGAGCCGCCCAGTGATGTTGTCGGCCTGCAGCCGCAGCTGCCGCTCCAGCCAGCCGCGCGGTTCGATCGCGCCCAGCGGCAGCTCCGCGTAACGGGCCGTGCCTGGCATGTCCGGTACGTCGACGGAAGTCACCCCGGCATCAAACCAGGTCGACGAAGCTCGAACGGTCGTGGAAGAAGTCGACGAGCAGACGAGCCGTCTTCGCGGGCTGGTCGATCGCGGGGGAGTGACCGGCGTCCGGGATGACCTCTGCCTCGACGCCCAGCCCTGCGGCCATCGCCCGCTGCACGGGGAGCGGCCAGCCGTCGTCGGTGGCTCCGTGCAGCACCTGCGTCCGTACGCCGGCCTTGGCCAGCTCGTCCGTACGGTCCTCGGCATCCGTCAGCCGGCGGGTGATCTCAGCCAGGCTGGTGGGTACGTTGCTGGTGAACCGCTTACGCAGGAAGGCGGCAACGTCCTCGGCCGGAGCGGCGTACCCGGGAGCCTTGCGGTCGTGCTCGAGCTTCAGGTCGTACACCTGCTCGATCGGCAGGTTCTCCAGGCCGAACGCGAGCATCTGCAGGCTCTGCAGCGTCGCCTCGTCCGTGAACGCAGCCGGACCCGAGCAGAGCAGGCTGATCGTGGAGAACACGGACGGATCCGTCAGTACGGCCTCACGCGCCACGAGCCCACCGAACGAGTGCCCGACCAGCTGGCTGTAGCCGCCGAGCGCCTTGCTCATCGCGACCACGTCCGCGCCCAACTCCGCCAGCGAGTACGCCGACTTGTCGGACGGGCCCGCGGTCTCGTACTGCCCGCGCTGGTCGACGGCCACCGTCCGCCACCCGTAGCGGCAGAGGTGGTCGACCAGGGGAGTGAAGTCCTCCTTGCTGCCCGTCCAGCCCGGCACCAGCAGCACCGTGCCCAGCGGCGTACCGATCGACGGTACTGCGGTCAGCGTGGCGAACGGGCCCCGCTCGGTCTCGAGGGTCTCCAGGCGGACCCCGTCGGGCAGCGTCAACGTACGCGGCGTACTCACAGGTAGAGCGTACCGACGAACGGGTACTGGTTGCCCGCAGACCCGCGTCGCGCGTCGAGCCACGCGGATCCGGCGCCGGGCGCCGGGACCACTACCCGTCCTTCGGTACGCGGTGCGCGGGGCGTTCCGTGGTGCGGCACAATGGCCGGGTGCCTCGCACTCTCGCGGTCGCCAATCAGAAGGGCGGCGTGGCCAAGACGACCACCGTCGCCACCCTCGGCGCAGCCCTCGCCGAGCTCGGTGAACGGGTGCTGCTCGTCGACCTGGACCCACAGGCCTGCCTGACGTTCTCCGTCGGCATCGACCCCGAGGAGCTGGACAAGTCTGTCCACCACGTCCTGCTCGGCGGGGTCCGCGCACGCGACGTACTGATCGAGTTCGACGACGCCCCGGACCTGCTGCCCGCGACGATCGCGCTGGCGACCGCGGAGGTGCAGTTGGCCCGGGAGAGCGGCCCGGAGCAGGTACTGCGCACCGCGCTGCGGCCGCTGAACGCGTCGTACGACTGGATCATCGTGGACTGCCCGCCGACGCTTGGCCTGCTCACCGTCAACGGGCTGTCCGCGGCCTCCGACGTCCTGATTCCCTTGCAGTGCGAGACGTTGGCGCATCGTGGCGTAGGGCAACTACTCGACACGGTGCACGACGTACAGCAGCTGGCGAACCCCGGTCTGCAAGTACTGGGCGTGCTTCCGACGCTGTACGACGGACGTACGACGCATGCCCGCGCCGTCCTGGAAACGATCGCGGAAACCTACTCACTGGACGTACTGCAGCCGGCGATTCCGAAGTCGATCCGGTTCGCGGAGGCGCCGGCGATCGGCGAGACCGTGCTCAGTACGGCGCCGGCCTCGCCCGGTGCGAAGGCGTACCGGGCGTTGGCCGGCGCCCTCCGTCACTGACCGCTGCTCGGGGCGGTCGGCGGAAGCTGCACCGGCTGACGGCGGAGCTTGTGCCGGAAGCGCCACAGCGGTACGCCGATGATCGCGAGCAGCACGAGGAACGGCAGCAGTGCGCCGACCGCGGTAGCGATGGCGGAGAAGGTCGCGCTGAACGCATGCCAGCCGCCCTTCAGGCCCGCCAGGAAGCCCTTGTCCTGATGGGTTTCCGTCTGTACGGGCGGCTTTCCCGTCTCGCTCAGCGTCAGGGTGAGCGTCGCGAGTTCGGTCTGCTGCGCGAGGTTCTTCTGCTTGGCCAGCAGGGACTCGAGGTCCGCCTCGCGGCGGGTCAGTTCGCTCTCCACCGAGACGATGTCGCCGATCGAGTTCGCCTTGGCCATCAGCGCGCGCATCCGGTCCAGGCTGGCTCGCTGCGACTCGATCCGGCTCGCGACGTCCACGACCTGTTCGCTGACGTCGGTCGACTCCTGGTGGATCTGCAGGCGTTTGCCGAGGTCCGAGAGCCGCTGGATCGCGTCCTCGAAAGACTTGGTCGGGACCTTCAGAACGAGGTTCGACCGGGTGATCCTGCCGTCGGAGTCGCTGCCGGTGTCCTCGGAGGCGACCTGACCGTCCAGGGCGGCAATCGCGGTGACGGCCTTCTGGCGCATGCCCGACACGTCGTCGCCCTCGACGGACAGTGAGCCGGTCTTGATGATCGCTCGCGTGATCTCCGGCTGGACCTGGCCGGTCCCGGCGGACTTGCCCTGCGCCGGTGCCTGCGGCTTCGCGTTCGCCGCCGACTCACCCGAGTCCTGCTTCGCGGCCCGCGCGTCCCCGCTGCTCGCGTGATCGTTGCCGGACGCTCCGCAGCCGGCCAGCACCATGACCCCCAGCACGGCCGCGACGGCTGTTACCCCTCTGATCCGCCCCATCACCCAGCCCCTCTCTCGTGGTTTCGTCCTAGGACGGCCCACGTGGGGCTGGGTGTTGCAGCGTCAGATCACCATTAGGAAACGTTCACTCCGGCGCACTGAACAACGGCGCAGCCTTCTTAGCCGCAGCCTTCTTAGCAGGAGCCTTCTTGACCGGAGCCTTCTTCGCCACGGCCTTCTTCGCGGGAGCCTTCTTGGCGACAGCCTTCTCGGCTACGGCTTTCTTGGCGGGCGCCTTCTTGGTGACGGCCTTCTCGGCCACCGCCTTCTCGGCCACCGCCTTCTCGGCCACCGCCTTCTCGGCTACGGCTTTCTTGGCGGGAGCCTTCTTGGCCACGGCCTTCTCGGCTACGGCTTTCTTGGCGGGAGCCTTCTTGGCGACGGCCTTCTCGGCTACGGCTTTCTTGGCGGGAGCCTTCTTGGCGACGGCCTTCTCGGCCACCGCCTTCTTGGCAGGAGCCTTCTTCGCGGGAGCCTTCTTCGCGACAGCCTTCTCAGCCACAGCCTTCTTGGCAGGAGCCTTCTTGGCCGCGGCCTTCTTCGGTGCAGCCTTCTTGGGCGCAGCCGCCTTCACCTCAGGTGCAGCAACCACCTCCGGCTGCGACGCCTGCGGTTGCGCTACCTTCTGCGCCCGCTTGGCCGCCTTCTTCACCGGCGCCTCAGCAGCAACCGGGGCCGCCTCGGCGGTCGGCTCCGCCTTCGTGGCGGCGGTCTTGCGGGTCCGGGTGCGCTTGGCCGGCTTCTCAGCCGTCACCTCAGCAGCAGCCGCCTTGGCGACCGGCCCCTCAACAACAGCAGCCTCAGCAACCGGCGCCTCAGCAACCGGCGCCTCGGCAACAGCTGCCTTAGCGGCGGGTGCCTCGGACTGGGGTGCTGTGAAGTGGGGTGCTGTGGCCTGAGGCGCCGTGGCCTGAGGTGCCGTGGCCTGGGGTGCCTCGGCTGCGGTGGTTGACGTTGTTGCGGCCTGCTGGTCGCGGGTACCGCGTCCGCGGTTGCGCTTACGCGGCTTCCGCTCGGGAGCCTGCTCGGCGACCTCGGTCGCGACCGGCACCTCGGTCTTGGTGGTGACGTCGGCGAACTCCTCGACCGGCTGTCCCGCCCGCGTACGCTTCCGGGACCGGTTCCGCTTCCGGCTCCGCCCCGACCGCTCGCCGTCACCCACCGGCCGCTCAGAACGCTCCGACCTCTCAGTACGCTCCGGCCGATCCGTCCTCGCCGAACGATCCGACCGCTCCGAACGATCGCTCCGCTCAGTACGATCCGATCGCGCTGACCGCTCACCACGATCCGAACGCTCGGACCGCTCCGAACGATCCGTCCGGTCGCGGCGGCCGCGGGAGTCGCGGGGCTCGCGTGCCTCGCGGGTGTCCTTCGGGTCGCGGGCTCCCCGGATCCGGCCCTTCGCGCCGCTCGGGATGCCGAGGTCGTGGTACAGCTCCGGCGACGTCGAGTAGATCTCCTGCGGGTCTTCGTACGGCAGGTCGAGCGCCTTGTTGATCACCTTCCACCGGGTCACGTCGGGCCAGTCGACGAAGGTGACGGCGATACCGCTCGCCCCCGCGCGTCCGGTCCGGCCGATCCGGTGGATGTAGGTCTTCTCGTCCTCGGGGCAGGTGTTGTTGATGACGTGCGTGACGCCCTCGACATCGATTCCCCGGGCGGCCACGTCGGTGCAGACCAGTACGTCGACCTTGTCGCCGCGGAACCGGGTCAGCGCCCGCTCCCGGGCCTGCTGGTTCAGGTCACCGTGGATCGCGGCGGCCTTGAACCCACGGTCCTGCAGGTCGTCGGTCAGCCGGGACGCCTCGCGCTTTGTCCTGCAGAAGATCATCACCCGGCCGCGGTCCTCGGCCTGCAGGATCCGGGCGACCACCTCGGGCTTGTCCAGGTCGTGCGCGCGGTAGACGAACTGGGCCGTGGTCGGCACCATCTCGGTGTCCTCGTGGGACTCCGCGCGGATGTTCAGCGGGTGCCGCATGTGGGTGCGGGCGAGCCCGATCACCGCGGACGGCATGGTTGCCGAGAACAACATGGTCTGGCGCAGCTCGGGCGTCTTGCGGAGGATCCGCTCGACGTCGGGCAGGAAGCCCAGGTCGAGCATCTCGTCGGCCTCGTCGAGGACCAGGACCTTGATGTGGCCGAGGTCGAGGACGCCGCGGTTGGCCAGGTCGAGCAGGCGTCCGGGCGTACCGACGACGACGTCGACGCCGGTCTTCAGCGCGTCCAGCTGCGGCTCGTACGCGACCCCGCCGTAGATGGTCAGGATCCGTACGGCGCGCACGGTCGACGCGGTCTGGAGGTCCTTGGCGACCTGGATGGTCAGCTCCCGGGTGGGAGTGACGACCAGGGCCTGCGGCTTGCCGGGCGCGACCAGCTCGGCGTAGTCGGCCTCGTGCGGCGCGATCGTGCGCTGCAGCAACGGGATGCCGAAGCCGAGCGTCTTGCCGGTGCCGGTACGGGCCTGGCCGATCAGATCGGTGCCCATCAGGGCCACCGGGAGGGTCATCTCCTGGATCGGGAAGGGTTCGACGATGTTGACGCTGTCGAGCGCGTCACAGATCTCGGGGAGCACCCCGAGCTCTCGGAAGGTGGTCAGGCTGATCGCCTCTCACATGCTTGTGCGGACAGATGCTCAGTGGCCGGGCGCCTGGGGCAGAAAGCCCCGATCGTGAGGCGCGGGGACACTGTGCAAGCACCTCGCACCAGCTTGCCCATCTGGGCGCGTCACCGGCGAATCGCTCACCAGTGTAACCGCAGCAGCTGTCAACGCCGCTTCGTGTGGCCTGCGCCACGGTTCCGCGCGTTCGGCAGGGTGCCGGGCACCTCTCCCGACCAGCTTTCTCTTCGGTGCATTTCCACTCCCTGCCGGGCGTAGCCCGATAGGGTGCCGGGCATGGAGCAGACGGCCTTTGATGATCCCGCCTACCGGGCCGCGGCGGTGGATCTGCTGGGTGTGCTCGCGTACGGCGAGCTGACCGCGTTCGAGCGGATGGCGGAGGACGCCAAGCTGGCGCCGACGCTGAACGACAAGGCGGAGCTGGCGGCGCTGGCGACCACCGAGTTCGGGCACTTCCGGCAGCTCCGGGACCGCCTGGTGCAGCTCGGGGTGGACCCGATGGACGCGATGGAGCCGTTCGTCACGCCGCTGGACGCGTTCCACGACCACACCGCTCCGTCGGACTGGCTCGAGGGCCTGGTCAAGGCGTACGTCGGGGACGGGCTGGCCAACGACTTCTACCGGGAGATCGCGTCGTTCGTGGACGCGGAGACTCGGGCGCTGGTGCTGGAGGTGTTCGCGGACTCCGGGCAGGCGGAGTTCGTGGTGGACCGGGTCCGGGCCGCGATCGACGAGGACCCGAAGCTCGGCGGCCGGCTCGCGCTGTGGGGCCGCCGCCTGGTCGGCGAGGCGCTGAGCCAGGCGCAGCGCATCGCCGCCGACCGTGACTCGCTGGCCGCGCTGCTCGCCGGCAGTGTCGACCGCCCCGGCCTGGACCTGGCCGCGATCGGCCGGATGTTCACCCGTCTCACCGAGGCCCACACCGCCCGCATGACCGCCCTCGGCCTGCAAGCCTGACCCCTCCCGCGGCCGCGGAGATGGCAACGGCCGCCTGCCCCGGGTGGGGTGGCGGCCGTTTGGTTGTGCCTCGGGTCAGGCGGCTTTGGTCTTGCTGTTGTTGCGGGAGGCGATGATCGCGACGACGATCGCGGCGCAGATGATCTGGATCAGGTACTGGATCCAGTCCGGGCCGGACGTGTCCTTGACACCGAGCAGTTTCGCGATCAGGCCACCGATGAAGGCGCCGATGCCGCCGCCCAGGATGGTCCACCCGAGGCTGATGTTCTGCTTGCCGGGGAGCACCAGCCGGGCCAGTGGCCCGAAGATGATGCCCGCGATGAGGCTGACGATGATCATCCAGATCCAGTAACCCACGGTTCCTCCTCGAAAGGGGTGGTGGCCTGCGCCTGGTCAGGTGCCCCGTGACAACCAGACCAGTACTGACGCAGGTCTCACCGCAATCGTGCCCCCTGAGCGCCCCGCTGCAACCCGGACACGCGCGACTGTGTCCGGAATGCGATCAGATCGCGCCGAAGCCGACCTTGCGCGCCGAAACCTCGCCGATCTCGACGTACGCGAGCCGATCGGCCGGCACCAGCACCCGGCGGCCCTTGTCGTCGGTCAGCTCGAGCAGACCCGTCTTCCCGCTGAGTGCGTCCGCGACCAGCTGCTGGACCTCTTCCGGGCTCTGGTCGCTCTCCAGAACCAACTCACGATTGGCGTGCTGTACGCCGATCTTGACCTCCACGAAACCCTCCGGACGCGCTCCGACCGGCGGCTCTCGCCGGTGACGCTTCGAGCCTATCCGCTGCTTGTCCCCGGTCCGCACCCGTCCGCCCAGAGCAGAACCTTGAGCGGTCGGCCAGCGGGTCAGCCATCGGTGCGGGGGAAGCCCCGGATGCCTCGCCAGGCAAGGGAAGCGACCAGGTCCGCGGCGTCTTCCTGGGGGAGGTCCGGGTTGCCGGAGCCCAGCCAGTACCGCGCGCTGACCTGCGCCATGCCGACCAGGCTGACCGCGAGCACCATCGACTGCTCCTGGCTCAGGCCGGCGTCGGCGCTGATCACCTCGGAGACCGCCTCGGCGCAGGCGTGGGTCACCCGGTCGACCCGCTCCCGGACGGCCGGCTCGTTGGTCAGGTCGGACTCGAAGACCAGCCGGAACGCGCCCTGGGCGTTCGCCACGTAGTCGTAGAAGGCGTGCATCGTCGCCGCGACCCGGAGTTTGTTGTCCTCGGTGGACTTCAGCGCGTCCTGCACGGAGGCGACGATCGCCTCGCAGGAGCTGTCCAGGAGCGCCAGGTACAGCTCCAGTTTGCCGGGGAAGTGCTGGTACAGGACCGGCTTGGAGACGCCGGCCCGGTCCGCGATGTCGTCCATCGCGGCGGCGTGGTAGCCGTTCGCGACGAACACTTCCTGTGCCGCCTCGAGCAGTTGCGCGCGTCGCGCGAGCCGGGGCAGGCGGCTCCCACGCTTGGGTGCGGTCTCCGGTGGCGTCGACACGTCGGGCTCCTTCGGTGGTGCGCTCCGGCGGCTGTCCTCGTCCGCCAGGTCGTCCAACGAATCCTACCCAGCAGTCCTCCCGGTCAGTAGCTTCCCCGCCGACCGGTTCGGAATCAGCGGTAGTCGTCGTCATCCTCGGTGCCCCCGACGGGGCGGCGCTGCTCCTCGACATCGGCCGGATCCGCCTCGTTCGGGAGCTCGTCGTCCTCGGGCCGGTCGTCCACCACGGTGGAGGTCAGGCGCTGCTCGAGGACGTCCGCCTCAGGCGCGTCGTCCGGCACGTCCTGGTCGCCGGTGTCCTCGTACTCGGTCTCGCTGGTCATGCGGATCGCTCTCCTTCCAGCTGCGAAAGTTACGACGGTAGGGGCTGCGGGTCGTCGTACAGCCCGTCCAGTACGTCGCCGTACTCCTCGATCCTGGCGAGTACGTCGTGTGGCAGGAACCGCAGGTCCTGGGGCGACGTGGCCGACGCCACCTCGTCCCAGTCGATCGGGGTGGACACCCGTGGTTCGTCCGAGCCTCGGAGCGAGTACGGCGCGAGCGTGGTCTTGGCGCTGGCGTTCTGGCTCCAGTCGATGAACACCTTGCCGGGCCGGAGCGCCTTGGTCATGTTGGCGGTGACGTTCTCCGGCAGGGCCTCGGCGAGCTGCTCGGCGAGCTGCTTCGCGAAGGCACTGGTGTCTCTGGACGACGCGGGCTCGATCGGTACGTACAGGTGCATGCCCTTGTTCCCGGAGGTCTTCGGCCAGCCCTCCATGCCGTAGTGGCCGAGCAGCTGCCGGAGCGCCAGTGCGACGTCGCAGCACTCCACGATGGTCGCGCCGGGTCCCGGGTCCAGGTCGAACACGATCAGGTCGGCCTGCGGGTTCTTGCCCTGGTCGGACAGCCCGATGCGCCACTGCGGGACGTGCAGCTCGAGCGCGGCCAGGTTCGCCAGCCACACCACGGTCTGTACGTCGTCACACACCACGAAGCTCATCTCGTCCCGGCCCGTGGAGCTACCGGGAGTGGGCAGCGTCTCCGTGCGTACCCAGGACGGCGTGCCGCGTGGAGCGTTCTTCTCGAAGAAGAACGCCGCCTCCGTGCCGTCCGGCCACCGCTTGCGGGTCAGCGGCCGGTCGGACAGGTGTGGCAGCAGCAGAGCGGCCACCTGGTGGTAGTAGTCGATCACCTCGGCCTTGGTGAAGCCGGACTGTGGATACAGCACCTTGCCGAGGTTGGTGAGCTTCATCGTCTGCCCGTCCACCTCGGTCGTCAGCTGCTGCTGCGAACCCGCCATGCCTCCCAGTCTCCATCAACCGGACCGACGACACCCCGGTCAGGGAAGGTTCGTGCAACTCGCACTCAGGTACGTCGTCGCAGGCGCGTCGCTCTCCACCAGCTTCCCGTCCACCCAGATCTCACAGCGCAGTGTGCCGGTCTCCCCGTTCCGTTGGGGCGCGTGCACCCCGAGGACCTGACTGCTGCCTTTGGTCTGGAGTGGAGGAGACGTGCACCGGTGTAGCCGAGCAGGACCAGTTGGAAGGCGGGGTACGCGAGGAGCACGGCTGCGAGCACCACGATGACGGTGTTGCGAGTGGTGTGCTTTCGAGGCTGAGGCGGCTGAGGGTGCTGGTACCGCGTCATGGTCCGCAGTCTTCCGTGCGGTGGGTTCTACCATGGTCCCGTGGATAGTTACGGGCCAGTAACCGGGGGTGCCGTACCCGTGGAGTTGCAAGAGTGGCCGGAGCGGCGGGTGCCGGTTGCCGGGGTGGAGTTGTCGGTCAGGGACGTGCCTGGCGCTGCGGAGGACCTGCCGCCGGCGTTGTTCGTCCATGGCCTCGGCGGGTCCTCACTGAACTGGACTGCCCTCGGGCTGCTCCTCAACGACACCATCCGCGGCATCGCGCCCGACCTGCCCGGTTTTGGACGTACGCCCTTGTCCGGTGTGACCGGGATCGCAGAGCAGGCCGCACTGCTGGTCCAGCTCCTCGAGCAGGAGTACGACCAGCCGGTGCACGTGTTCGGGAACTCGATGGGTGGTGCCGCGTCGGTGGCGCTGGCTGCACAGCGTCCCGATCTGGTCGCGTCACTCACCCTCGTCTCGCCGGCACTGCCGCACCCGCGCGTATCGGCAAGCGCCCTGTGGTTCACCGCCCTTGCGACCCCGCGGCTCGGCCCAGCAGTGCTGGAACGGACGGCGCGGCTGCCGTTCGACCAGCGGTTCGAGGCTTCGTTGGCGATGGTGTTCGGTGATCCGCGGGCTCTGGCGCCTGAGGTACGCGCGGCGTACGAGCAGGAGCTGCACCGGCGTGACACCGACCCGTGGGGCCGGCAGGCGACTGTGGAAGGTGCACGCAGCATCCTGCGCTCGTCACTGGCCCGGCCGCGCCGCTCGTTGTGGGCGGACGCTGCCACGGTGCAGTGCCCGGTGCTGCTGATCTACGGCGGCAAGGACCGGCTGGTCGACGCGCGGATCCGTACCAAGGCGCACCGCACCTTCCCGAACGCTCACCTGCTGTACCTGCCCCGGTCCGGCCACGTCGCCCAGATGGAACACCCCGAAGAGGTGGCCCGCGCGTTCCGTCAGCTGATCTCCTGATCGAGTCGATTCCGACGTGCGGCTGAGACACGACTGAAGGGCGGGTCGGGTCAACTTGGGCGCGTGATTGGCAGAACCGCCCGAAATCTGTCGTTGGGGATCGCTGTACTGCTGGGGATCGGGTCGCTTCCGGCGACCGCCGCGCCTCCGGCCGTCCCGTCAGTCGTTGCTCGAAGCAACAACTGGGACGTGCGACCGCTCGCAGACGGCTACCGACTGACCCTGCACCTGGACGCGCCCGCACCGATGCGCTCGTCCCTTCCGCTGCTGGAGGTGGACGGCGCACCACTCGGTGTCGCGAAACAGTCCCCTGACCGCAAGACCCTGACCCTGGTCACCACAGACCCAGCTGTCGTCTCAGCACGTGACGTGCAACTGGTGTGGTCCGGTGATCTCGGCAAGGAGGACGGCAAGGGCCGCAACATCACTGCGGCCGGCCCGACCGACGCTGACTGGCTCAAGGCGCGGCGTGGTCCGCTGCTGCCTTCGGACCCCGGCGCACTGGGCAAGTACAAGGTCGACACGGCCGAGTACAACCTGGGTGACGAGGCCGTCTACCTGCCAGGTCTTGCGCACCGCTCCGAGCTGCGCGGCAAGGTGTACTCGCCGCGTGGTGCGATCGGTCCGCGGCCGCTCGTCGTGTTCCTGCACGGCCGGCACGAGGTCTGCTACGGCGAGCCGAGCAGCACCCGCGCCGACGAAAAGCCGTGGCCGTGCCCACCGGGCACGAAGCCGATCCCCAGCTACCGCGGGTACGACGGTGCGGCCACCGCGCTGGCCAGCAACGGCTACCAGGTTGTCTCGATCAGTGCGAACGCCATCAATGCCTGGGACGGTGAGGCGTACGACGCCGGCGCCCAGGCCCGCGCCGAGTTGGTCCTGGACCACCTGGCGCTGTGGCGCAAGTGGTCGACCGTCGGCGGCGGCCCGTTCGGTACGCGGTTCGTCGGCAAGGTCAACCTGCAGAACGTCGGCCTGATGGGCCACTCCCGCGGTGGTGAGGGCGTCGCACGGGCAGCCGTGCTGAACGCGGGCCGCGGTGGCCAGTACGGCATCCGTGCTGTCCTTCCGCTCGCTCCCACGGACTTCGCGCGTTCCACCGTGCCGGGGGTCGCCATGAGCGTCGTACTGCCGTACTGCGACGGCGACGTGTCCGACCTGGAAGGCCAACAGTTCTACGACGACACCAGGTACTCCGTGGACGGGGACACCGCGCCGCGGTCGACCGTCACAGTGCTGGGTGCCAACCACAACTTCTTCAACACCGAGTGGACCCCCGGTCAGTCCGTCGCCCCTTCGAGCGACGACTGGTTCGGCGACGAGAAGGCCTCACCGTGCGGGGCGAAGTACCAGGGCCGGTTGACCGCGAAGCAGCAGCAGGCGGTCGGTACGGCGTACGTAGCAGGCTTCTTCCGCTTGCAACTGGGGCACGAGACGCAGTTCCTGCCGCAGTTCGACGGCTCCGACGCCCGAGCCGCGTCTGCTGGTAAGGCAGTCGTACGGGTGACGTCGCAGGCCGCGCACCGCCGGGACCTGGACCACTTCGACAAGCCGTTGTCGGCCGGTGCGGTCACTGGGAAGGCAACAGCGACACTGTGCGCCGGTGTGACGAGCACGGCTGCCAAGGATGCTGTCCTACCAACCTGCATGGCGACTGACGACTGGGCCAACGCACCGCACTGGACCGCTGCCTGGTTCGCGTCGAAGACACCGACCACGGCGGTCACCAAGCTGAAGTGGACCGGCAGCGACGGAGTAGTGCGCGTCAAGGTGCCGGCAGGACAGCGTGACGTACGGCGGTTCGCTGCACTCACGTTCCGCGCCGCACCGGACCCCGCTGGTACGCCGAAGACCGACCTGACCGTCCATGTGATCGACGGCCACGGACGAGCCGCCGCCGTACCGGTGTCAGCTGTCAGCGATGCACTGGTGCGAATGCCGGGCAGCAACGAGAACGGTCTCCCCAAGAACCTGCTGCGGACCGTACGGATCCCTGTTGCGTCGCTGAAGGGCGTGGACCTCCGTGACGTACGCACCGTGGAACTCCGGACGGACCGGGTCGCTTCAGGCTCGGTGTACGTGAGTGATCTGGCCTTCTCGACCCCCGCACTCGGGCTCTCGGCACCTGCGGTCCTGCTGCCGAAGCTGTCCGCGTCGAACGTCACAGTGAAGGAGGGGGACAAGGGCACGCACACCGTGGACTTCTGGGTACGCGTGTCGCGGCCGAGCATCCGCCCCGTCAGTGTGTACGTCGAGACGAACGGGGACCTCGGCGAGTCGATCGGTGCGGTGTCACGGCGTCTGGTGTTCAAACCAGGGCAGGTGCGCCAGAAGGTGACTGTGCCGATCACCGGGAACACCCGGGACAGCTACGACCTCCCGTTCAGTCTGGTGCTGTCTGCGCCACACGACGCCCTGCTGGACGAGTCGTTCGGGCACGGCCTGGTCCTCGACGACGATCCGACGCCGACCCTCACCCTCGGGAACGTGCAGACGGTGGAGAAGACCGCGGTGGTCGACCTGGGCGCGAAGCTGTCCGCGCCGAGCGACAAGTACGTCAGCTTCTCCGGTGTCCTCAAGGACGGTACGGCGGTGATCCGCAAGGACTACGCCGGCGTCAACGACGACGGGACCGGCCCGGCGGACCGGTCCATCGATGGGTACATCGAACCGGGCAAGACCACCGGTCAGCTCCAGGTGAAGATCCTCGACGACAAGGTCAAGGAGCCGGCCGAGACGTTCAGCGCGGTGATCACCCAGCTCGAAGGGGCGAACCTGAAGCTCCCCGCGACCGCGACCGTCACAATCACCGACAACGACTGAGACGCAGGTACCGGGATGTGGACTCTGTCGGGGGCGGTTGGCATAGTGCGGGAACATGGAGGAGGGACAGATGGTTGAAAACCGGAGATCCCGTCCAACGTCTTCCTGAGGAGCCGACACGTGTCACTGCCACCGCTGGTCGAACCGGCCGACGAGCTGACGATTGACGAGGTGCGGCGGTATTCGCGGCACCTGATCATCCCCGAGGTCGGGATGGCCGGGCAGAAGCGGCTGAAGAACGCCAAGGTGCTGGTGATCGGCGCCGGCGGTCTCGGCAGCCCCGCGCTGCTCTACCTGGCCGCCGCCGGGGTCGGCACGCTCGGCATCGTCGAGTTCGACACCGTCGACGAGTCCAACCTGCAGCGCCAGGTCATCCACGGCCAGTCCGACGTGGGCAAGTCCAAGGCGCAGTCCGCCAAGGAGTCCATCCTCGAGGTCAACCCGTACACGAACGTCGTCCTGCACGAGACCCGGCTGGACAACGACAACGTGTTCGAGATCTTCGAGCCGTACGACCTGATCGTCGACGGCACCGACAACTTCGCCACCCGGTACCTGGTGAACGACGCCGCCGTGCTGCTGCACAAGCCGTACGTGTGGGGTTCGATCTTCCGCTTCGACGGCCAGGTCAGCGTGTTCTGGGCCGACAACGGCCCGTGCTACCGCTGCCTGTACCCGGAGCCCCCGCCGCCCGGCATGGTCCCGTCCTGCGCCGAGGGCGGCGTGCTCGGCGTGCTCTGCGCATCGGTCGGTGCCGCGCAGGTCACCGAGGCGATCAAGCTGCTCACCGGCATCGGCGACCCGTCGCTCGGCCGGCTGAACATCTACGAGGCCCTCGACCTGAACTGGCGTGCCCTGAAGGTCCGCAAGGACCCGAACTGCGCCATCTGCGGCGAGAACCCGACCGTCACCGAGCTGATCGACTACGAGAGCTTCTGCGGCGCGATCACCGAGGAGGCGGCCGACGCGGCCGCCGGCTCGACGATCTCGGTGAAGCAGCTCAGCGAGTGGATCAAGCTCAAGGAGAACGGCGAGAAGGACTTCGTGCTGATCGACGTCCGGGAGCCGAACGAGTACGAGATCAACAAGATCCCGGGCTCGGTGCTGATCCCGAAGGCCGACTTCCAGACCGGTGTCGCGCTGGAGAAGCTGCCGCAGGACAAGCAGCTGGTCTTCCACTGCAAGTCCGGCGTCCGCTCAGCCGAGGTGCTTGCGATCGCCAAGGGCGCAGGCTTCTCCGACGCGGTCCACGTCGGTGGCGGCGTCGTCGCCTGGGTCGATCAGATCGACCCGAGCCAGCCTTCGTACTGAGCAGGTGCGACGGAGGGATCCCGCTCGGGGTCCCTCCGTCTGCTATTTCACCGGAGCAGGCTGGTAGGCCGGGTCGTCGCAATCGATGCGAACGTCGTCCAGGCCGAACCACTCGCCCTTGACCAGGCAGTGTTCGCCGACGTTCCGGCCGTCGAGGAGGATCACGTCGCGCCGGTACTTGCCGTGCGGGTGCCACACGACCTCGACCCCGTAGAGCTCGGACAGCCGGTGCGTGACCTCGGCGTTGTCGGGTCGCAAGACCCATCTCGCGGTGGCGACGCTCGCAACGATCAGGGCCACGTACAGGACGGCGAGCAGTTTGTGCCCTTTCGGTGACGAGACGGTTCGGCGCCGGGGTTGTGATCGCACGCGCCGATCCTCGCGTACGGGAGCGTCACCTCAGAACGGCATGCGGCAGCTCGCGACCGCTTCGACTGCGCGCGGGTCCCCAGTGGCCAACGGGTGGTCGTCGCGGCCCGACAGTGCGCGCATATAGCCGACCGCGTCCACGGCGGCGTGACCTACTGGCTCACCCCTCCCGAGCTGGTAGGTCCCACCTCCCGGGCCGGTCAGCTCCACCTCGACCGCCGGCCGGTCGCCCCACCACGGCCCGTCGATGACGTCGTACATCACCTGTGCGACGAGCTCTCCGGCGTACGGCCCCGCCTCGAACGGTCGTCCCAGCGCCTGGCAGACGTCGTCGCGATGCATCCACAGGTCCCGCGCGAGCAGGATGTCGTGGACGTACCCGAGACTCATCCGGACGCCGTTGAACGTCATGGACATCCGCCGCATCAGCCCTGGCTCGGTGGAGATCTTCCGTGTCGCCGTCGCCCACTCCCGGTCGAACGTCTCCCGCAGCTCCGCGGGCGCCGTGCCGCGGTGCTCGTCGGCCTGGATCATCATGTGCGCGTCGATCCGCAGTACGTCCGGATAGACCCGCTTCGCCTTCCGGTACCGGCGGGGGAACGACGACAGCTTGTTCACGTCCTCCGCCTGCCCGATCAGGTGGCCGGCGACGTCAGCGACATCCCACTCGTCGCAGACCGTACGCCGCTGCCACTCGTCCCCGTCGATCGACGCGAGCAGCTCGTGCCAAACCTGGAGCTCGGCGTCCCGGTGCAGCCGGCACCGTGACCGGTCCGCCCGTTCGATCTGGTCCGCCAGTACTGCGGTCATCTCATCCCCCTGGTGCGTAGTGCTGATGGAACATGTCGAGCACCGTCGGCAGCATCCGTACGAACCGCCCGTCCTCGAAGGAGGCGTCCGGCTCGTTCGCCATCTGCTGCGACAACAGCCCGGCTGTCAGCGACGTGAACAGCGCGATGCCCTCGTCGCTGGCGGCGTCCGGGTGCAGGTAGCCGGCGTCGGCGGTCGCCTGCAGGTGGTTGCGCAGATCCTCGAGCGTCTCTTGCGCGGGCGCGTACGCCTCCGGGCTCGGCTCGAAGCCGGGAATCGTCCGCCAGAACAGGAGCTGTGTGTAGACCGGGTTGTCCAGGCACCACCGGGAGAACGCCGTGGCGGCGATCAGGTTGTGCTTGAGCGGGTTCTCGGTCGTCGCGCTCGCCAGCGCCGTCCGGTACGCATCCCGCTGCAGCTCACTGCCGCGCTGGAACAACGCGTCGTAGATCGCCATCTTGGACGGGAAGTACTGGTACAGCGACGGCGGCTGCATACCGAGCCGTCGCGCCACCGCGGACAGGCTCAGCGCCGCGACGCCCTCGGCGTCCATCAACTCGATGGCCATGTCGAGGATCTCCCCGATCGTCTCCTGGCGACGGCGGGTCCGGCGGTCCGACGCGATGCTCATGCCATAAGGAAAACCTAATGCCATTAGGGATGTCAACACCTCATAGGTGTCCCCGGGGCGGCGTACTGTTTTCTGACATGTGCAGAAACATCACAGTGCTCCGGGGACTCGAGCCGTCCGCGACCTCCGAGGAGGTCTACGCGGCTGCGTTGCAGTACGTCCGAAAGGTCACCGGTGTCGGTTCGCTGAGCGCGACCACTCGCGGCCCGATCGAACGTGCCGCCACCGAGGTCGCCCGGATCACCGAACAGCTCCTCGACGAGATGCCGGCCCGCCGCAACCCACCGACGACCGTCCCCCCACTCCGCCGCCCCGAGGTCCGCGCGCGGCTCGGCCTCGACTGATCATCTCCGCGGAGTAATGTCTGCCTCCGGGAAACGGCTGCCCCTGTTCGGGGCTGAGGAGGCGCGGGATGCGGTTCGCGATCAAGACCAGGCCGGAACACACCAGCTGGCAGCAACTGCGGGACGTGTGGGTCGCGGCGGACGAGTTCGAGATCTTCGAGTCCGCCTGGCACTGGGATCATTTCTATCCGCTCACCGGTGACATGCAGGGCCCGAACCTGGAGGCCTGGACGACGCTCGCCGCGCTCGCGCAGGCGACCTCGCGGATCCGGCTCGGCTGCCAGGTGACCGGGATGATCTACCGGCACCCGGCCGTGCTGGCGAACATGGCCGCGACCACGGACATCATCTCCGGCGGCCGCCTCGAGCTCGGCATCGGCGCCGGCTGGAACGAGATGGAGACCGCCGCGTACGGCATCGAGCTGTACGGGCTGAAGGAGCGCTTCGACCGCTTCGACGAGGGCACCCAGGCGATCATCGCGCTGCTCACCGAGAAGGTCGCGAACTTCGACGGCAAGTACATCAAGCTCACCGACGCGTACTGCAACCCGAAGGCGGTGCAGACGCCGCACCCGCCGATCACGATCGGCGGCAAGGGCCCGAAGCGTACGCTCCGCGCGGTCGCCAAGTGGGCCCAGCAGTGGAACGTGATCGTCGCGGACCCGCAGGAGTGGAAGGCCCTCAAGGACGTCCTGGTCCAGCGCTGTGAAGAGGTCGGCCGCGACGTCGGCGAGATCACCTGCTCGGTGAACGTCCGGATCGACCCGGAGCGCCCGCTCGACCAGGCCGTCGCCGATGCCGCGGCGTACGGCGAGGCAGGTGTCGACCTGGTGATCATGAACCTCCCGGTGGACGCGCCGCCGTCCGTCCTGGAACCACTCGCGAAGGCCCTCGCCCCACTCGCCTAGATTTGCCCTGTGGACAGGGAGGAGTACGTCGAGGCGGTACTGCAGGCCGTGGAGTCGATCCCGGAGGGCAGCGTCGCGACGTACGGCGACATCGCGGAGTACGTCGGCCAGGGTGGACCGCGGCAGGTCGGCGCGATCATGCGCGAGTACGGCGCGAGTGTGCCGTGGTGGCGGGTGATCCGCGCGTCCGGAGTACCGGCCGACGAGGTCGGCGACGAGCAACTGCACCGGCTGCGGTCCGACGGTGTGCGGATCACCAACGACAGGGTGAATCTGCGCGACGTGCGGTGGAATCCGTTGGCCGGATCGCCAGGCCATCACAACTGAGCCGGTCGCGTGGTCCTGAGCGGGCGACGGTCTCGGCGGTGCCGATTGTGATGGCCTGCAGGTCCGCAATGCGGAGAGCTCAAGGGTCCGCGGGGTGTGCCGTCGGCAATTGTCGGTGGCGTCTGCTGGGATGGTGCGATGGTTGGCAGGCAGGGGTCCCGGTACCGGTTGGTCCGGGCATCGGGGCGGACGGCGGAGGCCCCTGTCCTGGATGCCGACCAGCAGGCCGTGGTGGAGCACCCGGGCGGGCCGTTGCTCGTGCTCGCGGGGCCGGGGACCGGGAAGACGACGACCTTGGTGGAGGCTGTCGTCGATCGGGTCCGCAACCGCGGCCTGAGCCCGGACGAGGTGCTCGTGCTGACGTTCGGCCGGAAGGCCGCGACCGAGCTCCGCGACCGCATCACCGGCCGGCTGGGCCGGACGACGCGGGTGATGCCGTCGATGACGTTCCACTCGTTCTGCTACGCGTTGCTGCGCCGGTTCACGCCGGCCGACGCGTTCGACGTACCGCTCCGGTTGCCGTCCGGGCCGGAGCAGTCGTTGCGGTTGAGCGAGGCGCTGTCGGGCAGTCGTGAGGTCGGTGCGGTGCACTGGCCGGGCAGTCTGCATCCGGCGCTGAAGACGCGCGGATTCACCGACGAGGTGCAGGCCGTGATCGGCAAGGCGCGGCAGTTGGGGCTCGACCCGGAGGACCTGTCCGCGATCGGACGCTCGGCGGAGCGGGCCGAGTGGGTCGCGGTCGGCGACTTCTTCGAGGAGTACCTGCAGGTTCTCGACGCCGAGCAGGTGCTGGACTACTCCGAGCTGATCCATCGGGCGGTGATCCTCGCCCAGCAGCCGTCGGTGCAGGCCAAGCTGCGGACCGAGTTCAAGGCCGTCTTCGTGGACGAGTACCAGGACACCGATCCCGGTCAGACCAAGCTGCTGCAGGCGGTCGCGGGCGACGGCCGCGACCTGGTCGTGGTCGGCGATCCGGACCAATCGATCTACACGTTCCGCGGGGCGGACGTGCGCGGGCTGCTCCGGTTCACCGACGAGTTCCGGACCCGTGACGGCGCCGAGGCGGACCAGATCGCTCTTGGTACGACGCGACGCTTCGGGACCACCCTGCAACGCGTCTCGCGGAACGTCGTGCACCGGCTCGGCGTGCCGGGATCGCTGGATCGCGACACGTTCGAGCGGTTCCGCAATCCCGACGCGTCGTCATGTGTGTATGGCCCGGGCAAAGTCGAGGCGAACCTGTACTCGACGAGCGGCGCCGAGCTCGAACACATCGCGGACCTGCTGCGCCGTGCACACGTCCAGGACGGCGTCGGGTGGCACGAGATGGCCGTGCTCGTCCGGTCCGGCAGCCGTTCGATCCCACCGCTGCGGCGGGCGTTGTCGGCGGCCGGCATTCCGGTCGACGTCGCGGGCGACGAGTTGCCGCTGTCGCGCGAGCCTGCCGTACGGCCGATGTTGCTGGCGTTGCGAGCGGTCGCGGATCCCGAGACGCTGACCGTCGACGTCGTGCGGGCGCTCGCGCTGTCGCCGCTGGGCGCGATGGATGCGGGGCAGTTACGGCGCCTGGCCCGGGTTCTGCGCAGGCGGGACCGGGAGGCTGCCGGTGGCCAGCGGCTGCCACGGTCGTCGGACGAGCTGCTGCGCGAGGCGATGCTGAACCCGTTGCTCCTCGACGAGGAGGCGTCACCGGCCGAGGCGCGGTTCGCGGCGCTTGGAGAGCGGCTGCTCAAGGCAAGGAACATCGTGACCGCGGGCGCCGCGCCGGACGAGGTGATGTGGTCGCTGTGGACGGACTCGCCGTGGTTGCGGCGGCTGCGCGGCCAGGCGTCGTCGGGCGGCGAGACCGCGCGCACCGCGAACCGGGATCTGGACTCGTTGTGCGCGTTGTTCGACGCTGCCGGCCGAGCCGAGGAACAGGTCGGGTTCAAGGGCGTTTCGGCGTTCCTGGCGGAGTTGGAGTCGCTGGACATCGCGGGCGACAACCGGTTCGACGGGACGTACCGCGAGGCCGGCGTGCAGCTGATGACGGCCCACCGGTCGAAGGGCCTGCAGTGGCGGCTGGTCGTGGTCGCGTCCGTGCAGGAGGGACAGTGGCCGGACCTGCGGCGGCGCGGGTCGCTGCTCGAGCCGGACCGGCTCGGGACCGACGGGCTGATCGATCCGTTGTCGGCCGGCGCGTTGCTCGCCGAGGAGAGACGGTTGTTCTACGTCGCGATCACCAGGGCCCGCGAGCGGCTGATCGTGACCGCCGTACAGGCTCCTGAGGCCGATGGCGATCAACCGTCCAGATTCCTTGCCGAGCTCGACATTCCTTTGAAGCTGGTCGCGGGCCGGCCGCGGCGTCCACTGTCGTTGCCCGGGCTAGTTGCGGACCTGCGTTGTGTGCTGGCGGATCCGGCATCGTCGCCGGCGATGAAACGGGTCGCCGCCGATCGGTTGGCGTCACTGGCCGACGCCGTGGACGACCGGGAGTACGCGTTGGTGCCGACGGCCGACCCGGCGCGCTGGTGGGGCGTTCGGGAGCGGACCGAATCGGTGCGGCCGATCGCGGATCCGGAGCTGCCCGTGCCGCTGTCGGGGAGTGCGCTGACCACGATCGTGGACTGCCCGCTGCGGTGGTTCCTGACCCGGCGGGCCGGTGGCGAGACGCCCAGTACGTCGGCGATCGGGTTCGGCATGGTGCTGCACACGCTGGCCGACGCGGTCGCGACCGGGACGCTCCCGCCGTCGGTCGACGAGCTGAACGGCTGGCTGGACAAGGTGTGGACGCAGCTCGAGTTCGAGTCGGCGTGGATCTCGGACCGGGAGCGCGTCGAGGCGGAGCAGGCGCTGCGCCGGTTCGTCGCCTGGCACCAGGGCCGCCCGGATCGTACGTTGGTGGGCTCCGAGGTGGACTTCGACGTGCTGCTGCCCGACGCGGAGCACCCGGCGGTCCGGGTGAAGGGCCGGATGGACCGGATCGAGACGGACCCGGAGGGAACGGTTCGGGTCGTCGACCTGAAGACCGGGCGAAACATCCCGACCAAGCCCGCCCTCGCGCGGCACGTGCAGTTGGCGATCTACCAGCGGGCAATCAACTCGCGCCAGCTGAAGAAGCTCGGCGAGGACGCGGAGGCCGGCGGAGCCGAGCTCGTCCAGCTCCGGCACGACGACAACGGCGGCTTCCCCAAGGTCCAGCACCAGGGCCCGCTGGAGACCGACGAGGACGGGAACACCTGGCTGGACGAGGCCATCGACGACGCGGAGAAGCTGATCCGTACCGAAGGTTTCGTTGCCACGCGCAACGACGGCTGCAACCGCTGCGAGGCGCGGGCCCTCTGCCCGATCCAGCCCGAGGGCCGGGAGATCGTCTGATGCCCGCTCGCGAACTGCGGACCACCGCGGAGCTGTGTGATCTGCTGGGGATTCCGTTCTCGGATCAGCAGTTGGCCGCGATCACGGCGCCGCTTGCGCCTGGGGTGATTGTCGCCGGGGCCGGGTCGGGCAAGACGACCGCGATGGCCGCTCGGGTGGTCTGGCTGATCTGTACGGGGCAGGTCAAGCCGGAGGAGGTGCTCGGGCTGACGTTCACCAAGAAGGCGGCGAACGAGCTCGACGTCCGGATCCGTGACGACCTGACCAAGGCCGGGGTGCTCGGCTCGACACTGCCCAAGGACCAGCCCCCGATCCTCGCCGCCCACCTGCGCAGCAACATCCCGAACTGGGAGCCCGAGGAGCCCGGCGAGCCGGTCGTCTCGACGTACCACGCCTTCGCCGGCACGCTGATCGCGGAGCACGGCCTGCGCCTCGGCCTGGAGCCGGATTCGCGGGTGCTCGCGGACGCCACCCGGTTCCAGCTCGCCGGCCGGGTCGTCCGGCGGTCCGCCGGGCCGATCCGGTTCGCGTCGCATCACGTGCCGACACTCGTCAACAGTCTGCTCGCGCTGGACGGTGAGCTCGCCGACCACCTGCTCCGTACCGACGACATCCGCGACCACGACGACGCCGTACGGCAGGAGGTCGCGGCCGCCCGCAAGCAGACCGTCGAGGTCCGCAAGCTCGCGGAGACCGCGCTGAAGCGGGGCGAGATCCTGCAGTTGGTCGAGGAGTACCAGGCGTACAAGGGGGAGCGCGGCGTCGTCGACTTCGCCGACCAGATGGCGCTCGGCGCGCGGCTCGCCGAGGAGTGCCCGGAGGTCGCGGCTGCCGAACGCGCGCGGTACAAGGTCGTTCTGCTGGACGAGTACCAGGACACGTCCGTGTCGCAGCGGCGGATGCTGACGGCGCTCTTCGCAGCCGGCGACGGGCGCGGTCATCCCGTCACCGCGGTCGGCGATCCGTGCCAGGCGATCTACGGCTGGCGCGGTGCCTCCGTGGCGAACCTCGACGACTTCCCGGAGCATTTCCCGCAGGCCGACGGGTCGCCGGCCGAGCGGTACGTGCTGAGCGTCAACCGGCGCTGCGGCAGCCGCATCCTCGCCGCCGCCAACCAGCACGCCGCCGAGCTGTACGAGCAGCACCCCGGCGTGATCCCGCTCGAGGCGCCGCCGGACGCCCCGGCGGGTGCGATCACCGTCGGGCTGTTCGAGACGCGCTCGCAGGAGATCGAGTGGGTCGCCGACGCGATCGTCTCCGCGCACCGCACCCGGAACCGCCGCTGGAAGGACATCGGCATCCTGATGCGGACGAACGTCGACCTCAGCGCGGTGCACGAGGCTTTGATCGCGCGCAAGGTCCCGGTCGAGGTCGTCGGCCTCGGCGGGCTCCTCGCGCTGCCGGAGGTCGTCGACGTGGTCGCGACCCTGCAGGCCGTCAACGATCTGACTGCGAACGCCGCGATGCTCCGCATCCTGACCGGCCCGCGGTACCGGATCGGCCATCGCGACCTGGCTCTGCTCGCCAACCGCGCCCGCATGCTCGCCGACGCGGGCTCGCACCAGGCCGACGACCTGGTGTCTGCCCTTGACGCGGCCGTCGCCGGGATGGACTCGACCGAGGTGACCTCGCTCGCCGAAGCGGTCGACGATCCCGGCCGGCTCGAGTACGCGCCGGAAGCCCTGGTCCGCTTCAAGGAACTCTCGTCCGAGCTCCGCGAGTTGCGTGCGCACGCGGGGGAGCCGTTGCTGGATCTGGTTCGCCGCGTGATCAGCACGATCGGTCTCGACGTCGAGCTCACCGCGACTCCCGACCACGTCGACTCCGGCCGTCGCGATCACCTCGCCGCGTTCCTCGATGCCGTGGGCAACTTCGTGTCGACCGAGTCCGACGGGTCGCTGGACGGCCTGCTCGCGTACCTGGCCGCCGAGGAGGAGTACGCCGCCGGCCTCGACCTCGCCGTACCGAGCGAGGCGGACTCGGTCAAGCTGCTCACCACGCACCGGTCGAAGGGCCTCGAATGGCCGGTCGTGTTCGTGCCGACGCTGGTGTCGAAGGTGTTCCCGTCCGACCGCGGCCGGGACAAATGGACCACGAACGCGAAGGTCCTGCCGTGGCCGCTGCGCGGTGACGCCGACACGCTGCCGGACATCCACGACCTGACGAACGCCGGGCTGAAGGCGTTCGCCGACGAGTGCAAGGAGGTGAACGCACTCGAGGAACGCCGCCTCGGGTACGTCGCCTTCACTCGCGCGAAGGATCTGCTCGTCGCGACCGGCCACTGGTGGGGTCCGACGCAGAAGCGCCCGCGCGGTCCGTCGACGTACCTCGAGACGCTGAAGAAGCATGCGGGCGAGCGGGTGATCGCGTGGGCCGAGCAGCCGGAGCTCACCGAGGAGAACCCGGAGCTCGCCGAGCAGACCCAAGCCCCCTGGCCGGCGCCGTACGACCGCGACTCGTTCCAGCGCCGGCTGGATGCGGCTGCTCTGGTCTCGTTGTCCCGAGCCGAAGGTCCGTCCGCCGACGCGGAGGAGTCGCTGCTCCTCGACGAGCAGGCGACGGTCGCGCGCTGGGACTCCGAGATCGAACGATTGTTGTCCGAGGCAAAGGAAAGCCGCAGCCGGAAGGCGTACGACGTGACGCTGCCGGCCGCACTGTCCGCGACCCAGCTGATGCGGCTGGCCAAGGACCCGGACGGCCTGGCCGCGGAGCTCGCCCGCCCGATGCCACGCAAACCCAACCGGGCGGCGCGTTTCGGCACCCGCTTCCACGCCTGGGTGGAGAGCTACTTCGGGCAGCAGCTACTGCTCGACCCCGACGACCTGCCGGGCGCCGCGGACGAGGACATCGTCGACGACACCGACCTCACCGACCTGATGGACGCGTTCCGCGACGGACCCTTCGGCGACACCACTCCGTACGAGATCGAGGCCCCGTTCGCCCTGGCGCTCGACGGCCGCGTCGTCCGCGGCCGCATCGACGCCGTCTACCAGTACGTCCGCGAGGACGGCTCCCGCGGCTACGACGTCATCGACTGGAAGACCACCCGCGGCGAAACCGCCGACCCGCTCCAGCTAGCCATCTACCGCGTCGCCTGGTCCGAGCTCATGAACATCCCCCTGGACCAGGTAACCGCCGCCTTCTACTACGTCCGCACCGCCGACATCATCCGCCCCCAAAACCTCCCCGACAAACCAGAACTGGTTGCTCTCCTGAGGGGCTGATCAAACAGCCGACCGGTTGGCCCGCCGCACCAGCTCAGCCGGCACAACCCGCACCGGAAACGGCCGCCGCGCCTCGAACACCTCGTCGCCCTGGTACGTCTCCTCGACGTACCGCCCGTTCTCCACTTCGAGGACGGTCAAGACCGCCTCTTCCGGCTCAAAGATCCAGTACGAGCCGACGCCACCCGCTTCGTACAGCCGCCGCTTCTTCAGCAGATCCTTGGCTCGAGTGGATGGCGACAGAATCTCGACCGCGAGTAACAGAGCACGCCGAATTCCATCCGCCTCGACGTCCTCCGCGCGGCAGACCAACAGGTCTGGCTGCAACGAGGTCCGGTCGTCCGGACGATAGTCGAAGGGCGCGAAGAAGACCTCGAACGCCTCCGGGCAGACGGGCTGGAGCCTGATCGCGAACTGGTACGCCGCCCGCTGGTGGATCGCGGGCGGGGAGGGCGTCACCAGCACCCCGCCATCCAGCAGTTCGCGTCGCTCCCCGTCGTCGGGCAGCGCGTCGAACTCGGCGAGGGTGAGCTTCCGCTGCTCGATCGGTTCCACGGACACAATGGTGCCTCCTTCTCGGTCACCCGACCAGCATGCCGGTCGCCGCCGAGCAGTTTGTACCGTTTCGCCGATCTGCCCCTGGATACCCCGGGATGCCCTGGATTTGTTAGCTGGTGAGGGAGTTGGGGGTGAGGGTCAGGGGGAAGGGGTGGGTAGTTTTGTAGGTTTCTTCGGCTTGCAGGACGGCTTGGCAGGTGTAGCCGGTGGGGGTGAGGTCGAGGATGGTGAGCTCTTGCGTGGTGGGGTCGAGGAGCCAGTAGTGCGGGACGTGGTGTTGCTCGTACAGGGCGCGTTTGAGGACAACGTCCGTGGTGCGGGTGGTGGGGGAGAGCACCTCGACTGCCAGCAGGGGTGGTTCGGTGACGGGGGCGGTGCGGCGGCAGACGAGGAGGTCGGGGCGGAGGGTGGTGCTCGGGGTCGGGCGGAACGGGACGGAGCCGACGGCAACCATCAGGTCTGGTGGGCAGGCGTGCTTCAGTTGCACCATCAGCGCGATCACCGCCGCATGATGAGCAGGCGGCTGGGGACCTGTGATCAGCAGCCGGCCATCAACAATCTCGTACCGCCGCCCATCCTGCGCAGCCTCAGCAATCGACACCCCACCAGCGTGCCCTAACCGCCCCAACCCCCGCCGAAGTTATCCACAGCCCATCCCTCCCGCGGACCAAGCCACCCACCACGGCCGCCGTGCGCCACCGGCCGCCGTGCGGCACCCACCTGCATGGCTGGCCGTGTGCCACCGGCTAGTGGGCTGGGAGTGGGGGCGTTGGACAGGAAGTGGTGGGTGTGGATCTGTTATTTCCTGTCCGGGGACCCCATTTCCTGTCTTAAGCCCCCGGTTCCGCCTCTGGGGTGCGGGGCGAGCGGGTTTTCCAGGGTGCCGGCGTATTGGAGAGAGCCGGATACGTCGGTGAGGTCGACCATTTGCCGGTTGTTGCGGAGTTGGAGGCGGTTCAGGCAGGAGAGTGCGAAGGACGGGGCGAAGACGTCGTACTTCGCGAACGCCTCCGCCAGTTCTGGAGTCGCGGACTGGTAGTCGCGGATCGACGACGCCACCACCGACCAGAAGTCGTCGACGCTCAGCAGTTCCTCCCGATCCAGCAGCGGGGCGAGGAACCGGAAGATGCAGTCGAAGACGTCCGTGAAGATCGACAGCAGTTTCTCGTCGTCCGGTACGTCGGCCCGCACCCGCTCCGCCTCGACCGGTACGGGCGTCGACGGGCTCAGTACGGCGATCTCCTCCGCGATGTCCTTCATGATGACCCGGATCGGGATCGCGTCGCGGAGTACGAGGATGAGGTTCTCGCCGTGCGGCATGAAGACCAGCTCGTACGCGTAGAAGCTGTGCAGCAACGGGATCAGGTAGGCGTCGACGTACGCACGGACCCAGTCTGCCGGCGCCAGCCCGGATGCGCGGACCAGGGCAGCCGCCAGCGAGGCGCCGTGCCGGTCGACGTGCAGCAGGGACGCCATCGTCGCGAGCCGCTCGCCCGGTTCGAGGGCCGGCACCGGGCTTTCGCGCCAGAGTGCGGACAGCATCTTTCGGTACGGCGATGTCTTGTCCGTCGCGTTCTCGTAGTACCGGTTGTGATAGCCGACTGCAGCGATCTCCCGGAGGACGGTGAACCCGTACCGCTTGAGGACAACGTCGTTCGCGACGACCGAATGCACCCAGTCGTTGATCGCCGGAGTCGCGGCCATGTACGACGGCGACAGCCCCCGCATGAACCCCATGTTCAGCACCGACAACGCCGTCTTCACGTAACACCTGGCCGGCGCGGAACGGTTGAAGAACGTCCGGATCGACTGCTGTGGCTGGTAGATGTCGTCCGTCGACCCGAGGTGCACGATGTGCCGCTGCGCGATGTCCGCCGCAAAGGTGACCGAGGTCTTGTTGTCCCACTGCCACGGATGTACAGGCATGTATACGTATTCACCCGGATCGGCCAGCGCAGCGAACCGCTCCAGCACGTCCTCGCCCAGCTCCGACCGCTGCAACGCATCGAAGGTCAGCGACGAACTGCACGACACGGCCGTCCGGTCCCGCCGCGTCGCGATCCAGGTCAGCTGCACGCCCGCACCGGTCTCCGGCGCATAGGCCAGATAGTCCGTGAGCCCGAACCCGAGCCGTCCGTTGTTCGCGACGAAACACGGATGCCCCTCGGTCATCGCGGCCTCGATCGTCTGGAAGTCCGCGTCGACCAGCTCCGCCGCGGTCAGGTCCGGTTTCGACAGCTTGTACGCCGCCGACGCCAGTGTGCTGCTGATCTCCTCCAGGTAGACGGGCAGCATCTCGCGCCCGATCCCGAGCTGCTCGTGGAACTCGGTGATGAAGTCCAACGCGTCGACCGGACGGCCATCGTCCCGTACCACCGATGAGATGTCCCAATGATTCAAGGGATACTGCCGCGCCGTGAAGCGATACCGCCCGACAGAGTACTCATTGCCATCGGCAACAGGATCGAGAATGCGCTCATGGGTGAACTCCGCCAGCGCCTTGCGAACCAGCGCCTCGTTGACCACTGCCCAGGTCTCCATCAGCCTGCCTCGTTCATCCGCAGCGCGTCGGCGTACTGATCGCGAGTGCAGAAACTCAGCCACGCCTGCTTGTCCGGCAGTGTCACGATGCTGTGCTTGCGGAATCCCATCCGCGCGTTGAGCGCCTGGATCTTGAGGTTCCGTACGTCAGGCTCGACCACGACCCGGTCCACCAGCGGATCGGCGAACAGGCTGTCCATGATCGTCTCGAACACCGCACCCGTGAACCCGGGCAGCGGCGCGACCGGCGGCCCGACCAGGACGTGCATCCCGACATCGCCCGGCGTCACGTCGTACACCTGCCCGACCACGTCGCCTGCCGGCTCGTACCGTTCCATCAGAAATGCCGGCCGCCCGTCGTGCTCACCGAGGAACGCGCGGTGATGCGCCGTCGACGCGATCCGCTGGTACTCGGTGAGCACGTCGGCGAGCGTCGAGTCCAGGAGACCCCAGTACTGCGCGTACGGCTGGGTGACCCAGCTGTGCAGGGTGCTGACATCCGTACCGAGGTCGAAAGGCCGGAGGCTGAGGGTGCCGAGGCCGGGGACGAATCGCCGGTACGTCGGCTCGGGCAGTGCTCTGGTCATGGCGGATCTGCTTTCAGGCGGGCGGAGTTAGCTAAGGCTTACCTTACTCGATCCGCATCGGGGTGGACCTGTGAGATAGGCCGCGCGGCGGATGTGCCCGGCGGCGGGGGTTGCCTAGGTTGGAGTCATGTTGATCGCCGAGGACCTGCTGTTGCTCCTGTACGACGACGCGACCGGCAAGCCGATCGCCGGGTCGCCGGGGCTGGACTATGCGCTCGCCGGTGCGGTGCTGATCGAGTTGACGCTCGCCGGGAAGCTCGACATCACGACCGACGGGAAGGGTCGTCTGCAGGTGCTGGACGGGACGCCGACCGGGGATCCGATTCTGGACGAGCGGCTCGCATACGTGGTCGGCAAGCCGGGCAAGAAGCCGAAGAACCAGATCGGCGCGCTGTCGAAGCGGTTGCGCGACCAGCTGCTGGCGCGGCTTGCGGAGCGCGGCGTGCTGGAGGCGGACCAGGGCAAGGTGCTCGGCCTGTTCCCCGTGACCCGCTGGCCGGCCAAGGACGCCCGGCACGAGCTGGAGGTGCGCACCAAGCTGGAGGGTGTGCTGAACCAAGGGCTGATGCCGGACCAGTTGACCGCTGCGCTGATCGCGCTGCTGAGCGCGCTGAACGTGGTACCGAAGGTGATCACGGATGCGGTGGACAAGCGGGCGCTGAAGCGGCGCGCAAAGGAGATCGCCGACTCGGACTGGGCCGCCGACGCGGTCAAGAAGGCGGTCAGCGAGATGCAGGCCGCGATCACCGCATCGATCGTGGTGGCGTCCTCGGCGGCAGCATCATCGAGCTAATCGCGCCTTGATGTCCGGTTTCACCACCTTGCCGACCTTGGAACGTGGCAGGTCGGGCCAGACGAGTACTTGCTTCGGCGCCTTCACCCTGCCGATCCGCGTCTTCGCGAACGCGATCAGCTCGTCCGGCTCGACCGTACTGCCCTCCTGAAGCTGGACGACGGCAACCACCCGCTCGCCCCACTTCTCGTCGGGCAGCCCGATCACCGCACAGTCCCGGACGTCGGCGTGCGCCATCAGCGCCTGCTCGACCTCGGTGGAGTACACGTTGAAACCGCCGGTGATGATCATGTCCTTCGCCCGGTCGACGATGTACAGGTAGTTGTCGTCGTCCAGGTACCCGATGTCGCCGGTGTGGTGCCAGCCGTACGCCGACGCGGCCGCCGTCGCGTCCGGGTCCCGGTAGTAGCCCTTCATCACCAGCGATCCGCGGACCACGATCTCACCGCGTTCGCCGTGCGGCAGCAGCTTGCCGTCGGCGCCCATGATCGCCACCGTGACCAGCGGGGACGGCCGTCCCGCGGATGACAGCCGTCCCCTGGCAAGGTTGCCGGAGGCATCGAAATGCGCGGCCGGCGGGAGCATCGAGATCATCATCGGCGCCTCGGTCTGCCCGAAGAGCTGGGCCATCACCGGCCCGATCCGCCGCAGCGCCTCCTCCAGCCGGGCGACCGACATCGGCGCGGCGCCGTACCAGAAACACCGCAACGACGACAGGTCCGTGGAGTCGAGCTCCGGTGCCGCCAGCGCCATGTAGATCAGCGTCGGCGGCAAGAACGTGTGCGTCACCCCGTGTCGCGGTATCAGTTCCAGGAAGGCGTGGACGTCGGGAGCGCGCATGATCACGATCTCGCCGCCGGACGCCAGCACTGGGAAGCACAGCACGCCCGCGGCGTGCGTCAGCGGCGCCAGCGCCAGATAGACCGGCCGCTCGCCGAACGGGTAGCCCATCAGCGTCAGCGCGGTCATCGTCTCGAGGTTGCTGTTGGCAAGCATCACCCCTTTCGGACGTCCCGTCGTCCCACCCGTGCCGACGATCATCGCCAGGTCGTCGGGTGCCGTCAGATCGGGTGCCGGCTGAGACGCGCCCCCGCTGAACGCGTCCCAGCCGACAGTGCTCCGGCCACTGGGGTGGGGGTCTGGGCCGGAGCTGGGCTCCCCGTCGAGGCACACGAACGTGTGCACCTTCGGCAGTGAGTCCCGTATGCCGTCTACCAGCGGCGCGAATGCTGCCTGGTAGATCAGTACCTCGCAGTCGAACTGGTCGAGCAGTTCCCGGTTCTCAGCGGCCTCGTTGCGCGGGTTGATCGGGCACCAGACCGCACCGGCCCGGCTGATCCCGAACACGCAACTGAACGCCACCGGGTCGTTCGCGGACAGGATCGCGACCTTCCCACCAGGCCGGACGCCGGTCGCCGCCAGTGCACCCGCGATGACGTACGAGAGCTGCTGTACCTCGGCGTACGTCAGCGTCTCGCCGTCCGTGGTGAGACAGGCGGCGTCCGGCGCTAGCGATGCGCCCTTGTCCAGGTAGTCGACCAGTCGCACGGCGAGCTCCTACCGCTGCACCGTGAGCTGCGGTTCGGACACCAGCCCGAAGCTCCGCAGTACGCCGAGCAGCTCGCGGTGCCCGAACGCCTGGCAGCCGCTGGCGAAACCGACCCGCTTCGGTGGCGTCTGCAGCAGCGAGTACGCCGCGTACGCCTGGAGCAGACCGGTCTGCTGGTAGTTGCTGTTGCCGTGGATGACACAGTGCGCCCGGCCGAGCGGCCCGGACGCGTGCACCGAGTCCAGCGACTTGTTGACGCGCGGGTTCTCCCGTGGCGGCATCTGGCTCATCACCTGACGGGCCGTCTCGGTGAGCGCCACGTTGCGCTCGTCGGGAGCCATGTCCTTCGTGGCTTCCAATGCGGCCGCAACGATCTGCGGTACGCCGTTCATCAGCGCCGCGTTGAACACACCACCCTGTGCCTTGCAGTTCGCGACCCGTGGATCCCGTTTGAACCACACCGGGTGCGACGTACCACCCCAGGGCAGCGACAGCGCCAGCTCGTGCTGCCCCGGTACGACGAGTGGTACGAGCCCCTGCTCCGGGAACTCCACGTACCCGTTCTGCTCGAGGTAGTGCGCCTTCGACATCGCAGCGTTCACCAGGATCGTGCGGGTCGAGGCGATCGTTGGACTACCACCCCAGAACACTGCGATGTCCAGCGTGTCCAGACCGGGCTCTTCCAGGCAGAGCTGCGCAGCGATCTCGCCAGTGGTGTACATCTGCGCAACACCGGGTGCGAGCAGCAGGCCGGCCGCTGCGAACTGCGCGCCGTACTTCTCGTCGCAGGTGATCAGCCAGTCCTGCTCGCCGGACGTGTCCGTGTAGTGCGCACCTGCTGCCAGAGCGGCTTCTACCGCGGCAGGGCCGAGCTCACTGAACGGGCCGACCGTGTTGAGGACCACGGACGCGCCCGAGAACAGTTCCGTGAGCGCAGCGACGTCATGGTCGACAGCAGCGATGTCGTAGTCCGCTGTCTCGATGCCGGGGACGTTGGAGTCCATCGACGCCTTGAGCTTCTCCTCACTACGCCCGGCCGCGACGAACGGCAGGTGGTAGTGGCGCAAGTACTCGCAGACCAGCCGACCGGTGTAGCCGGAGGCGCCGTACACAACAACCGGTTTGGTCCCCATCACATCCCCATTCCGCCGTCGACGGGCAGGCCGATGCCGGTGATGAAGCGGGCTTCGTCCGACGCCAGGAAGACGACCGCGTCGGCCATGTCCGCAACCTCGCCGAGCCTTCCGGCCGGAGTCAGACCGACCACCGCGGCGACCGCAGCCTCCGGCGACTCGAACAGCCCGAGCTGCGCGACGTCGTTCGCCAGGCCGGCACCCATCGCGGTCGGCACGAGACCGGGGTAGATGCAGTTGACGCGGACGCCGTACCCGAGCTTGCCGGACTCCATCGCGGCGACCCGGGTGAGCCGGTCGACCGCGGACTTGGTCGCGGAGTACACCGCGATGCCCGGGAAGGCGATCGTGGCCGCGACCGACGCGACGTTGATGATCGTGCCGCCCTGACCGGCCAGGCCCTCCGGACGCATCGTGCGCAGGCCCCACTTGACGCCGAGCGTGGTGCCGAGCACGTTGACCTCGAGCATCTTGCGGATCTGGTCCGCCGTGACCTCGGTGAGCAGGCTGGTGATCTCCACCCCGGCGTTGTTCACCAGGATGTCCAGGCCGCCGAGGATGTCGTTGGCGGCGACCACCGCGTTCTCCCAGTCGCCGTCGTCGGTGATGTCGTGCGCGACGAAGCCGTGACCGCCGCCGTACTCCTGGTCGAGCGCGTCGGCGGTAGCCTCGCCGGCGTCCTTCTGGATGTCGCTGATCACCACTTTGGCGCCGGCCGCCGCGAGGGCTCTCGCCATGCCCTCACCGAGCCCTTGCGCGCCACCGGTGACCAGGGCCTTGCGGCCGGAGAGATCGAGTGAACCCATTCTGCAGCTCCTTTGCTCGCACGGGTGTTCACACTGTGCAGATTTCTTTGACACGCGTCAAGACTTTGTTTGACACTTGTCAAGCGAGCATCCCGCTCCAGGACGCGCCTGGCCCGGAGCGGGGTGCCTCGAGCGGGGTACTCTGACGCAACGACCCGATCAAGGCTCGAGCCGGAGAGTGGGTGATCGCCGTGGCGTCGACCGCCGAGGAACGGCCCGCGCGCGTCTCCGGGCCCGACAAGGTCGAGCGTCGCCGGGTCGCGCTGGCGGAGTCCGCGCTGAAGACCCTCGGCGAGTTGGGGTACGCGCGCACCAGCCTGCGCGAGATCGCGAACAACTCCGAGTTCACACACGGCGTCGTGCACTATTACTTCCGCGACAAGATCGACCTGATCAGCTACTGCGTGCGGCACTACAAGACGATGTGCGCCCGGCGCTACGACGAAGTGGTCGAGACCGCGCACTCGCCCGAGCAGCTCGCGACCGGGTTCCTGGGCAAGATGACCCAGACGCTCGTCGAGGAGACCCCGATGCACCGGCTCTGGTACGACCTGCGCGCCCAGAGCATGTTCGAACAGAAGCTGCGGCCGGACGTCGAGGCGATCGACAAGCTGCTCGAGGAGATGATCTGGCGGATCCTCTCCCGGTACGCCGAGCTCACCGCGACGAAGCCGACGGTCGACTCACCGACGGCGTACGCGCTGATCGACGGCCTGTTCGAGCAGGCCGTGATGGGCTACGCCGCGGACCCGGAGAAGACACCCGCACTGCTGACCGACCGCCTCCTGCAGGTGCTCCCCAGACTGGTCACGGCGTAGGGCGTGTCTACTCGGCTCCGCAGTTCGCCTTGCAGAGCTTGTCGGTCAGAGTGAGGATCGCGCCGGGCCGCTCGGTGCCGGACTCGGTCGAGAACTCCACTGCCCAGTTGCCGGCCGTGGTCGTCCCGGCCTTGCCCTGCTGCTGTTTCAGCCAGTCGGCGATCGTGGCGCGCGGGTTCACATGGGCCACCTCCAGCGCCTGCGGTACGAACTCGCTCAGCGCAGTCGCGGCCTCAGCGGGTGCGCCAGACGCCTGCAGCGACAGCACAGCCGGGCGCGGGTGCGTACCGATCAGCACCTGCACGGACGTGGAGCCCTTGCTGCAGGTCTGGTACGCCTCGTCGGTACTGCACCGGTACTGCTGCGCAGTGAAGGCCGCAACGACCTGTGCCGCCGTCAGGTCAGGCAGGGTCTCGGCCGGACTTGACTGCGGCGTGCTGCTGCTGCTCGCCGTGGGTGTGGCTGACGTACTGGTGGATGCACTGCTGCTCGTTGACGTGGCCGGCTCGGCAGCCCCGTCGTCCGACTTACCGGAGCAGGCCGTCGTACTGACCAGCAACGCGGCGCAGGCCACCGCGGCTGCGCCGTACCGGGGGCTCAGACCGGCACCTCGATCGCCGCGTCGAGGGCGATCGTGATCATCTCGGAGAACGTCGTCTGGCGCTCCTCCGCGGACGTCTCCTCCTTGGTGATCAGGTGGTCCGACACGGTCATGATGCCGAGCGCGCGGCGCCCGAACTTCGCCGCCAGTGTGTAGAGCGCCGAGGCCTCCATCTCGATGCCGAGCACGCCGTACTCCGCGGTCCGCGACACCAGGTCCGGGCGGTCGTTGTAGAACAGGTCGCCGGAGAACACTTGGCCGACGTGCACGTTCAGCCCGGCGGCCTCGGCCGCATCCACGGCCGCGCGGAGCAGCTGGTAGTCCGCGGTCGGTGCGTAGTCGATGCCGTGGAAGCGCAGCCGGTTCATCTGCGAGTCGGTGCTCGCGGACATCGCCACGATCACGTCGCGGACCCGGACCGCCTCGGTCAGCGCGCCACAGGTACCGACCCGGATCAGCGTCTGGACGTCGTACTCCGCGAACAGCTCGTTCGCGTAGATGGAGGCGGACGGCTGGCCCATGCCGGAGCCCTGGACCGAGATGCGCTCACCCTTGTAGGTGCCGGTGAACCCGAACATGTTGCGGATCTCGGTGTAGCAGGTCACGTCCGACAGGTAGGTCTCCGCGATCCACTTGGCCCGCAGCGGGTCTCCGGGGAACAGCACCCGCGGTGCGATCTGCCCCTTCTCGGCGGCGATGTGAATACTCATGCGGGGATGCTCTCACGGGTGCGGGATATGTTGAGGCATGTGGCCTACTCCATTGATCTCGGTTCGCTAGCCTTCTCCCAGTCCGTACTGGACCGCGCCGCCGACCGCCGCCGTGACGACGACTGGCTGGAGAAGGCCTGGGCCGCGCCGGACACCCAGGTGGTGGTCGTAGCCGGCGACCAGATCCAGGTGGTCGACGACCGGACCGCCCTGCGGTTCGTGCCGCCGTCCGAGGCGCCAGAGGGGATCCGGATCTTCCTGGGCATCGACCGGGAGTCTGGGGCCGGTATGACCGCCGAGGGGCGCGCGGTGTTCGGCGTACTGGTCGACGGCGAGCCCGACGAGTCGTACGGCGGGCTCCGCGAGCTGGGCGCCGTGCTGGGCGACCGTGAGGCGGGGATCGCCGTCCACCTCATCGGACTGTCCCACTGGCACGCCGTCCACACGCACTGCGCCAACTGCGGCGCGCACACCGAGGTCGTGGAGGCCGGTCACGTCCGGCACTGCCCGGTGTGCGGCCGGAGCCACTTCCCGCGCAGCGACCCGGCGATCATCGTGCTGGTCACCGACGACCAGGACCGCGCACTGCTCGGCCGGAACGCCGCCTGGCCCGAGGGGCGTTACTCCACGCTCGCGGGGTTCGTGGAGCCCGGTGAGTCGCTCGAGGCCACCGTACGGCGTGAGGTGCTCGAGGAGACCGGGATCGTCGTCGGCCAGGAGATCGCGTACGCGGGCAGCCAGCCGTGGCCGTTGCCCGCCAGCCTGATGCTCGGGTTCTACGCGAAGGCGACCAGTTTCGACATCGAGGTGGACCAGGACGAGATCGCCGAGGCGAAATGGTTCACCCGGGAGGACCTCCGCGTGCTGGTCGAAGCCGGCACGATGGCCCTCCCGGGTGCGATCTCGATCTCCCGCCGTCTCATCGAAGGCTGGTACGGCGAGAGCCTCAGCGGAAGCTGGTGATCACCGGCCGACGTTCGAGCGGGCTGCCGCGACCAGGATCAGGGTGCCCTCCCAGCGTTCGATCGAGCCGTCCGCTTCGAGCGCGCGGACCTTCAGGCCGACAGCAGCGACGTACGCACTGTGGCTGGGCCAGCTGGATCTCGCGCTCGGCAGTACGTCGGTCAGCGTGCAGCCGTACGTCAGGAAGCGGTTCTGCACGTGGCTGTCGATGTTGCCGGTCCACACTGTCGGCCGGACGTCCGACTGCGGACAGGCATCCGCGGGCGGTGTGTACGACGCCAGGTTGGTCGGGTTGATGTAGCCGTCCGGCCGGAGCAGCGTGTAGTACGTGCCGTCTGGCGTCTCGGTGAGCCGGTTGAGACCACGGTCGCGCAGGATCGTCGCGCGGCCGCTCAGGATGTCCAGCTCGAACAGCCGCCCACCTGTCACGCCGTAGAGGTAGCCGTCGCGCCAGGAGAGTGCACCGTCCTGCGAACCGGTGGCTCCGCTGAACACGGGCAGCAGCCGCTGCACGGCACCGGTCGACGGGTCGACGGCGAACACGATGCCGTCGGCCAGACCCCAGATGTTGCCGTCCGGACCGGTCTTGAGCTCGTTGATGCTGGCCGCACCTGGCACGGGTACGACGTCTGTGAGGACCTCACCCGTTGCGGGGTCCACCTTCGCCAGGTGCGCCTCTGTGGCCTTGGGGTCGGTGCCTTGACCACCCTCGATGCTGGAGCCGACCCAGACGTCCTTACCGCTCGGGACGATCGAGGCGATCGTCTGGTCGGTCACGAGGTTCCGGTAGACGGTGTGGTTGCCCGTCGGTACGTCGTACACCGTGAGCGCGCCGCCGTACTCCCCGTACGCCGGTGTGGTCCCGACATACACGTTGTCGCCGTCAGGGACGACTGCGACCGGCCTGTTCTGGTGGTCGCTGTCGACGAGGCTGAACAGCTCCTTCGGGTTGGCGTCCCCGGCCGGCTGTGTCGGATCCCAGAGCGAGAGTCGTCCGTACGGGTAGATGCCGACGTACATCTTGCCGTTGCCGTCCCAGGCCCAGTCCTCCACCTGTCCCTGGCGAGTGGTCACCGTGGACTTACCGGTCGCTGGGTTGTAGAAGGACGTCGAGCCGTTCAGATAGACGTTGACGAACACGTTGCCCGTGATGGGGTCGGCCAGCTCGTTCATGAGGGGCGACGGCACGTACTGGAACGGTGAGCTCCACTGCGCGAGGGTCCCGTCGGCCGGGTTGTAGCGGAACGTCCCACCGGAGTAGTTCCCGGCCAGGCCGTAGAGCACCGGTACGCCGTTCTCTGTCACCCAGCCGTAGCCGATGGAGGCTCCACGGGTTAGTGTCCGCGGCGGTGTGACCGGACCGACGGTGTTGGTGTCCAGGTCGTAGTGCGTGAGCGCCAGGGTGTTGTTGGTGAAGTAGACGCCACCTGGCCCGGCTGCGGAGACACCGCGGGCCGCGATCGGGTAGTCCATCACCTGCTGGCCCGTGGTCGCGTCGGTGTACTTGACCTGTTCACCGGTCACCGCATCCACCACGACCAGTCTGCTGCTCGCGTTGGCGAAGACCTTCCCGCCGGCGTAGTCCAGGTCGATGAAGTCCTTGGCTGTCGTACCCGGGGGAGTGATGTCCTCGACTGCCTTAGTGGCCACGTCGATGCGCAGCAGCCTGGCGTTCGGAGTGGAGACGCCGACGAACAGCTTGTTGTGGTCGGGGTCGTAGACCGTGGAGCGCGCGTACTGCTGCACGGGGTCCAGCGAGCCGTAGTCGGTGACCTGCCCGGTGGTGGCGTCGTACTTGAACGCATGGGCGGTCGGGTACGTCCCGGCGTACACGTTGCCGTCCTGGTCGGCGGTGAGGCCGTAGATCTGGGACTCACCCGGGATCGGCTGGCCGAGGTCGGTCACCTCACCGGTGGCCGGGCTGTAGCGGTAGAGGTGCGCGTTGGCGTACGTACCGAGGTAGACGTCGCCGTTCGGCACCACGACGATCGCCCAGCCGCCGGCTGCTCCCGGCAGCGCGACCGTGCGGAGCAGTTCGCGCGAATGCAGGTCTACGACGTTGAGCCGGGCGTTCTCGCCGGCAGGGACCGCGTACACGACGTCGCGGCCGTCCGGCGTGTGGCCGATCGCGCCCTCCATCACCGTCAGCGAGCTGATCGGCGACCCGAGGTCCTTGATGACCTCGGGCTGCGGCGCCAGCGGTCTGGCCGCCGGGCCGAGCGGCCAGTTCTCCGAGGGGAACGGATCAGGCAGGTCGCCCGGCGGGGCGGCGGTGGCGGGCAGACCCCCGGGCGCGAGCAGACCGAATGCGGCGAGGGCCGTAATCAAGGCACAGCGAATGTGACGGCGCGAGAACATGGGCGGACTCCCTGCGACGTAGTTCAGCGCAAGGTATAACGGCCATGACCGTAAAGTCCATAACTCAGGCGATATGACCTGAGTCGGTCAGTGCAGGGCGTGTCTGGCAACTCCCCGCCTACTGCGGGGCACTCGGCACGGCACCTCGCCGCACCGAGCACCTCCTCGCTACGGCGCGGAGCTACCAGACACGCCCTACGCGGCGAGCTTCTCCGCGACCTGGGCGAGCGACGGGTTGGTCATCGCGGTGCCGTCCGGGAAGACCACCGTCGGCACCGTCTGGTTGCCGTTGTTGACCTTCTCGACGATCTTGGCGGCCTCCGGGACCTGCTCGATGTCGACCTCGGTGAACTCGATGCCTGCGCGCTTGAGCTGGCCCTTCAGGCGGTGGCAGTAACCGCACCACGGGGTCGAGTACATGGTGAAAGCCGACATCGGCGGACTCCTTGTTGGAGCTGGGAGGGGTTTTGTCGGGCGTCCCGTCTAGGGTTGCCTTCGACGTATCCGAACCATGCAGTAGGTGGTGCTGTTCCCGCATGTCCCAGCCCGTGAGCGACTTCACACGATCTGCCTCCGCCGACGACCTCCTGGAGGCGCTCGACCCGGAGCAGCGGGCGGTCGCGACCGCCATGCACGGCCCGGTCGTGGTGATGGCCGGCGCGGGCACCGGGAAGACCCGCGCGATCACCCATCGGATCGCGTACGGCGTGCGCACCGGGACGTTCGACCCGGTCCGGGTGCTCGCGGTGACGTTCACGCAGCGGGCAGCCGGCGAGATGCGCGGGCGGCTCGCCCAGCTCGGCGTCCAGGGCGTGCAGGCCCGGACGTTCCACTCCGCGGCGCTCCGGCAGGCGCGCTTCTTCTGGCCCAAGGTGTACGGCGGGGAGCTGCCGCCGATCGTGGACCGGAAGTTCCCACTGCTGACCGAGGCCGCCTCGCGCTGCCGGATCCGCGTCGACACCCCGGCGCTGCGCGACCTCGCCGGTGAGGTCGAGTGGGCCAAGGTGACGAACGTCCGGCCGGACGACTACGCGAAGCTGGCGCCGCGCTCCGGTCGTGCGCTGGCCGCCTTCGACCCGCCGACGATCGCCCGGATCTTCGCTGCGTACGAGGACGTGAAGCTGGAGCGTGGCCGGATCGACCTGGAGGACGTGCTGCTCTGCGCCGTCGCGCTGCTCGCCGAGGACGAGCGGGTCGCCGCGGAGATCCGGCGGCAGTACCGGACGTTCGTCGTCGACGAGTACCAGGACGTCTCGCCGCTGCAGCAGAGCCTGCTCGACCTGTGGCTGGGCGGCCGCGAGGACGTGTGTGTGGTTGGGGACCCGGCGCAGACCATCTACTCGTGGGCCGGCGCCGAGCCGGAGAACCTGGTGCGCTTCGCCGCCCGGCATCCGTCCGCAACCCTGATCAAGCTCGTCCGCGACTACCGCTCGACGCCCCAGATCGTCGACGTGGCGAACAAGATCCTCGACGCGGCCGGCCCGACCGGGTTGCCGGGGCGAGTGACACTGCGATCCCAGAAGGAGGCCGGCCCGGTCCCGGTCTACCGCGAGTACTCCGACGAGGTCGCGGAGGCGGACGCAGTCGCACGAGCCGTCGTCCGGCTGCAGGACGAGGGCGTGGCGCTGCGGGACATCGCCGTACTGTTCCGGACCAACGCCCAGTCGGAGAACTTCGAGCAGGCGCTCGCCGAGCGGAAGATCCCGACCGTACTGAAGGGTGCGGAGCGGTTCTTCGAGCGGGCCGAGATCCGTCAGGCCGCCGTACTGCTGCGTGGTCAGGTGAAGGCCGGCGAGGCGTCTGACGACCTGCTGTCGACGGTGACCGGAGTGCTGTCCGGCGCCGGCTGGACGACCGAGCCACCGACCGGGACCGGCGCGGTGCGGGACCGGTGGGAGTCGCTGAGCGCGCTGGTGACGATGACGTCGGACTTCGCGGCGGCGCATCCGTCGGCGCGGCTGCCCGAGCTGATGGCGGAGCTGGACCGGCGTGCGACGATCCAGCACGCACCGCTCGCCGAAGGCGTCACGCTCGCCACCCTGCACGCGGCGAAGGGCCTGGAATGGGAGTGCGTCTTCATCGTCGGGGCGCACGAGGGGATTCTGCCGATCAGCTACGCCCAGACGCCGTCGCAGGTGGAGGAGGAGCGGCGACTGTTCTATGTAGGCGTGACGCGGGCGAAGCAGCAGCTGTTCGTCAGCTGGGCGACGTCCCGCTCGCCGGGCGGCCGGGGGACCCGCGGGCCGACGCGGTTCCTGGACCCGATCGGCGTCCGTACGGCCCGGTCCGAGTGGTCCCCGTCGACGTCCGTCGGCTGGGAGCGGCCCGAGCGGCCGGCGCGCTCCGAGCGTTCCGGCCGGCCGATCCCGAAGTGCCGGGTCTGCGGCAAGGGCCTGCTCGACCCCGGTGCGCGCAAGCTCGGGCGCTGCGAGGACTGCCCGTCCACGATCGACCAGAAGCTGTACGACGCGCTGCTCGAGTGGCGGACCGAGCAGGCGGAGTCCGAGAAGATGCCCGCGTTCGTCATCCTCACCGACGCCACGCTCACCGCGATCGCCGAGACCCGGCCCGCCGACGCGCAGGCGCTGCGGCAGATCCCGGGCATCGGCCACACCAAGATCACCAAGTACGGCGAACACATCCTGAATCTCTGCACCCGCTGACAAAGCTGTTGCCGAGGCACGGAGTGCTGTCGCATCCTGGGAGAACAGGCCGTGTTCTGCTCCCGGCAGACGTGGCAGTTAGATGACAGAGGCAACGATCCCGGAGCGTGCGGACTGCGCCCCGGAGCGTGCCGGAAGCGCTGTTCGACCGTGAGATCCGGCCGTCGGAGCGGCAACTTCCGGCCAACTTCGCAAACTGGCGATAAATAGTTTGCAGGCCCCGACTCCGGCGGCGTACTGTTCTTTCTGCGGTCGAAGCCTGGCCGAAAACTTCAAACACCATAGCGATCGAGCTAACCGCCCGGTTCGCCACAACGAGAGGAGGTGCCCTGGAAATGATTACCAACACGGTCAAGATGCCGTTCAGCGACGCTGTAGCGCTGCCGTGCGCCCAGATCCCGGGTGCCTCGCCGCGTCTGCACGTCGCGACCGTTGTGCTGCTGGCTTCCGGCGCTGCCCAGTTCAAGGGCGGAGCCGTCGGCGATGCGAAGTACGGCGGTTCGGGTTCTCGAGCATGGAGTCCACCGGTCTGACGAGAGTCAGAGCCGGCACCTCCAAGGCCGCGGAACCCACCAAGGGTCCCGCGGCCCTTTTGTTTGTCCACAGATTTGGGGATTACCAACCGGTAATCCTCACCGACGACAAGAGATCAGCACCAAAGTCACTGGGAGGTGACCGGAATGAGCGTGAGCTTCCTCGATGTCTTCACCGAGGTGGCAACGTCGCAGGACCTGCCCTGTCGGTCCTACGCGCCAGAACTCTTCTTCGCCGAATCGCCGGCGGACGTCGAGTACGCGAAGTCTCTCTGCACGACCTGCCCACTGCAGGCCGAGTGCCTGGCCGGAGCGCTCGAGCGTTCCGAGCCGTGGGGCGTGTGGGGCGGCCAGCTGTTCGTCCAGGGTGTGGTGGTTCCGCGCAAGCGGCCACGCGGACGCCCGCGCAAGAGCGACACCGTTACCGCTGCCTGAACGACTACCAACCATCCGAAACGAGTCCGAACGATGACCACACAGACTTTGCCAAGGAGCAACGAAATGCATTTACTTCATGAAGACCTCGCCCGTGCTCATTGTCGTACTTCACTGAAGGCCGCAGAGCAGAACCGGCGCTTCCGCCTCGCTCACCAGATCGAGAAGGCGCAGAAGCAGGCCGAGCGGGCCGGCCGGCGAGCTGAGAGGGCCAGCGCACGCGCGCGCCTCGCACTCGCCCGCCTGGTCTGATCCACCAGAATCACAGCCTGACCAGCTGAACTACTGAGGGGCGGCACCCAAAGGGGGTGCCGCCCCTCAGCCTTGGACGAGCAGTTGCAGCAGCCCGATCAGCGTCAGGCCGCTGACGATCTCGTGCCGGGCGATCATCCCCGGGAGGTCGGCGATCGGGACCCACTCGATCCGGTCCGACTCGTTCCGCTCGGTCGGTTCACCGATCCGGGTCGCGCTCGCCGCCCGGAACACGAAGTGCCGGGAGTCCATGATCCCGGCGGCCGGCTCCGACCGGATGAGCTCGGTCAGCCCGTCCGCCCGCCAGCCGGTCTCCTCCAGGAGCTCCCGCCCGGCCGCGGCCTCCGGAGTCTCTCCGGGCTCGATGATCCCCATCGGGATCTCCCACGCCCAGGTGTCGGTCAGGAACCGGTGCCGCCACATCAGCAGCACGTGCTCGTCGCGGGTGACGACCGCCGCCGCGATGTCCTTCAGCCGCACGGCGTGATAGTCGAACCGCTTGCCGTCAGGTTGCTCGACGTCCAACCGCCGTACGCTCATCCACTGGTTGCCCCAGACCTCACCCTCACCGTGAACTGTCCATCGCACACGGTGCAGACTAGTGGCATGGCAAGTGCTACCTGTGCGTTGTGTGGTCAGCGGGCTGAGTCCGAGGAGGCGCCGCTGACCTGGGTGACGTCGTTCGAAGACGGCCGGAAGCTCGTGTATTGCGACCGCTGCTCGCGTGAGAACGTCCGCAACATCGAGGGCAAGCTCGACTCCGTCTACTGGTGAGTCAGTACCGGTCCGGGACCCGCATCGCCGGCCCGCCGACCTGCAGCCCGAGCGGTTCGGCGCGTCCGGACGGTTCCTCCCACGCCTCCTGCCGGCCGAGCACGGTGAGATCGAGGTACCGGTAGCCGTTGTGGAAGTCCTCGATCCCGCGGCCGAAGGTCGAGTACGTGTGGAACACCTGGTCGCCGTCGCGCAGGAACGTACTGATACCCGGCATCTCCTCACCGTTCAGGTCGGCGGTCCACGGACCGTTCGACCACGGCGTCCCCTTCTCGGTCGCCAGCTCCTCCTGCGTACGGAAGTGCAACAGGACCGGCGCGACCCGGTCGTCGAGAGTGGCGTGGAAGTCGTAGTTGAAGTCACCGGGGTACGACGAGTACCACGGGAACGTCCACCCCATCCGCTCGCGGTACGCGGCGAGCTTCCCGTACGGCGCCCGTGAGACCGCCGCCAGCGTCGTGTTCCGGACGTGCAACTGCCGCAGGTTGCCGATCTCGTCCGCGGCTGACGAGCAGCTCGGGCACGCCTCGTCCCAGTCCGGCCCGTACATGAAGTGATGGATCACGAGCTGGTCCCGCCCCTCGAACAGGTCCAGCAGCCCGACCGGCCCGTCCGGGCCCTCGAAGGTGTACGGCTTCGTGATCCGAACCATCGGCAGCCGCCGCCGCTCTGCGTTCAGACGGTCCTTGGCCCTGGTCACCTCCTTCTCCAGCCTCAGTAGCTCGCGACGGGCCGCCAGCCAGTCGTCCGCCGACACGACCTCAGGGAGGTTTCCGAACGTCGTCATCACCGTCTCCGCTTCTCGAGGAAGAACTTCTCTCCTAGGTATGTCGATGCTGAGCGGCTCCACTCGACGCCTGGGTGAAGACACTCCTCGGAAAGGACCGGAAACATGACTCTCACGCTCGAGGCGGACGCTGTGGCCACCGGCCGGCGCCAGTGGATTGCGCTCGGCGTCCTGTGCCTGGCGACGCTGCTGGTGTCGCTGGACCTGTTCGTGATGCTCCTGGCCGTACCGGCCGTTACGGACGCACTCGGGGCCACCAGCGCCCAGCAGCTCTGGATCCTCGACGTGTACGGCTTCATGGTGGCCGGCCTGATGATCACGATGGGCAACCTCGGCGACCGCATCGGACGCCGCCGGCTGCTGCTGATCGCCGCCGCCGTGTTCGGCGTCGCCTCGATCGTGGCGGCGTACTCGGTGAACCCCGGCATGCTGATCGGCGCCCGTGCGGTGCTGGGCATCGCCGGCGCCGCGATCACGCCGTGCACACTGTCGCTGATCTCGACCCTGTTCCCCGATTCCCGGCAGCGGGCCACGGCACTGGGTGTCTTTGGCGGGTGCTTCACGGTCGGCGCCATCGTCGGCCCGATCGTCGGCGGCATCCTGCTCAACCACTTCTGGTGGGGTTCGGCGTTCCTGATCGGTGTCCCCGCGATGATCGTGCTGCTGGCAGTGGGGCCGGTGCTGCTCCCCGAGTACCGCAACGAGCACGCCGGGCGGATCGACGTACCGAGCGTCCTGCTTTCGCTCGCGGCGATCCTGCCGGCGATCCACGGCCTGAAGCACCTGGCCGCGCACGGCGCCGGCATTCAGTCCCTCGGTGCGCTCGCCGTCGGCGTCGTCTTCGGCTGCATCTTCGTACGGCGGCAGCAGCACCTGAGCGACCCTCTGGTCGACGTCCGGCTGTTCGCCCGGCGGACGTTCAGCGTCACGCCCGGCAGCATGACGGCGTACTCGATGCTGTCCGGCGGCGTCATGGTGTTCGTCGCCCAGTACTTCCAGCTCGTCAAGGGGATGAGCCCGTTGGAGGCCGGGCTCGCGCTGGTCCCGGGCATGCTCACCTCGACCATCAGCTTCCAGCTTGCGCCGCGGCTGGCGCAGCGGATCCGCCCGGCCGTCCTGATCCCGGCCGGCGTCGCTCTGACGGTTGTGGGGATGGCCGTCGTCAGTCAGACGACATCGACGACCGTGCTGGTGGTCGCGTTCGCGCTCCAGGCCTTCGGACCGGGCGCGCTCGTCACGTTGGGTACGAACCTGGTCATCGGCTCGGTGCCGCCCGAGAAGGCCGGTTCCGCGGGCGCATTGACGCAGACCGGGAACGAGTTCGGCTATTCGCTCGGTATCGCCGTACTCGGCAGCGTGGTGACCGCGGTGTACCGAGGCCGGACCGGCAGCAACTCCCTCGGCGAGACGATCGCCCAGGGCGCCTCCGGTGACGTTCTGACTCAGGCTCGCGAGGCCTTCACCTCCGGTCTGCACCTTGCCGCCGGCGTCACTGCGGTGGCGCTGGCCGGGATGGCGATCCTGCTGGCCGTCACGCTGCGCGCACTGCCGCCTCTCGGTCGTCGATAGCGCTCAGTCGTCGGTGAAGCCCGGCAGGAGCTCCTCGAGCACACCCCGGAACGGCGCCTCCGCCTCGAGTTGGGACAGTACGGCCATACCCCCGATCCACACCCGGTGGATCAGCAGGTACGACGGCGGCATGTTCAGCCGCAGGGCCAGCGAGGCGTTGGGCGAGCGGAAGTCACCGGTCCGGTTCGCCTGCGCCCGCATCCAGGCCCGGCTGAACTGGAAGGTCTCCTCCCGGGCCGGCTCCGCGAACGGCGCCAGATAATCCATCAGCTGCTCCGGGTCGATGTCCATCCGCGGCTTGATGAAGCCCTCGGCCTTGAGCCCGTCGCGAACCGCCGTCCCGTCGCCGTTCAGGGAGATCCGGAGCAGCCGCCCGATCGCCGGCGGCAGGCCGTCCGGGAGCCGCGCGCAGAGACCGAAGTCGACCACGCCGAGCCGGCCGTCCGCGAGCACGCGGAAGTTGCCCGGATGCGGGTCCGAGTGCAGCAGGCCTGCGTACTTCGGCCCGCTGAACATGAAGCGCACGTACTTCAGCCCGATCGCGTCCCGCTCTTGTCTGCTGCCGTCGGCGATGTACGACGAGAGCGGGCGGCCCTCGATCCACTCCGAGACGATCACCGAGGGGGAGTGCTTCACGACCCGCGGAACGACGAATTCCGGGTGGTCCTTGAAGGCGTCGGCGTACTGCTGCTGCGCCTGTGCCTCGCGGTCGTAGTCGAGCTCCTCGCCGATCCGCTCCTGGAGCTCCGCCACCAGCGGCTTCACGTCCAGGCCGGGGATCAGTGTGCCGATCGTCCGCCCGAACCGGCCGAGCTGGCGAAGGTCCGCACGCAGCGCCTCCGCGGCGCCCGGGTACTGGAGCTTGACGGCGACCTCGCGGCCGTCCTTGAGCCGCCCGCGGTGCACCTGGCCGATCGACGCGGCCGCGGCCGGGATGTCGGCGAACTCGTCGAACCTGTCCCGCCAGCGCTTGCCGAGCTCCCGGGACAGGATCGTGTCCACCGTCGACATCGGCATCGGCGGAGCGGAGTCCTGGAGCTTGGTCAGGGTCGCCCGGTACGGCGCCGCGAACTCCTCGGGCATCGCCGACTCCATCAGGCTGAGCATCTGCCCGAACTTCATCGCGCCGCCCTTGAGCTCACCCAGGACGGCGAACAGCTGGTCCGCCGTACGCCGCTGGAACTCGGCGAACACGGCCTCGGCGGGCGCGCCACCGATGCGCTTGCCCAGGCCGACCGTGGCCCGGCCGGCGGCACCGAGGGGCAGGCTGGCGAGTTTCGCGGTCCGGCTCAGCGCCTTACGAGGAAGGTCCGACACGTACCCATTCTGTCCGGTCGCCCAAGCCGGGACGAAACAGGGGCGGGGGGGGGGGGGGGGGGGGGGGCGGCCCCCCCCCCCCCCCCCGCGGGGGGGGGGGGGGGGGGGGGGGCCCCCCCCCCCCCACGCCCTAGTCCCGTGGTGCAGGGCGGACGAACGGGAAGGCCAGGGTGCTCCGGATGTTCTGCCCGGTCAGCATCATCATCACCCGGTCCACCCCGATCCCGAGACCGCCCGACGGCGGCATCGCGTACTCCAGGGCGGACAGGAAGTCCTCGTCCAGCGACATCGCCTCGGGATCGCCCGCGGCGGCCTTCAGCGACTGCGCGGTGAGCCGTCGACGCTGCTCGACCGGGTCGACCAGCTCGGAGTAGGCCGTACCGATCTCGGCACCGAACGCGACCAGGTCCCAGCGCTCGGCGAGCCGTGGTTCGGAGCGGTGGGTGCGGGTCAGCGGCGACGTCTCGAGCGGGAAGTCGGTGTAGAACGTCGGCAGCGTGGTGTTCGGCTCCACGAGCTCGTCGTACAACTCCAGTACCAGCTCGCCCGCAGACATGTCGAACGTCGTGTGGACGCCGTGCTCCGCGCACAGCTCCCGGAGCCGCTCCGCGGGCGTGTCCGGGTCGATCGCCGTACCGGCGGCGTTGCCGACCGCGTCGTGGACGGTGATCACGGGCCAGTCGCCGGAGATGTCGAGTTCCTCGCCGTCCCGCCGGACGACGGGCTTGCCGTACACCGCGGTCGCCGCCTCGATCAGCAGCTCGCGGGTGAGCTCGCGCATCACGTGGTAGTCGGCGTACGGCTGGTAGGCCTCGACCGAGGTGAATTCCGGGTTGTGGGTCGCGTCCGCGCCCTCGTTGCGGAAGTTCCGGTTCAGCTCGTAGATCTTGCCCATCCCGCCGACGCTGAGCCGCTTCAGGAACAGCTCCGGCGCGATCCGCAGGAACAGGTCGGTGTCGTAGGCGTTGATGTGTGTGACGAACGGCCGCGCGTTCGCGCCACCGTGTACGGCCTGCAGCATCGGCGTCTCCACCTCGATGAAGCCGCGGGTCTCGAAACCGTTGCGCAGCGCCCGTACGGCGGCGCTGCGCTGCTGCATCATCCGCAACGAGTCCGGGTTCATCACCAGGTCGATGTGCCGCTGCCGGACGCGGGCCTCGGGGTCGGTGAAGCCCTTTCGCTTGTCGGGCAAGGGATGCAGGCACTTCGCGGCCATCGCCCACGAGGTGCCGGCGAGCGACAGCTCACCGCGGCGGCTGGTGACGATCTCGCCGGTCACGCTGACGTGGTCGCCGATGTCGACGAGACGCCGCCACTGGTCCAGTGGTACGTCGCCGCACGACTCGGCAGTGAGCATCACCTGCAGCTGCGTGAGCCCGTCCTGCAGCTGCGCGAACGAGAGGCCGCCGTGGTCCCGCATCCGCAGGACGCGGCCGGTCACGGACACGGTGTGGCCGGTGTGGTGATCGGCCGGCAGGTTCGGGTACAGCTCCCGGACCCGCTCCAGCGTCTCGGTCCGCGGCACGCTGACCGGGTACGGATCGATGCCCGCAGCAACGAGTTGGGCCAGCTTCGTACGCCGGATCTGTTCCTGCTCGGTGAGCTTGCGCTCGGGCAGCGGCGGCCGCAGCAGCTCGGTTTCCTGTTCGCGTACGGCGGTGGAGAACGCCTGACCGTCCGTGGCCTTGATCGCGTGCCGTTCCGCGGATCCGATGCTGTCGACGCGGGTCCACGGCCGCGGCGCCGGCAGGAAGCCCTCCGCGGTACCGACCGCCAGCAGCACCTGTGCCAGCGATGCTCCACGCGAGTAGCAGATCAGGCGGGGCGACCAGCGCGGCAGGTACTTCTCGTTCGACTGGTACAGACTCTCCCACTGCCAGAACCGCGAGGCCGCGGTGAGAAAGGCGTTCGTGAGTCGCAGCACCGGTCCCGCGCCGACCCGCTCGGCGTCGCTGAAGATCTCCCGGAACACCGCGAAGTTCAGCGAGATGCGGTGCACGCCGAGGTCGCCGGAGGCCTCCACCAGCGACGTCACCATGAACTCGATCAGCCCGTTCACGGACTCGGGGTCGCGCCGCATCAGGTCCAGCGAGACACCCCGTACGCCCCACGGAGCGAACGACAGCAGGCCGCGGACCTGACCGTCGGCGTCGCGCGCGATCACCATCACGCACCGCGCGTCGGCCGAATCACCCAACCGGCCCAGGGCCATCGAGAAACCACGCTCGGTCCGCGCACCCCGCCACTTCTCCGCGAGCCTCGTGTACTCCGCCATCGCCTGTGGCGACAGGTCTCCGTGCCGGACCACCTCGGCGTGGTAGCCGGCGCGCTGAACCCGCGTCACCGCCTGGCGTACCGGCCGCATCGTCCGGCCCTCGAGCGTGAAGTCAGCGACGTCGATGATCGCCTCGTCGCCCATCGACAGCGCGCGCAGCCCGGCGTCGACGTACGCCTGCGCCGCCTCCTCGCTCGCCGACAGCACCGCGGGCGACCACCCGTACCGGCGGGCTTCCGCCAGCCAGCGCTGGATCGCGGCCGGCCACGCGACCGGATCACCGAGCGGATCGCCGCTGGCCAGGCTGACGCCGTTCACCACCCGGTACGCGATCGCGGCGTCGTTGCCCGGGGCGAACACGACCGCCTTGTCGCGGCGGGTGGCGAAGTACCCGAGAGAGTCGCGCTCGCCGTGCAGCAGGAGCAACCGGCGTACCTCGAGCTCCTCCGGCTGAGTCAGGTACCGGACGCGCTGCACCGAGCGGAGGAAGATCCAGAACGCGACCACCAGCGAGGCGGCCGAGATCGCGCCGACGGTGAGGCCGATCCAGCCGTGGCCCTCGTGACCGCCCATCTTGTTGCGGGACTGGCCGAGCGCGGCGATCACGGCCCAGCCGATCTTCTGCCGCTGGCCGCTGAGCGTGCGCGGGAACAACTGGGTGAGGGTGATGCTGACGGCGATCGAGATCACCATGCCGGAGACCAGCGCGGCGATCGCGAGCCGGCGGCTACCAGGGGCGAGCCGGGCCGGGAAGGCGCCGCGGATCGTCCACAGCAGAACGACGATCGCGGCGACCACGACGGCCTGGACGATGCCCCACTCCAGGTCCTGAACGCTCGCCGGACCGAAGTCGCGGAGCAGATCGGTATCGGTGGGATTCGCCAGCCGGACGCTGGTGAAGGCGATCCCCGCCACCTGCGCGAGCAGCCAAAGCGCCTCGAAGACCCACAGCACCCAGAGCAGGGCCGCGCGCTTGCCGCGCAGCAACGCGCTGCCGACGACCGCGAGGTAGACGGCGGAGAAGAACGTGTGCCCGGCCGGGATGCCGACGAAGTCGAACGCGGTGTCGACGTGCTTGACGAATCTCGGAGCACCGACATGCAGCGGAATCGCGATGAACGACCACACCGAGGCGACCACGACAACGCGGCCCACCCAGACCGCGGCACGATGCTGCCACGCCGGGATCACTGCTGTTTGTTCCGACGGCACCCGCCGATCATCCCATTACTTTGCTGAGACTTCGGTCGACCTAGCACTACCTTGACGGTACAGCTGACGCCACAGCCAATACTTTGGTTGACATGGCACGGTGTTCGGCATGGCCGCCGTTCCGTACCGCCTGATCCGCAACCTGATGCTGGCCGGCGCTGTGCTCTACTGCAGCCTGCTGCTGGAGGCGGCGGCCGGCTTCCCACTGGACGTCGGCAACTCGTTCCTCAGCGAGCTGGGTGCGTTGGACCAGTCAACGAGTCTCTGGGCACGGGCGATGGACCTGGCGACAGGCGTGTTGCTGCTGATCGCCGTACTGCTGGGGAGGCCGGCGGCGCGGGCGCGGCGCGAGCTGGCCGGGCTGCTGATCAGTACGGCGGCGTTCGGGCTCGGAACGCTGTTCGACTCGTTGTCGCCGATGGACTGTGCTCCGTCAGCCAGTGCTGCGTGCCGGGCAGCTGAGGCGAACGGACAGACAGGTGTGGACCTGGTACTGCATGAAGTGACCTCGACGGTCGCAGGTCTCGGCAGCATCGCTATGGGCGTGTTTGCGGTGCTCGTACTCCGGAGGGCGGGCTGGGGCGGCGCCTGGAGCAGGCTGGTTGCCGTACTGGCTGCTGCGGTTGCTGCGACACAGACGTGGCTGGGGCTGCAGACGGGACACGATGTGCTCGTGGGTGACGACCTGGATGCACCGGGCATCCTCCAGCGCGTCTCGGTGCTGCTCGTTTGCTTAATGCTGGGGACATTGTTACCAGGTCTGAGGCAGGCTTTGTCTCGATGACAGTGACCTGGATCGTGGTACCCGGCCTGGCTGAGACTCCGGAGGAGTTCGGCCGGGTCGTCGAGCTGCTGCCGGACCTCGACGTCCGGGTCATCGATCCGTGGCGTACGCCGATCACGTCGGACGTGGACGCCCTGCGCGCAGCCGCCGGCGTACCGCCCGATGCTGAGGTCGCACTGGTCGGTCACTCGATCGGTGGCCTCGCAGTACTGCGTTGGGCGCTGACCCGACCGCATGAGGTGACCCGGCTGGTACTGGTCGACAGCAGCCTTACGTCGGAGACCGGGTGGCGTCCGTTCTACCCGGGGCGGCGTGGGGACCGGGCAGTGCGCTCGGTGGTGAAGGCCCTGGCGCGGATCGGCGTACCGCAGCTGCTCGGACCTGGCGTACGGCAGTTGATCGTGCGGCTGGGCAGTACGGCCAACCACGACCCGTTGTCGAGAGCAACCGCCAAGGCGCGGTACGGCGGGCGTGAGTCGTGGCTACTGTTCTGGGACGAGCTGGCCGGCAGCTGGGAGCTAGCCGCCGAGGTAGCCAAGCTAGTAGCCACCCCAGTAGGCGCCATCGCCCCCACAGCCCTCCTGGTAGCAACCGGCGGCAGCTCCCGCTTCACCGCCAAGAGCTGGCTGGCCGGCCAGCAAAGGCTGGCCGACGTACTAGGCGCGACGGTCGAGGTCCTGAAGGACTCAGCCCACCTCGTCCACCTGGACCGCCCAGACGCGATCGCCCAAACGCTCGCATAATTCCCTTCCGCGCACGGCCCTGGCTGTCGTACGCTCTTTCTACTGAAACAGTCGTGGCAGTCGTTCTCTGTGGTGGGTGTGCACAATGAGTGATCGCATTCCGATCGACCTGCGGTGCAAGTGGTTCCTGGACGACCTGTGGGCCCACTGGCGCCGGATCCACCGCCTCTACGCGACCCGCACGTACGGCTGGGGCAGGCGATGATCGTCATCACCTGCTCTGCCTGTGATCGACGCATGTTGCTGCCGATGAGCATGGTGACGGGTCTGGACCGCCGGCTGGACCTGGCGGGACAGGTGCTCTACGAGCTCACCTACACCTGCTGGTGTGGTGCTCCTGGTGCGAAGGTGGTGCCCGGACCTAGGTAGTGCTCGTCATGGCGGGTGTGGGGAGCTTGCGTTGCCACACCTCGTCCAGGGCCATGCGCATTGCGCCTGTAACCACTGCGTCCTCGGCTAGTGCGGAGAGCTCGAGCTTCGGGTGGTTGAGGGTGAGTAGACGCAGCTGATCCGAGATGGCGTCGAGTAGCACGGCACCGGCGCGCGCGACACCGCCACCGATGACAACAGCAGTCGGATCGAGCACCAGTACGGACGGAGCCAGCGCACGGGCGAACGTCCGCGCCACCTGCTGTACGACGGCCTGTGCGACCGGGTCACGCTCCGCAGCGGCCGCGAACACGTCTGCGGTGTCCAGCTGCTCGCCGCCCAGCTCGGCCAGCCGCGACTTCGGGTTGTCCAGCGCCGCCTGGCGTCCCAGTGCCGCGATCGCCTCGGAGCCGACCGCACGCTCCAGTGGGCCGCGGCTGTCCTCAGGGTTGATCACGTCGGCGGTGTCGGTGGCGATGAAGCCGATCTCGCCGGCCGCTCCGGTCCCGCGGTGCAGCCGCCCGTCGATGACGATGCCCGCACCGAGCCGCTCGCCCCACTGGACGGCCAGCAGTGTGCCGGTGCCGCCGCGCGCGGCAGCGATCGCCAGGGCCGCCAGGTTGGCGTCGTTGTCCAGCATTACCGGGCAGTCGAGCAGACCGCGCACGTGCTTGATCAGGTCGACCGCCGACCAGCCCGGCACGCTCGGGACCAGCTGGACCCGGCCGGTGTGCTCGTCGACGATGCCGGGGCTCGCGGCGACCACGGCAGCGACGTCCTCGGCCGGCACCTCGGCCTCGGCCAGGGCCTCGTTGATGACCTCACCGATCACGCCGAGCAACTCCTGGGCGCTCCAGCCCGGCCCCGACCGGCGGACCAGCGACAGCTTGCGGCCGGCCAGGTCGGACACGCCGACGGTCACCCGGTGCGGGCCGACGTCCAGCCCGAGCACCGGCGCCGCGCGTCCGCGCAGCGAGACGCGGATCGCCGGGCGGCCGAGCGAGCGGTCCGCGGAGTCGGGCCCGTGCTGCTGCAGCCAGCCGGCATCGAGCAGCTCGTCAACGGCCTGGGCGACCGTCGGCCTGGCCAGACCGGTGCGCTCGACCAGTTCAGCGACGCGCAGCGGTGCCGGCGCGGACCTGCGGACCGCATCCAGAACCGAGGCGACATTGATCCGCCGCAGCATCGTCGTACCGCCGCCGCCGACCGTTCCCTTGCCCATGTCCGACCCCTTGCCTGCCACTCGCACAGTATAGAGAGCGAGCGTTCGTAAATACTGTTCAATGGCCGCGCCGACTGGCGGATACCGGTGCGTGAGTCGACAACTATCACTCCGGGGGTGCCCGATGCTCCAGTACACGCATCTCTGCCCGGAATCGGGCCGGTTTAGTCCTACGTCCCCGGTCCGGCCGCTTCCGGGGCGCGACCTAATCTGGGTAGTGCCGACCAGTGAAAGGCAGGGTTATGTCCCGAGAGCAGGATGTCGTCGAGGCGTGTCCGACCGAGTTGTTCATCGGCGGGAAGTGGGTCGCGGCCGCGGGCGGCAGGACGCTCCCGGTCGAGGACCCGGCCACCGGGACGACGCTGTGTGACGTGGCCGATGCGAGTCCCGCGGACGGCCTGGCCGCGCTGGATGCGGCCGTCGCGGCGCAGGCGGAGTGGGCCGCGACGGCGCCGCGGGAGCGTGGCGAGATCCTGCGCCGTACGTACGAGCTGATGACCGAGCGGGCCGACGAGCTCGCGCTGCTGATGACGCTGGAGATGGGCAAGCCGGTCGCCGAGTCGAAGGGCGAGATCGCGTACGCGGCCGAGTTCTTCCGCTGGTTCGCCGAGGAGGCCGTCCGGATCGACGGCGGCTACCAGATCGCGCCGAACGGCGCCGGCCGGTTCCTGGTGATGCGTCAGCCGGTCGGGCCGTGCCTGCTGATCACCCCGTGGAACTTCCCGGCCGCGATGGGTGCCCGCAAGATCGGCCCGGCGGTCGCGGCCGGCTGCACGATGGTGATCAAGCCGGCTGCGCAGACGCCGCTGTCGATGCTCAAGCTCGCCGAGCTGATGGCCGAGGCCGGGCTCCCCGCCGGAGTGCTGAACGTCGTCACCACGCAGGACGCCGGCGGCGTCATGGAGCCGCTCATCCGGGACGGCCGCGCCCGCAAGCTGTCCTTCACCGGATCCACTCCCGTCGGCCGCAAGCTGCTCGAGCAGGCCGCGGATCAGGTGCTGCGGACGAGCATGGAGCTCGGCGGCAACGCGCCGCTGCTGGTCTTCTCCGACGCCGACCTGGACAAGGCGGTCGACGGCGCGATGCTGGCCAAGATGCGCAACGGCGGCGAGGCCTGTACGGCCGCCAACCGGATCTATGTGCACTCGTCGGTGATGGACGAGTTCGCGTCCCGCCTGACCGAGCGGATGGCCGCGCTGAAGGTCGGCCGCGGCACCGAGGACGGCGTCGACGTGGGGCCGCTGATCGACGCCAAGCAGCGCGACAAGGTGGCCGATCTGGTCGCGGACGCGATCGCGCAGGGCGCGCGTACGCTCACCGGCGGGGCGATTGCCGACGGCAACGGGTACTTCTTCCAGCCGACCGTGCTCGCCGACGTACCGCAGAGTGCGCGGTTGCAGAAGGAGGAGATCTTCGGACCGGTCGCACCGCTGACCGCGTTCGAGACCGAGGACGAGGCGGTACGGCTGGCCAACGACACGGAGTACGGCCTGGTGTCCTACCTGTTCACGAACGACCTGAGCCGCGCGCTGCGGGTGTCGGAGCGGCTCGAGGCCGGGATGATCGGGCTGAACCAGGGCATCGTGTCCAACCCGGCGGCACCGTTCGGCGGCGTGAAGCAGTCCGGCCTCGGGCGTGAGGGCGGCTCGGTGGGGATCGACGAGTACTTGGAGGTCAAGTACGTCGCGGTCACCGTCGACTGACGAGCTGCGTCACGGTCACGAGCTGGTAACCGCGGGCGCGGAGCTCGCGCACGATCGGCCCGACGGCCTGGGCGGTGTACGGCGCGTTGTCGCCGCCGTGCATGTGCAGTACGACGATCGACCCGTTCTGTACGTGGTCCAGGACCTGCTTGACGATCGGCTGTGCCGCCTTGGCGAACCCGTCCGCGCCCGGTACGTCCAGACCGACCGCCGTGACGCCTGCTGGTGCCAGCTCGTGCAGTGCGGTCGCGTCGTAACAGCCACCGGGGAAGCGGAACCACCTGGTCGCATGCGGATCCAGCTGGTCCAACTGCACGATGGCCCGCCGTACGTCGGCCAGCATCTGGCCGCGAGGCACTGTCCCCAGGGTGTAGCAGTGCTTGGTGAAACCGCGGTGGTCGTACGTGTGCGTGCCCAGCTCGAACAGCGGGTCCTTGGCGAGCTCCTTCGTCACCTCGGGGTACTGCTCCATCCACATGCCCGTAAGGAACAGGGTGGCCGGTACGTGCAGTGTCCGGAGCTCGTCGATCAGCGGCTTGTTGTAGTACGACTTGACCTTCCCGGAGACCAGCCGCTTCCGCATCAGCGCAGTGAGATCCGCGTCGAACGTCAACGCGATCTGCTTCTTGTCCCGCGGGCCATGGTCGAGCACGGGCATCGCCTTGGCGTTGGTCGACGTACCAGGCCGTACCTGCACGCGGGCCATCGTCGGCCTGAGCGGCTGCGTCGTACGTGCCGGAACCACAGGGGCGCGCGTCTGCGGCACGACACCTGCCGACGCAGTTCCTGCCGGCGGCTTGGTGTCGCTGCACGCTACGAGTGTCAGTAACAGGGCACTGATCGCTACACGTTTCCCCCAGGTCACCCGCTCACTCTACGGTGAGGGCGAGTCGCTGGATGCCCCAGTTGTCCGCATCCGGGCCAGGCGGGAACCAAACGTCCACGATGTCGTCCTTGATCCAGCTGCCGATGTCAGCGGCGTAGCAGTGCCCGTAGCCCGGCACGTACAGCCGCGTACCCCACGGGATGATCCGCGCGTCCACGGCGCAGATCCCGGTGCCCGCGTTGTAGCCGAGTGCGGTCTGCGCGACGTCGTTGTACGCCGACACGCGGTAGGTCAGCGTCGTGCCCGCAGGCATCCGGTACGCCGCCAGCCGGTTCGAGGAGTCCAGCCGGTACGACGTACTGATCTGACCGACCGACGACGCCGACGTGTCCTCGGCCGACATCGCGTACACCTGGTAGTGCGCGCCGTCGCACGGGCTCGCATCGGTGACCTGCAGTGTCGGCTGACCCCAGTCACTGATCCACTGCAGCGCCTGGCCGTTCCGGAACGCCCGGTACGCCTTCGCGCCAGGCACTCGGTCGAATGTGAACGTCACCTTCCCGTCCGCACCGAGCCCGCACTCGACACCTGTCGGCGCGGGCAACCGGCCACTGACGTCGTACGGCGGCGCAGTGGTCCCGTTGCCGTGGCCGCCGGAGACCGGGCGGTCGGGAATCGGGCCGGTGTAGAAGTGCTGGCAGGCCGGGAGGGCCGCCGATGCGGTGGCCGGAGCCACCAGAAGAGAAGCCAAACTCAGCAGGACAACGGCAAGAGAACGCATGACGGCAGGACCTCCGAGGTGGGGCGGGACCAAGGGGTTTCACCCCCAAGTAGCGGTCCCGCCGCACCTTTAGTCAAGGTCTCGACGTAAATCAGTTCACCAGGTCGTTCGCCGACCGCAGGACCGGTACGCCGACCTGCTCCGGCGCGCTCGCACCGATGACGTGGAACGTGTGGCTCTGGCCCGCGGACAGCGTGACCAGACACGAGTCCACCCGCGCCGCCGCGTCCAGCCGGTCCGGGAAGAGCGCGAGGTCCTTCACCAGCGCGGTCGCGGTGACCGTCACGTCGTACCCGCCGTCGGTCGGCGTGACCGTGGCCGTGTACGCGTCACCGGCGAGCTGCAGCCCGGTGTCCTCGACGAAGTACCAGTATGCGGTGACCTCGCCGGCTGCGACCTCGACGTACTCGGCGGAGGCATCTTCGGGGGTCGCCACCGACTCGGGAAGGTCGCTGACGACCGCCGACCGGGCACCGATCTCGACCGCGAACGTCTCCTGCGCCAGCACCTTGCCGTCGGCCGCGGTCGACCGGCGGGTGACTGTCACCTCGGCCGACCAGGCCTCGTCCGTGTCGTTGTGCGCGGCAACTACCAGCCCGTTCTCGCGCGGCTGCACGGTGAACAGGCGGTCGGCGTACACGCGCTTCAACGCGTACCACAACGGCTTGCGGATCCCGTGCCCGTCGACGGCGGCCCAGGAGACGACCGGCCAGTTGTCGTTCAGCTGCCACACGATCGCGCCGGTGTTCAGCGGGAACAGCGACCGGAAGTGTTCGATGCCGTAGGCAACAGCACGCGCCTGGTTGAGCTGCGTGGTCCAGTGCCAGTCGTCGATGCTGCTCCACTTCGGCAGGTGCTCACCGAGACCACGCTCGAGCTTGAGGTTGCCCTCGAACGCCTTCTGGTGCACGAGCATCTGCTCGCCGTACGGGTCGAGCGGCGAGTCGTGCACCACCGACGTCAGCGTCGACCAGGCCGGCGGGCCCTGGAACCCGAACTCCGACACGAACCGCGGCTTGTAGTCGCGGTACGTTGTGTAGTCCACCTGGTTCCACACGTCCCAGATGTGCATCGTGCCGTGCCGGTCGTCGTTCGGGTGGATGAACTGGTCGAACGAGTACGGGCTGCCGGCCGAGTACGGCGTCCGCGGGTCGAGCTCCGCGACGACGCGCGGCAGCAGGTCCAGGTAGTACCCGGCACCCCACGCGCGGCCGGCGAGCGGGCCCCGCCAGTTCCACTCGACGTACCCCCAGATGTTCTCGTTGTTGCCGTTCCAGACCGCGAGGCTCGCGTGCTTGCTCAGTCGCGTGACCGCCTCGCGCGCCTCGGCCTCGACCTCGCTCCACAGCGGCTCGTCCTCGGAGTACGCCGCGCAGGCGAACAGGAAGTCCTGCCAGACCAGGATCCCGAGCTCGTCGCAGGCGTCGTAGAAGTCCTCGCTCTCGTAGATCCCGCCGCCCCAGACGCGCAGCAGGTTCATGCTCGCGTCGACCGCGTCCTGGATGCTCGTCCGGTACGTCTCGGCGTTCAGCCGCGTCACGAACGCGTCGTCGGGGATCCAGTTCGCACCGCGGACGTAGATCGGCTTGCCGTTCACGGACAGTACGTACGGCGTGCCGTCGTTGTCCGGGGCAACGTTCATCGTGACGGTACGGAAGCCGACCCGGCCGGTCCACTCCTCGTCGGTCAGCTTCACCACCACGTCGTACAACGGCTGCTCGCCATGACCGCGCGGCCACCACAGATCGACATCGTTGACCGTGTTGGTCAGCAGTACGGAGTCCCAACCGGGCTTGACGGTCACGGACTGCGTCGTCCCGCCGACCTCAGCGGTGACGGTGACGTACTCCGCGGCGGTGTCGGTCCACGCCAGCGAGACATGGGTGTTCAGCACGCCGTCTGCGCTCGCGAGCGGACGGACGGACTGAATCCGGACGCCGGACCAGGACTCGATCCGGATCGGCCGCCAGATGCCGACGGTCGCGACGTCCGGCCCCCAGTCCCAGCCGAAGTTCGAGGCCATCTTGCGCAGCTCGTTGTACGGATGCAGGTTGGTGTGCGGCCAGCTGCCGACCTCGGCCCGCTTCGCCTCGGCCGCCGCCACCGGACCCTCGAACTCGACGACCAGTTCGTTCTCCCCGGCCACCATGATGCCGGTGACGTCGAACCGGTACGAGCGGTGCTGGTTCGCCGTCCGGCCGAGGCTCCGGCCGTTCAGCGTCACCGTCGCGACAGTGTCCAGGCCCTCGGCAACCAGCTCCTGCCGGTCGTTGCCGTCAGCAACCCACGTGAACGTCGACCGGTAGCTCCAGCGGGTACGGCCGATCCAGTGCAGCTTGGACTCGTTGTCGCCGTCGAACGGATCCGGGATCTCACCGGCCGCGAGCAGGTCGGTGTGCACCTCGCCGGGCACGGTCGCGACCACCGGTCGGCCGATCAGGCTGTCGGGCACCTGCCCTCCAACGGCTTGCACGGTCCAGGCGACCCCACCGTCGGAGGTCAGATCGAAGGTCTTCAGCGATGTCACAGTGGGGCTCCAGGGGATGAACCGGTTTAGTGAAACTGCACCGCTCCCTGCCAGGCGGGGAGCGGTGGAGGTCAGTCGAGGACGTACTGTCGCCACAGGTCGGCGAGGGCACGGTGTCCGGCCGCGGACGGGTGCACGCCGTCGCCGGCGAGCGTCGCCGCGCCGGCGGTGGCGGCCTGCTTGGTCAGCTCGACGTCGGTCGGGACCAGGATCGCGCCGTACTCGACGGCGAGCTTCCGGACCACGTCGAGCTTCGGGTCGAGGTCCTCGCGCCACGTCTCCTGGCCGTCCTTCACCGGCAGCAGGAACGGCTCCATCAGGACCACCGGGCAGGACAGCGAGTCGAGCAGTTCGCGGTACGACGCCTCGAAGGCCTCCGGCGTCGTCGGGTCGTTCTCGTCGTACCGGCGCCAGGTGTCGTTGATCCCGATCAGGATCGACACCAGCGCAGGGTCGTGGGCGAGCACGTCGGTGGCCCACCGGGCGGCCAGATCGACCGCCCGGTTGCCGCTGATGCCCGCGTTGACGATCGACGGCCGGCGTTCACCGAGCCGGCCGGACAGATCGTCGTACACGTTGCGCACATAGCCGTCGCCCAGCCCGTCCGGGTCGGTGCGGCGGCCGCAGTCGGTCACCGAGTCCCCGGCGAACACGATGGTCCGCCGGGGATCCAGGGGGATGCTCACAGGGTGGCCGCCGTCACGTCCCAGTCGTCCGGCAGGATCGGCGCGACGTCGACCGTGCTCTGCACGTCGACGAACGCGCCGGTGTCGATCGAGTCGGTGATGGACGCCATCACGTCGACGATGTGGAACGCCAGCGCCCCGGTCGCCCGATGGTCCCGGCCGGCCCGGATGGCGCGCGCCATCTCGAGGACGCCGGTCCCGCGCTGCGCGACCGCCTTGGTCTCGGCGATGGTCTCCCAGTCCTCCGCGCCGCGACGGCGGATCTTGATCGCACCGTCGAACCCGTTCGGGTCCGGTACGGCCAGGGTCGCGTCCGCGCCGGTGATCTCGACGAACCCGCCCCGCGACAGCGGCGAGTCGAAGCTGAAGATGCTCTGCGACGACTGCCCGGACTCGAACTTCGCGATCGCGCTGACGTGCGTCGGCACTGTCACGTCGAAGTCGGTCCCGGCCAGCGGACCGGAGCCGATCGTGCGCTTCTCCTTGGACTTCGAGCCGATACCCGCCACCGCGGCGACCGGACCGAACAGCTGCACCAGCGTGGTCAGGTAGTACGGGCCGATGTCCCAGAGCGGGCCTGCGCCCTCCTGGAACAGGAACGCCGGGTTCGGGTGCCAGGACTCCGGGCCGGGGGACTGCATCAGCGTGAGCGCGGTCAGCGGCGTACCGATGTCACCGCGCTCGATGATCCGCCGGGACTCCTGCAGACCCGGGCCGAGGATGGTGTCCGGCGCGCAACCGAGCCGCACGCCCGCATCCTTGGCCGTGGCCAGCAGCTTGAGCCCGCTGTCCTGATCGAGGGAGAACGGCTTCTCGCTCCAGACATGCTTGCCTGCGGCAACCGCAGCGAGCGCGACCTCGACGTGCGCGACCGGGATGGTCAGGTTGACCACGATCTCGACGTCCGGGTTGTTCAGCACCACCTCGGGGCCCCCGTGGGCCTCGATGCCGTACTCCTTGGCCTTCGCCTCGGCCGCCTCCGGGCGCAGGTCGCCGATCGCGACGACCTTCAGGTCCGGGAAGCTCTGCATGCTCTTGATGTAGGCGTCGGAGATCACTCCGGCGCCGACGACACCTACACCGACAGAGCTCATCGACGTCCTCGCTTCGCTCCGGGCGCCGATGAGGCACGATCGCGGCTGTGCTTGATGATGAACTCGCTTCGCTCGTTCATGCAGGCGCACCCTCTCCGGTGAGGAAGGCGTACGAGCCCTCGACCGCGTCGAGGATCTCGCCGGTGAAGTCGTCGAGCTCGACGACCCGCAGGGCCTGCGGCGCCGCGGCCAGGATGTCCCGGACCGCGATGACGCCGTCGCCGACCGCGACCTGGGCCTTGTTGTTCAGCGTGCCGTCGCCGTCCTTGACGTGGATCGCGGTGACCCGGTCGCCGAACTTCTTCAGCAGCGCCGGTACGTCCGCGCCGCCGACCGCGGCCCAGTACGTGTCGACCTCGAGGATCACGTTGTCGGCCAGGTTGTCGGCCAGGATCTCCAGGCCGTGCGCGCCGCCGATCTTCGACTCGAGTTCGAACTGGTGGTTGTGGTACCCGACCGTGATGCCGTGGTCGGCGGCCTCGGTGGCGGCCTTGTTCAGGCCGTCCGCGATCGCCTTGATGTCGTCGGCGGACTGCCAGCGGGCCGGGTCGGTGTGCGGGTCGATCACCGTGGTGATGCCGAGCCGCTTCGCCGCGGCGTAGATCGGGGCGGCCTCGTCGCGCAGCAGGCCGGCGTGCGTGGTGGGGGCCGAGAGTCCGTGCTTGGGCAGCGCGTCGGCCAGACGGTCCGCGTAGGCGGTCACACCGAAGGGCTCGACCTTCGTGTAGCCGATCTCCGCGATCCGCGCCAGGGTGCCGTCGAAGTCCTCTTCGAGCTTGCCCCGGACCGTGTAGAGCTGGAGGGACAGGTGGTCCTTTGCGACCATGGTTTCTCCTAGTCGGCGGCGCCTCGCCCGCTGCCCTGGGGTCGGCGCCGACTGGTAAGCCGAACCGGTTAAGTAACGACGGCAACCGTATCCCACCGGCCCCCGTCGACACCACCCTCCGCCCAACGACTGGGCGGTCACCTGAGAGTTTCCCCAGAATGTGGGGTTTGACCAAACTGTCACCTTGTGTGTGCAGCTGATGACACAGGGTTGAAGTGGGAGGACACTTGAATCACCGGGCCGGTGGTCCGGGCACCCGGTGAGGAGGGTGTCGTGTCCCGTGTGACCATCAAGGAGATCGCCCGGCGCTGCGGGGTCTCGCAGGGCGCGGTGTCGTACGCGCTGAACAATCGTCCCGGTGTCTCGGCGGCCACCCGTGCGCGGGTGCTCCGGGTCGCGGCGGAGCTCGAGTGGGTGCCGAACCGGGCCGCGCGTCAGTTGTCCGCGGCGCGCAGTGAGACGTTCGGGCTGGTGCTCGCGCGGAGTCCGCAGACGCTGATCGAAGAGCCGTACTTCATGGGCTTCGTCGGTGGTGTCGAGTCGGTCCTCTCGGAACACTCGTACGCGCTGGCGCTGCAGGTCGTCGCGGACCTCGACGAGGAGTTGGCGACGTACCGGAAGTGGTCTGCCGAGCGCCGCGTCGACGGCGTACTGGTGGTCGATCTGCGGGTCGCCGATCCGCGGATCCCGGTGCTGCGAAAGCTCGGGCTGCCGGCAGTACTGGTCGGAGATCCAGCGCTCGCCGAGGGTATGCCGTGTGTGTGGACGGACAGTACGGCGGCGATGAACGCGGCGCTCGAACATGTCGCTGCGCTCGGGCATCGGGTGATCGCGCGGATCGCCGGGCCGCCCGAGTTCGGTGACGTCTGGATCCGTGACCAGGCCTTTGACGCGGCCGTACGTCGACTCGCCCTCACTGCAACCACGCACCACACCGACTACTCCGCCGCCCAAGGCGCCACCGCGACCCACGCGGCGCTGGCGGATGGTCCGACGGCGATCGCCTACGACAACGACCTGATGGCGGTCGCCGGACTGGCGGTCATCCAGGCGCTCGACCTCCACATCCCCGACGACATCACGCTGGTCGCCTGGGACGACTCCCCGCTCTGCCGCATCACTCACCCGACGCTGACAGCCCTGAGCCACAACGTCGTCGGCTACGGCGCCGAAGCAGCCCGCCACCTCTTCGCCGCGCTAACCGGAGCCCCACCCCAACCGCACCTCTACTCAACCCCAACCCTCATCCCCCGAAAGAGCTCCGGCCCCTCACCAAGCCCTCACCCATCACCCCGTCAACAGGTAAGCGATGTGCAGTTCGACAGGTAGTGCACCGCGGGACACCGTACGCAAACACGACCGACACGCTCAGGTGCACTACCCGCCGACCGACATCCGGCCGACACCTCCTGTCCAGCATGCACCCCTCCGCGGATGCACCGACCTCCCTCCACCCACGCCGATTTGAGTGGTTAACCCCTGAAAGTGCCGGTTCCCCGTCCGCATGCCGTCGGCCAACGGTCCACTGCCGAGGTTCACCCCTCAAATGGTCTCCGGATCCGGGAAGGGGAGGGGGATCAGGCGGGGGTGACTGTTACTGGTACGCCGTTGATGGCTGCGGTGCCGGCGACGGGGTCGGTGAGGTGGGGGTCGGTGATGTCGTTGGCGCTGGGGCCGGGGACCTGGTTGGCGATGGTGAGGCGGGCGCCGGGGCGGTTGTGGCCGAAGCCGTGCGGGAGACTGACCACGCCGGGCATGATGTCGTTGCTGGAGGCAACTTCCACGGCGATCGAGCCGGCCGCGGAGGTGACCGTGACGAGCTGGCCGTCGGTCAGGCAGCGATCGGTGAGGTCGTCGGGGTGCATCAGCAGGTGGTGCCGCGGCCGGCCCTTCACCAGACGTTCGGAGTTGTGCATCCAGGAGTTGTTGTTGCGCAGATGCCGCCTCCCGATCAGCAACAGCTCGCCCGACGCCACCGGTGCCAACGTGTCGAGCCGCGGCAGGTCGTCCAGAATCATCCGCTGCGCGAGATCGATCCGCTTCGACTTCTGGTGCAGCGCGGCGGGGAGCGCCGGCTGCAACGGCCCGAGATCCACGCCGCCCGGCGAGCGGCGCAGCTTGCCGAGCGACAACCGGTACGGCCCGATCCGTAGCCCGGCGTCCACGATCCACCGCGGTGGCGTCCGCAGCCGCGCGGTCACCTCGGCCCGGCGCCGGCCCCAGGGAGTCCGTCGCACCAGCGCCAGCCCGAGGTCGCGGAAGATTTCCCAGTCGTGCCGGGACGACGCGGGCTTCGGCAGTACGGCGTTGTTCCATCGAGCAGTGTTCCGTACGGCGAGTTGGTGGAACACGATGTCGTAGTGGTCCCGCTCCAACGGCGGAGCCGGCGGCAGGATCACGTCCGCGTGCCGGGTGGTCTCGTTGATGTACGGATCGATCGCGACCATGAAGTCCAGCGAATCGAGCGCCTCGTCCAGCCGGCGACCGTCCGGCGTGGACAGCACCGGGTTGCCCGCGACCGTCACCATCGCCCTGATCTGCCCGTCGCCCGGCGTCAGGATCTCGTCGGCCATCGTCGACACCGGCAGCTCACCGCCGAACTCGGGCAGCCCGCGCACGCGGCTCTTCCAGACGCCGACATGCCCGCGTCCCATCCCGAGCAGCGTGTTCACCGCCGGCCGCGGGAACATCGTCCCGCCCGGCCGGTCGAGGTTGCCGGTGATGATGTTGAGCACCTGGATCGCCCACTGGCAGATCGCCCCGAACTGCTGGGTCGACACCCCGACGCGTCCGTAGCAGGCGGCCCGATCAGCTTCGGCAAACTCCCGGGCGGTTCGCCGGATCGCGTCGGCCGGGATCCCGGTGACGTCGGCGGCCCGCTCCGGCGTCCACGCCTGCACAGCGTCCTCGACCGCGGCGAACCCGTCGACGTACTCCGCCGTCCGCGCGAACCCCTGCGCGATCACCTCGTGGATCACCGCAAGCAGGAACGCCGCGTCCGTGCCGGGCCGGACGAAGTGGTGTTCGTCCGCGACCGCGGCGGTCTCGGTGCGCCGCGGATCGACGACGACCAGCCGGCCGCCGCGTTTCCGCAACTCCTGCAGCCGTTTTCCGAAACCGGGCGCGGTCATCATGCTGCCGTTCGACGCCAACGGGTTCGCGCCGAGCATCAGCAGGTACGACGTCCGGTCGATGTCCGGTACCGCCACCATCAGCTGATGCCCGTACAAGAGGTACGACGACAGCATCTGTGGCAGTTGGTCGATCGAGGTCGCGCTGAATCTGTTCCGGGTGCGGAGCTGCCGGACCATCGTCGGCATGTGGGTGAGCGCGCCGAGGCTGTGCACGTTCGGGTTGCCGAGATAGACGCCGACGGAGTTCCGTCCGTGCTCCTGCTGGATCGCGGACAGCCGGTCGACGACTAGTTCGTACGCCGCCTCCCAGCTGATGTCCTGCCAGCCGTCGGGTGTCTTTCGTACGGGCGTCGTCAGCCGGTCCGGGTCCTCCTGGAGATCGCGGAGCGCGACTGCCTTCGGGCAGATGTGTCCGCGCGACAACGGGTCGGACTTGTCGCCACGGATGTCCGTCACGCGGCCGTTCTCGACGGTCACGAGCACGCCGCAGATCGCTTCGCAGAGATTGCAGGCCGTCCGCCGTACGCTCATCGCCCCAAACTACCCTCGGGTAGCAGGCCCCGGCTACGAGTCGAACTGGGCCTCGTCGAGGCGGCCGAGGATGGCGTCGACGGTCTCGCCGACGGACAGGTCGGAGTTGTCCAGCCAGAGACCGCGCCGCGGACTGAAGGCGTGCAGCTCGTAGTCGAGCTCGTCGACCAGGTGATGCGCGCCGCCGATCCGGTCGGAGATCACCTCCGGCCGGGGCGTCAGGACGACCAGATACCGCGGGCGGGTGCGGATCCCGTCCAGGAACTCGCGCAGCAGTTCGCCGATCACGACGTCCTGCAGGACCACGGTGAAGCCGGCCTTCGCGTACTCGTCGGCGGACTTGCAGGCGAGCCGGTAGCGCAGTTGCAGCTGGCGTTGTGCTTCGAGTACGTCGTCGGCCATCGAGGCCTGTCCGCTGACGATCATCCGGCGGAAAACGTCCCCCCGCAGATGCACGCCGTACTGGAATCTCTCGGCGAGCATCTGGGACACCGACGACTTCCCCGCCGCCATGATTCCGCTGACGACGATCACCCCCTCGGACTCCATGCCGTGATCGTGCCACTTCCCGGCCGGGTTTAGACCCGGTCTCGGCGATTCTTGTCGAAATCCCAGCTTTGTAAGGCCTTAGGGCGTGTCAGGCCATCAGGGTTTCGAGGTGGTGGCGCAGGACCTGGCGGACGCGGGCCGGGGTGGTGCGTTCGGGCTGGATCGCGGCATGCAGCGCGAGGCCGTCGATCAATGCGTGCAGGCGCTCGGCCTCGCGGCGCAGGTCGAGGCCGGCGAGCAGTGCGCCGTCGTCGGCGAGTGCGCGCAACAGCGACTCGCAGAGGTGCCGGAGCCCGTTGTGCACGGTGTCGACGTGTTCCTGCAGGGTGCCGGCACCCGACTCGGCGCGGGCCTGCGCCATGAACGCCATCCAGACGTCGAACTCGGCCCGGCGCTCGGCGTCCAGTGGCAGCGCCTCCTCGAGGTATCGCAGGGCGATCGCCGTGGCGTTGCCCTTCGGCTCGATCGCGGAGACCCGTTCGGTGACGCGCCGCGACACCAGGTCCATCGCGAAGCTCAGCAACCCGTCCTGGTCGGGGAAGTAGTAGCGCACCGCGCCCGCCGACCAGCCGGCCTCGGCGGCGATGGTGCGCACCGACGCGGCCCGGATCCCGTCCCGGCGGACCACCCGCCAGAGCGCCTCGGCGATGTCCTCGCGGCGGGCGGCATGGTCGACGATCTTCGGCATGGAACCTTTTTAGCACAACTGTGTTACCTTGAGTTTTAAACACAGTCGTACTTAAACAATCCCGGGAGGGGAGAGACCGTGCTGCTCGCTGTGATCGCCGCGTGTGAGATCGGGTTCTGGGTGCTGCTGGCCGGGGGCCTGGTGACGCGCTATCTGCTCCGGCTGCCGAGGGCCGGGATGGTTCTGCTCGCTGCCGTACCGCTCGTCGACGTCGTGATGCTGGTGGCGAGCGTGGTGGACATCCACCGCGGAGCGGAGCCGGCGTTCAAGCACTCGCTGGCCGCGATCTTCATCGGTGTCAGCGTCGGCTTCGGTCACCAGACGCTGAAGTGGGCCGACGGTTGGGCGGCGCACTTCCTCGGCGGCGCACCGCGACCGGTGAAGCCGCCGAAGAAGGGTCCGGAGCGGGCCCGTCGCGAGCGTGCCGGGTGGTTCCGCCACCTGCTGGCGTACGTCGTCGGTGTCGGCATCATGATCGGCCTGGGCCTGCTGAGCGGCCGTGGGTACGACGCGGCGCTGGCCCCGGCCGCGACCTGGACGATCGTGCTCGTGATCGACGCGATCGTGTCGTTCAGCTACTCGTTCGACCGGGCCGAGGAGAAGCAGTCGGCCTGATCTTCGGAAACTTGTTGGCGCCTGGTGACGAAAATGTTCCGGAAAGCTGCGGTCTGGCGTCATACATTGCGAGCATGACGGCGATGGGGCGGGTCTGGGCTGCGATCACCGGGCTGATCGTGGTGTGCGGGATCGTCATCCAGCTGGTGGTGACGGCGAACGGGCACGAAGGGTTCTACCCGGACAACCCGGAGCGGGTCTTCAACGTGTTCGCGTACTTCACCATCCAGTCGAACCTGCTGCTCGGCGGGACCACGCTGATGCTGGCCGCGCAACCGGACCGCCCGCCGAGCCGGCTGTTCGAGACCTTGCGGCTGAACGGCGTGCTCTGCATCGCGGTGACCGGCATCGTCTACCACGCGGTGCTCGCGGGGACCGACGAGCTGCACGGCTGGGCATCGGTGACGAACTTCTTGCTGCACACCGCGGCCCCGGTGGCAGGCGTCCTGGGCTGGCTCGTGTTCGGCCCGCGCGGCCTCACCAACTGGCGGATCGTCGGCTGGTCGATCGTGTATCCGCTGCTGTGGTTGGCGTTCACGCTGATCCGCGGTGCGTTCGCCGGCTTCTACCCGTACCCGTTCGTGGACGTCGATCAGCACGGGTACGGACGGGTGCTGCTGAACTGTCTGTTCGTGGCGGTACTCTTCCTGGCTCTGGCGGCCGGTGCGACCACCCTGGACCGCCGCCTGCATCGGAAGACCACCGTCGAAAGGTAGAGCCGTGCTGGTGACCTCGCGCTCGTACGCCGAGTACGAAGCGATGTTCGACCTGAAGGAACTCCCGGACTCCGTGCTCGACTGCTGCGCAGGCGGCGCGGGCTTCACCGCCGAGGCTGCCGCCCGCGGTGTGGACGCGATCGCCGCGGATCTCGCGTACGAGCTGGATCACGCCGAGCTCGTCGACAGCGTCCGGAAGAGCCTGCCGGCCACGTCGGGGATCGTCGACGCACACCAGGGGAGTTTCGTCTGGCACTGGTACGGATCGCCGGAGCGGAAGGATCAGTACCGGATCGAGGCGGCCGACCGGTTCTTGCAGGACGTCGAGGCCGCGCCGGAGCGGTACGTCGCCGCCGGGCTGCCGGAGCTGCCGTTCGGTGATCGCCGGTTCGAGCTGGTGCTGTGCTCGCATCTGCTGTTCACCTGGGCCGACAAGTACGACCAGGAGTGGCATGCGACTGCCCTGCGGGAGCTGATCCGGGTCAGCAACGCCGAGGTGCGGATCTTCCCGCTGGTACTGCAGGGCGCCGGTGAACCGATCGGCTGGCTGCCGGAGCTGCTGGCGTCACTCGAGGGCGTCACCTGGGAGATCCGCAAGGTGCCCTACGAGTTCCAGGCCGGCGCCGACGAGATGCTGGTCATCACCCGCAACGCGTGAGGCCGCCGGGCAGGCGGTGGGAGGACGGTCTACCGACCACCTGCCCGGCAGCGTCGGCTCAGCGCAGGAACCGGCCGCAGACCGGCCACGGGGAGGCGCCGCGCTGCGCGTACAGCTTCTTCGCGCGCATCAGCTGCTCGGCCGCCGAGGCATTGGTCGGGTTGCCGGAGCCGCCGACACTGCGCCAGGTCCGCAGGTCGAACTGGAACAGCCCGTAGTAACCGGCGCCGTTCACCGCGCGCGGGTTTCCGCTGGACTCGCAGTTCGCGACCTTGGCCCAGGCGCCGCTCAGGTTCGCCTTGCCGCTGCTCGCCTTCGGGCGGTCCTCGGACCGGCTGGTGCGGGACTTGTGCTCGGACTTCTTCTTGGTCTCGGCCTTCCGGGGCTGCTGGGCCTCGGACTTCTTCACGACCCGCGGTGCCTGGTCGGCGGCGGCCTTCTTCACGCCGTCCAGCGTCAGGGTCTGCCCGATCAGGATGAGATTCGGGTCCTTCAGGTTGTTGATCCGGGCCAGCTCGTGCCAGTCGGCACCGTTGGCCTGGGCGATCTCTGAGAGGGTGTCGCCGGACTTGACCGTGTAGTCGGCTGCGAAGGCCGAAGCGGCTCCGGCGGCGGTGATACCGGCTCCGAGGCCGGCGATGGAGAGGGTTCGGGCCACCCGGCGAGTGCTTCGCCGGGCGCGCGCATGTCGAGCCTTGGACATCTGAAAAGCGCTCCTTGTGAGCTTGGGCATGGTGGAGCACACCAGGCCCCCCGTGCAGGGGTGGGGGCACTCGGACATCTGTGAGAGGGTCACAGGACAGCTTCCGAATGGTCACGCCCCGGTAACGGCGCGACCTGAGTCATCCTCGGCGAGGAATGCCGGAAACGCAACCCCAGATCGCGATCTGCCCCGAACTTTTGCCGGGGCCTGACATTTCGAAACCCCAACAACAGAACGGTTTCCAGCTCCGACACGCCGATTGCCGAAGGGCTGGAACCGATCGGTTTATTGATGCCGGAAATAGCGTTCCGGGACGATTTCCACGGTCAGCTTCCGGACAGCGGCCCGCTCAGCATCCGGCCACGCCTCCCACACTTCGCGGGCCCACCTGAGCAGGGTCGACTCAACCTCGTCGACGCCGCCGGCGGTCAGGACGTCGTACGCCGTGAGCTCGCCGACCCGGGCCGGCGGGACGAGCCGGGGCCAGTCGTCGAACGAGTTCGCCATGATGCCGTGCGCGGTCCGTACGTCGAGGTTCCCCGAGCCGCGCTCGAGGAACATGTAGAGCCCGTTCAGCGCGAACACCGGACCGATCCGCGGCCCGTCCGGAGCGACGTGCTGAGCGCCGTACGCATCGATCCGGAGTTGGTGCAGATAGCCGAGCCGCGCAGCGTTCTGCACCTCGTACCCGAGCAGTTCGCCGGCCACCTCGGCGCATTCGGGGGTCGCGTTGTACTTTGGCGCCTCCGGCCACCCCGAACTCGGCAGCACCGAGCCGCAACCCGGGCAAACTGTGGATCCAGGCGTGTCATCCGGTGAGTTCACTCGTTGATCTCAACACGGGTACCGCCGCCCGGCAGCTAGTTTTCCTGGGGGCGGCTGAGGCGACGGATGTGATGGGGGCAAGTAGCGGTGATCCGAGTGGCTCTCGGCCATCGCGGCACGTTGGTGCGTGGTGCACTGGCCGCGGTGCTGGCAAGAGAGAACGATCTGGACGTGGTGGCGGAGGTGGACCGCTCGGACGAAGTGCTCCAGGTGGCCGGACGACGGCCTGACGTGTTCCTGCTGGACCCGCAGCTACCAGGCCGGATCAGGACCGAGGAGCTGTGCCGCAAGCTCGCGGGGCGTGGCGTGCTGGTGCTGATCGACCACGAGGCGATCGCGGCGACGAGCCTCGCGCTGGTCAAGCAGGCGCCACGGATCGGGCTGATCGCGACGGACGCGACCACCGACCAGCTGGTGCAGGCGGTCCGCGATGTCGCGAAGGGGCTGCCCGTGGTCGACGTACGACTGGCTGTCGCCGCCCTGAAGGCCGGTGACAACCCTCTGACCGAGCGTGAGTGCGAGGTGCTGCGTCAGGTCACCACCGGCGCGACCGCGCAGGAGGTCGCGCGGACGCTCAGCCTCAGCCCCGGGACGGTACGCAACTACCTGTCCCGGATCCTCGCGAAGACCGGATCGCGGAGCCGCATCGAAGCGATCCGCAAGGCTCACGAGGCCGGCTGGATCTGAATTCCGGGGGTCCAGCTGCCGTGCAGGTCGCGGTACATCCGGGACGTGCGCATCAGGGTCGCGTGGGTGCCGAGCGTGGCCTTGTTGCCGTCCAGCACCAGGATGCGGCGCGCGCGGAGTGCGGAGCTGATCCGGTGCGCGATCACGATCAGCGTGCCATGGCGCTTGGCGAACGCTTCCTCGGCCCGGCGCTCCGCCTCGGGATCGAGGAAGCACGTCGCCTCGTCCAGTACGACGAGTGGTGCGGGTGACAGATACGCGCGGACCAACGCCAGCAGCTGCTTCTCGCCCGCGGACAGCTCACCCGGCTTGACCTCCGCCCCCAGCCCACCGATCCGGGCGACGAGTTGGGTGGCACCGATCGCCTGCACCGCCTGCTCGAGTTGTTCATCTGTTGCGTTGGGCAACAAGTACACGAGGTTCTCGTGGACGGTACCGCTGAAGACGTAGGCCTCCTGCGGGATCAGGACCCGGGTCTGCGCGAGTCGTTCGGTCGACACCGTGGTGGGTGGAGCGCCGCCGAGCAACAGCCGGCCGCTCGTCGGGGTGAGCATTCCGCAGACCAGACCGGCCAGCGTCGACTTCCCGATGCCGCTCGGCCCGACGACGGCCAGATGCTCGCCTTCGGGGATCGTCAGCTCCAGGTGGTCGAGCACCGGCTCCGCCTTCGGACCGTACGCGAACGTCAGCCCGCGGAGCCGGACCTGGTACCCCTGCAACTCGTCGACCGGGCGCGGTTGCTCCGCGGGCGCCGAGGTGTCGAGGATCCGGCCGAGCGTGATGACGTACCGCAGACCGCTGTCGCCGAGCGCGTTCATCACCGTGTTCAGCGCCGGCTGCAGCCCGATCAGTACGTAGGTCAGCCCACCGAGCAGCGTGCCCGTACTGACGCCGCGCCCAACCAGCCACGGTCCCGTCGCGAGCAGGATCAGCAACGGCAGCCAGCCGCCGACCGCGAAGCACAACGTCCGCAACGCCGACACCTTGGCCAGCGCCCGTTCCGCCGTCGCATGTGCCTCGATCGGCTGCCCTGCAAGCCATTCGGCGTACTCCTCGGACCCGGTCGCAGTGATGTCCCGTACGCCTCTGAACACCATGCCCGCCGACGCCGCGAGCTCCTCGTCCGCGGTCAGCGACGCGCGCACCCGGTCCGCGGCCATCCCGAGCACCGCGAGCGACAACGCGAACCCGAGCAGGAACGGCGGCACGACGAACGCCGCGACGAGTGGGGCCAGCGACAACAATCCGGTCAGTACGCCGAACAACGTGATCGCGAAGCTCCGCAGCACCAGGACGAGTCCCGCGTACGTGTCGCGGACGATCTCGACCTGCCGGTTCAGCCGGGCGACAGCGCCGTCGTCCCCGGTCCGGAGCGCGCCGCGGGTGACCCGACGTACCAGATCGTCCCGCAACGGCTCAACCAGATCGCCCAGCCGCCCGTACACCTGCCTAGCCCCGGCCGCGCCGAGACCGGCCGTCGCGACCAGCCCACCGAGCCACGCGATCCCTTGCCATGCATGGCCGTCGAGAAAACTGTCCGTCGCCCGCGCGACCGCGATCCCGTACACCGCCGTCGGCAGGATCTCCGGAACCGACCACGCGATCAACCTGACCGTGGCCCGCTTCCGCAGCGCACCCGCGCCGTACGACAGCTCGCGCTTCATCCGAAGATGGCCCGGTACGACGTGTTCTGCCAGAGGTCGGCGTGCGGGGCGATGGCGCGGACGCGGCCGTGGTCGAGCCAGATGACCAGGTCGGCGCGGGCCGCGGTCGCGGGGCGGTGAGTGACGATCAGCCGGGTGCGGTGGTGGCGGTCCTCGACCAGCGTGCGGCTGATCTGCCGTTCGGTCGCGGTGTCGAGGCTCGAGGTGGCGTCGTCGAGCACCAGCAGGCGGCGCGCCGACCAGGCGCGGGCGAGCCCGAGGCGCTGCCGCTCGCCGCCGGACATCGGTGCCTTGCGCAATGAAGTGAAGTACCCGTCGGGCAGCCGGCTGACGAAGTCGTGCGCGTGCGTGGCACGGGCCGCGGCGAGCGTACTGATCGGGCTGACCGCGTGCGGGTCGATCGCCTCGCCGACGGTGCGGCCGACGAGCTGCGGACGCTCGAACGCGCAGCCGACCGCAGTACGCAGGACCTGGCGGCTGACGGCCGGCAGCGGTACGCCGTCGAGCGAGACCTGACCTGTCGAGGGATCGCGCAGCCGCGCCGCTACTGCCGCGAGGACGGACTTCCCGGCGCCGCTCGGGCCGACCACGGCGACTGTGGCGCCGCCGGGCAGATCGAGATTCACGTTGTCCAGCAGGACATTCTCGCCGGCAACGACACTGACCCCGTCGAAGGTCAGCTGCCCGGTGCCCGGTGGAAGCGCGAGGGTGCCGTGGGCGACGGAGTCGATCGCGATCACTTCGGCAGACCTTCGGACGCCGGCCTTAGCGCGGGCGAGCTCGCCGAGGACACCGGTCAGGCTGCCGAGCCCAGCGCCGAGCACCGCGTACTGGGAGGCGGCGAACAACTCGCCCGCGGTGACGTGGCCCGCGACGAGCTGCAGCCCGCCGACGGCCAGCACAGCGACCAGGACGAGCGGCCCGACGACCGCGGCCTGGGCGCCGGAGCGAGCGAGGATCCGCCAGGTGACGACGCCGTTGCGGTGCAGTTCGGGGAGGAGGCTGAGGATGCGGCGCTCCTCGCGTTCGGTCGTACCGGCGGACTGGATGGTGCGGATACCGGTGAGGGACTCCGACAGCAGCGCGGCGATCCGGCCTTGGGTCTCCTGGTAGGCGAGGCTCACGTCGGCGGTGCGCTTGGCGAAGGTCCAGAGGACGAGGATCACGAGCAGGACGCCGCCGAAGAACGCAACCGCGAGCCACACGTCGATCACGGCCAGCAGGACGAGACTGCCGAGCGGCGGAGCGATCGCGGCGATCGCTGTCACGGCGGCAGGCCCGGCCTGGGCGGCGTCTGTCGCGTTGGCCGAGACTCGTGTAACCAGGTCGCCGGTCTCGAGGTTGCGCGAGCCGTCGGGGCCACCACGGACGACGTGCCGGACCAGGCGATGCCGGAGCCAGGCGGTCGTGTCGGCGACACAGGCCGCGCCCGCGAAGGCGTCGACGATACTCGCCGCGATCCCGAGCCCGATGAGTGCGGCCGCGACGATCAGCCAGCGTGTGTAGCCCGTACCGGCCACGATCGAGTCGACCGAGCGCCCGAGGACTGTCGGCAACGCGAGCGTCACCCCGCTGCCGATCAGCGCGTTGAGGCCGATCAACGGCAGCCAGCCGCGGCCGTGCTTGGCAACCTCGCCGAAGCTGATCGCCTGCCCTGGGTCTTGCGCGCCCGCCCCCGCTGCTGCGGTCCCGCGCGTCGCTGTCATTGGTCCAGCCCGGTCTGGTCGGCGAGGAACGCGAGCATGTCGGCGGCGAGCCCGATCCCGCCGGTCGCGTGCCCTGCCTCGGCCTCGAACCTCAGCAGCACCGGTCGTGGACCCGCCGTCGCGTGCTGCAGCGCTGCGCAGAACTTCCTTGCGTGCAAGGGATCCACGCGGGTGTCGTTCCCGAACGCGGTCAGCATCACGGCCGGGTACTTCACGCCCTCGGCAACCTGGTGGTACGGCGAGTAGGACATCAGGTGCTGGAAGTCGTCGGGGTCCTGCACAGTGCCGTACTCCGCAGTCCAGCGTTCGCCGAGGCCCGAGAGCTCGTACCTGATCATGTCGGTGAGCGGTGCCGAGCAGACCGCGGCGGCGAACAGCTCCGGTCGCTGCGTGAGGGCGGCGGCAGTGAGCAGCCCACCGTTGGACTCGCCACAGATCGCGAGCTGGTCAGCAGTCGTCCAGCCGTCGGCGATCAGGTGCTCGGCGGCCGCGATGAAGTCGTCGAAGACCTGCTGCTTGCTGTGGCCGGTCCCGGCGTGGTGCTCCACTCCGTCGCCGCGGATGCTTGCGGTGACGAAGGAGCCTCCTGCCTCCACCCAGGCCAGCGCGAAGGCGGAGTACGTCGGGGTCAGCGACTGCCCGAATCCGCCGTACCCGTAGAGGATTGTGGGACGCGGGCCGGGCTTGCCGATCACTCGCAGCTCGAGCTCGGTGCCGTCCGTGGACCGGTAGGTCACCCGGTGCGTCTCTGCCGACCGCTTGTCTTGCCCAGCGCTCCAGGGCGTTGTGCCGTTGGTGTCGTAGGAGTACACGGTTGGCGGCGTCACGCTGTCGGTGTAGGTGAACCATGCCCGGTTGCCGTGCGCGGTGAGGGAACCGACCGACCCGACGCCTGGAAGCTCCAGCACGTTGAGCCGACGTCCACTCTCACGGTCGTGCACGGCGATCTCGCTTGCGGTGCTGACCAGCACGACCTCGTCCAGGATTGCGAGGCCGGTCAGTGGCTGGTCCGGCCGGAGGTAGTCGTGCCACTCAGTCGGAGTCGCGGGGTCGCCGACGCAGATCCGTCCGGTCGGGGCATCCTGCGTCGTCACGACGTACAGCCTGTTGTCCGGACCGACCGACATGAGCGTGGTGGCTGTGGTCGGGATATGGGCCGGCGGCGCGTCGGTGGTCAGGTCGGCGAACCACAGATCGTTGGTGGTGCAGATGGTCAGCCAGCGCCCGTCCGCGCTGATCTCCAGCCCGTACGACGCGTCGTCCGCGAGGACCGTGACGTCGTCGGAGTCGCCGAGCGAATGGCGTCGTACCTGACGTAAACGAACGTAATAGAACGTGTTTCCGTCCGGGAGCCAGGCCACGGGCGAGTAGCGGCAGCCGTCGATCGGGCCGTCGATCAGCTGCCCGGTGCCGACGTCGAGCACCGACAACGTCGACTGCTCGGTGCCGCCCTGCGACAGCTGGAATGCGAGTTTGCTGCCGTCCGGGGACGGCTGCCACGCGTCGAGCGTGCGGTCCAACGGATCGAGCAACGGCCTGTCGTCGACGTACAGGACGGCGTGCGGCTGGTTCGGCTCGCGGCGGAGGGTGAAGCAGCGACCGCCGCGGAACACCGGGGTCGAGACGCTGCCGATGTTCGACAGTTGCCGGACGGAGTTCTTCCAGCCGAATCTGGTGCGCAGCGAGCCGGCGTACGTCAGCCAGAGCTCGTCCTGCTCCCGCAGCCAGCGCTCGGTGTCGCCGGCGTCGGGGTCCTCGAGCCCGCGGTACGGGTCCGCGACGGTAGTGCCGTGCACCTGCTCCACGAGCGTCAGACGCTCGGCGCATGGATAAGACTGCACGGAGTAGCTCACCTCACTCCCTCTTCTCTGTCCCACCGACTCAACGACGACAGCGCCGTCGAGCTACCACCCGGCAACCGAGGCGAGTCGGTCACCGGCGCGGAAACAGGACGGCCCCGGGCGGGCCATGCCCACCCAGGGCCTCACTACCTGGCATTACAGGTGCCGTATTCCCTGCCGGTATCAGTGGCAGAGCAGCAGGCTGAGGTTGCTCGGGGTCTGCGAAGCGCAGCCCAGCACGGTCAGCGTGGAACCGTGGTGGTGGCCGTGGTGGCCGTAACCCGGGGTCTCGAGGCCCTGAAGGTCGAGAAGTGCCATGTTTTACACCTCCTTCGGTGCAGATCGTCGGGATGAGTACTCGGACCACTGGGGAGGTCCGAGGAACGGGAGGGCGACCGGCGCGTCGTGCTGCGCCGCACCCAGGGCCAGCAGTACGCCGGCCGATCCGGTCGCCAGGTCCATCGAGAGACGGAGCAGCTGGTTGCCCGGGTACGCGAGGCCACCCGCGTACGGCATCGCGTGCCAGCCGAGGCCGTACACCAGGTCATCGACCTGATCGCCGAGCGCGGCGGCCGTGAGGAGCACACCGGCGCGGCCCATGAAGAGCCCGGGCTGGACGTAGTAGGAGCAGTGGGTGACGCGCTTCAGCTCGTCGAGTACGCCGGTCAGCTCGTCGGACGGACGGTGCCGCAGGTAGCGCTCGAGGACGAGCGCGATCCCGGCGGAGCCTTCCTCGAGGTACGGCAGCGTGCGCCACCCCTGGTTGACCTGGCGCATCCCGTCCTCGGTGAGCACGGTCCGCTTCAGGTCCTGCCTAAGTGCGATCTCCGCGAGGTCGAGCAGCCCGGTGTCGCCGAGCTGCTCGAACGCCTGGAGGAACAGCAAGGCCGGCCCGGAAGATCCGTACATCAGCCCGGATCGCGCGTATTGACCGCCGCTGACGTCCGGTACGTCGTCCACGCCGCCGAGCCGATCGGCGACCAGATCGAGGACCCGGACCGCCTGCGCGCGAAGCGCCGGCTCGGTGTCGAAGTGCAGCAGGTTCAGGCCGATGCCGGCGAGGCCGGAGTGCAGACCGAGCTCGCGGGTGGTCCAGTCGTCCGCGAGAGTGCGTTCGACCAGGTCGAGGGCGTCCTGCCGGTGGCCGAGCTCGTCGAGCACGTGGGCGACGCCGTGCAGGCCGTCGTACAGCCCCGGGCCGGCCGCGGTGTCGAAGGCGCGCTTGCGCAGCCAGTCGTCGTACTCCGGGAAGCGTCCGGCACCGGTCCTGGCGAGCGCGTAGAGGACGCCGGCCGCGCCGGTCGCAAGGTCGATGCCGCCGCCGTCGCGGAACTGCGCGATGTCGCCCGGGAACAGCCTGTCGGTTCGCTCCGGGGTCGCACTCGCGACGATCGACATGGTGAGGGCTGCCCGTACGTCGGCCCACTCGGCCTTGCCGGGCAGCGCCAGGTCCTGCAGCTCGTTGGTCTCGTTGGACCCGACGATCGTCCGTACGGCCTCGTCGAGCGCGGCGCGTGGGACCGGGAACGTGTCCGCGATCATGTCCGCGAGCTGGAACGCCTTACCAGGATGGAGATTGAGCAGGATCGTTGCCTGCGGCGCATAAACGCTGAGCGCGATGCAGGCCAGCGCGTACCGGTCGACGTCGATGCCCTGCCGGTCCTGCGGAGCGGCGTACCCGGGATGGGCCAGCGTCGAACGCGCCTGGTCCTCGGCCTTCGTTGCGACCTCGAAGTCGATCAGCGTGAGCTTGCCGTTCACGTCCAGCAGCAGGTTGTCCGGGTGCAGGTCGCAGAACACGATGCCGCGCTCGTGCAGCTGAGCGACCGCCTCGCCGACCTTCTTGATCATCGCGGCGGCCCACTCCGCGTACTCGGCCTTCTCGGCCGTGGTCGCGTCCGGGTGCGTCAGCGGATACCGGCGGACCAGCTCGCGCTGCAGCGACACCGAGTCGATGTGCTCCTGCACGAGGAAGTGGTGGTCACCGAGCTGCAGATAGTCGTGCGTCTTCGGTACGGCGTCCAGGCCGTCGAGCTGCTCCAGGATGTCGCGCTCGTGGGCGATCCGGGCCACGGCGTCGCGGCCGGCCATGTCCAGACCGGCGTACGGACGGCCCTCCTTGAGGACGACGCGGTCGCCGGTCTCGTTGTGGTGGCCGACATACACGCCGCCGCCGTTGGAGAACTGGATGACGCCGTCGATCGTGTACGCGAGCTCGTTCGTGGTGACGGCGTTGCGGGCGTCGAGGTGCGGCTGCAGGAAGTCCGGCAGCTGGACCCACGGCGGCAGCACGAAGGTCGGGCCGCGCTGGTCAGGCACCAGGTTGCCGTGGGCGTCCGTGATGGCGAGCACGCGTTCACCGGTGGTCGACAGGCAGTACCTGCTGACGAAGGCGCCGTACCGGACGAACAGCGGACCCTCGGCGTAGCGCAGATCGCTCAGGATATAAGGGCCTTCGACGCCTTGCAGTACCTCGTCGAGCTCCTTCAGGACCAGCTCGAGCTGTACGTCGTCGGTGGGGTAGATCGTCACCAGCTTGCCGCTCGACCCGCGGGGAGCGGCCTTCGAGTTCGTCATCACCAGGACGGCCTCGTTGCGCAGGAACTTGAACGCGATGCCGCGCGGGACGCAGTACGCCCAGACGGCCTCGAGCGTCCGCTCGACGTCCTGCAGGCGCGCCGAGACGTGGACCTTCCAGCCCTGCTCGGGCAGCCGGAGTCCGGCCGGCGCGTAGTGCATCCACTGCTCGCCCGGTACGTGCTGCCACCCGTCCGGGAGCGATCGCCTCGTGATCGCGAAATCCGGATGCCGAGCACCGCGGTTGGCCGGCGTCTCGTAGAAATGCCGATCCGCGAGGCAGTAGAACTCGTAACTCTCGTGCATGACTGTCCGACCCCCTTTCCGTGGTGCCCCGGAAAATCCTGAAGGTCTTTCAGTGCTCGGCGTAGTGCACGATGTCATCACTCTGACGTGAAGAACCCATGCACTACGAGTGAGTAACTAAACACTCCTCGTTACCGAACCGCGCTCCCCAAGCGTGATTCTCGCCGTAACAACATGTCAATCCCCAACAACCCCATCACAGCCCGTAACTTCCCACCCCCCATCTCGTGCAACGCCCCATACCCCGCACCCGCCCTCGCCTCTGTCCACACGGGCGCGCCGGGTGAGTGGTGTGCCGATCGACAGGTAGTACACCTGTATACGCCGTACGCATTTGGGACGTTCACGCTCAGGTGCACTAGGTACCGCCCGCCGACGGGCCGACACCTCCTGTCGTTCCGTCGATCAGACCGCCCGCGGCGGCTGCTGATTCGTAGTACTGCGCCGACTGTTACACCGGGTAGGTGTGGATTTCGGTGGCTTTGAGGGTGGGGTGGAGGGGTTGGCCGGGGGTCAGGTGGAGGTCGGCGACTGCGGCGGGGGTGATGTCGGCGAGGAGGTCGGCGGGGCCGGTGGGGGAGGCGTTGAGGCGGACGCGGACCGTGTGGGCGTGTTGCTCGATGCCGGTGACCACTGCGGGCCAGGTGTTGCGCGGGCTCCCGGACGGAGGCTCGGTGTAGAGGCTGACGGCTGTGGGTGGGAACGCTACGTGGACGGGACCTGTAGCCGGCTCCGCGAGCGTGATGGTGCCGCCGTCGGCAAGAGTGACGGTGGTGCCGGCGGCGGTGCCTCGGTAGAGGTTGAGGCCTACGAGCTGGGCCACGTAGTCGGTACGGGGGCGGTGCGCTACCTCGGTCGGCTTGCCCTCCTGCACCACCTGGCCGTTCTCGATGATGACCAGCCGGTCAGCGAGCACCATGGCGTCCAGCGGGTCGTGGGTGACCAGCAGTGTGCGGCCCTCGAAGCGGGACAGGTGCTGGCCGAGCTCTGCGCGGACGTGCAATGTAGTGCTCGCGTCCAGTGCGGCAAGCGGCTCGTCCAGCAGCAGGAGCTCCGGGTCGGTCGCCAACGCACGCGCGAGTGCAACGCGTTGCGCCTGACCACCTGACAGCGAGCGCGGACGACTACGCGCGTACTCCGCGAGTCCCACCACCTCCAGCCAGCGCGCAGCCTCCGTCCGGGCGGTCTGCTTCTCCATGCCGCGGGCACGCAGCCCGAATGCCACGTTCTCCAAGCAGGACAGGTGATTGAAGAGCAGGTAGTCCTGGAACACCACGCCGATCGGCCGGCGTTCGGGCGTACGGAAGGTACGCGGCGGCTCGTCCCACACCGCGTCGTCCAGGGCAATCCGTCCGCTGTCCACAGCGAGCAGGCCGGAGATGGCACGGAGCGCGGTGGACTTGCCGGCACCGTTAGGGCCCAGGAGAGCGACCACCTCGCCAGGCTCGACGGTCAGGTCCAGGGCGAGCTCGAACTCGCCACGGCGTACCTTCAGATCCGCGTGCAGAGTCATCGCAGCCCACTGATCCAGCGCTCGCGCAGAGACGCCAGTACGACGACGGAGACGAGCAGGAGCACCAGGCTCAGTACGACGGCGACGTCCGGATCGGTCTCCAACGCCAGGTAGACGGCGAGCGGCATGGTCGTCGTACGGCCCGGGAAGTTGCCCGCGAACGTGATGGTCGCACCGAACTCACCCAGTGCCCGCGCCCAGCACAACACCATCCCGGCGACGACCCCAGGCGCAATCGACGGCAGTGTCACGCGCCGGAAGGTGGTCCAGCGCCCCGCGCCGAGGGTCGCGGCCGCCTCCTCGTACCGCGGGTCGGCAGCCCGCAGTGCGCCCTCCACCGAGATCACCAGGAACGGCATGGCCACGAACGCCTCCGCAACGACCACACCGGCCGTTGTGAAGGGCAAGGAGATCCCGAACCATGCGTCGAGGTGCTGACCCACCAGACCGCGCCGCCCGAGCACCAGTAGCAGCGCAACTCCGCCAACGACCGGTGGGAGCACCAGGGGCACCGTCACGAACGCCCTGATCACGCTCCGACCCGGCAGCTCGCCCCGAGCGAGCAGCCAGGCCAGGGGGACGCCCAACAGCACACAGAGCGCAGTGGCTGCCGTAGCGCACAACAGCGACAGCCGCAGCGCCTGCCAGACATCAGCACTGAACAGCCGCCCCGGCAGCGTCGACCAAGGCGCCTTGGCGAGCAGACCGATCAGCGGGACGAGCAGGAACGCCAGACCGAGCAGTGCAGGCAGCAGGAGTACGAGGGGCAGGCGCCCGCTCGTACTTCTGCCACGGCGACTCACGGTGCGTCGAAGCCGGCGGCCGTCAGCACGCTCTTGCCCTTGTCGGACAGCACGTAGTCGACGAACGCCTTCGCGCCGTCCGGGTTCGGAGCCTTGGACAGCGTGGCGATCGGGTACTCGTTGACGGCCTTGCTCGACTCCGGGAACTCGATGCCCTCGACCTTGTCCTTCGCGGCCTGTATGTCGGTCTTGTACACCAGCGCGGCGTCGACCTCACCGAGGCTGACCTTGGTCAGTGCGGCCTTCACGTCCTGCTCGAGGCTGTCCGGCTGCGCGGTGATCCCGATCGCCTTGAAGACCTTGTCCGCGGCCGCACCGCACGGCACCTGGACGGCGCAGATCGCGATCTTCTTCTGTGCGTCGGCGAAGTCCTTGATCCCGGTGATCTTGCCCGGGTTGCCCTTCGGGACCGCGATCTCCAGCGTGTTCTTCACGAACGTCGTCGGGGTGCCCTTGTCCTTGACGTCGTTCATGTTCTTCGGCGCGGCCGAGGCGAACACGTCGGCCGGCGCGCCCTGGTTGATCTGCTGCGCGAGCGCGGAACTGCCCGCGAAGTTCAGCTTCACCTTCACGCCGGGGTGCGCGGCCTCGAAATCCTTGCCGAGCTGGGTGAAGGTCCCGGTCAGCGACGCGGCGGCGAACACGTTGACGTCACCGGTCAGCGAGGCCGTGCTCGAGCCGCTCGACGGTGCGGATGCGGCGGGGGTGTCGTCACCGCACCCGGCCAGAGCGAAGGCAGCAACAGCGGCCAGGGCGGCGACAGCGGTACGGCGGAACATCAGGCCTCCGGGATCTCGACGACGACATGGGTGGACTTGATCGAGGCGACGGCCACCACGCCTGGCTCCAGCCCGAGCTCGTCGGCGGCCTCGCGGCTCATCAGCGACACGACGCGGAACGGCCCGGCCTGCATCTCGACCTGGGCCATCACGCCGTCCTTGACGACCCGGGTGACGATCCCGCGCATCCGGTTCCGCGCGGACGCCGCGGCGGTGTGCCCCGGCTCCGGCGACTCCGCCAACTGCTGCGCGAACTCGGCGAGCGCTTGCCCGTCGACGGCCATCCGCCCGTTCTCCTGTTTCGACGGCAATCGGCCCTGATCGATCCAGCGCCGCACCGTGTCGTCGCTGACGCCCAGGAGCGCCGCCGCCTCACTCACCCGCAAACTCGGCACGGAAGACAGCATACCGCCGCAGATGCGTGTTGATGCCAGGTTTTCCACAGTTACGGATCGATGACGAGAACCGGGGCGAATCCTCGTAAGTTAAAGGGCATGAGCACAACGGCGATGCGGGACTACCTGGACGGCCCGCACAAGGCGGCGCGGGACGTCGTGCGGGCCGAGCTGGCCGCGCACGCCGACCTGGGAGATCTGGCGGTCCGACTGCCGCGGGACGAGTATCGGGACCGGATCCTCGACCTGCTGCTGCGGTCGGCCGCCGAAGGCCTGCCCGCGCGCGGGTACCCGAAGGAATACGGCGGGGCGGCGGACCTGGGTGGCTTCATCGCGGGCTTCGAGACGCTGGCGTTCGGCGACCTGTCGCTGATGGTCAAGGCCGGCGTGCAGTTCGGCCTGTTCGCGGGCGCGATCCAGCATCTCGGGACCGAGCAGCACCACCAGCAGTACCTGGCGGATGCGATCAGTGGACGGCTGCTCGGCTGCTTCGCGATGACCGAGACCGGCCACGGGTCCAATGTGCAGGCACTCGGCACGACAGCGACGTACGACGAGTCGACCGATGAGTTCGTCGTGCACACGCCGACCGCGGCGGCGCGCAAGGACTACATCGGGAACGCGGCCCGGCACGGGCGGATGGCGGCCGTGTTCGCGCAGCTCGTGGTCGGCGGCGAGCGGCACGGTGTGCACTGCCTGCTGGTGCCGATCCGGGACGCCGACGGTGCGGCGCTGCCCGGCGTGACGCTGACCGACTGCGGGCCGAAGCTCGGGCTGAACGGCGTCGACAACGGGCGGATCGTCTTCGACCAGGTGCGGGTGCCGCGCGCGGCGCTGCTCGACCGATACGCGCAGGTCGATGCCGACAGCAACTACAGCAGCCCGATCGAGAATCCGGACCGCCGGTTCTTCACCATGCTCGGGACGCTCGTGCAGGGGCGGGTATCGGTCGGTGGCGCCGCGATCAACGCGAGCAAGGTGGCACTGACGATCGCGATCCGGTACGGCGCTCAGCGGCGGCAGTTCGGTGCGCCTGGGAGCGAGGAGGAGGCGATCCTGCTCGACTACCGGATGCACCAGCGCCGGTTGCTGCCACTGCTCGCGCGGACGTATGCGTTGCACTTCGCGCAGGCCGAGCTGGTCGACGAGTTCACCCGGGTGTTCAGTGACGAGAGCCGGGACGAGCACGACCGCCGCGCGCTGGAGGCGCAGGCGGCCGGCACCAAGGCGCTCGGGACGTGGCACGCGACCGAGACGATCCAGATGTGCCGGGAGGCCTGCGGTGGCGCCGGCTATCTCGCGGAGAACCGGCTGGCGACGCTGAAGGCCGACACCGACGTGTTCACCACCTTCGAGGGCGACAACACGGTCCTGCTGCAGCTCGTGGCGAAGGGCCTGCTGACCGACTACCGGGAGTCGTTCGGCAAGCTCGACCCGTTGGGTACGGCGCGGTTCGTGGCGGCGCAGGCCGTCGAGATCGCGGTCGAGAAGGCGGCGCTGCGGCCGTTGATCGAGCGGCTGCGCGACGTCGTACCGAATCGGAACGACGCCGCGGACCCAGATGCCGGGCTGCGGGACGACGCGTACCACTCCGGCATGCTGCGGTATCGCGAGGAGCACCTGCTCTCCGGGGTGGCGCGGCGGCTCAAGGCCGGGATCGACGCGGGCGACGATCCGTTCGACGTCTTCAACCGGTGCCAGGACCACGTGATCGCGGCCGGCCGGGCGCACGTGGACCGGATCGTGCTGGAGGCGTTCCAGTCCGCGGTGCGGAACGCGCCGGACGAGGTCCGCCCGCTCCTGCAGGACGTGTACGACCTGCACGCCGTGGCCACGATCGAGGCCGAGCGTGCGTGGTACCTCGAGCACGGGCGGCTGTCGCCGGGTCGTTCGAAGGCGATCACCGCGCTCGTCAACGACCTCTGCGCGGTGGTTCGGCCGGCCGCGGTGGAGCTGGTCGACGCGTTCGGCGTACCGGGCTCGGCGGTGGAGGTGCCGATGGTTGTACCGTCACAACATGAGTGAGATGCCCTCTGAGTCGATCGAACCTGCGTCGGCTGCCGAAGCCGCCCGTGAGCTCGCCCGGGTCCTGCTGGAGCAGGCCGATGCTCTGGACCTCCACGACCTGCGGGCGACCGGCGCGATCGAGAACGTCCGGGTCCAGGCCCGGGCGCTCGCCGACGCCGTCCACGAACGCGGCTGGGGCGACATCTTCCTCGGGATCGACTCCTACGATCCCGACGAGCTGGACGACCTGCCGCTCGGGCCGGACGACTTCGACGACCCCGCGGACTACCGGGAGATCGTCGCCGGGGACGCCCTGGACCTCGAGGAACTCGATGAGCCGATGGTGCCGGAGTCCGGGGTCCGGCTCAGCTACCAGGCGCGGTACGACTACGTCGTCACCGACCCGGACGCCTTCGTGCAGTACGTGCGCAGCCGGGCGGACGAGGCGCAGAACGACGAGATCATCGACGATATCGAGGACGCCCAGTCCGCCTTCGAGCTGCTCTGCTACCTGGACGGTGTCGGCTCGAAGGAGTACGAGCCGTTCGGTCTGGTCCCTGGTGGCGGCGAGGAGTCGCACAAGGTCGTCAAGTTCTCGCTGTGGGACCTCGACCCGACCCGCCGCGACGACACGTATCCGTACTAAGGCCTCAAGACGCAATCGAGCTCCAGAACGCGCACTGGTGCTCTTGGGCGAGGTCGGCTGCGGTGATTCCTTGCGGGGCAAGTGACTGAACATGGCCCTTGCTCTGGAACGGCTGCCACCGTGGCTGACCCGGACCGTTCGGATCACCGGTGTGGGCGAACTGCGTCCAGTAGCTCATCATCGTCGCGGAGAGCTGTTTCTGCGCGGGGGTGCTCGGTCCCGGGAGCTGCGCGTCGTTGAAGAGGTACTGCAGCTCGGCGCCGTGGAACGCGCCGGTCGGGAAGTTCGGCTTCGGCAGCGTGCTGAACCACGGTGCAGTCTCGTCGGCGAACTCGTACGCGTACAGCGGTGTCTGCGCGGCGAGGGTGCGATCCCGGGCGAGGACCGGGCAGCCCCACGCCCAGTCGGTGACCACCGTCGACAGGGCCTCCCCGGCGGACCGGAACTGTTCGACGGGATAGCGGGCCAGGACCCGTTCGGCGTCCGACCGGTCGAAGAGCGTGTGCACCTCGGCGCTGTAGCTCGCCGGGGTCGTCACCTGACCGGTTGCGGTCTCGATCGCCGCGGTGAACAGATTGTGCTCGTCCCGCGTGGTCCCCTGGATGATCGGTACGTGGTTGAAGCGGCCGGTTGCGAACGCGCGATCCGGACTGAGCGGCAACACGCCACCGCCGACGGTGGGCCCTGATCCGACACCGACGTCAGAGAACTTGGCGAGCTTGGCGGTCGGTTTGGACCGTAGACAGGCCGCAGCGGTCGCCGGGCTGGAGCAGCCGACCTCAGCCGCTACCTCGAGGCCGTGTTGCTCGCGCTCGGCCCGTGGCAGCGGAAACCAGGTCGGTGGACCGGGCGACCAGTTCTGCCCGGTGCATCCGGCGCTCTGCACGATCGCCTTCTCGAACAGTCCCGCGGATCCTGGTGCGACCAGGTGGGAGCAGACGCTGGTGCCTCCGGCGGACTCACCGAAGATCGTGACGTTGCCCGGATCGCCGCCGAACGCCGCGGCGTTGCGCTGGACCCATCGCAGCGCAGCCTGCTGGTCCTCGAGGCCGAAGTTGCCCGAGAGCTGCCGAGCTCCGCCGTGGTCCAGCGCCGGATGGGCCAGGAAGCCGAAGATGCCCAGCCGGTAGTTGGGGCTGACCACGATGACCTGGCCGCTGTTCGCCAGCTTCTGTGCGTCGTACACGCTGCCGGCTCCGTTGATGAAGCCGTTCCCGTGGATCCACACCATCACCGGCAGTTTGCGTGCACTGCTGACCCGTGGCGTGGCGACGTTGAGGTAGAGACAGTCCTCGGTGTTGCTGGCTGGGTCGATCAGGCCTTCGGCCTGGGCGCAGCGGTTCCCGGGTTTGGTGGCGTTCCGGATGCCATGCCACGCCGCCGCCCGTTGCGGCGAGGCCCAGCGGAGCCGCCCGACCGGCGGTGCGGCGTAGGGGATTCCTTGGAACAGCCGCGCCTCCGCGGTGAGCATGCCGCGGACGGCTCCGGTGTCCGTCGAGACCACGGTGCGCGCGGGAGCGTCTGCCGTACGGTGGATGCTCGCCAGCGACCCGCTGCGATAAGCGCCGTCGCTCGTCGTGGCCGTCTCGGCTTGGGCTGCGGCCCCGCCGACCGCCGCCGTGCCAGTGAGCAATGCTGCGGTCAGCAGCAGCCCAAGCCGGCGCGAAGGGCCGAACCGCGACCGCCGCCGACCCGGCCCGTCGTGTTGATGATGTCGCTGTTCCATCGCGTGCTCGCCTTCTCGACTGTATTCGTGTGTGGGTCACACTAATATAAAGTGTAAGGTACACACGAAGTCAACTTGTTGAGCGGGAGGAGCCGAACGGATGCCCGACGAGGCGCACCTGCCGCCGGGGCTGGTGCTGGCGTGGGGCCAGCCGGCCAAGGCGAACAAACTCGGCCGGAAGCCGACGCAGAGCGTCGAGCAGATCGTCGGCGCGGCCCTCGAACTGGCCGATGCCGACGGGTTCGCCGCGTTGTCGATGCCCAAGCTCGCCCAGAAGCTCGGGCTGACCGCCAATGCGATCTACCGGTACGTCAGGTCCCGCGACGAGTTGCTGGTCCTGCTCGGTGACGCAGCCTGGGGTCCGGTGCCGGCACAGGTTGCCGCTGCGCGGGACTGGCGAGCCGGCGCGGCCGCCTGGACGCAGGGGATGGTCGATCGGTGCGACGTGCACCCCTGGCTCTGTGATCTCCCCATCCGCGGGGCGCCGGTGACGCCGAACCAGCTCGGCTGGGCAGAGGCGATCCTGCGCGTCCTGACCGGCGCCGGACTGAGTCCCGCCGAGAGCCTCTCGTGCGCGCTGCTCCTGGACGGATATGCGCGGCGGATCGCCGCTGCTCGTCGCGATGTGCGGGACAGCGCCACGACCTCCGTCCAGCCGGCCGCGGTGTCACGATTCCTGGAGCCGCGGCTGCACGAGCTCGGATACTCGATCCTGGCCGGGCTGATGGCCGGCGACCAGTACACCGACGAGGTCCACGAGGCCGACATCACCTTCGGCCTCGAACGGATCCTGGACGGCATCGACGTACTGATCGCGGCGAAGCGGTCGACGCAGAACTGACGTAGAACTGCCGACAGACCCACGAACAGAAGCTGCCTCGTTGTATCGGTCCCCAGCAGCACCGGTACAACGAGGCAGCTTTTTCAGTAAGAAACGCCGACCGTGCCGGGTGTTGGTCGCCACCTCACTGGCGACCAACACCCCACCGGCACGGCCGGCGTCCTGCTGTTGCCCCGAGAGGGCAAGTGGCCCGAAGGAGGGCGGTCCCGAGACCCATTCCGCGGCCGGCAGGGGAGGTACAGTCCGGTCGCGGACGGAAGTCCAGCGGGATCCACCTGGACCCAGTGCCGGCGACCCGTCCGCCGCCGACAAGAGAACGTTGTCATGGGCCCGGCGTACCGGGAATCATCCGGTTCAAACATTTGCATTGCCTTTGAAGTAGGCAACGCTCAGTAAAAGTTCCTTCACTTTCCGTGCAGATGTTGCCTGCCGCAACAAGTTTTGACACTCGGTTAGTCCAACACTCAACAAGCCCGGAATGGCGTCAGGCGAGTTCCAGGGAAGGGCGGACGGGGACGTCGCCGTACGTCGTGGTGCGCTGGCGTGCCGGCCGGCCGGCCGCGGTCGCCATCGCGGTCAGTTCGCTGATCGACTTGCGGCTGCCGTGCTTGGAGCCGGCCATCCGGCTGATCGTCTCCTCCATCAACGTGCCGCCGATGTCGTTCACGCCGCCGTTCAGGACCGCGACGCAGCCGTCGACGCCGAGCTTCACCCACGAGCACTGGATGTTGTCGATCCGCCCGTGCAGCATGATCCGCGACATCGCGTGCACAGCCCGGTTCTCGTCGTACGTCGGACCCGGCCGGGCCACGCCGGCCAGGTAGATCGGCGAGTTCTGGTGGATGAACGGCAGCAGCACGAACTCCGTGAAGCCACCGGTCTGGTCCTGTACCGCGGCGATCGTCCGCAGGTGCTGGACCCAGTGGTGCGGGGCGTCCACGTGGCCGTACATCATCGTCGAGCTGGACGGCAGGCCGACGCGGTGCGCCGTACTGATCACCTCGATCCACGAGGCCGTCGGCAGCTTGCCCTTGGTGAGGATCCAGCGGACGTCGTCGTCGAGGATCTCGGCGGCCGTGCCCGGGATGCTGTCGAGTCCGGCCTCCTTGACCGAGATCAGGAACTCCTCGATCGACAGGCCGGTGCGGACCGAGCCGTTCACGATCTCCATCGGGGAGTAGGCGTGCACGTGCATGTCGGGGACCCGGTCCTTGACCGCGCGGACCAGGTCCGCGTACGCGGTGCCGGGCAGGTCCGGGTGGATGCCGCCCTGCATGCAGACCTCGGTGGCGCCGATCACCCACGCCTCTTCGGCGCGCTGGCCGACCTCGTCCATCGACAGTGAGTACGCGTCGGCGTCGGTGCGGCGCTGCGCGAAGGCGCAGAACCGGCAGCCGGTGTAGCAGACGTTGGTGAAGTTGATGTTCCGGTTCACGACGTACGTGACGTCGTCGCCGACCGTTGCCTTGCGCAACTCATCCGCAAGGTGTGCAAGCTGGTCGAGCGCCGGCCCGGTGACCGTCATCAGAGTGAGGGCCTGCGCGTCGGAGAGTCCGGCGGGATCCCGCTCGGCGGCGGCCAAAGCCTGTTTTACATCACCGTCAAGACGTTCTGGAGCGGTTCGGGCGGCGACGTCTTCGCGGAGGACGTCCCAGTCGCCGTAGGCGGCGTCGAAGTCGGATCGGGTCTCGGTGCGCCGGCCCTCGGTGTCGATCGCGGTGTGCAGGTCGGTCCGCCCGACGCTGTCCCATCCGCCGTCCGGCTCCTGCCACGGCAGGCCGGCCGGCTTCGCGTCCTCGTTCGCCAGCCCGGTCTCCGGGTCGACGAGGGCCTCGACGTGCGAGATCAGCCGCGGGTCGAGCCACGGTTCGCGCAGATACTCCGGGTGCGCGGTGAGCCGCTCGCGCAGGACGAACCCGGCGTCGGCGGTCACCTTCGCGAGGTCGTCGATCTGGGGCCAGGGGCGTTCGGGGTTCACGTGGTCGGGGGTCAGCGGCGACACCCCGCCGAAGTCGTCCACGCCCGCGTCCAGCAGTGCACGGCACTCGGCCAGGTCGACCAGGTTCGGCGGCGCCTGGACGCGGACCCGCGAGCCGAGCACGACCCGCGTCACCGCGATCGCGGCCAGCCATTCGTCGAGCGGTACGTCGGCGTCGTTGCGCATCGCGGTGTCCGGCTTCACCCGGAAGCCCTGGATGATGACTTCCTGGATTCCGTTGTACTGCCGTGCGATCTTGCGCAGCGCGAAGATCGAGTCGGCCCGCTCCGGCAGCGTCTCGCCGATCCCGATCAGCAGCCCGGTCGTGAACGGAACGTTGGACCGCCCCGCGTCCTCCAGCACCCGCAGCCGGATGGCAGGGTCCTTGTCCGGCGAACCGAAGTGCGGCTGGCCCTTCTCCTCGAACAACCGCCGCGACGTGGTCTCGAGCATCATGCCCATGCTCGGAGCGACCGGCTTCAACCGCTGCAGGTCCTGCCACGACATCACGCCCGGGTTCAGGTGCGGGAGCAGCCCGGTTTCCTCGAGGACGCGGATCGCCATTGCCCGTACGTAGTCGAGCGTGCTGTCGTACCCGGCCTCCTCCAGCCAGGTGCGCGCCGCGTCCCAACGGTCCTCGGGCGCATCGCCCAACGTGAACAGGGCTTCCTTGCAACCCATCGCCGCGCCCTGCCGCGCGATCTCGAGCACCTCGTCCGGCGAGAGGTACGGCGCGTGCACCCGGCCGGGCGTGGTGGCGAACGTGCAGTAGTGGCAACGGTCGCGACACAGGCGTGTCAGCGGGATGAAGACCTTCTTCGAGAACGTGATGATTCCCGGGCGGCCGGCGTCGGCGAGGCCCTGGTCGCGGACCCGGGCAGCGGTCGCCATCAGCGCGGTGAGGGCGTCGCCGCTCGCGCCGAGCAGCACCTCCACCTCCGCCGGGTCGAGGGTCTTGCCGTCATCGGCGCGCCGGAGCGCGCGGCGCATCGCCGTACTGAGATCTGAAGGGGCCACGGAATCCGAGCCTAAGTCGCGGAAAACGGTTGATCCCGCGATTCCGGGGACCAAAATCAATTCGTACAGACGTCCTGATAGTTTGCTGTTCGTGCAGGTCAGGCAGGGTGTCGACGGCCGCCGGGTGCGCGGTGAGCAGCGCCGGAGCGAGCTGCTGGCGGCGACCCTGACCGTGATCGAACGCGACGGAGTCGCAGGTGTGAGCCATCGGGCGGTCGCGGCAGAGGCCGACGTCTCGGTGGCCTCGATCACCTACCACTACCCGACCCTCGACGATCTTCTGGTCGCGGCGCTCCGGTCGGCCGCCGACGATCTTGCCGTCGAGCTGGACGGCTGGGGGAGCGAGCTGGGTGCGCGGCCGGCCGACGAGTTGGCGCGCCTGATCGAACACAGCGTCGTACGGCGCCGTGGCCGCACGTTGGCGCTCTACGAGCTGTACCTGTACGCCGCGCGGCGGCCGGAGCTGCGGGAGACGGCCGGTGCGTGGCTGGAGCCGCTGACCGGGATCGCGCGGACCTTCACGGCCGACCCGCAGAAGGCCCGGCTCCTGGTCGCGGCCCTCGACGGTCTGCTGATGCAGGCGCTGATCGGCGCCCGCGCGGTCGACCGCCGGGATTTCGCCGCGCTCCTCGACGTGCTGAGGTAGCGCGCGAGCTACCGGCGGTCGGGTGTCAGCGCCAGCGTCCAGCCGGCCGGCTCACGATTGGCTGGGTGGATGTTGAGGTTGTCTATCGGGGCGCTGCGCACCAGGTGGCAGTTGTTCGCGGGTGCGGTGGTCGCTGTTGCGCTCGGAGTCGGTCTGGTCCAGTCGGATCTGCAGGTCCTGGCGGCCACGAACCATCCGGTGCTGCCGGCCGGGCTGTCGGCGTACGAGCGGGCACAGATCCGGGAGGGGTACGTCGGCGCGGGGACGTTGCTCGGAATGTGCGTGATGCTCGCCGTTTTCCTGAGCGTGTTCATCGTGAGTACGACGTTCGGCTTCACGACCGTGCAGCGGCGGCGCGAGTTCGGACTGCTGCGGCTGGTCGGGGCGCAGCGCGGCTACCTGTGTCTGATGGTGGTGCTCGAAGCCGGTCTGCTCGGGGTGGTTGGCAGTGCGCTCGGTGTGCCGCTAGGGGCGCTCGCGACCTGGGCGCAGTCGTGGTTGCTCGTCCAGCTCGGGATGTTGCCGCCGTGGTTCCACGCGCCTTGGGATCTGGGCGCGGTCTGGGCGGCGATGATCGTCGGAGTGGGTACGGCGCTGGCCGGCGTACTGGCTGCGGCCTGGCGGGCGTCGCGGGTGAATGCGCTCGAGGCGATCGTCGAAGGACAGGCCGCGCGCCGTGTGATGACCGGGTGGCGGTGGTTCTGGGGGCTGTCGGCCGCGTTCTGCACGGTGGTGCTGGTGATCGCGGCGCAGGCGGCGCGGGATCTTCTGGCCGGGTTGATGATCGGGCTGGTGGTGATGATCAGCGGTTCGATCGCGCTCAGTCAGTTGAGTCCGGTCGTTGTGCCGCTGGCCGGCCGGATTCCGGCGATCGTTGTCCGCGGCAACTTGATTGCGGACCTCGCGCGGGCCGGCGTGCTGCATGCCGTCCGCCGGAGTGCGGCGACCGCGGCGCCGTTGATCGTGCTGGTCGGGCTGGTGATCGGGCTGTGGGGCACGTTCGGCTCGCTGGCGAAGGCTGTCGGTGTCGAGCAGGAGCAGCTGATCACCGCGGATGTCGTGGTCGATCACGCGGTGCGACCCGGTGCGGGGATCGCGGCCGCATCGGTGCAGACCGCAGTACCGATCACGGTCACCCGGGGACGGAAAACGGTGTACTCCGAGGCGATCGGGATCGATCCGGCGGCGTACCTGCGCACGCACAAGCTGCGGCCCCGGAAGGGCTCGCTGGAGCGGCTGACCGGGAACACGATCGCGATCGGGCCGGGGATGGCGGCCGAGGGGTACAAGCTCGGGTCGAACCTCAAGGTTGCGCTTGGCAACAAATGGACCACAGTACGGGTCGTGGCGATCATGCCCGAGACGCTGGATGTGAGCGAGAACTTCTTCGTTCCCAGAGGTTTGCTGCCGTCCGGCGGACGCACAGAGACGCTGGTGAAGCTCGAACCCGGCGCGACCCTGGACGGGCAGACGGTGAAGCAGTGGGCGGCGGCGCGGGGTTCGGTGCAGCAACGCAGTAACGCGGACCTCTTCGCGGCACTGCTGGGGCTGGCCGGGATCTTCACCGCGGTCGCGGTCGTGAACGCCGTCGTGATGTCGACGGCCGACCGGCGGCAGGAGTTCACCCTGTCCCGGCTGGCCGGCCTGACCCGTGGACAGGTCGTCACGGTCGCGGTCGTCGAGTCCGGGACGGTCGTCGTGGTCGGCGTCCTGCTCGGATCGCTGGTCGCCGCGGCCGCGCTCGCGGGGATCGCCGCGGGGCCTTACGGCCTTGCTGCGTTGGCGATTCCGTGGCGGTTGCTCGGACTGATCTTCACCGCGGCGCTGGTCGTCGCCGGAGCCGCCGCAGCGCTCACCGCTCGGCGTGCCACGTCGCGCCGGCTCGGCACATACTGACCATGATCGCGTGGTGGAAGGGCCGGACCAGGGTGAAGTAGAACCGCCCGGCCGGGCGCAGGTACTGCACGAGGGTGACGACCTTGAAGGTTGCCGGCCGCTCGTCGTCGGTGAAGATCGCCAGGTACGCGATCAGGTGGCTGTTGGTGATCTTCAGCAGCAGGTAGTGATCCTCCTGGCCACGGACCACGGTGAAGGACGAGGCCTTCGCGCCGGGCGTGAAACTCACCGTTTCCGGCCGCAGTTGGTGTGCGTCCGAATCGCCGGTGGACTTGAGCCGAAGGACCGCCGCGACGGCCGTCCGGACGGCGAACAGTCCCCTGATCCACCAGGGACCGTTGCCGAGGGCACCTGCGACGAACTCGCGGAGCGTGACGTCGCCATGGGCCGTCTTGACGTCGATCTCGTCGACGACCGGCACCAGATCGTCGAGCTCGCCCAGCGTGGTGGGCATGGAAATCTCCTCTGTTAGATGAGGCGGAGGACCAGGTCGTAGATCTTCCGCACGTCCTGCTTGCCGATCGGCGGCAGCACCTGTTCGGCGCCGACCAGGATCAGGTACAGCAGTTGTGCGAACCGATCCGGATCGACGTCCGAGTCCAGTCCGCGGCAGAGCTTCTTCAGGTATTCCGTACGGGTCTTGTCCACCCGCGCCTGCGCGGCGCGGACGTCCGGATCCTGCAACGCCCACGCCCGTACGGCGATGTCCAGCGCAGCGCTGTCCGGGTCCGCGAGCACGAGCCGCAGCAGATGCTGCAACTTCGTGTCCGCGTCGCCCGTCCCCTCGGCCGCATCGATCAACCGCGTGGTGTACCGCTGCTCGAAGTGCTCCAGCAGCGCCGCCTTGTAACCGGCAGCGCCCTTGAAGTGGTGGTAGTACGAGCCCTTGGTGACGCCGAGGTCCGCGGTCAGTCGATCGATCGTGACGGCCGGCGCCCCCTCTCGCGCCAGCAGCTCCAGCCCGGCTTCCAACCACTCGCCTCGCGTCACCATGCCCAGAACATACCATACCGTTTGGTATGGTCAAACGGTCGGCAGCTCCGCACCGTTCAGCTGCAGAGAGGTGAGGTGCAGGGTGCCTTCCTGTACGTGGAGTTGATGCGTGGTGGTGTCGAAGGTGCCGAACGCATCGCCGGTGGACCAGAAGATCGTGCGGGTGCCGGGCAGGCGTGGGCTGAAGCGCATCGCGCCGGTGCGGCCGTCGTAGTCGAAGCCGGCGAGCTGTACGACCGCACCCCAGGACGCCATCGCGCGGGCGTAGTGGTGACCGCATTCGGCCTCGTCGTACGGGTTGCGCCGTTCGCCGTCGTACCGCTGCCGGATGTCGGCGATCACCTTGAGCCCCTCGTCGACGAGACCTTCCGAGATCAGCCCGACGGCGAGGATGTGCTCGAAGCCGGTCATCACCTCGGTGAAGTACGGGAACGGGCGCTCGGGACGATTGCCGCGCGGGTAGCTGCACATCAGTACGGCGGACTCGTCCGCGCCGAGCACGTAGCTGCGCATGTGGTTGAAGTGCCCCGCGAACCCCGACAACCCGTTGTGCTTGAGGATGCTGCGCAACGTGGTGGCAACGTGCGAGTCGTCGAGCAACGTGCCGAGCTGGGTGATGCGCGCGAGGTGCTGCCCGACCAGTTGGTCGACGAGACAACCGTCACCGAGCTGCAGGACCGGATGTGTGGGATCCGCCGCGCCCATCGTCTCGCGCAGCCCGGGCGCGACGTCGTCCGCCGACGCCGGCGGCTGTACGAGGTGCCGGTAGTACTCGCCGTTGAACAGGTGCTCGTCCATCCACGCGCGGCCGTTCTCGAACAGCTTCCGGCACTCCCCGGCGAGCGGGTCCCCGAGGTACGTCGCCATCTCCTCGCACGATCGCAGCGCGGCCAGGTACCAGGACTGCATCTGCGGGTTCGGACCGTAGTACTCGACGTCCATCGTGTTGTGCTGGCAGCCCTCCATCACCCCGTCGCGATCCGCGTCCCACCCGCCAGGGATCCAGCAGAACTCGAGCGCCCGCCGCGCCGCCGGCCACAGCGACCGGAGCAGTTCGTCGTCACCACTCAGCCGCCAGTCCCGGTACAGCTTCACCAGGCACCCGAGCTGACCGTCCGCAGCCGCGACCTTCCAGTCCCGTGCGTTCGTCGCCAACGGCAGCCCGACGCGGAAGCTCATCAACCCGTTCTCGGCGGTCGCGTGCGCGAACTCGACCTCTCGCAGCGATCGCGCGATCTCCCCGAACAGGTACGGGGTCGCCTGCTCGTAGTTCCACACGTGTGTGCAACTGCCGAAGCAACTGCCTTCGTGGTCGGAGCACCCCTCCCACCCGAAGAACCGCCCGTCCGGCGTGCGGAACACGGTCTGCGTCCGCAAGGTACTGAGGTTGAACAGCGCCGCCTCCTTCACCTCGTCCGGTAGATCGCCGGCCAGGAAGGAGGAGACGAACCCGACCGTACGGCGTTCCAGATCGTCCAAGACCGGGGCGAAGCGGGTCAGCGCAGCCCAGGCGTCGTCGTACAAGGTTGTGTAGTGGTTCCCGACGAACTCCGGGTTCTCCCAGCCGCGCCGGTTCGGGAAGTGCCACGCGAGCAGGAACGTGAAGCGCTCGGTCGCGCCGCCGGCGACGGTGCGGCGGTCCGCGACCGAGGCGACCGGGGTCGCGGACTCACTGACGCGTTCGTCGAGCCGGCCGTCCGCGGTGAAGTCGTCCCAGAAATCGAGCAGGCTGTCGCCCCAGGTCCGGTCCGCCCATCCCGTACGCCGGGACACGTCCGCACCATCGAGCACGCCGAGCGCCACAGACCCGTACTGCTCCGCCTCGGGCGCGACACCACGGCTCCGCATCAGTACGCCCTCGACGCCCGCGGGTCCGGAGGCCGCCGTGTTGTAGTTGCCCGCAGCAACATCAGACGTGCCGTCGCGGCCGATGAAGTTCTGCAGCGCGCCGGCCACCGAGACGGTCAACGGCGCTGTGCTGCGGTTGGTGACAGCGAACCGCAGTACGGCGACCGGCCACGAGCTCGCCTCGACATCGGTCGGGACGAACGGGTTGAACGCCTCCAGCGCGACGTCGACCGGTACGTCGTCGTCGTGCAGCGCGAGTCGCCCGAACGGGTACGCGGTCGCGAACGTCGCCTCCCGGAACCGGGGCAGTCCGTGGTTCTGTGCGCCGCTGCCGTGCGCGCCCTCGTACTCGCTGAGGTCCAGCGGACCTTCGACGGCGCGCGCTACCACGGTCCCGTCGGCGGCTTCGGTACGGAGCGCGAAGAACGCCGTCCCTGGACGGAAGCCTTTCGCCGGCCGGTTCACCACCTCCCAGTCGCGGAGGTTGCCGCGGCCGCCGAGGCTGACCGTTCCGGTGCCGATGCCGCCGAGCGGCAGCGCGATCCGGCGGAGGTTACGTCCGGTGTACGTACGCAGAATGGGCCACATGCTCATCGAGCCTAAACGCGAAGACCCGCCGGAGAAATCGTTCTCCGGCGGGTCGGGGTAGACCACCGTCAGGCGTCGGCGACGGTGAGGGCCTCGGCTTCGGTCTCGGAATGGTTGGCGGGGACGCGCAGGTGCGACAGAGGCTTCCAGCCGGTGGCCAGGGCGCCGACCGCGAGCAGGACGGCGAAGGCGCCGACGTAGAACGGGAGCTGGATGTTGAACTCCTCGCCGAGCTTGCCGGCCAGCCACGGGGCGACGGCGCCGCCGGAGAACCGGACGAACGAGTACGCCGCGGAGGCCGTGCCGCGCTCGACCGGAGCCGCACCCATCACGGCCTCGGTGATCAGCGTGTTGTTGATGCCGAGGAACAGACCGGCCACGACCACACCGATCGCGAGCACCGCCTTGTGGTGGGCGAACACACCCATCACCGCGAGGTCGACGGCGAACAGGAACAGCACCGTCATCGCCACCGGCAGCGTGCCGAACCGGGCCTGCAGGCGCGGCGCCACGAACACCGACGTGAACGCGAGGCAGAGGCCCCAGCCGAAGAAGATCAGCCCGATCTGCCGGGCCGACATCGCCAGCGGGAACGGGGTGAACGCCAGCAGCGTGAAGAACCCGAAGTTGTAGAGCAGCGCGGTGACCGCAACCGTCGCCAGCGACCGGTGCCGGAGCGCCTTCAGCGGCTCGACGATGGATGTACGACGGGCTTGCGGCGGCGTGGCGGGCAGCAGGAACGCGGTCGCACCGAGCGCGATCGTCATCAGGACGGCGACGCCGAAGAACGGGCCGCGCCACGAGATCGTGCCCAGCTCGCCACCGACGAGCGGACCGGCCGCGATACCGACACCGAGCGCGGCCTCGTACAGGATGATCGCCTGCGCGACCGAGCCGGAGGCCGAGTTCACGATCGTGGCGAGGGCGGTGGCGATGAACAGCGCGTTGCCGAGGCCCCAGCCGGCCCGGAAGGCGACGATCATGCCGATCGAGTTGGACAGGCCGGCCAGTGCGCTGAACACGACGATGATGGCCAGGCCGATCAGCAGGGTGCGCTTGGCGCCGATCCGGCTGGAGACGGCGCCGGTGATCAGCATCGCGACCCCGATCACCGCCATGTAACTCGTGAACAGCAGCGAGACCTGGGACGGGCTCGCGTGCAGTTGCTCGGCGATCGGCTTCAGGATCGGGTCCACCAGGCCGATGCCCATGAAAGCGATCACGCAAGCGAACGCGACCGCCCAGACGGACTTGGGCTGCTTCAGGAACGACGAGGTGCTCACCGGGGCGAATCCTCCAATGGTTCAAGGGTGAGGAGTTTGTGAATGACGCTCACGGCGGCCTCCAGGGTGGTGAGGTCGTCCGCGGGCAACTGACTCAGATGCGCCGCCAGCGCCTCGCCGGCCTGCCGGCGGGCGTTGCGCAGCTCGGCGAGACCGGCCTCGGTGAGGCTGATCAGGCTGGCTCGCGAGTCGCCAGGGTCCGGAACACGCAGCACCGAACCCTGTTCCTCGAGCCGTTGCACGAGGTTGGACATGGTCGGCTGCGACGTCCGGTCGGCCTTGGCCAGCTCACTGATCCGGGCCTGGCCGAGCTCGTCGAGCCGCCCCAGCACCCGCATCGCGGCGTGCGGCAGCGTGTTCACGTTCCGGGTGGCGAGCCGCGACAACCGCGTCGAGGCCACCACCATCTGCTCACCGAGCCGAGTCAGGTCAGTTGTCGTCACACCACAAATATACATAGCTTTACTATGTAAATCCACCGAGGTGAACGAGATCACGGCGCCACGGCTTGCGGTGGCGGGTGCCGGGCGGGCGAGGGATAGTGCTCGGAGGAGGGGGTGCTGTGTCGATGGGGGCGATGGGGGAATCTGCTGGGGTACTGCGGGTCGATGCGGAGACCGCGATCATCCTCCGCGAGGCCTTCCACAAGATCGAGGCGTTGTACCGGACCGACCATCACGGGCTGTACGACTACGTGCGGGGAGTGGCCGGCAAGCTGGCGCGCGTCGACACGTTCTACATCGGGTTCCTGCAGGGCCGGAACCGGGTCCGCTTCCCGTACGGGTACGACAGCGGCAAGTTCGACGATCCGGCGACGCACACGTACGGGCCGAACGGGCAGACGGCGTGGTTGCTGCGGCACCGGCAGACGTACCGGTTCGCGTACGACAACGGAGCCGTACTGAACGCAGGTGTACCGGCCGGCGACACGAGCAGGCGATCGGCCGACGCTGTCACCGTGCCGCTCTTCCGGAACAGCAACGACCGGTCGGGCGAGCAGCTGATCGGCATGGTGTCGATGCACAGCTACGCGCCGGGGACCTACGACGACAACGCCGTACGGGCGTTCGAATGGCTCGCCGGGATGGTCTCCAGGGTGCTGAACCGTGAGGCCGAGGACCGCGACGCACTGCGGCTGCTCCCGGCCGGCGACGACACCATGGACGTCCTCACGTCGGACCACGTCATGGAGTACCTGTCGAACCGGATCGCGTCCCTACGGACGACGGCCGCCGACGCCCTCGAGGCCGGCGACATGGCCGAAGCGGTCCGGGTGCACCTGGAGAGCCTGATCCGGTCCGCGGAGCAGACCCAGTCCGAGCTGATCGAGATGATGCTGACCGTCGACGAAGGCCCGGAACGTCGCTTCACCGCGCTGACCCGGGCACAGCAGGGCGTCGCGCTGCTGCTCGTCGCGGGGTACGACAACGACCAGCTCGCGACCGAGCTCGGGATCAGCCTGAACACGGTGAAGTCGCACCTGAGCACGATCCTGCGCAAGTACGAGATGGACAATCGCACGCAGGTGGCCGACGACGTGCGGCGGTACCTGGCGCGCTAGCTGCCCTCAGGCCGTCGTGAGGGTGTGGCCCGGGATAGCGGCGATCAGCTGCTTGGTGTACTCCTCGCGCGGGGACTGGAAGATCGTGTCCGGATCTCCTGACTCGACGACCTGTCCGGCGTTCAGTACGTAGACGTGGTGCGACACCAGTCGTACGACGGCCAGGTCGTGACTGATGAACAGGTACGACAGACCGAGATCGTCCTGCAGCGCGACCATCAGGTCGAGGATCTGTTCCTGGACGAGGACGTCGAGCGCGCTGACGGCCTCGTCCATGACGACCAGCTCCGGGTTCAACGCCAGAGCGCGGGCGATCGCCACGCGCTGCCGTTGACCGCCCGAGAGCTCATGCGGGTAGCGCTCGGCGAAGGAGGCCGGCAGAGCGACCTGATCCAACAGCCCGGCTACCGCCTTCCGGCGGGCGGCGGCGTCGCCGATCTTGTGCACACGCAGGGGTTCGGCGACGACCTGCTCGATCGTGTACCGCGGATCGAGCGAGGCGTACGGGTTCTGGAACACCGGTTGGACGCTGCGGCGGAACGCCATCAGGTCCTTGCCGCGGAGCGCGGAGATGTCGGTTCCGCGATAGCGGACGGTGCCGCCGTCGGCATCCTCGAGGCGCAGCGCCAGCCGGGCGGTCGTGGACTTGCCGGAGCCGGACTCGCCGACGATCGCCACGGTCCGTCCGCGCGGGATGACCAGGTCGACGTTGTCGACGGCCAGGAACGGTTCCCTGCGGCCGTGGATGCGGTACTTCTTGACGGCGCTGGTCATCTCCAGCAGGTTCTCGGGCGGCGCCTCCGCGTCGGCGGACCGTACGGACACCACCTTGGCGCTGGCCATCCCCGGGGCTGCCGCGAGCAGCCGGCGCGTGTACTCGTGCTGCGGATCGGCGATCAGCTCGGCGGCCGGACCGGTCTCGACGATCTCGCCGCGGTACATGACCGCGACCCGGTCGGCGCGTTCCGCGGCCAGCGCCAGGTCGTGCGTGATCAGCAGTACGGCGGCGCCCAGATCGGAAGCGAGCTCTCCCATCTGGTCCAGGACCAGCCGCTGCACGGTCACGTCGAGGGCAGAGGTCGGCTCGTCGGCCAGCAGCACCTCGGGCCGGCACGCGAGCGCCATCGCGATCAGTACGCGCTGCCGCATGCCGCCGGAGAACTCGTGCGGATACTGATGGAAGCGTGCCTCCGCGTCGGCGATGCCGGCTTCGCCGAGCAGCCGGATCGCTTCCGTACGGGCGCCCTGTCCTTTGGCCAGGCCGTGCACCTCGAGCGCCTCGACGATCTGGGCCCCGACCTTCATCACCGGGTTCAAGTTCGTCATCGGGTCCTGCGGAACCAGGCCGATGCGGTTGCCGCGAATGGCGGTCAGCTGCCGCTCGGTCGCGGCCGTGAGGTCCAGATCGCCGAGCATGATCGTGCCGCTGGAGATCCGGCCGTTGTCGGCCAGCAGGCGATTCACACAGGCGACGAGCGTGGATTTGCCGGAGCCGGACTCTCCGACGATGGCGAGCGTCTCGCCCGCGGCGACGTCGAGGCTGACGTTGCGCACGGCTTCCACCTCGCCGCGCGAGGTGGTGAAGGCCACGGACAGGTCGCGGACCTGCAGAACCTGTTCGCCGGCCGGTACGGGGGTGGTGGTCATCGTTCCTCACTCGCGATGGCGGGGCCGAGCAGTTGAACGGCGCCGTTCAGCAGGACCGTCTGAATGTCCGCGCCGGAGACCAGCCGGTCGACCTCGAACGGTGGGTGGCCCAAGGTTCCGTACAGGCGCATGGCGCCGCCGGCGATCACCACCGGCTGCTCGAGCCCGACGGCGAAGAACGTGCCGGTGAAGCCACCGTGGTGCAGCAACGTCAGCGGACCGCGGTCGGTCGCGACCTGCATCCGGCGGAAACCGACTGCCTGTTCGGGATGAACGGCGGTCGGCTGTGCGAAGCGCGCGAGGACGTCCCCGTCCACCAGTTCTCCGTCGTGCAGTGCGGCGCCCAGGAGCAGGAGATCGTCGACCGTACCGAAGAGGCCGGCGTGCCCGGCGACGCCGGCCAGCGCATGGGCTGCGTTGCCGTCGTCGACCTCGCCGCGAAGGCTGTGGTCGCGCCAGCCGCCGAACGCGTCGGTGCCGAACGGGACCGGGTACGGGCGGCCGGTGGCGATCATCTGGAACTCGTACGTGTCGCTGTCCGCACTGGTAACGGCCTGCTCGGCGGGGATCGGGCCGTACGAGGCGCCGAGCGAGAGCGGCTCGGCGATCAGCTTCCGGAACGCGTCCGCCTGGCCGAGCGTCGTGATGCGCTCGATGATCAGCCCGACCAGGATCATGCCGAGATCGGAGTACTTCCAGGCGGTGCCGGGCGCGGTGGCGAGTGGAAGGGTCTGCGCACGTTGCAGGGCACTGTCTCGGTCGCGTGAGTCGCAGTACAGCGGCCACCACGGTTGCAGACCGGCCGTGTGGGTCAGCAGGTGCTCGACGGTGATCTGTTCCCTGCCATCGAAGTCCGGGAGATACCTGTGGGCTGGTGCGTCCAGCTCCAGCAGGCCATCGGCGACCAGGCGCATCGCGAGGGTGGTCGTCGAGGCAACCTTCGTGACCGAGGCGAGGTCCAGGGCCAGCCCACGAGTCATCGGAACGCCAACAGTGCCAGGGCCTGGCAGTACCGCCCAGCCCCCGGTCTCGACCTGCGTTTCCGAGCCGATCCGTACGCCGGCGATCGCACTTGCCGGGTGATGCTGATCGTCGCCGAGGCCGAGCAGCCGATCGACGACGTCGCTCAGAACGGTCATCTGACAGTCTCCGCGAAGGTCAGCGAATCGGGCCATGCGGACAGCGGCTCAACGATCGGCAGCTGACGCTCGGGTGCGGGCGTGATCCGGCCCAGTACGCGAGGTCCGGACGCTCCGGTGCAGCTCGGTACGTTGCCGGGCAGCCCGTGCAGCGTCGCCCAGCCGATCAACGCGAACGCAACCGCCTCCTTCGCGTCGGACGACACACCGGCCTCATCGCTGGTCAGTACGCGAACGCCCGGTACGAGTTCACCGATGCGGCGCATCAACGTGGTGTTGTGCACGCCGCCGCCCGACGCGACCAGGACCTCGAGCTCGGCCGCACGGATCGCGTCGGCGACAGTCACCGCGGTCAGCTCGGTCAGGGTGGCTACCAGGTCCGGGAGGCTCGGCTCGAGAGCAGTTCGGCGGAGGGCATCACGGACGTACTCGAGGTGGAAGAGTTCCTTGCCGGTGCTCTTCGGCGCGGGGAGCGCGTAGTACGGCTCGGACGTCAGCTCCTTCAGCAGATCCGGCAGTACGGTGCCGGCTGCGGCCAGCTCGCCGTTCCGGTCGAAGGTGTCGTCGCTGTCCGGCGAAGCGGTGACGACGGCGTCGATCAGTGCGTTCGCGGGGCCGATGTCCCAGGCGATCGGATCGGTGCCCGGAGCGCAGACCGTGACATTGGAGATGCCGCCGAGGTTCAGCGCGCCGGAGCGCAGACCAGTGGTGACGTACGGCCCGAGCAGCAATTGGTCGAGTACGGGAACGAGCGGGGCGCCCTGGCCACCGGCCGCGATGTCGGCGGCGCGTACGTCCGAGATCACCGGAATCCCGGTGCGCTCAGCGATCCAGGCCGGCTGACCGATCTGCAGCGTGCCATGGACGGCGCGGCCTTCGACCCAGTGGAAGACGGTCTGCCCATGCGAGCAGATCGCGTCGACCGGGCCCGCATCCGGCAGCGCGGCGTACGCGTCCAACGCGGCCGCAGCGGCAGCGGCAAACGCCTGCCCGATCTCCGTGTCCAGCTCGCACGCCACGTCGAAGCCGACAGCGGCCGGCGGCAGCGCGGCGATCAATCGGCTCCGGAGTTGCGGCGTGTAGGGCACGGTCATTGCGTACTCGATCTTGCCGGTCAGCCTGCCGGCGTCGTGGGTGAAGTGGGCGATCGCGACGTCGATGCCGTCGTGCGAGGTGCCGGAGATCATTCCGAGGATGCGCATCAGCGGCCTGCCGTCCTGGGGTCGAGGGCGGCGCGGAGACCGTCGCCGAGAAGGTTGAGGCCGATGACGGCGAGGATCAGCGCGATGCCCGGGAACAGCAGCATCCAGGGCGCGACGCTGCTCAGCGTCTGCGCGTCGTAGACCATGCCGCCCAGCGACGCGGCGGGTGGCGGTGTGCCGAAGCCGAGGAAGCTCAGCGACGCCTCGGTCAGGATCGCCCAGGACAGCGAGAGCGTGACCTGGACGACCAGGATGCCGCGCATGTTGGGGAGGATGTGCTCGAACAGGGTCGAGAACCGGCTGCGGCCGATCGCGGTCGAGGCCAGTACGTAGTCGGCCGAGCGCAGCGTCAGTACGGGTCCGCGGGCGACCCGCGCGAAGATCGGGATGTAGACGATCGCGATCGAGATGCTGACCGTCGCCCAGTTGCGCTTCAGCGTCGCGGCCAGGGCGAGCGCCAGCAGCAGCGACGGGAACGCGAACAGGACGTTCGTGACCACACCGACGATCCGGTCGACGACACCTTGGTAGTAGCCGCCGAGAACGCCCAGGACGGTCCCGGCGATCGCGGCCGCTGCCACCGAGACGATGGCTATCCGCAACGAGTTCGCCAGACCGGACGCGACCCGTGAGAACACGTCGCGGCCGAACTGGTCGGTCCCGAACCAGTGCGCCGAACCGGGCGACTTGAGCGAGTCCGCCACGTTCTGCAGGGCGGGGTCGTGCGGCGTGAGCCCGAACAGGGACATGAGTGCGAGTAGAAGTACGAGCACCATCAGCGTCACACCGATGACACCCGACGGCGTACGGAAGGCGGAGAGCCAGGCCCGCCTGCGCCGGCTCGCGTCGATCGGGACGTCCGGGACGTTGTTCAGCTCGGTCGCCGCGCTCATCGGACGCGCGCCTTCGGATCGACGAGCCGGTAGACGAGGTCGGTGAGCAGGTTCACACCGACGAACATCGTGGCGATGATCAGCACAGTGCTCTGCACGACGGCGTACTCCTTCTGGGTCAGGCCGAGCAGGACCTGCCGGCCGATCCCCGGAATCGCGAAGATCTGCTCGGCCACCAGAGCGCCGCCCAGCAGGAAGCCGAACTGCAGTCCGGTCATCGTCACGACCGGGATCAGGGCGTTGCGCAGGATGTGCCGGAACTGCAGTCGCCGTTCGGGTACGCCCTTGGCCCGGGCCGTGCGGACGTAGTCCTCGGCGCGGATCGCCAGGATCGCGGTGCGGGTGGTCTGCAGGACCGGCGGCGCGATGCTGATCCCGAGCACGAGCACCGGCAGGATCATCTGTTCCAGGTTGAGGCCGGGGTCCTGGGTGAGCGTACGGAACCCCTCGCCGTTCGGGTACCAGCCGAAGGTGTTCGCCAGCCAGCTGGCCAGGACGGTGGCCAGCAGGAACGAGGGCACCGACAGCGCCAGCAGGCTGCCCAGTTGGGTGACGTTGTCCCGTGGTTTGCCGGGACGGCTGGCGGCGAGCATCCCGAGCGGTACTCCTAGGAGGAGGCCGACCAGGATGGCCAGGATCGCCAGCTCGACCGTGTTCGGCAGCGCTTGCGCGGTCAGCTGCGCGACGCTCACGTGCGAGGTGGTGGAGACGCCGAGGTTGCCGGTGAGGACCCCGCGCAGCCAGTCGAAGTACTGGACCGGGAGCGACTTGTCGAGCCCGTAGTACGCCTCGAGGGAGCGGACCTGTTCGGGTGACAGCTCGCCGGCGGCGGTGCCGTACGACGCGGTGATCTGGTTGCCGGGAACAACACGGAGGAGCACGAACGTCAGTACGGACACACCCACCAGCGTCAGGACGGCCTCACCGACCCGCCGTGTGACGGGACGGCGGGCCAGCGTACGAAGGCGTTCCATCAGGACAGCGATGCCTTCCAGAGCGTCGAGATGCTGGCATCGCTACGAGCCTCGAAGTCCTTGACCTTGGTGTTCACCGCGATGAACTCCTTCGGCGTGAACAGCCAGACCCAAGCTGCGTTGTTGACGAGCTGGTCGGACAGCTGCTTGTAGATCGCCTGGCGCTTGGCGGTGTCCGTGGTGGCGATGCCCTGGGCGAACAGCGTGTCCAGCTGCGGCGAGCTGTAGCCGGCGACCTTGTTGTAGCTGCCGCCGGAGGTGAAGTACCGGGCGTACATGGTGTTCGGGTCGGCGCTGCCACCGTTCTGCGCGATGGCGGCCTCGAAGTCGCCCGCGAGCCACTTCTGCACGTAGGTGTTCGAGTCCAGCGTCTGCACGGTGACCTTGATGCCGACCTTGCCGAGCTGGGACTGGATGTTCTGCGCCTCGTTCACCGCGGTGGAGTACAGGCCCTGCGAGGTGATCAGGTTCAGGGCGAAGCCGTCCGGCTTGCCCGCCTTGGCCAGGTAGTCCTTCGCCTTCGCGAGATCCTGGTTGGCGCAGGGCTGGGCGTTCGGGTCGGACTTGAACTCCGGAGAGGTGATCGGGCCGGTGATGTCGCCCGCACCGAGCGCAGCCGAGTCGACGACCTCCTTCCGGGAGATCGCGCACTGGATCGCCAGCCGGGCGTTGACGTTGGACAGCGTCGGGGACGCCGCGCGCAGTTGCAGTACGTGGTACTGCAGCGAGGAGACGCTGTCGACCTTGACCTTGTCCGACGTCGCGGTCTTGGCCGTCACCGGATTGTCGAAGATCGCCACGTCGACCGATCCGGTCTTCAGCGCCGAGACCATCGACTGGTCGTCGGGGATGATCCGGAACTCCACCTTCGCGGCGCCCGGCTTGCCCTCGGCGAAGTCCGCGTTCCGCTCCAGGGTGATCGATTCGTTCGGAGTCCGGCTGACGAACTTGTACGGGCCGGATCCGACCGGCGTCGTCTCGAGCTTGTCGACCGCGACGTCCGACGGGACGATCCCGGTGTTCACCCCGGTCAGCCCGACCGGGAACGACGCGTCGGGCTTCTTCAGCTTGACCACGACGGTCTGCGGGTCCGGCGCCTGGACGCCGGCGACCGAGGCGAAGTACGACTTCGAGCTGGCCTTGGATGCCGGGTCCATGATCTTGTCGAAGGTGTACTTCACGTCGGTGGCGTCGAGCGCGGACCCGTTGGTGAACTTCAGCCCCTTCTTCAGGGCGAAGGTGTAGGTCATGCCGTCGGTGGAGATCTTCGGCAGCTCGGCCAGGCCGGCGATCGGGTTGTGGTCCGCGTCGGTGTCCAGCAGCGTCGAGTAGATCTGCGAGAGCACCTGGATCGACTGCTCGGACGTGCTGGTCCACGGAACCATCTGCGTCGGGTCCGCGGTGATGCCGAAGACCAGCGTGGCGTCCGGGCTCCCCGAGCCGGTGCCCGGGGACGTACTGCCTGAGCACCCCGCGGCCAGCAGGGTGGCGGTGGCAACCGCGGCGCCGGCGGTGAACGCACGGCGACCGGTGCGGCTGACCTTGTACACGGGGTGCCTCCTTGGCATCGGATGGTGTGTCTTACAGAGATCCAACGCCCGGGCGGTGGCGCAGAGTCGAGCCTAGGTCAAGATATTCCCTAATTGATATCTGCTTTGTAAAGTTTCTTACCGGACAGTGACCGGCTCACCTGCGGACGTACGGAACGCGGTGACGGGAATCGGGCCGCGATGCAGGATGTGGGGGATGTCGGCCCAGGGGTAGAGGGGCTCGGTCGCGTTCAGGGTGCGCAGCCGCTGGAGTGCACGCTCCGAAGGTACGGAGAGGGAGGCAACGGTCTCCGGTGTGTAGGGGATGAAGTCCTCCGGCGGCTGGGGGCGGAGTTCGGGGTCGTGGCGCTTCATCAGGATGCAGGTGATCGCGGGGTCGAGGAGCTCGGCGTCGAGGGTCCAGTAATCGACCACGACCGGACCGATCCTGCCGGACTCGTGCATCGCCTCGAAGATCGGGGCGGGGTGGACGGGGGAGAGGAAGACCACGTCGGCCCAGCAGCAGTCCAGCGGATAGACGCGGTTCTGCACGGTGTCCGGGCGGGCTGTGTACTTCGTGAGCTCCCGCTCGTACAGGTCGGGGTACTGCACGCGTAGCTGGTTGAGCGGCAGGATGTCGTCGCCGCGGATGTCACCGGCGGCCTTGTAGAGAAGAGTCGTCATACACAAAAGCCTCCGCACACGGGAACCGTGCCGGAGGCTGCCCCAGTAGTCTACCGGACCCCAGGCTCACTGTGCAGGGTGTGCAAAGTTGCAGCGATAATTGTTTGCAGTGACTGCAAGTTTGTCCGTAGCCTGGAGTCTGTGAGGCATGGCGGGGGTGGGCTGCGGGAGCGCAAGAAGCTGCAGACGCGGGAGGCACTGGCCGACGCGGCGCTGCGGCTCGCGCTGGAGAAGGGGCCGGACCACGTCACGGTCGAGGAGATCGCCGAGGCGGCCGACGTCTCGGTGCGGACCTTCTTCAACTACTTCCCGCACAAGGAGCACGCGATCCTCGGGCGCAACCCCGAGCAGCTCGAGCGCGCACTGGAGCGGATGCGGACCGCGTCGCCGGACGAGTCGCCGCTGACCACGATGTGGCACGTCGTGCACGACGTACTGGAGGAGCTCGGCAGCGACGGCGAGCTGTCCCGGCGCGGCGAGCTGATCATGAGCTCTCCGACCCTGCTCTACCAGTTGATGCTGTCGAGCATCGACGACGAGCGGCAGCTGACTGCCGCGCTCACCGAGCGGATGGGGGAGCCGGCCGGCTCACTGCGGCCAGCCCTGATCGTCAGTACGGCGGGCGCCGCCTGCCGGGTCGTGATGGAGCTGCACAAGACCGCACCCGGCCGCCCGATCCCCGAACTTCTCGACGAAGCGTTCCAGCTACTTGCCCAAGGCATCGACACGTCCTTCGGGCCGAACAATCAGAAAGGGCACCCATGACGACGACCTCGTCACCCACTGGCGAACCTGTGGGTGAGGTCAGCAGTACTGCATCAGCCACCCTCACGCCCCGGCAGACCATCCAGGCCATGTCCGGCCTGATGATGGGCCTGTTCGTGGCGATCCTGGCCGGTACGGTCGTGTCGACCGCGCTGCCGCGCATCATCCACGACCTCGGCGCCAGCCAGTCGTCCTACACCTGGGTCGTCACGCTCGAACTGCTGACGATGACCGCCACGGTGCCGCTGTGGGGCAAGCTCGCCGACCTCTACAACAACAAACTGCTGATCCAGCTGTCGCTGAGCTTCTTCGTGGTCGGCTCGCTGGTGGCCGGCTTCGCGCCGAACATCGAGGTGCTGCTCGGCAGCCGGGTGCTCCAGGGCCTCGGCGGTGGTGGCCTGACCGCGCTGGTGCAGATCGTGATGGCGGCGATCATCCCGCCGCGTGAGCTCGGCCGGTACTCCGGGGTGTTCGGCGCGATCTTCGCGTCCGCGACCGTCGGCGGACCGCTGCTCGGTGGCTTCCTGGTCGACTCGCCGCTCGGCTGGCGGGCCTGCTTCCTGATCGGCGTGCCGTTCGTGGTCGCGGCGATGATCCTGCTGCAGCGCACGCTGCACCTGCCGACCGTCCGCCGGGACGTGAAGATCGACTGGTGGGGCGCGGTCCTGATCATGGGCGGCGTCAGCACCCTGCTGGTCTGGTCGTCGTTCGCCGGCAACAAGTTCGACTGGGCGTCCGGCTGGAGCTTCTTGCTGGTCGGGATCGCGCTGGTCGCGCTGCTGGCCGCGGTGCTCGTCGAGCGCCGGCACCCGGAGCCGATCATCCCGATGGACCTGTTCCGCAACCGCACGGTCACGCTGGCGATCATCGCCAGCGCGCTGGTCGGCGTCGCGATGTTCGGCGGCTCGGTGTTCCTCGCGCAGTACTTCCAGATCGCGCAGGGGTACACGCCGACCAAGGCCGGGCTGATGAGCCTGCCGATGATCCTCGGCATGATGACCGCGTCCACGATCGCGGGCGCGCTGATCACGAAGTACGGCCGCTGGAAGATCTACCTGGTCGTCGGCAGCGTGCTGCTGCCGATCGGGCTGGGCCTGTTCGGCACGATCGACGCGCACACCTCGAAGTACATGCTGTGGGCGTTCATGCTGGTGCTCGGCGTCGGCATCGGCCTGGTCATGCAGAACCTGGTCCTCGCGGCGCAGAACGACGTACCGGCCCGAGAGCTCGGCGCGGCGACGTCCGCGGTGAGCTTCTTCCGGAGCATGGGCGGCACGATCGGTGTCAGCGTGCTCGGCGCGATCCTCGCGAACAAGGTCACCGAGACGCTGAACCCGGGTGGCGCGTCGGGCGGCAGCGGCAACGCCGTACCGAACATCAAGGACCTGCCCGAGCAGGTCCGGGTCGTCGTCGAGAACGCGTACGGCGACGCGACCGCGGACCTGTTCATGATGTCGGTGCCGTTCGCGGTGCTCGCCCTGATCGCCGTCGTCTTCATCAAGGAGAAGGCCCTGCTCACCACTTCGGGAGCGGAGCGCCGCGCTCAGGAGGAGCCTGACATCCTGGACGCATGATTGTTGCGTTCAGTATCAGTCCTGCAGCAGGAGACGAGACCGGAGGCGTGAGCGAGGCGGTGGCCGAGGCCATCCGCGTCGTTCGCGCCTCCGGTCTTCCCAACGAGACCAACGCGATGTTCACGAACATCGAAGGCGAGTGGGACGAGGTCATGGCGGTCGTGAAACAGGCCGTAGAGGCCGTCGCCGCCGCCTCGCCGCGCGTCAGCCTGGTCCTGAAGGCCGACATCCGCCCCGGCTACACCGGTCAGCTCACCGCCAAGGTAGAACGCATCGAGCAGGCACTAGGCGACGCCGGCTAGCCGCAGTACGACCCTACGACTCCTCGCTGACCGCGCGGAGGAGGTCAGCGCAGGGGTCGTTGCTGTACGGCGGGAGAAGCAGCAGTCTGTTTCGGAGGCTCGGACCGCTGGAAATCCAGCTGAGGTTGCTGGAGATCCAACTGTGGTTGAGGGTCTGGAGGATCGCGGCGCGCTCGTCCCGGGCGCGTTGGTCGCGATGATAGAAGCGGACCTCGACGCCGCGCGCTTCATGGGTCGCGATGAGATCTCCGCCCGGTACGACGAGAGGCTCGTCGGCGGAGGTCCAGTGCGAGTCGAGCGGCTTCGGCCGGACGACCGCGTGCAGCGCGCCGTCGTGGGTGACGACGAAGTGGTTCTGCGGTTCCGTCAGCAGCAGGGTGTTCCCGGACACGGCCAGGCCGGGGACGCTCCGGCCGTTCAGGCCGAGCTCGGTCAGCCGAACGGATCGTGACAGCCGGCCGTCCCCCGTACCGATCAGCAGCTCGCTGGAGGAGACAGCCGCCCAGCCCTCGGCAGTGGCGAGCAGCCTGAGACGGGTATTCGGCGACAGCCGCGTCTGACCGTCCGGGGAGGCCGACCACAGGCCGGCATCGTCCACCCAGACAGCAGCCGCAGAACTGCACGGCACAAGGCGATAGGGAGTCCCGACCGTCTCCACCGCTTGTCGCCGGCGCAGCTGCCCATCGGGAATGCTGACGATGTCGATCCGGTGACCGCCGTCGGACATTTCCAGGAACCCGGCCGCGTGCGACCATCCCATCCCGACCCGTAGAGCACTGGATTCGAACCGCAGCAGCTCGAGCAGGCCCGGGTCCTCTGCGATGGCGGTGACCAGTTCGGCGGGCGCCGCACGGAACGCCGCGAGCAGCCGCTGGTCGCGCGGTCTCTCCGGCTGCCACGTCTTGCCGAGCCGGTCTGCCAGCGTCACCGCCCTGGCGGTCGTCGACTTCGTGATCTGCTCCCACAGGAGAACGTCGTCATCGGCGGGCAGGTGGGTTCCGTCAGAGTCCGCGAAGCTGCGGACCAGATCGAACAAGCAGCCTTCTGCGACAGCCCGCCGGAGGTGGTAACGCAGCAGGCTGTCGGCCTCGGCGTAGGTCGACCGCGCGAACGAGCCGTCCGGATCAGTGGCCCGGTACAACTCGACCTGCGCCGTCAGCAGCCAGTACAGCCTTCGGTCCCGTGGATCGGAAGGGGCCAGCAAATGCCTGCGACAGAACTCCCCGAGGCTGGGGAGTTCGCCGGCCAGGTGGCAGATCTCGTCGACCAGATCCTGGTCACCGGCCGCGAGGATCTTGGCCTGTGCAATCTGTGCCAGCCGATGGCGCCCGAAGGCCGCAGCAACGGGAACCACCCTCCGCATGCCGTGCGTGAGCAGGTCGGCGGCCGGGAACCGGACCAGCTCGGCCAAGGCGGACGTGATGTCGTCGCGGCCGCCGACCCGCTCTTCCAGCCGGCGCGAGGCGGCACCTCCGTGGTCGAAGTCGCGCAACAAATAGTCGCGCCACATCGCCTCGAACAGCTGATGAGGCGGCGGTCCGGCCAGGACCCGGACCACATCCGGATCACCGCGCTCCGCGGCCGCGAGCAGCGTGACGCGGGCGATGTCTCCTGCCCACCTGGCCCGCTTGGTCGCCAGGAAGGAGCGGGCACGTCGCTCTGTGCGCAGCAGCTCGCGCAGGATCTCCGCACTCGACACGTCGATCAGTATCGCCGCGGAACGGATCTCACGGGTGCGAGTTGAGTGTCGCCACCACGGCGTCGTAGCGGTTCTCGCGTTCGGCGTCGCGGAGGAAGCGGACGCGGTCCACGAGGATCTCGTGCGCTTCCGGCTGTTGCTGGAGGATCGTCATGGTCTCGTCGAGATACTCGTCCAGCGGCATCGCGCGCTCGTCGTTCTCCTGGTTCATCAGCGTGGTCTGCACCGCCGGCGGGACCAACTCGATGACCTGGACCCCGGCGTCGGCGAGCTGGATCCGCAAGCTCTGCGTGTAGCTGTGGACAGCCGCCTTGGTCGCGCTGTAGGTCGGCGTAATCGTCAGCGGTACCGACGCGAGACCGGAGGAGACGGTCATGATCACCGGATCGCGTTGCTCCCGCAGGTGCGGCAGGAACGCTGCGATCGTACGGATCGTGCCGAGCAGGTTGACGTCGATCGTCTGCTCAGCGGTCTCCAGGTGCGCGGCGTCGTGAAGGTTCTCGGGCTGCATGATGCCGGCCATTGTGATCAGGACGTTCAGGTCGGGGTACTTCGTGGTGACGGTCTCGTACGCCGCGGCGATCGACGCGGGGTCGGCGACGTCGAGCTCGATGCCGTCGAGGTGGTCCTCGCGGGCGAGCTTGTCGAGCAGGTCCTTGCGGCGGCCGCTGATGATCACGGTGTTGCCGAGGTCGCGGAACCGCCGGGCGAGCTCGAGGCCGATACCCGACGTGCCGCCGGTGAGGAAGATCGTGTTGCCGGTCGTTTTCATGTCTCCAGCCTGCGACCGGGGGCCGGCGGCAACCAGGCTGCGCTCAGCCTCTGCCCGGCAAGCAGTGGATAACCGTCCGGCGGCGTGGACACTGGATTCATGGAGTACGCCGAACTGTCCGACTTCCTGCGCAAACGCCGCGAGGCCCTGCAACCCGAGGACGTCGGGATGCCGCGCGGGCGCCGCCGCCGGACCCCGGGACTGCGCCGCGAGGAGGTCGCCGCGCTGGCGTCGATGTCGGCCGACTACTACAGCCGGCTCGAGGGCGGCCGCGGACCGCAGCCGTCGGTGGAGATGCTCGGCGCGATCGCCCGGGCGCTGCGGCTGACGCTCGAGGAGCGCGACCACCTGTTCCTGCTGGCCGGCCACGGTACGCCGCCGCGCACCACGCGCGCGTGCCATGTCGATCCCGGCATGCTGCGGATCCTGGACCGTCTGCAGGACACCCCCGCGATGCTGCTGAACCGGTGCGGTGAGGTGGTCGCGCAGACGCCGACCCATGTGGCGTTCGCGGGCGAGCTGACGAACTTCGACGGGCTGGAGCGCAGCGAGATCTATCGCTGGTTCGCGCACCCGGAGTCGCGGGCGCTGTACGCCGAACCGGAGTTGTCCACGCACAGCCGGCTGCTGGTGTCGAACCTGCGCACGGTCGCCACCATCGACGGCCCGAAGTCGTACGCCGCCTCGATCGTGCGGGCGCTGCAGAAGCTCAGCCCGGAGTTCGTGGCGATCTGGGACGCGCACGAGGTCGTGGTCGCGCACAGCCGGACGAAGCGGTTCCGGCACCCGTCGGTCGGGGAGCTCGAGCTGTACTGCGAGCTGATCGACAACCGGGACCAGCAGCAGACGCTGATCGTCTTCACCGCCGAGCCGGGCAGTGAGAGCGCCGAGAAGCTGCGGTTGCTGAGCGTCCTGGGCAGCCAGGTGATGAGCTCTGGACAGGACTTTGATCGGGAGTTAATTTAAGAACTGAAATTTCATAAAAGTTCTGACGGAAAGGTCCGCCCCCATGCTTTCCGATCGCTTTCGCATGCCTGCGTTCCTGCTCGCCCTGGTCCTGCTGATCAGTGGCCTGACCTCGCCCGCGGTTGCCGCGGTTCAAGCGTCCTTCAACGTGCTCGCGTTCTACAGCGGCACCTGGGACGCTGCCCACATCGACTTCGAGAAAGAGGCCAATCAGCGCTTCCCACAGTTCGGGGCGCAGAACGGCTTCTCGTACACGGCCACTAATGACTGGGACCAGCTAGACAACCTGAGCGCTGCGCAGTACCAGGTCGTGATGTTCCTCGACGACTCGCCGCAGACCGATGCCCAGCGCAACGGTTTCCAGCACTACATGGACAACGGCGGCGCGTTCTTCGGGTTCCACGTGTCGGCGTACAACGACGAGAGCGGCGGCTGGCCGTGGTTCAACAACACGTTCCTCGGCACCGGGCGGTTCGCCTCGAACACGTGGGGTCCGTCCGCGGTGACGTTGCGGACCGAGAACCGTTCGCATCCGGCGCTGGTGAACACCGGCGCGACGTTCCGGTCGTCGGTGAGCGAGTGGTACAGCTGGCAGAACGACCTGCGGACCAACCCCGACATCCAGGTCCTGGCGTCGATCGATCCGTCGAGCTTTCCGGTCGGCAACCAGCAGGGCAACATCTGGACCTCCGGCTACTACCCGATCATCTGGACAAACAAGAACTACAAGATGATCTACGCGAATTTCGGCCACAACGCGATGAACTACGAGACCAACACCCGCCTGTCGTCGACGTTCGACAGCCCCGCCCAGAACCAGTTCATGATGGATGCGCTGAAGTGGCTCGGCGGCTCCGGTACGACGCCGCCGGTCGATCAGCCGGCGCCGGGTGCGTGGTACCAGCTCGCCGGCAAGTCCAGCGGGAAGTGCATCGATGCCCGCGCGGCCGGTACTGCCAACGGGACGGTGATCCAGCAGTACAGCTGCAACGGAACGCAGGCGCAGCAGTTCCAGTTCCAGCCGACGTCCGGCGGGTTCAGCCGGATCAACAACCGCAATGACGCGACCAAGGTGATCGACGTGACCGGTGTGTCCGCCGCGGACAACGCCGGCCTGCAGCTGTGGACGTACAGCAACGGAAACAACCAGCAGTGGCAGGCAGTCTCCGAAGGCGGCGGGTACTTCCATCTCGTCAGCCGCCTCAGCACCAAGTGCCTGACCGTCCCCGGCGGCTCGCTCGCCGACAGCACCCAACTAGTCCAACTCACCTGCAACGGCAGCGCGCCTCAGTCGTTCAAGCTGACGGCGGGGTGAGGGCGCGTTAGATTGCCGCGCATGAGAATCCTGCGTGGGGCCGCTTTGGCGGTAGGAGGTTTGTTGTTGATGGGTCAGGTCGTACCAGCCCAGGCGCACGGCGGACCGTCGTACCGGTGGGAACTGACGCCGACCGGTACGACGGCGCAGTTCCGCGGGCTCGCGGCGGTGAACAAGGATGTCGCCTGGGTCGGTGGGACCGAAGGGACCGTGCTCCGGACGATCGACGGCGGGAAGCACTGGCGTGACGTCAGCCCGGCCGGGGCCGAGGCGCTGCAGTTCCGCGACGTCGAGGCGTTCGACGCCGAGCATGCGGTCGCGCTGACGATCGGCGAGGGTGCGGACTCCCGGGTCTACCGCACGGCCGACGGCGGAAAGTCCTGGTCGGAAACTTTCCGGAATCCGGATCCGAAGGCGTTCTACGACTGCTTCGCCTTCAACGACAACAAGCACGGTCTCGCGATGAGCGATCCGGTCGACGGAAAGTTCCGGATCGCGGCGACGTCGGACGGCGGCCGGTCCTGGAAGGTGCAGCCGAACGCCGGGATGCCGGCCGCCTTGCCGGGCGAGTTCGCGTTCGCCGCGAGCGGGACGTGCCTGGTTGCCGGCTCTGGCCGTACGGCGTGGTTCGCGACCGGCGGCGGCGACCGGCCGCGGGTGTTCCGGACCGTCGACGGCGGCCGGCGCTGGACGGTGTCGGATTCGCCGATGGCCAGTGGCGAGGCGGCCGGGATCTTCAGCCTGGCGTTCCGGAACACGTTGTTCGGCGTCGCGGTCGGCGGTGACTTCACCAAGCCGACCGAGGCCGTGAACGCCGCCTCGGTGACGTACGACGGTGGCCGTACGTGGAAGCTCGTGCCGGCCGATCAGGCCCCGAAGGGGTACCGGAGCGGCTCGCACTTCGTGCCGTGGTCGCCGTTCACGGTGATCGCGGTCGGTCCGTCCGGGAGCGACGTGAGCCTCGACGGCGGCCGTAGCTGGAAGCAGTTCTACGACGGCAGCTTCGACAGCGTCGAATGCGCCGGCCACGGCTTCCAGGCCGGTTGCTGGGCGTCGGGTGCGAACGGCGCCGTCGGGCGGCTCGTCCGCTGATGTTGGGTCCGGCGACACTCGCTCGTTGCGCGGGTGTCGCTGGTTTTCCGAGAGGATGGCTGTATGCGTAAATTGCTGACCGCCCTCGTGGGGCTCTTGATGGTGGTACCTACCGTTGCCGCGGCTCAGCCGGACGCCGGTCGTCCGGGCCGGCCGCTGACGGTGATGACCTACAACATCCACCACGGCGCCGGGATCGACGGCGTCCTCGACCTCGAGCGGATCGCCAAGCTGATCGAGCAGTCCAAGGCCGACGTGATCGGGCTCCAGGAGGTCGACCGGCACTGGGACGTGCGGAGCAACTGGGTGGACCAGCCCGCCTGGTTCGCGCAGCGGCTGAAGATGCACTACGCGTACGCCGCGAACCTCGACCTGCCGCCGGTGAACCCGGGAGAGCCGCGCCGCCAGTACGGGACCGCGATCTTGTCGAAGTACCCGATCCAGAGCTTCAAGAACACGCTGCTGCCGCTCTACCCGACCGGTGAGCAGCGCGGCCTCGCGGTGGCGAACCTCACGGTCCGCGGCGCCAAGCTCCGGTTCGCGAACACGCACCTGACCAGCAACAACAACGCCGAACGCCTCGAGCAGGCGCAGAAGGTGGTCGAGCTGCTCGGCGCATCGAAGACGCCGACCGTACTCGTCGGCGACCTGAACGCGACCCCCGAGGCGCCGGAGATCAAGACGCTGACCGCCGTACTGGACGACACCTGGACCGAGGTCGGCGACGGCCCGGGCTACACGATCGAGGCGGGCAACCCGACCAAGCGCATCGACTTCCAGCTGCACAGCGCAGGCCTGCGGCCGGTGCGGGCCGCCGTCCCGGTGACGCCGGCCTCGGACCACCTGCCGGTGGTCGCGTCGTTCGTCCTGAGCTGAATCCCCGCGGTCCCGCAACGCCCCTCCGGCTCCGGCCGGAGGGGCGTTTTCCGTTGCCCACCTGCGGCTTCGCGGAATTACAAGCTTGTAGTTTGTCAAGTCGACACACGGGTGAAACAAAGTTACCTGTGTGAAAACTGTTCCCAATGGGGCTGTAGGCAACTAGTGTCACGTATGTGGTCCAGGAGGACCAAAAGTTCACGAACCCTGGGGAAGGGGTTCGTGACCGGCGGAAGGAACGATCCCGATGCGGACGCCCCCAAGGGCCACGTCCGGCAGGCGGGTCGTGAGTGCTGGGAAGACCGGACGAGCAGGCAGGTTGCTGGTCTCCGGGGTGCTCGCGATCTGCTTGGCCGGCTCCATGGCTGTGCCCACGCTCCCGGCCGAGGCTGCCAAGCCGAAGCCGCCGGTGATCCCGTCCAAGGCCGCGGTCGAGCGGGCCAAGCAGGCCGCCGCCTCGAAGGCCGGCCAGGTGGCCAAGATCGAGCGTGAACTCGGCGCCGCGAACGCCCGGCTCGAGCAGCTCGGCATCCAGTCCGGCATCGCCGACGAGGCCTACAACGGCGCGGTCTACCGGCTCCAGCAGGCGAAGACAGCGGCGGCTGCTGCCGCGGCCCGCGCCGCCGAGGCGGAGAAGACGCTGACCGCCCAGCGGCAGCAGATCGGCCGCTTCGCCGCCGCGTCGTACCAGGGCGGAGGCGACGTCGCGAAGCTCGCCCCGCTGTTCACCGCGGACGGTCCGCAGCAGCTGCTCGACTCGGCCGGCGCGGCGCACTCGGTGTCCGCGGCGATGCAGGGCTCGTATCTGCGGTTCTCGGCCACCCAGGTGATGACGAACCTGTTCAAGGTGCAGGCCGACCAGGCGGTCGCGAAGGTCAAGAAGGCGACCGACGAGGCCGCCAAGGCGAAGAAGGCCGCGCAGGACGCGGAGGCCGCACAGTCGGCCGCCGTGACCGCGATCGGCGTCCAGCGGACGAACTCGATCGCCCAGCTCGCCACCTTGCAGAACATCTCGGTCAAGGTCGCAGCCCAGCGCCAGCACGGGCTCGAGGAGCTCGCCCGGCAGCGCGCCGCCGAGCTCGCGGCCCGGAAGGCCGCCGAGCTGAAGCGCCGGATCGCCGCCCGCGAGGCAGCGGAGCGCCGGGCCGAGGCCGCGCAACGCAAGCGCGAGGCGGCCGAGCAGGCCCGCGAGGAGCAGGAAGAACGCGAGCAGGCCAAGCAGAACCACGGCAAGAAGCCGAAGAAGCACAAGCCGTCCAAGCCCAGCCGCGACACCAACGACGACGGCGGCCACAGCTCGCGCAAGGGCGCCTCGGCGGCGATCGACTTCGCGCGCAACCAGCTCGGCGAGATGTACCTGTGGGGCGGCACCGGGCCGAACCGCTGGGACTGCTCCGGCCTGACGCAGGGTGCCTGGGAGCGGGCCGGCGTCCAGCTGCCGCACTACAGCGTCGCGCAGTACGAGCAGATCCAGCACATCCAGGAGGACGACCTGCGGCCCGGCGACCTGATCTTCTGGGCGCTGAACCCGAACGACCCGGGCACCATCCACCACGTCGCGATGTACATCGGCAACGGGATGATGATCCACGCGCCGCGGACCGGCAAGCCGGTGCAGATCGACAGCGTCTACTACTGGATCCCACCGAACTTCTTCGGCCGCCCGTAGCCACCGCCAGATCGGTTGTCCCCGGCAACAATGCCCTGTTGCCGGGGACGCTCGCGTTCTACACCAGCCGGTGTCCGCCGTCGGCGTGCAGGACGGTGCCGGTGATGAAACCGTTGCGCAGCAAGGCGATCACGGCCGCCGCGATGTCCTGGGTCCGCCCGATCCGTCCGACCGGAAGGCGAGCCGCCATCGCGGCCAGTGTCTCGGGCGCCGCGTCCCCGGCCACGTCCTGCCAGATCGGGGTGTCGACCCAGCCCGGCGAGATCACGTTGACCCGGAGCGGAGCCAGCTCGACGGCCAGGGCGGCCGCCAGTGAGGCGAGTCCGCCGTTGAGTGCCGCGAGCAACGAAGCACGCGGTCCCGGGCGGTACGCAGCGATCCCCGACGTGAAGACGATCGAGCCGCCGGGCTCGAGCAGTGGTGCGCCGTGCTTGGCGAGCAGTAGCGGTCCGAGCAGCTTGGAGTCGATCGCGGCGCGGGCCGCGTTCACGTCGTACGAGCTGATCGGCTGGTACGCGCCGCCGACGTCCGCGGCCGTGGTGACGATGTGGCTGACGGGGCCGGTGGTGGCGAAGAGCCGCTCGATGTCCTTCTCGTTCCCGAGGTCGGTCTCGACGGTCCGTATGCCGAGCTCCTGGCGTACTGCTTCGAGCTTGTCCAGGGACCGTCCGGCGACGGTGACTTCGCTGCCCTGGGCAACCAGTTCGGCGGCGAGCGCGCGGCCCATGCCCGAGCCGCCGCCGACGATCACGACGTGTTCCTGCACCTGTTTCTCCTTCGGTGGTTGACGTTTCGAGCCAACCACCGGGAGCGTCAGTCCACCACGACCTGTTCGCTAACGACCGTTAGGCCGGGGCTAACAGTCATCGCCTGCAGCACCGGGTTGTTCGAGTCGGTGCGCCAGACGGCGGCGTACCGGGCGACCAGTGGGCGTCCGGCGAGCGGTCGCCAGACCACGTCCGGGGTCGCCGCGCGTCGGGATCCAAGGCTGATCGCGGACCGTCGTACGAGCAAAGCCGAGCGGAGTTGGGAGTGGCTCATGCTGATGTCGCTCAGCCGGACGCCGGCACCGATCAGGCGGATGGTGTCGTCGTAGAACTCGGGTGCCGCGGCGCGCAGGATCCAGATCAGCTCGAGGCCGGTCAGGTCGTCGAGGGTGAGCTCGGCGCTCGCCGCCAGCGGGTGTGTTGCGCTGAGCAGGACGCCGAGCTCCTCGGTGGCCAGGTGTTCGGAGGTCATTGCTGTGGGCAACGTCAAAGGCGTACGGACCAGGCCGAGGTCGATCTCGCCGGCGGCGAGCATCCGGAGCTGGTCGGTGGTGGTGCCTGCCTCCAGGGTGACCGTGCTGTTCGGGAAGCGTTCGGTGGCGAGCTGTTCAAGGGCGGCGGGCAGCCGGCCGGGGACGCCGTTCAGCAGGCCGAGCCGGAGGACGGGCTCGTCGAGGCCGGCGGCCCGGCGCGTGTCCTTGAGCGCCAGGCCGGCCGCCTGGAGCGTCTCCCGGGCGCGGGCGAGGAAGACCTGCCCGGCCGGGGTGAGCTCGACGCCGCGGCTGTGCCGGATCAGCAGCCCGGTGCCGACCTCGCGTTCGAGCTGCTTGATCTGCTGGCTCAGCGTCGGCGTGGAGATGTACAGCCGCTCCGCGGCGCGGCCGAAGTGCAGCTCCTCGGCGACACCCACGAAGTACCGCATCTGCCGAAGCTCCACGCGCCGACTTTATCGGCTGCGGATCCCCAGGCCATCACAATGCGCCGGTTGGCGGCGACGCGCGCTCAGGTCTGTGCGGCGCGGGCGATTGTGATGGCCTGGGGGAACCGGGTCAGGGGGTGGCGACGAGGCGGCCGAGGCTGGAGCGGGCGTCCAGCGCCTCGTGGATGCGGGTGACCTCGGCCAGCGGATGGGTGGCGGCGACGACCGGCCGGAGCTCGCCGGACTGCCAGCGACGGACGACCTCGGCGATGTCGGCGTGGGCCGCCTCGGGGCGGGCGCCGCGCCAGCCCATGATCGAGACGCCGGTCACCGACCTGAATCCGAACAGGGCGCCGGCCGGCACCGTCGGCAGCTCGGTGGTGATGGCCCCGTACGTGATCATGCTGCCGAGCGGCTTGATCAGGTCGAGGCCCTGCTCGAAGACCTTTCCGCCGACCGCGTCGAGGACCGCGTCGACGCCGTCCGGCGCGAGCTCGCGGACCTTCGCAGGCCAGTCCGGATCGGTCAGGTCCACGGCCTCGACGCCGAGCGAGCGGATGAAGTCGAGGCGGTGCGGCGAGGACGCCGTACCGATGACGGTTCCGAGGCCGTACGAGCGGGCGAGCTGGACCGCGAGGTGGCCGATGGTGCCGGCCGCGGAGTGGATCACGACAGCCCCGCCGGCCGGGAGGTGCGCGGTCTCGAGGAGCCGGTAGGCGAGCGGGCCGGTCATCGCCATCATGGTCGCCTCGGCTGCGTCCGCGTCGTCGGGGATCCGGGCGAGGAAGTCGGCCTCGGCGATGCTCTGGTCGGCGAACGCGTCCTCGGCCAGGGCAACGACGCGTTGGCCGATCGCGATCCCGGGCGGCGCGTCCGGGCCGAGGGCGGCGATCCGGCCGACGACCTCGCCGGTCAGCGTGCCCGGCAGCGGCCGGTCCCAGGGGCTGCCGCCGCGGCGGAGGACGGTGTCGATCGCGTTCGCACCGATCGCCTCGGCCTCGATCAGGACCTGCCCGCTGCCGGGTTCGGGAACGGCGACCTCGTCGAGCTGGAGGACGTCGGGACCGCCGTGGCGGTGAAAGCGCACTGCGCGCATCGTGGGAACTCCATATCGTGGGAGGATTAAATAATGGGAGATTCCCACGATAACTCGGCAACTGAGGGATGCCAATAGAGTTGGCGGGTGAAGAAGTCGCCGAAGCACCGGCTGTCCGACCATGCGCTGTTCGCGCTCGGGCGGGCCAGCCAGCACGCCCAGCGGCTGGTCCGGCAGCACATGACCGAGGCCGGCATCCGCACGCTGCACTACCACGTGCTGGCGAGCCTCTCGGACGACGGCGAGGCCGTACAGGCGACGCTCGCGGACCGGATCGGGCTCGACCGCAGCGATCTGGTCACGCTGCTCGACGAGCTGGAGGAGCTGGAGTTCCTGGCGCGCCGGGTCGACTCCGCCGACCGGCGCCGAAAGATCGTCGCGATCACGGCCGCGGGCGAGCGGCAGCTCGACACGATGGACGAGCTGATCCGCGCTGCCGAGGCAGACCTGTTGCAGCCGCTGAGCGCGGCGGAGCGCAAGACCCTGCTGGGCCTGCTCCGCCGGCTCTCAGGCGACTGACCTGCCGGAGGCTAGTGGCCTTCGGCCTTGAGGCGCTGGAAGGAGGCGGTGATCTCAGCCTCGGCCTCGGCGCGGCCGACCCAGGTGGCGCCCTCGACCGACTTGCCCGGCTCGAGGTCCTTGTAGACCTCGAAGAAGTGCTGGATCTCCAGCCGGTCGAACTCCGGTACGTGGTGGATGTCGCGCAGGTGCTCCTGGCGCGGGTCACCGGCCGGGACGCAGAGGACCTTGTCGTCCGGGCCCTTCTCGTCGGTCATCCGGAACATCCCGATCGCCCGGGAGCGGATCAGGCAGCCCGGGAACGTCGGCTCCGGCAGCAGTACGAGCGCGTCCAGCGGGTCGCCGTCCTGGCCGAGGGTGTCCTCGATGAACCCGTAGTCAGACGGATACTGCGTCGCGGTGAACAGCGTGCGGTCCAGGCGCAGACGGTTCGTCTTGTGGTCCAGCTCGTACTTGTTGCGAGTGCCCTTGGGGATCTCGATGAAGACGTCGAACTCCATACGGCAGATACTGTCACGGTTCCGACCGACCTCATGACAGGAGCAGCCCGGTGGCCCGACCTGCCCGTGCGGCATTCGTCACGCTTCTCAGTACGGCGCTGTGTGCTGCCCTGAGTACGAGCGCGGTGAGCAGCGCACGTGCCGTACCCGAATCGGTGCGGATCACGAAGCAGGCGCCGCCGGTGCTGGCGCCGGCCGCCACTGAGGGTGCCGCTCCGACCGCGGCGGGTGTCGGAAAGGCGCTCGCGGCGATCCTCAAGGACCCGTCGCTCGGCAAGCATCACGGCATCTACGTGTACGACGCCTCCCGCGGCAAGCCGGTGTTCTCGGTCGGCGCTGCGACTTCGTACACGCCCGCGTCCACCCTGAAGCTGCTCACCACGGTGTCGGCGCTGTCGGTGCTCAGGCCGGACCACACGTTCGCCACGAAGGTCGTGAGCGGCGGCAAGGGTTCGATCGTGCTGGTCGGCGGCGGTGACCCGCTGCTGACCGTCAAGCCGTCCGCGAACGACGGCTTCCCGGCGCGGGCCAGCCTGCAGACGCTTGCCGCGAGCACGGCCAAGGCTTTGAAGGCGCAGGGGAACGCCTCGGTCACCCTCGGGTACGACGCCTCGTTGTTCACCGGGCCGGCGGTCAACACGCACTGGGAGGCCAACTACGTACCGGAAGGCATCGCGGCCCCCACGTCCGCCCTGTGGGTGAACGAGGGCCGGATCGCACCGGGCATGGCGAAGCGGTCGACCTCACCGTCCCAAGCCGCCGCGCTGGCGTTCCAGAAGCTCCTGGTGCAGTACGGGATCAAGGTGGCCGCTACGAAGCCCGCCGTCGCCGCGAAGGCCGCTGCGCCGGTGGCACAGGTGAAGTCGCCGACCGTGGGGCAGATCGTCGAGTACATCAACCTGCACAGCGACAACGACGGCGCCGAGGTGATGCTGCGGCACGTGGGCATCGCGACCGGCAACGGCGGGTCGTACGTGGGTGGTGTGGAGGGCGTACGCGCCACGCTCACCAAGCTGGGGCTGGACGTCTCCAAAGCCACGACGTACGACGGCAGCGGGCTGACTCGTGCCAACAAGGTCCCGCTCGACCTGCTGGCTGGTGCGGTGCGTGTAGCCGCGTCGAAGGAGCACCCGGAGCTGCGGCACCTGTTGACCGGTCTGCCGATCGCAGGGTTCGACGGGAGCCTCAAGGAGCGTTTCACCACGGCCGGTACGAGCACTGGGACCGGCCTGGTGCATGCGAAGACCGGGACACTCACTAGCGTTCACAGCCTCGCCGGGTACGCCCGGGACCGCTCGGGCACGCTCCTGGTGTTCGCGATCGCCAGCGACAGCGTCCCGGTCCCGAAGACCCTCGACGCGCGAGCCGCCCTCGACAGAGCGACCGCAGCACTCGCCAACTGCGGCTGCTGATCAACCGGCACATGTTGGGACATGGCACTAGGGTCGTTGTATGAGTACGGCGGAAGGCGGGACCACGACCGAGATGGTCGACTGGCAGCTGGCGACCGGCGTGGCGCGGAAGCTGGTGCGCCCCGGGCCGGCGGTCAGCCGTGCTGAGGCGGACCAGGTGGTCGCGGACCTGCGGCAGTTCGCGGCCGAGTCCGAGACTCACGTCCGCGAGTTCACCGGGCTGAAGGCCACCTCGGCCACCGCACCGGTGGTGATCGTCGACCGGCCCGGCTGGGTGCAGGCGAACGCGGACGGCTTCCGGACCGTGCTGCAGCCGCTGGCCGACAAGCTGCGCGAGAAGGTGGACCGTACTGCGGGCCTGTCGTCGGCGGTCGGCTCCCGGGTGACCGGGATCGAGGCGGGTGCGCTGCTGGCGTTCCTGTCGTCGCGGGTGCTCGGTCAGTTCGACCCGTTCTACCCGGCGCAGCCGGACCCGGACCGTCCCGGTCTGACCGGTCGGCTGCTCCTGGTGGCGCCCAACGTCGTCCACGTGGAGTCCGAGCTGGGTGTCGTACCGCGGGACTTCCGGCTGTGGGTGTGCCTGCACGAGGAGACGCACCGGGTGCAGTTCACCGCGGTCCCGTGGCTGCGGGACCACCTGCGGTCGGAGATCGCACTGTTCCTCGACCAGGCCGAGCTGGACGCTTCGGCGTACGCCGCGATGTTCCGGGAGGCCGTGCAGCGGCTGGGCCGTTCCGTCCGAGGTGAGGCCGAGCTGAGCCTTGTGGACCTGATGCAGTCGCCGGAGCAGCGTGCGGTGCTGGACCGGCTGACGGCGGTCATGTCGTTGCTGGAGGGCCACGCGGACTTCGTGATGGACGGGGTCGGGCCGTCGGTCATCCCGACCGTCGAGACGATCCGGTCCAAGTTCACGTCCCGGCGGACCAGTGGGAACCCGGTGGACCAGCTGCTGAAGCGGCTGCTCGGGCTGGACGCGAAGATGCGGCAGTACAAGGACGGTGCGGCCTTCGTCCGCCGCGTGGTCGACCGGGTCGGCATGGAGGGCTTCAACCGGGTCTGGACCGGTCCGAACACGCTGCCGACCAAGAACGAGATCGCGAACCCCGATGCCTGGGTCGCCAGACTCCACGGCTGAGCAGCTGACGCAGCAGCGGCGGGGGAAGCTCCACCCCGCCATCGCCCGCACCCGGGAGGCGGTGCGGACGACTCTGGCTGAGCTGCCGCAAGGTACGACGGTGCTCGTCGCCTGCTCCGGCGGCACCGACTCGCTCGCGCTCGCGGCCGCTACCGCGTTCGAGGCGCCCAAGCTCGGTCTGAGTGCCGGTGCGGTCGTCGTGGATCACGGCCTGCAGGCCGACTCGGCACAGGTCGCGGAGAGAGCAGCCGGGCAGTGCCGGACGCTCGGGCTCGACCCCGTACTGGTCCGCGCGGTGCAGGTCGGTACAGAGGGTGGGCCGGAGGGCGCCGCGCGTACAGCGCGGTACGACGCCCTCCGTGACGCGGCTGATGAGCTGGGAGCGGACGTCGTCCTGCTGGCGCACACCCGCGACGACCAGGCCGAAACCGTCCTCCTCGGGCTGGGGCGCGGCTCAGGTGCTCGTTCGCTCGCCGGGATGGCTGCTGTCGTCGGGTTGTTGCGGCGACCGTTCCTGGAGGTACCGCGGTCCACCACGGCCGCCGCCTGCATCGCCTCGGGGCTGCGGCCGTGGCACGACCCGCACAACGACGACCCGCAGTACACGCGCGTTCGCGTACGGCACGAAGTACTGCCCGTACTGGAGGAGGCGCTGGGTCCGGGTGTGGTCGATGCGCTCGCCCGTACGGCAGGGCTGCTGCGCGCGGACGCCGACGCGCTGGACCAGCTGGCCGCGGATGTCGCCGAGACCGCACTGAGCCGTGCCGAAGGACAGGTGCGGTGCGACGTCGGCGTACTCGAGGAGGAGCCGGCCGCGGTCCGTACGCGCGTACTCCGACAAGCTGCGCTGGAAGCCGGCTGCCGGGCCACGGACCTCACAGCGCGGCACATCGCGGCGGTCGAGGCGCTGGTGACCGAGTGGCGCGGTCAGCGCTGGATCGACCTGCCACAGGGGATCCGCGCCGTCCGCAAGGGCGGATTCATCATCCTCGGGCCGGATGTGACAGGCTGAGCCCGTGGATGCGGCGGACATCGAGAAGGACCTGACCAAGATCCATTACACCGAGGAGCAGATCCTCGCGAAGCTGCGGGAGTTGGCAGCGCGGATCGAGGCCGACTACGAGGGCAAGGACCTGCTCCTGGTCGGGGTGCTGCGCGGCGCGGTGATGGTGATGGCCGACCTGGCCCGGTCGTTCAGCCGGCACATCGAGATGGACTGGATGGCCATCTCGTCGTACGGCTCGGGCACCAAGTCCTCCGGGGTGGTGCGGATCCAGAAGGACCTGGACACCGACATCACCAACAGGCACGTGCTGATCGTCGAGGACATCATCGACACCGGGCTCACGCTGAGCTGGCTGGTCAGCAACCTGGAGTCCCGCAAGCCCGCCTCGCTGGAGCTGTGCACCGCCTTCGTGAAGCCGGACGCGGCGAAGATGCAGGTCCCGGTGAAGTACGTCGGTCTGGACCTGCCGGACGAGTTCGTGGTCGGGTACGGGCTGGACTACGCCGAGAAGTACCGGAACCTGCGCTGCGTCGCCACGCTGGCACCGCACGTCTACTCCTGACGCGCCCTTCAGGGCAGACTTGGTGACGGCCTGTACAACGGGTCGTACTGTCCTTTGGTGACCCTCGTGCTGTGTTGTCTTGTGCGACACGAGACACTTGGACTGGTATTACCGTCACAAGCCCGCCACACCCGGGCCTGCCGAGCTAGGAGGGACGGGGTCTAGGCCCCGATCATGGACGTGAAGCGCATCTTCCGCGGACCCCTGTTCTGGATCGTCGTCGCCTTCCTGGGCGTCCTGGTGATCGGGCAGCTCCTGACCGGCTCGACCGGGTACAAGACCGAGCCCACCGGCCAGGTCGTCCAGCTGATCCAGCAGGCCAAGTCGTCGAGCGACAAGACGATCAAGTCGGTCACGCTGGTCAACCCGGACGAGGAGATCCGGCTGGAGAAGACCGACGGCAGCAAGGTCCGGGCCCACTGGGTCGACGGCCAGGGCGAGAACCTCGGCAACGACCTGCAGACCCTCTTCCAGGACGGCAAGATCGAGCGGTACGACGTCGAGAACCCGAAGCCGAGCTTCATCGGCCAGGTGCTCTCCACGCTGATCCCGTTCCTGCTGATCGCGGTGGTGTTCATCTTCTTGATGAACTCCATGCAGGGTGGTGGCTCCCGGGTGATGAGCTTCGCCAAGTCGAAGGCCAAGCTGGTCACCAAGGACACCCCGAAGACCACGTTCGCCGACGTCGCGGGGGTCGACGAGGCGATCGAGGAGCTCGGCGAGATCAAGGAGTTCCTGCAGGAGCCCGGCAAGTTCCAGGCGGTCGGCGCCAAGATCCCGAAGGGCGTGCTGCTCTACGGCCAGCCCGGTACCGGTAAGACGCTGCTGGCCCGTGCGGTCGCCGGCGAGGCCGGGGTGCCGTTCTACTCGATCTCCGGTTCGGACTTCGTCGAGATGTTCGTCGGTGTCGGTGCCTCCCGGGTCCGGGACCTGTTCGAGCAGGCCAAGACCAACGCTCCGGCGATCGTGTTCATCGACGAGATCGACGCCGTCGGCCGGCACCGTGGCGCAGGCCTCGGCGGCGGGCACGACGAGCGCGAGCAGACCCTGAACCAGTTGCTCGTCGAGATGGACGGGTTCGACGTCCGCGGCGGTGTGATCCTGATCGCGGCCACCAACCGTCCGGACGTGCTGGACCCGGCGCTGCTGCGGCCGGGCCGGTTCGACCGGCAGATCGCCGTCGACGCTCCCGACCTGCCGGGCCGGACACAGATCCTCAAGGTGCACGCCCGGGGCAAGCCGATGGCGCAGGACGTCGACCTGGTCGCGGTCGCCCGCCGGACGCCCGGGATGACCGGTGCCGACCTGGCCAACGTACTGAACGAGGCGGCCCTGCTGACCGCCCGGTCGAACGCGCAGCTGATCGACAACCGCGCGCTGGACGAGGCCATCGACCGCGTGATCGCCGGCCCGCAGCGCCGGACCCGGCTGATGTCCGACAAGGAGAAGGTGCTGACGGCGTACCACGAGGGCGGGCACGCCCTGGTCGCCGCCGCGCTGCCGCACTCCGACCCGGTGCACAAGGTGACGATCCTGCCGCGGGGCCGGGCGCTCGGCTACACGATGGTCCTGCCGGACGAGGACAAGTACTCGACCACCCGGTCGGAGATGCTCGACAAGCTGGCCTACATGCTCGGTGGCCGGGCCGCCGAGGAGATGGTGTTCCACGACCCGACCACGGGCGCCAGCAACGACATCGAGAAGGCGTCGGCGCTGGCCCGTGCGATGGTCACGCAGTACGGCATGACCGAGCGGCTGGGCGCGATCAAGTTCGGCCAGGACAACGGCGAGCCGTTCCTCGGCCGGGACATCGGCAGCCAGCGGAACTACTCCGAGGAGATCGCGGCAGCGGTCGACGAGGAGGTCGGCAAGCTGATCCTGAACGCGCACCAGGAGGCGTTCGACATCCTGGTGCAGAACCGCGCGGTGCTGGACCACCTGGTCGAGGAGCTCCTGGAGAAGGAGACCCTGGACAAGGGCCAGATCGCCCGGATCTTCGAGCCGGTGGTGATGCGCGAGCGGCGGCCGGCCTGGACCGGTTCGTCCACCCGGGTGCCGTCGGACCAGCCGCCGGTGATGCCGATCCCGACCCGTGCGGAGCAGAACGGCTCGCTCTCGGACGTGCTGCCGGGCGGTTCGGTCGGCCCGGACGAGGCGATCCGCCCGCCGGACTACGGCAGCGGCCCGACCCCGCCGACCAACCAGTAGGGCTCTTCACCGCGAATCACCAGGAACGCCGCCACCCGGACCGGGTGGCGGCGTTTTCTGCTGTGCTGCCGTAGCGTTTCTGCGATGACGTCACCGAAGTTCGACCACGCGCGGGCCGAGCGGGCCGTCCGGGAGCTGCTGATCGCGATCGGCGAGGACCCGGACCGCGAGGGTCTGCAGGACACGCCGGCGCGGGTGGCCCGCTCGTACGCGGAGATCACCGCCGGGCTCGGGCAGGGCGCGGAGGACGTACTGACGACCACGTTCGCGCTCGAGCACGACGAGATGGTGCTGGTGAAGGACATCGAGGTGTGGAGCCTGTGCGAGCACCACCTGGTGCCGTTCACGGGCGTCGCCCACGTCGGGTACATCCCGAGCCGTGACGGCCGCGTCACCGGGCTGTCGAAGCTCGCGCGGCTGGTCGACGTGTACGCGAAACGGCCGCAGGTCCAGGAGCGGCTGACCACGCAGATCGCGGAGTCGCTGGTCGAGATCCTCGAGCCGCGCGGCGTGATCGTGGTGATCGAGTGCGAACACCTCTGCATGACCATGCGCGGCGTCCGGAAACCGGGCGCGAAGACGATCACCTCCGCCGTGCGCGGCCAGCTCCGCAACCCGAGCACCCGCGCCGAGGCGATGAGCCTGATCGTCGGCTGACCCGTAGCCCGGGAACCCCAGCCGTCGTTGAAGTTTAAGAGTCCGGCACTATGGACATTCTGTCGCTGAGCGTTTACTTTCCGTAGTGGCACTCGGCCAACGGGGACCAGAGCGCCGGTGTGAGGAGGACAGGATGTCGGGGCGTTTCCGGGTCGGCGCCGCACTAGCCGGGGTCGTCGTCCTGACGACCGGCGGGCTGGCCGCGGCGAACTGGGCCACCGCGGACACGCGGACCAAGACCGGCTCCCACACCGATCAGCAGGCCCCCAAGGCCGCGAAGGCCACCAACGGGGCTGTGGACCCGCTGGTCGCCCAGACCCTGGAGTCCGAGCTCGGCTCCGACTCCGGCGTCGTGGGCAGCTACTACGACGCCGGCGGCGAGCTGGTCGTCGCGGTGTCGGACCTGTCGACCGCCGAGCTGGTCCGTCAGATCGGCGCCATCCCGCGCCTGGTGAAATACACCGCCCATCAGCTGAACGCCGTCCAGGGGGAGCTGAACCACCTGGCCTCCGCGTCCAGCGCCGGCAAGGTCCGGTCCTGGTACGTCGATCCGGTCTCCGGGACCGTGGTGGTCTCGGTGCCGAAGACCGCGCACGACTCGATCACCCAGCGGTTCCTGTCCCGCGCCGAGGCCAACGGCGACCGGGTGACGGTCCGCCGGGTCACCGGGACGGTCCGCACCACCGCCGACGACTTCGGCCTGCGCGGCGGCGTCCAGGTCGACAAGAACACCGGGTACGTCTGCTCGCTCGGCTTCAACGCCCGGACCCGCAAGGGCACCCGCATCTTCCTGACCGCCGGCCACTGCACGTCCGGCAAGCCGTCGTTCTCCCGGAACGGATACGTCCTCGGCAACACCTACACATCGAGCTTCCCGGGCAGCGACTTCGGGTCGGTCGGCGTGATCGAGGGCTGGGACCAGCAGGGGTACGTCGAGGGTTGGGGCAACGGCAACGTCGCGGTCAAGGGCCTCGCGGACGCCACCATCGGCTCCACGCTGTGCAAGTCCGGGAAGAGCACCGGCTGGACCTGCGGCCGGATCGTCGCGCGGAACGTCACGGTGAACTACGGCAACAACCGCGTGGTCCGCGGCCTCTTCCAGCACACCGCGTGCGTCGAAGCGGGCGACTCCGGCGGCGCGAACATGACCGGGAACTACGCCCAGGGCATCACCAGCGGGGCGGCCCTGATCGACGGCAAGTGCCTGGAGAAGTACGGCCAGACCAACGAGTCGTACTCACAGCCGATCACCCCCGTCCTGCAATCCACCGCATCCCGCCTGATCCTCGCCAACTGAGCCTTCCCGGGCCCAGCCTTCGGCCTGGGGGGTGGGGCTACTACGGTGTGTGGGTGAGAACTGAGGCGTGGAGTCACGTGGACGGGTTGCCGGTCGTCGACCGGTGCCTCGTCATGGGCGTTGTGAACGTGACGCCGGACTCGTTCTCGGACGGCGGCGAGTGGTTCGAGCCGAGCGCCGCGATCAAGCACGGCCGGGAGTTGCTGGCCGAGGGCGCCGACCTGCTGGACGTCGGCGGCGAGTCCACCCGTCCGCGTGCGGTGCGGCCGTCGCAGGACGAGGAGCTCCGCCGGGTGATCCCGGTCGTCGAGGCGCTCGCCGCGGACGGCGCGATCATCTCGGTGGACACGATGCGCTCGCAGGTCGCGGAGCTCGTCCTGGACGCCGGCGCCACGATGATCAACGACGTCTCCGGCGGGCTGGCCGATCCGGACATGCTGCCGCTGATCGCCGAGCGCCGCGCGCCGTACCTGTGCATGCACTGGCGCGGCCACTCGGTCGACATGCAGAACCGGGCCCAGTACGTCGATGTCGTCGCCGAGGTGATCGCCGAGCTGGCCCAACGCCTGGACGCGCTCAGCGCGGCCGGCATCGATCTGAACCGGGTCGCGCTCGACCCCGGGCTCGGCTTCGCGAAGACCGCGGACCACAACTGGGAGATTCTGCGCCGGTTGCGGGAATTCGCCGTACTGGAAAGACCGTTGCTGATCGGTGCGTCCCGGAAGACGTTCCTCGGTAGGCTGCTCGCCGACGAGCAGACCGGTGAACCCAGACCGGCCGTACGACGAGACGACGCGAGCGTGGCCGTATCCGCCCTGGCCGCCGCCGCCGGTGCCTGGTGTGTCCGGGCGCACGCGGTGGCCCCGAGCGTGGACGCGGTCCGGGTGGCGAAGAGATGGGGAAAGGTATGACGGATGCACCACGGCAGGGCACCGGCGGCGATGCCGCACGTAACAGGCCGTCGGGTGCGACCGTCGAGGATGCCGTCCTGAATGCCAACATGGCGTTCTACAACGCCTTTGAGGCCGGCGATCTGGATCTGATGGCGGCCGTCTGGCTGCCGGAGCCGGATCCGGTCTGCATCCACCCCGGCAACGCCGCGATCTCCGGGTACCCCGAGCTGATGCGGGCCTGGGCGATGATCTTCGCGAACACGCCGTACATCCAGTTCTTCCTCACCGACGTCCAGGTGCGGGTCGACGACAACGTGGCGTACGTCACGTGTACGGAGAATGTCCTGTCGTCCGGCGAGGGCGCCCCGGAGGAAGGTTTCGCGGGCGGAAAGGCGCTCGCGACGAACGTTTTCCGCAGAACTTCCTCCGGCTGGCGGTTGTGGATCCACCATGCCTCACCGGTACTGTCGTCTGGGGGCCGACAGGAGGAGGCGGAATGAGCGGTCCCGTGCTGACTCCTCCTGATGTGATCGAGATCCGGGGCATCCGCGGATTCGGGCGCCACGGGGTGTTCGATCACGAGCGGGCCGACGGGCAGGAGTTCGTCGTGGACGTCCGGCTGGAGCTGGACACCCGGCCTGCCGCAGCCTCCGACGACCTGGCCGACACCGTGAACTACGGCGTGGTGGCCGAGCAGGTGCACACCGCCATCGAGTCCGATCCGGTGGACCTGATCGAGACCCTCGCCCAGCGCATCGCCGATCTCTGTCTCGCCGACGAGCGGGTGACAGCGACGGCCGTGACCATCCACAAACCCTCGGCGCCGATCTCGGTGCCGTTCGACGACGTTGTCCTGACCGTGCAGCGCAGAGCCGGAGAATCCTCGTGACTGAGACCCCTAGCCCCCACGTCATCGACGCGGACACCCTGAGCGGAGGCCTGAAGCCGATCCGTCAGCTGATCCTGTCGCTCGGCAGTAATCTCGGCGACCGGGAGGCGAACCTGCAGGGCGCGGTCGATGCGCTGCGGGACACCCCGGACGTCGTGGTGGTCGAGGTGTCGCCGGTGTACGAGACCCAGCCGGTGGGCGGTCCGGACGAGTCCGGGCCGTACCTGAACATCGTGCTGCTCGCCGACACCACCCTCGGGGTCGACCTGCTGCTCGAGCGCGCGCACGCGGTCGAGGAGGCGTTCGGCCGCGAGCGCAGCGTGCCGGGTGCACCGCGGACCCTGGACATCGACCTGATCACCTACGGGCAGAAGACGATCGAGTCCGAGGAGCTGACCATCCCGCATCCGCGGGCACACGAGCGCGCGTTCGTGCTGGCGCCGTGGCTCGACATCGAGCGGGACGCCGTGCTGCCGGGCCACGGCCCGGTCGCGGACCTGCTCGCGAAGGTCGGGGCCGAGGGCGTGACCAAGCTCGACATCGAGCTGCAGTAGTGGTGTCCGGCGGTACCGAGCCCGGCCGGGCGCCACAGAAGGAACCGCCCGAGGGTTCAGTGCGGCCGACGTCGCGCCGGCTGCTGGTCGCGATCGCCGTCCTCGGCGTCGCGATCGGCGTCACGCTGGTGAAGGCGATCGAGGCCGGTGACGGGGTCGCGCCGACGGTGTCCTGGCTGACGCTGGTCGCCTGGGCCTTCCTGGCCGCGCTGCTGTTCGTGGCGGCGCGCAACACCCATCAGCGGATCCAGGTGCGCCGCGAACGTGTCGAGGCGTCCCGCGCGGTCTTCCTGCTGATGATCGGGAAGGCCAGCGCTTTTGTCGGCGCGTTGTGCACCGGTGTTTACGCAGGGTTCGCGTTATCCTTCCTGCAGGCGATGGGGGCCTCCGGGCCTCGTCAACGAGTGGTCATGGCCGGTATTGCGGCGGTGATCTCAGTGCTGGTCGTCACGGCCGGATTGTTGCTCGAACGGGCGTGTCGCATTCCCGAGGACCCCGACGAGACCCCTTAACATGGCGACCCATGGGGTCAAGGGGTAGCCGCCGTCGAACCAGGACCACCGTTCTCACCGTTGCCAACGCATCGTTGATCGTTGTCTGCGTGGGGGTGAGTGTCGCACTGTTCTCGCAGAATGCCTGGATTCTCCGGGCCGCTGCGGTCGGTGCCGCGCTCGTTGCGATCGGCGGCGCGGTCCTGTTCCGCCACCAGTTGCTGGTGGAGCGGCTGGCCCATTCCGACGAGCGTGCGCAGGTCGCGCAGGAGTACTCGCGGATCACCAGTGCCCGCGTCGTCGAGAACGCGGAGTTCGTCGACCTGATGCAGCGCCGCCTGGACAAGATCGACCAGCGCCTGGACAAGATCGACGAGGAGGTCGCGACCGTCGTCGCGGCCGGCGACAAGCACTCCCAGGCCGACGCCCCCACCGTCGTGGACCTCAAGCTCCGCGGCCTCGCGGCGTCCTGAACGCCGTGTAGGTTCGGCGGTGTGGATCTCGCCGAACTGCTGAAGGTTGCCGAAGCCGCCGTCGCCCGGGGCCGGGCCGTCACCGAGTCGATGGCGCCGGGGGAGCTGACCTCCAAGGGCGACCGGGACATGGCTTCCGAGGTGGACTTCGCCGTGGAGCGGGAGGTACGCGCGTTCCTCCAACGGGAGACGCCGGATCTCGGCGTTCTGGGCGAGGAGGAGGGCGGTGCGACCGACGGGACCCGCTGGGTGCTCGACCCGGTCGACGGCACGGTGAACTTCATCCACGGCGTACCGCTGTGGTGCATCGCCCTTGGGCTGATTCACGAAGGCCGAACGGTTGCCGGTGTCATCGACCATCCCGCGCTTGGTACGACGTACGCTGCCGCCGAGGGACTGGGCGCGACCTGTAACGGCAAGCCGATCCGGGGCAGCGACTGCACCGAGTTGTCCGAGGCATTGGTTGCCGTGGGCGACTATGCGGTCGGCCCGGACGCGGAGGGGATGAACGCCGAGCGGTTCGCGCTGACCCAGCGCCTCTACCCGCGGGCCCAGCGGCTCCGGATGATCGGTACGGCGGCCACCGCGCTGTCCTGGACCGCGGCCGGCTACTTCGACGCGATGATCATGTACTCGAACAAGCCCTGGGACACGATGGCCGGCGTGGCGATCTGCCGCGAGGCGGGCGTCACCGTCCTCGACCTGCAGGGCGCCGAGCACTCACCCGAATCCCGTACCACCTTCGCAGTGTCAAACGGCCTGCGTGAGCCTCTCCTCGAATTGATCGCCGGCTGAGACCTCCCGCTGCCACACTGGCCGCCACACGACTCGAAGGGGTGCGACGGCGGTCATGCGGAAGAAGCGACTCACGGTGCTCGGGCTGGTCCTGGCCGGCGTTCTTGGGTCTCTCGTGACCTATCCGCTGACCCATCACGCCGCGTCCGCGGCCACCTCGACGGCTGCGTTCAGCGATTCCTTCGACGGCGCCCACGACACGGACCCGCAGTACGGCCTGAACGACAACGTGGACGGCCGTCAGACCGGCGCTGTCCGCGGTGTGACGTATACGCGCGTCCCTGGCCTCTGGTACGCCGGTGACGACCCCAAGGTCCCGCTGCGGCCGTGGCACGCGCAGGTCGGTAGCCCGGCGTACGGCGGCAAATTGTCGTTCCATCTGCGCACAAGCGCCGTACGCCTGGATGCGCCGGTGGTGAACGACGGGACGGCGAAGGTCTCCGCGACCCTCACGCCCGCGGTCGGTACGACGGCTTCAGGCAGCGGTTGGTCGTCGATCGTGCTCGCGGCGTCGGCCGGATCGCGTGGGTACGTGTCCGACAAGGACGTCACCGGTGCGCTCGTCACCGCCGACGGCAAGCTGCAGGTGTTCCATCACGGTGCCCTGCTGATCAACACCAAGGTTTCGGCCCCGGCCGCGCGGTATGCGGTGACGCTGACTGTTGCCGACAGCAAGAACCTGACCTGGACCGTCAACGGGCAGGACTTCCGGACGACGCTGCCGCAACCGCTGCCGGCCCGCGACTGGCTGTTCCTCGGCCGGTACGGCACCAACGCGAAGCTCGTGTCCACCGTCGACGACCTGCACGTGTCGGCCGTGGACCCCGCCGCCCTGACGGTTCCAACGGCGTCCGGCCTGCGGTACTTCGGCTATTTCGCCGCGCGGATCGAGAGCATCCCGACCAACCACGTGCCGGACGTTGCGGGCTACTCGAACCTCAACTGGGTGAGCGTCAGCGACTCGAGCGGCCCGAAGCTCGACGAGCTGGCCAAGTGCGCCCCCGGTACCTGCATGCTCAACACCCGCTGGCAGTTCTTCGTCGACTGCCCTGGTCCGAAGTGCCGGCTGCGAGCGGACGCCGAGCAGCAGTGGACAACGTTCGTGGCGAAGCTGAAGAGTTCGCACTACGTCGATCGCATCGCGGCGTTCGCGCTGATGGACGAGGCGTACTGGCAAGGAGCGTCGTACGAGGACACCGCAGCGGCGGCCGCGATGATCAAGAAGACATTCCCGAACATCCCGGTGATGCTCAACTTCGCTGCCCCGTCGGTGAAACCGGGGGTGAAGGTCCCGCCGGCGGTGGACTGGGTGGCGTTCGACCAGTACTGCGTCGGGATGGACAAGGTCGAGGGGACCCTGAAAACGCTGGAGACGGCGACCGCCTCCCGGCCGGACGTCAAGCTCTTCGTGTACACGGAGTCGGCGCGCAACCTGTGCGGGTCGACGAAGAAGACCGACGCGGCCGTCGCCGCCCTGCAGTGGGACTACTACAACCTGGCGGTGCGCCATCCGCGGGTGGCGGGGATCCTGCCGTTCGGGCTCTGGACGCACGACCCGAGCTTGTCGCCACTGCCGAAGACCGTGGACGCGCAGCAGCGCATCGCGGCCCGGATCCTGACCCGGCGTTGACCTATTTGTCGATGTCGCCGACGACGAAGAACATGCTGCCGAGGATGGCGATCATGTCGGGGATCATGGTGCCGGGGAGCAGGGCCGGCAGGGCGGAGATGTTGTTGAAGCTGGCGGAGCGGAGTTTCAGGCGCCACGGGGTCTTGTCGCCGCGGGAGACCAGGTAGTAGCCGTTGATGCCGAGCGGGCTTTCGGTCCAGGCGTACGTCTGGCCCTCGGGGACCTTCAGGATCTTCGGCAGCCGGACGTTGACCGGGCCGGCTGGGAGGGTGGAGAGCTTGGCGAGGCAGGCGTCAACGAGGTCGAGGGAGACCTTCACCTGCTCGAGCAGGACCGAGAAGCGGGCGTAGCAGTCGCCTTCGGGGCGGGTGACCACGCGGAGTACGTCCTGCAGTTCGCCGTACGCGAGGTAGGGCTCGTCGCGGCGCAGGTCGGCGTCCACCCCGGAGGCGCGGGCGATCGGGCCGGAGACGCCGTACTGGGCGACGAGCTCGGGGGCGAGCTTGCCGACGCCGACGGTCCGGGCGCGGAAGATCTCGTTGCCGAGGATGATCTCCTCGATGTCGGGCAGCCGTTTGCGGACCGCGGCGGAGGCGGCGGACGCGCGGCCGAGCCAGCCGTACGGGAGGTCCTCCTTGAGGCCACCGACGCGGTTGAACATGTAGTGCATCCGGCCGCCGGACAGCTCCTCCATCACCGCCTGGATCGTCTCGCGCTCGCGGAACGCGTAGAACACCGGCGTGATCGCGCCGAGCTCGAGCGGGTACGAGCCGAGGAACATCAGGTGGTTCAGGACCCGGTTCAGCTCGGCGAGCAGGGTGCGCAGCCAGACGGCGCGTTCCGGGACCTCGAGGTTCATCATCCGCTCGACCGCGAGCACCACACCGAGCTCGTTGGCGAACGCGGACAGCCAGTCGTGCCGGTTCGCCAGCACGATGATCTGTCGGTAGTCGCGGACCTCGAAGAGCTTCTCGGCGCCGCGGTGCATGTAGCCGATGATCGGCTCGCAGCCGACGATCCGCTCGCCGTCCAGGGTCAGCCGCAGCCGCAGCACGCCGTGCGTCGCCGGATGCTGCGGCCCGATGTTGAGCACCATGTCGGTGGTCGGCAGGTCCGTCCCGGCCCCGCCACGCTCGTACGCAGGGTCAAATCCGGCAGCTCCGGCCCCGACTCCAACGACTTTTTCCGTGCTCATGCCTCCTATCGTGACAGGCTTGGGGCGTGGATGACCTCTTCGCACCCTCGGATGTCAGCTGGACGGCGGTCTCACCGAAGCTGGCCACGCTGCGGCGGCTGAACGCGGCGATCCTCGCCGGGCTGGTGGCTGTCGCGGCGCTGGTGGTTCTCGGGCTGACGCTCGGTTGGTTGTACGGCGTGCTCGCCGTGGTCCTGATCGCGCTCCTGTTCGGATGGTCGTGGATCCTGATCGGGCGCAACCAGCGGTCCTGGAGGTACGCCGAGCGCGAGGACGAGCTGCTGGTCAGCCACGGGATCATGTTCCGCGAGCTGGTCGTCGTGCCGTACGGCCGGATGCAGTTCGTCGACGTGACCGCGGGGCCGCTGGAACGGGCGTACGGGATGGCGACGGTGGAGCTGCACACGGCGACGCCGGCGACCGACGCGAAGATCCCCGGGCTGCACCCCGACGAGGCCGGTCGCCTGCGTGACCGGCTGTCCGCCCTCGGCCAGGCGCAGGCGTGGGGCCTGTGACTCAGCAAGCTGTGGAGACGATGGGACAGCGGCTGCACCCGCTGACCCCGTTCGTGAAGGGCTGGGGGTACTTCGTCGTCGCAGCCTTCGCCCTGGTCAACAACGAGGGCCTCCGGCAGAACCTGACGTTCGCCGGCATCGGCCTGGCCGCGGTACTCGTCGGCGGCATCCTGCTCGGCACGCTGTCGTGGTGGTTCACCAAGTGGCAGCTGACCGACGACGCGATCCGGGTGGACAGCGGGTTCCTGTTCCGGCGGACGCGGATCATCCGGTTCGACCGGATCCAGGCGATCGACGTGGCGCAGCCGTTCGTCGCCCGGCTGTTCGGCATGGCCGAGCTGCGGATGGACGTGGCCGGCGGCGGCAAGAGCGACGGCAAGCTGAGCTACTTCCGGTACGAGGAGGCGCAGAGCCTGCGGACGACGCTCCTCGTTCGTGCCAAGGGCGAGCAGGCCGCCGAGCAACAGGCGGTCGACCAGCAGGCCGAGGCGGTGGCTCCACCGTTGCTGACGGTGCCGACCAGCCGCCTGCTCGGGGCGACCCTGCTGTCGTCCACCGTCGTCGGTAGTGCGGGCGCACTGATCTGGCTGATCGTCGCGACCATGGTGCTGAACTTCCACGTCGGTCTGTTCGCCGGTCTGCCGCTGCTGCTCGGTGTGGTGCAGCCGATCTGGAAGCAGGTCGTCGGCAACCACGGGTTCACGCTGTCCGAGTCCAGCCACGGCCTGCGGACCAAGCGCGGGCTGTTCGACGTGCAGCGGCAGACCATTCCGCCCGGCCGCGTCCAGGGCCTGCTGATCACCGAGCCGCTGATCTGGCGCCTGCTCGGCTGGTCGCGGGTCGAGCTGGACATCGCCGGTGTCACCGGGCAGAAGGAGGACGGTGACGACCTGCTCGAGGGTGCGCAATTGCTGCCTGTCGGCGAGCGTGCAGAGGTGGCGTACGTACTCAACCGGATCCTGCCCGGCCTCGACCTGAGCCAGATCCAGATGCATCCGGCGCCGGAGCGCGCCAAGTGGCTCCGGCCGATCGGCTGGCGGTACCTGGCGTACGGAGTCGACGAGCAGGTCATGGTCACCACACGCGGCTGGGTGAGTCGCCGTACGTCGATCGTGCTGCACCACAAGACCCAGTCGGTCCGGCTGGAGCAGGGGCCGATCCAGCGCCGTCTGGGGCTGGCCGACGTCCATGTGGACACGCCCCTCGGCCCGACGGACGCGGTCGCGCTGCACCAGGACCAGGTCCTGGCTGCGGCGCTGGTGCAGGCTCAGGCGGACAGGGCGCGCGCTGCACGCCTCTCGGCGTCCGCTCCGGCCGCGGTCCAGACCCAGCCGAACCCGCCGAGCCCGGACGGGTCCAGCAGCTCGGCCGCCTCGCCTGCTGACGACAACTCGGACAGGTAGCGCCTCGGCTCCGTCCGAGCGAGCTCCAGGCTCGGACGGGCGCCGCTGACGCCCAGTGCCTTCAGTACGTCGCGTTGGCGCACAACCGTGCCGCCCAGCGAGTCCAGAGCCACATGCGCCGTGATGTCACAGCTGCCGTCCGGAACGGGTGCACACTCCCGCCCAGCGCGGAACCCGGTCAACGTCCCGTACGGCGGTCTGCTCGACCTCAGGTGTCCGTAGTCGATGGCGATCGCGACCGCACCGCCCGCAAGCCGCTGCACTACCTCCTGCCAAGCCTCGTCCCGTGCTCGGCCAACCTCCGCACGGTCGCCAGGCTCGCCAGGCCACCACTCCCGCAACCAGCTCAGATCGTTGCCGTCCACAACGGCACCTGGGGTCAGGTCGGCCGCCAGATAGCGCGGTACGCCGTCCTCGTCCCACTCGACAACCTCACACGGGACGTTGTCGAGCCACTCGTTGGCGATCACCAGGCCGGTCAGTCGTTCGGGCAGGTGGTCGTCCAGTTCGATGCCGGTAACAGCGAGCCCTTCGGCCCGCAGTACCTCGCCCAGCTCGCCGGACCCGGCGCCCACGTCCACGACCTGATCGAGCTCGAGCTGCACGGCCAGTCGCGCGATCGCCTGACCGAACAGGGGCGACGCGTGCACCGACGTACGGAAGTGCGCAGCCGGCCGCTCCCGGCGGTAGAAGCCGTCCGGACCGTACAGGGCTTGCTGCCAGGCGTTGCGGAAGGTCTCGGTCACGTGGACCAGACCGCTCTTAGGATCGGCATCGTGGCAATCCTTCCAGAAGACCTCGGGGTCCTGTTCGCCGCCGAACCTGTGTTCGACCTCGTCGGCCGGCACCGCCCGTTCGTCGTCACCCCCGGATGGCTGGACGAGACGACCGCGAAGCTCAGAGAGATCGTCGCCCGGGTGCCCCCCGACTCGAAGATGGTCAGGAACACATTCTTCGCCGAGGACACGCCGCTGCTTGTCGACAACTTCTACTACCTGTTCAAGAGCCTGCTGCCGCCGGTCGGCATCGTGGCCGGCGGGGCGCGCAGCCTGCAGTTCCTGATCCTGAACGAGTGGCGCAAGGTCCGGTACGAGCCGGACACCGACGTCGCCAACTGGATGGACACCAAGGCGGAGTTCATCATCCCGTTCACGCTCCGCAAGGACGTCGCCGTGCAGGAGGCGTACGTACGGGCCTGCCGGGACATGCTCGACCTGCTGGCCGGCATCCCGAGCCTGCAGGTTCGCTGGACGGCGATGGCCACGATGCTCGACCGTGTGCTGGCCACCCCGGAGCTGCTCGCGTTGCACAGCCAGGCGCCGCGGAGCGAGTTGCTGAAGCGCTGGGCGGAGGAGTTCGACGACGACGCGATCCGGCAGGCGTACCCGAACCTGTCCGGCAACCCGCTCGACCTGATGGTGCACAGCGTGAACCGCTTGCAGGCGGCGTACGAGAAGGTCTCGGCGGCTACGCCGGAGGCGGAGAAGCCGTTCACGGAGGAACTGGCGGGCCTGTTCCGGCAGGTCGGACGGACCGACATTCCCGCGGGCCTCTCGTTCACGGTGCTCGGGCCGGGCGGTACGGCGGACGTACGGCAGGCACTCGACAAGCCGGTGGCGCAGCCGGATCCGGCCGGCTGGCGGCGGCAGCGGCAGGACTGGATGACCCGCGCGGTCGAGGCCGGAGCGCCGTACGAGGCCCGGGAGTACCTGGCAGCGCTCTATCAGGTCGGTGCCTGCCTGAACGGGCTGCCGGACCGGGCCAAGCCGTCGAAGGAGCTCTTCCTGGTCTCCGGCTTCATTCGCAGGCTGCGGGACCTGCACTCGTTCCGGCCGTCAGCCGCTGCGGCCACCCGCGCCGACGGGGACGAGGCCGCGCCGGACGCGCAGCGCGGGGACGTACCGGCCGCCGGTGACCCGATCGCCGACCTGAACGCGATGATCGGGCTCGGCCCGGTAAAGACCCGCGTGCACGAACTGGTCGCGGAGGCCCGGGTCGCGAAACTGCGGATCGAAGCCGGCCTGCGGCTGCCGAAGCCGATGGGGCATCTGGTGTTCAGCGGCAACCCCGGCACCGGCAAGACGACCGTGGCCCGGATCCTGGCCGAGGTGTACCGGGACCTGGGCATGCTCACCTCCGGGCACCTGGTCGAGGTCGGCCGGGCCGATCTGGTCGCGACCTACATCGGCCAGACCGCGCCGAAGGTGACCGAGGTGGTCGAGCGGGCGCTGGGCGGGGTGCTGTTCATCGACGAGGCGTACGCGCTGTACGGCGGCTCCGGGCGGGACTTCGGCCGGGAGGCGATCGCCACCCTGATCCAGCTGATGGAGAAGCACCGCGACAACCTGGTCGTGGTGATGGCCGGGTACCCCGCCGAGATGTACCAGCTGCTCGACAGCAACCCCGGGGTCAAATCGCGGATCCGGACCTTCGTCAACTTCCCGGACTACACCGACATCGAGCTGCACAAGATCTTCCTCAGCGCCGTCGGGAAGTCCGGCTTCGAGCTCGCGGACGGGGTGTCGGACCTGGTGCTGGCCGGCCTGCACAAGGTGCCGCGGGCACCGGGGTTCGGCAACGCCCGGACGATCCGTACGTTGCTCGAGCGGATCGCGACGCTGCAGGCCGTTCGGCTGGCTGGGATGGAGGCGCCGAGTCTGGACCAGGTCCGGACGATCGAGCTCGCCGACGTGACCAGCTTGTCCGAGGAGAGTCTCGGCGACCTGCGCCGGCACCAGAACCCGCAGGCCGAGCTGGCCGCGATGACCGGTCTGAGCGAGGTCAAGGCCACGGTCGAGCGGCTGGCCGCGGAGGCCAAGGCGGACGTTCTGCGAGCGCAGGCGGGGATGCCGCCGGCGGACCGGTCGCGGCACTTGATGTTCACCGGCAACCCGGGCACCGGCAAGACGACCGTGGCCCGGCTGCTCGCCGAGATCTACCGGGACCTGGGCCTGCTCGGGGTCGGTCACCTGGTGGAGACGACCGGGAGCGAGATGGTCGGCGATCGCTACGGCGACACGGCTCCGAAGGTGCGCCGGCTGGTGGAGCGGGCGCTCGGCGGCGTGTTGTTCATCGACGAGGCGTACACGCTGGCCGACCTGAGCGACTTCGGGCGGGACGCGATCGCCACCCTGATCAAGCTCATGGAGGAACGCCGCGACGACCTGGTGGTGGTGCTCGCCGGGTACACCGAGCCGATGGAGAAGCTGTTCGCCATGAATCCGGGGCTGCGCTCGCGAGTGCCTACTGCGGTGGAGTTCCCGGACTATTCGGGGCCGGAGCTCGAGCAGATCTTCGAGTACCTGAGCGGCAAGGCGGGCTACGTGCTCGCCGATGGTGTCCTGGAGCGGATCGGTGCGGCGCTGCAGCAGGTCCGGAGCGCGCCGGACTTCGGCAACGGGCGCGACGTTCGGAACCTGTTCGAGGCGACCGTCTCGCAGCAGGCGGTCCGGATCAACGCCCTCCGCGATCCGGCCGTCGAGCAGGTACGCGCGCTGACACCGGCCGACGTACCGACGGACTGGCGTCGCAGCGAGGCAGCAGTGGCGCCGATGGGCTTTCAGGTCAGGCGATAGGAGCGCCGAGCGGTACGGCGCCGAACTGGCGCCACACGCCCTCCGCGTCCTCGCGCCACAGGCCCAGCTCGGTGAGCTGGACTGTGGGAGCCGGCGTGGCGGCCAGGGCGGCGTTCGCCTCGGCGACCACAGCCGGGCCGCCCTGGTTGGACGACGAGATGGTCAGGTGCGGATGCGGGTCCGGGAACTCGCCACCGTACGGCGGGCACTCCGGGAACGCGTCGAACACCGCCATGAGCAGGGCACGGACCTTGTCGAACGGCTCCGGCTTCAGCCACGCCGTACCGTTCGGAAACTGACCAGCGGTCGGGAAGCTCAGCTCGAACGGCTGCACCGACGCAACGGCCGCCTGCAGCCGCGCCCTGTCGGTGTCGGTCGGCTCAGCAACCCAGGGGACCAGTACGGACACGTGTGGCGGGATGAGCTCGGTCAGCGGGACCTGTGGCCGTGCGGTGGAACGAGACACCGACCGCCAGCGGTCCGTGTACGCCTCCAACTCCGGCACTGTGATCAGAATCGCGGTCAATTCGGTCCCTGCCGCCCACGCATCACTCACCCACCCATGCTCTCATCACCTACCCTGGCTAATAGATCGTCTGGTACCCCGCCGTGGGACTGGAACGAGAAGAGAGTGAGTGATGGAACGGATCGGCTTGATCGGAGCCGGCCGGGCCGGGACCGCCCTGGGAGCAGCCTTGGCGGCAGCCGGACACCCCCTGGTCGGAGTGACCGCGCGGTCGGACGCGTCGCTGGAGCGCGCCGCTCGCCTCCTGCCCGCTGTGCCGGTGCTGACCGCTGACGAGGTCACCGCCCGCGCTGACGTCATGCTGGTCGCCGTACCGGACGACCTCATCCAGGACGTGGCGCACACGCTTCCACTGACCAGTGCGCAGTACGTCGTGCACCTGTCCGGAGCGCACGGGCTGGCACCACTGAACGGTCTGGCCGCGACACCTGTCGCGCTGCACCCCTCGATGACGTTCCCGGGCGGACCGGTGCGGCTGGACGGAGTCATGTTCACCGCGACCGCGCCCGACGCGGCCCGTGCCGTCGTGGAGCGGCTGGTGAAGGCGGTCGGTGCTCAGGTGCAGTGGATCGCCGACGAGCAGCGTGCGCGCTACCACGCCGGTCTCGTGCACGGTGCGAACCACCTGACCACGCTGGTCTCCCAGGCGCTCGCCGTACTGCGCGACGCCGGGGTCGCGGATCCGGTCGCCACGCTCGGCCCGCTGGTGGCCGCGACTCTCGACAACACGCTGCGATCCGGTCATCATGCGCTCACCGGGCCGATCGCCCGGGGCGATGTCGACACCGTGGCTGCGCATCTGGCCGTACTGCAGGGCGGCGTGCGGCGTACGTACGCCGAGCTGGCCGATGCGACGTTGGAGCTGGCGACGGCGGACGGCCGGCTGGACGCTGCGACGGCCGCACGGTTCACCGAAGTACTGAACGGGCACCGGTCAGATCGGACAGGGGAGGCACCGCGATGAGACTCACCCAGACCAAGGCCGAGCTGCGGGCAGCGGCTGCGATCCGGCCCCGGGCGGTCGTGATGACCATGGGCGCCCTGCACGAGGGCCACGCCGCGCTGCTCGCCGAGGCCCGCGAGCGGGTCGGGCCGGACGGCAGCGTGGTGCTGACGATCTTCGTGAACCCGTTGCAGTTCGGGCCGGCCGAGGACTTCGACCGGTACCCGCGGACCTTGGCCTCCGACCTCGCGATCGCGAAGAACGAGGGCGTCGACCTGGTCTTCAACCCGTCGCGCGACGAGCTGTACCCGAACGAGCCGTCGGTCACCGTGCATCCGGGACCGCTGGCGGACGAGCTCGAGGGAGTGTTCCGGCCCGGGCACTTCTCCGGCATGCTGACCGTGGTCTCGAAGCTGCTGCACCTGACCGCGCCGGATCTCGCGCTGTTCGGTGAGAAGGACTACCAGCAGCTCACGCTGGTACGGGAGATGGTGTGCGACCTCGACATGGACGTCGACATCGTGCCGGTGCCGACCGTTCGCGAGCCCGACGGGCTGGCGCGGTCCTCGCGCAACCGCTATCTGAGCGAGACCGAGCGTGACGAGGCGCTCGTGCTGTACCGGGCGCTGAGCGCTGGAGCGAAGGCCGGGATGAACGGTCCGGACGCCGTGCTGGCCGCGGCACAGGCCGAGCTCGAGGCAGTACCGTCGGTGAAGATCGACTACCTCGCCCTGCGCGCTCCCGATCTGGGCCCGGTGATCGGCCCCGGCGAGGCCCGCATGCTGATCGCCGCCCGAGTAGGCCAGACCCGTCTCATCGACAACATCTCCATCACCCTCCGATGAATTCGCTTGGTACGGTCACCAATTGACGTTGTGCGTCAGGCCACGTTTGTACAGGCGCGTTTCCGAGGAGAATGAGCGGCATGGATGAGACAGTCGACCGGCAATGGGCCGGAGACCTCGTGCGGGCCACGATCGAAGAGGACCTGGCGGGCGGCGTCGACGTGACCACCACGTCCACCGTCGAGGAGGACCAGGTCTCGATCGCCGAGCTGGTCGCTCGGGACGACGGTGTGGTCGCCGGTCTGGAGATCGCGGAGCTGGTGCTCCGTCAGGTCGCGGCACCGGACGAGATCGAGATCGAGATCGGCGTCCGCGACGGCGCCCAGGTACACCAGGGTGACGTGCTGCTGACGGCGCGTGGCAAGACCCGGCAGCTGCTGACCGCCGAGCGCACGACGCTGAACCTGCTCTGCCACCTGAGCGGCGTGGCCACGCTGACCCGGCGCTGGGTGGACGCGGTGGCGGGCACCGGCGCGGTCATTCGCGACACCCGCAAGACGATGCCGCTGCTGCGCTCCCTCGAGAAGTACGCGGTCCGCTGCGGCGGCGGCAAGAACCACCGCATGGCGCTGTCGGACGCGGCGCTGATCAAGGACAACCATGTGATCGCGGCCGGTGGGGTCGCGGAGGCGTTCCGGCTGGTCCGCAAGGCGTACCCGGACATCTCGATCGAGGTCGAGGTGGACTCGGTCGACGACGCACTGATCGCGGTCGAGTCCGGTGCCGAGCTGATCCTGCTGGACAACATGGACGTCCCGTTGCTCCGTGAGGCCGTCGAGAAGGTCGCCGGCCGCGCACGGCTCGAGGCGTCCGGCGGTCTGACCCTGGACCGGGCGCGAGCCGTGGCCGAGACCGGCGTCGACTTCCTCGCGGTCGGTGCACTGACCCACTCCGCCCCGGTCCTCGACATCGGTCTGGACCTCAAGGAAGCCTGATGTTGCTGACTGTTGCCGTCGAGAACACCAGGACGCTGGTCGGCCTGGTGTTCGAGGGCACGGTCAAGCGGCACTGGTGGGTCGGGACCGATCCTCGTCGTACGGCCGACGAATGGGCCGTGCTGCTGCAGGGCCTGCTCGCCGGCGAGACACCGGTGAGCGGGATCGCCGTGTGTTCCGCCGTGCCGCACGTTCTGCACGAGCTCCGGGACGTCGTCTCCCGGTACTACCGGAACGTGCCGAGCGTCGTCGTCGAGCCCGGTGTGAAGACCGGCCTGCCGGTGCTCGTGGACAACCCGCGCGAGGTCGGTACGGACCGGATCGCGAACGCGCTCGCCGCGGTCGCGCTGCACGGCGCACCCTGCGTGGTGGTCGACGTCGGCACGGCGATCACGATCGACGTGGTCAACCCGGCCGGCGCGTTCATCGGCGGAGTGATTGCCCCCGGCATCGAAACCGCCAGCGACGCGCTCGGCGAGGCGGCCGCGCAGTTGCGCCGGGTCGAGCTGGTCCGCCCGCGATCGGTGGTCGCCAAGAACACCGTCGAGGCGCTGCAGTCCGGCGCGATCCACGGTTTCGCGGCCCTGGTCGACGGTCTGGTCGCACGGATCCGGACCGAGCAGTCTCTGAACGACGACCTCCCGGTCGTGCTCACCGGCGCCCTCGCGCCGCTGCTGGCCGGCGAACTCGGCACCCCGGTACGCGACGAACCGTTACTGACCCTGCGCGGTCTGTACCAGGCCTTCGCCCGAAATTACGCCTGACCCCGAAAAGCTCTTGTGCCCTTGAGGTGATCTGGATCACCATGAAGGCAGCTAGCTAGGGGGGAACCATGAGAGCTGCTTATCGGGTGTTGGCGAGTCTCGTCGCGGTCGGCGTGGTCTTGCAGGCGATGTTCATCGCCCTCGGTGGGTTCACGGCCATCAAGGACATCGACGGCGGGGCGGTGTTCGACAAGAACTCCGACCTGAACGCCGGGCAGACACTGCACGGAACCGTCGGAATGATGGTCATCCCGATCATCGCATTGCTGCTGCTGATCGTCTCGTTCTTCGCGAAGGTCGACGGCGGCATCAAATGGGCGTTGTACGTCGTCGGTCTGGTGGTGCTGCAGATCGCGCTCGCGTTCCTGTCGTTCAGCGCGCCGGTGGTCGGCCTGCTGCACGGACTGAACGCGTTCGGCCTGCTCGGCATCGCCACCATGGCGTCCCGCCGCGCCTCCCGGGCACCGAGCCCGGCAGCAACAACCGAACCCACCACCGTCGTCTAGATGCCGTTGGCAACCAAGTTCGCCGGGCGGCGCCGGCCGTTGATCGCTGTCGTGGCGACGCTCGTGGTGCTGGCGCCGATCGGGTTCTTCTGGCAGCGGAGTCTGGTGCCGGGGGACTTGTCGCCGATGGCGATGGGGTACGCCGACTACGGTGGCGGCCCCGCGTCGGCGCACGTCCACCACGGTGAGGATGTCAGCGAGCTGACCGGTCCGGCCGATCGGAAGCCCGATGTCGCGGTGGATCTCGTTGCGCGCAAGGAGCGCATCGACATCGCGGGTCGCGGCACGGTGGACGGGTACACCCTGAACCACACTTCACCGGGTCCTCGAATCATCGCGGCACAAGGGGATCTGGTGCAGGTCACGCTGCACAACGAGAACGTTGCCGAAGGCATCACCTTGCACTGGCACGGCGTCGACGTACCGAACGCCGAGGACGGTGTCGCGGGCGTGACGCAGGACGCGATCCGCCCCGGCCGGTCGTTCGTGTACCGCTTCGTCGCGCAGGACGCCGGCACGTACTGGTACCACTCGCACCAGGTCTCGCACGAGCAGGTGCAGAAGGGTCTGTACGGCGTACTGATCGTCCAACCGGGTCCGTCCGACGTGATCGCGGCCGTGCACACGTACGACAAGGTGCGGACGGTCAACGGCGAGTACGGCGAACGCCGGGTCGAGGCGCCCGGTCCGACGGCCCGCGTACGGCTGATCAACACCGACAACGGGCCGATGGCGGTCTGGGTCGACGGCGCGTCGTACAAGGTGCTCGCGGTCGACGGGACAAACGTGAACGCGCCGACCGAGGTGAGCGGGAAGGCCGTACTGGTCACGGCCGGCGGGCGGATCGACCTCGAGGTACCGACCACCAAGGCCGTCCGGATCGGGCTCGGCGGCGGACCGACCACGCTGGTGATCGGGGACGGCGACGCGCCTTCGGGGACCGAGCCGCGGGAACGGGTCGACCTGCTCGGTTACGGCTCACCGAAGCCGATCGGGTTCGACCCCGCGAAGGCGCAGCGGGTCTTCCGGTACGACATCGGCCGCCGGTTCGGGTTCTTCGACGGGAAGCCCGGGCTGTGGTGGACGATCAACGGGCACCAGTACCCGAACGTGCCGATGTTCGTGGTCACCGAGGGGGACGTCGTCCGGATGACGATCAAGAACACCTCGGGCCAGGTGCACCCGATGCACCTGCACGGCCACCACGTCGTCGTACTCAGCCGCGACGGAGTGCGAGCGACCGGCAGCCCGTGGTGGACGGACTCCCTGAACGTCGAGGACAAGGAGACCTACGAGGTCGCCTTCGTCGCGGACAACCCCGGCATCTGGATGGACCACTGCCACAACCTGCCGCACGCGGCGCAGGGGCTCGTCACGCACCTGATGTACACCGGCGTCAGCACGAAGTACCACCTCGGCGGCCCGCCGGACAATCAGCCCGAGTAGATCGGCCGGCCGACCGTGAGCGCCGTACGGAGTGAGTCCGGGAGGCCGTTGAAGGCTTCGTCGGGCTGGGTGCCGGTCGCGTCCAGGGTCTTGGAGAAGAAGGCTCGGGCGGCTGCGGCCAGGGCCACGTCGAGGACGTCGGCATCGGTCAGGCCGAGCGCCTTCAAGCCGTCGACGTCGGCCTGCGTGGCGGTATCGGCGGCCAGGGCGATCTTGCGGGCGAAGGCCATCACGGCGCGGTCGACCGGATCGTTCGGCGGCTCGTCGACCAGGGCCACGACTTCCTCGGCGGTGTAGAACTTGTCGGCCAGGACCTGGCCGTGCGCGAGGCTGCAGTAGCTCGACTTCAGGGCGGTCGCGGCCGCCAGGGTCGCGAGCTCGTAGCGGCGCAGGTCCATCGACTCCTTGATCGCGCCGTTCAGCTGTTTCCACGCCTCGTACACGGCCGGTCGCGCAGCGAACGTGTGGACGAAGTTGGGCACGTGCCCGGCCGCGGCCCGGTTGGCGGCGAACAGCGCCGGGTCGTCGGGCGTACTGATGAAAGCCATCGTGATTCCCCCTTTTTGGCTCCTCTCACGGTAGGTCCGGCATACCGATCCGGCAACGGGTGTGGGGGGAGGGCACCCGCGACTGGGTATGGTTCACCCGGTTGGCTGCGACCTGGCCTTCTGAGACGGCACCGTGAGGCGGAGGTGGTCGGAGTGCGGCGGATGCTCGCCGTGGCGCTCGCCGTTGTGGCGGGAGCCACCTGTCTGACGGCCTGTGCCTCGGACCCGGCGCCGACCGATGTCGCCGTGGCCTGGGCGCCCAAGGGGCGCGCCGCGGTGATGGTGACGTGGAAGGACACGAACCAGCCGAACCGGATCACCATCGAGGGCGTGCTCAGCGAGAGCCCGTCGTACGTGAAGTACATCCCGGCCGGCGACCCGAACCAGTGGGCGATCCCGACCTCGGAGTTCCCGTCCGACGGCAACTACAAGGTCGTCGTCGCTATCGGTACGTCGCAGGGCGGCGTGAGCAGCAAGCCGACCAAGTCGCCGGTGTTCGACACCGACGGCCCGGTGCGGCCGAGCGCGGCGACGGTGGCGCAGCAGGGCCGCGGGGTGCTGATCAAGTGGTCGGTGCCGGTCGCGCCGCAGGACTTCACGCCGAACGACCCGCTGGACGTCACCGGCAAGAAGACCCAGCGGTACGTGCCGATGGTCGGCCGGCCCGGTCAGCTGCTGAAGGCGATCGGCCCGGCGACCACGTCGAACCACCAGGTGATCAAGAGCATCAAGCCGCCGTACGCCTTCCAGCTCCGCACCCAGAACGAGTGGAGCGCCGGGACCGGCGGCGCGGTCCTCGGGCTGACCAGCTCGATCAGCGGCGCCGTGCCGCCCAAGGCGCAGTACAGCGTGCCGATCCACGCCCGCGGCCGGGTCATCCTGCACGAGACCGCGTGCGACCTCGAGTCGCCGTGTACGAGCAAGCGGGCGACTCCGGCGGGCGTACCGGTCGTGGTGCTGACGCAGGTCACACCCGGCTCGCGCTGGACGCCGGCGGCGCGCGGTGCGACGACCTCGGGTGGGTACTACGACATCCCCGTACTGACCGGCGGCAGCCGGCCGTACAAGATCACCGTGCCTGTGTACAGCAAGGGCAGCACGTTCACCGGTACGTCGAGCAGCAAGCCGGAGTACACGAAGAGCGTCGTCCGGGTCGTCTCGGCCGGGTTCGCCGGTGGGGCGACGGCGAAGCCGCACGGGACCGCGGTGACGGTGTCCGTGGGCGTCGCACCGGCGCTGAACACGACCGTGATGCTGCAGGCCTGGAACCGGCAGACCCGCAAATGGGTGAACTCGAAGCCGCTCGCGATGCGCAAGGGTGTGGCCGCGCTGACCTTCACGGCCGCGCAGCCGGGGGACTTCGTCTACCGGATCGTGGTGCCGGGCGCGATGATGTTCGGCCGGCCGATGGAGGGCATCACCACACCGCAGTTGCCGCTACACGTCCGCTGACTCGGGCGCCGTAGCCGCGGCCGTGGTCTCGGCCTGCTCGCGACGGCGCTTGCGGACCCGGTGCACGACGTACAGCACGACCGCGACGACCGCGACCGCGATCAGCGCCCCGACCGAGACCCGGCCGAAGATCTGGTCGGCGTTGTCGCCGATCTTGTACGCGACGATGCCGATCGTCGTTGCCCACGCGATGCCGCCGGCGGCGTTCGCGGCCAGGAACCGCGGGTAGTGCATCCGCAGCATGCCGGCCATCGGGCCGGCGAAGATCCGCAGCAGCGCGACGAACCGGCCGAAGAACACCGTCCAGACGCCGTACTTGTGGAAGTACTTCTCCGCGCGGACGATCCGGTCAGGGGAGAAGTGGTGGAAGCGCCGGCCGAGCCGCTCGAACAGGCTCCGCCCGGCCTTGCGGCCGATGAAGTACCCGATCGAGTCGCCGACGATCGCGCCGAGCGCGGCCGCCAGGATGACGAACTCGATCTTCAGATGGTGCTGTGAGGCGAGCAGTGCGGCCGCGATCAGCGTGGTCTCACCGGGCAGCGGCACGCCCATGCTCTCGACGCCGATGACGAGTCCGACCACCAGGTACGCCAGCACGGCGACGCCGGTCGGGATGGCGATGGCCTGCGCGAGCAGCAGAGGTTCCCCCATGCACCCATAGTGACATCGAGAGACAACCGATTAGGTGCCGGGGCAACTATCTGGGGGTGATTTCAGGGTTGTGCCCGTTCTCTGAGGGGATCTCGGTGGGAATCTTGGGGGTCTCGCCGGTGAACGCCTTGGTCACGTTCTGCAGCGCGGAGGTGACCTCGGACGGGATCACCCAGAACGTGTTGCCGGGCCCCTTGGCGAGCTCGGGGAGCATCTGCAGGTACTGGTACGCGAGCAGCTTCGGGTCCGGGTCGTTGCGGTGGATCGCGTCGAAGACCGCGTCGATCGCCTTCGCCTGGCCCTCGGCGCGCAGGATCGCGGCCTGCCGCTCGCCTTCCGCGGTCAGGATCTTGGATTGCCGCTGGCCCTCGGCGGCCAGGATCGTGGCCCGCTTCTCGCGCTCGGCGCGCATCTGCTTCTCCATCGACTCCTTGATCGAGACCGGCGGCTCGATGCCCTTGATCTCGACCCGGTTCACCCGGATCCCCCACTTGCCGGAGGCCTCGTCGAGGACGCCACGGAGGGTGGAGTTGATGTGCTCGCGCGACGTCAGGACCTTCTCCAGGTCCAGCGATCCGATCACGTTCCGGAGCGTGGTCACGGTGAGCTGCTCGATCGCCTGGATGTAGTTCGCGATCTCGTACGCCGCCGCGCGCGGGTCGGTGACCTGGAAGTACAGGACGGTGTCGATGTCGACGACCAGGTTGTCCTCGGTGATCACCGACCGGGGTTCGAACGACACCACCTGCTCGCGCAGGTCGATCAGCTGCCGCGGCCGGTCGATGAACGGGATCACGACGTTCAGCCCCGGCTCCAGCGTACGGATGTAGCGGCCGAGGCGCTCGACGTTGCTGGCCCGCGCCTGCGGGACGATCCGCACGGTCCGCAGAACCAGAACGACCGCGAGCAGTGCCACGACGATTCCGATGATCAGTTCGGCCATGGTTCCTCCTGGGGATGCACGAGGGCGGTAGCCCCCTCGATGGCGAACACGTCGACCCGGGTCCCCGCGGGGATGTGCAGGTCCGGGTCGTAGGACCGCGCGCTCCATTCCTCGCCGCCGATCCGGACCCGGCCGTCGTCGCGGTCGCAGGGCGCGAGCACGACGGCCTCCCGCCCGACCAGTGCGGCGACCCCGGACCGCAGGCCCGGGTGGCCGGTCAGATGCCGGCGCGCGACCGGCCGGACCAGCGTGATCATCGTGACGGCGGTGACCGCGAACGCGACCACCTGGAAGGCGATGCCGAGCCCGACCGCGCCGACCCCGGCGGCGGCCAGCGCGGCGACCGCGAGCAGGAGCAGGTCGAAAGTCGCAGCCATCAACTCGGCCGTGCCGAGAACGGCGGCGACGATCAGCCAAAGAATCCAGGACTGCATACGAAGTTGCCTCTACTCGAAGGTACTCCGAGATACGTCCCGAGGCAGCTAACGGTTCAGCTTTGCTCCGGCGCCTCGCCGGTCGGCACCACCGCGATCAGTGACGTGACCTCCCGGGCGGCTGCCGGATGACTCTTCGCCGACCGGCCCTTCTTGTACCGGTCGACGATCGCGTTCAGCTCGTCGGAGAACCGTTTCGCCTCCTCGTGGGTCAGCCACAGCCGCGACCTGCTCATCGAGCTGACGTCGTCCCACGGATCGTCGACCGCCATCTCCAGGAACTGGTCGGCGACCGCGTCCATCGCGGTCCGGATCATCGCCTGGCTCGCGAGCCGGCCGGCGCCGGTCGACTGCGAGGAGATCATCAGACTGCTCGCCGGTGCCTCCCACGGGCGTTCGCGGCCGTCGGTGGACTCGTCGGCGCGGCGGATGATGCCCCACTTCTCCAGCGCGCGGAGGTGGTAGCTCATCGCCGACGGGGTCAGGCCGGCCAGTTCCGCGCATTCGGTCGCGGTCAGCACCCGGCCGTTGAACAGCTCGTCGATGACCCGCTGCCTGGCCGGATGCGCAAGCGCACGGATCGCTCGCGGGTCGGTGATCACCAGCCGCTTCTTCTTCGCCACCAGGTCAGCGTAGCGAACCTCTTGACGCCGTCAAATCTGAAGGGTTTACTTCACAACTATGAAGCAACCACTTCACACTTCGATCTGGTCCAACCGGGACGTACGGCTGGTGCTGCCGGCCCGTGCGCTGTCGTACGCGGGGGACTCGATCGCGTTGATCGCGCTGCTGCTGCGGGTCTCCGACGGGCACGGGCCGGCCGCCGTCACGGCGTTGCTGCTCGCGTTCGCCGTACCGACGGTCGCGATGATCCCGTTCGCGGGACGGATCGTGGACGGGTACGACTCCCGGACCGTCCTGGTCTGGTCGGGCCTGCTGCAGGTGGCCGCGGGGGTCGGGCTGGCATTCGTCCACGACCTCGTCAGCACGCTCGCGCTGGTGTGTGTGCTTCAGGTCGGTCAGGCCGTGGCCGGTCCCGCATGGGGCGCGTTGATTCCGCGGATCGTCGGTGAGGAGCTGGTCGGCCGCGCTACCGGGACCAGCCAGGCACTGATCGGCGTCGCGACGCTCGCCGGATCGGCGGCGGGCGGCGTCCTGGTCGGCTGGTCCGGGAGCCGCGGCGCCCTGCTCGTCGACGCCTCGACCTTCCTGGTGCTCGCGGTGGTGGCGGGCCTGGTCCGGACCCGGCGCAAGCCCGAGCCCGGTGCGGCTCGTGAGCGCGGCGGCGTCTCCGCCGGCCTGCGGGCGATCTTCGGCGACGACGTACTGCGGATCCTGGTGCCGGCGCTCTGGATCTTCGTGGTGGCGGGCGAGGCGGCCAACGTCGTGGAGGTGTTCCTGATCACCGGCGAGCTCGGCCTCGGTCCTGGCCTGTACGGCGCGGCGGGCGCGGCGACCGGCGCCGGTGCGATCCTCGGCGCCTGGTACAGCGGCAGGCTGCGCGGCGACCGCGCCCGGTCCCTGGCGGTCGTCGGCGGGATGGCCGCGATCGGCGGGTCCAGCGTGCTGATGGGCCTGGCCGGGAACCTGGTGATGCTGATGATCGGCGCCACCACGATCGGCGTCGGCAGCGGCCTGCTGAACGCGGCGACCAGCGCGCTCGTGGTGACCCGGTCGGCCGAGGCGCTGCGCGGCCGGGTGATCGCCGCGCTGAACGGAACGGTCCGTTCGTTCAGCATCTTCGCGATGTTGCTCGGCGGTCTGGCGGGTGCGCTGCTCGGCCCGCGCGGGACGTTCGTGACCTCCGGAATCGCCTGCGCGACGGCCGCCGCGGTGGTCGGCGTGCTCGTCGTACGGACCAAGGAGCAGGTGCCGGGCGCGACAAAGGATTCGGAACTCGAGGCACTCAGTCACTAGCCTTTGGGCATGACTGACGCACACGTGAACCCAACGAACCCCGACAGCGGGCAGGACGACCTGCCCGAGCAGATGCGGGTTCGCCGGGAGAAGCGTGACCACCTGGTGGCGGAGGGAGTGCCGCCGTACCCGATCTCGGTGCCGCGGACGCACCTGCTGAAGGACCTCCGGGCGAAGTACGACGCGCAGGAGTTGGCGGCCGACACCCGGACCGGCGAGCAGGTCGCGGTGACCGGCCGGGTGATCTTCCTGCGCAACACCGGCAAGCTCTGCTTCGTACGGCTCCGCGAGGGCGACGGGACCGAGTTGCAGGTGATGTTCTCGCTGGCCGACCTCGGCGACGAGGGGCTCGCCCGGTTCAAGCACCTCGTCGACATCGGCGACCTGCTGTCCGTGCAGGGCGAGATCATCACCAGCCGGCGCGGCGAGCTGTCCGTACAGGCAACCGCGTGGCAGATGGCCGCCAAGACGCTCCGCCCGCTGCCGAACGAGCACAAGCCGCTCAGCGAAGAGGCCCGCGTCCGGATGCGGTACGTCGACCTGATCGTGCGTCCCGAGGCGCGCGAGATGGTCCGCGCGAAGGCAGCCGTCCTGAAGGCGCTGCGCGCGACGTACGACGACCACGGCTTCGTCGAGGTCGAGACGCCGGTGCTGCAGCTGACCAACGGCGGCGCCGCGGCCCGGCCGTTCTCGACCCACCTGAACGCGTTCGACCAGGAGATGAAGCTCCGGATCGCGCTCGAGCTCGACCTCAAGCGGGCGATGATCGGCGGCGTCGACCGGGTCTACGAGATCGGGCGGACGTTCCGCAACGAGGGGCTGGACTCCACCCACTCGGCGGAATTCTCGATGATCGAGGCGTACCAGGCGTACGGCGATTACGACACGATGGCCGAGCTGATCCAGGAGCTGATCCGGAACGCGGGCCGGGCGATCGGCCGGACGACGGTCACCGGGCGCGACGGTTCGACCATCGACGTCGAGCAGCCGTTCCAGCACGCGACGCTTTTCGGGCTGCTCTCGGAAGCGGTCGGGGAGAGCGTCGACGTGACCACCGACCTGCCCACGCTGCTGAAGTTGGCCGAGCAGCACGGGGTCGAGCTGCAGCCCGGCCGGAATGCCGGCGAGATCGCCGTCGACTTGTTCGAGAAGCTCTGCGAGCACAACCTGATCCAGCCCACCTTTGTGCGCGACTATCCGGAGTCGGCGCGGCCGCTGGCGAAGCCGCACCGGGAAATTCCGGGGCTGGTCGAGGCCTGGGACCTGTTCTTCAACGGGGTCGAACTCGGGGTCGCGTACTCGGAGCTGAACGACCCGGTGATCCAGCGCGATCGCCTGGAGGAGCAGTCGTTGCTGGCCGCGGCCGGCGACCCGGAGGCGATGGATCTCGACGAGGACTTCCTGCGCGCGATGGAATTCGGGATGCCGCCGGCCGGTGGCATGGGGATGGGCCTGGATCGGTTGGTGATGTTGCTCACCGGTACCGGTATCCGGGAGACGATTCTGTTCCCGTTGCTGCGGCCTGAGTGATTTTCCCAGGTCGTTGCATAGCACAACGGACGGCCTTCGCAAATCCCGGGTCCCCGGTTTTGTTTCGGAGCCGGTACGGTGATTCCGGACCGGCCGGTTCGAACCGGATGAATACGCAAGGTCACCACGACTCCGCTGCGTCGATGAATGACAAGAACCTGGTTTGTGCGGTACAAATCAGGTGCTAACAATTCAGCAGGGGGATTGTGCCCGATGGCGGGCGCGGAAAGGTTGTCATCGATGGCACAAAGGGTGCAGGTGGTTCTCGAGGACGATCTCGACGGCGGTAAGGCCGACGAGACCGTCACATTCGGGCTGGACGGAACGACCTACGAGATCGACCTGTCCAAGAAGAACGCCGCCAAACTGCGCGACGCCCTCGCCGCGTACGTCGGTTCCGGCCGCCGCGTAGCCGGCCGCCGGGGTGCTGCGGGCCGCTCCCGGGGCCGTGGTGGCCGCTCGGCGTCGGACTCCGCGGACATCCGGGCCTGGGCCAAGGAGAACGGGTACGACGTCAGCGAGCGCGGCCGGATCTCCGCCGAGGTGCGCGCGGCGTACAACGAAGCGAAGTAACTACCCGCGTCGCTCCGCTCGGCGCGGTGGTACGGGTTTTCAGCTTTCGCCGGTCCCGGCACCCGAAGTGGGGTGCCGGGACCGTCCGCATTCCGGTTGTTTCACAGAGTGGGACCCGGGCGTGTCGGCGTCGGTGACTGAGTCCGCAGGTAGTTCGGGGAATTCGCTGGTGGCGAACATGGTGTCGCATCCGGCTCCCGCGGGAACACGCTGGAGATCCGGTCGGTTGTTCACTTGTGATGCTGCCCGGGCGGCCGGTGGAAGCGTGATCGGGTGTTCGCCGAGAGCGAGCCTGTCGGCGCCGGGGACTAGCATGCAGGTACGGGGGTCGGCCTACACGGCACGTCCGACTCCTCTGAGGCAAGGAGCGCTTTGGCGATGTTTGAACGATTTACGGACCGCGCCCGTCGGGTAGTCGTCCTGGCTCAGGAAGAGGCCAGGATGCTCAGTCACAACTACATCGGGACCGAGCACATCCTGCTCGGCCTGATCCACGAGGGTGAAGGGGTCGCCGCCAAGGCTCTCGAGAGCCTGGGTATCTCGCTCGAGGCCGTTCGCTCCCAGGTCGAAGAGATCATCGGCCAGGGGCAGCAGGCACCGAGCGGGCACATCCCGTTCACCCCCCGCGCCAAGAAGGTGCTGGAGCTCTCCCTGCGCGAGGCCCTTCAGTTGGGCCACAACTACATCGGCACCGAGCACATCCTGCTCGGCCTCATCCGCGAGGGTGAGGGTGTCGCTGCGCAGGTCCTGGTCAAGCTCGGTGCGGACCTGAACAAGGTCCGGCAGCAGGTCATCCAGCTGCTCAGCGGGTACCAGGGCAAGGAGACGCAGACCTCCGGCGCCGGCACCCAGGGTGATGCCCCGAGCAGCTCCCTGGTGCTCGACCAGTTCGGCCGGAACTACACCCAGTCCGCCCGCGAGGCGAAGCTCGACCCGGTGATCGGCCGGGAGACCGAGATCGAGCGGGTCATGCAGGTGCTGTCCCGGCGGACCAAGAACAACCCTGTCCTGATCGGTGAGCCGGGTGTCGGCAAGACCGCGATCGTGGAGGGTCTGGCCCAGCAGATCGTCCGCGGTGACGTCCCGGAGACGCTGAAGGACAAGCAGATCTACTCCCTCGACCTGGGCGCCCTCGTTGCTGGGTCCCGCTACCGCGGTGACTTCGAGGAGCGGCTGAAGAAGGTCCTCAAGGAGATCCGCACCCGCGGCGACATCGTGCTGTTCATCGACGAGATCCACACCCTCGTCGGGGCCGGTGCGGCCGAGGGCGCGATCGACGCGGCGAGCATCCTGAAGCCGATGCTGGCCCGCGGCGAGCTGCAGACGATCGGCGCCACCACCCTCGACGAGTACCGCAAGTACGTCGAGAAGGACGCCGCGCTGGAGCGCCGGTTCCAGCCGATCCAGGTGGCCGAGCCCTCGATCGCACACACGATCGAGATCCTCAAGGGCCTCCGCGACCGGTACGAGGCACACCACCGGGTGACGATCACCGACGCCGCGCTGGTGAACGCCGCGCAGATGGCCGATCGGTACATCTCGGACCGGTTCCTGCCGGACAAGGCGATCGACCTGATCGACGAGGCCGGTGCCCGGCTCCGGATCCGCCGGATGACCGCTCCGCCGGACCTGCGCGAGTTCGACGAGAAGATCGCGACCGTGCGCCGGGAGAAGGAGTCGGCGATCGACGCGCAGGACTTCGAGCGCGCTGCCCGGCTGCGGGACGACGAGAAGAAGCTGATCAACGCGAAGGCCGAGCGGGAGAAGCAGTGGAAGGCCGGCGACATGGACGTCGTCGCCGAGGTCGACGAGGAGCTGATCGCCGAGGTGCTCAGCACCGCGACCGGCATTCCCGTCTTCAAGCTGACCGAGGAGGAGTCCTCGCGGCTGCTGGACATGGAGAAGGAGCTGGCCAAGCGCTACATCGGCCAGACCGACGCGGTCAAGGCGCTGTCCCGCTCGATCCGGCGTACCCGCGCCGGCCTGAAGGACCCGCGTCGCCCGAGCGGCTCGTTCATCTTCGCCGGCCCGTCCGGTGTCGGTAAGACCGAGCTGTCCAAGGCACTGACCGAGTTCCTGTTCGGCGACGAGAACGCGCTGATCAGCCTCGACATGTCGGAGTACTCGGAGAAGCACACGGCCTCCCGGCTGTTCGGCTCGCCTCCTGGGTACGTCGGCTACGAAGAGGGCGGCCAGCTGACCGAGAAGGTCCGCCGCAAGCCGTTCAGCGTGGTGCTGTTCGACGAGGTCGAGAAGGCCCACCCGGACATCTTCAACTCGCTGCTGCAGATCCTGGACGAAGGTCGGCTGACCGACGCCCAGGGCCGCGTGGTCGACTTCAAGAACACCGTGATCATCATGACCACGAACCTCGGCACCAAGGACATCGCCAAGGCGGTCTCCCTGGGCTTCTCGCAGGCGAACGACACCACCTCGTCGTACGAGAAGATGAAGGGCAAGGTCACCGAGGAGCTCAAGCAGCACTTCCGGCCGGAGTTCCTGAACCGGGTCGACGAGATCGTGGTCTTCCACCAGCACACGATGGAGGACATCGTGAAGATCGTGGACCTGATGGTGGCCCAGATCGAGCTGCGGCTGAAGGACAAGGACATGGGCATCGAGCTCACGCCGGCGGCGAAGGAACTCGCCGCGAAGCGTGGCTTCGACCCGGTCCTGGGAGCCCGCCCGCTGCGCCGCGCACTCCAGCGCGACGTCGAGGACGTGCTGGCCGAGAAGATCCTGTTCGGGGAGCTGCGTCCCGGCCAGATCGTCCTGGTCGACGTCGCTCCGGAAGGCACGGTCGACAAGGACGGCCTGACGGAGTACTTCACCTTCACCGGCAACGAGAAGTCCTCGACCTCCGACCTGGAGCTCACCGACCTGACCACCGGCGGCACCAACCCCGGCACCACCGGCCTCCAGGACACCTAACCCAAAACCGAACCCCCAAGAGACGCTCGGCCGGACCCCTCCAGCCGAGCGTCTCGCACGTCTGCCCTACCCCGCCCCCGCCCCCGCCCCCGCCACCTGCCTCCCCGCGCCCCGCCACCTGCCGGGACGCGAACCGCGCGAACAACGCCGCCGGGGCCGGCTGGATCAGGGGGTGATCACCTTCCTCCCTGCGCCCGCCCCGCGCCCCGCCACGTCCCACCCCGCACCCGCACCCGCGCCCCCGCCACCTGCCGCCCGGGGCCTGCCACCTGCCATCCCGCGCCGACCCCGCGCTCGCCCCGCGCCCCGCCATCTGCCATCCCGCGCCGGCCCCGCGCCCCGCCACCCGTCGCCCGGCGCCTGCCCGCACTCCGCCATATGCCCCGCGCCCCGCCATCTGCCATCCCGCGCCGACCCGCACTCCGCCACCTGCCACCCCGGCGCCGGCCCCGCGCCCCGTCTACCCGGACGCCGCACGTCCGCGCCACTCACGCTCGCCCCGGCGCGGTCGACGCCAGTGGATATCCGCTCGTGGTGGGGGTTCTCTGGGCGTATACCGGCGGAGAACCCCCAACAACCGTGGACAACCATTCCCCGTCCGACGCATCCGCGGACGCCGCCGCCATTCCGCCTACTTACCGCGCCGCAGCCCCAGCATTTTCGCCGAGTCGTGGATCGCGGTAGCGAAATGCGGCTTTGCGGAACCTCGATCCACGACTCGGCGTAGCGGGCTGGAGCCAAACGCCACGACTCGGCGCTCACGTCGGGGGAGGGGGAGGTCTTGGGGAGGATCCTCTGCCCGATTCGGGAAGTTTTCCTCCCCAACCCTGGCTTCGGCGCGTGGCGGAGTGCAGGGGTGGGTGGGGGCGGGCGTGAGGGTGGACGGTCTGGGGCGGGCACGGGGGTGGACGGTCTGGGGTGGGTGGTCTGGGGTGGGTGGTCTGGGGTGGGTGGTCTGGGGTGGGCGAGGGCTTGGGTGGTCTGGGTTGGGCGTGGTGTGGGTGGGTGGGTGGTCTCGGGTGGGTGAGTGGTGTGGGTGGGTGGTCTCGGGCGGGTGAGTGGTGTGGGTGGGTGGTCTCGGGCGGGTGGGTAGTACTGCGGGGGGCTTTGGCGTACTGGGGGACACGCTTGATTTGCGCGGGGGCTACTGATTGGTCGTATCGTCCTGCGGAGCGTGATCAACTCGGTACGCTGACGGCTCGCCTCGGCCGACGGATCGATGGGAAGATCGCGCGACTGCTGATGAAGCAGTTACTTACCGCCTGTCTACCGCGTTGTAACCCTGTGAGCACGCTGTTCGGACCCGGACTGTCGGAAAGGGGGCCGGTGATGGAATCATCTCGTCGCATGGACGCTCCGCGTCTGCCGCTGACCCAGGAACCGGTCGTCGATACCGGTTCCTTTGGCGTGCGGCAGGCGGGCGGAGTCCTCGAACGCGCGCAGCGGATCGCCGACACCCTGCGCGAGCAGGCCGAGCACGAGAACGATCTCGCCCGCGACGAGGCAAGCCGGCTCCGGACCGCGAACGAGCGTCTGAAGGCCGACGCCGAGACCGCCGCGAGGAAGCTCCGCAGCGACGCGATGGCGGCCGCCCAACGGGTGCTGAACGACGCGGAGCGGGCCGCCGAGCAGCTCCGTACGGAATCCGAGGCGGAAGCGCTACGCGTCCGCGAGGAAGCCGACGAGATCGCCCACCGGCTGCACGTCGAATCAACCACCGAGGCCGAGCGGGTCCGGCGCGAAGCCATCGCCGCCGCCGAGAAGCTGACGACGGAATCAACCGCTGAAGCCGACCGCGTCCGCACCGAGGCAATCGCCGAGGCGGACCGGCTGCAGACCGAGTCGACGGCGGAGGCGGAGCGGGTTCGGGCCGAGGCGATCGGGTTCGCGGAGCGGTTGAAGGCGGAGTCGGAGGCGGCTGCTGAGCTGCTCCGGACCACGGTCGCTGACGAGGTCGCCGAACGCCGGGCGGACTCCGAGGCCGCAGCCGAGCAGCTGACCTCGCACAGCGAGTCCACGGCCGCGCAGTTGAAGGCGGACAGTGAGGCGGCCGCGGCGCAACTGAAGGCGGAGAGCGAAGCCGCGGCCCAACGGTTGACGGTGGAGTCGGAGACGGCGGCTGAGCAGTTGCGGACTGCGGTGGCCGAAGAGGTGGCCAAGTGGCAGGCGGACTCCGAGGCCGCGGCTGAGCAGGTTCGGGTCGAGTCGCAGGCGGCGGCAGATCGGCGGGTGGCGGCTGCGGAGGCCGAGGCGGCCCGCGTGCAGGAAGAGGCCGAGGAGCTTCTCGAAGACGCCCGGATGGCGCGTGAGTCCGCGCAGACGGCCGTCGACCGTGCGGGCAAGGAGGCGCAGCAGCTGGTCGCCGACGCGGGTGAGCAGGCCGCGCTGGTGTCCCAGGCCGCCGTCCGGAACGAGGCCGACCTGATCGCCCGGGCCGAGGCGGAGGCGAGCGACCTGCGGGCCGCGGTCGAGCGTGAGGTCGAGACCGCCAGGGAGAGGTCCCGCGTCGAGATCGCCGAGGCGCATGCCGAGATCGAACGGCTGCGCGGCGAGAACCGTACCGAGCTGGAGCGCCGGACGGCCGAGCTTGAGGAGACCGAGCGCGCCAAGCGGGCCGCGATCAAGCTGGAGATCGACAAGCTGCGCGCCGAGGCGGTCGCGGAGATCGCCGAACGGAAGGCCGAGACCGAGGCCGGCAACGAGCGGCTGATGGCCGACGCCCGCGCCCAGGCCAAGCTTGTGGTGGACTCCATCGAAGCGGACCGCCGGGCCGCGTCCGGCGAGGCACAGCGGATCGTCGAGGAGGCGAACCAGGCCGCCGAGGTCGCGCTGGCCGAGGCCGAGAAGCAGACGCAGTGGAGCCGGAAGACCGTCGACGAACTGATCGCTGCCGCCGAGCGCGAGGCGCAGTCGATCCGCGACCAGGCAGCCGCCGACGCGACCGAGCTGCTCAAGAAGAAGCGCGCGCACCTGCGCCGCGTGGTCGGCCGCTCGACCAGCCGCCTCAAGCAGACTCAGGACGCGATCGCCAAGGAGAACGCCGAGCTGACCCAGCTCGCTGAGACCACGCTGTACTCGGCCGGCGAGCAGGCGGAGGCGACGCTCGCGGCTGCCCAGCAGCAGGCCGACAAGCTGACCACCCAGGCGCAGACCCGCGCGGACCGGTTGAAGTCGACCGCCGGCGAGGACGCCCGCTCCATCATCGAGCGCGCGAACCGCCGCGAGGCCGAGGCCGAGGCGAGCACCCAGGTACTGCGCGAACGCGCCGCCAACGACCTCTCCGAGGCGCAGCGCCAGTCCCACGAACTGATCCGCAAGTCCCGCGCCGAGGCCCAGCAGATCGAGGCCCAGGCCCGCGAGCACTCCGACGACCTGCGTGCGCAGGCCCGAAAACTTCTCGCCGACGCCGAGGCGAGGGTCGCGGCATTGAACCAGCGCCGTGATGAGATCACCAAGGAGCTCACCCAGCTTTCGGGTGTGATCGAGGCACTCGCTGTACCGGGGTTCCGCCCAGGTGGTGGAATGTCCTCCAGTGAGGGTTCCACGGGGGAATCAGGATGAGGACGTGACAGTCAGATCCTTGTCAGTGACAATGTGTGATCCACCCACCCATCGAAGTGAGCATCGGAAAACATGAGCAGTGAAAGCCCAACCCCGTTCCGTACCGTTCTGCGTGGCTACGAGCCTGCCCAGGTGGATCAGCACATCCGTGAGCTGACCACCTCCCTGACCGCCCTGCAGCAGCAGTCCGAGCAGCTGCAGCGGCACGTTCAGGAGCTCCAGTCCCGTACGGACGCCGCGGAGTCGGCCGTCATCTCCGCCCAGGAGGATGCCAAGGACCGCGCACCGACCTTCACCGAGTTCGGTGAGCGGGTGGCGAAGATCCTGTCGCTGGCCGACGACGAGGCCCGTGACCTGGTGACCCGCGCCCGCACCGATGCGGAGGCGATCGTCGCCGACGGCGAGTCGCACGCGAAGAAGGTCCGCAAGGAGGCCGAGCAGTACTCCCTGGACTGGAAGAGCGAGGTCGACGCCGAGGCCGCCCGGATCCTCGAGGAGGCCCGGACCCAGGCCGACGACATGCGCGACGAGGCCGAGCGCGACGCGACTGCGCGCCGTAGCGAGGCTCAGGCGCTGTACGAGCAGGAGCGGGCCAAGTCCGCTCAGGCCGCGGCCGCCTTCGAGACCACCCTGGCCGAGCGCCGGGGCAAGGTCGAGCAGGAGTTCGCCGCTCGTACCGCGCTGGCCGAGCAGCAGCTGGCCGCCGTCACCGACCGCGCCGCGCAGGTGCAGCGGGAGGCCGACCGGTCGCGTTCCGAGGCCGAGCGGTTGTCCCAGCAGCAGCTGGCCGACGCGAACCGGCAGGCCCAGGAGATCGTCGCCGCCGCGAAGGACAAGTCCGAGCGGATCCGCGCCGAGTCCGAGCGCGAGCTCGCGGCCGCGACGCAGCGCCGGGACAGCATCAACGCGCAGCTGACCAACGTCCGCCAGATGCTGGCGACGCTGTCCGGCCAGCCCGCGATGCCGCTCGACCTGCTGGCCGACGACGACGCAGACGCCACCACCGGCAGCAAGAAGAACTGAAGTACCCCCACTTACGTCCGAAGGTGTGTGGGCTCCGGCCCTCACATCTTCGGACGTAAGTGCTTTTACCGGGGGAGTCGGTAGCGGCCTTCGCTGAGGGGCTCTGCCAGGCCGTCGGCTACTAGGCCGTCCAGGGCGCGTTCGCGTTGCGGGGCGTGCGGCCAGGATGCGTCCAGGGCTGCCTTGGGGACTGGGGCCGAGGCGGCGCGCAGTACGGCGAGGAGGCGGCCGCGGGCTTGGCGGTCGGTGCCTTCGTAGGTCTGGCCCTTGCGGGGCGGGCCGTCGTACGGCGGGCTGCCGGCCAGGACCCATGCGCACCGGGACTGGATCGGGCAGTCGGCGCAGTGCGGCGTACGGGCCGTGCAGACGAGCGCGCCGAGCTCCATCGACGCCACGGCCCAGCGGGCGGCCGTCGGCTCGTCGGCAGGGAGCACGCTGACGGCCAGCCGTTGGTCGGCGGCAGTGGGGGAGATCGCCGGCTGCGCGACGCCGGTCAGGGCTCGGGCGAGGACTCGGCGTACGTTCGTGTCGACGACCGCGTGCCGTTGGCCGAACGCGAACGACGCGATCGCGGCGGCCGTGTACGTCCCGACGCCGGGCAGTGCGAGCAACGCGGCATGGTCGTCCGGCACCTCGCCGCCGTGACGCTCCACGATCGCCTGAGCGGTCGCGTGCAGCCGGAGGGCGCGCCGGGGGTACCCGAGGCGGTCCCAGGCCCGCACAGCCTCACCAGGAGCCTCTGCGGCCAGGTCAGCGGGCGTCGGCCACCGCTCCAGCCAGCGCACGTACGCCGGGAGCACCCGATTCACCGGTGTCTGCTGCAGCATGAACTCACTGACCATCACAGCCCAGGCGCTCGCACCCGGTTCCCGCCAGGGCAGGACGCGCTTGTTGGCGTCGTACCAGGTCAGCACAGGGGTGTAAAGACCGGTCACGGGGCCTCCCGTTCTGGACTGAGGAGCGGAGCGACGAGGGAAGAACGGGAGCAACAGCCCCGTGACCCGCCGCGACGGAGTCGCGGCAGAAGGTACAGCGGCGAGCCTGAGTGGTCGAGCACGGAGCCGATATTAGAGTGCGCTCCATGAGCAGTCTGCTCCGTCCGGTCGGGCACCTGCCTGCCAGCGTGTACTGGTTCCGGCGGGGGCTCGTGCTCGCGGTCCTGGTGGTGCTGATCGTTCTGATCTCGAACCTGTTCGGCGGCGGTGGCGACGCGCAGAACGTCGCCGCGTCGGATCCGGAGCCGAACCCGACCACCGCGCCACCGGCGTCGGCACCCACGTCGACGCCGACCAGTGCGGGCACCACGGCGGCGACCAAGACACCGACCCCGACACCGACCCCGACACCGACCCCGAAGCCGACGAAGACCACCCCGCCGACGGACCTGCCGTGCAAGAGCTCGGACGTCACGGTCACCGCGCTGCCGGCGAACCGGAAGATCGTCTCCGGCTCGATGCTGAACTTCGTCATCCAGCTGGTGCCGACCGGTGACGGCTGCAAGGCGGCCGTCGGCCCCGACAAGCTGACCGTCACGGTGATGTCCGGCAAGGACCTGATCTGGAGCACCACGCAGTGCGAGAAGGCGGTCCAGAACGCCACCCTCGTCGTTGCCAAGGGCAAGCAAGCGGCCGTCACCGTACCGTGGGACGGACACCGGTCCAGGCCTGGCTGCCTTCCGGGTCAACCGATCGCCAAGCCTGGAACCTATGTCGTCAAGGCCGAGTACAACGGCCGCCCGTCCGGCGCTCAGGCCTTCCAGGTCGTATAGGGCGTGTCTGGCAATTCCCCGCCTACTGCGGGGCACTCGGCACGGCGCCGAGCACCTCCTCGCTACGGCGCGGAATCACCAGACACGCCCTGATCAGCTCGCGTCGGTCGGCTGCTTCTGCAGGTGGCCGGGTGCCGTGAACAGCAGTGCCGCGACCAGGCCGATCAGCAGCACCACCGCAGGCAGCACGAGCGCCTGCGCCATCGAGTCGCTGAACCCCTGCCGTGCGATCTCCGGCAGTTTGCCGCTCGAGAACCCTTCCGCAGCAGGCGCCCCGCCGGGCATCGCCGGAAGGTTGTGCGCCAGCCGGGATTCCATCAGTACGGCGATGCTCGCACTGCCCAGCACCGCGCCGACCTGGCGCGTCGTGTTGTAGACGCCGGCCCCCGCACCGGCCTGGTGCAGCGGCAGGTTCCGCGTGGCCGTCGTACCGATCGGGGCCCACATGAAGCCGTTCGCGACACCGAGCAGCGCGATCGGCAGCAGCAGATGCCAGATCGGTACGTCAGGCTCGATCACCTGACTCATCCAGTACATCGAGGTCGCGCAGCAGGCCAGCCCGAAGCCGGCGATGAACCGCGGTGGCGTCCGGTCGACCAATCGGCCGACGAACGGTGCAAGTGCGCCGGAGATGACCGCCATCGGTACCAGCAACAGGGCCGACTTGGTCGGGGTCAGGCCGCGGACCGCCTGGGCCCACAGCATCAGCGGGAACGCCATTGCGGTGATCGCGAAACCGACCGTGGTGATCGCGACGTTCGCGAGTGAGAAGTTGCGGTCCTTGAACAGCCCGAGCGGCAGCAGCGGTTCGCCCTTGTTCCGGGACTGCCAGACGACGAACGCCGCCAGGACGACGACGCCGGCGATGATCAGCGACCAGACCGAGATCGGGCCGGTGATCTTGCCCCAGTCGTACTTCTGCCCCTCCTGGATGCCGAACACGAGCAGGAACAGTCCGGCGGCGCTCAGCACCACACCGACCAGGTCGAACTTGTGCTGGTGGGTCGGCAGGTCCGGCACCAGGCGCATCGCCAGCACGAAGCCGACCACGCCGACCGGCGCGTTGATGAAGAAGATCCATTGCCAGCCGAGCCCGTCGACCAGTACGCCACCGAGGATCGGGCCGACCAGCGTCGCGACGCCGGCGGTCGCACCCCACAGGCTCATCGCACGGCCGCGCTGGTTCGGCGGGAAGATCCGGGTGATGACGGCCATCGTCTGCGGCGTCATCATCGAGGCGCCGAGGCCCTGGAAAACCCGGGCCACGATCAGCATCTCGATCGAGTTCGTCAGGCCGCACCAGATCGACGCGAGCGTGAACAGCGCCAGTCCGGTCAGGTAGAGCTTCTTGGGGCCGATCCGGTCCCCGAGGCGGCCGGTGATCAGCAGCGGGACGGCGTACGCGAGCAGATAGGCGCTGGTCACCCAGACCACCGTGCCGACGTCGGACTTGAAGTCCGAGAGGATCGCGGGGGTGGCGACCGAGACGATGGTCGAGTCGACCAGGATCATGAAGAAGCCGAGCACCAGTGCCCACAACGCCGGCCAGGGCCGGATCTCGGGCCTCACTGTGTCTTGCTGTGGGTCTTGCGCGGTTGCCATTCCAGATCCTTGCTCTCGATACGTTCGATGGTTTTGGTGAGCCACGCGCGCTCCGCGACGACCTGTTCGCGGACGTAGTCGGCGGCCATCCAGTACGGCTCGGGAACCTCGGTGGCGCGGGCACCCGCGACCGCCCGGTCCACGTCGGTGAGCCAGTGGTCCAGGTCCTCGATCCGGCGCCGGAAGCGGAGTACGGCGTCGTCGGCGTCCAGGTTGTGCGCCTCGCTGAGCATCACCGGGAACAGCGGGTACTCGTAGACGAACTTCTCGATCCCGCTCTCCACCCGCTCGGTGAGCGCCTCGCCGCCGGACGGGGTGATCTCGTACGTGGTCCGCTCGGGCCGGTTCCCGGCGCGCTCGGTGCCCGTCGCGCGGACGTACTCGTGCCGGGCCAGCCGCTCGACAGTGTGGTAGAGCGAGCCGGGCCGTACCTTCACCAGCCGGTGGTTCTGCCGGCTGATCAGCAGTTGGTACATCTCGTACGCGTGCATCGGCCGCTCCCGGAGCAACGCCAGCACCGCGATCGCCAACGGGGTCAGGTCGGACATCATCCTCCAAACGGAATGTTCCATGTGGAGTATTAGACGTATCGGACCCAAATGCAAGACGCCTCCGGTTCTTTCACGAACCGGAGGCGTCGGGTGACTTTCAGTACTTAGACGTAGCGTTCCAGGATGCTGGACTCGGCCAGCCGGGACAGGCCTTCGCGGACCGTACGGGCCCGGTTCTCGCCGACGCCCTCGACCGTCTGCAGGTCGTCGATGCTTGCCGCGAGCAACTTCTGCAGGTGGCCGAAGTGGTCGATCAGCCGATCGATCACGGCCCCCGGCAGCCGCGGCACCTTGGCCAGCAGCCGGTAGCCGCGCGGGGTGACCGCAGCGTCGAGCTGCTCGGCGCCGCCGATCTGCAGCGCCCGCGCGACCTGACCCACGTCGAGCAGGTCGGACGGGCTCACCGCGTCCAGCTCGACCAGCACGTCGTCGGCGGTCTTCGCGCGCCGTCCGGTGGCCGGCGGGAGGTAGTCGCGGACGACCAGCTCACGTTCGCCGGCGACGCCCGCGACGAGCTCGTTGAGCTGCAGCGTGAGCAGCCGGCCGTCGGTGCCGAGCTCGACGACGTACCCGTCGATCTCCGTCGCGATCCTCCGGACCATTTCCAGCCGCTGCGCGACCGCGGCGACGTCCCGGACCGTGACCAGGTCCTCGATCTCCAGCGCCGACAGGGTGCCGGACACCTCGTCGAGGCGGAGCTTGTAGCGCTCGAGGGTGGCGAGCGCCTGGTTCGCGCGGGACAGGATCGCGCCGGAGTCCTCCAGTACGTAGCGCTGGTCGTCGACGTACAGCGCGATGATGTGCATCGACTGCGACACCGAGATCACCGGGAACCCGGTCTGCCGGTGCACGCGGTCCGCGGTCCGGTGCCGGGTGCCGGTCTCCTGGGTGACAATCGCCGGGTCCGGCATCAGGTGCACGGCCGCGCGGATCAGCCGGGTGGCGTCCCGGTCGAGGACGATCGCGCCGTCCATCTTGCTGAGCTCCCGCAACCCGGTCGCGGTGAACTCGACGTCGATCTCGAAGCCGCCGGTGGAGATCGCGTCCACGGCCTTGTCGTGCCCGAGCACGATCAGGGCACCGGTCCGTCCTCGCAGGATCCGTTCCAGGCCTTCGCGCAGTTCGGTACCGGGGGCCACCGCCGCGAGGGTCGCGCGCAGCCGGGCGCCGGTGCTGTTCTTGTCCGTGTTCGCCGCCACGGAACCTGAGTCTATGCGGTTCCCCGCAGACAGTTGCGCGGATATCGGTCAGCTCGCCGGGTACGGCACGGACAGCCGGGTGCACGGCGGTAGGTGCGCGTGCACCCGACCGTGCATCCGGACCGTGCAGTAGGTAGAACGGGCGATGTCCCGCGTACGGCGGTCCGGCGCCTGCTGCGTCAGGGGCAGCGGATGACCTGGCCGGCGTACGTCAGACCGCCGCCGAATCCGAACAGCAGCACCGGCGCGCCGGACGAGATCTCGCGCTTCTCGACGAGCTTGGACAGTGCGATCGGGATGCTCGCGGCAGAGGTGTTGCCGGACTCGACGACGTCCTTGGCGACCACGGCGTTGACCGCGCCGAGGCGCTTCGCGAGCGGCTCGATGATCCGCAGATTCGCCTGGTGCAGCACGACGCCGCCGAGTTCCTCGGGCTTCAGGCCGGCCTTCTCGCAGACCTGCTGGGCAATCTGCGGCAGCTGCGTGGTGGCCCAGCGGAAGACGCTCAGACCCTCCTGCGCGAACGGGCCCTCGCGGCCCTCGATGCGGACGGCGTCGGACATCTCCGGCACCGAACCCCAGACCACCGGGCCGACACCGGGCTCGTCATCGGACTCGTCGGCGACCAGAACCGCCGCGCCGGCGCCGTCGCCGATCAGTACGCAGGTGGTGCGGTCGGTCCAGTCCGTCCAGTCGCTGAGCTTCTCGACGCCGATCACGATCGCCTTCGACGCGGCGCCGGCGCGGATCGCCTGGTCGGCGGTCGCGAGTGCGTACGCGAAGCCGGAGCAGGCGGTGTTCAGGTCGATGGCGGCCGGGTTGCCGAGGCCGAGCCGGGCGGCCACCCGGGCCGCGATGTTCGGCGACCGGTCGATCGCGGTGCAGGTCGCGACGATCACGTAGTCGATCTCGGTGACGTCCAGGCCGGCGTTCGCGATCGCCTTGTCGGCGGCCCGCCAGGCCATCTCGTCGACCGATTCGTCCGGGGCCGCGATCCGGCGCTCCCGGATGCCGACCCGGCTGCGGATCCACTCGTCGTTGGTCTCGACCATCGTGGCGAGCTCGTCGTTCGTGAGCACCCGCTCGGGCTGGAAGTGGCCGAGCGCGACAACTCTTGATCCGGTCATCTGGTGCTCCTGCGGGTCGACGGCGTACACCCGGGATCGACGCTGAACCCGGCGGGGGGCGCACCCAGAGTACGTTCCCGGCCCCAGGTCTGTTGATCCCCCATCTCATCCCGAACCCGCCATGTGTCCGGCACCACACGCACCCGCTAGCTCCCACCGCCCACCCGCTCACCGCCCACCCGCTCACCGCCCACCCGCTCACCGCCCACCCGCTCACCGCCCACCCGCTCACCGCCCACCCGCTCACCGCCCGCCCGCTCGCCGCCCGCCACACCCAGCGTGCCCGCACTTGCCCGATGCCAACTCTCGCCCCGCGCCTACGCCAGGCCGCCCGTCTCCCGATTTGATGGGTCGGCCAGGGAAATCGGGGGTTCTACACCGTGGTTACCGGTCCAGAACCCCTTATTTGGTAGGTCTGCCAGGCAAATTGGTGGGTCTGCCAGGCAAATTCGGGCGCGCGGGAGCGGGCACCGGGCGCGGGGCGCCGGGAGCGGGAGGGGCGGGGGCGTCAGGCCAGGCCGGCGGCGCTCAGGGCGGAGCGGATGTCGGGGGCGGCGAAGGTCCGCAGACCGTACTTGCGCTGGATGTCCATCGGCTTCGGCTCGCGGCTGCGGTTCGGGATGTCGGCCGGGATGATCGCCTTGGTGAACCCGAGCCGGGCGGCCTCGGCGAGCCGTTTCTCCAGGCCGCCGACGCGCCGCACCTCGCCGGCCAGGCCGACCTCGCCGATCGCGATCAGGCCGGGGTGGATCGGCCGGTCCATCACCGAGGAGGCGACCGCGATCGCCACCGACAGGTCCGCGACCGGCTCGGTGATCTTCACGCCGCCGACGGTCGCGACGTACACCTCCTGGTCGGTCAGCTTGAGCCCCGCGCGGTTGCCGAGCACGGCGAGCACCATGGCGACCCGCGACGACTCCAGCCCCGACGTGGTCCGGCGCGGTTGTGGCGCGGCGGACGGGCCGACCAGCGCCTGCACCTCGGCGAGCAGCGGCCGGCGGCCCTCCATCATCACGGTCACGCAGGTGCCGGCCACCGGCTCGGCGTGCTCGGAGACGAACAGGCCGGTCGGGTCCGTGACCTCGACGATGCCGGTGTCGACCATGTCGAAGCAGCCGACCTCGTCCGACGGGCCGAACCGGTTCTTGGTGGCGCGCACCATCCGGAACCCGGAGTGCCGGTCGCCGTCGAACGCAAGCACGACGTCGACCAGGTGCTCGAGCATCCGCGGCCCGGCGATCGCGCCGTCCTTCGTCACGTGGCCGACGAGCACGACCGCGATGTGCCGCTCCTTCGCGAGCCGGACCAGCGCGCCGGTCACCTCGCGGACCTGCGTCACGCCACCGGGCGCGCCGTCGACCTCCGGGTGCGCCATGGTCTGCACCGAGTCGATCACCAGGAACGTCGGCTCGACCGCGTCGACCTGGCCGACCACCGCGCCCAGGTCGGTCTCGGCGGCGAGGAACAGGTCGTCGACGAGTGCGTCGGTACGCCCGGCGCGCAGCCGCACCTGCGCGGCCGACTCCTCGCCGGAGACGTACAGCGTGCGCTGGCCGCCGCGGGCCGACTGCGCCGCGACCTCGAGCAGCAGCGTGGACTTCCCGACGCCGGGCTCACCCGCGAGCAGGATCACCGCGCCCGGCACGACACCGCCGCCGAGCACCCGGTCGAGCTCGCCGATCCCGGTCGGGCGGGACTCGGCCTCGATCGCCGACACCTTGGCGATCGGCATCGCGGGCGAGGACACCGGCCCGGCAGTGATCCGGGCGGCCTTCGGCGCACCGACCTCGGCGACCGTGCCCCAGGCCTGGCACTCGCCGCAGCGCCCGATCCAGCGCGCCGACGTCCAGCCACACTCCGAGCACGCGTACGCCGATTTGCCCTTCGCCTGAGTCGCCGCCTTCGCCATGACGACAACCTATAGGGCTGGTCCGACAGTTCCCCGCCTACTGCGGGGCACTCGGCACGGCACCTCGCCGCACGGGTGCAAAGGCCACGATGCTCCGCATCGAGACCTTCGCCCCCGCACGCCGAGCTACCGCACCGAGCACCTCCTCGCTACGGCGCGGAACTGCCGGACCAGCCCTATTTGAAGCCTCCGACAAAACGGCGGAGGGTGCGTTTCAGCCAGGTGCCGGCCTTGCGGTAGGGCGGGTCGGCGGCGACGACCGGCAGCTCCGAGGTGCGGCGGGCGGCGTCGAGGTACTCGGTGAGGATCTCGCTGTCGGACGTCCGCATCAGCTTGCTCTGCTCGAGCAGTTCCAGGGCGGCGTCGAGGTTGCCTTCGCTGACTTCGGCCGAGCCGAGGTGCTGCAGGCAGCGGGCGTGACCTTCGCGTTCGTCGATCTCCGCGTACAGGTGGGCAGCGTGCTCCCAGCGGCTCATTGCCTCGTGCTTGTTGCGCTGCATCCACGCCGCGACGCCGATGAGCTCCAGCGCGTGCGCCTCGCCGCTCACGTCACCTGCCGCGGTGGCATGCGCGTGGGCGGGACGCAGGTGTTCCAGGGCGCCTTCACTGTCGTGCTGGTAGAGGTGGACGACCGCCAGGTTGATGGAGATCGCCACGTCGGCCGTCAGGTCCGGGCCGGGCCGGCGGAGGCGGGCCTCGCCCAGCCGGTCCCGTGCGTTCAGGACTGCCTCGTCGCGGTCGTTGCCGGCCGGTGCGCGATCCGCGATGGCCAGGTTGACCAGCGCCCGTTCCACCTGCCGCCGCATCTTGAGCGCGGACGACGTACGGCCGTTGACCGCCTTGTTGGCGGAGATGCTCAGCTTGGTGGTAGCCGCCTCCAGGTCACCCAGCATCCGGTACGCCGTTGCCGAGCGGGCTGCTGCGAGCTCGACGAGGCTGCGACGACCCGCTGTCTCGGCCGCGGTGTTCAACAGCTCGCTGATCTGGAGGAGGGCGTCGGCGTTCGGGTGCCGTACGTACCAAACCTCCAGCGCGTCACAGATCCGGGCGAAGTCGTCGACGTTCTCCGCGCCCGGCTTCTCGGTCGCGAGCAGTTGCCGCAGCCGGTCCTCGTTGAGCGCGAACCACTCGGCCGCGGCCATCCCGCCGGCGTTCGAACCGAGCGCGATCATCCACTGCTCGGCCTCCTCCGCAGCCACGTGCAGGTCGCTGGCCGCCTGCTGCTTGCGTCGGCGGGCGCGCCGCGTCCTGGAGCGCAGCCGCAGGAACGAGACGATCACCAGTGCAGCGGTGACGGAGTACCCGACCCACTGCACGATGCCGCGCTGGCCGAAGCTCTGGTTCAGCAACTGCGACATCAGGTCGGTCAGCAGTCCAGACGCGACCGCACCGATGGCCAGCGAGAACTCCTGTGTACGCGAGGGTTCCTCGCGCTCCTCCTCCGGCCTCGGCTGCTCCTCGCTCACGGCCGGCTCCCTGTGGTCAGGCCACGCACCACGGTGCGCCAGAAGGACAGCAGGAGCACTACAGGTACGACAGACGCAACAGTCGCCGCAGCCGCGACCGGTCCGCTCGAGACGGAGAACTGCCGCGCCTCACCCCACAGGACGAGGGACAACGGCGTCGTACCCGGCCCACTGATCAGGAAACCGACGATGAAGTCGTTCCACACCAGTGCGAACTCCAGCACCGCAACAGCAACCAGTGCGGGACGGTACGTGCGCTGGACGGTCGCCAGTACGGCGCTCTGCCGTACCGGCCCCTGCAACGCCTCCGACACGACAGCAGGTGGTGCCGACGCGAAAGCAGACCGCAGGAGCAGTACGGCGAACGGCAAGCCTGCCGCCGCGTGTACCAGGGCCAGCGCGACCCTCGACCCGGCCAGTCCTGCTGCGTCGATCGCGTCCCGCAACGGGGCGGCGTACATCTGCACCGGGGTGACGGCCAGTACGACGAACACCGCCATCGCGACACGTCCTAGTCGCGGCGGCAGGCCGCCCCACGCAACGAGGTAAGCCGTCGGTACTGCGATCACCAGCAGGACTGCGGTGGCTGCGGTCGCGATGACCAGCGTCGAGAGCAAAGCGCGGAACAACCCGACGTTGGCGGCGGCTGCGAATGACGAGAACCCCAGTCCCGATAACGACCACCAGCCACGCAGACCGGACTCTCGCGGAGAGTGCAGGGCGGTGGCAACGAACACTACGGCCGGGAAGACCCACACCAGCGCCACAACGAACCCGATGACCCCGCCGAGCCGCCGTACAGACCTACGCGGCCGCGGTCGACCCAGCGACGGCTCCTGCCGTACGGCGGCCACCGGCATCGCCCACCGCCGTCGGCGCAGACCACGTACTCCGATCAGCCCGACAGCTGCGACGATCGCGAACAGTACGACGCCCAGCGCCGCCGTACGCCCGGTGTCCACGTCGGACGTGCTGGCCCGCCACCAGTTCAGACCGAGCACGTCCGCCGACTGCTGCATGGACCCTGGTACGACGATCAGCACCAGGTCGAACACGCGTACCGCCGCGACGACCAATGTCAGCGTGACCACACCAGTGATCGGGCGCAGCAGTGGAATCTCCAACGCCCGCAGGCGTTTCCAGCCCCGTACGCCTTCAGCCGCGAGCGACCGCGACACGTCCTCGGGGATCGCGTCCAGACCAGTGCGGAACAGCGACACGACGTACCCGAGCCAGGTCCAGCCGAACGCGGACATGAGCACCAGCCAGAACAGACCAGGACCAAGCCACACCGGGCTGGAGCCGAACAGGTGTGTCGAGACCGCCGTGATCGTTCCACGTTCCGGGGTGGGGTCGAAGATCATTCGGAACGTCACACCGGACGCCAGCACCGAGACCGCGAACGGAATCACCAGTGCGGGCTGCAGGAAGGTCGTGACGGCGGGAAGCCGATAACTCAACAGGGCCAGGGCGAACCCGACCGCGACCGTCCCGAACGCGATCAGCACCCACAGCAGACTGTTGCCAACGGCATGCAGTGCGCCCGGGTCCCCGATCACCGCGAAGTTCCCTAGCCCGAACCGGTGGTTCGTGGTGAACGCCTTCACCACGGTCACGCCGATCGGGATCAGGAGCAGACAGCTCAGCAGCAGCGCCGGCAGGCCGAGCAGGTACGGTCCGGCCGGGCGACGTGGTTTGCCCTGCACCGGGCGCCCGGTGATCTCACGGCCGACGATCTCGAGCGAGAGGCGGTTGGTGTCCAGGCCCATCAGCTCGCCTCCAGCTTCCGCAGGTCGTCCATCGCGGTGCCGACCGCGGCCGGCACCGCGTCTGCGCCGTGGCCGCCCACGGCGACCAGGAAGTCGGTCAGTACGCGCCACAGGCCGTTGATGCCGCCGAGCGGTCCGAGCAGGTCGGACAGGTCGAACTGCAGTTGCTCACCGGGCCTGGTCAGCTGCTCAGCGAGGCGTGTGAGTTCGGGGGAGTACCCGGAGGTGCGCCCGTCGACCAGGAACCCGCCTTCAGCGATCCACGGATCCACCGCGGTCGGCTGCGCCAGCCGGCGGACCAGATCGCGGGCGTCGTCCGAGATCGGTGCTGTCAGCACCATCACGTCGCCGCCCACGACCACTGGCGCCGGCGCGCCGGGCGACATCGCCGGGAACGTGAACAGACCGATGTCGTCGGGGTCTGCGGCGAACGAGCGCACCACCGGCTCGGCGAAGTCGGACGCCAGCACCATGGCTGCTCTGCGATGACCGAACACCTCCACCAGAGCGTCGGGGAACTGCTGGACGAGCGACTCCTTCACACCGCCCGCCAATGCACCCGGTGCGGACCACATGGTTCCCAGCAACCGCAGCGCGGCTGCGAACTGTGGTTGCTGGGACGGACGCGGGTGCTCCGCCGTGGCCAGTCCGGCGTACACCGTGGGTGCGATGCCCAGCAGGATGTTCTCCAGGAAGTCCGTCAGCACCCAGCCGTCGCCCGCGCCCAGCGCGAGTGGTGTCACGCCCGCTGCCGCCAGCGTCCGGTTCACGCTGAGCCACTCCGCCCAGTGCCTCGGTGGCTGTACGCCTGCCTGCCGGAACACCGACGGCCGGTACCAGACGGCCGACTTGTGCGCCGTCTTGAACGGGACGCCGTACGTAGTCCCGTTCTGGACCAGGAGATCCCGCCAGAGCCGGACCTGCCCCGATCCGGCGATGTCGTCGGGGATCGGCGCGAGCTCCTTCCAGTGCTGCCGGACCAGCCCTGGCTGCGGCAGCATGACCACGTCCGGCTTCCGCGCTGACGGGGCGCCGAAGGCAGTGGAGATGTCGTCGCCGAGCGGTACGACCTCTACCGGGTAGCCGAGCGCGCCCAGACCGTCGAGGACCTTGTGGAACGCTCGCAGCTCCTCCCCGCTCCAGCTGACGGCCACGCGGACCGCACGGCGCAGTCCGAGCACGTCACTCGAGCACCCGGTGAGCACAAGCGTCGCAGCGGCCGCCAGGAACGTCCTGCGGCTACTCAGCATCGTCGAATCCCGCAGTACGGGTGGTGCTGGTCGTGATGAGCAGCAGGGCGACCGAGGTGACGTCGAGACTCGGGCGGATCGACAGGAGCGAGCCCCACGTGGGCAGACCGTTCGCGTCCTCCAGCACGATCGCCCGCGGGTACGCAGCGAGTGCACGCGCCACACCGGCCAGGCGGCGTCGGCCTGGAGTGATCTCGTGCGGGTAGCGGTCCAGGACGTCCTCGAGGCCGCAGCCGATGGCCTGCACCATGCTCTGCTCGCGGGCGGCCTGCCGGGTGATGGACTGCGTCGTGAGGTGGCCGTGCATCACGTTGCCGAGCACGGTGAAGTGCGGGAGCAGACCGCCCTCAGCCGGCACCAGCCGGACCGGTCCGCCCGGTAGCACGATCGCTCCGGGTGGTACTTCGTCCAGTCCGCTGACGATGTCGGCCACCCGGCGCCGGTCGGCGGCCTGCGGCACCACGACGGCACGCTGCTCACCGACCTCGACGTGCAGGCGCTCCGGCAATCCCGGTACGCGTTCGAGCAGCAGTCCGTCCATCCGTGCCCGGCGCCTCCCCAGCAATGCCCCGTCGATTGGTTCGTCAACCCTATGAGTACCGGAGGTCGGTCCGCAGGCCACCTGAGTGTCGCTCAGTAGCTGCGGCTCCAGAGGTTGATCGCGTAGTCGACCTCGACGCCCTGGTGCGAGGCGAGGATCCGGCGCGCGTCCTTCGGGGTGAACTCGATCTTCACGACCGCCTCCAGGTCGGCCCGGGTCTCGAACCGCCAACCCATGTCCAGCGGCGTCCGGTGCCAGCCGTGGTCGGCCCAGAACCGCTCCACCACGGGTGCCTTGATCAGCGGGTACGAGTCGGTGAACCACTGCCCGAACGTCGAACGGGTCCCGTCGTTGTCGATCACGAACGCGGTCCCGCCGCGGCGCATCACCCGGTCCAGTTCGTTCAGCCCGGGCTCACAGCCGGGGCCGAAGAAGTACGCCCAGCGCGCGTGCATCACGTCCACCGACGAGTCCGGCACCGGCAGCCGTTGCGCGGAACCCTGCCGTACTTCGACGTTCGGCAAGGTCTGGGTACGCCGGCGCGCCGCCTCCGCGAGCGTGCCGTGCGGCTCGACCCCGATCACCCGGCCGGCCGTCGCCGCGAACTTCGGCAGGTGAAACCCGGTCCCGCAGCCGATGTCGAGCACCGTCGCGCCGGACCAGTCCCGGATCGCCCGCATGGCCGGCTCGATGACGCCGTTCGGATCGACCGCCCGGTTCTCGACCTCGTACACCTTCGGGTGCTGCCAGATGTTCGGGCTCGGGATCCCGCCCTCCGCGATGGTCACACCGCTAGACCCTAGCTACCGCCTGTTTGGTCGTTGCCGCCAGCAGGGCGGCCGGGACGAGCAGGATGCCGCAGAAGATCGCCAGCCAGTGGAACCCGAGGTTGGCCAGCACCGGGCCGGCAGCAGTGCCCGAAAGGGAAGCGAGGATGCCCATGGTCAGGTCGGACAGGCCCTGCGCCGACGTACGGATGTTGTCCGGCACGGACCGCGAGAGCAGCGTGGACCCGGCGACCAGACAGGCCGACCAGCCGAGGCCCAGTGTGAACAGGGCGAGCCCCGTCAGGACATGCGCATCGTCCGGCGCCAGTGCGGCCAGTGTCATCGCAACCGCGAGGACACCGAGGCCGATACCGATGGTGGGGATGCGCCCGAGCCGGTCGGCGAGCCAGCCGGTCAGCGGGGACAGGGCATACATGCCAGCCACATGTCCGCTGATGACGAAGCCGACGATGGTCAGCGAAGCACCGTGGTGCCGTAGGTGCACTGAGGTCATCGACATGACACCGACCATCACCGCATGCGCCGTGGCGATCGCCAGCAGACCGAGGCGCGCGTGCGGGACGCTCATGACCTGCCGGAACGTGTCGGCGAGCGGCTGGCGCTCCACCTTGGCCGGTCGCACCTGACTGCGCAGACCGAGCCACACCGTGACTGCACTGAGCCCGAATGCGACCACGGAGAATACGTACGGACCAGCCAGCGCCAGGATGCCCAGTGACGAACCAACCGAGCCGCCGACACCCGTGAGGTTCGGTCCGACGATGACGCCGATCGTGGTGGCCCAGACAACCAGCCCGAGCGAACGGGCGATCCGGCTGGGTTCGGCTGCGTCGGTGGCGGCGTACCGAGACTGGAGGTTCGATGCCGAGCCACTGCCGAAGAAGCACCCTGCAGCCAGCAGCAAGGCCAGCGAACCGATCTGCGCCGCGAAGATCGTCAGTACGGCGCCCACACAGGCGATCAGGTACCCGAGGCTCAATGAGACCCGGCGACCGCGGGACCGGGCAAGACTCGCGAGAGGTACAGCGAGCACCGCAGCGCCCAGTGTGGTCGACGTGGCGACCAGGCCGGCGAGTGAGGTGGACCCGGACACGTTCTCCGCGAGCAGTGCGGCCACCGCGAACCCACTGGCGGTGGCCACACCACCGAGCGCGTTGCTGACGACCAGCACCCGTAACGTCGTCCGCTGCCTGTCGCTGGTCACGAGCGAACCCTCTCATGAACCTGACAGGGAAGGCGCTTATAGGATCGTTCTGACATAACTCGAGCCTTGTCTCCCCTGGAGTCCGGATGTCCGACATCGCGATCGTTCCTGCCCCGCGCGAACTCACCGTCGACGAAGGGCAGTGGCTCACCACCGACCCGCTCGGTGACGCCGTCCGGGACGTGGTCGAGAACCTCGACGCGACCGAGTACCGCATCGACATCAGCACCGACGGCGCTCGGCTGACGGCCGGTTCCGAGGACGCGCTCCGGCACGCGGAGACGACGTACGCCCAGCTGGTCGAGGCCGCGGAGGCGGCCGACGGCGGGCAGGTCGCGGTACCGCTGGCACACGTCGCGGACGCGCCGCGGTTCGCCTGGCGCGGGATGATGCTGGACGTCGCGCGGCACTTCATGCCGAAGGAGTTCGTCCTCAAGGTCCTCGACGTCCTCGCCCTGCACCGGCTGAACACGCTGCACTTCCACCTCACCGACGACCAGGGCTGGCGGGTCGAGATCGAGGCGTACCCGCGGCTCACCGAGGTCGGCGCCTGGCGGGCGCACTCGATGGTCGGCAAGATGACGCCCGGTCAGAAGGACTTCGAGTACGACGGGAAGCGGCACGGCGGGTTCTACACCAAGGACGACCTGCGCGAGATCCTCGCGTACGCGGCGGAGCGGGGCATCACGGTCGTACCGGAGATCGACCTGCCCGGGCATATGCAGGCCGCGATCACCGCGTACCCGGAGCTGGGGAACCACCCGGACCAGCAGCTCGAGGTCCGGCCGTACTGGGGCATCAGCGAGGACGTGCTGAACGTCAACGACGCGACCGTCGAGTTCGTGAAGACCGTGCTGCGCGAGGTGCTGGAGATCTTCCCGTCGCCGTACATCCACCTCGGTGGCGACGAGTGCCCGTCGGTGCAGTGGGCCGAGTCGGAGGTCGCGCAGAAGCGGCAGGCCGAGCTCGGGCTGGACGAGGCGGGGCAGCTGCAGGGCTGGTTCACCGCGCAGGTCGCGGAGGTGCTCGCCGAACAGGGGCGCCGGCTGGTCGGCTGGGACGAGATGGTCGAGACCGACTGCCCGCAGGACGCGGTCATCATGGCGTGGCGCAGCGCCCAGCGCGGCGAGGTGGCGGCGAAAGCCGGGCACGAGGTCGTGATGGCGCCCTGCGAGTCAGTGTACTTCGACTATTACCAGGGCGACCCGTCGACCGAACCGCTCGCGATCGGCGGCAACATCCCGCTCGAGAAGGTGTACGACTTCGAGGTGATCCCGGCGGCGCTCTCCGACGACGAGAAGGCGCTGATCGTCGGGACGCAGTGCCAGATCTGGACCGAGTACATGGAGGGCCCGGAGCAGGTCGGCTACATGCTGCTCCCGCGGCTGTCCGCGTTCGCCGAGCGTGCGTGGGGCTCGCCGAAGGTCTCGTACGACGAGTTCGTCACCCGCCTCCGTCCGCACCTGACCCGCATCGAGAAGCTCGGTCTCAACTACCGGCCGCTCGACTGATCGGAAACCCTTGGTGAAGGCTCGCGCAGATGTGTAGACGGCGCTCGGGTACGACGGCGACGATGGGGCGATGACCGCAGTCGGGCCGTTGGACGCGATGTTCCTGGGTGGGGAGAGCCGGGAACAGCCGATGCACGTCGGCGGGCTGATGCTGTTCGAGCTGCCGGACGGCGCCGGGCGCGACCACGTGTTCCCGGAGAGCTCGCGGGACTTCGTGTCACGGCTGTACCACGACCTGGTGACGGCGCCGCAGGTCAATCCGCTGTTCACGCAGCGGGTACGGAACCGGGCGGCCGACCTCGGCTACTGGTCCTGGGAGCAGGACGACGCGATCGACCTCGAGTACCACGTCCGGCTGTCGGCGCTGCCGCGTCCGGGACGGTTCCGGGAGCTGTTCGAGCTCACCAGCCGCCTGCACGGGACGCTGCTCGACCGGCACCGGCCGCTCTGGGAGATGCATCTGATCGAGGGCGTCGAGGGGCGGCGGTTCGCGATCTACAGCAAGATCCACCACTCGATGATCGACGGCGTCACCGCGCTCCGCTGGATGCAGAACACCCTCACCACCGACCCCACCCGAACCAACATGCCCGCCACCTACGCCCTGCCCGGTGGTGAGGGAGATCCGTCCCTCCCGGGCGAAGGTGTCGCGGGTGGAGCGGGCTCCCGCGGAGGCGTCGCGGGTGGCGACTCCGGCGTGGGCGGTGCCGCGGTCGGTGGTGTGCCGACGCCGGGGGAGCTGCTCGCGGCGGTCGGGCGGTTGCCCGTACATACGCTGGGCGCGGCCGCGCACGCGGTGGGTGGTGCGGGGCGGTTGCTCGCGGACCTCGCCGGCTTGCCGCCCGCGGGGTTGAAGAGCCTGCTGCACTCGACGATGCCGTTCCAGGCACCGCGGACGATCTTCAACGGCCCGGTGACCGGAGCGCGCCGGTTCGCGGCGCAGTCCTGGCCGATCGAACGCCTGGAGAAGGTCCGCGCGATCACCGGCGCGACGCTCAACGACGTACTGCTGGCGATGTGTTCGGGGGCCCTACGCAACTATCTGCTCGAGCTGAACGCCCTGCCGGACAAGGCGATGACGGCGATGGTCCCGGTCTCGCTACGTACCTCGGCGAGCGGCCCCGGCGGCGGCAACTCGCTCGCCACGCTGATCGCCGACCTCGCCACCGACGAGGCCGACCCGGAGCGCCGGATCCGCCGCATCATGACGTCGACCGCCCAGGCCAAGAGCGTGCTCGCCGGCCTCAGCCCGCTGCAGAACCTGATCGTCGGCGCACTCGGCTTCGCCGTCGCGGGACCGGGCGCAGTCCTGCCCGGCGTCGCCGGCCATACGACACCGCCGTACAACATTGTCATCTCGAACGTCCCCGGGCCGACCGAGAGCCCCCTGTACTGGAACGGGTCGCGGTTGCTCGGGATGTACCCGGCGAGCATCGTGATGAACGGGCAGGCGCTGAACATCAGCGTCACCAGCTACGCCCACCACCTGCACTTCGGCCTGATCGGCTGCCGCCGCACCGTCCCGCACCTGCAGCGCATGCTCGGCCATCTCGAGACCTCCTTGGCGGACCTCGAGAACATCTATTAGAGCCGGACGATGCCGTTCGGGGTGTTGAAGACCGCCGCGACCAGGCCGGGCTGACCGTTGGGGCCGACCCAGGCGACGTCCAGGTCGTCGAGGAGATGGTCGGCCGGATGACCGATCCAGTCCGTGACCCGGGTCGGGTCGCCCGCGATCTCCAGGCCGGTGAGCTTGATGTCCTTACCGCCGATCGACGGGTGCTCACTGAGGTCGTCCCAGTGGATGAAGAACGGCAGCTGCGGGTCCGCGATCAGACCCTTCACGCCGATCTGCCGCCAGGTCAGGTTCACCCCGTCGGGCCGGTGCCGGTTGCCGGGCGCCGCCTGCCGGCCGAGGCGCTTCTCCATCGCCTCCATGTCGGTGACCTCGACCACCCAGCCCAGCCAGCCGCCGCCGAGCTCCTTGCGGGCCCGGACCGCCTGGCCGAACGGCGCCTTGTCCGACGCCGGGTGGTCGAGCACGTCGACCACCTCGATGTACCGGTCGTTCTCCAGCGGCAGGATGTGGTTCACCGTCCCGAACCGCGGGTGCACCCCGCCGTCCACGAACTCCACCCCGAGCAGCTCCGAGAGCCGCTCGAGCGTGGCTTGGCACCCATCCGGCCCGCACGCGTACGACAGATGATCCAGACGCATGCCAGCCATTGTTGCGTCCCCCACCGACAAGCGTGCGCTCCGGGGTGTGTCGCGGGCTATTTCGAGGCGGGGTGCGGGAGCAGCGGGCGAGCCGCCTCGAGGCGCTGGCGGCACAGCTCGGCGAGCACGTCGTACGCCTTGACGCCCATCAGGGTCTGGAGCTCCACCTTGCTGGACTCGAAGACCGGCTCGACGCCGATGTGGGCCTCGGTGTTGCCGGTGCAGTACCAGTCGAGGTCGTGCCCGCCCGGCCCCCAGCCGCGGCGGTCGTACTCGCCGATGCCGACCTCGGTGTACGACGTGCCGTCCGGGCGCTCGACCTCGCGGAACGTCCGGCGGATCGGCAGCTGCCAGCAGACGTCCGGCTTGGTCTCGACGAAGTGCACGCCGCGCTTGAGCGCCAGCCCGTGCAGCGCGCAGCCGGCGCCGCCGGAGAAGCCCGGACGGTTCAGGAAGATGCACGCACCGTCCCAGACCCGGGTCTTGCGCTCGCCCTCGTCGTCGGTCTCGACCCAGCCGTTCGTGCGGCCTTCCTTGCGGAACTGCCAGTCGTCCTTGCCGAGCTCCTTGACGTACTTCTTCACCCGCTTCTCGTCGTCGGCGTCGGAGAAGTGCGCACCGAGGGTGCAGCAGCCGTCGTTGGGGCGGCCCTTGTAGATCCCCTGGCAGCCACCGCCGAAGATGCAGGACCAGTTGGAGGTCAGCCAGGTCAGGTCGCAGCGGAAGACCTGGTCGGAGTCGTCGGGGTCGACGAACTCGGCCCAGGCGCGGGGGAAGTCGAGAGAAACCTCAGGCACCCCGAAAGCGTACGCGCAACCGGGAACGCGCTCCTACTCCGGTTGTCCAGTAGCGTGAGGGTATGCGGCTCGGCGTACTCGACGTGGGATCCAACACTGTCCACCTGCTCGTGGTGGACGCGCACCGTGGCGCCCCGCCGCTCCCGGCGTATTCGCACAAGACCGAGCTCCGGCTGGCCGAACACCTGGACTCCGACGGCAAGATCGACCAGTCCGGCGCCGAGGGGCTCGTTGCGTTCACCAAGGAGGCCGTCGAGCTCGCCGAGGACAAGGGCTGTGAGTCGGTGCTCGCGTTCGCCACGTCCGCGCTCCGGGAGGCGCCGAACGGCGAGAAGGTCCTCGAGCGCGTCCGCAAGGAGACCGGCGTCGACCTCGAGGTCCTGAGCGGTGAGGACGAGGCGCGGCTGACGTTCCTGGCCGTACGCCGTTGGTTCGGCTGGTCGTCCGGCCGCCTGGCCGTGTTCGACATCGGGGGCGGCTCGCTGGAGATCGCGGCCGGGTCCGACGAGCAGCCGACCGTGGCGGAGTCGGTCCAGCTCGGTGCCGGCCGGTTGACCCGCGAGGGCCTGACCGCGGACCCGCCGGACAAGGACGAGGTGCGCGCGCTGCGCCGCCGGATCCGCCTGGAGCTGGCCGCGGTCGCCGGCCCGGTACTGCGGGCAGGTAAGCCGCAACGTTCCGTTGCCACCAGCAAGACGTTCCGCTCGCTGGCCCGGATCGCCGGCGCGGCCCCCTCCGCGGACGGCCCGTACGTGCCGCGGACGCTGAACCGCGACGACCTCAGCGAGTGGATCCCGAAGCTGACCAAGATGACCGCCGCCGAGCGGGCCGCCCTGCCCGGCGTCTCGGCCGGCCGGTCGACGCAGCTGACCGCCGGCGCGCTGGTCGCCGACGCCGTGATGGACCTCTTCGACCTGCCCGCGCTCGAGGTCTGCCCGTGGGCGCTCCGCGAAGGCGTCATCCTGTCCCGGCTCGACCAGCTGCAACCCCGGTGAACCCATGAACCCCCGTACGACCGCGAAGATCGGCCTGTCCACCGCCTCGGTCTATCCCGAGTCCACCGCCAGCGGCTTCGAGCTGGCCGCCCGGCTCGGGTACGACGGCGTCGAGGTGATGGTCGGCATCGATCCGCTGAGCACCCAGATCGACGCGATCCAGCGGCTGATCGACTACCACCAGCTGCCGGTGCTGGCGATCCACGCGCCGACCCTGCTGATCATGCAGCGCGTCTGGGGTACGGACCCGTGGAGCAAGCTCGAGCGCAGCGCCGAGGCCGCGAAGGAGCTGGGTGCGGACGTGGTCGTCGTGCACCCGCCGTTCCGCTGGCAGCGCGACTACGCGCGCGGGTTCGTGGAGGGGATCGCCCGGCTCGAGGAGCAGACCGGCGTGACGCTCGCGGTCGAGAACATGTACCCCTGGCGCGCGCCCGGCCGCGACCTGCAGGCGTACGCGCCGAGCTGGGACCCGACCGAGCAGACGTACGCACACACCACGCTCGACCTGTCGCACGCGTCCACCGCCGAGCAGGACTGCGTCGAGCTGGCCTCGACGATGGGCGACAGCCTCACGCACGTGCACCTCACCGACGGCACCGGCTCCGCGAAGGACGAGCACCTGGTTCCCGGCCGGGGTACGCAGCGCGCCGCCGACCTGCTCACCGGTCTCGCGAACCAGGACTTCCGCGGGCACATCATCATCGAGATCAACACCCGGCGCGCGACCAGCCGCTCCGAGCGCGAGGTCGACCTGGTCGAGTCGCTCGAGTTCACCCGCAAGCACTTCGTGAAGGCGAGCTCCCGGCGGACGCCGTTCGCGGTCACGCCGGACGGTGAGATCTCGGAGCTGACGCCGTGACCCCGGCCCCTGCGTCGCCGTCCCGCCGTACGCCGGGACGCCGCCCGGGGGGTCCGGACACCCGGGGTGAGATCGTGAGTGCCGCCCGGGAATCCTTTGCGGACAAGGGGTTCGCGGCCACCTCGCTGCGCGCCGTCGCGCGGCAGGCCGGGGTCGACGCGGCGCTCGTGCACCATTATTTCGGCAGCAAGGACGAGCTGTTCATCGAGGCGATGGCGCTGCCGCTCGACCCGCGGCAGGTGGCCGCCGGGATCCTCGACGGACCGCGCGCCGAGCTCGGCCGCCGGATCGTGACGATCTTCCTCGGCGTCTGGGAGTCCGACGACGGCCGGCAACGGATGACCGCGATGCTGCGCAGCGTCGTCACCAGCGACGAGGTCGCCCGGCTGATGCGCGAGGGCATCACGAGGATGATCCTGGAGCCGGTCTCGCAGTTCCTCGACGGGCCGGACACGAAGCTCCGCGTCGGCCTGATCGCCGGGCACGTGATCGGGGTGGCTCTGACCCGGTACGTGATCGAGCTCGAACCGGTCGCCGGCGCCGACCTGGCGACCCTGGTCGAGCGCATCGCGCCCGCAATCCAGCAGTACGTCGACGGCTGATGCAGATCCCGACCGACGGCGAGATCCTCGCCCTGCATCGCGAGTACGCGCCCAGCCGGGAGTCGTTCGAGGTCGTGTCGGAGCATTGCCGGCTGGTGTGTTCGGTGGCCGAGCAGTTCTTCGCCGGGCTGGACATCGACACCGACCTGGTGCGGGCGGGCGCGCTGCTGCACGACCTCGGGGTGTACCGGTTGGAGTCGACGGCCTATGTACGGCACGGCGTGCTCGGGTACGAGCTGCTCGCGTCGCTCGGGTTCCCGCTGGAGATCTGCCGGTTCTGCTCGTGCCACACGGGCGTCGGCATCACCCGCGAGGACGTCGTACGGCAGGCGCTCCCGATCCCGCCCGACGACTACGTACCGCGGACGCCGGAGGAGGAACTGGTCATGTACGCCGACAAGTTCCACAGCAAGCGCACCCCGCCGGTGTTCCTCTCCGGCGACCGCTATGCCGCCGAGGTAGCGCGGTTCGGACCTGACAAGGTGCGCCGGTTCAGGCAGCTCCGCGAGCACTACGGGGATCCTGAACTGGGGCCACTGAGCGACGAGACGGGGTATGCGGTGCTCTAACGACAGGAGGTAGTCGGCCATCCGGCGCCGGGTCGGGCGGGAGCCGCGCTCAACGGCAGCCGGAACCGCGACTACATCCTGTCGTTAGGGCTTCTGTGTGCTAAATTCATCACATGGTGAAAAACGCGGTGAGCTGCCGGGATGTGGTGGTGGTGCGCGGCGAGCGGGAGGTGCTGCACGGGGTCGGGTTCGACCTCCGCGCCGGGACGGTGACCGGTCTGCTCGGGCCGTCGGGCTGCGGCAAGACCACGCTGATCCGCGCGATCGTCGGTCTGCAGGCCCGCGTCACCGGCGACGTCTCGGTCCTCGGGCTGCCGGCCGGTGCGCCGAAGCTCCGCGGCCGGATCGGGTACGTGACCCAGGAGCCCAGTGTGTACGGCGATCTGACCGTTACCGAGAACCTGCGCTTCTTCGCCGCAGTGCTCGGCGTCGCGTCGTCCGACGTACAGCGGGTGATCGAAGCGGTCGACCTGACCTCGCACGCCGACGCCCGGGTCGATCGACTCTCCGGCGGTCAGCGGTCCCGCGCGTCGCTGGCGGCCGCGTTGCTCGGCAGCCCGGAGCTCCTGGTGTTGGACGAACCAACGGTCGGGCTGGATCCGGTGCTGCGGCGCGACCTCTGGGAGCTGTTCCACCGGCTGGCCGACGCCGGCGCCACGCTCCTGGTCTCGAGCCACGTGATGGACGAGGCGTCCCGGTGCGATCGGCTGCTGCTGATGCGGGACGGCGACCTGCTCGCCGACGACACACCTCAGGCACTGCTCGACTCGGCCGGCACCAGCGACATCGAGCAGGCGTTCCTCACCTTGATCGACCGGAAGGCGGGTGCGCGATGACACCTCGCGTGACGTTCGCCGTGGCCGCGCGAGTGCTCGCCCAGCTGCGTCGGGACCACCGGACCGTTGCCATGCTCGTCGTCCTGCCGGCACTGCTGGTCAGCCTGATGTGGTGGATGTTCAACGACTCGCCGATGGTCTTCGACCGGATCGGCGGGCCGCTGCTCGCGGTCTTCCCGTCGATCATCATGTTCGTGGTCACGTCGGTCGCGACCCTTCGCGAGCGCTCCAGCGGGACGCTGTCGCGGCTGTTCACGATGCCGATGGGCAAGCTCGACTTCCTGCTCGGGTACGCGCTCGCCTTCGCGCTGATCGCCGTCGTCCAGGCCCTCGTGGTGGTCTCGATCGCCTTGTATCTATTGGGTCTGGACATCCAGGGCGCCGCCTGGCAGCTGGGCGTCGTGGCCGTCCTGGACGGCGTCCTCGGTACGGCGCTGGGCCTGTTCGCGAGTGCGTTCGCCGCCACCGAGTTCCAGGCGGTGCAGATGATGCCGGCCGTGATGATCCCGCAGATCCTGCTCTGCGGTCTGCTCGTGCCGCGGGAGAACCTGCCGACCGTCCTGCACGCGGTCAGCGACATCCTGCCGCTGTCGTACGCCGTGGATGCCGTCCTCGGTGTTACTCAGGGCAACGGCTTCACCACCGGTACGGGCGGCGACACCCTCGTCGTCCTCGGCTTCATCATTGCCGCCCTCGTCCTCGGCGCCGCCACCCTCAGACGCCGTACGGCTTAAGGATTCCAATCGCCGGTGTGCGGCGGATACGGCTCGGCCGCCCAGCCCATCGGAACGTCTTGGTAATCCTTGAGATTCAAGGGCTCGATACGGCCGGGGAAGCTGTACTCGACCCGGAGCTCCCAGGCCTGGCCGTCTTCCATCTCCTTCTGCCGGCCGGTGTAGGCGTCGAGCGGTGGCGTGTCGGCGAACTCGGAGTACGCCGGAAGCAGCGTCGCGGGATCGACGTACGTGATGAACCGCAGGCCCTCGTCGTCGTAGTTGTAGTACCGGTACGGGTACTTGCCGGAATCCAGGCCCGTCTTCGCGAACGCCTTGCCGAAACGTCCGCTGCCTTCGTCGTTGTGATCACCGACGGGTGTGACCTCGACGGCGAAGCGGATGTACTGCTTCGTGCCGTGGGTGACCAGCTTCGCCTGGCGGGTCCGGAGGAACATGTCCTCCTTCCGGAGCTCGCCGACCATCACGTCAGCCTGCTTCGCAGTGAGCCCGCCTGTCGCGATGCTGTCGGAGATGTAGCCCGCATCCTCTCGTGGGAGCTGCGTGCACTGGTTGTACTGGAGCACGTTCGGCTTCCAGGGCTCGCGTGGCTTCCCGGTGACAGTGTCCGATGTGTACGACCGGCCCCCGACGCACCGGTCGCGCTCGACGAGGCTCAGTGCGCCGCCGCTGTACTGGTGGATGGTGCGTTCCCGAGCGAACGCCTTCGTACGCAGGTCGAAAGTCAGCCGTTCCCGGGTGACCGCGCGCTCGGCGAAGCCGTTCTTGTCGTGCGCGTCCGGCTCGACTTCTTCCTGGGTCGAGCCGACGATCGGCTTCTGCAGTTCGGTACGGAAGCTGGCATACCACAGGTCCGTGACGTTGATGGCGTGCAGTTCGTCGTCGGTGAGACTGCCATCGCTAAGAGCGTCGTGCAGCTTCGCGGTCGCGGTCGTAACGCCGCTGTCGCCCGCCGGCGCGGCGGGCTTGCTCGCGGATCGGTGGGTGAGGTGGAGCAGATCGGTGGCGACCAGGAGCCTGGACACAAGGATCAGCACCCCCGCAAGGACGACGATCAGCCAGACATGCCGGCGGCGCGATGTTCGCTTCGGTTGGTACTGCGGGGAGGTCATGGGAGGCTTTCTCGGAGCGCGACAAGGCCGGACGACCCGGACGCGGGGGACGTCCAGGTCGTCCGCTTGGCACCCTAGTGACGAGCCGGGCCGGTCGACCGACGCTTCGGCATCGCTCGAAGCTTCGGGTCGGCGCTCAGTTCGAGAAGTCTCGGACGAGTTTGCCGGTCTTGTCGTAGGCGATCACCTTGGGCTGGGTTTTTCCGTTGTACTTTGCGTGCACCGCCCAGGTGAAGGCGAACCAGCCGTTCCGGACCGGGACCTTGGTCACGGGGCTGTTGCCGATCGACAGCCGGACCTCGGTGGCGGTCGCTGAGACCCGTCCCCAGCCTACGTAGTTGTAACCGGTGCAGACGCCGTTGTTGCCGCAGCTCCCGAGGCTGCCACCACCGGCTGTGTACAAGTCGGCCGGGCGGTCCTTGGGAATCGGGAACATCGCCGGGTCGGACCCGTCGAGCCGGTCCAGCGTGAAGAACGCTGTGCGCACCGGGGACATCGGACCGATCGCCGATTCCCGGGAGACGTCGCACTCGACCAGCTTGCGGCCCGAGGGCGAGACCGCCAGGACCAGCGCTCGGGCGAGTTCGGTCGACCGGTCCGAGGCCACGACCTTCCAGTCGGTGAGGTCGATCCAGGCTTGGACCGAACACTTCCGGAGCAGGGCCGCGGGGTTCTGCGGCAGCGGATTCGCGGCCGCAGCGGCGATGATCGCGGGCTTCGGCCTGTCCCCGCCGGGAACGGTGCACTCCGCGTACTTCTGCCCGGTCTTGATCTCGTACCGCGTGGTGTCGCCGACCCGGTAGTCGCCCTGCCGCTGCAGCGGTCGCGTCTCTTTCGGGTTACGCAGGGCGCAGCGGCGCTCGGCCTCCGGCTGCGCGATGCGCTGGTCGGCGGCAGCCTCCCCGTACAGGATGCCTGGCACCGGCTCGAAATCCGGGTTCTGCGGCCGGGCCGTGGTCGTGGTAGCGACCTGCGGCTTGTTGTCCGCGGCAACAAGGTTCGGCACCAGGCTGACCGCGACAGCTACGGCTGCGACCGCGGCGACCGCCCCACTCGCGGCGAAGATCATCCGGCGCCGGCGGCCACGGCGGCCGCGATTCAGAAGCTGATCGGACTGCAGCGGCTCGAACTGCTCGTTGTCGGCGATCCGGTGGAGTTCGGCGCTGACGTCACGTAGGTCTTCCATGTCGTTCTCCTTCACAACGCCTGACTCGTTCGTCGCTGGGCGATGGCTCGTCGGAGAGTGTCGAGTCCACGCGCCGCCTGGCTCTTCACGGTGCCCTCGGAGCAGCCGAGGAGCTCCGCGGTCTGCTCGACGGACAGGTCCTCGTAGTACCGCAGCACGACGCACGCGCGCTGCCGTGGTCCGAGCGAACGCAGTGCGTCCAGTACTTCGTCGCGATCGGCATGCCCCGCCGTGAAGTCGTCGGCCGCGGCACGGTCCGGTACGTCGGCGATCATCACCTCGCGCCGCCACGGCCGCCGGCGACCGTCGTACGCCGCGTTGACGACCATCCGGCGCGCGTACGCGACCGGATTGCCGACTCGCTGCAACCGCGGCCAGGCCAGGTACAGCTTGTACAGCACGTCCTGCACCACGTCCTCGGCCCGATGCCGATCCCCGGACACCAGAAACGCGGTAAGCCGCAAGGCGGCACCGGCCTCCTCGACGAACTCCACAAATTCCCTGTCCCGCTCCGCCATCCGCCCTCCTACCCCCAAGACGAAAAGCCCACCCATCCGGGTTGCATCCGTTTCCGGGTCAGCCGGAAAGGTGGGTTACGTTCTGCCAGGCGGGGTCGGGGGTGGTGGTGACGGTGACCTTGCCGTGGGGCCAGCCGGTGGTGGCGGCCTGGAGCTGGGCGTCGGCGGGGGTGGTGCCGTCGGTGTAGTAGTGCAGGATGCGGACGCCGGCGGAGGTCTCGTGGGCGAGCAGGTTGCCGGAGCCGCCGAGGCGGTCGGTCAGGTGGTCCTCGAAGGCGCGCAGCTCGTCCAGCATCTCGGACTCGGGCAGGCCGTCCTCACGGACCACGGGGTACCGGATCGACACCGCCACGTGCGTGTCCAGGTGCGGACGCCGGATCGAGCGCAGCGGGTACTCTGCGGTCGCGATCACGCGCTGTCCGTCGCGAGTACCCTCGAGCATCTTCCACGCGGGACTGCCGTCGTCGAGCGTGTGCTCGGCCGCGAACCCGGCCACCACCGGCAGCAGTTCCATCACCGGTACGGCGTCCTGCGGCGCATCGGCGAGCGTGTCGATCGCCCCGACCCAGGTCTCCACCATCTCCTCACCCAGTACGAGATCGAGGATCAGGAACGTCACCCGCCGCTGCGCGTCCACGGGCAGCGACCCGAACGCCGGATGGTGGACGCCGACGTGCACCGACGCCGCGTCCGGCTCGATCGACACCACCGACTCGTCGATCGCGACCGGCGGGAGCCCCTCGAACCGGATCGTCACCGCGGGACCCGGGCGGCGCAGGTCGGCGTACTCCCAGATCCGGTCGGACGGCGGCGCGGCGCGCAGCCAGCGGCGGGCAACCGCGCGTTGCTCGGGGTTGCCGGCGGCGGTGACGATCAGTACGTGCTCGGCGTGCAGCCCGGGACCGAGCTCCCACTCCAGGTCGGGGTGGATACGGCCGATCCGCCGGCTCAGCTCGGCGTTCGCCTCGGTCGGCACCTGGCCGTCGACCGCCGCGGCGACCGCACCGGCACCGGCGGTCGTCCACCAGGACCAGAACGCGCCGATCGGGTCGGCCTCCGCGGCGTTCCGGCGGCGACGCTTGAAGATGGGCATGGCCGCATCTTCTAACAGACAGGGGTGCGCGCACCGCACCAGTACCGTCGGTGGTGTGGGCCCGGCCACCTGATTAGGAGTGCCTGAATCAGGCGCGTAGCCTGCATTCACCACTGGCAGACCAATGGGTCGACGAGGAGGAAACGTAGTGCTTCGGCGAGTCCTGCTGGGCATGTCCCGCAGCCCAAAGATCAAGAAGGCTGTGTCCTCGCTGCCGGTCTCCAGCGGCATCGTCGCGCGGTACGTTGCCGGTGAGACCGCTCCGGAGGCCGTGCTGGCCACCGAGAAGCTGGTCAGCAACGGCCTGAACGTCTCGCTCGACCACCTCGGCGAGGACGTCACCGACCTGGCCGCGGCCACCGCCTCTGCCGATGCCTACCTGGACGTGCTGCGGAAGCTCTCCGCCGCCGGCCTGACCGCGCACTCCGAGGTCTCGGTGAAGCTGTCCGCCGTCGGCCAGGCGCTCCCCGGCGACGGCGAGAAGATCGCCCTGGAGAACGCGCGGACCATCTGCCTGGCCGCCCGCAACGCCGGCACGAAGGTCACCCTCGACATGGAGGACCACACCACCACGGACTCCACGCTCGGCATCCTGCGCGAGCTGCGGCAGGACTTCCCCGAGACCGGCGCGGTCCTGCAGGCCTACCTCCGGCGTACGGAGGGCGACTGCCGCGATCTCGCGCACTCCAGGTCGCGGGTCCGGCTGTGCAAGGGCGCGTACAAGGAGCCGGAGTCCGTCGCGTACCAGGAGAAGCGCCAGGTCGACAAGGCGTACGTGCGCGCGATGAAGGTCCTGCTGAACGGTGCCGGCTACCCGATGATCGCGACGCACGACCCGCGGCTGATCTCGATCGCGGGCGCGCTGGCCGACCGCGCCGGCCGCAAGCCGGGGACGTACGAGTACCAGATGCTCTACGGCATCCGCCCCGAGGAGCAGCTCCGCCTGGCCGGTCAGGGGCACACGGTCCGCATCTACATCCCGTACGGCGCGGACTGGTACGGGTACCTGGTCCGCCGCCTCGCCGAGCGCCCCGCGAACCTGCAGTTCTTCGCCCGCTCCTTGATCAGCAAGAAGTAGGCCATTCGCGGACGGCTAACCTGTTGCCATGAGTGCAAAGGTGGCCGTCCTCGGGGCGGGTGTGATGGGGGAGACGTTGTTGTCCGGGCTGATTCGGGCCGGATGGCGACCGGAGGACCTCCTGATCACCGAGCGCCGGGAGGAGCGCGCCGCCGAGCTACGCGAGCGGTACGGCGTCGACGTCGTGTCCAATCTGGACGCGGCGAAGCGGGCGGACACGCTCGTCCTGGTGGTGAAGCCGCAGGACATGCCGGACCTGCTCGCCGAGATCGCGCCGGCGATCGAGCCGACCCAGACCGTCGTCTCGCTCGCGGCCGGCATCACGACGGGTTTCGTCGAGTCCCGGCTGCCCGACGGTGTCGCGGTCGTCCGCGTGATGCCGAACACGCCCGCCCTGGTGGACGAGGGCATGGCCGCGATCTCCCGTGGGTCGCACTGCGACGAGAGCCATCTCGAGCTGGCCGAGCGCCTGCTTGCCGCGACCGGTCGCGTGGTGCGCGTACCGGAGAAGCAGCAGGATGCGGTGACCGCGATCTCCGGCTCCGGCCCGGCGTACATCTTCTTCGTGGTCGAGTCGATGATCGAGGCCGGTGTGCACATGGGCCTGCCGCGCAGTACGGCGACCGATCTCGTCGTCCAGACCGTGGTCGGTTCGGCGAAGCTGCTCCGCGAGACCGGCGAGCACCCGACCGTACTGCGCGAACGCGTCACGTCTCCCGGCGGTACGACTGCGGCCGCAGTGCGGGAGCTCGAGGACCACAAGGTCCGCGCGGCGTTCCTGTCCGCGATCGAAGCTGCCCGCAACCGGTCGCGCGATCTGGCCGCCGAATAACACCTGTCCCTCAGGTGGCGTTAAGGTAAGCCCCGCCGAGGTTTCCTGCCATGTTCGAGGGATTGAGTCCGCCCATGGGTAATGGTTCGGTCGAACCGATCACCACGCCTGCGCTGGATGAAGAAGTGCAGCAAGCGGTGCCCCAGCTGCCGTGGCGCGTGCCGCTGGATCCGGCGCCGTGGTGGGCCTGGGCGCTGTTCCTGCTGCCGTTCGTCGTCGTCCCCGCGCTGAATTCGTGGCTCTGGATGGGCGCCCGCGACATGCTCGCGGTCGGTCTGCTGACCATCATCGGCGCGTCCGTGGTCCGGGTCGCCGGCGGTGTCGTGCTGTACCGCGTCGAGCTGTTCCAGACCGGTCTGAAGGCCCGTACCAGCCTGCTGGTCCGCAGCCTCGCCTGGCAGGACGTCGGCAAGATCGAGGCCGGCGACGACAACGTGGTACTCACCCGCGGCCCCGACGAGCACGAGATCAACGGCATCCCGAAGGACCGGACGGCCGAGGTCGCCACGGTGATGGAGGCGCTCCGCGAGCAGTCGCTGACCACCGAGGTCCGCCGGCACCGCCCGCGCCCCGGCCTCGGCGCCGCCCTCGTGCTGCTCTACGTCGTACTCTCCGTCGGCGCCTTCCTGCTCCGCTGGCACATCGTCATCTGAGTCAGCTGGGTCATCTGAATCAGCTGACGACCCACGGGCCCTCTCCGGCCAGGCGGTCGACGACCACCCGGACGACGGTCGCGCCGGCATAAACCTGTTCGTTTCCGAACGGGAATTCGTCCTGGCCCAGGTACTTCTGACTCAGCTGGTCCATCAACGTCTTGTACTGCGGCGCTCCGGGGCCGTCGAGCTTCGCCGTCCCGCGGACGACCAGGTACTGCGTGAGTCCGCGCGGACTGATCCTGTCGTCCTGGACGACCAGCGTGATGCGCGGATCGCGGCGCAGGTTCCGGGTCTTGCGGTGCTTCTCCTCGACGCCGATCAGCAGGTCGTCGCCGTCCCGCCCGACCCAGACCAGCGCGGCCTGCGGCGACCCGTCCGGGTCGATCGTGATCATCGTGACGTCCTTGGGCTCGTCGAGGAGCCGGTGGGTGCTCTCGGGAAGGTTCATGCAGCAGACGCTAGACAGCGCCGTGGGAACCTCTGAGTACCCTGACATCTGTGTACGGAGTGGAACCCGGCGATGTCTTCCTGGCCGACTGCCCGGCCCGGCTCGCGGTCGAGGTCATCGCGGACAAGTGGGCAGTCGTGGTGTTGTGGGGGCTGAACGACCACGCCCGCCGGCACTCGGAGCTGATCGACCTGATCGGTGGCATCTCGAAGAAGGTGCTCACCCAGACGCTCCGCCGCCTCCAGGCCAACGGACTCGTCACCCGCACCGACCACGGCGGCGTCCCGCCCCGCGTCGAGTACGACCTGACCGACCTCGGTCGCACCCTGATGGTCCCCATCCGCCTGCTCACAGAATGGGCAGAACAAAACGGAGACGCGGTTCTGGCAGCCCAAGAGGCAGGATGACCACCCCCCGCCGTCCACTACCCGTTCTTCGGTACACCGAGGCGAACGTAGGGTCAGCGCATGGACTTTTCTTTGTGGCCTGCGGCCTCGCGGAACTGGCAGGGCGTGCTCGACGGTGCGGAGTACGCGGAGCGCACCGGATGGCACGGGGTGTGGGTAGCTGACCATTTCATGCAGAACGGCGACGACCTGACCGTTCCGGTGAACGAGTGCCTGGCGTTGATCGCCGGGATCGCCGCCCGGACCGAGCGGGTGCGCGTCGGCTCGATGGTGCTCGGCAACACGTACCGGCATCCGGCCGTGGTGGCGAACGCGGCGGCGACCATCGACCAGCTCGCGAACGGCCGGTTCGTGCTCGGCGTCGGCGCCGGCTGGCAGGTCAACGAGCACGAGGTGTACGGCATCGAGCTGCCGCCGGTCGGTCCGCGTCTCAGGCGCTTCGAGGAAGCGTGTCAGGTGATCAAGAGCCTGCTCACCCAGGACCGTACGTCCTTCGACGGCAAGTACTACCAGCTGCAGGACGCACCGTGCGAGCCGAAGCCGGCGCACCTGCCGATCCTGATCGGCGCGTCCGGCGAAAAGGTTGCCCTGGGCATCGTCGCGAAGTACGCCGACGAGTGGAACCACTGGGGCCGCCCGGAGCTGGCGGTGCAGAAGGGCGAGGTGTTCGCCCAGCACTGTGAGCGGGTGGGACGTGATCCGAAGAGTGTGCGACGGTCGACCCAAGCGTTCTTCGAGGTCCTCGTACCCGGAGACACCGAGGCTGCCGAGCGCAAGGAGCAGCTGGAGAGCCGTGGGGCGCATGTCGTGATGGGGTCCGCGGAGGAGGTGCTCGACGTGGTCGCGCAGTACCCCGCGGCAGGGATCGACGAGCTGCTGGTTCCGGACTCGTTCCTCGGCGACGGCAACCGCCGCTTCGACGCCCTCGAGCGCCTCCGCGAAGAAGTACTAGCCAAGCTCTAGCGACGCTACGACGGGCCAGTGGTCGCTGGGGACTCGTCCGTCCGGACGGAAATGTGAGACGGCCGCGTCGGCCACGGTCCACTCCTTGGTGACGAGGATGTGGTCGATGCGGTCGTCGTCGACGGCGCCGGTGAAGTTGTGCCAGCTGCCGCCCTCGGAGAGCGGTACGGCAAGCCGGAGCCCCGCGTCGACCAGCGTCTTGACCGGCGGGGAGTCGGGCGTCGCGTTCAGATCACCCATCACGATCCACGGCACCGAGCCGCCGACCCAGCGCGCGATCAGCCGCGACGACTGCAGTTGGGCGACCTCACCGGCGTGGTCGTAGTGCGTGTTGATGACGCCGACCGTCGAGCCGTTGCGGTGCCGCAACCAGACCAGCGTCGCGATCCGGGTCAGGTCGGCGTCCCAGCCGATCGAGCCCGGCGTCCCCGGGTCGTCGGACAGCCAGCGGGTCTCGTGCCGCTCGACCCGCCAGTCGCCGGGCCGGACCAGGACGGCGGCGTGCTCACCGGCACTCATCCCGTCGTCCCGGCCGGCGCCGACGATCTCGTACTTGCCGAACCGCCAGCGCAGGTACTCGAGCTGGTCGGGCAGCACCTCCTGCAGCCCGACCACGTCCGCGTCCAGCTGTTCGATCGCCGCCACCGTCGCGTTCCGCCGGACCGGCCAGGCGTTGTCGCCGTCCGGAGCGGACGAATTGCGGATGTTGAAGGAAGCGGCGCGGATCTTCATGGAGCAGATCCTGCCAAACCCATCGCGCGGGTCGCCGCCTGGAGTCGGGGAGTGCTCGCCTCCAGCGCCCGGTCCCGGCCGTGCGCGAGCATCTGGTCGATCGCCCCCGGGTCGGTCGTGAGCCGCGCGTACTCCTTCTGCAGCGGCTCGATGATGGCCAGTACGGCGTCCGCGACGTCCTGCTTCAGCGCGCCGTACGAGGCGTACGAGGTCGCCAGTTCGGCCGGATCGCCGGCGGTGCAGGCGGCCAGGATCTCCAGCAGATTGGTGATGCCCGGCTTGTTCACCTCGTCGTGGCGGACCTCGTTCCCGGAGTCCGTGACGGCCCGCATGATCTGCCGGCGGATCACGTCCGGCGGGTCCAGCAGCCGGATCGTACCGACCGCGTCGTCCGCGTCCGACTTGCTCATCTTCGCGGTCGGGTTCTGCAGGTCCTTGACCCGCGTCGCCAGCGCCGCCTTGTTCAGCCGCGGGACGACGAACGTCTCGCCGTACTCACGGTTGAACCGGAGCGCGACGTCCCGGGCCAGCTCGACGTGCTGGTCCTGGTCGCCGCCGACCGGTACCCGCTCCGCCCCGTACAGCAGGATGTCCGCGGCCATCAGGCACGGGTACGTGAACAGCGAGGCCCGCGTCATCGGGCGGCCCTTGCCCTTCTCCTTGTACTGGATCATCCGGGACAGTTCCCCGACGTACGACGTGCACTCGAGCAGGTAGGCGAGCTGCGCATGGGTCGGTACGTCGGACTGGACGAAGACCGTGCCTTCGGGGACGCCCGCCGCGAGCATCAGCGTCGCGAACTCACGGGTCAGCGTGGCGAGTCTTCGGGGGTCGTGCTTGGTCGTCATCGCGTGCAGGTTCGCGACGAAGTAGAACCCGTCGGGGTCGGTGAACCGGCGCAGGGCGCCGAGGTGGTTGCCGAGCGTCAGCCGGCCGGACGGGGTGATGCCGGAAAGCGAGGTCATGATCGTGCCCTTCAGTGGTTGAGAGGCCCCACCGAGGGCAAACAAAAAGGCCGCCTCGGTGAGGCGGCCGTGGTGGCTGCGTGCGAACACGCGCTGGGATGGACCGCCCTAGGCGGCCCACCACAGCTGCAAGTTTGTGTTCACACTCGCAGCATATCAGCGCTGCGTGAGGGATTGCACGATCAGCTCGTTGCGGGCGTCCTGGCCCAACGGCACGGTCGGATGCACGCCGTCGCGCAGGTAGTTGAGCAGCCGGTACGGCTTGACCCAGAGCCACTCGGCCCAGCGGATGATCCGCAGGTTCGGGTACTTCTCCTGGGCGTCGTAGAGCTGCATGTTCAGCCACGAGCTGTTGCGCTGGTCGGCGAGCTGGATCGGCGCGGTTACCGCCTTGCGGACCACCTGGATGTCGACCCAGTACAGGATCCGGTTCTGGCCGACGATGCTGACCGCGCGGGCGACCTGGGCGGCGAACTTCGGCGGGTCGAAGATGTCGTTCGAGCCGCTCGCCATCAGGATCCGCCTCGGCAGGCCGTACGCCGACGCGCACTGCTGGAGCGCGTCGACTGCGCCGGACGTCGGGCGGCTGGACCAGTTGTGCACGGCCATCTGGCTGCCGTCGCGGCCGAGCAGCCGGGTCGCGAGCGCCTTGCCGTCCTGGACCGAGATGCTGTCGCCGAACATGTAGACGCCGTTGGTCTCCCGGGTGCGCTGGAACTGCGCGGCCGTGGAGATGGCGCGGGCCGTGTTCGTCCAGGAGCCGCCGACGCCGGAACCGTACGGCCCGGTGGTCGACGATGCGCTGGTGGTGAACTCGGCCGACTCCACTGACTCCACTGACTCCACCGATCCCGCCGCGGTCGTGCTCGCGGATGCGGTCTGGCCGGAGGTGGCGACCGTGACGGCTGCGGCTGCGCCGACCGTGAAGATCTGCCGCCGGTTGGGTTTCATTTGCCTCACGGAAGAACTGTGGGGCCGGAGCGAGCTACTCGCAAGTCCGATCTCACTGTCCGCAGTCGGATCGCGGCGGAATCAGGCTAGTTCCTCCGGATTTTCTGCAGCAAGCTGCAAAATCTGTAACGCTTTGCAGTCCGTCACCGATGAATCGACTGTTGGACCACGGACGGGCCGGCGCGACCCGGGAGGGGTGTCGCGCCGCCCGTCGTACGCCCTCCCGTTGTCATCAGCCGGTCACCAGCTCCTCGATCAACGGGCCGGCGATCGCCATCAGCTCCTCGGGAGCGGCGTCCAGGCCGTCAAGCTTGACCAGATGCCGCGAGACCACCAGACCGAGGGTCAGCGCGCCGATCACACCGGACCGCGCCAGCGCGTCGTCGCCGGACAATTGGTCCGCCACCTGCCGCTGCTGCGCGGTCATCGCCTTGCGGACCTCGTCGGCCGCCTCCGGGTGGCTGAACATCGCCCGCAACGCGGCCAGCGCCGCCGCCGGCTCCTCGGCCAGCTTCGCGCTCAACGCGGCGGTCAACTGCTCCGCGATCTCCGCCGGCGAGCCCTCGATCGCGCCGTCCGCCGGGATCGCGGCCGCCTGCGCGAACAACTGCTCCTTCGAACCGAAGTACCGCATCACCAGCCCCGCGTCGCTGCTCGCCCGCGTCGCGACCATCCGCACCGTCGTCCGGTCGAACCCGTACTCACCGAACAGCTCCCGCGCCGCCCGCAGGATCCGCTCCTCGGTCCGCCTACGCTGCTCTGCCCTCGTCGTCACGCCCTTCAGTCTACGCATGTTGACTCACCGAGTCCCGACCGCTTACGGTTTCAGTCAACATGTGTAGGCTGAAATCGAGGAGCAGAGATGATCCACGCGATCGCGCTGGCCCTCCTGGCCGGACTGATGGGGCTCAACGGCGTCCCACACTTCGTCACCGGCATCACCGGCCGCGAGTTCCCGAACCTGACCGGCAACTCGGCCACCAACAACGCCGTCGGCGGTCTGGCGGCCTTCGCGATCGCCGGGGCGCTGCTCACCCTCGCCCAGGTCTCGACGCATCCGTGGGCCGCGTTGATCGCCGGCACGTTCGGCGCCGTTCTGATGACCGTCTTCCACGCCCGCCGCGGCGCGTACTGGCTGAGCGCCAGGTTCGGCAGACCGCTTCCGCACGCCTGAAGGCTAAGGTCGAGTGCATGAGTGGTGAGGCGTTGCTGGTGTTCGATGACGGGCTGACGGCGTACGACTTCGGGCGTGGGCACCCGATGAGTCCGATCCGGGTCGAGCTGACGATGAAGCTCGCCGGCGAGCTCGGTGTCCTCGAGCAGCTCAAGGTCGTGCCTGCGCCGACCGCCGACGACGCGCTGCTCGAGACCGTACACACCGCCGAGTACGTCGCCGCGGTGAAGCGTGCGGGCGAGCATCCCGACGACGCCGACCCGATCCACGGCCTCGGTACGTCGGACACGTACTGCTTCCCGCGCATGCACGAGGTCTCCGCGCAGATCGCCGGCGCCTCCGTCGAGGCGGCCCGCGCGGTCTGGGAGGGCGACGTACTGCACGCCGCGAACATCGCCGGCGGCCTGCACCACGCGATGCCCAACCAGGCCAGCGGTTTCTGCGTGTACAACGACCCTGCGATCGCGATCCAGTGGCTGCTGGACCACGGTGCCGAGCGGGTCGCGTACGTCGACGTGGACGTGCACCACGGCGACGGCGTACAGACCGTGTTCTACAACGACCCGCGGGTGCTGACCGTCAGCCTGCACGAGTCGCCGACCACGCTCTTCCCGGGCACGGGCAGCGCCGGTGAGACGGGTGGTCCGGACGCGGAGGGTACGGCGGTCAACGTCGCGCTCCCGCCCGGGACCGGGGATGCGGGCTGGCTGCGCGCGTTCCACGCCGTCGTACCGGAGGTGGTCAAGGCGTTCCGCCCACAGGTGCTGGTCACGCAGCACGGGTGCGACTCGCACGTCGAGGATCCGCTCGCGCACCTGACGAAGACCATCGACGGCCAGCGGGCGGCGTACCTCGCGCTGCACGATCTTGCGCACGAGCTGACCGAGGGGAAGTGGGTCGCGACCGGTGGCGGCGGGTACGCGATCGTCGACGTCGTGCCGCGGGCGTGGACGCATCTACTCGCGATCGTCGCCGGGCACCCGATCGACCCCGCGACGCCGGTGCCGGAGGCCTGGCGGGAGGCGGTCCAGATGCGGTTCGGCCGGGTTGCGCCGGTCCGCATGACCGACGGCCGCGACGCGTCGTACACCGACTGGTCGAGCGGCTACAACCCCGGCACCTGGCTCGACCGCGCCATCAAGGCCACCCGCGACGCCAGCTTCCCGCTCCTGGGCCTCGATCCGTCCTACTAGCCGGGGGCTGAGTGAGTCACACGAGTCCCCCTCTTTCCCATTCGTACCAACAGCCACTACTCTCATGACATGCGCGGACGTAGGTGCCGGAGGGGAAGCCGGCGCACGATCCGTGCTGGAAGTGCGGTGCGCAATGGCATCAAAGAAGTCCGGTGGTGAGCAGCCGCTCGCCGAGGTGAAGTTCCTGACCGTGGCGGAGGTCGCCACGGCCATGCGCGTGTCCAAGATGACGGTGTACCGCCTGGTGCACTCCGGTGAGCTGCCCGCGGTGCGGGTGGGTCGTTCGTTCCGGGTCTCCGAGGATGCCGTGCACGACTACCTCAAAGGCGCCTTTTTCCAGGCCGGATAACAACGAGAGTCGAAGGGGCCGGATCCACGACGGATCCGGCCCCTTCGCCATCCCACCCGCGCTCAGCGGGTGAGGAGCGCACGGATGGCGCTGCTGATCTCGGCCGGGGACTCTTCGGCCATGAAGTGCCCCGCGGTGGTGGTGCTGTGGTCCAGGTCGGTCGCCCAGGCCTTCCACCGGGCGGCCGCGTCGAAGCCGAGCGCCGTACCCCAGTCCTGCTGGATGACGCTGACCGGCATCCGGAGTTTGTTGCCCGCGGCAAGATCTTCCGCGTCGTCCGTGACGTCGACGGTGGCCGAGGCCCGATAGTCCGCGACGATCGACGGCACCGCGGCCCGCGAGGCGTCCAGATACGCAGCCCGTACGTCGGGCGGAATCGCGGCCGGATCATTCGCCCACAGGTCCAGGAAGTACCCGAAGAACTCGTCCGAACTCGCCGCGATCATCCGCTCCGCAAGCCCCGGTGGTTGCGCCATCAGGTACAGGTGGAACCCGACCGCGGCGCTCGTCCCGTGCATGACGTCCCACATGTCGAGCGTCGGCAGTACGTCCAGACACATCAAATGCGTGACCGCGTCCGGATGATCCAGCCCCGCGCGAAACGCGACCAACGCCCCACGATCGTGCCCCACCAGCGCGAACCGCTCGTACCCGAACTCGCCCGCCACCGCCACCACATCGGCCGCCATCACCCGCTTCGAGTAACCCTCCACCGGTTTGTCACTCGCCCCGTACCCCCGCAAATCCGGACAGATCACGGTGTACTCCGAAGCCAACTCCCGCGCCACCACCCGCCACATCAAATGCGTCTCCGGAAACCCATGCAGCAAGACCACCGCCGGCCCGGAACCTCCCGCCGCAACGTTGAGTTGGACGCCGTCCGCGCCCGCGATCCGCCGATACTCGAAACCCTCGATCTCCATACCTGGCAGCGTCGCGGACCCGGATGAGCAGCTGATGAGCGCTACCGTGGGCGGGTGGAGTTCGGGGTGCTTGGGCCGGTGGTGGCTTGGGAGGGGGAGCCGGTTGAGTTGAAGGGGCCTCGGCATCGGGCGGTGCTTGCTCGGTTGCTGGTGGCGCGGGGGCGCGTGGTGCCGGCTCGGGTTCTCGTCGACGATCTGTGGGCGGCCCCGCCGGACGGAGCACTCAGTGCGCTGCGGACGTTCGTGGCCGCGTTGCGGCGGGCGATCGAACCGGACCGGGCGCCGCGGGCACCTGCTCAGCTGCTCGTCACATCCGGGCCCGGCTATGCGCTCAGGACCGATAATGTCGATGCACTGCGGTTCGAGACGACAGTCCAGGCTCAGCTGCCGCCGGAACGGTTGTTGCCGGAACTGCTGGCAGGGCTGGCGTTGTGGCGTGGGCCGGCGTACGCCGAGTTCGCGGACGAGGGATGGGCGCTGGCCGAGCGTTCCCGGCTGACCGAGTTGCGGCTGCGGGCGGTGGAGCGGGTCGGCGAGACGCGGCTGGCGTTAGGACGTACGGCCGAGGCGGTGCCTGACCTCGACGCGTACGTGACCGAGCACCCGTGGCGCGAGGACGCCTGGCGGCTGCTGGCGCTCGCGTTGTACCGCTGCGATCGTCAGGGCGATGCGCTCGCCGTACTGCGGCGCGCTCGAGAGACCCTGGTGAGCCAGCTCGGCATCGACCCCGGCCCCGCGCTCACGCAGCTCGAACGCGACATCCTCAACCAGGCAACGCATCTCGCGCCGTCCGGCAGCGTCTGGGAGGAGACCACCGCCGCGTACGACCGTGCGGTCGGCGGCACCCGGGCGCGGATCGAATCCACGGTCGGCCTGCTGCGCAATCTCGCCGTCACCGGAGGCGGCGGGCTGGAGGCTGCGCGCCGGCACCGGCTAGCGGCGATCACCGCAGCGGAGGAGCTCGGCGACCCGGACCTCACGGCGCGAGTGATCGGCGCGTACGACGTACCGGCGATCTGGACCCGTTCCGACGACGAGGTCCGGGCCGCCGCGATCGTTGCGGCCGCTGAACGGGTACTGCCGACACAGGACCACCCGAGCATCCGCGCCCGTCTGCTCGCCACGATCGCCGTCGAGTCCCGGGGCTCCCGTGAACCCCGGGCCCGCGAGGCAGCGCTCGAAGCGGAGCAACTCGCCCGCGGTCTCGACGACCCGGCGCTGCTGGCGTTCACGCTGAACGGCGTCTTCATGCAGACCTGCTACCGCGCCGGTCTGGCGGCCGAACGGGACTCGATCGGAGCCGAGCTCGTCACGCTCGCGCAGCGCCACAACCTCTTTACCTATGAGGTTCTCGGCCATTTGATCCGTCTGCAGTCGGCCTGCGCACGAGCGGACCACACCGCCTCCGACGAACACGCCGCTGCTGCCGACGCCCTCGCCGCCCGCCACGAACTACCGCTCGTCGCGGTCTTCACCCGGTGGTACGCCGCCCTGCGCGCCGACACCCCCGAGTCCTACCGTGCGGCAGCCGCCCTGCTAGACGGCGCCGGGATGCCCGGGCTGAGCGACGGCCTCCTCCCACTGGCCTTGACCGCACACGCCGTACGGCACGGCGAACCGGTCCCGGAGACGTACTCCCGCAGATCGCCGGCGCCGGGACTGCTGCTTGAGGCACAGTGGGCCCTGATCGCACACGCAGCCGGGCAACATGGTGATGCCGAACTGCTGGAGCAAGCGCAGCAAGCGCTCAGACCTGCCGCCGGCGAACACGCAGCCGGCAGCGGCCTGCTCACCCTGGGCCCGGTCTCCGACTACCTGAACTGACAACGCCGCTGAGAACTAGAGGTCGTCCGGCGAACCGGTCTCCGACTTCCGGTCCGCCTGCTGCCGCAGCTCGTAGTGCGAGGCGTGCGCAGTCGTCCGGTAGAACTCCTCGTACGCAGCGATCGCGCCCGCCACCCCCGAACCGCGCCCGGTGCGCTTGGCCCACCACGCAAACCAGGTAAGCCCCCCAAGCACCACTGCGAGGCCCGCGAGAAAGATGACGTACGCCATCCGGCCACGGTACCGCGCAGCCCCAGGCGGCTCTTCGCGATCGAGGGTGTAGGTCGCAGTGCTGCGACCGGCGGCCCGTCGTCGGACCCGTCAGCGGTGAGGCAACCTACGCCGGGCACGGCTTGCGGGCGCGGACTGCCAGTGCGTGCGGGATGTCCGGGCCGACGGGTTCCTCGAAGTGTTCGGTGACGAGGCCGCTCCGGATGAAGACGTTCAGGTAGTCGGCCAGCGTGAGGTGGTTCATTCCGATCCGCCGGCGGATTCCGTCCTCGCCCCACCAGGGCAGGTCGGTGTGCCAGCCGGTCTGGCGGTACGTCGCATGCACAGTCATGCGGCCGTCGTCCTCGGTCACGACGTGCGGCCCGTTGAAGCAGGGGTGCACGCCGTACGCGACCAGAACACCCCCGGGTCGCAGGATCCGCGCCGCCTCCCGCAGTACCGCGCCGAAGTCGTCCACGTCGGTCGAGATCCACATCGAGATTGCGGTGTCGAAGGACTCGTCGGCGAACGGCAGGGCGGTCGCGTCGCCGTGCAGGAGCGGGCCGTCGGTACGCAGCCGGGCGCGGCCGAGCTGGTCGACGGAGAAGTCGAGCCCGATCGGCGTACGTCCGCTCGCACGGATGGTGTCGAAGTTCCGGCCGGTGCCGCAGCCGATGTCCAGACAGGGTCCCGAACCGCGTCCGAGCAGCTCCAGCACCCCCGGCTGATGCTCCGGCGCACCGACCACGAACCGCTCGTCGTACCACTCCGCCAGACCGTCGTACCGAGCCCGCACACAGCCTCCCCAGGTAGGCCCCCAGTCTACTTCCGGAGCCTGCTTTAGGTCGGGGCATCAACCTGCGGGTAAGCTTTGCCGACGTTCTCTTTGAGTTTGGATGGTCCGACGTGGGTTCTGTAATCAAGAAGCGCCGTAAGCGGATGGCGAAGAAGAAGCACCGCAAGCTGCTGAAGAAGACGCGGGTCCAGCGCCGCAAGCTCGGCAAGTAGTAGTTTCTGCCGCGCCCGGTCCGGCTGGGGGTAGCTCGTGGCACAGGTGGTGATGGTGACCGGCGTCTCGCGAGACGCCGGTGCTCGCTGTGCCCGGAGACTGGCCGAGGACCCGGCGATCGGCACCGTGATCGGTGTTGACGTGGTGCCGCCGCGGGCGGAGCTCGGCAAGGTCCGGTTCGTCCGGGCCGACATTCGGAACCCGGTGATCGCCAAGGTGATCGCCGCCGAGGATGTGGACACGGTCGTTCACACCGGCGTCGTGGCCACCCCTGGCAGCGCCGGCGGCCGGTCGTCGATGAAGGAGATCAACGTCATCGGCACCATGCAGCTGCTCGCTGCGTGCCAGAAGGCGCCCGGCGTGGCCAAGCTGGTGGTGAAGTCCTCGACCACGGTGTACGGCGCCGGTCCGCGGGACCCGGCGATGTTCACCGAGGAGATGGCCCCGCGGGCGATCCATCACCACGGGCTGAGCAAGGACGCGGTCGAGGTCGAGGGGTACGTGCGGGGTTTCGCCCGGCGCCGCCCCGACGTCTGCGTCAGTACGCTCCGGATGGCGAACTGGATCGGCCCCAAGACCGACTCCCCGATCACCCGGTACTTCGGTCTCCCTGTCGTACCGACCGTCTTCGGGTACGACGCCCGCCTGCAGTTCCTGCACGAGGACGACGGCGTCGAGGCGATCCGGCGGGCGACCGTCGACGACCTCCCAGGGACGTTCAATCTCGCCGGTGACGGCGTGCTGTCGCTTTCGCAGGCGATCCGCCGGCTCGGCCGCCCGACGCTGCGGCTGCCGTCGTTCACCGCCTCGAGCACGGCCGCGGCCGTCCGGCGCGCCCGCCTCGCGGACTTCTCGCCGGACCAGATCACCTTCCTGACGTACGGGCGCGGCGTGGACACCACGCGGATGCGTACCGAGTTCGGGTTCGAGCCGACGTACACGACCGCCGAGGCGTTCGACGACTTCCGGCGGTCGCTCGGCACCGGTGCGATGTCGCGGGCCTCCGGGCTGCTGACCGCCGGGCTGGGAGCGCTGCGTGGCTGACGCCGAGGTCATCCCGATCGGCTCCGGCGGCCGACCGGGCCGGGGGAGCGGACACCGTACGACGCCCTCTGCCGCCGCGCGCGCCCTGGCAGGACCTGACGCCCGCAAGAAGCAGCGCCGCCGCCCGCGTGAAGCGGAGAAGGCGGACGAGCCACGTCCCACCACCGACCACAGCGCTGCCGCCGAGGGCGTACCCGACGTCGACGGGCCGGACTCTTCCGGACTGGATGTTGGTGGGCTGGGTGGGCTGGACTTTGGTCGGCTCGAGCGGGCTGTGCGGGATCTGTTCGGGGACGATGGCGAGCAGCGGGTCGCGCAGTGGCTGGCGTTCCTGCGCCGGCGGCTGACCGGGGAGTACGAGCTGGACGAGTTCGGGTACGACTCCGACCTCACCGACCAGGTACTGCTGCCGATGCTGCGCCCGATGGTGGAGAAGTGGTTCCGCGTCGAGGTCCGGGGGATCGAGAACATCCCGTCCGACGGCAGCGCGCTGATCGTCGCGAACCACTCCGGCACGATGCCGCTCGACGGGCTCGTCACCCAGGTCGTCGTCGCGGACCACACCGGCCGTCCGCTCCGTACGCTCGCGGCGGACCTGGTGTTCCAGACGCCGTTCGTCGGTGAGCTGTCCCGCAAGGGCGGCGCGACCCTGGCGAACAACGACGACGCCGAGCGGCTGCTCCGGCAGGGCAACCTGGTCGGCGTCTGGCCGGAGGGGTTCAAGGGCCTCGGCAAGCCGTTCGCCGAGCGGTACAAACTGCAGCGCTTCGGGCGCGGTGGGTTCGTCAGCGCCGCGATGCGCACCGGCGTACCGATCGTGCCGTGCTCGATCGTCGGCGCCGAGGAGATCTATCCGCTGGTCGGCAACATCGCCTCGCTGGCCCGGCTGCTCGGCGTCCCGTACATCCCGATCACGCCGTTCTTCCCGCTGCTCGGGCCGCTCGGCCTGATCCCGCTGCCGTCCAAGTGGCTGATCGAGTTCGGCGAGCCGATCCGTACCGACGACTTCGCCGACGGCGCCGCGGACGACCCGATGCTCGTCTTCAACGTCACCGACCAGGTCCGCGAAACCATCCAGCAAACCCTCTACACCCTCCTAATGCAACGCCGCAGCGTCTTCTTCTAACACCCCACATCCCACCCCGCGCCCCGGGCCCACCCGCGCCCCGGGCCCACCCGCGCCCCGGGCCCACCCGCGCGCCGTGCCCACGCGCGCTCCGCGCCCCACCCCGCGCCCCCCGCTCACCCGCGCCCTCTACTCGCACACGGATATCCGCTCCTGTTGTGGGTTCTCTGCTCTTTCACCAGTGGAGAACCCACAACAGCAATGGATATCCGCTCGTACGCCGAGGTGCCCAGGGGCGCCGCCGGGTGCGGCGGTGGATGGGGTGGGGTGGGGATGGCTGGGGTGGGGATGGCTGGGGTGGGGATGGCTGGGGTGGGGACGGCGCAGCCCCCGGCGCGAGGTTCCGGGCCGGGGGCTGGGTGGGGTGCGTTGTGCCTGCTACTTCCAGGGTGGAAGGAGGGTCTGGATCAGGCCCGGCAGGTTGATCAGTGGTGTGGTCGGGAACGGCCACGGCCACGACGGTGTGGCTGAGGGCAGTGAAGGCAGCACGGTGGGCGTCGTAGTCAGCGAGTTAGACGACGAAGGCCGGGGTGGTGTCTTCAGGGCGGTCGGGGGCGGAGCGGTGGACTCCTCCACGATCGTCGTGTTCGGCACCTTGGTCGGCGTCGCGCTCGGGTCGAGCGTGGTCGAGCCTGCCGGGGTGGGGACCGTCGTCGAGGCCTTCGGGCTGGTCGACGACGACGCCTTGACCGGGTTGCTCGACTCGGTGACGCCGGGGGTGGTGCGGTTCGGATGGTTGTTGTTGTTCGGGTTGGTGGTCGGCGTGCCGGCGGCCGGCTTCGGGCCGTCGCACTTCGGGCAGACGGCCGCGGTGTTGCCGGCCAGCTGCTCGATGGTGACCAGCGCCTCGACGCCGGACTTCAGCGACTCGGGCGGCAGTTTCGGCGCAAGGTCACCGAGAGCCTGGCGGGCGCTGGTGACGAAGGCCGAGATTGCCGTGATCGAGCTCTGGTCGCCGTTCTGCTGGTACGACGCCAGCAACCGGGACACGCCCTTGCGGGCCTGCACCGAGAAGTCGTCCAGCGTTGCGTTGATCGTGCTCACCGAGCCGCCGTTGGCGGCCAGCTCCTGCACTTCGGCCAGCCGGGTCTGCGCGTGCTCGAGGTCGCGCCGGCCGCGGGAGTCGTCGCCGACCCCCACATTGGTCGCCACGTTCTCGATGCTGCGCTTCATCCCGTACAAAGTGTCGCCGGGCATCGCCTGCTGGGCGGCGGCGGCAGAACCGATGCCACCTCCCAGCAGCACCAGCGCGGCTGTCGAGGCCACCAACCGGATCCTCCGGCCCTGGCGGCGGCGGATATCTGTCACGGACGCGCCAACGTCCTCGCTACCCGGCGGGTCGTCCGAGTCCTCCGGTGCGCTGTGCACCGTCAGTGAAGTCGCAGTGGTCGCCGACCGCGCCGCCGCCTGCTCCAGCAAGCGGTGCCGCAGTTCGGCACTGAACTCCGGTCGCGGTGCAACTGCGCCGGCGGTCCTCAGCCGTCCGGCCAGCTCCACAGCTTCCAGTAACTCGTGATCGTCGCCCAGTCGCGTGGAGTGACGGGGCCCGTGATCGACGGCGTGCGCGAATGCCTCCGCGCGCGCTCGAGCCCTGTGTAGGTCACTCATGAGTTCTCGTTCTCCTCAATGGCCAGTCGGGGTCACCGACAGGTCCTCATCAGGCAAACGAGGTAACTCCCTGACGGGTTACGAAAGACGTTCGTTGTCATCCGCCTCATCTCAAGTCCTTGGGGATAACCTTCGCCAAGTGCCGGACGGCCCTCAGTTGGAGTTGCTTGACGGCGCCTTCGGACTTCTCCAGCGCCTTGGCCGTCTCGGCGATCGACAGACCGGCGAAGAACCGCATCGTCAGGCAGTCGCGCTGCTCGTCGGGCAGGCCGGCGACCGCGTCCCGGAGGACCTCCGCGGTGGCCCTGGCCAGCACGTCGATCTCCGGGCCCTCGGTCTGCCGGTCGTGGGTCTCGATCTCGTCGGTGACCACCTCGAGCCGGACCCGGCCGGACTTGTAGTGGTCGGTGATCAGGTTCCGGGCGATCGTCACCAGCCAGGCTCCGAAGTCCCGGCCCTGCCAGCGGAACGAGTCGAGCGCGCGTAGCGCCCGGACGAACGTCTCGCTGGTCAGGTCCTCGGCGAGTGCCGACGACGACACCCGGGCGTAGATGTAGCGATAGACGGTGAGCGAGTACTCGTCGTACAGCTCACCGAAGGCACCGACGTCCCCTGCCTGGGCGCGATCGACGAGCTCTGCTCGTCGCATCCCGTCCGGGCTTGGCTCCGGCGTGGTCAAGTTGTCTCCCCGTTCGACTGACACGTCGTTCGACACATCCGCGAATGGCCTCAGTGACTGGATCAGCACACAGCGTTACTACATGAGCACGTGCTGTCAACAGGCTGGGGCGTGCCGCCTTCCGTCCGGTCCGATGGTCACGAATGCGCCAGCGGACTGCGCCCGGTGGTACGGAGCAGCCTGCTGTCGGGGTTTTGGTACATCGCGCATGAGGTTCCCCGCGCGGACGGGTTTCTGCAGTGTGAGGTTCAGCAGAGGCTCGACCGCGAAGTCACCTGTATATCGGTGGTTACGCTCCGCTGCAACCGTTCTGGGCAAGCCGTTTCGTCCCGGGGCGAATCCCGGCCGTGAAAGACTCCCCTGGTGAACGTGAATTTCGCGGACATCCTTCGTGACACAGCGCAACGTCATGGCGGGCGTCCCGCGCTGGTCGACGGGGATCGGCGGCTGACCTGGAGCGAGCTCGACCAGGCCGTCGACCGGACCGCGCAGGGGCTCGCCGCGGCCGGTCTGGTGCCGGGTTACCGGGTGCTGCTGCTGATTGCCAACAGCACCGACTTCGTCACGTCCTACCTGGGCATTCTCCGTGCCGGGCTGGTTGCCGTACCGCTCAATACCGGGCTCACCAAGCCCGAGCTGGCGACCGTCGCGGCGCACTCCGGAGCCCGCCTGGCGATCGTCGGCGCGGGCCTGGAGGCGCAGTTCGACGGCGTCCGGACGGTGGCTCCCGGCGAGCTCGAAGGTGACGCTCCGTTAGTTCCGCCGATCGATCCCGAGACCCTCGCGGTGCTCCTGTACACCTCCGGAACCAGTGGCGATCCGCGCGCCGCGATGCTCACCCATCGGGCCCTGATCGCCAATGTGCAGAACCTCTCACAGCTCGGCGAGGACCGGATGGGCCCCGAGGACGTGGTGCTCGGGGTGCTCCCGATGTTCCACGCCTTCGGCCTGAACGCAGTGCTCGGCTGGGCGGTCGCGACCGGCGCCGCGCTGGTCGTCGAGCAGCGGTTCGACCCCGCACAGACCCTGGAGCTCGTCGAGCGGTACGGGGTGACGCGCCTCCCGCTCGCCCCGCCGGCGCTGCACGCGCTGCTGACCCGGACCGATCTGCGGACCGCGCTGCAGCGTGTGAAGGTGGTCCTGACCGGCGCCTCCACGCTCGACCGTGCGCTCGCGGACCGCTTCGAGGAAGCCAGCGGGCTGCACGTCCACCAGGGGTACGGCCTCACCGAGGCGTCCCCGGGCGTCACCACCACCCTCGGCGAAACCCAGCCGAAGCCGGGATCGGTCGGCCGTGCGCTGCCGAACGTCGAGCTCCGGATCGCCGACGAGCAGGGCGAGGACGTCGAGGGCGACGACCCGGGCGAGATCCTGATCCGCGGCGGCAACCTGTTCTCCGGCTACTGGCCGGACGGCGTGGACGGGCCGAACGCGGACGGTTGGTACCGGACCGGTGACGTCGGGTTCCTGGATCCCGACGGCGACCTGTTCCTGGTCGACCGGCTGCGCGAACTCGTGATCGTGTCCGGGTTCAACGTCTTCCCGAGCGAGGTCGAGGACGTGCTGGTCGGTGCGCCGGGCGTCCGCGAGGCGGCGGTGATCGGCGTACCGTCCGAGGAGACCGGCGAGGCGGTGAAGGCGTTCGTGGTGCCGTTGCCGGACGCATCGGTCGACGTCGCAACGGTCCGGGAGTACGCCGAGAGCCGGCTGGCGCGGTTCAAGTGCCCGGTCGAGATCGAGGTCGTCGACCAGTTGCCGCACTCGGTTACCGGCAAGGTCGCCAAGGGCCGGCTGCGGGGAGGGGACCGATGAGTCGGGTCGTTATGTACGGGAAGCCGGGCTGTCATCTGTGTGACGACGCCCGCGAGGTCATCCGGGCGGTCTGCGCCGAGGCGGGCGTGGAGTGGACCGAGGTGGACATCACGCAGGACGACCGGTTGTTCACGCAGTACGGCGAACAGATCCCGGTCACCTTCGTGGACGGCAAGCAGCACGACTTCTGGCGAGTGGACCCCGCCCGACTGCGAAAGGCCCTGATGAGGTAGGGGTCACCTTCGCCGATTTTGTTCTCACGTTCACAAGCTCCTAGAGTAAGAGAGCCGCCGGCCGTCAGACCGCGGTGAACCAACCGCTCCCAGGAGAATTGTGACGCGTGCCAGCAGCCGTCGCCCCGGCCCGCCGACGAGAACCGAACGCGGCATCCCCGAGGCGACTGTCGCGCGCTTGCCGGTGTACCTGCGGGCCCTGACCGCGCTCTCCGACGGCGGGATCGCCACCGCCTCGAGCGAGGACCTGGCGACCGCCGCGGGCGTGAATTCGGCCAAGCTCCGCAAGGACCTGTCCTACCTGGGCTCGTACGGCACCCGCGGCGTCGGCTACGACGTGGAGTACCTGCGCTACCAGATCGCCCGCGAGATCGGCGTCACCCAGGACTGGGCAGTGGTCATCGTCGGGATCGGAAACCTCGGCCACGCGCTGGCGAACTACTCCGGCTTCGGCACCCGCGGCTTCCGGATCGTCGCCCTGCTGGACGCCGACCCGAACCTGGTCGGCGAGCGGATCGGCGACATGGAGGTCCGCGACTTCGCCCAGCTCGAGGAGATCGTCGAGACCGACCGGGTCTCGATCGGTGTCATCACCACCCCGGCCGGACCGGCCCAGGAGGTCTGCGACCGGCTGGTCGCCGCGGGTGTCACCAGCATCCTGAACTTCGCGCCGGTGGTGCTGTCCGTGCCCGACGGTGTCGACATCCGCAAGGTGGACCTCTCGATCGAGTTGCAGATCCTGGCGTACCACGAACAACGAAAGTCCGGAGAGGCGGCGCTCCCCCAGGTGCCCGAGCTACCAGCGATGAACGGCCTGACGGATCTTCCCAGTGTCGGAGGAGGTGTCGGGGCGTGAGCTACTTGGTCGTCGGCATCAGTCATCGTTCCGCTGCCATCGATGTTCTCGAGCGGGTCGCGCTGGACGCGGACGCGGCGACCAAGCTCGCCCTCGCGGTCCGGAACTCGCCGGCCGTCGCGGAGTCCGCGGTCGTTGCCACCTGCAACCGTACCGAGGTCTACGTGACCGTCGACCGGTTCCACGCCGGGATGGACGAGGTCACCGCGATCCTCTCCGACGTCACCGGCGTCCCGCTGCTGGACCTCGCCGAGCACCTCTACGTGCACTTCGAGGAGGGCGCGGTCGCGCACCTGTTCCAGGTCGCGGTCGGGCTGGACTCGATGATCGTCGGCGAGAGCCAGATCCTCGGTCAGCTCAAGGAGACGCTGCGCGCCGGCCAGGACAACGAGACCGTCGGTACGGACCTGAACGCCCTGCTGCAGCACGCGTTGCGGGTCGGCAAGCGGGCCCGCACCGAGACCGGCATCGACTCGGCCGGCCGCTCGGTGGTCTCCGCCGGGCTGGACGCGGTCGGCGGCTTCGCCGGTCGCCGGGCCCTGATCGTCGGCGCCGGTTCGATGGCCTCGCTGGCCGCGCAGACGCTGATGAACGGCGGCGCACAGAGCGTGACCGTTGCCAACCGCAACTACGACCGCGCGGTCGCGCTGACCGACCGGATCGGCGGTACGGCGATCCCGCTCGCGGACGTACCGGAGGCGCTGAAGTCCGCGGACCTGCTCGTGTCCTGCACCGGCGCCCGCGGCGTCGTCATCACCGAACAGATGCTCCGCGACGCGGCCGACGGCCGGCCGGTCGGCGTTCTCGACGTCGCGCTGCCGCGGGATGTCGCCGCGGAGGCGGCCCGGGTCCCGGGCGTCACGCTGATCACCCTCGCCGACCTCGCCGGTACGGCGGGCGGCACCGAGGCCGACATCGACGAGGTGCGCCGGATCGTCGGCGAAGAGACCGGTGCATTCGAGGCAACTCGGCGGGCCGCGTCGGTGGCGCCGACCGTGGTCGCCCTGCGCGCCATGGCGAACTCGCTGGTGGACGCCGAGCTGGCCCGCCTCGAGCGCCGGCTGCCCGACCTCGGCGAGCACGAGCGGCACGAGGTCGAGCGCACCATCCATCGCGTCGTCGACAAGGTGCTGCACAACCCGACGGTCCGGGTGAAGGAGCTCGGCGGCGATCCGGGCGGCCCGACGTACGCCGACGCGCTGCGGCAGCTGTTCGCGCTCGACCAGTCGGCCGTCGACGCGGTCACCGCCGCGAAGGAACCGGACCAGACGAGCAAGACGCCGGCGGACGCCGTCCGGCAGACCGGAGGTCGTTCGTGATCAAGCTCGGTACCCGCCGTTCCAAGCTGGCGATGGCACAGTCCACCCTGGTCGCGGACGCGCTCCGGGAGCTCGGTCACGAGGTCGAGCTGGTCCCGATCTCCACCACCGGCGACGTGGACAAGGTCTCTCCGGTCGAGCAGATCGGTGGCACCGGCATCTACGTCAGTGCGCTGCGGGACGCGCTGCTGGGCGGCGAGATCGACATCGCCGTGCATTCGCTGAAGGACCTCCCGACCGCACCGGTCGACGGTCTGGTGATCGGCGCGATCCCGGTCCGCGAAGACCCGCGAGACGTACTCGTCGCCCGGGACGGGCTGACCCTCGGTGAGCTGCCGCGCGGCTCGGTGATCGGTACGGGTGCGCCGCGCCGGACGGCCCAACTCGACGCGCTCGGTCTCGGCATCGAATGCACCGGGATCCGCGGCAACGTGGACACCCGGATCGGCATGGTCACCGACGGCAAGGTCGACGCGGTGGTGCTGGCCCGCGCCGGGCTGGCCAGGTTGGGGCGGCTCGACGAGGTGACCGAGACGCTGGACCCGATCCAGATGCTGCCGTCGCCCGGACAGGCTGCGTTGGCGGTCGAGTGCCGTACGGACGACACCGACGTACTGATTGCGCTGGCTCCGCTGGAGGATCCGGCCACCCGCGCGGCGGTCACGGCGGAACGGCAACTGCTCGCCACTCTCGAAGCAGGGTGCACGGCTCCGGTCGGCGCGCTCGCCGAGGTGGTCGAAGGCGAGGACGGACCCGAGCTGTGGCTGCGCGGCGCGCTCGGCCAGGACGACGGCGTCCGGCGGCTCTCCGCGAACGGGCCGGTGGACGACCCGGTGGCGCTCGGCAAGGCGCTGGCGAACGAGTTGCTGGAGCGGACATGACAGCGGCACAGGGCACGAGCACGGCCCACAAGAAGGCGCACGAAAAGGCCCAGAACACGAGTCAGAACACGGCTCAGCAGACGGGCCGGCAGACGGCCCACAGGACGAGTACGAAAACGACGAGGGCGAAGGCAGACGTGAGCGCGAAGACAGCCGCAACCGCGGCACCGCAGAAGGCCGCGACCAGTACCGTCAAGCAGACCAAACCGCTCGGCCATGTCACGTTCGTCGGCGTCGGTCCTGGTGACCCGGCGCTGCTGACGCTGGCCGGCCGCGACGTCCTGGCCGGGGCCGACGCGGTCGTTGTCGAGGGCCCCGAACACGACGCGTTCCTGAGCTACTGCAGGCCGGGCGTCGAGGTCGTGGACGGTTCCGGCGCCGAGGGCAGCCGCGCGCTGCGGATCGCCGCCCGGGCCCGCCTGGTCGTGAAGACCGCCAAGTCCGCGGCGAACGTGGTGCGGCTGCTCAGCGGCGACCCGTTCACCTTCTCCAGCGGCGCCGAGGAGGCCGCCGCGTGCAAGAAGGCCGGGATCGGGTTCAACGTGGTCCCGGGCGTCAGCGAGGTGAGCGCGGTTCCGACGTACGCCGGGATCCCGCTGACGATGAAGGGCGACCGGGAGGTCACCGTCATCGATCTCGCCGAGAACAAGCTCGACCTGAGCCGCCTGCAGCCGAAGCAGACCCTCGTCCTGCTGAACGCTGTGGAGGCTTTGAAGGAGACTGTCGCGGCCCTCGTCGAGGCTGGTTTCGACACCGCCACTCCGGTCGCTGTAACTGTCGGCGGTACGACGACCTCGCAGGCCAGTGTGGTCGGCACGCTCGAGACGATCGTCGCCGACCTGCGGGCCGCGAAGCTGACCGGCGAGGCCGTGATCGTGGTCGGCGCGGTGGTCGAGCAGCGCGAGACGCTGTCCTGGTTCGAGACCAAGCCGCTGTTCGGCTGGCGGATCCTGGTTCCGCGGACCAAGGACCAGGCCGGCCCGCTGATGGATCGCCTGCGGCGCTACGGCGCGATGCCCGAGGAGGTCCCGACCATCTCGGTCGAGCCGCCGCGGAACCCGCAGCAGATGGACAAGGCGATCCGCGGCCTGGTCGAGGGGCGCTACGAGTGGGTCGCGTTCACCTCGGTCAACGCGGTGAAGGCGGTCCGGGAGAAGTTCGACGAGTACGGGCTGGACGCGCGGGCGTTCTCCGGGCTGAAGATCGCGGCGGTCGGCGACAAGACCGCCGAGGCGATCGGTGCCTGGGGCATCCGTCCGGACCTGGTGCCGTCCGGTGAGCAGTCCGCCGCCGGGCTGGTCGAGGACTGGCCGCCGTTCGACGAGGTGCTGGACCCGATCAACCGGGTCTTCCTGCCGCGCGCGGACATCGCCACCGAGACGCTCGTTGCCGGCCTCACCGATCTCGGGTGGGAGGTCGACGACGTGACGGCGTACCGGACCGTACGGGCCGCCCCGCCGCCCGCGCCGACCCGCGAGGCGATCAAGTCCGGCAAGTTCGACGCGGTCGTGTTCACCTCGTCGTCCACCGTACGGAACCTGGTCGGCATCGCCGGCAAGCCGCACGCGTCGACCGTGATCGCGGTGATCGGCCCGGCCACGCTGAAGACCGCCGAGGAGCACGGCCTGCGGGTCGACGCGATGGCGGAGTCGCCGTCTGCGGAGGAACTGGCCGACGCCCTGGCCCGGTTCGGTGCGGACCGGCGTGACACCATGGTGGAGGCCGGGGAGCCGGTCACCCGCCCGTCCGAACGTCGCTCGGGTTCTCGTCGGAAGAGTTGATCCTGTGTCCGGATTCCCGGAAGTGAGGCCGCGCCGGCTTCGGTCGTCGGCGGCGATGCGCAGACTGGTCGCGGAGACCACCCTCGAGCCGCGGCAGCTGATCCTGCCGATGTTCGTCCGGGAGGACGCGCGGGAGCCGATCCCGATCCGGTCCATGCCGGGCGTCGTGCAGCACACCCGGGACACGGCACGGAAGGCGGTCGCCGAGGCGGCTCAGCTCGGGCTGGGCGGCGTGATGCTGTTCGGCGTACCGACCTCGAAGGACCCGGAAGGCTCCGGCGCCCTGGACCCCGACGGCATCCTGAACGTGGCGATCGCCGACGCGGTCTCCGAGGTCGGCGACTCGCTGCTGGTGATGTCGGACCTCTGCCTGGACGAGTTCACGTCCCACGGGCACTGCGGCGTGCTCGACGCCGACGGCCGCGTGGACAACGACGCGACGCTGTCGATCTACGCGGAGATGGGCGTTGCGCAGGCAACCGCCGGCGCGCACGTCGTCGGTCCGTCCGGGATGATGGACGGCCAGGTCGGCGTCGTCCGGGCCGCGCTGGACAAGGCCGGGTTCATCGACACGGTCATCCTCGCGTACGCCGTGAAGTACGCGTCGGCGTTCTTCGGCCCCTTCCGCGAGGCCGTCGACTCGTCGCTGACCGGCGACCGGAAGACGTACCAGCAGGACAACGCCAACGCCCGCGACGCGATCCGCGAGGTCGACCTCGACATCGCCGAGGGCGCCGACCTCGTGATGGTGAAGCCGGCCCTCGCGTACCTCGACATCATCCGCCAGGTCCGCGACCACGTGAACGTCCCCGTCGCCGCCTACAACATCTCCGGCGAGTACGCGATGGTAGAAGCCGCCGCCGCCAACGGCTGGATCGACCGCGAGGCCGCCATCCTCGAAACCCTGACGGCCATCCGCCGAGCCGGCGCCGACACAATCCTCACCTACTGGGCCACAGAAACCGCCCAACTCCTCACCCACCGCTGAGGTAAAGCTAGGCGCGCGGCGGTGGGCCGACGGTGGCTTCCAGGGTGTGTTCGCAGGGGAGCAGGATCTGGCGATCGTAGTCGCCGTCGGGGTCGGTCAGGAGGTTGGTGAGGAGGCGGACCGCACGGCGGCCCATGGCGTTGCGGGGGACCCGTAACATTGCCCATGGCAACGATCCGATCTCGGTCTCGTCGTCGACCAGTAGCACGACGGACAGGTCGCCCGGCACCGACAGCCCACGGAGGCTGAGCATTGCGGCGAGCACCCGCAGCAGGCTGACCGACTCCACCAGGATCGCGGTTGTGTGGTCCGCAAGCGCCCGGTCCAGCCAGCCCGTCGTCAGCCCGGACGGTTGTGCGAACACCGGCTCCGGTACCGGCAGGTCGTACCGTTCCAGGGCGCCGGCGAAGCCGGTCCACCGATCCTCCTGCGGTTCGTCGCGCGACTGCTCACCGAGGTACGCGAACGCTCGGTGGCCCAGCGCGACGAGGTTGTCGACGATCTCCCCGGTCGCGGTCCGGTAGTCGCCGCCGACATAGCTGATCGGGGCGTCGGGCACCTCGCGATGACCGACGTACACGAACGGATAGCCCTCGTACGCCAACTGGGCAAGATCCCCCCGGTCCGCGTGATGACCGAGCAGCAGACTGCCGGACGCCTGCTGGAGCCCGTTCGTGCCGTCCGTGAAGATCCGCCGTACGCCGGACTCGTCCGGAGCGGCCGTGAACAGCACCAGGTTGCAGCCTTCCACCGCGGCCTGCTCCTCGATCCCGCGGAGGAACTCGAAGTAGTAGTCCCGCGAACTCGTCGGGAAGATCGGCTCGAACGTGTGCACGCCGAGCAGATGTGGTGTCGTCCGGGCCACTCGTCGTTGCCCGCTCGGCGCGTACTGCAACCGCCGTGCGGCGTCCAGCACCCGGCGCTGCGTACCGGCGGAGATCCGCCCGAGGTCCGCCGTACCGTTCATCACCATCGAGACGGTCGACTGCGACACGCCGGCCGCCTTCGCCACGTCCGCCTGCCGCGATGCAATCTTTTTCATGCCGCCTCCCCTCTGGGCCACCCCACGATGCCACCCGACCCGGTCAGTTCCCGGCGTAGTACGTCGTACTCCACATCCTGTACGCCCACACCCGCTGCAACCGCGAGCGACGCAGCACAACCTGCCGCCTCGCCGACGGTCATGAACACAGGCTCCATCCGCACCGACGCGAAGGCCACATGCGAAGCCGAGACCGCGGCGGCGACCAGGAGATTCGTGCATTCGGACCGCCGCGGCACGATCGACCGGTACGAGATCCCGAACGGCCGGGTCAGCGCGACCTGTACGTTTCCCTCGTTGCGTGGATGCCCGCCGACGACGACCCGCTTCGCGTTGTGCGAGTCCATCACGTACGAGGCCACGGCGATCGGATCAGGTACGACGGTGCGCCCGGTGGCTTCGTGCTGGGTCACGACATGGTCCGAAATCATCCGCCGCCCTTCGCGGATGTACAACTGGTGCGGCCAATGGGACGTCTGCACGAACTCACCCGGCGCCAGACCGTAGGCAGTCGTGGCCGACCGCACCTCGGCCGGCAGGTCCGTGGACGTCGACAAGTAGTGCAGCAGCCCGGCCTGATACCGGACGTGGTCTTGGAACAGCTCCTCCCGGCGTGCATAGCCGGCCTCCGGCCACTCGTCGCTCGCCCCGATGTGGTCGGAGGAGAACGCGCCGTGGTTGTTCATGTCGAACACCCTGCCATGCACCTGCGTGGTCCGGCCGTACAGCTCGTAGATCCCGGCCTCGACATAGCGTCGGAGGAGTTCGTACCGGGACGCGTCGTACCCTTCCGGTCGCGGGAACGGGATCCGGCCGGGGCCGTTGGTGACGTGCAGCCGGAAGTTGTACGCCTGCACGTGCCGGTCGCCGGATCCGATCGGTCCGTGCGGTTCGGCCGAGATCCCGGGAAGCAGGCCGCTGGATGGTTGGCCGGGTACGACGTACGGGTCGACCGGCCGTTCGAACTGATGGTTGATGCTCCGCCGCACGCCGGCGATCGACTCGTCGTACGTCGCTGACGATTCGCGCCCGACCGTGTACGAGATGCCGGCCGCGGCGAGGAGATCTCCTTCGTACGAGGCGTCGACGAACATCTTGGCGCGGTAGCTCGAGCCGTTGTCCGTGCGGAGCTCAGTGATCCGGCCGCAGGCCTTCGTGACGTCGACCAGGTGTCGTCGACGATGCAGCACGACGTCCGCGTCGGCGAGCCGGCGCAGGAAGATCTCCTCGGCCACGTGGGCCTCGACCTTCCAGTACGGATCCGGAGCGCGGTACGCCGCCGCGACGGCCGCGTAGAAGGACCGCGCCGATCCACCGAGCGTCTGTCCGTCACCGACATCGGTCTCGCCGAGACCGGACGCGGTCATCCCGCCGACGCGGTCGTCGAAGGCCAGCAGAACGACGCGGAGTCCGGAGCGTGCCGCCCGGACCGCCGCGGTGACTCCGCCGGAGGTCGCGCCGTAAACGACGACATCGGCTTGCGTGGATTCCGCGGGCTCGGACATCGGTGCCGGGCGGTGGTACTGGAGACCTTCTAGAGCGAGCGTCATGCGGACTGTTGTATCAGCTGTTCTGCTAATAATCAGCAAATACCTGTGATCGCGAAATCCGCCTCTGACAGGCTATTGACAGCGGCGGATCGGACGAGCGTACGGTGATCGGCAACTCGGCGTGGAGAACTTTGCTGATCTATTAGCAGATATAAGGATGGTTGTGACCGATCGAGAGCTGAGCACCGGCCTGCTGGTGGTGGGCGGTGGCCTGGGTGGTGTGGCCGCGGCCCTGACCGCCGCCAAGCTCGGGTGCCAGGTGCTGCTGACCGAAGAAACCGACTGGCTCGGTGGACAGCTGACCGCGCAGGCGGTGCCGTCCGACGAGCACCCGTGGATCGAGAGCCCGCACATCTCGTCCGGCTATCGCGAACTGCGGGCGCGGATCCGGGACTACTACCGCCGCAACTATCCACTGACCGCCGCAGCGCTCGCCGAGCCCGCGCTCAACCCGGGCCTCGGCAACGTCAGCCGGCTCTGCAACGAGCCGCGCGTCGCCGTCGCCGTGATCGACGAACTGATGGCGCCGTACGTTTCCGCGGGCCGCATCACAGTGCTCTACAACCACCGGCCGACAGCCGCGACGACGGACGGCGACCGCGTCACCTCGGTCACGTTGCAAGGACCGGACGGTGCGGTCACCGCGACCGCACCCCTGATCGTCGACGCCACAGAGCTTGGTGACCTGCTCGAGCTCGCGGGCGTCGAGCACGTCATCGGTGCGGAGGCGCAGAACGAGACCGGCGAGCAGTACGCCGCCGAGGTCGCAGATCCGCTCGACCAGCAGGCGATCACCTGGTGCTTCCCGGTCGAGTACCGGCCCGGTGAAAACCACACGATCGAGCGGCCGGCGTCCTACGAGCACTGGAAGACGCACGTGGACCCGTTCTGGCCGGGGCCGCAGTTGTCTTGGGTCAAGGTCGACATCAAGACCATGGGCGGCCGCGAGAACCGGATCTTCGAGGTGGATCCGGACATTCCGCACGCAGCGGACCTGTGGCATTTCCGCCGGATCCGCGCCCGCAGCCAGTTCGACCGTTCGCTGATCGACACCGACATCTCCTTGGTGAACTGGCCGAACACCGACTACTGGGAGGCTGCACTGCTCGGTCCGGGCACCGACAAGGACCGCGCCCTGCAACGGTGCCGCGAGCTGTCCTTGTCGTATCTGCACTGGATGCAGACCGAGGCGCCGCGCCACGACGGCGGCACCGGCTACCCGGGGCTGAAGCTCCGCCCCGACCTGACCGGGACGCCGGACGGCCTGGCGAAATCGGCCTACATCCGCGAATCGCGACGGATCAGGGCGCGGTTCACGGTGCTCGAGCAGCACGTCGCCGTCGCCGACCGCGGCGACGCGGGGGCCGAGTTCTTCCGCGACGGCGTCGGCGTAGGGCACTACAACATCGACCTGCACCCGAGTACAGCTGGGATCAACTACGTCAACCTCGAGGTGTACCCGTTCCAGATCCCGCTCGGCGCACTGATCCCGCAACGGCTGCGGAACCTGCTGCCGGCGAACAAGAACATCGGCACCACGCATCTGACGAATGGTTGCTACCGGCTGCATCCGGTCGAGTGGAGCATCGGCGAGGCAGTCGGGGCGCTCGCCGCGCAGTGCCTCACAAACGGGACGGAGCCGCACGCGGTTGCCGACTCCGAGCAGCAGACCGAGGACCTGCAACGCGTGCTGACCGGGACGCTGAGCGTGCCGGTCAAGTGGCCGGACGACATCGCCCGTACGCGACCGTCGCAGGCCGTCGACCCGACGCCGCTGCATGCGGCGCCCGAGCGCCGGGTGAAGGTGAGCTGACCATGCCGCACGCGCAGCCGGGGCAACCCGGCGACTACGACGTCATCATCTACGGAGCCTCGCTCGCCGGAATCATGGCCGCCCTCCGGCTACGGCTGCGTGGCTATCGCAGCCTGGTGCTGGAGCCGACCGGTCATGTCGGCGGCATCGTGGCCGGTGGCCTGGTCAAGAGCGACACCCCGAACACGCTGGCCGCACTGGCCGGCTTGACCCACAGCCGCTTCTTCGGCGGCATCGCGGCCGAGTACGGCGCCGACGAACGGGCCGACGGCCCGCGGTACCGCTTCGAGCCCAAGGTTGCGGAACGCGTCGCCCGTCGGCTGCTCGACGAGGCCAAGTCCGACGTACTACTGAACGAGCGGATCCACGGCGCCGCCGATGTGGAGGTCCGCGGCGAGCGGATCCAGGCCGTTCGGACCAGCCAGGGCTGGCGGCGAGCAGGGGCCTTCGTGGATGCCTCGTACGAGGGCGACCTGATGGCGGCAGCCGGGGTCCCGTACGCGGTCGGTCGTGAGCCGGCGAGCCAGTACGACGAACCGCTCGGCGGGTTCCTGCCCGACCGGGCCTACCGCCGGCAGGCGTTCCGGCCGAACACGTTCTACCCGGTGAGGCCGATGCCGACCGAGGCGCCGGGCGACGGCGACGCCAAGGTGCAGGCGTACAACTTCCGCGGCGTCCTCGACAAGGGCCCGGACCGGATCCCGTTCGAGCAGCCCGACGGCTACGACCCGAAGCTCTATACGTACCTCGGGCAACTGCTCGAGCAGCGCGGGATCGCGGGGCTCTCGTCGATCGTCACGCACACGGCCTTGCTGCCGAACGACAAGTACCAGACGAACCAGGCGCTGTTCATCGGATTCGACCTACCGGGCGCATCCTGGGACTATCCGGACGGATCTTGGCAGCGGCGTGACGAGGTCATCGCGGAGCAGGTTCGCTGGCATCGGGGGATGCTCTACTGGCTGGCAAACGATCCGTCGCTTTCGGAAAGTTTCCGCAAGGACGCCGCGGTGTTCGGAATGCCATCGGACGAGTTTTCCGACAGTCCGTACGGGCAAGGGTTTCCGCACGCCCTCTACATCCGCGAGGCGCGCCGGATGGTCGGGCAGCGGGTGCTCACCCAGCACGACCTGCGGCGACCAGGAAACACCAAGGAAACCCCGGTCTGCTGCTGGAACTACGGCATCGACTGCCACATCGTCCAGTACTACGCGGAAGGCGACGACACGATCGTCGGCGAAGGCACGGTCACCGGCACGGAGAAGAACGGATCGGTCGACCTGTACCAACTGCCGGCAGAGGTGCTGTTCCCGGCCCGGGGCGGAGTCGGGAACCTCGTGGTTCCGATCTGCTTCTCGGCCAGCCACGTCGGCTACCTGTCCGCCCGGATGGAGCCGAACTACGGCATGCTCGGCGAGGCCGCCGGGGAGCTGCTGGCCCAGTCGCTGCAGACCGGCCAGGCCGTCCAGGACTACGACTACCCGGCGCTCGCCGCCGCCCTCACCGAGCACGGCAGCATCCTCTCGCTGCCCGAGCTTCAGAACTAGGAGAGTGCGCTCATGCAGTCCAACAGGCGGGACTTCCTGAAACTGACCGGCGGCGTCTCGTTGCTCGCGGCAACCTCCGGCACGATGCTGGCGGGCTGCGGCGAGTCCGACGGATCCGGCTCCGCGGCGAAGGCCGCCGCCAAGGCGACGCCGCCCGACTACACGCCCTACGCGGGCGTCAAGCCGGACCTGCCCGGGACGGCGGACGGCGTCATGCCGGGGTTCTTCAAGTACCCGCGGAAGCTCGTCGACGCCTACCAGGACAAGCCGGCCGACGGCGCGGGCGACATCAAGATCCTGACCAACATGTTCAACCCGGCGCCGCCCGGTGTCGGCAGCAACGCGTACTGGAAGGCCCTCAACGAGCGCGTCGGCGCGAACCTCGACATCACGATGACGCCGTCGGCGGACTACGTGAGCAAGTTGTCGACCGTGGTCGCGGGCGGCGACCTGCCGGACATCCTGCTGATCGCGTCCAAGTTCCCGAACCGCGGTGAGATGCTGACGAAGCTGTGCGCGGACCTGACCCCGCACCTGTCCGGAGCGGCGGTCAAGGACTACAAGTTCCTGGCGAACCTGCCGACCGACTCGTGGCTGCCGACGATGTACAAGGGCGGTATCCATGCCATTCCGATCTCGCGGTCGGTGATCGGCACCATCATGTTCAGCCGCGTCGACCTGATCAAGGCCAGGTCACTGAACCCGGAGCCGGCCGGCTACGCGGACTTCGCCGAGGTTGCGAAGGGCCTGACCGACGCGAAGGCGAACAAGTGGGCGTTCGGCTCGGCCAAGGGCGTGATCACGTTCGTCGGCAACATGCTCGGCGTACCGAACGTCTGGAAGGAGGACGGCGGAAAGTTCGTCTCCGAACTGGAAACGCCGGAGCGGAAGGAGGCGGTCGCCCGCACCGCCGAGCTGGTCAAGGCAGGCGTGTTCCACCCCGACGCGCTGGGCGGGAAGCTCCAGTTGCGGGATCTGTTCGGCAACGGCACGATCGCGCTGAACTCCGACGGGTACGCCGCGTGGGACCTGTTGGCCGACACGTACAGCGTCGACGTCGGCGGCATGCCGGTCCCCGGGTACGACGGCGGTAAGCCGGTGCAGCGAGAGGGCGCCGCGATCTTCGCGCTGACCGCGTTCAAGAAGGCGGACGACGACCGTGTCAAGCAGATGCTCCGGGTCTGCGACTGGCTGGCCGCGCCGCTCGGTACCAGCGAGTACATGTTCCGCAAGTTCGGTGCCGAAGGCATCCATTACACGTGGAAAAACGACAAGCCGGAGAAGACCTCGGTCGGCAAGACCCAGGTCGGTCTGCCGCTGGAGTACGTCGCCGACGCACCGAACGTCCTCGGTCCGTCGAACGAGCAGCGGGTCCGCACACAACGCGCGTACCAGGAGAAGATCGTCCCGAACCTGCTCGCGAATCCGGGCGCGGGCCTCTACTCCGCCACCTCGATCAGCAAGGCAGACGCGCTGGACAAGCTGATCAACGCAGCCGAGCTCGACATCGTCTCCGGCCGGAAACCGATCAGCAGCTGGGACGATGCCGTCGCCGACTGGAAGAAACGCGGCGGCGACAAGATCCGCGACGAGTACGCGAACCAGTGACGCTCGTGCTGCAGCGCAGAGCGGTTGCCCGGCGCAACCAGAAGACGCAGAAAACGTTGTCCGGATGGCAGCGGCTCCGGCGCGACCGGTTCCTGCTGCTGATCGGGCTGCCAGGGATCCTGCTGCTGATCCTGTTCCATTACGTTCCATTGCTCGGCAACGTGATCGCGTTCAAGGACTACGCGCCGTACCTCGGGATCAACGAGGCGCCCTGGGTCGGGCTGGACAACTTCCGGGTGGTCATCGACGGGGACCCGGACTTCATCAACGCACTGGTGAACACGCTGGTCATCTCCTGCATGCAGTTGGTGCTGGTCTTCCCGGTGCCGATCGCGCTTGCGCTGCTGCTGAACTCGCTGATCAGCGAGCGGTTGAAGCGGATCGCGCAGTCGATCCTCTACCTGCCGCACTTCATGTCGTGGGTGATCGTCGTAGCGATCTTCCAGCACATGCTGGGCAACGCCGGGCTCTACAACACCTGGGCCCGCGTCCACGACCTCCCGCTGCTGCGAATCATCGGGAATCCGGACCTGTTCATCCCGCTGATCACGTCGCAGGTGATCTGGAAGGATGCCGGCTGGAGCACGATCATCTTCCTGGCCGCGATGTCCCGCGTCGACACCCAGCTCTACGAATCGGTCGCCGTCGACGGCGGCGGGCGGTGGCGGCAGCTCTGGCACGTGACGCTGCCGGCGGTCCGGCCGGTGATCGTGTTGTTGCTGATCCTCCGGCTCGGCGACGTGCTGTCGGTCGGCTTCGAGCAGATCTTCCTGCAACAAGGACCGGTCGGGCTGGACGCGTCCGAAGTGCTGGACACCTATGTCTACAACCGCGGCATCGTCGGCGGGAACTGGGGCGTCGCGGCCGCGGTCGGCCTGGTGAAGGGCCTGATCGGCACGATTCTCGTCCTGGGTGCGAACAAGGTCGCCCACCTGTTCGGTGAGAGAGGGGTGTACTCGAAATGGTGAACCTGATCACCGGCGCCGCGCCTCCCAGCACCGGCGTCCGCGGCCTGAAAGGCGTCGTACTCATCGTCGCCTGCGCGCTCGTGCTGATCCCGTTCGTGGCCGTCATCTCGACCTCCCTCGCCGATCAGCAGCAGATCACCAGTTCCGGTGGTTACGTGCTGTTTCCGCACGAGCCGTCGTTCGCAGCGTACGAAGCGATCTTCCGCGGCGGCGTCGTCACCCGAGCGACGATCGTCTCCGTCTTGCTGACCGTAGTCGGATCCGGACTGTCGATCGTGGTCGTGGTCTCGATCGCGTACTCGCTGTCGCGGCCCGGGTCATGGGGGCAGCGGCCGTTGTTGTTCATCGTCCTCTTCACCCTGCTGTTCAGCGCCGGCATCATCCCGAACTACCTGCTGATCAAGGAGCTCGGTCTGATCGACTCGTACTGGGCTCTGATCCTGCCGGGCCTGACCAGCGCCTTCCAGATCATCATTGTCCGCGCGTTCTTCCTCGACGTACCTTCCGAGATCATTGACGCGGCCCGGATCGACGGCGCGAACGAACTGCAGATCCTGACCCGGGTGATGCTGCCGCTGTCGAAGGCGGTCGTCGCCGTGGTGGGGTTGTTCAGCGCGGTCGGCTACTGGAACGCGTACTTCAACGCGATCCTCTACATCAACTCACCAGAGAAGTGGCCGTTGCAGCTGGTGCTGCGCACCTACGTCGTCGACAACACGCAGGTCGGCGGCGACCTCCCCGGGGAGGTGATGCCACCACAGCAGTCGCTGCAGATGGCGATCCTCGTCGTCTCCCTGGTTCCGATCTGCCTGGTCTACCCCTTCCTGCAGAAGCACTTCGCCAAGGGTGTAGTGCTCGGGGCAGTGAAGGGCTGAGTCCGAAATCCCCGTTCGAGAAAGGTTCCGCCATGCCTTCCGACGAGTTACACCCGCCTGCCCGACTGAGCCGCCGTACCCTGTCTCTCCTCGGGGTTACCGGCCTTGCCACCGCCGTCGCCACCCAGCCTGCACAGGCGGCCGACAAGAAGCCCGTGTTCAGCCCGGCCGCCGGTGTCGCGAACACGGTTTCCGACCTGCGCGGAATGCCTGGCACGACCGACGGCGAACAGTTGCTCCTCCTTGGCCACACCGTGCCCGGTCTCGGCGCGGGCGTTGTCTACTGGGATGCCGATGCGACCGAGCCGGACGACGACGGCATGGTGTTCGCCGTCACCGGTACGGCGACCGGTCGCTGGAAACGTCCGCGCACGCACGAGATCGACCTGTCCTGGTACGGCGTCACCGGCGCCGGGACGTCGGACGACTCGAACCGGCTGCAGAACGCCGTGAACGCGTTGCCTGCGGGCGGCACGATCACGATGGGTCCGGGCACGGTCCGGCTCGCGCACACGATCACCGTCACCCGTGTTCCGATCGTCTTCCAGGGCGCCGGCGCGAGTGACGAGTTCACCTCAGGCACGCAGGTCCTGCTCGCCACCGGGGCAGCCGACGGTTTCGTGCTGTCCGGTGTGCACGGTGGCGGCTTCCGGGATCTGCAGATGCACGGTGAAGGCCTGACCGGCGGGGCGATGGTCAGGACCGAGCAGGCGAGCGACGTCGGAAACTATCTGCTCTCGTTCTCCGACTGCAGATTCATGGACGGCTACAACGGCATCATCCTGCGCAGCGCCAACACGGTTCGATTCCGGAACTGTGTCTGGAACGGATTCTCCGGCCAGCAGGTGATCCTGCTGAACGGGCAGAACAATGTGTCGCGGGCAGATCCGGTCGAGTTCGTCCAGTGTGCAGTCGCCGCCGGTACCGCGCACCCCGACGTCGACAACGTGGTGATCGACGGGCAGGGCGGCTCGATCAAGTTCATTGCGACCGCCATCTTGTTCGGTCACCACGGGATCTGGATGCGCAACACCACCGGCGAGGGGCTGCCGAAGTTCCTGTATTTCGAAGGCGGCGGGTTCGAGAACGGTCACGGCGTACCGGTGTTGCTGGAGGCGGGTGCTCAGGCGCAGTTCATCAACACCTATATCTCGGCCGACAACGCCGAGGACGCGATTCGCGTCGGCGCGGGGTTCACCGGGACCGCGACGTTCGCGAACTCGGTGATCCGCGGCTGCGGCCGGCACGGAATCGACATCGCATCGACCCGGATCACCGTTACCGGCTGCCTGATCGGCAACAACGGGCGGATGGCGCATCCCACGTTCGCCCAGCAGATCACCGGCATCGCTACGAGCGCTGCAGGTGTCCGGATCACCACAGCCGCACCGCACACCTGGGAGACCGACGACCGGGTCACGCTGCAGGACGTCGGCGGTGCCACCGAGCTCAACGCCGCCTGGCCGATCGCGATCGTCGACGCGACGTCGTTCGACCTGATCGGTGCGTCCTTGAGTCACGCCTGGACGACGGGAGGTGTGGTGTTCCGCAACGGGTCCGGCATCAACCTGCGCTCGACCGCGAGCCGGATCGTGATCACCGGCAACGCGATCGGTGGGCTGGCCGACGGCGTCAATCGGCAGGAGTACGGCATCGTCAACCGCAGCACGGATGTCCTTGCGGCCAGCAACGAGCTGACCGGCAACGTCACCGGTCCTTACCTTGCCTATGAAGCAGCCAGATTCACCGGCAACAAGGGCGTTGAGCAGACCGACGGCCGGCTCACCCTGCGCTTGCCCGACACGGTCACCGACGGCGTCTACGACTTCACGGACCTCCTGTACGTCGACGGCCGCCCGATCCGCGTCACGCGAGTAGCCCGTGCTCTCGCCACCGGCTCGTGCAGCATCCGCCTCGAAACCAATGGAACGCCGCTCGGCGGCGCGCCCATCGGTGTCACGACCGCTGCGCAGACCACCAAGCTGGCCAGCCCGATTCCGATCGACGGCACGGCCGACCCGGTCCGCCTGCAGGTCCACGTCACCGACGCGGCCACAGCGACTGGCTTGGCGGTCCAGTTCGGCTACCAGGTCCAGGCCTGAGTGCGAAGGCCTCGCTCAGCCCTTCAAACCGGATTGGGCGAGGCCTTCTACGAATTGGCGTTGGGCCAGTACGAAGATTATTAGGACGGGGAGGGCGGAGAGGGTGGCGGCGGCCAGTTGGGTGTTCCACATGGGGCCGCCGTAGGCGTCTACGTACTGGGTGAGGGCTTGCGGGATGGTGAACTTCTGTTTGGAGGAGAGGAAGACGATCGGCTCCAGGTAGAGGTTCCAGCTGTGCAGGAAGGTGAAGATCGCCACCGCGCCGATCGCTGGTCGGGCCAACGGTAGGCAGACGCGCCAGAAGAGGCCGAAGCGGCCGAGGCCGTCGACGCGGCCGGCTTCCTCGAGTTCGACCGGGAGGGTGATGAAGAACTGCCGCATGATGAACGTCGCCAGTACGCTCGGCGCGCCCAGCATCGGGATCAGGATCAGCGGCCAGTGCGTGTCCACCAGCCCGAACGCGTCGAACATCTTGTACAGCGGGATGATCGTCACCTCGTTCGGCACCAGCAGCCCGCTCAATACGATCACGAACACGATCCCGGATCCACGGAACCTGATCCGCGCGAACGCGTACCCGGCCAGCGCCGACACCGCGAGCGTCCCGATCGTCACCACCAGCGCGATGTAGAGGCTGTTCAGGTACTGCCGGCCGAACGGCTGCAGCTCGAACACCTGCCGGTACGCGTCCAGCGTCGGCGATCCGGGGAGCAGTGACGGCGGGAACGAGAAGATCTCCGCCACCGGCTTGAGTGACGTCGTCGCCATCCACCAGATCGGGAACACGAACGGCACACAGCACACCAGCAACACGCCGTACACGAGCAGCTTAAGCCTCATGGAACACCCATCTCCGCCGCATCCGCCACTGGATCACGGTCAGCACGAGCACGATCAGGAACAGCAGCAGCGACAGCGTCGCGCCGTACCCGAAGTGATGGAACTGGAACGCCTGCTGGTACAGGTAGTAGACGAGCACGGTCGTCGAAGTCCCCGGACCGCCTTGGGTCAGTACGGCGATCTGCGCGAACACCTGCAGCGACCCGACGATCGTCAGGATCATCGTCAACAGGATCGTTGGACTGATCAACGGTACGGTCACGCGCCGGAACCGCGCCCACGCGGACGCACCGTCGATCCGGGCCGCCTCGTACAGCTCCGCCGGAACGCCCTGCAGCGCGGCCAGGAACAGCACCATGTTCAACCCGACGTTCTTGAAGAGCTGCACGACGATCACCGACACCATCGCCGTGCCGCCGGAGCGCAGCCAGTTCGGGCCGTCGATGCCGAAGACGTGCAGGAACGCGTTCACGCCGCCGTTGTCCTGCAGCAGGAAACCCCACACGATCGTCCACGCGACGAGCGTCACCACGACCGGTGAGAAGAACAGTGTCCGGAAGATCACGGTGCCGCGGAGCTTCTGGTTCAGCAGAACGGCGAGGAACAGGGCCAGGCTGAGGTTCAGCACCACGAGCCCGACCGAGAACAAACCCGTTGCCCTAAGCACCGGTCCGAGCTGCTGGTCGTCGGCGATCGCCGCGTAGTTGTCGCCGCCGACGAACTCGAACGTTCCGCCCAGCACGTTCCACTCGTGGACGCTGTACCAGACGACGAGCCCGAGCGGAACCAGAACGAACGCGACGATGCCGGCCAGTTGCGGCGCGACCATCAGCCAGCCGGCCAGGGTGTCGCGACGCCGCATCGTCCAGTACGGAGCCCGCGCCGCCGGCACCACCGGCCGCGCGGGCTTCTCGAGCATCAGGGTCATTTCGCCAGCAGGGGGTTGATCTTCGAGCAGACGCCGGACAGTACGGTCTTGACGTCCGCGTCCGGCTTCCAGAGCGGGTCGAGGGCGCCACGTACGGTCTGCTGCAGCTCCGCGTACCCGGTGTGGCTGGGCTTGATGGTGCCGTTCTCGATGCCCTTGACCACAACGCTGTCGAGTTGGGCCGGCTTGAGCAGCGGGTTCGCCTTGGCGAGCGAGGCGGCGTTCAGCTCGGACTTCCGCGGCGGCGGGAAGAACTCCGCCAGCTTGGCCGAGTTCTGCGCGTTGCTGAAGTAGGCGAGGAACTGCTTGGCGGCGTCCGCGTGCTTGCCACGCTTGAAGACGCCGATCCCGGCCTGTCCGACGACGGAGTAGTCGCCCGCCGGTCCTTTCGGCAGCGGCACCAGATCCCAGTGGAACTTGGCCTTCTCGAGCAGCGCCGCCCGGCTGATCTGGGTCAGCACCATCGACGAGTCACCGGCGAAGAAGTCCTTGGTCACGCCCGGACCCGGCATCCCCTTGTCGGTGAAGATCATCTTGTGGACGAACGTCATCGCGTCGACCATCTGTGGCTGGTCGAACTGGCAGCTCTTCCCGTCCTCGCTCCACGGCCGCGCGCCCCAGCCGGACCAGATCGCGTTCAGCGTGTCCCAGCCCTTGTAGTCGAAGTCACCGACCACCAGGCCGCCCTTGGCGGTCTTGGCCTGTACGGCGGCAGCGGTCTTCGCCGCCTCGTCCCAGGTCCACGTCCCGGCGGTGATCTGCTCCGCCGGCGCCGGCCGCCCGGCCGCCTTCACCAGGTCGGTGTTGACGAACACGCCCAGCGGCGAGGTGGAGAACGGGTACGCGTACAGCTTGCCGTCCTTCTCCCAGTTGGCGGTCGTACTCGGCACCAGGTCGGCGTCCTTGTCGATCGGCTCCAGCGCGCCGGAGCTGACGAAGTCCGGCGCGTTGCTCTCGAAGATCCACGCCAGGTCGGGGACGTTGCCGCCGCCGATCTGCGTGGTCAACGTGGTGGTATAGCTGTCGAACGGGATCGATTCGAAGGTGATCTTCCCGATCTCCGGGTGGTCCTTCTTGTAGTCGGTGGCGATCTGGTCGAACAGCGCGAGGTGCTTGGCGTTCGCGCTCCAGATCGTCATCCGCAGGTCGATCGGCCCGCTGCTGCTCGAGCCGGAGCCGGAGCCGCCGCCGCAGCCGGCCGCGGCCAGCAGTGCTGCCGCGGACAGTGCCGCTGTCAGGATCTTCATCTCAGGGGTCCTCCATCAGTAGCCGGCGACGGCCGGCCAGGCGAGCTCGATGCCCTGAGCAACCAGGTGCTCCTGGAACTCGGCGAGCAGGGCAGGGGTGGCGTGGACCGCGTGCGGACCGACACCGCGATCGAGGCAGAAGGAGGCGAGCAGGCCCGCGGCCTCGCCGATGTTCCACTCGACCGGGTGCAGCCGGTAGCAGCCGTTGGTGATGTGCGTGGTGCCGAGGTTCTTGCTCGCGGGCAGCAGGTTCTCGACCCGTTGCGGGAGCAGTGCCCCGAGCGGGATCCGGAACGGGCTGCTCGCCACGTCGATGTAGTTGTCTCCGCCGGTCGACGGGTGCAGGTCGATCCGGTACATGCCGATGCCGACGCTGTCGTCGTACTCGACCGCTCCGCGCTCGCCGCGAACCGCGACCGACAGGTCCTGCTCGACGATCGTGTACGCCGCCTTGATCCGCCGCGACTCCCGGATGTACGGCGCCTGGGCCAGACCGTCCGCGGATCCGACCAGGTCGCCGCGTAGCCGCAGCCCGGAGAAGCCGGCCCCGCCGTCGGGCCGCGGCGCCTCGGTCTGCAGCCAGTAGAAGACCGCCTGCGAGAGCTCCTTGGCCGCGGCGAGATGCTTCGCGGCGTCCGGTACGTCGATGACCGGGCCCTCGAAGTAGTCGATCATCGGCCAGTTCACCAGGCAGATGTCGCTCTCGTACGCGCCCGGGACGAAGTGCCGGCGGGCCGCGATCCGGCGGAACGTCCACAAGTTCGTGTCGCCGCCGGTCCGGCGCTGGTCCGCGACCACCGCGAGCGGATCGTCGTCCGGGTTCGGGGTGAACGACCGGCGCGACGTCTCCAGGGTCCGGGGGTTCGGTGCCGTCCAGGACAGCAGCCGGTCGCCCCAGAACTCCGGCTGGTAGTTCCGCCAGAAGGCGTAGTTGGCCGGCTTGTCGCCAACCTGGTCGCCGTCCACGTGGTCGACCGCGAAGCAGTACGAGACCGCCTGCATGTTCAGCGGTTGCGCCTCGGCCGGAGCGCTCGGCTCACCGGTCTCGCTCTGCGCCTCGAACCCGGTGACGTACTCCGTGCCGGTCAACGGCAGCAGCTCACCGGTCTCGGTCGCGTCCAGGATGTACGGCGCCGTGAGTGTCAACTGCTCTTCGGTGTCGCGGTGTTGCACGGTCACCGCGGTGACGCGGTCGCCGTCGGTCTCCGCGGACACCGGCCGGTACGGCTGCAGTACAAGCAATCGGCGGCTGGCACGGTACGGGGCGAGCATCTCCTCCAGTACGGCAACCGCGACGCGCGGCTCGTGACAGAGCTTGGATACGTATCCAGCACCGGGGTTGAGGTGTGGGTCCGCCCGGGACGCGACGGTCAGCGGGTAGTGCCGGCGGTAGTAGTTGCGGATCCCGTCGCGCAGCGCGCGGTACGACGCGGTGACGCCGAACTGCTCGACCCAGGAGTGCTCGTCCGGCGGGACCGCCTGGCTGCTCAGCTGACCGCCTAGCCAGTCGAACTCCTCGGTCAGGATCACCGACCGGCCGGTCCGGAGCGCGGCCAGTGCCGCAGCGACTCCACCGAGCCCACCGCCGACCACAAGAACATCTGTCTGCATCTAAAGGGCACCTTTGCTGGGGCGGGTCAGGGTGATTCCGTCGGTCAGGTCGCAGGGCAGCAGGAGCTGGCGCTCGGTGGCCGTCCCGCTGAGGATCGCTTCGAGCAGCTCGACCGCGCGCAGCCCCATTGCCCGGCGCGGAACGTGAAAGCCGGAGAAGTCGAGGTCGCTGGCCACCGGCCGGGTCGAATCACCGAGCGCGATCACCGAGAGGTCCTTCGGTACGTCGACACCGCGCTCGGCCGCTGCCGCGTACAGCGCGATGGCGTCCGCGCGCTCCTCGACGAACGCCGCGGTGATCTTGCGGTCCAGCAGGTCGTCGAGCACCTCGCTGGGCGGACGATCGAGCGTCGGTACGTGGGGTGCGCGCGGGCCGGCCGCCTCCCGGAAACCGTGCATGCGGTCGGCCGACGACTCCGCGCCGCTGCCGAGGCCCGCGAACGCGATCCGCCGGTGTCCGAGCGCTTGTGCCTGCTCGACCACGGTCCGAGTGGCGGTGGCGTAGTCGGCGCCGACGTACGGGACCGCGCCGCCGGCGTCGTCGCGGCGGCCGACCGAGACGAACGGGTACTCCTCGGTGATCAACCGGCTCAGCTCCGCGCTGGGGATCTCACGACCGAGCAGCAGGCAGCCGTCCGCGATCCGCAGCCGGTTGTTCTCGTGGAAGATCCGCCGATGGCCCTGCGTCACCGGGGCGCTGGTGAACAGCAACAGGTCCCAGCCGAGTTGCTCGGCGCAGTCCTCGATACCGGCCAGGAACGGGTGGTAGAAGTCGCCGCTCGCGCTCGGGAACACGGATTCGTAGGTGAACACGCCGAGGATCTGGTTGCGCTGCTGGGTCATCCGGCGGGCCAGCGGATCCGCCTGGTACCCGGTCTCGCGGATCACCTTCAGGACCCGGTCGCGGGTCTCGGCCGGGATCCGCGCGGTGGCGTCGCTGCGGTTGTTCAGCACCAGGGACACCGTCGTCTGACTGACCTTGGCCAGCCGCGCGATGTCGCGTTGGGTGAGTCGGGTGGTCGCCTTGTCCGGCATCGATCGATCCTTCTTGATAATACGGATTGCCGGGAACCGTAGAACAGCCCGCCGATCGCCGTCAAGAGGCCGGATCTGCTGATAATTCGAATTATCACTGTCCGAGGCCTTGACCAGGCTTGGTTGCGCACAGAAAACTCGCCGCTGTTCGGGTAGCAGTCCTACCGGCCGCAGCGATCAGGATCGCCGTCCGGAGCGGGTCGTCCGCTCCGCAGTCCCGCCCGTTCGCAGTCCCGCCCGTTCCGTAGTCCGACCCGTTCCGTAGTCCCGCCCGTTCGCAGTGAGGAGAGCTTGATGCTGAGTCGCCGTCGGTTCGCCGGCCTGACCGCCGCCGCGGTCACCGCCGGGGTCGTCCGCACCACCCAGCCGGCCGCAGCAACCACCGGGCCTGCCGGGACTGCCGGGTCGGCCGGGTACGCCGCGCCTGCTGGGTCGGCTTGGTCCGCTGGGTCCGCTGGGTCGGCCGGGTTTGGCGAGTCGGTCGGGTTCGGGTCGGCATACGACGCTTGTCCACCGGACCCGGGTGCAGTCGTGCTCGGAAGCGTCGCGCCCGGTGCGGATGCGACCAGCGCTCTGCAGGCGGCGGTCGACGAGGCCTCGCGGCGTGGGATCGCCAACCGGCTCGGTGACATCCTCGGCGGGGTCCGTGACTTCCCGCTCGGCGACGGCGGCGGCGTGGTCCTGGTGCCGCCGGGCACCTACCGGTTGTCGGCGCCGGTCGACGTGCACGACTCGGTACGGATCATCGGGTTCGGCCGGCAGCGGCCGCGGTTCGTGCTCGCACCGAACAGTCCGGGGTACGCCGGTACGGTGCCGCGCGACGTGTTCTCGTTCCGGCGCCGTCCGATCGGCGGCCCGGTCACGTACGCGAACAACGACACGTTCGGCTCCGGCCTGATCAACGTCGACGTCGAGATCGGCGCCGGCAATCCGCAAGCGATCGCGGTCCGGTTCGGTGGCGCGCAGTTGTGCATTCTGCAGGACCTGGACCTCGAGGTGGGCGACGGGTTCGCGGGGATCGACCACAACGCGAACCTGATCCAACGGGTGCGCGTCCGCGGCGGGGCGGTCGGCTTCAACGCGTACGCCGCCTCGGCGGGCTGGCCGACCACGCTGCTGGATTGTCGTTTCAGCGGGCAGCGGGAGGTCGCGATCCGGGCGAACAACGACGCCAAGCTGGTGCTCGTCCGGACGGTGCTTGCCGGCGTCCCGCGCGGCGCCGAGTGCGTGGCCGGGCAGTTCCTGCATCTCTACCTGCAGAACTGCGTCCTCGATAATGTTGCCGAGGGCATCGTCATGAACGACAGCGATCAGTTGCCCGGGGCCACTGATGCACGGATCCGGAACAGCAACCAGCTGAACCTGGTGAACAGCGTTGTCCGCCGCACTCCGACAATCCTGACGCTGGCGCAGAGCGGGCAGCGTACGGCGGCTCGCGACGGTGGGATCGACCTGAGCTACGGGCTCCGGATCACCGACGCGTTGACCACACGCGAGGCGCGGACCGATGGTGTGGTGATGTCGGCGGGGCGTGCGGATCCCGGTGTGCTGAAGAGCGACGTGCCGGACCTGCCGCCGGTATCCACGTGGGTGAGCATCCACGACGTCGCGGCGCGGATGGGGCGGACGGTCGGGTCGGGCACCGCCGACGACCTGCCGGTCTTCCAGGCCGCGGTCGATCGGCACGAGACCGTCTTCGTGCCGATCGGCGAATATCTGCTCGCCGGAACGCTGCGATTGCGGAGAGGGTCGAACCTGATCGGCCTGCATCCGCGCCAGACCTGGCTGCGCACTCCCGACGGGACGCCGTACTTCGGTGATCCGGATCGGCCGCGGGCGCTCGTCGAGACCGCACCCGGCGGGCGGAACATCATCCACGGTCTCGGGCTCGACACCGCCCGGAACACCCCGGGTGCCGTGAACGTGAGCTGGCGATCCGGGCGCGGGTCGTACCTGGCCGACATCGCGACACAGTTCGTGAAGTGGCATCCGGACGACGTACCGAGCGGCGATCCCGGCTACAGCTACAAGGGCAAGCACAAGTACGGCGTCTGGGTGCGCGGCGGGGGCGGCGTGCTGTCGAACATCTGGAGTTCGAACGGCTGGGCCGACAACGGGTTGCTCGTCGAGCACTCGGCCGTGCCGACGTCGGCGTACGAGCTGTCGATCGAACATCACCAGTACCGGGAAGTCGTTCTCCGGCACGTTTCCGGCTGGAGTTTCTTCGGCCTGCAGACGGAGGACCACATCTACGGCTGGCAGTCGCAGGCGCTCGAGCTCGAGCAGTGCGAGCGGCTGCGGTTCGGAAACTCCGTTTTCTTCCGCGTCGCCACCGTGCTCGGGCCTGCGCCGTACGGGGTCGGTCTGCGGAACTGTCGCGACATCGTTTTCCGTGGCAATCGCGGCTACCGCGACAAGACGCCCGAATTCACGCAGTGGGGCGCAGCAGTCGCCGACGTCCGCACCGGCCGCAGCGTGCCCGAGCCCGAGTTCTCCGTTCTCACCGTCCGATGAGGAGATCCACCATGTCCGTCAAACGTCGTACCGTCCTGCTTGGCGCCGCCGGGATGGGCGTCGCCTCCACGATGCTGCCAGGAGCCCGCTCTGTGACTGCTCATGCTGCCGGTCTTCCGCTGCTGCCCAACCTGCCGGCCGGCGCGCCCGACCGGCGGTTGTTCGCTCCGGTGGAGCAGCGGTTCGCCGGGTATCTGAGGATCCTTGCGCCGATGAGCAACGACATCGTCGACACAGATCCGTACGGCTTCATGGGCGGCGGGTGGTGGCGGACGCCCGCGCAGCCCTACAACTCGCGCGTTCAGGAACACGTTTTCACGCTCAGTTGGTTCTACTCGAACCAGCGCACCTGGAACCCATACTTCCGGGAAAACGCTTTACTCGGACGCCTCGACGCCGCGCTGCAGCACTACATCGGACTGCAGAACCCGGACGGCTCCTGGCCGGAGTACCACGCCGGCGAGCAGGGCAAGGCGTCCAGTGGCTTCGGGATCGGCTACCTGGCCAAGACGCTGGCGAACCTTCGCCAGGCCAACGCACTCCCGAACCGGCGAGCCCAGCTGGAAGTTGCCCTGCGCAAGGGAGTCGACTGGTACCTGGATCCGGGCAACTCCGTCGTGTGGGACGACCCGTTCAAGTACACGAACCAGGCGACCGCGGGCGTGGCCGGATCGGCGCTCACCCTGAAGCTGCTGCCTGACCACGACCGGTCGCTGAAGCTGCAGGACCGGATCCGCTTCATCGCCAAGTGGGCGCAGAGCCCGGCCGGGTTCTTCTACGACCCGCGCGGGATGGACATCAACTACAACTTCGAGGTCATGCTCCCGGAGATGGCCGAGCTCTACCTGCTGACGCGGAACCCGCAGCTCGCCACGATGACGCGCAAGTTCGCCGACTGGTTCGGCTACAACCTGCTCCGGGAACCGGACGGTTGCGGCTGGCTGACGTACTACGCCGTCTCCGACCGGACCGCGGAGGCCTTCTACGACGACATCACCCCGGACCCGGACCGTACGATCCTCGGCTCGCACTTCATCCCGGTCGCACCGGACCTCGGAGCGTTCTTCACCTCCCGCGAAGACCAGACCGCGAGCCGGAAGGCGTGGGCCGCGGACCCGGCGCCGGTGCCCGCCCTCGCCAAGCAGGACACGTCCCCGCGGATCATCGCGCACGCGCCGTACGGCGAGACGATGCCGAGCCGCGCCGCCAAACAGGCCGCGATCGCGCGCATCCCGTACCTGCGCAGCGACCACTTCACCGAGCGGCGGCACGACGACTACGGCAACCAGGACTATCTCTACGTCCGGCGTCCCGGGCTGTATCTCGGCGCGTTCTTCGGCGACCGGCAGGGGAGTGGCGTGAAGGCCGGCACCGGATTCCTGTGGCATCCGGTCGCGGGCACCGTCATCCACGCGCAGCAGACCGCAACGGGTTCCTGGGGTACGGTCCGCGACGGCAAGTCCGACGCCGAGACGAACCTGGTCGCCGAGTACCCATCGAAGGACCTGGTCCGCTACCGCACCCCCGACGGCTCGATCGCGACCGAACTGCTTGTCGGATCGCACTCCGTCAGCCGTCGCGTCACCGCGATCGGCGCGGCCACCGAGCAGATCCCGCTGGTACTGCAGCCGGACGACGAGGTCGTGTTCTCGGACGGAACTGTCGTCCCCTACAACCAGACCCGGACCGCAACCGCCGACAGCATCGTCATCCGCCGCGGCAAGGCCACCATCACGATCACCTGGCAAGGCCCCCGCCCCGCAACCATCAGCACCTCGTCCCGTACGTACCTGCGCGACCAGCGCCGCCGCGTCCACGTCCTCCGCATCCCCCACAACGGCACCTTGGAGACCGTCATCCACACAGCGGGCTGATCCATCAGGCCGCCCGCAGCTAGGCGACCCGCGGTTGTCCACTCGTGTGGTGGGTTCTTCGCCGGTATGACGGTGGAGAACCCACACCACGAACGCATATCTGCTCGTGTTGAGGGTTCTCTGCTGGTCCGGCCGAACGCCACGACTCGGCGCAATGGGGAATTCGGTCAATGGGTGAGGGGGGCGCGGAGGTTCAACACCTGGGCGCCGGGGGTGTGGCCGGTCAGGTAGACGCGGAGTCCCGCGGGAGTGAGGTTGCCGCCGAGGTAGGTGTAGTGCTCGCCGGGGTCCATGGTGACCCGGGTCGGCCCGCTGCCCGGTCCGAATTCGATCCGGTCGTCGCCGACCGTGTAGCTGCCGGTGCCCGACACCAACTGGTAGTTGCCTGCAGCATCCAGTTGCTCGACGCCGCTCAGTACGCCGCCGGGCCGGAAACACAGCTCGATCGCGTACGCCGTCTCGTCGCCGTCGAAACCGAACGTGAGCTCAAAGCCGTCCGCCAGCTCGACCACCCTGATCCCCGTCCGCAACGACCTGTACTGCTTCGGACGGTCGCCGAACTCCATCGCCGCGTAGAACCGTCCGTCCGGAGTCAGCTCGTACTGACCACCCGTTCGCCGGTACGACGGCGGCAAGGGCAGGTGGTACGGGACCTGGACCTCCTGCTGGAGCTTGAACGTGCTCGGTCCGGTGCGGGCCAGCCCGGCGCTGCGGAAATGTCCCGTGCCGAAGAACTGTGGCGCCAGCCGCACCGAATCGAGGATCGCCGCGCCGTTGCGGAGCTTGAAGAACGTCGGGTTCGTGGACAGCCCCGAGGCGATCACCGGGACGTCGTGAAAGTCCGTGCCACCGAAGATCGTCGCGGTCCGGACGCCGCGCCGGATGCGGGCCGACGCCTGCGACGGGAGGTGCCGGACGAAGTCGTCCGGGGCCGGCTGCGCGGCGGGAAGGACCGCGGACAGCTCCGGCCGCTCGAGCACGTCGGCCAGGAAGTCGCTCAGGAAGTCGCCCGGCTCACCGGCGCCGCGCGCCTCGATGCTCTTGGCCACCGACGTGAATCGGCCGTCGCCGGTGTGCAGGGCCAGCTCGCGGAACTGGAGCAGGTACCACCAGACGTCGCGCACGCCCTTCTGGTCCTGGCGCCGGGAGGCCGTCGTGTCGACCTCGCCGTTCGGCTCGAGCAGGTAGAGCGTGACCTCGAGGTTCCGGCGGACGTACTCCCGCAGCTCCGGCTTGTCGCGCAGCCGGGCGATCGTCAGCAGGCTCGGGTTGGTGACCTCGGCGGCGTACGTCGAGCTGCGCTCGCTGTAGATCCCGTCCGAGTACGCGTCGACGCCCTCGGCGAGCCACTCCTCGATCCGTGCGACGTACTGCGGATCCGGAAACAGTTCGTGCACCCGAGCCAGCGCCGCGCACACCTCCCACCGATGGTTGGGCGTGTGCACGCCGCCACTGGCCAACGGCGGCCCGGCCTTCTTGATCACCGCGGCGAGCGCCGCCCGCATCGCGGTGGTCTCGGTCCGCGCGTCCGCGTCGAGCAGCGCGTACGACATGCACACGTCCTGGATCACGAACGCGGTGTCGGGCGGCGAATGCAGGTTGCCCACGTCGTACAGGCCGTCCGCGTGCTGCCGTACGACAAGCTGCTGCACCAGCCAGGCCAGTGGTTCGAGCAGAGTGGCGTCGTGCTGGTACGGCGACCTGTCCCACACGTACCCGGAAACCAGCCGGCGGGCGTTGCGGGCGACGTTCCGAGCAGTTTCGGAAACGTTCTGGTCGTTGCCGAGCAGTTTCGGAATCTGTTTCCGGCTCGCCTCGGTCAGCAGGGTCAGGAGGTCCTCGTCCACCTCGCCACTCCAGCACGGGTGGGGCGTTGCCGCAGGGCGGCGCGCGCGTCCGCATCCGGACATTCCGGACGCCTGCGAACTCTTGCATAAACCGGTTTCTCGGACTAGTTTGACCGGCCAAGGCAAGCGTTTTCCGTGCCCGCCAGGCGCCGGAGGACGGCGGGAACGGGAGAGAGGTGACCATGAGTGCGCTGGGCGAGCTGGGCAGTCTGCGGGGGAAGAAGGCGGGTGCGAAGGCAGGGGGAAAGAAGGACAACCTGGCCGGATACCTGTTCCTGGCGCCGTGGCTGGTCGGGCTGTTCCTGATCACGATCGGGCCGATGCTGGCCTCGCTGTACCTGTCGTTCACCGACTACAACCTGATCCAGGCGCCGAAGTGGATCGGCCTGGAGAACTTCATCCGGATGCTGTCCGACGAGCGGCTGCACAACTCGCTCAAGGTGACGTTCACGTACGTGTTCGTGTCGGTCCCGCTGCAACTGGCGATCGCGTTGCTGCTCGCCGTGGTGCTCGACCGCGGCGTCCGGGGGATGGCGTTTTATCGATCAATCTTCTACCTGCCGTCGCTGCTCGGCTCGAGTGTCGCGATCGCGATCCTCTGGCGGCAGGTCTTCGGCACCACCGGCCTGCTCAACCAGGTCCTGGACATCTTCGGAATCCACGGAAAAGGCTGGATTTCCGACCCGAGTACGGCGCTGGGCACGCTCGTCGTGCTGAACGTCTGGACGTTCGGTTCGCCGATGGTGATCTTCCTGGCCGGCCTGCGGCAGATCCCGACGATGTACTACGAGGCGGCGGCCGTGGACGGTGCCGGCACGCTGCGCAGGTTCTTCAGCATCACGCTGCCGCTGCTCACACCGATCGTGTTCTTCAACCTGGTGCTGCAGATCATCCACGCGTTCCAGTCGTTCACCCAGGCGTTCGTCGTCTCCGGGGGCAGCGGCGGGCCGTCGGACTCGACGATGTTCTTCACGCTGTACCTCTACGACCGTGGCTTCGGGAACTTCGACATGGGCTACGCCTCCGCGATGGCGTGGTTCCTGCTCGTGATCATCGGGGTCTTCACCGCCGCGAACTTCTTCGCCTCGAAGTACTGGGTGTTCTATGACGACTGAAACGCTGCGCACCGCGGTCGCCACCCGCCGAGCCGGAGGCCTCACCTGGGCCCGGATCCGGCCGCTGGTGGTCCACGTCGTGCTCGCCGGTTCCGCCCTGGTGATGCTCTATCCGGTGATCTGGATGGTGGTCAGCTCACTTCGGCCGGGCAACGAGATCTTCCGCGACCCCGGCATCTTGGTGAAGGACCTGCGGATCGAGAACTACCGCGTCGGCTGGAACGCGCTGACCGAGCCGTTCACCCGCTACCTGCTGAACTCGGCGCTGGTGGTGCTCGGCTCGATCGTCGGCAACCTGGTGTCCTGCTCGATGGCGGCCTACGCGTTCGCCCGGCTCGAGTTCAACGGCAAGAAGTTCTGGTTCGCGATCATGCTGCTGAGCATCATGCTGCCGATCCATGTGGTGATCGTGCCGCAGTACATCCTGTTCTCGAACCTCGGCTGGATCAACACGGTGCTGCCGCTGATCGTGCCGAAGCTGCTCGCCACCGACGCGTTCTTCGTGTTCTTGATGGTGCAGTTCATCCGCGGCATCCCGCGCGAGCTCGACGAGGCCGCCCGGATCGACGGCTGCGGGAAGGCCTCGATCTTCCTGCGGATCATCCTGCCGCTGATGGTGCCGGCACTCGCCACCACGACGATCTTCACGTTCATCTGGACCTGGAACGACTTCTTCAGCCAGTTGATCTACCTGACCGACCCGCACATGTACACCGTCCCGGTCGCGCTGCGGTCGTTCATCGACTCCACCTCCAGCTCGTCCTGGGGATCGATGTTCGCGATGTCGGTCGTCTCCCTGGTCCCGGTCTTCCTCGCCTTCCTGCTCGGCCAGCGGTTCCTGATCAAGGGCATCGCCACCACCGGCATCAAGTAAGCCGGCCTCAAGTAACTCCCTGAAAGGTGCACCCCATGAGGCACATCCCACGCGCAGTGACCGCGCTGGCGCTGGCCACGACGTTGCTCGCGGCCAGCGCCTGTGGCGGCGACTCCGGCGGTCCGGGCGGATCGTCGGACGCCGGCGGCAAGGTCACGCTCCGATTCACCTGGTGGGGATCGGACACCCGGACCAAGCTCACCCAGCAGGTGATCGACGCGTACCAGAAGGACCATCCGAACGTCACGATCAAGGGCGAGTTCGGCGAGTGGTCCGGCTACTGGGACAAGCTCGCCACCACGGTCGCGGCCAACGACGCCCCCGACGTCATCCAGATGGACGAGAAGTACCTGCGCGAGTACGCCGACCGCGGCGCGCTGCTCGACCTGAAGAAGGCCGACGGCCTGGACACCGGCAAGTTCGAGCCGGAAACGCTCGGCGCCGGCGAGTTCGACGGCGGCCTGTACGGGCTGAACGCGGGCATCAACTCGTTCGCGGTCGTCGTCAACCCGGCCCTGTTCAAGTCCGCCGGCGTTGCGATCCCGGACGACAAGACCTGGACCTGGGACGACTTCGCGAAGACTGCCGCCGAGATCACCACCAAGAGCGGCGGCAAAGTCACCGGTACCGGACCGCTCGGCACGAACGAGGCCGGCCTGAACCTGTGGGCCCGGCAGAACGGTGAGTCGCTCTGGACGAAGGACGGCAAGCTCGGCGTCTCGCCGGAGAAGACCACAGACTTCTTCAAGTATCTCCTCAAACTGCGTGACCAGAAGGCGATCCCGTCGGCCGAGGCCGTCTCGCAGGACATCAACGCGTCGCTCGACCAGTCCGCGTTCGCGACCGGCAAGCTCGCGATGAGCTTCATCTGGAGCAACCAGCTGGTCGCGTTCAGCAAGGCGACCGGCCAGCAGCTGAAGCTGCTGCGGATCCCGAGCACCGACGGCAAGTCGGCCGACAACGGCTCCTACTACAAGGGTTCGATGTTCTGGTCGATCTCGTCGCGGTCGAAGCACCAGAAGGAGGCCTCGGAGTTCGTGAACTACCTCGCGAACAGCCCGGCGGCCGGTGACGTGCTGCTGGCCGAGCGGGGTGTGCCGCCGAACACCGAGATCCGTACCGCGGTGACGCCGAAGCTGCAGCCGGCCGACGCCGCGACCGCGAAGTTCATCCAGGACATCAAGCCGGACCTGGGCGACCCGTCGCCCGCGCCGCCGGTCGGTGGCGGTCAGGTGGAGAAGATCATCCAGCGCTACACGACCGATGTACTGTTCGGACGGCAGACGCCGGACGCTGCGGCCAAGGCATTCCTGGATGAGGTCAAGGGTGGGCTCAAATAGTGTTGCTGCTGGCAACTGATTGCCGATGACGGGGGTCCGCGTGGCCGTGCTGGGAATCCACGGCCACGGCGCGTCCCATGTCCGTAACGTCGCCCGGCTGGCGGAGGCCGGCCGGGCCGAACTGGTGGCGGTCGCGGATCCGCAGGGCGCCACCGACCTGCCCGCGCGCGTCCAGGTCTTCGCGGGCCTGGACGACCTGCTGGCCGCCACCGAGGTCGACGTCGTCGTGATCTGTACGCCGATCCAGACCCACGTACCGCTGGCCACGCTGGCGATGCGCGCCGGCGCGGACGTACTGCTGGAGAAGCCGCCGACCGCGTCGCTGGCCGAGTTCGAGCAGCTGTCCGCGGTGGTCGCCGAGACCGGGCGGGCCTGCCAGGTCGGGTTCCAGGCGCAGGCGTCGGAGGCCACGCTGACGCTGGCGCGGATGATCGCCGACGGAGAGCTCGGTGAGATCCGCGGGATCAGCGCGACCGGGAAGTGGGTGCGTACGGCCCGCTACTTCCAGCGCGCCCGATGGTCCGGGAAACGGCGCCTTGACGGTGTCGACGTGGTGGACGGAGCGGTGACCAATCCGCTTGCGCATGCGGCCGCGGCGGCGCTGCTGCTGGACGGGTCGACCGGCGTGGACGACGTACGGTCGATCGAGACCGAGCTGTACCGGGCGAACCCGATCGAGTCCGACGACACGTCGTCGGTGCGGGTCACGACCAGCCGCGGTACGAAGATCCTGATCGCGGTCACGTTGTGCGCGACCGAGCATCTCGAGGCGTCGGTGATCGTGCACGGGTCGAAGCGGCGCGCGGTGCTGACGTACCAGGCGGATCTGATCGACGGCGTGAAGTACGGCCGGGCCGATCTCCTGGAGAACCTGCTCGCGCATCGGGCCGACCCGTCGGTGCCGCTGTACGTGCCGTTGGCGGCGACCGGTGGCTTCACTCGGGTCGTCGAGGCGGTGCGAACGGCGCCGGATCCCGCGGTCATCCCGCCGGAACTGGTCGACTGGGAAGGTGAGGGCCTGGATCGGCGCCCGATCCTGCGCGACGTGGAGAAGTGGATCGACCGCGCCTCCGACGACCTCGCCCTCTTCAGCGAACTCGGCGCCCCCTGGGCGTGAGGTGGCGGATCGCCAGGCCATCACAATCGGGCCGCCGTGCTTCGCGCCCGCCTGACGGTGTTCGCGGGTGGAGATTGTGATGGCCTGGCGGTCCGCATCACGCCGGTAGGGCGAGGGTGAAGGTGGTGCTGCCGGGTTGGGACGTCAGCGTCAAGGTGCCGGCGTGGGCGTGCGCGATGGACTCGGCGAGCGAGAGGCCGAGGCCGGTGCCGCCGGTGGCGCGAGTACGGGCGGTGTCGGCGCGGGTGAAGCGCTGAAACACATTCGGTAGCAGATCGGCGGGGATGCCCGGCCCGTCGTCATGGACGGTCAGTACGGCAACGTGGTCGCGGCGTGCGCCGGTGATGGTGACCGTCGTACCGGGTGGGGTGTGGCGGCGGGCGTTGGTGAGCAGGTTGGTGACGACCTGGTGCAGGCGTTGCTCGTCGCCGATCACGATGATCGGATCGGGCGGCAGGTCGAGCTCCCAGTGGTGGCTGGGGGCAACGATCTCGGCGTCGGCGACCGAGTCGCGGGCGAGCCGGGACAGGTCGACGGGACGCCGGTCGAGCGGCCGCCCCGCGTCCAGCCGGGCGAGCAGCAGCAGGTCCTCGACGAGCGACGCCATCCGGGTGGTCTCGACCATGACCTTGCCCATCGCGTGCGTGAAGAACTCGGGGTCGCGCTGGTGCATGCTCAGCTGCGCGTAACCGTGGATCGTGGTCAGCGGCGTACGGAGCTCATGGGAGGCGTCCGCGACGAACTGCCGGACCTGCTGCTCACTGCGATGCCGAACGTCGAGCGCGTTCTCCATGTGCCCGAGCAACGTGTTCAGCGCGACCGCGACCTGGCCGACCTCGGTACGTTCGTCGGTGAGCTGGTCCGGGACGCGCGCCGTCACGCCGATCTCACCGGTGTCGAGTGGCAGCGCGGCGACCTCGCGGGCAGTCTCCGCGACGCGGCGCAGTGGGCGGAGTTGCCGCCGTACGACGAAGATCGCGACGCCGCCCGCGGTCAGTACGCCGATGCCACCGAACAGCGCCTCCCAGCCGATCAGGCTGTTGACGGTGTTCTGGATGTCCTTGGTCGGCAGGCCGACGACGACGGTGATCGGTCCGGCGCTCGACGCGTGCACGCGGTACTCGCCGAGTCCGGGGAGGTCGAGCGTACGGATCTGCCCGACGGCCACCCGGTCGAGGGCGTCGATCGCCTGCTGTGACAGCTCGGTGAGCTCGCCGTCCGCGGTGATGACGCTGCCGACGGCCGTGGACGAATCCGCGTACATCGTCACGGTTCCGGCGTCCTGACCGTGCGGGGCGTCCGGCGGCGGGCCGCCGTTGTGCAGCGCGCCGATCGCGCGTCCCTGGGTGGCGGCGACCTTCCCGTCGAGCTGCCTGGTCAGGTACGAACTGATCGCGGCGGTCGTCAGTGCGCCGATCACGATGCTCACCACAGCGACCAGCACCACCATCGCCGCCGCGACCCGCACACTCAACGACCGCGCCGCAACCCTCACGGCCCCAGCATCCGCGCCGACCCCTCGGTGGAGCTTCGCGTTTCCGGGGACCTAGCTGGCAACTTCAGATCAGAGCAGTACGTCTGCCGCCGCGCGCAACCCTTCCAGCTCGGCCGCCGCCCACCCCTCGTCCCGCGACTCGCTGCCGCGGAACCGCGGCTTGTCGACGAGGTGGAACCGCAGATTGAAGATCCGCCCGACGACCTGCAGGTACGGGATCACCGCCTCGTCCTCGTCGGTGATCGGCCGCCGCGTCCGGTACCCGGCCTTGAACGCCTCCCAGTGCGGCGTGGTCGCGACGCCGGCGAAATCCGCGGCCAACGGCCCGGGCGCGGAGAGGTCGAAATCGAGCAGCAGAAGTCCCTGCTCTGTCAGCAATACATTGTCCATCGACGCATCACCGTGGCAGGTTCCTGCCTTTGAGTACTGCGCGATGTTGTTCCGTACTGCACCTGCCAGCGACCGGAGCAGGTTTTCCTCCGTGTCGTCGACCGCGAGAATTTCCGCGAGCGGTTCGTCGAGCCGCTGCGCGACCTCGGCCGGCCGCCGGAAGTACGGGGACGTGTAGCTCTGCGCGGCATCGTGAAATGCGGCGAGTTGCGCGCCGAACGCGACGTACAACTCGTCGGTGAACGGCGGTCGCGGTTTGCTGCCCACAACGTACTCGAGCAGCGTGAACGGCCGAGGTCCTTCTGGTGTCTCGAGGAGCCCGACCGTGTCGCCGTCGGGCAGCTGATGCACCTCCGGTACGAGGACGCCGGCCGCGTACAGATGTGCCGAAAGCCCTGTCTCCCAACGGATTTCGTCCGCTCCGCGCCAGTCGCGCCGGTACAGCTTGAGGACGTACTGGGCGTCGTCGGTGGCCAGCTCGTACACGTCGTTGACCAGCGACCGGAGCAGCGTGCACCGGGTGAACGCGAGACCGTACCGGTCGCCGAGGTGTGCGGCCAGTGCGGACGGGTCGGGCAGTGATCGCAGAGTTGGGAACATGGACCTGAGCTTATGAAACCCGGTAGCCTCTTGCAGCGCGCTATATGGGGGCCGCCGTACCACCCAACCGACGAACTGCCGGAGAGCCCAAACCGGTCAGGAGAGCACGTCTTGCAGGAGAACACCAGCAATCCCAGTAGTGGCGAACTGGTCAACGTACCCCTCACCGGTGCGGACAAAGTCGCCTACGCTTTCTACGCGACCGCGGCTGCCGCGGCTCTGGTCGGCCAGGTCTGGGCCGGCGTGACCCACATCCCCTGGCCGAGCGACGGGTTCTCGCCGTTGCTCAAAATCATTCTCGTCACGCCCGCAGTCGCGGTGCTCGAGCTCGGTGGTGTCGCCACCGCCGCGCTCGCCGACCTGCGGCGGCGCAAGGGCGAGCAGGCCTATGCGTACCGCGCGATGTCGTTCTTCGCGGCGCTCGTCGCGGTCGTCTTCAACGTGGTCGGGCACTGGCGTCCGGAGGAGCGGTTCCTGGCCTTCGGCTTCGGCGGCCTGTCCGCCTTCGCCTACGTGCTCTGGCTGATCCACAGCTCGGCCCGGCGCCGCGACGCGCTCCGCCGTGCGGGGCAGATGCGCGACACCGGCCCGGTGTACGGCCTGGTGCAGTGGGCCCGCGAGCCGCGGGTCACCTGGCTGGCCCGTTCGCTCGCGATCGAGCACGGCTACACCTTGTACGAGAGCCTCCGCGCGGCGCACCACCAGATCCGGAACCGGAGTCGCCGCGAGGCGATTGCCGGCACCGTCGCGGAGTACATCCGTTCGGAGCACCAGGACGAGCGGCTGGCGAAGATCGCCGAGACGACGTACGACCCGGACCGGCTGGCCGGGATGCTCGAGGAGCGGATCAACTACGAGGTCATCACCAGCAAGCTGACCAAGGCGATCTCACCGCCCCCGGAGGAGCCCGAACAACGCCCCGGCGTACCGGCGGCTGTGTGGGTGCTCGAAGGCGGCCAGCCGCGTCGTGCGGACGGTACGGGCGTGGGCCTGCGCGACGACGACGCGTGGACCGGCGAGCTGATGGCGATCGTGGACCAGCCCGACCCGACCGACAGCGGGAACGTGTCCGAGGCCGTCGTGGTCGAGGACGAGAGCGAGCCCCAGCACGTCGTGAACGGTACGGCGAGCAGCAGTCTGAAGCCGTTCGCCCCGCAGCCGAAGGCCGAGCCCCTGGTGGAGAAGCCGAAGCCGCCGTCGCCGTTCGCGGGGCCGGCCGACCCGCAGCCGCCGGCGCTCATCACCACGCCGAAGGCCGAGCCGGCCGAGGAGGAGGTCGCCGAGCCGACCGACCTCGAGAAGAAGCGCACCCGGGCGTGGAACATGCTCGGCGACTGGCCGGAGGGTCACGAGCGCACCGCGAAGAACCTGGCCACCGCGCTCAGCTGCAGCGAGCCGATGGCCAAGCGCTTCATCGAGCAGTACGAGGCCGAGCACGGCCTCGTCTTCACCTCGCAGAACTGACACCTACGTCCGAAGAAGTGTGGCACCTGGGCCACACTTCTTCGGACGTAGTGGTTAGAGGTTGAGGGTTACCGGGAGTTCCGCCAGGCCGCTCACCAGTACGCGACGCCACTCGAGCTCTTCGGCCGGCTTCGCGAGGCTCAGCCGCGGGAACCGGCGTACCAGGGCCAGCAGCGACTCCTGCAGCTCGATCCGCGCCAGCTGGGCGCCGAGGCAGAAGTGCGGCCCGAAGCCGAACGACAGATGCTTGTTGTCCGTACGGTCGATCCGCAGCTCGTCCGGAGCCTCGTACGCCCGCGGGTCCCGGTTCGCCGAGTTGAGCGCGGCCATCACGCCTTCGCCGGCCTTGATCTGGACGCCGTGCAGCTCGAGGTCCTCGACCGCGACCCGCAGCTGACCGACCTCGCTGAACCGGTTGAACCGCAGCAGCTCCTCGATCGCCGACGGGATCAGGCTGTTGTCCTCGACGAGCCGGGCCCAGTTCTCCGGCCAGCGCAGCAGCGTCGCGACACAGCTGGAGATCTGGTTCGCCGACGTCTCGTGCCCAGCGACGAGCAGGTTCACGCCGAACGCGATCAGCTCTTCCTGGCTGAGCCGGTCACCCTCTTCGCGTGCTCGCACGAGCTCGTCGAGCAGATCCTGGGCCGGCTGGTCGGTGTTCGCCAGCTTCTTCGTGACCAGCTCCTCGATGTACGCGGTCAGGTTGGTCATGGCGTCCTCGACCAGGTCCTTCTCGGCCATCTTCATGCTGTACCCGAGCTCGGTCCACTCCCGGAACGTCGCGCGGTCCTCGTACGGTACGCCGAGCAGCTGGCAGATCACCTGGATCGGCAGTGGCAGCGCCACGAGCTGCCGGATGTCGGCGCCGTCACCCGCCTGCGCGACGTCCTCGGCGAGCTGCGCGGACAGCTCCGCGACCCACGGCCGGGTGCGCTCGATCTTGCGGTGCGCGAACGTTGGTACGACCAACCCTCGGAGCCGGGTGTGCTCGGGCGGATCGGTGGTGGTCAGGCTGTTCGGCATCGGCTTGGCCAGCGCGACCCGCGGCGCTCCCTGCTTCACCACCGCGGCCCGCGAGAACCGCGGGTCCGCCAGCACGAGCTTCACGTCCTCGTACCGGGTCACCAGCCAGACCTCGGCGCCGGCCAGCGTCCGGACCCGCGCCACCGGCCGGCCCTCCCGCAGCTCGGCGAACGTCGGTGACGGATCGAACCGAAACGCATCCTCGAACGGAATCTGCAACACCGGGTCGGCCATGCGCCCAAGCCTAGGCAAGTTAGGTAACCCTTGCCTGGAGCCCGGCGCGTCGGTGCTGGACCGCCACGCAGGCAGAACCCGGGTCGAACGACCCTCGAAGGCCGCTTTCGGGCACTTGTGCCTGCGTGGCGGACCAAGAACTACTTGGTGCCGAACGAGTAGATCGTGGTGGATTCGTAGGTCTCGCCGGGGCGGAGGACCGTGGACGGGAAGTTGGGCTGGTTGGGCGAGTCCGGGAAGTGCTGCGTCTCGAAGGCGAACGCGTCGCCCTGGCGGTAGGCCTTGTTGCCGATGCCGAGGAACGTGCCGTCGAGGAAGTTGCCGCTGTAGAACTGCACCCCGGGCTGGTCGGTGTGCACCTCGATGGTGCGACCGTGCTCGGGCTCCCAGAACCGCCCGGCCAGCCGCATCCCGTCGTGGTCCGCGTGCCCGCCGAGGACGAAGTTGTGGTCGTACCCGCGGCCGAAGACCAGCTGCTGGTGGTCGCCGCGCAGCCGCTTGCCGATCGCGGTCGGCTTGCTGAAGTCGAACGGCGTGCCCGCGACCGCGGCGATCTCGCCGGTCGGGATCAGGTTCACGTCGACCGGGGTGTACTTCGGCGCGTTCAGTTCGAGGACGTGGTCGTAGATCGTGCCGTTGCCCTCGCCGAGCAGGTTGAAGTAGCAGTGGTTGGTCAGGTTCACCACGGTCGGCTTGCCGGCCACGGTCGCGTGGTACTGGATCCGCAGGTTGTCGCGCTTGTCCAGCGTGTAGGTGACGGTGCTGGTGAGCTCACCGGGGAAGCCCATCTCGCCGTCCGGACTGACGTAGGTGAACGCGACGCCGACGCTGTTGTCGTCCTGGACGACGGCCGCCTTCCAGACCCGCTTGTCGAAGCCGATGGTGCCGCCGTGCAGCGCGTTCTCGCCGTTGTTGACCGGGATCTGGTACGCCGTCCCGTCCAGCGTGAACTTGCCCTTGGCGATCCGGTTGCCGTACCGGCCGATGGTGGCGCCGAAGTACGGGCTGAGCTTCGCGTAGTCCGGCAGGTTGTCGAAGCCGAGGCTGATGTTCTCGGTCCGGCCGCGGCGGTCCGGCGTCTCGATCCGCTGCAAGGTCGCGCCCCAGGTCAGCATCGATACGGTGACCCGGCCGTTGGTGAACGTGTACACGTCCACCTGCTGACCGTCCTCGGTGGTGCCGAACGGGTCCTTGCGGATCTCGAGCTTGCCGTGGTGTGCGCCCATGGGTTTCAACTTATCCGGCGTACCAGTGCCTGAACTGGCTCGGGTACTGGCTCGGGTGGCGGCGTCCGCGGTCGTGCTGAGAGCGCCCGCGGCGGCGGCACCGAGGCCCAGTGCGCCGGCGGTCCTGAGGACCTGGCGGCGGGGCAGGTGATCGGGCATCGCAATCCCCTCAATCGTTGTAGAGACTGACCTGGGCACGATAGGACGGCGCCGGATTGTTTGGAACAGTTCGTAACGGTTCGAATTCGTCCGATCTTTTCGGCGTGACCGGATCCGTCCGCCCCGCGCCTCGATCAGGCCTTCAGCGGTACGCCGTTCCGCGCGCATCCTGGTGGCATGAGCCGAACCGCACTGATCGTGATCGACGTCCAGGAGTCGTTTCGGGTCCGCCCGAACTGGCAGCTGGTGAACCACCCCGACATCGCCGACCGGGTGAACCGCCTGGTGCGGGCCGCCCGCGAGCGCGACGACCTGGTGGTGTGGGTGATGCACACCGAGCCGGGTACGGGGAACGCGTTCGACCCGGCCGCGGGACAGGTCCGGCTGATCGAAGGACTCGAACCGCTGCCGACCGAACCGGTTCTCACCAAGACGTCGCACAACGCCTTCACCACAACGAATCTGCAGCAGCTGCTGACCCAGCACGGCATCCGCGAGATCGTTGTCTCCGGGATCCGTACCGAACAGTGCTGCGAGACCACCGCGCGGGTCGGATCGGATCTCGGGTACGACGTCGTGTTCGTCACCGAGGCGACGGCGACGATGGCGCTCGCGCACTGGTCGATCCGCGACGAGGCGACCGTCGAGGAGGTTCTCGCCGACCCGCGAACGCTGACCGCGGAGCAGGTCACCGAGCGGACGGAGTACGCATTGGCCGGCCGGTTCGCCACGGTCCGGACCCTCGACGAGCTGACCGGCGTCCCCGTGGCATCCTGACCGGATGCGCCCTACTCACGTGGTCTTCGTACTGGTGCCGCGGCTCCATCTCCTGGATCTCGCGGGGCCGGCGCAGGTGTTCACGACCGCAGGGGACTTCGGGTACGGCTACGACGTGTCGTACGTGGCCGAATCCGACGAGGTCGCGACCGCCCAGGGCGTGCCGTTGCGAACGCAGTCGACCTGGCCCGAGCTCGATCCGGGCGACCTCATCGTCGTACCGGGCTGGCGGTCGCCGCGGCTGTCGCCGGAGCCGCCCATCGGGCCTGGGTTCCGCCAACGGCTGCGGACGCACCACGCTCGCGGCGGGACGGTGGCGAGCGTGTGCTCGGGGGCCGACGCGCTCGGCTGGGCAGGGTTGCTCGACGGGCGGCGCTTCACGACCCACCACGAGCTGACCGACGAGCTTGCCGCCCGGTACCCGCGGGCGACCATCGTCCGGGACGTGCTGTACGTCGAGGACGATCGCGTCATCACCTCGGCCGGGATCGCGAGCGGCATCGACCTCGCGCTGCACCTGGTCGCGGTCGGCCGCGGCGCGGAGGCGGCCGCGCGGGTGGCGCGCGAGATGGTTGTGTACGCCCGGCGCAACGGCGACGAGCTCCAGGAGTCCGCGATGCTCCGGCACCGCGGGCACCTCAGCGACCTGGCGCACCGCGTCCAGGACGTGATCGACACCCGGTACGCCGACAAGCTGCCGCTCACCCAGCTGGCCGGCGAGGTCGGCGTCAGCGAACGTACGCTCACCCGCATCTTCACGACCGCGACCGGGCTGACTCCGCTGCGCTACCAGCAACTGCTCCGCCTCGAACGCGCCGAGCACCTGATCGGCCACGGCAGCACTGTCGAGTCGGCGGCCCGGACGGTCGGCTTCGAGGATCCGCGGATGCTGCGGCGGCTGCGATCCCGGAGCGTCCGCTAGACCAGAACCCTCACCCCTCGTCCACGTAAGTACTGGACAGTTGGTCAGTCGGTGGATGACTGTGGTCGCGACCGCTCAGGAGGGGGAGAGGACACTTGATGAAGCTCCGTTATGTGTTCAGCAGCGTGATGCTGATAGTTCCGTTGGCTGTCATCGCGGTAGTGCCACAGGCGACGGCCGCAGGGGGCCCGGAAGACCCGGGGGTGGCGGCGAAGGTGCCGTCGATGTTGCGGGATGCCGCGAAACTTGCCGGCGAGAAGCAGGTGGGCATGAACGCCCGTGCGATGGGTGTCGAGAGCAACGGACGGGTCGGGGTGCAGGTGTACGCCGCCGCGCCGATCACCGCCCAGCAAGAAGCCCAACTCACCGCGCTCGGCGTCGCGGTGCAGAAGAACACCGCAGACGTCAAGGACACGTACGACCTGCCGACCACGGGCCTGGTCTCCGCGACCGTCCCGTACGACAAGCTCGACGCGGTTGCCGCACTCGGCTGGGTGAGCGCACTGCGACCGGCGCTGCGGCCCGCGGTCGACGTCGGCCCGACGACCGCGGAAGGCGTCCAGCTGCACCGCGCGGACAAGGCGCAGGCGCGCGGCCTGACCGGGCGCGGCCAGAAGATCGGCGTGATTTCCCTGGACGCCGACCATCTCGCCGACGCGGTCGCCGCAGGCGAGCTGCCGCCCGACGTCCAGGTGCTCCAGCAGGGCTCGTACGTCAACGACGAGGGCACCGCGATGATGGAGATCATCCACGACCTCGCGCCGGGCGCGAAGCTGGCCTTCGCGAGCACGCTGGACACCAACGCCGACTACTTCGAGGCGTTCCACGTGCTGGCGAACGCGGGCGTGACGATGATCGCCGAGGACATCGCGCTCGACGACGAGCCGGTGTTCCAGCAGGGCCTCGGCGCCGCAACGGCCGAGGCCCTCGCCAGGCACGGCATCTGGGTCAGCTCGTCGGCCGGCAACCTCGGCACCTCGCACGCGCCGCGCGCCACCGCGGTCGGCACCGGCAAGGGCCCCGACGGCGTCACCGGCCCGTACACCGGCTGTCCGAAGGACCCCGACAACGTGGTGAAACTGCGCGGGAGCGACACCACGTACGACCTGAATCTGCAGCCCGGCGCCGGGATCATGCCGACCCTGCAGTGGAGCGAGCCGCGCGCGATCTACCCGACCGCGGGCCAGGGCGGCTTCACCGACCTGAACCTGTACGTGATGGACAGCACCGGGACCAAGTGCCTCGCGTCCAGCACCGGCGTCCAGGCGAACGGCGTCGGCGACACCATCGAGCAACTCCAGTACTTCAACACCACCACCGCGGCGCAGCCGGTGAAGCTGGTCGTGGACGTGGAGGGTACGTCGACCGCACGCAAGGCGCCGATCCTGGACCTGCGCTGGCGGCCGCTGGCGGCCGGCGTGAAGACGCTCGACCCGACCGAGCAGGCCGGCTCGCTGAACCCGGACTCGAACTACACGATCTTCGCCAGCAGCGCGGGTGCCGTGAACGCGAACGTCTCGACCGACCCGAAGACCGCCCCGGTCGGGCCGTACAGCGCGGCCGGACCGGTGCAGCTCGTCACCACGACCCGCTGCCCGGGCGGCCGGCCCGGTCCGTGCCGCGGGGTGAGCGGCGGCGCGAAGCTGAGCTTCCAGGCCCCGAACTGGCTCGCGGGCGACGGCGAGTCGATCAGCGGCGCCGGCGGCTTCGGCTCCGGGACCTGCCCGACCACGACCGAGGGCGCCTGCCGCTTCCCCGGTACGTCGGCGTCCGCACCGGCCGCGGCCGGCGTGGCAGCGCTCACCCGGCAGGAGTTCGGCGGCCGCCTCGCACCGATCGCGCTGAACGCGATCCTGTCCGCACGCTCCGTCCATCGCAGCGAACCCGGCTCCGGCGCGGGGGTGCTGAGCGCCCACTAAGAAGTAGCAGTGGTCCGATTGAGAACGAATTCAGTACTCATAGTCATGGACCGATGCCGCCATCAGTCGGGAGGATGGCGGCATGACTACACGTTTCGGGGTATTCGTCCCGCAGGGCTGGAAGATGGATCTGGCGGAGATCGCCGACCCGATCGAGCAGTGGGAGGCGATGACGGCCGTCGCCAAGCGGGCCGACGAGCAGTCCTGGGACTCGATCTGGCTGTTCGACCATTTCCACACGGTGCCCGAGCCGAGTGACAACTCGACGTTCGAGTGCTGGAGCGCGACCGCGGCGCTGGCCCGCGACACCAAGCGGGTGAACATCGGCCAGATGGTCGGCTGCAACGGGTACCGGAACCCGGCGCTGTACGCGAAGATCGCGTCCACCGTCGACGTCGCCAGCCACGGCCGCCTGTACGCCGGGATCGGCGCCGGCTGGTACGAGCACGAGTGGAAGGCGTACGGCTACGAGTGGACCGACATCCCGCAGCGGATGGCGGCGTTCCGCGAGGCGACCGAGATCATCCACAAGATGTGGACCGAGGACAAGCCGGTCTACAACGGCAAGTACTACTCGATCGACGCCCCGATCAACGAGCCGAAGGGTGTCCGCAAGCCGCACCCGAGCTTCTGGATCGGCGGTGGCGGCCCGAAGGTGACGCTGAAGCTGGTCGCGCAGTACGCCGACGCCGCGAACATCGGCGGCGGCAACCCGGAGACCTTCAAGGAGAAGGCGGACATTCTCCGCGGGCACTGCCAGAAGGTCGGCCGGAACTACGACGACATCATCAAGTCGACGAACTTCAACGTCTTCCCGATCGACAAGGGCGACGACCCGCAGAAGGCGACCGCGAAGGCGCTCGGCCCGATGAACCGGGAGAAGTTCGACCGGGACAACCTGATCGCAGGCGAGGACGAGATCGCGAACAAGGTCGAGGCGGTCCTCGAGGCCGGCGCCGACTACGTGATCTTCTACGTCCCCGGCGTCGCCTACGACCTGGACCTGCTCGAGCGGGTCGAGCGGATCACCAAGCGCTTCGCCTGACCCTGATTCTGAGCCTGACTGGTGCCTGACCGGTACCGGTCATGGCGGGTGTAGGTCAGCGGTAGTGGTGGACCGGGGCTCGGGGCAACTGTGAGGCTCCTGAGGATGGCCTCGCGTGGGTCGGGGCCTCGGGAGGTTTCCGCCAATGTTTTCCCGCCCGTCCCGTACCGCTACCGGTCTGCTCGCCGCGGTGGTCGCCGGCTCCCTGCTGCTGACGGCCACCACGGCGAACGCCGGTCCACCTGATCCGCCGGCCAGTAGCCCGGCCGGTGCGTCGACGCCGGGTGGCAGCAGCAAGCGGATCACGCTGGTCACCGGCGACGTCGCCGAGCTGACCACGAACGCGAGCGGCCAGGTCTCGGCCCGCCTGCTCGGCGACGAGCCGTACTACTTCGGCACCTTCGACGGCGACTTCACCGTGGTCCCGGCCAAGGCTTACCCCTTGCTGACCGAGGGCCGCCTCGACAAGCGCCTGTTCAACCTCACCGAGCTCGTGCAGCAGGGGTACGACGACGCGGCCAGCGACCAACTGCCGCTCCTGCTCAGCGCGCCGGCCACCCTGCGCAGTGCGCCAAGTACGCCGCAGGCTGCGACGTACCGCCGGACGCTCAACAGCGTCGGAAGTACCGCGGTCAGCGTGCGGAAGTCGGACGCGAAGACGTTCTGGGACGGCATCAGCGGGCCGACCGCGTTCAAGACAAGCCAGGTCACCAAGGTCTGGCTCGACGGCAAGACGCACGCCACGCTCGACCGGTCGACGAAACAGATCGGTGCCCCGACCGCCTGGAAGCAGGGGTACGACGGGCACGGCGTGAAGGTCGCCGTCCTGGACACCGGGTACGACGCCGGGCACCCCGACCTCGCGAAGCAGGTCGTCGCCTCGGAGAGCTTCGTCCCGGACCAGGCGGTGCAGGACCTGCACGGCCACGGCACCCACACGGCGTCCATCGTCGCCGGTCTCGGCACGGCGTCCGACGGCAAGCGCAAGGGCGTGGCGCCCGGCGCCGAACTGCTGATCGGCAAGGTGCTCGACAACAGCGGCGGCGGCTACGACTCCGAGGCGATCGCCGGGATGGAGTGGGCCGTCCAGCAGGGCGCGAAGGTCGTCAGCATGAGCCTCGGCGGCCTGCCGTCCGACGGCACGGACCCGATGAGCGCGGCGGTCGACCGGCTGGCGAAGTCCAGCGGTGCGCTGTTCGTGATCGCGGCCGGCAACTCCGGCGCCGAGGAGACCGTCGGCTCGCCGGGCGCTGCGTCCGAGGCGCTGACCGTCGGCGCGGTCGACCGCGACGACACCCTGGCGAACTTCTCCAGCCGCGGCCCGCGCCTCGGCGACGGTGCGCTGAAGCCCGAGGTGACCGCCCCGGGCGTGGAGATCGCCGCCGCCCGCGCGGCCGGCACCGAGCAGGGCCACATCCTCGATCAGTACTACACAGCGATGAGTGGTACGTCGATGGCGACGCCGCACGTCGCCGGCGCCGCCGCGATCCTCGCGCAACGGCATCCTGACTGGACCGGCCCGCAACTGAAAGCTGCTCTGGCGTCGACCGCCGTCCCGTCCGCGGGCGCACGGATCGACCAGCAGGGCCTCGGCCGGATCGACATCCCGAACGCGCTCGACCCGAAGGTCCTGCCCGACACCGCCAACCTGTTCTTCGGCGACCTGTCCTGGAGCGGCCCGGACGCGCCGGCTCCGGTCGCCCGCAAGGTCTCGTACCGGAACACCTCGAACCGCCCGGTGACGCTGGACCTGTCGGTCGACGCCCGGTCGCCGGCGAAGGTTGCCGCCGCCGTCACAGTGCGGCCGGCGCGGCTGACCGTACCGGCGAACGGTACGGCGTCGGCCACTGTCACCGTCGATCTCGCGAAGACCCGGCCGGCCAACTACGCCGGCGCACTGACCGCTCGGGCCGGGCACCAGACGGTCCGCACCGGCTTCGGCTTCGCGGCCGGCGGACAGTTGAACACCGTGACCGTGAAGGCGATCGGCCGCGACGGCCTGCCCGCCACCACCAAGGCCGGCTCGAGCGGCGCTCAACTGTGGAACCAGGACACCGGCGAGGTGAGCGCGTTCGCGTTCGACCAGACCGGCAGCCACACCTTCCAGGTCCCGGACGGCCGCTACAGCGTGATGGCGTACGCGATCGGCGGCGACGAGGCGAACTGGGCGAACTCGATCACGCTGCTCGGTGACCCCGACGCGCGGATCGACGGCGACCGGACGTTCACCTTCGACGCCCGGACCGCGAACAAGGTGACGATGAAGACGCCGCAGCGCGTCGACCCGGGCCCGATCGGCGTCGCCTGGCACCGCAAGGTCGGCGCGCGGGACGCCGTGTCCGGCTGGACATACCCGGGCCGGGTCGCGGACGGTGTCTACCTGCAGAACTTCGGAAAGGTTGCCGAGGGCACCTTCCAGGTCGTGCAGCGCTGGGACCTGGCGCAGCCGCAGCTGACCGTGGCAGTGCCGGGCGGCGGTGTGCTTCCGACGCCGGAGAAGATGTCGGACAGGTTCGTGTACGTCGGCAACGAGAAGCTCCCGCTCTACAACGGCGGCGACGGCACGCCGGGCGAGCTGGCCGGAGCCAAAGGCACGATTGCGCTGATCCGCTGGCAGTCGAACGACACCGTCGACGCCCAGGTGACCGCGGCCCAGGAGGCCGGGGCCAAGGTCGTGTTCCTGTACAACGAGGCGCCCGGGTTCTGGTCGACCGGGACCCAGCTGGAAATCCCGCAGTACAAGGTCCGCGCTGCGCAGGGCGGGCAACTGCTCGACCTGCTGGCCAAGGGTCCGGTCTCGCTGCAGCTGAACGGCGTCCGGGACAGCACGTACCGGTATGACGTCGCGGTCGGTCCGTCGGTCGTGAAGGGCCCGCTGACCTACGACATCGCGAAGATGCACCCGGCCGTGGTGACCACGGACTTCCAGCTGAACGAGGCGTTCTGGCTGCACTCCGACCAGCGGACCGCGCATCTGCCAGGGCTCGCGGCCGGCCTGTCGTCGACACGGCTGGTGGCCGGTGCGGTGAAGCGGACCGACTACCTGGTCAGCGACGTCAAGGGCGTCACGTGGGACGAGAAGACCTTGGCAGGGGAGTGGAACGAGAGCGGGGCCGAGTCGACGGTGCCGCGCAGCTACCGGCCGGGCGAGCACGTTACCCGTGGCTGGTGGGAGTCGATCACGCGTCCCGCCGTACCGGGGCTGTCTGCGTCGGCGAACGACGTGGCGCAGGGCTGGCCGCCGGCGCGGTTCGAGAACGCGCTGCGGATCGCGATTCCGCAGTACGTCAGCGGCGACCGGAGCGTGTTCGGCTGGGGCGACCGCGGCGACACCACGAGCATGGCGCTGAGCAGCAACGGCGTCGAACTCGGTCGGGAGGCCTGGTCGACCGGGCAGTTCCCGGTACCGGCCCGCGCGGCCTGGTACGACCTGACGCTGGACCAGCGCCGCGGGCCGAACAGCTGGGCGAAGACGTCCACCTCGACGCACACGGTGTGGCATTTCGTATCGGTTCCGACGAAGAGCCGGTCGGTGCTGCCGCTCGTACAGATCGACTACAAACACACCAAGGGCTCGGTCGAGCTCACCCCGCGGTACCAGCCGGGCTTCCACGGTGTGGGCCTCTTCCGGACCACGGCCGAGATCTCGTACGACGGGAAGACCTGGACGCGGCTGTCCTTGCGCGGGATCGGCACCCTGCGCGCACAGGTCCCGGACGGCGCGTACCCGAGCCTCCGGGTGACCGCGACGGACCTGATCGGCAACAGCATCACCCAGACGATCGACCGCGTCTGGGCCGGCTGATCACCAGCACCTGAACGTTAAAAAGGCGACGCCACGAAGCCGGGGGGAGATGCTCCGTGGCGTCGCCAGGGGCGCGCCAAGGGAGGGGTGGGGGCAGGCGCGCCGGTCTTTTGTTGTGATGTGTCGCGGTGGAGTTCAGCTCCCGAGGACGCCTCCGCCGAGGACGCCGAGCAGACCGAGCAGCGACAACAGGTTGCGGATCACCTGGTCGACGGCCTTCGCGCCACCGGTCTGGTAGGCGGTCACGCACTTCTGCAGCTGCGCCTGGGTCGGCTTGGTGATCGTCACCTTCGCCATCTCGGTCTGGCAGTACGTCGTGGCCGTCTGCAGCTCCTTCAGCGTGCCACCGACCGTCCCGACGATCAGGCCGACGGCGGTCGTCAGCTTCGCCACCACGGGCGGCGCCGACGTGACCGGCGAGGTCGGATCGGACGTCGGGGGCTTGGTCGTGGCCGGCGGCTTGCCGGTGGTCGGCTTCGTCGACGGCTTGGTGCTCGGCTTCGTCGAAGTCGGCGGGTCTGACGGCTTCGTGGTCGGGGTCGTCCGGCCCTGCTCGTCGGTCAGCGTCGGGGTCGGCTCGACCGTCGCCGGGGTCGGGATGTCGACCACCTGCGGCAGGTTGTTGTCCACCGGCGCGTCGATGTGAGGGTCGGTGATCTGGTCGCCGGCCTTGTCCACATCGTCACCGGACGTGTCGTTGCCGACCGCCATCCAGCTGCCACCGGCGTACGCGTTGGCGATGCTCACCACGAGGTCGACGTACTGCTGCGAGTGGTTGTAGCGCAGCACCGCAGCGTTCAGGTCGCCGGCATCGGAGAGGTCGGTCTTGCCCGAGCACAGGTACACCGCGGTGGACATCGCCGCGTCGTCGATGTCCTGCGGGTTCCGTACGCCGTCGCCGTCACCGTCCACTCCCATGGCCCGCCAGGTCCCTGGGATGAACTGCATCGGCCCGACCGCACGGTCGAACGCTCCGTCGCCGTCGAACGCACCGGCGTCGCTGTCGGAGATCTTGGCCGTTCCGGAGGCACCGTCCAGCCGCGGGCCGAAGATGCCCGGCACCGCGACGCCTTTCGAGTTCAGCACGTTGCCGCCGAAGCGGCCGTGGTTGGACTCGACACGGCCGATCGCGGCCACCAGCGTCCACGGCAGATGGCAGCTCGGGTCCGCCTGGGCCAGCACCTGCTGGGCCCGGGAGTACGCCTTCAGTGCGGCGTTCGGGATCCCGTTCTTCGACAGGCCCGAGACGACCTGGGTCGGCTGCTCACCCGGGTCGACACCCGGCCCGACCTTCCCCGCGACCGGCACGCTGGCCGGCTCGGAGATCGGCTGCTTCGGCACGACGACCGGGTTGCTCCCGGACAGGCCGCTCTCCAGTGATGCCGTGGCGATCACCGGATTGTCCGTGGCGCTGACGGTGAACGCGCTCGCGAACAGCGCCAACGGGATCAGCGGCGCCACCTGGCGCCACCCGCTACCCGTGGCGCGGCGCTTGCCCTTCGCCATCGATGATTCCCCTCCGTGACTCATCGACCGGTCCGGCCCCACGCTGCGGACAGTCTTTGCGTCTTGTCGGTTTGCCGTCGTAATAGGTCTAACGTCCGCCCCGTTGCGTGGGTTACGCGCCGGACCCAGACCGTGTACGTGCGGTCACCGGGTACCCATACTGGCGCGTAACAAAGCGCCTGTGAACCCCTTGGGAACGATCGGGACCGGAAATCGGACCGGGCCCTGCCGGTCGGGCCACGTGACCGGCAGGGGACAATGGCCGCTGTGTCCGACCACACTGAACAGTCCGCCAAGCTCTTCGACCGGGCCTCCGCAGTCACGCCGGGTGGAGTCAACTCTCCCGTCCGGGCGTTCCGCGCCGTCGGCGGCGTGCCGCGCTTCATGGCCTCCGGTGACGGATGTCACATGACCGACGCCGACGGTAACCGCTATCTCGACCTGGTCAGCTCCTGGGGCCCGCTGCTGCTCGGGCACGCGCACCCCGAGGTGATCGCCGCCGTCCAGGCCGCCGTCGCCCGCGGTACGTCGTACGGGACGCCGACCGAGACCGAGGTGCTGCTCGGCGAGGAGATCGTCGCGCGCACGCCGGTCGACAAGGTCCGCCTGGTGTCGTCCGGTACCGAGGCGACGATGTCCGCGCTCCGGCTGGCCCGCGGGTTCACCGGGCGCGCCAAGATCGTGAAGTTCGCCGGTTGCTATCACGGACATGTGGACGCACTGCTGGCCCAGGCCGGTTCCGGCGTACTGACGCTGGGAATTCCCGGTACGCCGGGAGTCACCGAGGCCACCACCGCCGACACGATCGTCGTGCCGTACAACGACCAGGCCGCGGTTACCGCCGCCTTCGCGGAGTACGGCGACCAGATCGCGGCCGTGATCACGGAGGCGTCGCCGGGCAACATGGGTGTCGTCCCGCCGCGGGACAACTTCAACGCGTTCCTCGCCGACATCTGCACGAAGAACGGCGCGCTGTTCATCTCCGACGAGGTGATGACCGGGTTCCGGATCACTCGCTCGGGGTGGTACGGCGTCGACGGCGTCCGGCCCGATCTGATGACGTTCGGCAAGGTGATGGGCGGTGGCTTCCCGGCCGCCGCGTTCGGCGGGCGCGCGGACGTGATGGCGCACCTCGCACCGGAAGGTTCGGTCTACCAGGCCGGGACGCTGTCCGGGAACCCGATCGCCACCACCGCCGGGCTGACCACGCTGCGGCTGGCGACCGACGAGGTGTACGCGAAGCTCGACGAGACCTCGCGCACCATCCAGCGGCTGGTGTCGACCGCGCTCGACAAGGAGGGTGTGCCGTACGTCATCTCCGCGGCCGGGAACCTCTTCAGCGTCTTCTTCGTGGAGTCCTCGGAGGGACCTGCCGAGATCCGGGACTTCACCGGTGCGAACGCCCAGGTACTGCCCCGGTTCACGGCGTTCTTCCATGCCATGCTGGACGCCGGCGTCTACCTGCCGCCGAGCGCGTTCGAGGCCTGGTTCGTCAGCGCAGCGATCGACGACGACGCGCTGGCCGATCTGGAGTCGGCTCTGGCACCGGCGGCCCGCGCGGCGGCCGCAGTGAAGAACTGAAGGGATTCTGGTGACCGAAACAACGGTCGTGCACCTGATGCGTCACGGCGAGGTGCACAACCCGACCGGGGTGCTCTACGGCCGGATCCCTGACTTCCACCTGTCCGAGCTCGGCCGGCAGATGGCCGACCGGGTCGCGGAGCACGTCAAGGGCCGCGACATCGTGCACCTGGTCAGCTCGCCGCTCGAGCGGGCCCAGGAGACCATGGAGCCGATCGCGAAGGTGTTCGGCCTGACGCCGGACATCGACGAGCGGGTGATCGAGGCCGCGAACCTGTTCGAGGGCAAGAAGTTCGGCGTCGGCGACGGCGCGCTCCGGCAGCCGAGCGCCTGGTGGCTGCTGCGGAACCCGTGGAAGCCGTCCTGGGGCGAGCCGTACAGCCAGCTCGTCCGCCGGATGCGGGACGCGATCGAGACCGCCCGGCAGAAGGCCGCCGGCCACGAGGCCCTGATCGTGTCGCACCAGCTGCCGATCTGGATCGCGCGGTCCGCGATCGAGGGGCGCCGGATGCTGCACGACCCGCGCAAACGCCAGTGCAGCCTGGCCAGCCTGACGTCCTTCACCTTCCACGGCGACCAGATCGTCTCGGTCGGCTACTCGGAGCCTGCGAAGGACCTGTTGCCGGTGAAGAACCCGAAGAAGTTCGCGGGCGGTGCGTGATGATCCGCCGTACGGCACTGGTGGCCGCCGGACTGCTCCTGGTCGCGGGCTGCAGCTCCGGCCAGCAGGCGTCGCAGAACCGGCAGGGGCAGGCCGGATTCGTCAGCGGCAACGGCAATGTGTCGACGTTCGCGGAAGCCGACCGCAAGCCCGCGCCCGAGCTGACCGGCAAGACGCTCGACGACAAGACCTGGACGCTCTCGGAGCAGAAGGGCAAGATCGTCGTCCTGAACGTGTGGGGTTCCTGGTGCCCGCCGTGCCGCAAGGAGGCGCCGGACCTGGTTGCCGCCGCCAAGGAACTGGGCAGCTCGGTGCAGTTCGTCGGGCTGAACACCCGGGACCTGGACCCGGCGCAGGCGAAGAAGTTCGTCCAGGAGTTCGGCGTCACGTACCCGAGCATCTACGACCGGGACGGTAAGGCGCTGCTGCGGTTCCGCGGGCAGATCTCGCCGAAGGCGATCCCGACCACGCTGGTGATCGACAAGCAGGGCAAGGTCGCCGGCCGCGTCGTCGGCGAGGTCACCAAGCAGACGCTGCTCGGTATGGTCAAGGACGCCGGTTGAGCTGATGGGACAGTGGTTCGCCGAGTCGATGACGGGCTCGATGCTGGTCGCGCTGCCGATCGCGGTGCTGGCCGGAGCGATCTCGTTCTTCTCGCCCTGCGTCGTACCACTGCTGCCCGGCTACCTGTCGTACGTGACCGGGCTTTCCGCGGCCGAGCTCGGCTCGCACAAACGCGGCCGGATGCTCGCCGGTACGGCGCTGTTCGTGGCCGGCTTCTCCGCGGTGTTCATCCTCACCGGCGTGCTGTTCGGCAAGGCCGGGGACCTGCTGATCGACCACCAGACCGCGATCACGCGGGTGCTCGGCGGGCTCACCGTCGTGCTCGGTGTGGTCTTCCTCGGCGGGTTCGGATTCCTGCAGCGCGATGTCCGGGTGCACCGGGTTCCGGCGGTCGGCATCGCGGCCGCTCCACTGCTCGGCGTACTGTTCGGATTCGGGTGGACGCCGTGTATCGGGCCGACGCTCGGCACCGTGATGACGCTGGCCACGACCGAGGGCAGCACCGCGCGCGGTGCCGTGCTGGCGCTGGTGTTCAGCCTCGGGCTGGGGATTCCCTTCATCGTGGCGGCGCTGGCCTTCCGGCGGATGCTGGCCGCGGTGGCCTGGGTCCGCAAGCACCAGCTGCTGGTGATCCGGATCGGCGGCGTACTGATGATCGCGGTGGGACTGCTGCTGCTGACGGGAGTGTGGGATGCGATGACCGCGGACCTGCGGCAGTGGGTCGCCAACTTCGGATCGGCGGTGTGAGATGACCGATGTCGATCAGGAGGTCAAGGACCACATCACCGCCCCGACCGGGAACTCGGGCAACGAGCCGCCGCCCGCACTCGGCCTGGTCGGCTGGCTGCGCTGGGGCTGGCGGCAGCTGACCTCGATGAAGACCGCGCTGGTGCTGCTGTTCCTGCTCGCGCTCGGCGCGGTGCCCGGATCGCTGATCCCGCAGACGCCGATCGACCCGATCAAGGTGTCGGACTTCCTCACCGCGCACACCAAGCTCGGCCCGCTCTACGACAAGCTCGGGCTCTTCGACGTCTACAAGTCCGCGTGGTTCTCGGCGATCTACCTGCTGCTGTTCATCTCGCTGATCGGCTGCGTCGTACCGCGGCTCTCGGTGTACCTGAAGGCCTTGCGGGCCCGCCCGCCGAAACCCCCGCGGAACCTGAACCGCCTGCCCGGCTACCAGAGCTTCGAGGTCGACGCGCCCGGCGACATGCTGGAGGTCGCGACCCGCGAGCTCAAGCGCCGCCGCTTCCGCGTCGAGTCCTACGACGGGGCGATCGGGGCGGAGCGTGGCTACCTGCGCGAGGCCGGCAACCTGCTCTTCCACTTCTCGCTGATCCTGGCGCTGGTCGGCGTTGCCTGGGGCTCCCTGTTCGGCTACCGCGGCACCGTACTGGTTGTCGTCGGCAACGGTTTCTCCAATACCGTCGCGCAGTACGACGACTTCACGCCGGGCCGGGCGTTCAGCGGTGACGACGACCTGCCGCCGTTCTCGCTGACCGTGAAGGACTTCCAGGTGAAGTTCCAGCAGGACGGTCCGCAGAAGGGCGCGGCCCGCGAGTTCAAGGCCAACCTGTCCTACCAGCAGACGCCGGACGCGCCCGAGAAGTCGTACCTGCTCCAGGTCAACCACCCGCTGAAGTTGGACGGCAGCAGTGTCTTCCTGGTCGGGCACGGGTACGCGCCGCGCGTGACAGTTCGCGACGGGCAGGGGAACGTGGCGTTCTCCGGGCCGGCCCCGTTCCTCCCGCAGGACGGGAACTTCTCGTCGTTCGGCGTGGTCAAGGCGCCGGACGCCCGGCCGATGACGCTCGGCTTCGAGGGGTACTTCCTGCCGACCTCGTTCATCGGCCCGAACGGACCGGTGTCGGTGTTCCCTGACGACCTGAACCCGGAGCTCGTGATGACCGGGTACTACGGCCGTCCGCAGCCGGAGTCCGGCAAGCCGGAGTCGGTGTACCAGCTGGACAAGACCAAGCTCACGCAGTTCACCAAGGACGGCGACAAGTGGCGGTTCCAGCTTGCGCCGAAGCAGAGCGTCGCGCTGCCGGACAACGCCGGGTCGATCACCTTCGACGGCTACAGCCGCTGGGTGAAGCTGCAGATCAGCCACACACCGGGCACCCTGCTCGCCCTCGGCGGCATCCTGCTGGCGATCCTCGGGCTGATGGGCTCGCTGTTCGTGCATCCGCGGCGTACCTGGGTGCGGGTCCGCGAGCAGGACGGGCGTACCGTGGTCGAGGTCGCCGGTCTGGACCGCGGCCCCGAGCGCGGCCTCGGTGACGAGATCCAGGCGATCGCCGACCGTTTGAAACCTGCCGGTCCGAGCAAACAGGAGCAGCCATGAGCCCGGAGACCTACGCACATGTCTCCAACCTGCTGATCCCTACCGCCACGGTGATCTATGCCATGGCGATGGTTGCGCACGCGATGGAGTGGGCCCTCGGCCGTGCTGCCGTCGCGATGCCGGCGGTGGTCAAGCAGGAAGTACTGGTCGGTGCCGCTGTGACGTCTGGCGCATCTGGTGCCTCCGGTGCTTCGGTCGCGGATGCTGCTGACGTACCGGCGAAGCCTGCGTCGACCGATCGGCTCGACGCGGCCAGCCGGATCGGGCTGCTGCTCACCTCGCTCGCGTTCGTGCTGCACTTCGTCGGCGTACTGACCCGTGGCCTCGCGGCCGGCCGGGTGCCGTGGGGCAACATGTACGAGTTCTCGATCACCGCGTCGCTCGCGGTCGCGATCGTCTACCTGATCTTCGTCCAGCGCTACAAGCTGCAGTGGCTCGGCCTCGGCGTCACGCTGGTCATCGCGGCCGTCCTGGGCATCGCGACACTCCTGCTGTACACGCCGGCCGGTCCGCTGGTCCCGGCCCTGCACTCGTACTGGCTCGTGATCCACGTGTCCGCGGCCGCGATCTCCGGTGGCGCGTTCACCGTCGGCGGCCTGACCTCGGTGCTGTACCTGATCAAGGCCCGCGCCGAGCGCCGCGTGCTGGCCGGCGGCATCATGTCGGCCTCGCTGCGCCGGCTCCCGAGCGCCGAGGCGATGGACGGCACGGCGTACAAGGTGCTCGCGTTCGCGTTCCCGCTGTGGACCTTCGGCGTACTGGTGGCCGGGCCGATCTGGGCGTACTACGCCTGGGGCCGCGCCTGGGGCTGGGACCCGAAGGAGGTCTGGTCGCTGGTGACCTGGGTGGTGTACGCCGCCTACCTGCACGCCCGCGCCACCGCCGGCTGGCGGGGCCGCCGGGCCGCGACGATCGCGATCGTCGGCTGGTTCGTCTTCATCTTCAACTTCGTCGGAGTGAACCTGCTCGTCTCCGGCCTGCACTCCTACGCCGGGGTGTGACATGAAGGAGTTCGGCATCTACACGGGCCTGCGGGCGGCCCTGTTCGCGGTCTGCCTCGCGGTGCTGTGGTTCGCGCTCCGCACCTGGCTGTCGATCTGGCCGATCGCCCTGCTCGCCCTGATCGCGTCCTCGATCCTCTCGATCTTCGTCCTCCGCGCCGCCCGCGACCGCCTGGCCGGCAAAATCGAAACCCGCGCCGAAAAAATCTCCACCCGCCTAGAACAAGCCCGAACCGCCGAAGACGACGACTAACCCACCCCCGCCCCACCCGCGCCCGCCGCGCCGCGCCGCCACCCGCGCCGCGCCGCCACCCGCGCCGCGCCGCCACCCGCGCCGCGCCGCCACCCGCGCCACCCGCGCCACCCGCGCCGCGCCATCCCCGCGCCGCGGCCCTCTGGGCCGCACCTGCGGCGCCTCGGCGGCTCTGCTTGGCCCAACACGATGGGATATCCGCTCCTGCGGTGGGTTCTCCGCTCATGTACGAGCAGAGAACCCACCACGCGAGCGGATATCCCATCGTGGGAGCCCGCCGCGAACTGATGGTGGCCGGCAGTTTGCTGGGTGGGCCAGGCAAATTGGTGGGTCTGCCAGGCAAATTGGTGGGTCTGCCAGGGAAATGAGGGGTTCCACACCGGTCAGGTGAGTCCGGAACCCCCCATTTCCCTGGCAGACCGAGGAAGTGGGGGTGGGGTGTACCAGTGGGCGACTGGTACGGAGAGTGACCTATGCCACTGGTGAATATCGGGCAAAATCGTTTGTGCATTCCTTCACATGAGTCGTACCGTGGTGGATGAAACGAAACCGTTTCGTTCTATCCGTGTTCTGGTAGCTACTCAGGGTGATGAACGATGGATGCAGCAGGCGTGCGGCAGCGGCCGCGGGTCGAAGGTGGACGTGAGGAGGAGATCCTCGACGCGACCGTCGCGGTGGTGGCCGAGCTCGGCTACGACCGGCTGACGATGGACGCGGTGGCGACGGCGGCGAAGGCGAGCAAGGCGACGCTGTACCGGCGCTGGTCCACCAAGGCCGAGCTGGTCGTGGACGCGATCAGCCGGGCGAAGGGCTGCCCGCTGCCGGAGGACGTCGACACCGGCAGCCTGCGCGGCGACCTGATCTCGATGTCCTGCGGCGACGGTGGTTTCACCGACGAGCTGCCGATGTCGGTGATCGCCGGCCTGCTTACCGCCCTGCACCGCGACGACGACCTGCAGAAGGCGTTCCGCGAACGCTTCCTCGGGCCGCGCGTCGCGGTCACCAACAAGGTGTACGAGCGTGCCGTCCAGCGCGGCGAGATCGCGCCGGACGTCGACGTCGCCCTGCTGTCGGTGACGTTGCCGGCGGTGATCATCCACCACGCCTACATCCTCGGCGTCGAACCGACCGACGAGCTGATCCTCCGAGTGATCGACAACGTGATCCTGCCTGCGGCGCGGGGGTCGCAGGCGAGCTGACCGGCGAGGGGCCGGTCCGCGACCGAAATTTGGCAAGTCTGCCCAAGAGGGGAACTTTTCTTATGTCCGAAGAAGTCATCAATGCCGACCGGCCGGATGGCCGGCAGACCGGAACAGGGGCCGAGCCGGCGGCCCACGGCCACCGCAATCTCGGCATTGCGCTCGCACTGATCTGCATGGCGCAGCTGATGGTGGTGCTGGACGGCACGATCGTGAACATCGCCCTGCCGCACATCAAGGGTGACCTGGGCTTCAGCGACGCGTCGCTGCCGTGGGTGGTCAACGCCTACGCGCTGGCGTTCGGCGGTCTGCTGCTGCTCGGCGGCCGGATCGGCGACATCCTCGGCCGCCGCAAGGTGTTCGTGATCGGCGTCGTGCTGTTCGGCCTGGCGTCGTTCATCGGCGGCATCGCGCAGAGCGAGACCGTGCTGCTGATCAGCCGGATCCTGCAGGGGCTGGCCGCCGCGGCCGCCTCACCGAACGCTCTGGCACTGATCACCACGACCTTCCCGGCCGGCAAGGAGCGCAACCGGGCGATGGGCGTGTACGCCGCGATGTCCGGAGCCGGTGCGGCCGTCGGCCTGATCCTGGGTGGCGCGCTGACCGAGGCGTCCTGGCGCTGGACCTTCTTCATCAACACGCCGATCGGCCTGCTGGTCGCGATCCTCGCGTTCCGCTACCTCGGTGAGTCGGAGCGGCAGACCGGCAAGTTCGACCTGCCCGGCGCCATCACCGGCACCGTGGGTCTGACCTCGCTCGTGTACGGCCTCACGCACGCCGCGACCAACGGCTGGGGCGACGCGCTCACGCTGACCTACATCCTCGGCGGTCTCGCCCTGATCGCGATCTTCCTCGGGATCGAGGCCCGCTCCCGGCACGCGCTGATGCCGTTCCGGATCCTCGCCAACCGGACCCGGGGGATCAGCTTCTTCGTGATGTTGATCGTCGGCGCCGCGATGTTCTCGATGTTCTACTTCCTGGGCATCTTCGTGCAGTCGATCATGGGCTACAGCGCGCTGAAGACCGGTGTGTCGTTCCTGCCGTTCAGTGTCGGCATCGTGGTCGCGGCGCAGGTCGCGTCGACGCTCGTGGCCCGGATGGATCCGCGCTGGATCGCCGGCGTCGGTGGCGTCCTGGTCGGCGCCGGGATGTTTGGGTTCAGCCGCCTCGAGGTCGACTCGACGTACCTGACCCACCTGCTGCCGTACATCCTGGTGCTGTCGTTCGGCATGGGCCTGATCTTCGTACCGCTCACGCTGACCGCGGTCAGTGGAGTCGCCGCGGAGGACTCCGGTGTCGGATCCGCCGTACTGAACACGGTGCAGCAGATCGGTGGTGCGGTCGGACTGGCGCTGCTGGGCACGATCTCCACCAGCGCGATCAAGGACAAGTTCGCCGAGCTGGCCCCGGGCCTGCAGCAGGCGGCCGCGTCCGGGCAGTCGCCGGATCAGATCAAGCAGCTGCAAGGCCAGTTCACCGCGCTCGCTACGACGCACGGCTTCACCCGCGCGTTCCTGTGGTCGTCGGCGCTTGCAGTCGGCGCCGGCCTGATCACGATGATCGGCCTGTCCATCAAGCACAAGGACCTGGCCAACGACGGCCAGAGCCCTGTCCACATGGGCTGATCGCACCGGTACTCGAAGGGCCTGCTTCCCGGGAGGGGGGAAGCAGGCCCTTCGTCTTGCTCCCCGGCACCTCCTAGGGTGTTGCGGGACCAAGGCAACGATTCGGGTGTGAGGTAGCGCGTGGCCGAGCAGGTTTTCGACGAACAGCACCGGCGTCTGCAAGGGACGGTGGCCTCGATCGCCGAGGGTGTCGCCGCCTTCGCCGGCCGGCCCGGTACGACGGTGCGGGTGATCGCCAAACAATCCGAGGCCGATTGGCGGCGCTACGTGCAGCGCCTTGGAAACACGTTCGCCGATACGAACCACCTGACCGAGACGTTGCGCCGGGGGCTTCCGGGCATCGACCGCGGCCCGGGCTGGCGGTCCCAGCGAGCGGCCGTGGACGCCCTGGCGCATCCGGACGCGGAGTACGCCGTCGTGGCCGAAGCCGGCGACGACGGACCGATGACGGTCGTCACGTTCCAACGGAACAAGGACGACCTGGTGGTGCTCGGCGGCGGTACGACGTTCCCGTCGGCGCCGGCCGGCGTACTCGCCGACGCCTCGTTGCCGAGCGGCCGGCAGGCCGGGTACGCCGCGCAGTACGCGCTGGCGTCGATCGCGGCGCAGGAGACCCTGACGCTGGCCCACGAGGTCTCGCCCGACACCTGGCACGGGCCACGCGCACTCGAGGCCCGCCGAATGATCTGGACGAACGGCCAGGCGGGCAGCACGAAGACAGCGGCGCAGGCCTGGTCGGCCGACGACGTACGGCACATCGCCGAGCAGGTCGCGCTCGGCCAGGTCGACGGCCGGGATCCCTTCCCCCAGGTCCGATCGGCGATTCCTGCCGGGCAGAATCTCCGCCGGATGGCCACCGAGCTGAAGGGCTGGATCGATCGCGGCGGCACCATCGAGGTCTACGACCACGGCAATCCGGACGACCGGGACGCGGCCGGTCTCGCCATGCTGGAACTCGCGGGGAACTCCGACTACCTCGCCCAGAACCCGATTCCTGACAAGCCCGGCGTACGGACGCTGGTCGCCATGGCGGACGGGCAGCCGCGCGGCCTCGTCACCGCCGGACGGAACGCCGACGGCAATCTGCACGTACTGCGGTTCATCGCAACGGCCGACGGCGGCGCGTTCCGGGCGACCGAGTGCGCGATGATGGAGGAGGCGCGCCGGGCAGGTGGCGGGGTGACGTTCTCCACGGCCGGTGCGCTCGAGTACGCGCGGACGGCGGAGTTCTCGATCAGCGCGGCCGATGCCGCGAACCGGTCGTTCCAGGTGCAGTACAACGTGGGGAAGCTTGACCGGGAATCGGAGCTGCAGATGAGGGAGCTCCTCGGAGTGCTGGATGCCCGGGGAGACCAGGCCGCCGTCGACCCGACGGAGCTCGCCGCCTCGGTGCAGCGGTTCCGCGAGTCCGGTGGGGACGTGTTCTTCCTCCGTACGTCCGAACCCAGGTTCGTAGCGCTCCAGGAGCAGGCGTCCGAGACGGTGTGGGCGGCCGCGGAAGGTGCCGAGGGTACGGTGCCTCCGGGCGTTGACGGGATGTGGCGGGCCATGAATCCGCCCTCGACCGAGGACGGCCAGATGGTTGCGGTCGCCGTACTCGACGGCGCGCCGGTCGCTGCGGCCGCGATCAAGGACACCGGCTCCCGGTACGAGCTCGGGGCGCTGGGGGCGGTCCCGGGCGCCGACGATGCGTTGGTCGCCGCCGTTGTCGAGGGGGCTTACTGCCGGGCGTACAACACGAAGCCGTTCACGGCGTTCCTGCCGGACAGCGAGGCGGAGTCGGAGCAGATCTCCGCGGTCGGGCTGCAGGTGACCGGGGTACGGCCGCTCGACGACGCGAGCCGCGTCGAGGTCCGCATGCCGGACGACCGGCGGCAGGCGGTCATCACTGCGGATGCGCAGACCGGCTGGACGCCCGCGCGCTCGCTCGACCTGATGGCCGACTCACTCACCCGTTTCCAGGACGACAACGGATCGGTACTCCGTCTGGATCACGCGGTGGCTGCGGACCGGCTGGTGGCCGACGAGATCGTGCGGGACGTGCAGACCGACAACAAGGCCGGCCGGTCCGAGCTTCCGGTACCGCCCGTGAACGGGAACCGGACGACGGTCGTGGCGCGGTCCGACGAGCACGGTCCGGCGTACATCACTTTCGACGAGACGCCTGCGGGCGAGATCGAGGTCGTCGATGTCGCGGCCAAGGGGTACGACTACACCGCGCGCGAGGCCACCCGGTACTGGTTCTGCGACCAGATCGCCCAGCGTCAGCAGGAGCCGGTGCTGAACGAGCGGGTCAACGACATCGAGCGTTCGCGGGGCACCTGGCAGACCGCGAAGAGCAAGCACCTGGCCGACGGCATGCGTAATCGTCTCGGCGACCGTGCATCCGAGCTGTTGCGGACGGCACCGGCGTCCGCGCCTGCCGCCGAGCCACGGACGCCTGGCCGCGAGGACCAAGGACAGTCGGCGAGGCGTCCCGAGGGACGCGGCGGTCGCGGACACCTGGAGCGTTAGCGTCCTGGGCCCGGCTTTCGGCGGTCAGAGCGGTTTGCGCATCACCAGTTCGCGGTGGATGCCGTCCGCCATCAGGTCGCCGGGCTCGTCGGTGTCGACGTACCCGTGCCGCAGATAGAGGTTGTGGGCCGGGTCGTTGCCCGGGACAACCGAAAGCTCGAGCGTGGTGGCGCCGGTGCCGCGGGCCCAGTTCTCGATCGCGGTCATCAGCGTGTTGCCGACGCCCTTGCCGCGGCCGAGCGGCGCGACCCACATCGACACCAGCTCGGCGGTCTGCGCTTCGTCGTCGGTGAATCCGCCGGCCATCCCGGCCGGTGTCCCGTCGACCGTCGCGATCACCTGGTACGCGCTGGGCACGCTGAGGCGCTCACGCCAGCGTTCCTCGGGGGCGTCGACCCAGTCCGCGAGTTGCGAGCCGAAGGCGTACGGAGCCTCCGTGAGGGCGGCGAGCCGAAGCTCCCGCCAGGCCTTCCAGTCGTCCGGGCCGATTGCTTGTACGTCGATCACGTCGACAGGATCGCAGCCGGCCCGGACCTGGGACCAATCAGTTTCGGGGCGGGAACTTCGAGGAGACCCAGTCGCGGACGCCGCCGAGGCCGTCGCCGAGGTCGCGGAGGAACTTGGCCAGCGGGTCCTGCGAACGGTTGAACGCGTCGGTGTACGACTTGGCGGCGTTCTTCGCCTCCTGCGAGATCGACGCGTCGCCGTCGTCCTGGCGCTTCGGGTACTCGCCGGAGACGATCGTGGTGTACTCACCCTCGTCGACCCAGCGGCGCAGCTCGTGCGCACGGATCACGGCCAGCGGGTGCGACTGCGCCTCGAGGAGCAGCAGCTTCAGTACGCTGTCGCGCAGGTCTCCGGCGCTCTCGTACTCCGTGCCCTGGGCAAGGAACGCGGTGGTGTCGAGCTCGTTCAGCTGGCCACCGCTGGCGAGCTTCATCTGCACCCGGAGCGCAACCGCCGGGTCCTGGACCGCGAGCAGACCCGCCCGGTCGCCGGACAGCTCGGCCTTGCGGGACCACTCGTGCAGGGCGGCGATGATCGCCCGCAGCCCGAGCGCGCCGATCGGCATCCAGTTGATCGCGCCGGTGAGCCGCATCAGCCAGAGCAGCAGCGACTGGTACAGGGCGTGACCGCTCTGCGCGTGACCGAGCTCGTGCCCGAGGACGAACCGCAACTCCTCCTCGTCGAGGCCCTGCAGGAGCGCGCTGTTCACCACGATGAACGGCTTGTCCATGCCGATCGTGACCGCGTTCCAGATCGGGCTGTTGGTCACGTACAGCTCCGGGAGCTGCCGAACGTCGAGGGTGCTGGCGGCCTCCGTGTAGAGCCGGTTCACGGTCGGGAACTGCCGCTCGTCGACCCGGATCGCGGAGCCGAGGTACTGCAGCCGGAAGGCGCGCTCGTTGATCAGGCCCGACATCTTCCGCAGTACGTAGTCGAAGCCCTTCAGCTGCCGCAACGCCACCAGCGCACCGCGGTCCGCGGGGTGCTCCCACGCCCGCGAGCTGATGTCGGTCAGCGTCACCCGCTGCCGCGTCGGCCGATCACTGTTCTCGGTCACCTTGTCCCCCTCTGCCCGGTCGTCATGGGTTCCGACATTAGCTCGCCTTCGGGGTCCAGCGGGGATTGAGCGCTGCGGCCAGTACGAGGCTCGGGACCCAGCCGATCGGTACGGCCCACCATCCGGCGCCCTTGCTCGCCGCGAGTGCGGTGGTGGCCACCGACAGCGCCGTACCGGCGAACCAGTACCAGGTCGCGTTCCAGCCCGGATGGTCCGTGGCGCGGCGGTGACCGACCCAGGCGAGGGTGAGCGTCGCGGGCAGCGCGAGCGCGACGGAACCGAAGGCGAGGATCGCCAGCATCATGGCGACCTCGGCGGGCGTGAAATGGATGGCTCCGAGCGGGATCATGCCACCGATCCTGGCGCCCGGACCGATGGTTGCAGAGCGTAGGAATACTCAAATCGGCGCTCAGGTCCTAGCCTGGCCCGCATGAGTGAGGTTGACGACGGGGTGTGCCGTGAGGTCGACCGGCGCGACGACAAGGCACGAGCCTGGGTGTCCGAGGCCATCCGGATCGTGGACGCGGACGCGAACCGGAGTGCGGACACGCACCTGCACGTGTTCCCGATGCCGGAAGGCACCGGCGTGGAGCTGTACCTCAAGGACGAGTCCGTGCACCCGACCGGCTCGCTCAAGCACCGGCTGGCCCGGTCGCTGTTCCTGTACGCCCTGTGCAACGGCTGGATCCACGAGGGCACCACGGTGATCGAGGCGTCCAGCGGCTCCACCGCGGTCAGCGAGGCGTACTTCGCCCGCCTGCTCGGGCTGCCTTTCGTCGCCGTGATGCCGCGCTCGACCAGCCCTGAGAAGGTCGAGCTGATCGAGTTCTACGGCGGCCGCTGCCACTTCGTCGAACGCTCCGGCCAGATCTACGGCGAGGCCAAGCGGCTGGCCGAGGAGACCGGCGGGCACTACATGGACCAGTTCACGTACGCCGAGCGTGCGACGGACTGGCGGGGGAACAACAACATCGCCGAGTCGATCTTCGGGCAGCTCGCACTCGAGCAGCACCCGATCCCGACCTGGATCGTGGTCGGCGCCGGCACCGGCGGCACGTCGGCCACCATCGGGCGCTACGTCCGCTACCAGCGGTTCGACACGTCGGTCGCGGTCGTGGACCCGGAGAACTCCGCGTTCTTCCCGGCGTTCGAGGCGGGCGACCACGAGTTCTCCACCGGGCGCCCGTCCCGGATCGAAGGCATCGGGCGGCCGCGGGTCGAGCCGTCGTTCGTACTCGGCGTGGTCGACCGGATGATCTCGGTTCCGGACGCCGCCTCGATCGCCGCGATGCGCTTCTGCTCGCGCGTCACCGGCCGCCTGGTCGGCGGCTCCACCGGTACCAACCTCTGGGGCGCACTCCGCCTGGCCGCCGAGATGCGCCGCACCGGCGCCCGCGGCAGCATCGTGACGCTCCTGTGCGACAGCGGCGAACGCTACGGCAACACCTACTACGACGACACCTGGCTCCGCACAGCCGGCATCGACATCACCCCGTACGCCAACACCCTCGACGCCTTCGCCACCACCGGCCTCTGGAAAGAACCGAACGACAGGTAGTACACCCCCGAGACACCGTACGCACCTGCCCTTTCACGCTCAGGTGCACTACCTCCCCACCCACCACCTCCTGTCCTTAGGGGTGGATGGCCAGTTTGCCGGTGGTGGTTCGGGATTCGAGGGCGGTCAGGGCTTTGGAGCCGTCGGCGAGGTCGTGGGTGGTGGGGGTGCCGGCGGGGATGATGCCGGTGGCCAGGAGGGTGAAGAGTTCGCGCATTACTTCGCCGAAGATCTGCGGTGCTTGTTGGATCAGTACGCCGAGGTTGAGGCCGATGAGGTGGAGTTGGTGTTTGTAGACCAGGTCCCAGTTGGTGACGGCGGATTCGCCGGCTGGTAGGCCGGAGACCACGACGCGGCCGGTGACTCGCTTGGTGGCGGTGAGGCTGGTTTCGAGGGTTGGGCCGCCGATCGATTCCAGCGTCAGGTCGACTCCGGCGCCGTCGGTGAGGTGCAGTACGTCGGTGGCGAGGGTCGTGCTGCGGGAGCCGAGGACGTGGTCGGCGCCGAGTGCGCGTACTACCTCGTGCTTCTCGGGTGACGCCGTTGCGATCACCGTTGCGCCGTAGTGCTTTGCCAGTCGGACGGCAGCCTGTCCGGTTCCGCCTGCTGCGGCGTGGATCAGGACGGTTTCACCGGCGCTGAGTCGGCCCAAAGGCCTGAGGGCGGCGAGTGCGGTCGGCCAGTTGACGACGAGGCCCAGCGCTTGTTCGTCGGTCCAGCCTTCCGGTACGGGTAGTGCGGCGACTGCCGGCAGGACGACGTACTCCGCGAATGCCCCGCCTCCGATGCAGATTCCGATGACGTGGGTGCCGGGCGCGAGTTGAACGCCCTCGCCGACGGCGATCACCTCGCCGGCGGCCTCGACTCCGGCGGTGTACGGCGGGCGCGGCCCGTTGGCGAAGGTGCCGTACGACTGGGAGATGTCGACGTAGTTGATGCCGGCGGCAACGACCCGGAGCAGGACCTCTCCCGGGCTGGGTGCGGGGACCGGAACGTCGGCGAGTTTCAGGGCCGACGGTCCGTCGAGGGAGAGCTGCTGCAGGGCGCGCATGGGCATCCTTCCAGTATTCTTGGTCGATCGACCAACAAAGCGTGGCACCGCGAGCTGCGGTGGTCAAGCTAAACTTGGTCGATCGACCAATAAATCTGGAAGGACGGCTGATGGCGACTCGCGGCAGACCGCGGACGTTCGACCCGGACGTCGCGCTGCGCCAGGCGCTCGACGTCTTCTGGGAACGCGGCTACGAGGGCACCTCGCTGAGCGATCTGGCCGCGGCGATGGGGATCAGGTCGGCCAGCATCTACGCGTACTTCGGCAGCAAGGAAGACCTGTTCCGCCAGGTCATGACCCTGTACGGTGCAACCGCCGGCGAGCCGCCGCGCCGCGCCCTCCGCGAACATCGGTCCGCCCGCGAGGCGATCCACGCGATGCTGCGCGCCACCGCCGACCAGATCACCCACCCCGAACACCCGCACTACTGCATGCTCATCCTCGCCTCGCCCACCGGCGCCGTGGAGAACCACGCGGTCCGCGAGTTCCTCGCCGAAGGACGTCACGGCATGTACCTCGAGATCAAGGACCGCCTCGCCCAGGACCCCGACGTACCGAAGGCCGTCCTGGAGCCGCTGGCCCGCTACTACACCACCGTCGTCCAAGGCCTCTCCATCCAAGCCCGCGACGGCGCCACCCGCCCCCAACTAGAAACCACCATCACCTACGCGATGGCCGCCTGGAACACCCTGACCACATGACCCACATCCTCATCATCCAACCGGCAAGGATTTAGTGGCCGGTGCCGTCCTGGAGGATCCAGGTGAGTAGGGCTTGGGTGTCTTTGGCTCGTTGGGTGGGGGATTTGTAGAGCGTGGGGGTGTTGGGGGACTCGCGGAGGTTCAGGGCCTCGTGGGCTATTTTGCGCCAGCGGGGGTCGAGGGAGTTGGCGATGTAGCGGCCGGCGCCGCTCTTTGAGGTGAGGGTGCGGGTGGTGAGGACGTGGTGGAGGCGGGCAGCACCTAGCGTCACCCAGGTGACAGCGGCGTCATTGTTGCCGAAGGCATCTAGGCCGGCGGCCTCGATCTTCCCGGCGAGGCCGCGCCAGTACGTGTCGAGGTTGTTGCGGGTGAAGGCGATCAGCTCGTCGCTACTCGTGTAGATCGGCGGGACCTCGCCGCGGACGACGACCGGACGTTCGGCGAGTTCGTGCCAGGTGACGAGGTTGATGTCGATGCTGCCTTCGGGGTTGAACGCGCCCTCGAAGAACACCGGGCGGGGTGGGAGCTGCGCCGGGTCGGTCGCGAGATCCGCCGCCGTGCAGTGGAACCCGTCGAAGGTCAGGTCCGACTTGGCGGCCGCATGCGCTTCCTCCAGGAGGTCGAGATCGGGCAGTTCGTCCCACACCGCTACGAAGTCGACGTCACTGCCGGGGAAGAACTCGCCCCAGTAGAGGGAGCCGTGCAGGAAGAGGCCGGTCAGGCGGCCGGGGAGGCGGCTGTCCACCTCGGTCAGGAAGCGGCCGGTGAGCTCCCGGACGGCAGGCGGCAGGGGCGGCAGAGTTGGCGGCGAGGTCATCAGGAGAGCCTCTCAGCGACGTCGTCGGCGAGTTTGGACAGGAGGCGGCCGAGTTCCGAGCGGTCGTGCTCGGGCCAGTCGGCGATCACGCCGCGGAACCAGCCGACGATCGTCGAGGTGTAGCGGTTCGCCGCCTCGGCGCCGGTCTCGGTCGCCTCGATCAGGCTGGCGCGGCGGTCGCTCGGGTCGGCGACCCGGCGGACCAGGGCGCGCTGCTCGAGCGCCTGCACCTGCCGGGTGACGTGCGGGCCGACCACCTGCATCCGTTCCGCGATCTCGCCGACGCGCAGCGGGGCGCCGGCCATCGAGAGCGTCAGCAGGATCGACATCGCCGGCCGATCGAGGGCGAGTCCGGTTGCCTCGGTCGCCTGCTGTGCCAGCCGGCCCCGGTTGATCGCCGTACTCACCTGCGCGAGTCGTGGCAGGAAGTCCAGCTCGTCCGTCACTTGATTACCTACCTTAGGTATGTTTATCCTGGAGCAACTAGATACCTAAGGTACATATTTCTGGGAGAGGTCTCCATCATGACCACAGTTCTGATCTCCGGCGCGAGCATCGCCGGGCCCGCCCTGGCGTACTGGCTCGACCGGTACGGGTTCCAGGTGACCGTCGTCGAGAAGTCGGGCGCGATCCGCGGCGGCGGGTACCCGATCGACATCCGCGGCACGGCGCGCGACGTCGTCGACCGGATGGATCTGACGGCACGACTGCAGAAGGCGCACGTCGGCACCCGGAGGATCGGCTTCGTCGAACCGGACGGCACGCCGATCGCGGCGCTCAAGCCGGAGACGCTGGCCGGCGGAGTGGAGGGACTGGATCTCGAGGTACGGCGGGGTGACCTGGCCGACGCGCTGTACGAGCCGATCAAGGACCGCGTCAGGTTCCGCTTCGACGACTCGATCGCGACGCTGGACGATCACGGCGACCGGGTCGACGTCGTCTTCGAAAGTGGCGACAAGCAGAGCTTCGACCTCGTCATCGGGGCGGACGGTCTGCACTCCAACACCCGCGGTCTCGTCTTCGGCCCGGAGGAGCAGTACCACCGCTACATCGGCTACGCGTTCGCAGGCTTCACCCTGCCGAACGACTTCGGCCTGTCCCACGAGGGCGTCGTCTGGAACGTCCCCGGCCGCGCTGCCGTCCTGTACGCATCCGAACCGAACGACGCCGTCCACGGCTTCCTCACGTTCCGCCAGGAGGAGCCGCCGTACCAGGCGTTCCGCAACCCGGAGGCGCAGCGTGAGCTGGTCGCGTCCAGGTTCCCGGAGGACGCTTGGTACGTACCGCGGCTGGTGCAGGCGATGAGTGAGGCGGACGACCTGTTCTTCGACGTGGTCAGCCAGATCCACATGCCGACCTGGTCGCGCGGACGGGTCGCTCTGGTTGGCGATGCGGCGTACGCGACGTCGTTCCTGTCCGGGCAGGGCTCGAGCGTCGCGTTGGTCGGCGCGTACGTACTGGCCGGCGAGTTGGCGACGCACGCCGACCACGCGGAAGCCTTCACCGCCTACGAGCAGCGCATCCGCGGTTTCGTGGAGCAGAACCAGGCCTTGGTCGACATCGGCCGCAGCAGCCTGGCTCCTGACACCCAGGAGCTCATCGACGCGCGCAACAGTGCACTCCGCTCAACAACCGCCGACAGAACCGACCGACAGGAAGCCCACAGCGCCCTGACACTCCCGGACTACCGCTAGCCGTCAGCCGCCCAGGGCCAGGCCGATGCCGAGGCCGATGGCGTACAGGAGCTCGGTGAGTCCGGTGAACTTGAGTACGGGGATCAGTGCGGGACCCACTGCGTCGCTGAGGATGACCCGGGTCGACTTCACGGCCAGAGGAAGGGCGACGAAAGCCAGGAGGGTCCAGGGCGTGGCGATTGCGGAGACCGCGGCGAGGACGAACGCCAGCGCAGTCAACGCGGCGTACAGACGGCGGGACCCCGCAGCGCCCAGGACTACGGCCAGCGTCCTCTTGCCGGTGACGGAGTCGGTGGGGATGTCACGGAGGTTGTTGGCGACCAGGAGCGCACAGGCGATCGAGCCGATCGACACAGCGCCGGCGACCGCGGTCCAGCTCAGCGTCTCCGCCTGGACGTACGTCGTGCCGAGCACAGCAACCAGACCGAAGAACAGGAACACGCTGACCTCACCCAGCGCCCTGTAGCCGTACGGCTTCTTACCGCCGGTGTAGAACCACGCACCGAGCAGCGAGGCCGCCCCCACGACCAGCAACCACCACGTGGTCGTCGCACTCAGTACGAGGCCCAGCACTGCGCCGATGCCGAAGCAGGTGAAGGCGGCCGACTTCACCGCCGTCGGTGTGGCGACCTTGGAGCCGACGAGGCGCAACGGGCCGACACGGTTCTCGTCGGTGCCGCGGATGCCGTCGCTGTAGTCGTTGGCGTAGTTGACGCCGATCTGCAGCGCCAGGGCGACGCCGAGAGCGAGCAGTGCCTTCCACCAGACGAAGCCGTCCAGGTAGGCGGCCGCGCCGGTTCCGACGAGCACGGGCGAGATCGCGGCGGGCAGGGTGCGAGGGCGGGCGCCTTCGATCCACTGGGCAGGGGTAGCCATGACCGTCGATTCTGTCAGTCGTACGGCCGACCGGCAGCAGCGGGCCGCGGGTGTGGTGTAGCTCTCCAACGTGCCCGGAATCGGGCCCGAGCCGAGGGCGGGCCGTACGCTCTTCACTGTCATGTCTACCTTGCGGCTGATTCCCGGTACGCCGGATGCGGTGCTGTCCGCGCTGACCGACGTACTCGACGGAAGCGGTACGCCGTTCGCGCCGCTGCCGGAGGATGCCGCCGGGGCCGCGCGGGTGCGCCAGGCGGCCGCACCGGACCAGCCGGTCGAGGACGGATGCGCTGTGGTGCTGACCACATCCGGGTCCTCCGGTGAGCCCAAAGGCGTGCTCCTGTCGCGGGACGCGCTGCTCGCATCGGCAGCCGCCACCCACGACCGGCTCGGTGGCCCGGGGCAGTGGCTGCTGCCCATGAAGCCGTACTTCGTGGGCGGCCTGCAGATCCTGACCCGCTCCCTGGTCGCCGGTACGACGCCAGTGCTGGTCGAGGACAACTTCACTGCCGCGGCCCGCAAGCTCACCGGTGCACGGCGTTACACGGCCATGGTCCCGACGCAGCTGGCGCGGTACCTCGACACGGACCTCGATGCGCTGCGGTCGTTCGACGCGATCATCATCGGCGGTGCGTCGACGTCGGAGCTGCTCAAGCGACGTGCGGCCGAGGCCGGTGTCACCGCGATCCCGGCGTACGGCATGACCGAGACGGGGAGCGGTTGTGTGTACGCCGGTGTGCCCCTGGACGGTACGTCCATCGACCTGGACGACGGGCGCATCCTGATCAAGGGCAGCACGCTGTTCTCCGGGTACCGCCTGCGTCCTGAGCTGACGGCCGATGTACTGCGGGACGGCTGGTTCCGGACGCAGGACCGCGGTGAGATCGTCGACGGGCGGCTGCGGGTCGTCGGGCGCGTGGACGACGTGGTCATCTCGGGTGGCGTGAACGTGACGGTGACGACCGTGCAGGCGCGGCTGCTGGAGCACCCACAGGTCAAGGACGCTGTGGTGCTGGGCGTTCCGGATGCGGAGTGGGGGGCGCGGGTGGTCGCGTTCGTCGTCGGTGAGCCGGCCCGGGACGAGCTGCGCGACTGGGTCAGCGAGACACTGCCACGGACCTGGGCGCCACGAGACGTTGTGCGGCTGGACGCGTTGCCGATGCTTGCCTCGGGCAAGGTGGATCGGCAGCGGTTGCTGGAGGGCGTGCGGTGATCACGTACTCGATCGGCCTGAAGAACAAGTTCCGCGGCATCACGGTGCGCGAGGGGATGCTGTACGAGGGTCCTGCGGGCTGGGCGGAGTGGAGTCCGTTCCTGGACTACGACGACGCCACCTGTGTCTCCTGGTTACGCGCTGCGCGTGAGGCCGCCGAAGACGGCTGGCCGGCGCCAGTACGCGAGTACGTACCCGTGAACTGCACTGTGCCCGCAGTAGGACCGACCAAGGCGGCTGAGATCGTCAGAGCATCCGGTTGCAGTACGGCGAAGGTGAAGGTGGCTGAGCCAGGTCAAACGCTCGCCGACGATCTGGAACGTGTTGAGGCAGTACGGGACGCCATCGGCAGCGGACAGGTCCGCATCGACGCCAACGGGCTGTGGTCGGTGGACCAGGCCGTGAAGAACCTCAAAGAGCTGCAGCGATTCGACCTGGAGTACGTCGAGCAGCCGTGCGCGACTGTGGAGGAGCTGGCCGACGTACGGCGACGTACTGGCGTACCTGTCGCCGCTGACGAGTCGATCCGCCGAGCCGAGGACCCGCTGCGGGTCAAGAAGCTGGACGCCGCTGACATCGCAGTACTGAAGGTGCAGCCAATCGGTGGTGTCCGTGCCTGCCTGGACATCGCCGAGCAGATCGGCCTGCCGGTAGTGGTGTCGTCGGCGCTGGAGACCTCCGTAGGCATCGCCGCCGGTGTCGCACTCGCTGCCGCGTTGCCGGAGCTCCCGTACGCGTGCGGCCTCGCCACGGTGTCGATGTTCACCCGAGAGGTCGTGGCTGAGCCGTTGCTGCCCGTCAACGGGTTCCTGCCGGTCAAACGTGTCGCCCCGGATCCTGAACTACTGCAGGCCGCACAGGCGGACGCAGAGCGGACCCAGGTGTGGGAAGAGCGCCTGTCCCGAGTAAGGAGTGCTGGATGAACCCGTCCACCGCGTTCGCGACTGTGGTGGTTGACGAGCTGATCCGCTGCGGCGTACGGGAGGCCGTGGTGTCTCCCGGCTCCCGTAGCGCCCCGCTGGCTCTCGCACTCGCGGCTGCCGATCGTGACGGGCGTCTCCGACTGCACGTGCGCATCGACGAACGTACGGCGGGCTTTCTGGCCATCGGGCTGATGCGGGGGACCGGTCTACCGGTACCTGTCGTCACAACCTCTGGCACTGCAGTAGCGAACCTGCATCCCGCCGTACTCGAGGCATCGCACAGCGGGCTCCCGCTGATCGTGCTGAGCGCTGATCGCCCACCTGCGCTGAGAGGCAGCGGTGCGAACCAGACGACCGACCAACTGAAGGTGTTCGGCTCAGCGGTCCGCATGTTCCACGAGATGGGTACGCCGGTACGTGAGATCGGACAGGTCGCGTACTGGCGCTCGCAGGTCGCGAGAGCCGTAGCCAACGCGACAGGTGCCCGCTCCGCCGACCCGGGACCTGTGCAGCTCAACTGTCCTTTCAGCGAGCCCCTGGTGCCTACTGATGGTCCTGAGTGGCCGGAGCCGTTGGCTGGCCGCAGTACTGGGCCGTGGACCGCTGTGCATGCTGCGACTGGTCAGCCTGCTGCAGTGTCCCCAGGACCCCGAACTGTCGTCGTTGCGGGGGATGGGGCATCGCAGGCGGCCCGGCTGGCTGCCGAAGCCGGCCAGTGGCCGTTGTTCGCGGAGCCGTCCAGCCGCGCGCGGACGGGGCCCGCAGTTGTTGCGGCGTACCGGTTGTTGCTGCAGGCAAGCTCTCTCGGGGACGAGATCGAGCGGGTGATCGTGTACGGCCACCCGACGCTGTCGCGGCCGATCTCGAAGCTGCTGGCGCGGCCGGACGTCGAGGTGATTGTGGTGTCGCCGACCGGGTTGTGGCCGGATCCGGCGCGCCGCGCGAAGTCTGTGGTGACCGGGCTCGAGGTTACCGGGCCCGACCCGACCGACTGGCTGGCCCGCTGGCAGCACGCCGACGAGCTCGCCCGCCCGGCGATCGGCAAGGTGCTCGCGGACGGCCTCAGTGGGCCGCGGGTCGCGGCACTCGTGGGCGCGGCGGCCGGCGCCGACGGCATGCTGGTCGTCGCCTCCTCGAACCCGGTCCGCGACCTGGACCTCGCCCCGGTCGTCCCGATCCGTACGATCGCCAACCGCGGCCTGGCCGGGATCGACGGCACCATCTCCACGGCCGTCGGCGCCGCGCTGGCGAACGCGGGCCCGACGTACGCGCTGATCGGTGACCTCGCCTTCCTGCACGACAGCAACGGCCTCGTCATCGGACCCGACGAGGCCCGCCCCGACCTGCGGATCGTGGTCGTCAACGACAACGGCGGCGGCATCTTCTCCACGCTCGAGCAGGGCGATCCGACGCACGCCACGCACTTCGAGCGGGTCTTCGGTACGCCGCACAACGTCGACCTGTCCGCGCTGTGCGCCGCCAGCGGGACGCCGTACACGCTGGTGCGGACGGCCGACGAGCTGCGTGCGGTGCTCGTACGAACGATCGCCGGGCTGGACGTGGTCGAGGTACAGATCTCCCGCGACGGCCACCGCCCGCTCAACGAGTCGCTGGTCGAGGCGCTCAAGCAGCTGTAACCGGGACCTTCTGGGCCGGCTGCAACGTACGTAGGTGGTTCAGCAACGGCAGCGCGATCGCTATCACCAGGGCGGTGGTGGTCAGGATCGGGATCGTCGCGCCGCGCAGCGAGGAGTTGAGGGGCGCGGCGATCGTGAAAATCAGGCTGACCGCGGTGATGATCGTCGTCAGGCGCCGGCCGGGGCGGGCGACAGCGAGGAACGGCAGGCACCACAGGAAGTACCAGTCGTGTGCGCTCGGCCCGAGTACGACCACCGCGAGCAGTGCGACTCCTACGGCCCGGGCTGCGTAGTGGATCGAGGACCGGAGGCTCAGCCACGCGATCAGACCGAGTGCCGCGACCATGCCGACCAGCCGGACGATCTGCAGCGCCTGTGCGGCAGCCGTATCGTCGCCTAGCCAGCCGAGTACGCCGGACGCGGCCATGCCGATCAGGTTGGCGATGGAGAACGGTGAACGGACCAGTCCGGGTACGTCGAGCGCACCGAGCCAGCCGGAGCCCACACCGGTCAGTGCTCCGATGGTGACGAGTGTCAGTACCGACACCGCACCCGCAATGACCAGACTGGCGAAGCGGTGCAGCCGCCCGGCCAGAGGACTCATCACAGCGGCGATAGCGATAGCAACCAGCCCGCCTGGCAGCTTCACCGCGGCGGCAGCGCCGGCTACTACTGCCGCCGTACCCCAGTGGCCGGTCAGGGCGAGCGCGAAGGCGCTGCAGGCCAGTCCCAGCATCAAGATGTCGTTGTGGGCCGCCCCGATGCCGTGTGTGATCAGCATGGGGTTCAGCACGACCAGCCAGGTCGCAACGGCAGGATCAACGCGACATGCGGTCGCTAGACGCGGCACAGCCCACGCTATGAGCGCTATGCCGAGTACGGCGAGCAGGCGGTGCGCCAGCATCAGCACGTACGGGTCCATGGTGAGGTGTGCGACCAGACCGCCGTACGCGAGCGGCAGCGGACCGTACGGTGCCGGTGTCTGCATCCACATCGGGTCGACAGCCTCGACGATGTGGCCGGACAGCACGCCGGGCCCTACGTCGTACGGGTTGTAGCCCTTCGCCACCAGTGCGCCCTGCGCGGCGTAGCTCCAGGCGTCGCGGCTGAACAGCGGTGGCGCCAGCAGCAGCGGGATGCTCCAGTACGTCGTCATCCGTACCAGCGGGAACCGCTCGCCCATCATGACCCGGCGGCCCACGGTCAGCCAGGCCCAGGCCATCAGCCCGAGCCCGGCGACCATGAACGTGAGCCCGACCATGCGGCCGGTCAAGGAGTGCCGCAGCAGGATGGAGGCGACCCACGAGGACGCAGGCACCACCGACGTCACCAGGCTCGCGAGAGCGACTACGACAGAGCCGACGACCCCGCGAACCATCGGCGAACGCATGAGCGGACCGTAGCCCGCCCATGCGACGCGTCGATGAACATTAGGGTACGTCTCCCGATTCCCCGCCTACTGCGCGGCACTCGGCGGGCACCTCGCTGAGCGGGAGCGAAGGGCACGATGAAACCCACATCGAACCCTCCACTCCCGCTCACCGAGGCACTCCGCCGAGCACCTGCTCGCTACGGCGTGGAATCGGGAGACGCACCCTAAGCGGATTCCTTGCGGAACGTCCGGGCGCCGACGGTCAGGCCGATGATGGTCAGGAGGACCACCCAGAACAGGCCCCACAGCGACGACGAGCTGCCGATGTCGCCGCGGAACAGGGCCCGGACGCCGTTCACCACGTGCTTGAGCGGGCTGATGTCGGACAGCCGCTGCAGCCAGGTCGGGCCGATCTGCATCGGGAGCAGGATGCCGGACAGCAGCAGGAGCGGCATGGCGATGCCGTTCAGCAGCGGAGCCAGGGCGTCTTCGCTCTTCGTGATGAGCGCGACCGAGTACGACAGCGAGGCGAACGTGGCGCCGAGCAGTGCGACGATCACCAGCGACAGCAGTACGCCGCCCCACGGAGCACGGAGGCCGAGGGGGAGTGCCGCGAGCAGCAGGAGCACGGACTGCACCACGAGCACCACGACATCGCGCAGTACTCGCCCGGCCATCAAGGCGATCCGGGAGGCCGGCGTGACGCGGTCGGCCTCGATGACGCCGGCCCGGTACTCGGCGATCAGGCCGAAGCCGACGAACATCGCGCCGAACATGCCGAGCTGCACGATCAGGCCGGGAATGAACACCTGGTAGGCGTTCGTGGTGGCGCCCTGGCTGATCTGCGCGGTGATCGGCTTCAGCAGCGGGCCGAACAGGAACAGGTACATCAGCGGCTGGCTGAGCATCAGGATCGACCACATCGGATTCCGCAGCGACAGCCGCATCGCCCGGTGGAACACGATCCAGGTTTCCCGCAGGACATTCACGCGGCGGTCTCCTTCTTCTCCTCGGGGGCCGCCGCGTCCTCGTCGCGCAGTGAGCGGCCGGTCATGGTCAGGAACACGTCGTCGAGCGTCGGGCGATGCACCTCGACGCCGTGCAACTCGATGCCCTGGGCATCGATCGAGCGGAGCAGCGCGGGCAGCACCGAACCGCCGCGCGGGATCCGGAACCCGACCACGTCGTCGTCGGTCTCCACCTGCGTCGCACCGTCGAGCGCCTCGGCGATCTTCATCACCGACGGCGCCTGCGCCGGATCCGCGAGGCTCAGCCGGACCGCGTCACCGGAGACCTGCTGCTTCAGGTTCTCCGGAGTACCGGAGGCGACGATCTTGCCGTGGTCGATGACCAGGATCCGGTCGCAGAGGGCGTCCGCCTCGTCCAGGTAGTGCGTGGTGAGGAAGATCGTGGCGCCCCGGTCGCGGAGGCCGCGGATGTGGTCCCAGAGGTTCGCCCGGGCCTGCGGGTCGAGGCCGGTGGTCGGCTCGTCCAGGAAGATCAGCTTCGGATCGTGGATCAGGCCCATCACGATGTCCAGCCGGCGCCGCTGCCCGCCGGACAGCGTCTTGCACTGCCGTCGCCACAGCCCCGGCAGATCCAGCTCCTCGAACAGCCGCTGCCCGTCCGCCGCAGCCTTCGCCTTCGGTACGCCGTACAGCCGGGCGTGATCGACCACCTCGTCGCCCGCAACCGCCTCGGGCAGCGTGGACCCACTCTGCGGCACGTACCCGATCCCGCGCCGGACGCCGACCGGATCCTTCGCAAGATCGCAGCCGGCCACCGTCGCCGTACCGCTGGTCGGCTTGATCAGCGTCGCCAGCATCCGCAGCGTCGTCGTCTTCCCGGCCCCGTTCGGCCCCAGGAACCCGACGATCTCCCCATCGGCCACATCCAGATCAACCCCCTGAACGGCCTGTACCGCCCCCCGCTTCGTCTTGAATGTCCGCACCAACCCGCGCGCCTCGATCATCATGCGCCCCAGTCTGAATGCTCAACATTGACTAGTCAATGTTGATTAACGCGGTTCTCGCCGCGTCGGGCCGGCGGCAGGCGTTCAGGGGATAACCGCTCAGCTTGTGGGTTCGCCACCGGTATGACGGCGGACAACCCACCAGCTCAGCGGTTAACCGCTGAAACGGCGCGTCTGTGGGGCGGCACCATCCACCCGATGCCGGGCCCGGAGGCTCCACCTGGTGCCTCCGGTCCTCGTGCATCCGTCCGAGGGGCCTTCGCGGCAGGGGCGGATCGTCGAGTCGTGGGAAATGGCTGGGGAAACCGACCACGATCCACGACTCGGCGTTCGGGATGGCAGCCAAATCCCACGACTCGACGAGAGCGGGGGTGGGTGCGACGGGGTGGGTGGGTGACGGGGTGGGGGGTCAGATGGATGGGGGGCTCGGGATTTCGCCCCACGCGGTGATTTGGCCGGGTGAGGGGACCCAGTCGGCGGGTTCGCCGGCGAAGGCGTAGGCGCCGGCCTGGACGCGGGCCAGGAAGTCGTGGGTCCACTGGAGTTCACCGCGGTCGCGGGCCGAGGTGATGCGGAACATCTCGACGACGTGGTTCGGGGTCGCGGGGTCCTCGCTGATCTGGCGCTCGGCGAACGGCTCGGACTTGAGCAGCGCCTCCAGTTGGCTGATCCGCGCCTCGAGCGCGGCGATCACCTCGTCGCGGCGCAGCGACCACATGAAGCTGATCGTCGCCTGCATCTTGTCGGGGTGGAACCCGTCGACCGTCCACAACATGCCGCGCAGCAGTGAGAAGTACTCGGTCTCGCCGTCCGCGGTCAGCTTGTACGACGTACGTCCGGGCCGGTGTGCTCCGTCCTGCTCGATCTCCTGCAGGTAGCCGTGCTTGGCGAGCGTCCGCAGACCGGTGTAGATCGAGCCGGGGTTGATGTTCGCCCAGTCCTGGACGTTCCAGGTCAGCAGCTCACGCCGCAGCTGATACCCGTACGCCGGCTGGAAGATCCGCACGACCCCGAGCAGCAACAACCGCGTGGTGGACATGGTCGCAGTGTAAATCGGTACGACTGCTGAACGCCCGCAGGCGTACGCTCCGAGGCATGGAGGTCCGCGTAACAAGCGATCCACAGTCGTTCGGGAAGACGGTTTTCCCCTTCCTGCAAAGCGATCCGGTGCTGCACACGATCATCATGTCGAACGTCCACGAGCGGGCGAACGGCAGCGCGCAGGCCGAGAACGAGCCGTCGTACTTCGTTTCCGTCCACGACCCGGACATGATCGGCGCCGCGACGCGTACACCAGGACGCGGCGTCAACCTCGGCGCCTTGCGCGCGGAGCTGGCCCAGCCGGTCGCCGAGGCGTACGCCGACGTACTGCCCGAGCTGCGGAACGTGAACGCGACCGAGGGCAGAGGCACCCGGTTGCACAAGCTGATCGAACACACCCCGCCGGAGCATCGGCGGCGCGGGTACGGCGGAGCGCTCACCAGTCACGTGACCGTGCGAATACTTGCTGAGGGCAATTATGCCTGCCTCTACACGGATCTGGCCAACCCGACCGCGAACAAGCTCTACCACCAGGCCGGCTACCGCCCGGTCGCCGACTTCGTCGATGTGGACTTCACCTGATGACCGCCAGCGCAGTCCACGATCCCCGGAGCAGCCATGTCGTCGCTTGATCCGGTTCGGCACGTCGTTCTGCTCGAGGAACTGGACGCCGGCGGCGTACGGGTGGAAACCCTTGGCGGCGCCACCGCCGTGGCACGCGAGCCGCGGGGGATCCGGTTGGGCGCCGTTGCGCCCGATCAGGTCGACAACTTGGTGACCGCGTTGCTCGACGCGGCGCCGGAGTCGTCCGCGGTCGAGGGTGAGGGCGAGGTCGCCGGGGCCTTCGCCGCGGCGTGGGCCGTTGCCGTCGGCAAACGAGTCGAGGAGCGCGGCGGCGTACGCCTGTATCGGCTCGGCGAGTTGAAGGTCCCGGACACGCATGGGAGCGCCCGCCTCGCCCGGCAGGCCGAGACGGAGTTGTGTGCGGACTGGCTGACCGCGATGGCCCGTGAAGAGGATGCGCAACGCGGCTGGACGATGACCCGGCCGCTGACACGCGTCCGGCGAATGATCGACGAGCGCCGCCTGTGGGTGTTCGAGGACGGGGCCGGACCGGTGGCGCTGGCCGGGCATCGCCGACCGCGCGCAGGCGTCGTACGGCTCGGACCGATCTACACGCCGCCGTACCTCAGACGACGCGGGTACGGTGCTGCGCTGACCGCGCAAGTGGCCCAGAACCTGCAGCCGGCCGAGATCTGCCTACGGACAGATCTCGGCAACCCGCATTCGCATCGCGTCTATCAGCAGGTCGGCTTCGAGGCCCTTGCCGACCTGCGGAGGTTTCAGCTGATCTCGAGCGTCTGACCCGGCGTCAGGCCGTGGTACGGGAGCTCGTCGGTGTTGAGGAACCGCTGGAACATGTTCAGGCCGATCGGGCTGAGCAAGGCGTCGTGGACGCCGACCAGCTGCTCCGCCTTGATGGCGCGCGCGTAGTCGACCGCGGGCGGCAGGGAGAACCACGGGCCGGAGATCGGCACCAGGTTGGTGTGGACGGCCCGGTCGGGCTGCGTGAACGAGTCGCCCGGGTGGTACACGGCGTCGTCGATCAGAAAGCCGATGTTCTCGCACGGCACGCCCCACTCGGGCAGGATCACCGCGTGGTCCTCGCCATAGGCACTGACCGAGAACCCGGCCGCGTCGAACGACTGCCCGCCCTCGACCACGTGCACCCGGTCGCCGAGCGCGGTCAGTTGCGCGGCCACGCCGGCGTTGGTGTAGACGGGCGCGTCGAGTGCGGCCACCCGGTCGACGTCCAGGTGGTCCTGGTGCTCGTGCGTGACGAGGATCGCGTCGGCCTTCTCGAACGCCGCGTCCTCACTGAACGATCCCGGGTCGACGAGCAGGACCTTGCCGTCCTTCTCCACCCGGACACAGGCATGTGCGAACTTCGTGAGCTTCAACTCAGTCTCCTAGCGCATCTCTCATCGGAACGAGCTTGGCGTTCGTCTCGGCCAGTTCGGCGTCCGGGTCGGACCCCGCGACGATGCCGGCCCCGGCGAACAGCCGCATCTTGCGGGCGTCGTCCGGGTCGGCCTGGCCGCAGCGCAGCGCGATGCACCACTCGCCGTCGCCGGTGGCGTCCATCCATCCGACCGGTCCGCTGAACCGGCCGCGCTGCATGCCCTCGATCTCACCGATCAGGTCCCGCGCGACCGGCGTCGGCGTACCGCAGATGGCCGCGGACGGGTGCAGCGCGGCGGCCAGCCCGAGGGCGGAGGCGCCGTTGTTCGCGACACCGGCGACGTCGGTGGCCAGGTGCATCACGTTCGGCAGGTGCAGGACGAATGGCGTCTCGGGCACGTTCATCGACTTGCAGTGCGGCTCGAGGGCGTCGGCGACCGAGCGGACCGCGTACTCGTGCTCCTCGAGGTCCTTGCTCGACCGGGCCAGCGACGCGGCCAGCGCCAGGTCGTGCGCGTCGTCGCCGGTCCGCCGGATCGTGCCGGCCAGCACCCGGGACGTGATCAGGCCCTTCTCGCGGCGGACCAGCAGCTCGGGCGTGGCGCCGATCAGGCCGTCGACGGAGAACGTCCAGCAGTTCGGGTACGCGGTCGCGAGCCGGTGCAGCGGCCAGCGCAGATCGATCGGCTGCTCGGCGATCGCGATCAGGTCGCGGGCCAGTACGACCTTGTCGAGGTTGCCCGCGGTGATCCGGCGGACCGCGTCGGCGACGATGCTCGACCAGGCGGTCCCGGTCCGGGCGCCGTCCGCGAACGTCACGTCGTAGACCGGGGACGGCTCGTGCACCTCGAGATCCGGCGGCGCGACCAGCGAACTGGCCGGCGAGATCGTGGTCACCCAGGTGGTGCCGGCCCGGCGGCCGACGATCACCTCGGGAACGACCAGCTCGCTCGGGTCGTCGTCGGTGAACCCGAACGACCCGAAACAGAGCAGCCCGGAGCCCGGCACGCCGACCTCGTCGCGGACCACGGCCGCGCCGGTCAGCTCCTGCCACCAGGACGTGGCCTTCTCGAAGCGGTTGCTCCCGGCAACGTCCAGCCGGGCGGCGACGCCCCAGCCGACGTGCCCGTCGCCCCGCCGTACCCAGGCGAGCCCGCCGGCGTCCGGCAGGTGGTCCAGCAGCTGCGCCGACACGCCGTCGACGGCCTGGCTGCGAATCACCAGACGCGGAGCCTGGCTCACGATCGGGTCAGACAAGCTCACAGCACCACTCCTCGCTCGTGCCCCGGCCCCGGGTCGCGGTGGCCGGACGGCTCACTGGAGATGCACTCACGAAACGCAAGAGTATGCCTGTCCGCTGTCCACACAATTTCGGTGCCGCTCCACCCCGTGATCAACTAGACAGGTGACGCGTGCAGACCTGAGCAAGGACCCGCAGGCCGTGGCGGCGATGTTCGACAACGTGGCCGAGGGGTACGACCGGACCAACGCGGTCGCGACGATGGGGCTGGAGAAGCTCTACTGGCGGCCGGCGACGCTGGCCGAGATCGCGCCCCGGAAGGGGATGAAGATCCTCGACCTGGCGGCCGGTACCGGTGCGTCCAGCATCCGGCTCCGGGAGTCCGGCGCCGAGGTGGTGTCGTGCGACTTCTCGGTCGGCATGCTCACGGTCGGCAAGCGTCGGCACCCGGAGTTGGACCTGATCGCCGGCGACGCGCTCCGGCTGCCGTTCGCCGACGACATGTTCGACGTGGTGACGATCTCCTGGGCGCTGCGGAACGTGAACGACGTCACGGTCGCGCTCGCCGAGATGCTCCGGGTCACCCGCCCGGGCGGGCGGCTCGTCGTCCTGGAGCAGTCGCATCCGACCTGGAAGCCGTTCCGCGTGGTGTACCTGGAGTACATGATGCGCGCGGTGCCGGCGGTCGCGAAGGTGGTTTCGACCAACCCGGAGGCGTACGAGTACCTGGCCGAATCGACCCGCGCCTGGCTGCCGCAGGAGCCCCTCGCCCGGGCGATCCAGGAGGCCGGCTGGACCCGGGTCCAGTGGCGGAACCTGACCGGCGGGCTGGTGGCCATCCACCGGGGCGTCAAGCCCAGTTAATTACGCAACGGAACTTAAGCGTAAATGGCTTGCCTGCAAGGAGGTTGGGGCGAGTTTCGTGTCCACGTCAGGCAGTCCTAGACTGTCGGGTGAAGAGGGTTCGTGAATGCCTTCACTAATGGGCACGGACGAGCGCACAGCCCCCAATCCAGGCCGGGAAGAGATGAGCCAGAGCGTGCCGAGCGGGCAGCAGGCGGAGACCGCCGATGTGATCGTCGTCGGTGCCGGACCCGCCGGATCAGCAGCCGCGTACCACCTGGCGAACGCCGGTCTCGACGTCCTGCTGCTGGAGAAGACCGCGTTCCCGCGGGAGAAGGTGTGCGGCGACGGGCTGACCCCGCGCGGCACCAAGCAGCTGATCAACATGGGCATCGACATCTCCGAAGAGGCCGGCTGGATCCGCAACTACGGCCTCCGCATCCAGGGCGCCGGGCACCAGTTGCAGCTCGACTGGCCGGACCTGTCCAGCCACCCGAACTACGGCCTCACCCGGAACCGGATGGACTTCGACGAGATGCTCGCCCGGCAGGCCGAGAAGGCCGGCGCGCGGCTGCGTGAGCGGACCAACGTGACCGGCCCGATCGTCGACAGCCGCGGCAACATCGTCGGCGTCACCGCCAAGCCGGTCGACGACAACGGTCGCCGCGCGGGTGACGACCTGGAGTACCGGGCACCGCTGGTGATGGCCGCCGACGGCAACTCGTCGCGGCTCAGTATCGCGATGGGGCTGCACAAGCGCGACGACCGCCCGATGGGGGTCGCCGTCCGGACGTACTTCACCAGCCCGCGTACGCACGACGACTACCTCGAGTCCTGGCTGGAGCTGTGGGCCGCGGACCCGAAGCAGCCAGGCGGCAAGGTGCTGCTCCCGGGCTACGGCTGGATCTTTGGCATGGGCGACGGCACTGTCAACGTCGGCCTCGGCATCCTGAACACCTCCGACGCGTTCGGCAAGGTCGACTACGCCGACCTGCTGAAGCAGTGGCTGAAGGTGACGCCGGAGGAGTGGCAGTTCCGCGACGAGTTCCAGACCATCCCGATCCGCGGGGCGGCGCTGCCGATGGGCTTCAACCGGCAGCCGCACTACACCCGCGGCCTGATGCTGCTCGGCGACGCCGGCGGCATGGTCAACCCGTTCAACGGCGAGGGCATCCCGTACGCGATGGAGTCCGGGGCACTCGCCGCCGAGGTCGCCGCCCAGGCGCTGCGCCGGCAGCCGAACCAGCGCGAGCGCGCGCTCTCGGCGTACCCGAAGGCGCTCAAGCAGGAGTACGGCGGCTACTACACGCTCGGCCGGATCTTCGTGAAGCTGATCGGAAATCCGGAGGTGATGCGGCTCTGCACGAAGTACGGTCTGCCGCGCACCACCCTGATGAAGTTCACCCTGAAGTTGCTTGCCAACCTCACCGACCCGCGCGACGGGGACGTGATGGACAAGATCATCAACGGGCTCACCAAGCTCGCTCCTGCCGCCTGAGCGGTGGGTCGGGTGAGCTGAGCCACAGCAGTACTGATAACAACTGGTAACACCAGACACAGACAGAACACCGGCTGAAGGAGGGAGCACGAGAGCGATGCACCCATATACACCGATTCTCGCTCTTGGTGTGCTCGCGCTGCTCTTCGTTGCGGGCAGCATCACGATTAGCGCGCTGGTCGGCCCGAAGCGCTACAACCGGGCCAGGCTGGACTCGTACGAGTGCGGCATCGAACCGACCCCGCAGCCGGTCGGCGGTGGCCGCTTCCCGGTGAAGTACTACATCACCGCGATGCTGTTCATCGTGTTCGACATCGAGATCATCTTCCTCTACCCGTGGGCGGTCGCCTTCGACCAGATGGCACTGTTCGGGCTGGTCGAGATGGTCATCTTCATCGTCACCGTCTTCGTCGCGTACACCTACGTGTGGCGGCGCGGCGGACTGGAGTGGGACTGACATGGGTCTTGAGGAACAGCTTCCGGCAGGCGTCCTGCTGAGCACGGTCGAAGGACTGCTCGGCTACATGCGCAAGGCCTCGTTGTGGCCGGCAACCTTCGGGCTGGCCTGCTGCGCCATCGAGATGATGACCACCGGCGCCCCGCGCTACGACGCCGCGCGGTTCGGCATGGAGGTCTTCCGGGCGTCGCCGCGGCAGGCCGACCTGATGATCGTGGCCGGCCGGGTGAGCCAGAAGATGGCCCCCGTGCTGCGCCAGATCTACGACCAGATGCCCGGCCCGAAGTGGGTGCTCGCGATGGGCGTCTGCGCCTCCTCGGGCGGGATGTTCAACAACTACGCGGTCGTCCAGGGCGTGGACCACGTCGTCCCGGTCGACATGTACCTGCCCGGCTGCCCGCCGCGGCCCGAGATGCTGCTGGACGCGTTCCTGAAGATCCACGACCAGATCCAGCACATGAAGCTCGGCGCGCACAAGAAGGCACTGCAGACCGAGGAGGAGGCCGCGGCCCTCACCGCCGCGCCGACCATCGAGATGAAGGGGCTGCTCCGATGAGCGACTCCCAGCCGGAGAACCTTCCGGCTACCGCTGCGGGGAGTGACGCGCAGACGCCGCAGGCCGAGGTGATCGACCAGCGCGAGGGCATGTTCGGTGTCCGCGGCTCCGGTGACACCTCCGGGTTCGGCGGTCTGCGCCGCCAGGTCGCGCTGCCCGGTGCGACCCCGAGGCCGTACGGGTCCTGGTTCGACGGCGCGGTGGACCGGCTCGAGGGCCTGGTCGCCGACGGCGCGGTCGAGAAGGTCGTCGTCGACCGCAACGAGCTGACCCTGCACATCAAGCGCGAGAACCTGGTCGACGTGTGTCAGCACCTGCGCGACGACGAGGCGCTCCGCTTCGAGTTCTGCTCCGGTGTCAGCGGGGTGCACTACCCGCACGAGACCGGTCGCGAGCTGCACGCGGTCTACCACTTCCTGTCGATCACGCACAACCGCCGGATCCGGCTGGAGGTGTCGGCGCCCGACGGCGACCCGCACATCCCGTCGATCGTCGCGGTCTACCCGGCCAACGACTGGCACGAGCGGGAGACCTGGGACATGTTCGGCATCGTCTTCGACGGGCACCCGGCGCTGACCCGGGTCCTGATGCCGGACGACTGGCCGGGACACCCGCAGCGCAAGGACTACCCGCTCGGCGGGATCGACGTCGAGTACAAGGGCGCTGTCATCCCACCGCCCGACACGCGGAGGTCGTACAACTGATGACCACAACAGATCCGTACGCGACGACCCGGGACACCACCGAAGGCAAGGTCTTCACGGTCACCGGCCAGGACTGGGACTCCGTCGTCTCCGGTCTCGGCGAGGAGCCCGAAGAGCGCGTCGTCGTCAACATGGGCCCGCAGCACCCGTCCACGCACGGCGTCCTGCGGCTGATCCTGGAGCTCGACGGTGAGAACGTGACCGAGGCCCGCTGCGGCATCGGCTACCTGCACACCGGCATCGAGAAGAACATCGAGTTCCGGTCCTGGACGCAGGGCGTCACCTTCGTCACCCGGATGGACTACCTGTCGCCGTTCTACAACGAGGCGGCGTACTGCCTGTCGGTCGAGCGCCTGCTCGGGATCGAGGACCAGATCCCGGAGAAGGCGAACGTCATGCGGGTGCTCCTGATGGAGCTCAACCGGATCAGCAGCCACCTGGTCTGTATCGCCACCGGCGGTATGGAGATCGGCGCGCTGACCGTGATGACGATCGGCTTCCGCGAGCGCGAGAAGACGCTGGACCTGTTCGAGCTGATCACCGGCCTGCGGATGAACCACGCGTTCATCCGGCCGGGCGGCGTCGCGCAGGACCTGCCGGCGGGTGCGCTGGACAAGATCCGCGAGTACATCACCTGGATGAACAAGCACCTGGTGGAGTACGCCGAGCTCTGCAACGCGAACCCGATCTTCAAGGCCCGGCTGCAGGACGTCGGCTACCTGGACCTGGCCGGCTGCATGGCGCTCGGCATCTCCGGCCCGACGGTCCGTTCCACCGGGTACGCGCTGGACCTGCGCAAGTCGCAGCCCTACTGCGGCTACGAGACGTACGACTTCGACGTACCGACCTGGGACTCCTCCGACGCCTACGGCCGCTTCCGGGTCCGGCTGCAGGAGATGCACGAGTCGCTGAAGATCGTCGAGCAGTGCGCCGACCGGCTGGAGAAGATGGACGGCGAGCCCGTCATGGTGGCCGACAAGAAGATCGGCTGGCCGAGCCAGCTGGCCGTCGGCGCCGACGGGATGGGCAACTCCCTCGACCACATCAAGCACATCATGGGCGAGTCGATGGAAGCCCTGATCCATCACTTCAAGCTGGTCACCGAGGGCTTCCGGGTGCCGGCCGGCCAGGCCTACGTGGCGATCGAGTCGCCGCGTGGCGAGATGGGGGCGCACGTCGTCTCCGACGGCGGCACCAAGCCGTTCCGGGTGCACTTCCGTGACCCGTCCTTCGCAAACCTGCAGGCGATGCCGATCATGTGCGAGGGCGGCCAGGTCGCCGACGTGATCGTCGCCGTCGCCAGCCTTGACCCGGTGATGGGTGGAGTGGACCGCTAAATGGCCGAGAACCACGCGACTGCTACCGACAAGACGGTGCCCTACAGCACCGGCGACTCGAAGATCACCGACGCCACCATCGCGGAGATGCGCGAGCTGATGGCGCGGTACCCGCAGGCCCAGTCGGCACTGCTGCCGATGCTGCACCTGGTGCAGTCGGTCGAGGGCCGGGTCACCCCGGAAGGCATCGAGATCTGCGCCGAGCTGCTCGGGCTGACCGGCGCCGAGGTGTCGGCGGTGGCCACCTTCTACACGATGTACAAGCGCCGCCCGGTCGGCGACTACCACGTCGGCGTCTGCACCAACACGCTGTGCGCGGTGATGGGCGGCGACCTGATCTTCGACCGGCTCAAGCAGCACCTCGACGTCGGTAACGACGAGACCACCGAGGACGGCAAGATCACCCTCGAGCACCTCGAGTGCAACGCCGGCTGCGACTACGCGCCGGTGATGATGGTCAACTGGGAGTTCTTCGACGACATGACGCCGGAGACCGCGACCCAGCTGGTCGACGACCTGCGCGAGGGCACCGAGGTGAAGTCGCCGCGCGGTGCGACGATCTGCAGCTGGCGTGAGACCGAGCGCGTGCTCGCCGGTTTCCCCGACGGACGCGCTGACGAGGGCCCGACCGGCGGCAAGGCCTCGCTGGCCGGCCTCCGCCTGGCCCGCGAACGCAACTGGACCGCACCGAACGGCAACAACGGCAACAACGGCGCCCCGGCCCCGCTGGACCCGGTCCCCGGACCGCGTCCGGAGGACCAGCCCGGCCGTGAGTCGCAGGCCGTCCACACCGACGACGCCCGGAAGGAGGACTGACCATGGCTGACACGCTGACTCCGGTGCTGTCCGACAACTGGGACCAGATCAGGTCCTGGCAGCTGTCGTCGTACCAGCGCTCCGGTGGCTACGACGCGCTCCGCACGGCCTTCACGATGCAGCCCGCCGATGTGGTTGCCACGGTCAAGGACTCCGGTCTGCGCGGCCGTGGCGGCGCGGGCTTCCCGACCGGGATGAAGTGGTCGTTCATCCCGCAGGACAACCCGAAGCCGAAGTACCTGGTGGTGAACGCGGACGAGTCCGAGCCGGGCACCTGCAAGGACATCCCGCTGATGATGGCCTCGCCGCACACGCTGGTCGAGGGCGTCATCATCTCGTCCTACGCGATCCGCGCGTCGGTGGCCTTCATCTACGTCCGCGGTGAAGTGCTGCACGTGATCCGCCGGCTGCAGCAGGCGGTCCAGGAGGCCAAGGACGCCGGCTTCATCGGCCAGAACATCCTCGGCAGCGGCTACGACCTGGACGTCGTCGTGCACGCCGGCGCCGGTGCCTACATCTGCGGCGAGGAGACGGCGCTGCTGGACTCGCTGGAAGGTCGTCGCGGTCAACCTCGGCTGCGTCCCCCCTTCCCGGCCGTGGCCGGTCTGTACGGCTGCCCCACTGTTATCAACAACGTCGAGTCGATCGCATCAGTTCCCGCCATCATCAAGAACGGCGCGGACTGGTTCGGCTCGATGGGCACCGAGAAGTCCAAGGGCATGACGCTGTACTCGCTGTCCGGGCACGTTACGCACCCGGGCCAGTACGAGGCGCCGATGGGCATCACGCTGCGCCAGCTGATCGACCTGGCCGGCGGGGTCCGTGAGGGCCACGAGCTGAAGTTCTGGACGCCGGGTGGTTCGTCGACGCCGCTGCTGACCTCCGAGCACCTGGACGTCCCGCTGGACTACGAGGGTGTCGGGTCGGTCGGCTCGATGCTCGGTACCAAGGCACTGCAGATCTTCGACGACTCGGTGTGCGTCGTCCGCGCCGTGCTCCGCTGGACCGAGTTCTACAAGCACGAGTCCTGTGGCAAGTGCACCCCGTGCCGTGAGGGCACCTGGTGGCTGGTGCAGATCCTCGAGCGGCTCGAGAAGGGGGAAGGGTCCGAGGAGGACCTGGAAACCCTGCTCGACCTGAGCGAGAACATCACCGGCCGTTCGTTCTGCGCGCTGGCCGACGGCGCGACCGCGCCGATCACCAGCTCGATCGCGCACTTCAAGGACGAGTACCTGGCGCACTTCGCCCACGGCGGCTGCCCGTTCGACCCGATGGCAAGCACTGTCTTCGCGACCGCTGGAGCTAGCGCATGACCACTGCTGAAGTGGAGCGGACCGACCTGATCACCGTCACCATCGACGACATCGAGGTCAAGGTCCCGAAGGGCACCCTGCTGATCCGCGCCGCGGAGCAGATCGGGGTGCAGATCCCACGGTTCTGTGACCACCCGCTGCTCGACCCGGTCGGCGCCTGTCGCCAGTGCCTGGTCGAGATCACCGATGCCGGCAACGGCCGCGGGATGCCCAAGCCGCAGGCTTCCTGCACGATCACCGTTGCCGACGGCATGGTGGTTCGTACCCAGGTCAGCTCGCCGGTGGCCGACAAGGCGCAGCACGGGCAGATGGAGTTCCTGCTCATCAACCACCCGCTCGACTGCCCGGTCTGCGACAAGGGCGGCGAGTGCCCCCTGCAGAACCAGGCGATGAGCAACGGCCGCGGCGAGTCCCGGTTCCATGCCAGCCACGGCGTGAAGCGGACCTACCCGAAGCCGATCAACATCTCCGCCGAGGTGCTGCTGGACCGCGAGCGCTGCATCCTCTGCGCGCGCTGCACCCGGTTCTCCGAGCAGATCGCCGGTGACCCGTTCATCGCGCTGATCGAGCGCGGTGCGCTGCAGCAGGTCGGCATCTACGAGAAGGAGCCCTTCGAGAGCTACTTCTCCGGCAACACGATCCAGATCTGCCCGGTCGGCGCGCTGACCAGCGCCGCGTACCGGTTCCGGTCCCGGCCGTTCGACCTCGTCTCGGTGCCCTCGGTCGCCGAGCACGACGCGTCCGGCTCGGCGATCCGGGTCGACTACCGGCGCGGCAAGGTGATGCGCCGGCTGTCCGGCGAGGACCCGCAGGTCAACGAGGAGTGGATCTCGGACAAGGACCGGTTCGCGTTCCAGTACGCGAGCACCGGCGACCGGCTGACGCACCCGATGATCCGCGAGGACGGCGAGCTGCGGCCGGCGTCCTGGCCGGAGGCGCTGACCTTCGCCGCGCAGAAGCTGACCGCGGCCCGGGGCAACACGGCCGTACTGACCGGCGGCCGGCTGACCGTCGAGGACGCGTACGCGTACTCGAAGTTCGCCCGGATCGCGCTGGGCAGCAACGACATCGACTTCCGCGCCCGGCCGCACTCGGTGGAGGAGGCGGACTTCCTCGCCGCCGCCGTGGCCGGCACCGGACTCGGCACGACGTTCGCGGACCTGGAGAAGGCCGGCACCGTACTGTTCGCCGGGTTCGAGCCCGAGGAGGAGACGCCGTCGGTGTTCCTCCGCGTCCGCAAGGGCGTGCGCAAGCACGGCACCAAGGTCTTCACGCTCGCGGCGTTCGGCTCCCGCGGGATCGAGAAGCTCGACGGCGTTGTCGTCCACACGTCGCCGGGCACCGAGGCCGCCGTACTCGGCGACCTGGGCAACGCCGGTGAGGCCGGGGCTGCTGCCCGGGCCGCGCTCGGTGCGGACTCGATCATCGTCGTCGGCGAGCGGCTCGCGAGCTCCCCAGGTGGGTACTCGGCCGCGCTGCGGCTGGCGCTCGACACCGGTGCGCAGCTGGCCTGGATCCCGCGCCGTGCGGGCGACCGGGCCGCGCTCGAGGCCGGCTGCCTGCCGGCCCTGCTGCCCGGTGGCCGGCTGGTCACCGACGCGCACGCGCGCGTGGACATGCAGGCCGCGTGGGGCGTCGACTCGCTGCCGGCCGAGATCGGCAAGGACCTCGGCGAGATCGTCGCCGACCTCGGACCGCAGGGCGCCCGATCGCTGCAGGCGCTGGTGGTTGCGGGCGTCGAGATCGACGACCTGCCGGACCCGGCCGCCGCACTCACCGCACTCGAGGCGGCGCCGTTCGTGGTCAGCTTCGAGGTTCGCAAGTCGCAGGTGACCGAGTACGCCGACGTGGTCTTCCCGGTCGTACCGCCGGTGGAGAAGTCCGGCACCTTCGTGAACTGGGAGGGCCGCGAGCGGCCGTTCCCGGCCGTGCTCAAGGTGCCGACCGCGATGCCGGACACGCGGGCGCTGGCCGCGCTGGCCCAGGAGATGGGGCAGTCGCTCGGGTTCAGCACCACCGAGGGCGCGAAGCGGGAGTTCGACGAGCTCGGCCGCTGGGACGGCGACCGCGCGCAGGAGCCGACGTACCACGCCGGCCCGGCGCTCGGGGCGTTCGACTCCACGCGGCTCGCGACCTGGCGGATGCTGATCGACGACAGCCGGGCCTGCGACGGTGAACCGCACCTGACCGCGACCGCGCGCACGCCGGTCGCCCGGATCTCGCTCACCACCGCGCGCCGGATCGGCGTCGCCGCAGGGGACGAGCTGGCGGTGAGCACCGACGCCGGAAGCATCCGGCTGCCGGTCGTGATCACCCCGATGACCGACAACGTGGTCTGGCTGCCGACGAACTCGGCCGACTCCCACGTCCGCCGTTCATTGCACGCTGACCATGGCTCGATCGTGACGATCGCCGGAGGGAATGCATGATGCCGCTCGCGGTACCTGACGTTGGCGTCGGGCACGATCCTTGGTGGGTCATTCTCATCAAGGTGCTGTTCATCTTCGTCTTCCTGGTGGTGCTGACGCTCTTCAACATCTGGTGGGAACGCCGGGTGGTGGCGCGCATGCAGCACCGGATCGGCCCTAACGTGCACGGACCGTTCGGTCTGCTGCAGTCACTGGCCGACGGTGTGAAGCTGATGCTGAAGGAAGACCTGATGCCCAAGGGCGTCGACCGCGCGGTCTTCGTCCTGGCGCCCGCGATCGTCGCCGTACCGGCCTTCCTCACCTTCGCGGTGATCCCGTTCGGGCCGACGGTGAAGATCCCGGGCACCGACACCTACACCCGGCTGCAGCTCACCGACCTCCCGGTCTCGGTGCTGTACGTGATGGCGATCGCCTCGATCGGCATCTACGGCATCGTCCTCGGCGGCTGGTCGTCGAACTCGACGTACTCGCTGCTCGGTGGTCTGCGCTCCAGCGCCCAGATGATCTCCTACGAGGTCGGCATGGGCCTGGCGCTGGTGACGGTGTTCCTGTTCGCCGGCTCGATGTCCACCTCGGAGATCGTGGCCGCGCAGGGGCACCAGACGGTGCACTGGTTCGGCGCGAACATACCGCTGCCCGGGTGGTACGCGTTCCTGCTGTTCCCGTCCTTCGTGATCTACGTGATCTCGATGGTCGGTGAGACCAACCGGGCGCCGTTCGACCTCCCGGAGGCCGAGGGCGAGCTGGTCGCGGGCTTCCTGACCGAGTACTCCTCGATCAAGTACGCGATGTTCTTCCTGGCCGAGTACATCAACATGGCGACCGTGTCCGCGCTGGCCACCACGCTGTTCCTGGGCGGCTGGCGGGCGCCGTGGCCGATCTCGATCTGGGACGGCGCGAACTCCGGCTTCTGGCCGGTGCTGTGGTTCATGGGCAAGCTGATGTGCTTCATCTTCTTCTACATCTGGCTGCGCGGAACGCTGCCGCGACTGCGCTACGACCAGTTCATGAAGCTCGGCTGGAAGGTCCTGATCCCGGCCTCCCTGGTCTGGATCCTGCTGGTGGCCACGGTCCGCGCGGTCGGCCGGGAGACGAACAACGACCTGCGGAACAAGCTGCTGCTGATCGCGATCGCGGTCATCGTCGTGCTGCTCGTCGTCAGCGCAATCCAGGGGCGGATGGCAGAGCGGGCCGAGAAGGCCGAGAAGCAGGCTGAGGAGGCCGCACCGGTGAGTGAGTTCGACGCCTTCGCCGGCGGCTTCCCGGTGCCACCACCGATCACCACTCAACAGTCCGAGACGAAATCGGGGGCAGCCTCCCGTGGCTAGTGTCAAAGAGTCCCTCTGGGACCCGGTAGCCGGGTTCGGCGTCACCTTCCGGACGATGTTCCGGAAGGTGTTCACCGAGCAGTACCCGTTCGAGAAGAAGCCGACCGCCCCGCGGTTCCACGGCCGGCACCAGCTGAACCGCTGGCCCGACGGGCTGGAGAAGTGCATCGGCTGCGAGCTGTGCGCGTGGGCCTGCCCCGCGGACGCGATCTACGTCGAGGGTGCCTCCAACACCGAGGGCGACCGGTTCTCGCCGGGCGAGCGGTACGGCCGGGTGTACCAGATCAACTATCTGCGCTGCATCCTCTGCGGTCTGTGCATCGAGGCCTGCCCGACCCGGGCGCTCACCATGACCAACGAGTACGAGCTCGCCGACACCAGCCGCGCGTCCCTCATCTACGAGAAGAAGGACCTGCTGGCGCCGCTGCTCCCGGGCATGCAGGAGCCGCCGCACGAGATGCAACTGGGCACGACCGAGAAGGACTACTACCTCGGCCTGACCGGTGCGGCGAAGCCCCAGGGAAGTCAGGCGCAGGGGGGTGACGCCAAATGATGCCCCTGGTCACCGGCTCGCAGGTCGCGTTCTGGCTGCTGGCCCCGGTCATGATCCTGGCCGCGATCTGCATGATCCTGGTCCGTAAGGCGGTGCACTCGGCGCTGCTGCTGGCGACCGTGATGGTCTGCCTCGCGGTCCAGTACGCCGCGCAGGACGCACCGTTCCTGTTCGCGGTCCAGATCATCGTGTACACCGGCGCGATCCTGATGCTGTTCCTGTTCGTCCTGATGCTCGTCGGCGTCGACGCCTCGGACTCGCTGGTCGAGACCATCCGCGGGCAGCGGCTGCTGGCCGGGATCGCCTTCGTCGCCTTCGGCGTCCTGCTCGTCGCCGCGGTCGGCAATGCGATCTACGGGCACCCGACCGGCCTCGCCGACGCGCAGCCGGACGGCAACCCGAAGGGCATCGCGCAGCTGCTGTTCGGCAAGTACGTGTTCGCCTTCGAGGTGACGTCGGCGCTGCTGATCACCGCGGCGATGGGCGCCATGATGCTGGCCCACCGCGAGCGGCTGACCAAGAAGAAGACCCAGCGCGACCACGCCGAGGAGCGGATCCGCAAGTACGCCGAGCAGGGGATCCACCCGGGCCCGCTGCCGACACCCGGCGTACTGGCCCGGCACAACGCCGTCGACACCCCGGCGCTGCTGCCCGACGGGTCGATCGCACCGACCTCGGTTTCGCGTGTGCTCCAGGCACGTGGCACGGTGTTCCCCGAGTCCGAGGAGCGCGCGGACGTCGAAGAGGTCCGCGAACTCGACCTCGGCGAGGCCTACCCGCGCGAGGCGGAAAGCACCGACACGACTGGATTCGTGAAGGAGGACGAGAAGTGACTACCGAGCCGTACATCGTGCTCGCGGCGATTCTGTTCAGCATCGGCGCGCTCGGCGTGCTCGTCCGCCGGAACGCGATCGTCGTCTTCATGTGCGTGGAGCTGATGCTGAACGCCACCAACCTGGCGTTCGTCAGCTTCGCCCGCCAGCACGGCAACCTCGACGGCCAGATCGCCGCCTTCTTCGTGATGGTGGTGGCCGCGGCCGAGGTGGTTATCGGGCTGGCCATCATCATGGCCATCTTCCGTACGCGTCGCTCGGCCTCGGTCGACGACGCCAACCTGCTCAAGTACTGAGGTAAGCAACCGATGAGTCATGAGCTGACGTGGCTGCTGGTCGCGGTACCGGCCCTGTCCGCGGCGATCCTGTTGCTCGGTGGCAAGGCCACCAACACCTGGGGTCACCTGCTGGGCACGCTGGCGCCGGTGATCTCCTTCGCCTTCGGCGTCGTCCTGTTCGTCCAGATGAGAAGCCACTCGGACGACGAGCGGTCCGAGACGGTCCGGCTGTTCGAGTGGTTCTCGGTCGGCCACATCAAGGTCGACTTCACGCTGCTGATCGACCCGCTGGCGATCCTGTTCGTGCTGCTGATCACCGGTGTGGGTTCGCTGATCCACATCTACTCGATCGGCTACATGGAGCACGACCCGCGGCGGCGCCGGTTCTTCGGCTACCTGAACCTGTTCATCGCGTCGATGCTGCTGCTCGTACTGGCCGCCGACTACCTGCTGGTCTTCGTCGGCTGGGAGGGCGTCGGTCTGGCGTCGTACCTGCTGATCGGCTTCTGGCAGCACAAGAACTCGGCCGCGGTCGCCGCGAAGAAGGCGTTCGTGGTGAACCGGGTCGGTGACATCGGCCTCTCGCTCGCGGTGATGAGCATGTGGGCGCTGTTCGGCTCGTCGGCGTTCTCCACGGTGAACGCCGGTGCCCCGCACCTGTCGAAGACCTGGGCCACGCTGCTCGGCCTGATGCTGCTGCTCGCCGCCTGCGGCAAGTCCGCGCAGGTGCCGCTGCAGTCCTGGCTGCTGGACGCGATGGAGGGCCCGACCCCGGTGTCGGCGCTGATCCACGCGGCGACGATGGTCACCGCGGGCGTCTACCTGGTGGTTCGTTCGCACGCGATCTACGCGGTCACCGACGCGGCCTCGACCGCGGTGGTGATCGTCGGTACGGTCACCGCACTCGCCGGTGCGATCATCGGTTGCGCCAAGGACGACATCAAGAAGGCGCTGGCCGGTTCGACGATGAGCCAGATCGGCTACATGATGCTCGCCGCCGGCCTCGGCCCGGTCGGGTACGTGTTCGCGATCTTCCACCTGCTCACGCACGGCTTCTTCAAGGCGAACATGTTCCTCGGCGCCGGATCCGTGATGCACGGTATGGACGACGACGTGAACATGCGCCACTACGGTGCACTGCGGACGCCGATGAAGATCACCTTCGTCACGTTCGCGTTCGGCTACCTGGCGATCCTCGGCATCCCGCCGTTCGCGGGCTTCTTCAGCAAGGACAAGATCATCGAGGCCGCGTTCGCGGACAACACGGTGATCGGTCTGTGTGCGCTGCTCGGCGCCGGCATCACCGCGTTCTACATGTCGCGGGTGATGCTGATGACGTTCTTCGGCAAGAAGCGCTGGGCCGAGGATGTGCACCCGCACGAGTCCCCGAAGGTGATGACGTGGCCGCTGATCATCCTGGCCGCGCTCTCGCTCGGTGGCGGTGCGCTGTACTTCGTCGGTCACTGGATCGTGAACTGGCTCGAGCCGATCGTCGGGCACGAGGAGGCGCACCCGCCGCTGAACGCCACGGTGATGACGATCATCACGCTCGCGGTGGTCGCGGTGGGAATCGCGATCGCGGTCATGATGTACCGCCGGGAGATCCCGCGGGAGGCGCCGGCCGGTTCGCCGGTCACCCGGTTCGCACGGCGTGACCTGTTCGGCGACGCGCTCAACGAGGCGGTCCTCATGCGCCCCGGTCAGTACCTGACGCGGACGCTGGTCTGGCTCGACAACCGGGGCGTCGACGGCCTGGTGAACGGGCTGGCTGCGCTCTTCGGCGGACTGTCCGGCCGGCTGCGCCGGTTCCAGACGGGCTTCGTCCGTTCGTACGCACTCAGCATGGTCTTCGGCGCCGCATTCGTGGTCGTCGCCCTCCTCGCGGTGAGGTTGTCGTGAACATCGGTTGGCTGACCCTGTTACTGCTCCTGCCGTTCGTGGGAGCCATCGTGACGATGCTGGTCCCGAAGGCGAAGGCTCTGCTGTCCAAGCAGGTCGCGCTCGGGTTCTCGCTCGTCACGCTGGTCCTGACCGCGATCGTCGCGATCGGTTACCACAACAACGGCGGCGAGAAGTACGCCGAGACACACACCTGGATCAAGGCGTTCGGCGCGCACTACGCGCTCGGCCTCGACGGGGTCGGCGTGGTGCTGGTCGTACTGACCGCGCTGCTGACGCCGATCGTGCTGATCGCCTCCTGGAACGACGCGCAGCACGGCCGCTGGTCGGAGAAGTCCTTCTTCGCCTGGATCCTCGGCCTCGAGGCACTGTCGATCGGCGTCTTCTCCGCCACCGACGTGTTCCTGTTCTACGTGCTGTTCGAGGCGACGCTGATCCCGATGTACTTCCTGATCGGTGGCTTCGGCGGCCCGCAGCGTTCGTACGCCGCGGTGAAGTTCCTGCTGTACTCGCTGCTCGGTGGTCTGCTGATGCTGGCCTCGGTCGTCGGCCTGTACGTCGTCTCCGCCAAGCACGGCGACCCGTCGTACCTGCTGGCCGACATGATCAAGCTCGACATGAGCCAGAACACGGAACGCTGGCTGTTCCTCGGCTTCTTCTTCGCCTTCGCGGTGAAGGCGCCGATGGTGCCGTTCCACACCTGGCTGCCGGACGCGGCCGGTGAGGCGACGCCGGGGACGTCGGTGCTGCTGGTCGGCATCCTGGACAAGATCGGCACCTTCGGGATGATCCGGTTCTGCCTGGGCCTGTTCCCGAACGCATCGCAGTGGGCGACCCCGGTGGTGCTGGTGCTGGCGCTGATCTCGGTGCTGTACGGCGCGCTGCTGGCGATCGGCCAGACCGACATCAAGCGGCTGATCGCGTACACCTCGATCTCGCACTTCGGCTTCATCGTGATGGGCATCTTCGCGCTGACGTCGCAGGGCCTGACCGGGTCGACGCTGTACATGTTCAACCACGGTCTCTCCACCGCCGCGTTGTTCCTGGTCGCCGGGTACCTGATCTCCCGGCGCGGATCCGCGCGGATCGCCGACTACGGCGGGGTGGAGAAGGTGGCGCCGGTGCTCGCCGGTACGTTCCTGTTCGCCGGCCTGTCCAGCCTGGCGCTGCCCGGCCTGTCGCCGTTCATCTCCGAGTTCATGGTGCTGGCCGGAACCTTCAGCCGGCACAAGGTGATCGCGGTGATCGCGGTGGTCGCCATCGTGCTCGCCGCGCTGTACATCCTGCTGATGTACCAACGCCTGATGACCGGGCCGGTCCGCGACGGGATCGAGAAGCTGAAGGACCTGAACGCGCGTGAGGTGCTGGCGATCGCACCGCTCGTGATCCTGATCATCGGCCTGGGCATCTTCCCGAAGCCGGTGATCGACATCATCAAGCCCGCGGTCGACTCGACCATGCAGCGGGTGGGCGTGACCGACAAGGCACCGCAGATCCCCGTGACGGAGGGACAGAAGTGAGCGCGATGTTGCTGCCGCTGGCGGACTTCACCTCGCCGAAGATCGAGTACAGCGAGCTGGCGCCGCTGTTCGTCGTGTTCGGCGCGGCCGCCGTGGGGGTCCTGGTCGAGGCGTTCCTGCCCCGGCAGTTGCGGCACCTGGTGCAGCTGGCGATCACGGTGCTCGCCGTGGTCGTGTCCGGCGTACTGACCGGAATCCTGATGCACGACAAGAAGGAACTGATCGCGGTCCAGGGCGCGGTCGCGGTGGACGGCCCGGCGCTGTTCACCTGGCTGATCCTGCTGGCGCTGACGCTGATCAGCGTGCTGCTGTTCGCGGAGCGTTCGATCGACGGCGGCCTGTCCGCGTTCGCCGGCCAGGCGGCCGCCGTACCGGGCTCCGAGGCCGAGCGTGAGGGTACGGCGCTGCGCATCGAGCACACCGAGATCTTCCCGCTGACGCTGTTCGCGGTCGGCGGCATGATGCTGTTCGCGGCGTCGAACGACCTGCTGATCCTGTTCGTCGCGCTCGAGGTGTTCTCGCTGCCGCTGTACCTGCTCTGTGGGCTGGCGCGCCGTCGCCGGCTGATCTCGCAGGAAGCCGCGATGAAGTACTTCCTGCTCGGCGCGTTCTCGTCGGCGTTCCTGCTGTTCGGGATCGCACTGCTCTACGGGTACGCGGGCACGATGTCGCTCGGCGGCATCGCGGACGCGCTCGGCACCCAGACCGGTGGCGACACGATCCTGCTGGCCGGTACCGGTCTGCTGGGCGTCGGCCTGCTGTTCAAGGTCGGCGGCGTGCCGTTCCACTCCTGGACCCCGGACGTGTACCAGGGCGCCCCGACGCCGGTCACCGGTTTCATGGCGGCCTGCACCAAGATCGCCGCGTTCGTCGGCCTGATGCGGGTCTTCTACGTCGCGCTCGGCGGGACCCGCTGGGACTGGGCGCCGATGATGTGGATCGTCGCCATCCTGACGATGGTGGTCGGCTCGATCGTCGCGATCACCCAGACCGACGTGAAGCGGATGCTCGCCTACTCGTCGATCGCGCACGCAGGCTTCCTGCTGACCGCGTTCGTCGGCCTGGCGCAGTCCGGCAGCGGCGTGCACAACGGGATCACCTCGACCCAGGCGGTGCTGTTCTACCTGGTCTCGTACGGGTTCCCGACGATCGGTGCCTTTGCGGTCGTGACGCTGGTCCGGGACGCGGGCGGCGAGGCGACGCACCTGTCCCGCTGGGCGGGTCTGGGCAAGAAGTCGCCGCTGCTGGCCGCGATCTTCGCGTTCTTCCTGCTGTCCTTCGCCGGCATCCCGCTGACCGCGGGCTTCACCGGCAAGTGGGCAGTCTTCAGCGCGGCCTGGACCGGTGGCGCGTGGCCGCTGGTCGTGGTCGCGGTGCTGTCCAGCCTGGTCGCCGCGTTCTTCTACGTCCGCGTGATCGTGCTGATGTTCTTCTCCGACCTGCCGGCCGACGCGCCGGACGTGGCGCTGCCGGGTTGGCAGACCACGTCGGCGGTCGCGCTGGGTCTCGCCGCCACGGTGGTCCTCGGTCTGGTTCCCGGACCGGTGCTCGACCTGGCGGCCCGAGCTGGTGAGTTCATCCGTTGAGTCCGAACCAACTGCCGGCCGAGAGCCTGGGATTCGAGTTCGCCGACGCGGCGCTCGGGTCCCGGGTTCGTGCTGGGCTGGAGCGTGTGGAGCAGGCGCTGCTCGACGCGACCCAGTCGGAGGCGCCGTTCGTCACCGAGGCGGCGCAGCACGTCATGCTTGCCGGCGGCAAGCGGTTCCGGCCGCTGCTGGTGCTGCTGGGCGCCGAGTTCGGGGCCGAGCAGTCGTCTGACGACGTCGTGAAGGCGGCCGTCGTGGTCGAGCTGACCCATGTGGCGACGCTGCACCACGACGACGTGATGGACGAGGCGGCACTGCGCCGCGGCTCGTCCACCGCGAACGCGCGCTGGGACAACTCGGTCGCGATCCTGTCCGGCGACTGGCTGTTCGCCCGCGCGTCGGACCTGGTCGCGGATCTCGGTCCGGAAGCGGTCCGGATCCAGGCCCGTACCTTCGGCCGCCTGGTCGAGGGGCAGATCCGCGAGACCATGGGTGTCGGCGACGGCCAGGACCCCCTGAAGCACTACCTGTCGGTGGTCGCCGACAAGACCGGTTCGCTGATCGCGACATCCGTCCTCTTCGGTGCCCGGTACGCCGGCGCGTCGGCCGAGGTACAGGAATTGCTGCGGGCCTTCGGCGAGGAGATCGGCGTGGCGTTCCAGCTCGCCGACGACCTGCTCGACATCGCGTCCGAGTCCGGCCAGTCCGGCAAGACGCCCGGTACCGACCTCCGCGAGGGCGTTCCGACCCTCCCGGTGCTGATCTTCCGCGCCCAGGCGGATCCCGAGGACCCCACCGACGCCCGGCTCCTGAACCTCCTGGACTCGGACCTGTCCGACGACGCCCGGCTCGCCGAGGCCCTCGACCTGCTGCGCTCCCACGACACCTTCCGCCGGGCCGAGGACGACGTCCGCCGCCGCGCGGCCGACGCCCGCAAACTCCTCGCCTCCCTCCCCGAAGGCCCCGGCCGAGAAGCCCTCGACACCCTCTGCGACCTGGTAGCCACCCGCTCGGTGTAGCACCCGATTGAAGCGCTTGGCCGGTCACGGGTGATTCCGTAGGGTGAGCGGATGGTCGGCACACTGGTCGGTGGCACGATCGCGCTGCTGGGGTCTGTCATCGGCATCGTGATATCGCAGCGCCTGCAGCAGAGGGGCGAACGGAACGCGAGGATCCTCGACGCGAAGATGCGAGTCTTCGGCGAGTGCACCGAGGCGTTGTACGAGTACGCACGGGCGAACTTCGGTCGTGCAAGGGCTCGCATCGAGGGACAGACTGAGGCTGCCCGAGACGTGCTTCGGCAGGAGGTTTACCGGTGTGAGGCCAGAGCGCGGGCGGCGATCGGCCAAGCCGTGTACCTGAGTGGGACAGATGGTTTGGACGACAGGTTCGATTCGGTCCACGCTGCGGTGCACGACTTCAGCAAGGCCAACGATCAACAAGACCTCGAGAGTCGCCACGACCTGATCCAGAAGGAACTGAAAGACGTGCTGCGCAAGGTCCGGAAGGAACTGCAGAGGTAGCTGCTGGATTTGCGGCGGCGTGTGTGCTGGGCTCTGTGCGACGCGGCGACGGTGTGCGATGCTGTGCCGACTATGGGTAGTGCTGTGGAGCGTACCGGATTGTCGGTGGAGTGGTTGGCACAGAGTGTGCTGGGGCATCTGCCGGAGTTGACAGACGCGTTGGTCGCGACGATCTACGAGCAGAATCCCTCGTACCTCGAGCTGGATTCGGTGCCGCGACAGGACCTGTGGCGGTCGTGTCATGACAACGTTGCCCGGGTCGTGCAGATGATTGCCGACAGCGACGACCACTTCGATGCGGCGCAGGCGACCGGGCGGCGGCGGGCGGAGCAGCGAATGCCGTTGGACGACGTACTGAAGTCGTTCCGGCTCGGTGGACGGCAGGTCTGGGAGGCGCTGATCGACGAGGCGCGGGCCCAGGGGACGGTCGAGTCCGAGGTGCTGCTGGACGTTGCCGGAAAGGTCTGGGAGGTCGTCGACCGGACGTCGTCACAGGTCGCGACCGCCTACCACGCCGCCGAGCGCAACCTGGTCCGCGCCGACGAACAGCGCAGATCGACGCTCTGGGAAGGACTTCTGCAGGGGCGGGCGAATCGCGTCTTCGTGCAGGAGGCGGCCAGCGTCCTGGACATCCCGGTGAACGGCCCGTACGTCGTGGTCGCGATCGACAACCTGGTCGACGACGACTGTACGACGACGTCGTTCGCGCGCCGGCTCGCCGGAGTGCGGGTCGCGTCCGCCTGGCAGGTCCGGCCGCAGACCGTCGTCGGGTTACTTGCCCTCGGCATCGAATCCGCGGATGCGGTACTGCTCCTCCTCCGGCAACTCGTAGATGCGCCCGCGGGACTGTCTGGCGTGGTCGCAGGTCTGGCGGAGGTGGATGTTGCGTACCGGCAGGCGATGCTGGCCCGCCGCACCTTGCCGGCCGGCCGGATCGACGTTGCAGCGTTGACGGAGCGGCTTCCCGATGCGCTGTTGCTCAGCGCACCGGAGTTGGCCGCGCAACTGGTCCAGACCTGGCTCCGGCCCTTGACGACCGTACCCGTGCCGGAACGCGAACTCCTGCTGGACACTCTGGACAAGTGGGTGACGGCGGCCGGATCGGTCCGTCGTACGGCGGATCTCGCGCACTGTCACCGGAACACGGTGATCAACCGCCTGCACCGGGTCCATCAGATCACCGGCCGTGACGTCACCGCCGACGGCTGCCAACTCGAACTCGGCCTTGCCCTGCGGGCTTTCCGGCTCTTCCCCGCGTGACCGAACGGCCCGCTGTGCGTTGTGCACAGTGAAGCGCCGGAAACCTAGGCACTGCGGCTATCCCGTAGCGACTCCGGCGGTGCCAGACTGCGTTCCCAGCATTGCTCGAGCACGGAGGTCTCCCAATGGTCGAACACAGCACCGAAGATCGTCGATCGTTGGCGCCACCAAGCGAGAAGAAGCCCGGTCTGCTCGGCCGGCGGCGCGTCCTCGGGTATCTGATTGCCGCGCCGACGCTGGCGGTCGGGGTCAGTTGGGCGACCAACGAATCCGATCCGCGGGCAGCGGACGCGGCGGTGCCGTCGGTGCCGCAGCCGGCCGACGTGTTCGACCTCGGCGACCTGCAGAACCTGGCCGCCGCGCCGACGTCCGGCCTGATCACGGTGGAGCTGCGCACCGACGGGACGGCGTTCTTCGCGGTGCCGCGGGCCGAGGTCGGTCAGGGCATCACGACCGCGTTCGCGATGATCGTCGCCGAGGAGCTGGACCTGCCGATCGAGAAGGTCGAGATCGGCCTCGCCGACGCCCGCCCGGAGCTGCTGATGAACCAGCTCACCGGCGGGTCGAACTCGATGCGCAGCATGTACGTCCCGGTCCGTACGGCTGCCGCGATCGCCCGTCAGCGCCTGGTCGAGGTGGCCGCGCTGCAATGGAACGTCGCGGTCGACAAGGTGACCGCGGCCGCCGGCGTACTGACCGGGCCGAACGGGGTGACGGCGACGTACGGCGCACTCGCCCGGGCGGCTGCGGTTACGAAGACCGTCAAGGTGGCCGCCCAGCTGAAGGCCGAGGCGGACTTCAAGGTGCTGGGCAAGCCGCACAACCGCGTCGACGCGCACGGCATCGTCACCGGCAGCAAGCAGTTCGCGATGGATCTGCAGGTTCCGGGCGCGAAGCCGACCATGGTGGCACGGCCGCCGACGATCAACGGGACGCTGCGCAGGATCAACAACCTGGGCGCGCTGCGGGCGTTGCCGGGCATCACCGATGTCGTTGGTATCGCCCACGGTATCGCGATCCGCGGCGAGACCTTCGGCCAGTGCATCGACGCGATCCAGAAGGTCGACGCGACCTGGGGCCCGGGCACGGTCGACGACGAGTCCGACGCGACCGTACTGGCAAAGCTCCGGGCGGCGCAGCTGCCGATGGTGGTGCCACCGCTGCTGTCCCAGACGATCGACGCCGAGTTCGTGTTCGCGTTCGCGAGCAACAGCCCGCTCGAGCCGGACTGCGCGATCGCGGACGTCGGCCCGGACAGCGCCGAGATCTGGTCCAGCCTGAAGGTGCCGATCGTGGCGCAGGAGGACATCGCCAAGCAGCTCGGGCTGCCGATCGACGCGGTCAAGGTGCATGTCGTACAGGGCGGCGGCTCGTTCGGCCGGCACCTGTTCCACGACGTCGCGGCCGAGGCGGCGGAGATCTCGCAGAAGATGGGCAAGGCGGTCAAGCTGTCCTGGTCGCGGACCGACAACTTCCGCCAGGGCCGGACCCATCCGATGTGTACGTCGCGGGTCCGGGTGAACTACGCGGCCGGCAACGTGCTCAGCTACGAGCAGCGGCACACCAGCGTGCAGACCGACTTCGGGCACGGGCTCGGCGAGATGATCACGGCGTTCGCCGCGGATCTCCCGGTCGGCGGGAACCTGTCGTTCGCGGAGACGATCTTCGAACTCACGCAGTCCTCGCCGTACAACTTCGGTGTCACGACGCAGCTGCTCAACGAGGTGCCGCTGAAGTTCAACACCGGCAGCATGCGCAACATCTACTCGCCGAACGTGGTCTGCGCCGAGGAGCTGATGGTCGACCAGCTGGCCGCGAAGTTCCGCCAGGACCCGGTCCGCTTCCGCCGGAACTTCCTCAAGGACCAGCGCCTGCTCGCCGTGCTGAACAAGGCGGCCGAGGTCGGCGACTGGGGCAAGGCGATGCCGAAGGGTACGGCGCAGGGCGTCGGTATCCACTCGGAGTACCGGGCCGCGGTCGCGACCCTGGTCGAGATCGACTGCCGGCCCGAGACCGTGAACCGGCCGATCGAGGGCGAGGCGGTGACCGGCCCGCGGGTGACCAAGGCGGTGATCGTCGTCGATCCCGGGTTCTGCATCAACCCCAAGGGCCTCGAGGCGCAGATGTTCGGCGGGCTCCAGGACGCGATCGCGCTGGCGCTCACGTCGAGTCTGCACATCAAGGACGGCATCCCGCTCGAAGGCAGCTGGGACAACTACTTCTACACCCGCGAGTGGAACTCGCCGCTGGACGTGCAGGTGGTGATCATGCCGAACACCAGCGACAGCCCGAGCGGCGCCGGCGAGCTGTCGGTGGCGCCGGCCTTCGCCGCGATCGCCTGTGCGTACGCCAGGGCGACCGGCACGCTGCCGACGTACTTCCCGATCAACCACGGCAAGCTCGGGTTCGAGCCGCTGCCGGTCCAGCCGTCCACCCCGCAGTCGCCGACCGACGGCCTCGACCACACGTTCTGAGGAACCCATGCCAACTCACACCTTCAAGCTCAACGGCAAGCAGATCAGCGTCGACGCCGAGGACTCCGTGCGGTTGCTGTGGGTTCTGCGCGACCTGCTCGGAGTCACCGGGCCGAAGTACGGCTGCGCGCTGAACGTCTGCAAGTCCTGCACCTCGCACATCAACGGCAAGGCGTTCAACCCGTGCTCGGTGCCGGTGAAGGACATCTCCCCGACCGACGAGATCACCACGATCGAAGGGCTGCCGGACACCGTCGGCAAGGACCTGCACCCGATGCAGGAGGCGTGGCTGACGTACGACGTGGCGCAGTGCGGCTACTGCCAGCCGGGACAGATCATGGCGGCGGTCGCGAAGGTGAAGCAGGCCCGCGCCGAGGGCCGCGACATCACCGACGCGGACCTCGACGAGCTGCGCAACATCTGCCGCTGCGGTACGTACACGCGGATCCGGGAGGCGGTCAAGGCCGGCGCGGAGCACATGGGTGCGTGACGTCCTCCAGCAGGTTCGTGGGTGGTACGTGGACGGTGAGCGGTTCGCGCTGGCGACGGTGATCGACACGTTCCGGTCGGCGCCTCGCCGGCCGGGCGCGACGATGGCGGTGTCCGGGGACGGTGTCGCGGTGGGCAGTGTGTCCGGTGGCTGCGTCGAGTCCGACGTCTACGCGGTGGCACAGGAGGTCATCCGGACGGGCGTTCCAGTGGTCCGTCGGTACGGGGTGTCCGATGACGACGTGTTCGCGATCGGGCTGACCTGCGGTGGACTCATCGAGGTCCTTGTCGAGCCGGTTGATCGCACGGCGTTCGGCGAGTTCGAGTCGGTGGCGGCTGCGATCGAGGCGGGGCGGCCGGTGGCGGTCGCGACCGTGGCCACGGGCGACGGTCTGGGGCGGCGGCTCGTCGTCACGCCTGCAGAGGTTTCGGGCAGCCTCGGCGATCCGGGTCTGGACAGCGCCGTGGTCGAGGACGCGGTCGGCATGCTCAGTACGGGATCCACGGCGATCCGGCAGTACGGGACGCATGGTGAGTGCCGCCGTACCGAGGTCTCGGTGTTCGTGCAGGCGCTCACGCCACCGCCGCGGATGTTCGTGTTCGGGGCGATCGACTTCGCGGCCGCGGTGGCGCGGGTCGGGAAGTTCCTGGGCTATCACGTGACGGTGTGCGACGCCCGTGGTGTGTTCGCGACCCGGGCCCGGTTCCCCGAGGCAGACGAAGTGGTGGTCGACTGGCCCCACCGCTTCCTGGCCGGGGTGCTCGATCAGGTCGACGCCCGTACGGCGTTGTGTGTGCTGACGCACGACCCGAAGTTCGACGTACCGCTGCTGGAGCTGGCGTTGCGCACGGAGGCCGGCTACATCGGCGCGATGGGGTCCCGCCGTACGCACGAGGATCGGCTGGCCAGGTTGCGTGCCGCGGGCCTGGAGGCCGGCGAGCTGGCCCGGCTGTGCTCGCCGACCGGTCTGGATCTCGGCGCCCGGACGCCTGAGGAGACTGCGATCTCGATCGCCGCGGAGATCATCGCGAGCCGCAGCGCCGCGAGCGCCCGTCCGCTGTCCGCCACCACCGGCCGGATCCACGGTGGAACCCCGTCGGGATCGTTGAGCGAGGCCGGCGTGCTCAGTGCGATGGCAGCTCGGTAGGACGGTTCCGGGCCGGTCCGTGCACCTCGACGTACCCGCCGTCCGGACGCCGGATGATCCGCCCGGTCTCGATCCCGTGCTCCGCGACCTCCGTCTCGCCCCGCTGCAGACCCAGGCAGATGCGACGGGTCAGCCACAGCGCGACCGGCGGCCCGACGACCAGTAGGACCTGGAAGAAGTGCAGGAGCGTGTTCATGGACAGGTGGAACTGGAGAGCGATGGTGTCCGCGCCGGCCGCCGCCCAAAGCACGCTGTAGAAGGTCATCCCGGCGACACCGATGCCGGTCCGTGTGGGGTTGTTGCGCGGCCGTTCGAGGAGGTCGTACTCCTTCCGGTCTTTGAGCACCCGCTCCTCGATGAACGGGTACACGGCCACGAGCGCGAGGAACAGCGTGCAGATCGCGACCGGTACGAGGATGGCGAGGCTGATCGTCTTGCCCCACCAGACCACCTCCCAGCCCGGCGCGAGCCGCAGCGAGCCGTCCAGGAACGCGAGGTACCAGGCCGGGCCGACGCCGGCCGAGGTGTCCGCCGGGTCGGCTGGGCCGTAGAGCCAGACGGGGTTGATGGTCGCCGTCGCGCCCAGCAGGATCGAGACGCCGGCCACGAACGCGAACAGGCCCACGCCCTGCACTGCCGCAACCTTCGCGGTCTTCGTCCGCTTGCTGACGAGCTGGACCGGCTTCTGCTTGAGCGTGCGGAGTGCCGCGGCCGCGAACAGCGCGAGCAGTGCGACGGGCAGGACCACGACATGCAGCGGGTAGAAGCGCGAGATCACGTCACCGGGGAACTCGCCGCCGAACAGCAACGACGCGAGACCCGACCCGACGAACGGTGTTGCCTGCAGGACACCGTCGAGTACGGCGAGGCTCGTGCCGGAGGCGGTGTCGTCCGGGAGCGACGTACCGGTGAGCGCGGCGCCCAGGGTGAGGACGAGCAGGCCGAAGACGATCAGCCAGTTCAGCCGGCGCGGCCGCCGGAACGCCGCGGTGAAGAACAGCCGCAGCAGGTGCAGGGTGATCGCCGCGACCATCAGCAGCGTGGACCAGTGATGGATCTGGCGTACCAGCAGGCCGCCACGGACCTCGAACGTCAGTCGCAGCGTCGAGTCGAGGGCGCGGGACATCGGGATGCCGCGCAGCGGTCCGTACGGCCCGTCGTACACGACGTGATTGACCGATGGCTCGTAGTACACCATCAGGACCACGCCGCTGACGATGAGCATCACGAAGCTGTAGAACGCGATCTGCCCGAACAACAACGACCAATGATCGGGAAACACCCTGCCGCGCAGGTTCTTCCACGGACGCTGCATGAGCGACCTCCTCCGTCACCCCATACGACCCCGCGGCCCCCTGTTTTGTGACTCCAGGTGTTGCACCTCACGTTCGCCCAGACTGCCGAGGCGCAGCACAGCGACCTGGGCGTAGGACAGCAAGCGGTGGGTGACGGCAGGAAGCGGTGGGCCGGGATGGGAAGTGGTGGGTGGGGACAGGGCAGGAGATGCCCGCACCCACCTGTACCTGTCCACACCACCGGCTGCTGCCTCGAGCCTCCCCAACCACGCCGGCGAGTGATGTGCAGTTCGACAGGTAGAGCACCTCAGTACACCGTACGCATCCAGCGCTTTCACGCTCAGGTGCACTAGGTAGTTGACCCACGGGTGACCGACACGTCCTGTCGAGCTGTCCGATCCCGACAGCCCGACCGCCGACAGTGGGGGCAGCACGGCCGTGCTCAGCGGTGCTGCCAGGTGGGGCTTTCGACGTAGTGGTTGTCGTAGAGGTCGCTGGTTTGGGCGACCTGGTCCCAGCTGGTTTCGCCGCGGTAGGCGGATTCCAGGAGGCGGTAGTAGCCGAAGCGGGGTTTGGCCTGGGTGAGGACGAAGAGCACCTCGGTGGGGGCGTCTCCGGCGGCCTCGAAGGCGTGCGGGGTGTTCGGCGGGACGAGGAGGAAATCGCCCTGGTTCAGCTCGGTCAGCGTCTCGCCGGTGAGGACGCGGAGCCGGCCGGACATTACGTAGAACAGCTCGGCCGCCTCCTGGTGCAGGTGCGGGGGAGCGCCCTCCTTACCGGGCTGGAAGATCGAGCGGTGGCTGGTCAGGTGCCCGCCGGTGTCGGGTACGTCGGCCAGCAGCGTCACGCCACTCGCGGACAGGACCTCGGCGTCGTTCGAGCGGATCAGGAAAGACATGAACTTCTCCTTTTAGTTGCTAAGGGCAAGAGGCAGTTATTCAGGATATTTGGCATCCAGAATCAATTCCTGGGGAAAGGTGCGGTGAAAGGCTTCAGGACTTGAGGTTCGCGAAGTGGTTGCGGGTGTTCTCAGGTGCCTCGGGGGTCTGACTGATCACCCGTCCGGCGACGTCCGCGATGCTCTGCCCGGCCAGCTCGCGCCGGTAGGCCAGCTCCGCGGACCGCATCGCCTGGGAGATCAGGCATGCCTTGGTGTAGTCGGTCCGGTGGTCGGCGCCCGGGCCGGCCTTCAGGATCTCCATGCACCGGAACGCCTCGTCGGGTCCGTCGATCGCGACCACGATGTCGAGCAGCGAGATGTTGCGCGGGTCGCGGGCAAGCTGGAAGCCGCCCTTCGGCCCGGAGACCGAGGTGAGGATGCCGGCCCGCGCGAGCGCCTGGAGTTGCTTGTTCAGGTACGCCGTCGGCAGGTCGTAGAAGGCGGCGAGGCGCTTGGCGGTGACCGCCGCACCAGGCATCCAGCTGAGATTCACGCAGCTGTGCATCGCCCACTCGACGCCCTCGTTCATCTTCATAACCTGGATATTAAATGTCCTGAATACTCCAGGTCAACACCTTTCAGGCGGCGGAGGCGGTGAGGGCGGCTCGTTCTAGGGCCAGGGTGCGGCGGCGGGTGTGCATGCTGTCGAAGGTGAAGAGAGCGAGCGCAACCCAGACCAGGCTGAAGCCGACCCAACGCATCGTGGTCATCTGCTCGTGGAAGATCACCAGGCCGCAGATGAACTGCATGATCGGGGCGATGTAGTTCAGCAGGCCGAGGGTGGTCATCGAGACCCGCGTGGCGGCGGCGCCGAACAGCAGCAGTGGTACGGCGGTGATCGGGCCGGTCAGCAGGACCAGGACCAGGTACGCCGTCCCGTGGTGCGTGATCGTGGCGTCTCCTTGCAGGCCGAGGACGAGGATCGCCGCTGCTGCGAGCGGTGCGACGGTGCCGGACTCGATCGCCATGCCCTCGATCGCGCCGGCGCCGGCCTGCTTCTTCGCCAGTCCGTAGAACCCGAACGAGAACGTCAGGATGATCGCCACCCACGGCGGCTTCCCGTTCTCGATGGTCAGGCCGGCGACCGCGACGAAGGCGATCCCGAGCGCGGTCCACTGGATCGGGCGGAGCTGCTCCTTGAGGACGAAGACGCCGAGCAGGACGGTGAACAGTGGCGTGATGAAGTACCCGAGCGAGGTCTCCACGACGTGCCCGTTGCTGACGCCCCAGATGTAGGTGCCCCAGTTCGCCGAGATCAGGAACCCGGCGGCGATCAGCGGCCAGCGGCGGCGCGGTTCCGCGAGCAGTGCCTTCAGCCGGCCGAACTTCCGCAGTACGGCGACCAGGATCGCGATCGTGACCACGGACCAGAGGATCCGGTGCGCGAGCAGTTCGATCGCACCGGAGGAGTCGAGGAGCTTCCAGTACAGCGGGAACAATCCCCAGATCAGGTACGCGGTGAACCCGTAGGTGAATCCTTTTCGCTGTTCCGGCACGGCTCTCAGCGTAAGCCCGCGCGACAGTCGCATCCAAACCGTTTGCTCATGACGTGAGACGGCCGCGACCTCCCCCGCCGGTACGGTGTGCGGCGATCCGGCCACGGCCCACAGGAGGAATCGAATGGCGCAGTCCCGCGGCGAAATGATGAACGCACTGGTCGACGACATCACGCGGGCGGCGGTCAGGTCGGCGAACCTGTCGCCGGAGGACCGGGTGCTCGCCGGCGAGCGGGTCCGGCAGGCGATCCGGCGGGATGCGCTCGGAGCCCACGGCGATGTGGTCGCGGCGAGTCACGGCGATGCCGACCGGCCAGAGGCGGAGGCGGAGGCGTTCGAGGGGTACGTGCACGGCGATCGGCAGTACCGGGTCGAGCAGGACGCCGAGTCGCCGGCGCGGCAGTTGGCGGCGGAACTCGTGGCATCCGACGACCGGATCAACAAGATGGATCCGGCGCGAACCGCTAGGGCGCAGGAGTACATCGCGCACGCCGCGGCCTTCGCCGCTCAAGCTGAGGCGGGCAAGGTGTCCGGAGGTCCGTCGCAGGCTCCTGCCGCCGCCCGTGGTGCTGCCGCTGCCGGTCCTACGGCTGTGCCGGTGGCCGCAGTGAAGGCGGGACATGTCGCCAAGCCGCGGTCGGCGAACGGCCGGGGCGGACCGTCCATCGGGTGACTGCGACGTGAAGCCGCTGGTGTGATGCGGTTGGATGGAGGAGTGAACACCAGGAGGCGCGCGTGGGTGTGAGGACCGGTCTGGTCTCGGTGACGTTCCGTCAGTTGGCCGTCGACCAGGTGGTGGAGACGGCGGCGGAGTCCGGGCTCGCGGCGATCGAATGGGGCGGTGACGTGCACGTCCCGCTCGGCAACCTGGTGAACGCCAAGCGGGTACGCAACCTCACCGAGGTGCACGGCCTGCAGGTGGCGGCGTACGGCTCGTACCTGCGGGCCGGCAACGTCGACCGTGAGGAGATGCGGTCCGCGGTCGCCACCGCCGAGGCGCTCGGCGCGCCCCGGATCCGGGTCTGGGCCGGCAACGTCGGTACGGCGGACGCGGGCGTCGGCGACCGGATGGCGGTGACCCGCGGGCTCGGCGAGCTCGCCGACATGGCCGCCGGCGCGGGCATCGAGATCGCGATGGAGTTCCATCGCAACACGCTCACCGACGAGGTCGACTCGACGATCACGCTGCTGCTCGACGTCGGCGCGCCGAACCTCACGACGTACTGGCAGCCGCCCGTCGACCTCGACGACAAGGAATGCCTGCAGCAGCTCGAGGCCCTGATGCCGTGGCTGAGTACGGTGCACGTCTTCTCGTGGTGGCCGTCGAACAACCGCCTGCCGCTGGCCGCCCGCGAGTCCCTGTGGCGCCCCGTCCTCGACCGCCTCGCCGCCGCTCCCCGCGAGATCAACGCCCTGCTCGAGTTCGTCGCCGACGACTCACCCGAACAATTCACCCGAGACGCCGCCGACCTCCACAGCTGGGTCTAGCGCACAGGTTCGTACAGGGCGATGGCTAGCTTGCCGCCGGTTGGCTTGCCGGCGTTGATGTAGAAGCCGACCGTCGCGGGTGCGGTCTGTGGGTCCTCGGTGGTCCACCGGAAGCCGCCGGTCATCGGGCCGTCCTGATGAGCGGTCAGGCCGTCCCATCGGGTCCACACGTCCGGACCGATCCCGACGCTGCCGAAGCTCCAGAGGAACGGTTTCCCGACCGGGGTGGCGAGCTGCACCTTGCCCTGGGCGGCCGGTACGACCACCGCGCGGACGAACCGGTATGTCGTCCCGTCCGCCTCCTTCTCGCGGTCGAAGTCGATCCCGTCCTGCGTGACCTGCGGACCGGGATCGTAGATCGCGACACCGATCCTTGCCTTCGGCACCGAAACCTCCCGGCCGTTCTTGTCCACCAGCCGGGCGGTCACGGTCAGCGGCTTCCCGATCGGCGCGGTCAGCTGGACGGCGCCGGCCGAGCTCTGCTGCACCTCGTCGCCGTACCCGGTGTACCCGTTGATCGCGCTCCCGTCGCCGAACCGGACCTGTACCCGGTACTCGGGCGGGTTCAGGACGTAGTCGTCCGGCGTACCCAAGGTCTGCACGACGACGTTGTGACTGGCGGGGACGAAGCTGGTGGTGACCTGGTTGCCGCCGCGGTCGCCGATCACCGCGGCCAGCCGGTCGGCGGTGCCCGCCTGCCCCCGGAATCGCAGCCCGTCGCGGACGTAGTCGCCCGGCCGGGTCGGCCCCCAGGCACTTGAACGCGGACTCTGGTCGCTGTAGATGCCCACGGCAAGCTGCTCGTTCGCGTCCTGCACCGACCGGCCGTCGGCTCCGACGAGGTCGAGCGTGACCTTCGCGGGCTTGCCGATCGGGGCGTCCGCCCAGAGGGCGCTCTCGTCGGAGATACCGGTGCCCTGGATCGGGCCGTTGTCCTTCACACACGGGCGGGAGTCGACGGTGAACCCGTTGACGCGCACCCAGAGGATCCCGTCGGAGTCGGACCCGCAGCGGCCGTCGAACCGCAGGTGTTTGGTCGTCGGCGTCCAGTCGAACTCGACGTGGTTCGCGCCGGCCTGACCGGCCCATCCCTTGAGCAGGGCGTCGCCGTCGATCTCACCGGGCAGGGTGAATCCGTTCTGGTTGTACGACGGCGTGTTCGCGGGCCCGGGAGCCGGCTTGGTGAGCGCTCCAGGGAGGATCACGGCCGCGAGGGCGACAGCGGCGGCAGCGCCGAGGACTGTTGCGGTCCGGCGTTGCCTGGTGCGGCGGATCTTGTGCTGTACGCCGGGGAGCAGATCGGCGGAGTCGCCGTCGGCGGAGGTGGCGTGGGTCGCGAGCTCGTCGCGTAGTTCCTGGAGGTTCATCGGGGGGTCTCCAGATCGGCCGGGGTGGTCACGGAGGGGTCGACGCGTAGTTTGGCCAGGGCCTTGGCGGTCTGGCTTTTGACGGTGCCAACGGTGCTGCCCATCAGGCGGGCGGTCTCGGCCTCGCTGAGGTCCTCGTAGTACCGCAGGACGATGACGATGCGTTGGCGGCGCGGCAGGCGGCCTATCGCGTCCCATAGGTCGAGGCGGTCGTCGCCGTGCGCCGTGGGTGCCTCAGGTAGGTCCGCGGTCGGGATCTCACCGTTCCAGCGGCGTCGCCACCAGGTGGCGTACGTCGTGACGAGGATCCGCCGGACGTACGGCTCGGGGCTGTCCTCGCGGATCCGGGACCACTGGAACCAGGCCTTCGCCAGCGCGGTCTGGACCAGGTCCTCGGCCAGCGCGTGGTCGTGGGTCAGCAGGTAGGCGGTTCGTACCAGGGCCTGCGAGCGCGCCGCGACGAAGGCGTCGAAGCTGACCGCGCCGTCGGTCGGCACCACTCTCACCCCCGTCACCACGCCGTCGTCGATGCTCACATCCTGCTGGACCGGCTGGCCCCGCCAGATGGTTGCCTCGCCGAACGACGAAAGTCGGTTGATGGCGGAAAGTTTCCGCAAGTACTGGTCAAGTGGCGGAAAGTCCCGGAATGCTGGGCCGGGACAGGTTCCCTTCACCGCCCCGGAGGTTCCGATGTCCATCATCCGACCCGTGCCGCGACTGCTGGCAGTCCTGCTGCTGTTCGCCGCAACCCTCACCACCTCGCAGGTCGTGGCCACGACGGTCGCGCATGCCGACGGCTGCTACACGTGGGGCCGCACCCTCAGTCAGGGCGCGTCCGGCGAGGACGTGCGGCAACTCCAGATCCGCGTCGCCGGCTATCCCGGGTACGGCGCCCATCTCGCGATCGACGGCGCGTTCGGACCGGCCACCAAGGCGGCGGTGCAGCGCTTCCAGTCGGCGTACGGACTCGGCGCGGACGGGATCGCCGGGTCCGCGACGTACAGCAAGATCTACGCGCTGCAGGACGACGACTGCACGCCGATCCACTTCACCTACGCCGAACTCGACGACGGCTGCGGTGGGTCCGGGTACGACGGCGGCCCGCTGTCCGAGGCGGCCACGAAGGCGAACGCGCTGCGCACGATGTGGCAGCTCGAGGCGCTCCGGCACGCACTGGGTGACCAGGCGCTGAACATCTCCAGCGGTTTCCGGAGCATTCCGTGCAACCGCTCGGTCGGTGGCGCGAGCAACAGTGAGCACCTGTACGGCCGTTCGGCGGACCTGACCGGGGTGCACTCGTTCTGCACGATGGCCAAGGAGGCCCGCAGCCACGGGTTCGGCGGCATCTTCGGCCCCGGCTACCCCGACCACAACGACCACACCCACGTCGACATCCGCACCACCAACACCTGGTCCGCCCCCAACTGCGGCATCTAGGGCGTGCCTCCTGGATCAGGAGACACGCCCTAGAGCAGTTGGCTCACGGTGTGGATGGTGAGGCCGACGAGGGCTCCGACGACGGTGCCGTTGATGCGGATGAACTGGAGGTCGCGGCCGACGTGCAGCTCGATGCGGGCCGCGGCCTCCCGGCCGTCCCAGCGTTCGATGGTGTCGGAAATGACGGAAACGATCTCGGTTCCGTAGGTGCGTACGACGTAGCCGACGGCCTCGGCGGCGCGGGCGTCGACCTTGGCACGCAGCGGTTCCTCCTCCTGGAGGCGCCGGCCGAGGTCCTGCAGGACCCGGACGCCGCGCCGCCGGAGGGTGCTGTCCGGGTCGTTGATCGAGCCGATCAGCGCGGTCCGCATCGCGTCCCAGACCGCGGTCAGGCTGTTGCCCATGTCCGGATGCGTGAGCATCCGCGCCTTCCACGCCTCGAACCGCTCCATCGTCTCCGGATCGTTCTGCAGGTCCTCGGCCAACTGCCCGAGCAGCCGGTCGACCGCCCGCCGCGCCGGATGCGTCTGGTTGTCCCGTACGTCGGCCAGCCAGGAGAGCGCCTCGCGGTGGATCCGGTCGATCACCATCCGGTCCACCCACTGCGGTGACCAGCGTGGCGCTCGCGGACCGACCACGTCCGCGAGCAGGTCGCGGTTGCCCGCGAGCCAGTCGTGCGCCTCCACCATCAGCAGGTCGAACAACGCGTGATGCGCGCCGTCCTCGACCACCGACTCGACGAAGTGCCCGGCGATCGGGCTCAACGGCTCCTTCACGAACCGGGGCAGCAACGACCCGCTGACGAACGCGGCCACGTCGTCGTCACCGAGTTTGGGCAGCGCCGCACCGATCGTCCGCGCCCCCTCGGCCACGATCCGCTCGGCGTGGTTGCCGTCGGCAAGCCACTCGCCGGCCCGCCGGCTGATCTCCGCCGTGCGCATCTTTTCCGAAACGACTTCCTCGGACAGGAAATTTTCCGTCACGAACTGCTCGAGGCTTTCCGCGAGGCTGTCCTTGCGGGTCGGCACGATCGCGGTGTGCGGGATCGGCAGCCCGAGCGGGTGCCGGAACAGCGCGGTGACCGCGAACCAGTCCGCGAGCGCACCCACCATCGCCGCCTCGGCCGCCGCGTTCAGGTAGGCCCAGCCGCCGTCCCGGTGCAGCGTCAGCACGTAGATCACGGCGGCGAGCACGAGCAGGGCCAGTGCCACCGACCGCATCCGCCGCAGCCCACGCCGCCGTACCAGATCGGCCGCGCCCAACGTCAAGGTCGCCATACCCCGATCTAACCAAGTCCGTGGGAACGAATCCCTCAGGCAAGCACCTGAGTCGACCCTCGACGTTCCATCAGGCCGGAGACCACGGCCAGGACCAGACCGGCCAGTGCGAGGCCGGAGCCGAGCCGGCTGGGCCACTCGTAGCCGTAGCCGGCGGCCAGGACGACGCCGCCCAGCCAGGCGCCGAGCGCGTTGGCGATGTTCAGCGTGGAGTGGTTCAGCGAGGCGGCCAGCGACTGACCCTCGTGGGCGACGTCCATCAGGCGGGTCTGCAGCGCCGGCACCAGGATGCTCGCCGAGCAGCCCATCGCGAACACCGCGGCCAGCGCGCCGGGGCGGCTCTGCGCGAGCCAGCCGAACATTCCGAGGACGACGGCGACCGCGATCAGGCCGCCGTACACGCTGCCCATCAGCGAGCGGTCCGCGAGCCGGCCGCCGAGGACGGTGCCGACGGTCATGCCGACGCCGTACACACCGAGCACGATGGTCACCGCGGTCTCCGAGAAACCGGACAGTTCCGTCATCGTCGGGGTGATGTAGGAGTACGTCGCGAACATCCCGCCGAAGCCGACCATCCCGACGAGCAGGGCCATCCATACCTGCGGCCGGGCCAGCGCGCTCAGCTCGCTGCGGACGTTCACGTCGCTCCCGACCGGCTGCGGCGGCACCCAGAACCAGACCGCGACCAGCGTCAGCAGGCCCAGGACACCGACCGCCAGGAACGGCACCTGCCACCCGAACTGCTGCCCGAGCAGGGTCGTCACCGGTACGCCGATGATGTTCGCGACCGGCAGCCCCACCATCGTCATCGACACCGCCCGTGCGCGCCGGTCGGCCGGCACCATCGACGCGCCGACCACCGCACCGATCCCGAAGAAAGCGCCGTGCGGCAGCCCGGACAGGAACCGCGCGGCGAGCAGGAAGTGGTAGCTCGAGGCAACCGACGACAGCACGTTGCCGACCACGAACACCGCCATCAACCCGAGCAGCAAACGTTTTCTGCCGGTCCGTGCACCGAGCGCCGCGATCACCGGGGCGCCGACCACGACCCCGAGCGCGTACGCCGAGACGACATGGCCGGCGGTCGGGATCGAGACCCGGACCCCGTCCGCGATCTGCGGCAGCAGCCCCATCGTGACGAACTCGGTGGTCCCGATCGCGAAACCACCGGTCGCCAGCGCGAAGATCGCCAGAGTGACGTGCCGAGAGGTCGTGTCAGGAGCGACTGAACTTGTCACACCTGATTGTCGCAGAGATCAGGAGAGCCACTGCCAGCACGGCGAAGACCACGTTCCCGATCAGGTCGACCACGTGCGGAGCCGGGAAGATCGGGTCCTCGGGGAATGCGTGCCAGGCGTACGTCAGCATCGTGCCGCCCGCGATCGCGAGCGCGTGCTGCCGGGTCCAGCCCGTACGGCGCGACGTACGCACCAGGACCACCGCTGCGGCGATGCTGATGGCGAGCATCAGGGCCGCGCCGAGCCAGCCGTTCTGCACCAGGTCGCTGATCAGCATCCAGCCCGAGCTCACCACCAGGCCCGCGACCGCGAAGAGCCAGGGCGTCGGGACCTTGCCCGCGGTGGACTTGGGTGTACGCCGGCCGATCCGGATCGCGACGACGATCAGGACGGCGATGGCGACCACAACGCCGGCGAACTGGGCGGGCGACGCGACGAACGAGTCCATGCCGAGCTGGATGGCGGTGGTGGAGATGATGCCGACCACGAACAGTGCGCCGTACACGCTGAGGCCGACCTTGCCGAGCCACGGCTCGCGCGGCCGGCGGGACATCGACTCGACGAGCACGATCGGCACGGTGATGCTCCAGATCGTGTGCAGCCCCAGTACGAACACGGTCCACGGAGCACCCATGCCGAGGAAGCCGATGTGCCCCGGATCGAGGAGCCGTTGATCGGCGTAGTTCGGGTTGAACAGCGATTGTGTGGTGATGCCCTCCTCGAGCACGCCGTACGCGAGTGCGAGGACCACCACGCTCGGGTAACCCCAGCCGCGCCGCCGAACGAGCTCGCGGATCAGTACAGCGCCGCCGCCGTACAGCGGAGCCAGGCCGAACAGTGCGAACATCGCGCTGATCGGGATGTTTCCGAGCAGGAACTCGGCCACCAGGGGAGACAGGAAGAACAGCCCGAGCGCGGGCAGGCTTCGTCGTACGGAGCGCTGCCGGGGAGCGGTCACCACAGTCGTGTTCGTCATGACTTCACTCTCCTGGCCGCGGCCCGGTCGTGCGGATGCGATCCGTCCCGATCCCGCGCTGACGGACGTCCGCCTCGAGGCCTGACGGATGTCACGGCGTGGTTGAGCTGCCGTGGTGGGCGTGGGAGCATCCGGCATGGCCAACTTCGGGGACTACCAGTTGCAGATCTACCTGCAGGGGATGTTGCAGGGGACGACACCGGAGATCACCACCGACCTGGCGCGGCTGGAGTCGCAGGCGGCCGGGAAGCTGCCCGTCGAGGCGATGGGGTACATCGTCCCGAGCGCGGGCAGCGGCGCGACCGCGCGGGCGAACCAGGTGGCGTTCGACCGCTGGCGCCTGGTGCCCCGGATGCTCCGCGGCAGTACCGACCGCGATCTGTCCTGCACGATCCTCGGTACGTCGATGCCGGCGCCGGTCCTGGTCGCGCCGATCGGCGTCCAGACCCTGGCGCACCCGGACGGAGAACTGGCGACCGCGCGGGCGGCGTCCACGCTCGGCCTCACGTACACGCACTCGACCCAGGCCAGTCACGCGATCGAGCAGATCGAGGCGGCGAGCAAGTGGTTCCAGCTGTACTACCCGACCGATCGTGACGTCTGCCTGAGCTTCCTGCAGCGCGCCAAGGCCGCCGGGTACGCCGTACTTGTCGTCACGCTCGACACCGGGACGATCGGGTGGCGACCGGCCGACCTGGATCGCGGGTTCCTGCCGTTCCTGAAGGGGGAGGGGCTGGCGAACTACTTCAGCGACCCCGCATTCCAGGCGAAGCTGGCCAAGCCGGTCGCCGAGGACCCGGGCGCGGCGGTGATGCAGTGGGCGCAGATGTTCCCGAACGTCGGCTTGGCGTGGGACGACCTGTCGTTCCTGCGCGACAACTGGGACGGCCCGATCGTGCTGAAGGGCATCACGCACGTCGAGGACGCGAAGCTCGCCGCAGAGCACGGCGTCGACGGGATCGTGGTCTCGAACCACGGCGGCCGGCAGGTCGACGGCGCGATCGCCTCCCTGGACGCGCTCCCGGCGATCGCGGACGCGGTCGGTGAACAACTGACGGTCCTGTTCGACTCCGGCGTACGCACCGGAGCCGACGCCGCCAAGGCACTCGCCCTCGGCGCCAAGGCGGTCCTGCTCGGCCGCCCCCTCCTCTACGGTCTCGCCCTGGCCGGCCAAGCAGGCGTCGAACACGTCCTCCGCTGCTTCCTGGCCGACCTGGACCTCACCCTCGCCCTGACCGGCCACGCCAACCACCGAGAACTGACCCGAGACTCAGTGGTGCGGAGCTGATCGCCGTACCGAACAACGGGTAGTGGTGGCGTTCGAACGCCGGCCGGCGGGTTGCTCACGGTGGCTCCCGGCAGTTCGTGGTGGCGATGGACACATCACTACCCGTTCTTCGGTACGCCGGGAGAAGATGGCGCCTGTGAGAGCGGTTGTTTTTGATCTGGATGACACGTTGTTCGATCACAGTGGGTCTGCGGAGCGGGGGCTTCGGGGATGGGTGGCGGGGCTGGGGCTTCCGGTGACGGACGAGCTGGTGGCCGAGTGGTTTGTGATCGAGGAGCGGGTGTACCCGGCGTGGCTGGCGGGGGAGTTGACGCATCAGGGGCAGCGGCGCGAGCGGCTGCGGGCGTTCCTGCCGTTGCTCGAGCTCGAGGTGCCGGGGACGGACGCCGAGCTGGACGAGGTGTTCGACGGGTATCTCCGGCAGTATCGCGCCAACTGGGTCGCTTACCCGGATGCGCGACCGGCCCTGGAAGTTGCGCGGGGCAACGGGTTGCGGATCGGCGTACTCACCAACGGCAGCACCAAGCAGCAGAACGCCAAGCTGGAATCCATCGGGCTGGCCGACCAGATCGACGTCGTGTGCACCTCTGAATCTCTTGGGGTCAGCAAGCCCGATCCGCTGGCCTATCAGCGGGTGTGTGAAGCGTTGGGCGTCGAGCCGATGGACGTGTTGATGATCGGCGACAACCTGGAGAACGACGTCCAGGGTGCCCGAGCGGCAGGTCTCACCGCCCGCCATCTCGACCGTCCGGCCGGGATGACACTGACGGAGTTGGTGTGAGAATGCTGACGACCGACGACGGTTGCCGGCTCTGGACGGAGACCCGCGGCACCGGGCCGTCCGTCGTCCTCGTGCACGGAGGTCCCGGTTGGTGGGACGTGTTCCAGGATCTGGAGCTGCCCGGGTTCACCCTGCACAGGTGGGATCAGCGCGGGGCCGGTCGATCGGATCGCACAGGCCCGTACACCCTCGCCCGGTCGGTCGCCGATCTCGCCACCGTCTGCGGTCCCGAACCGACGATGATCCTGGGTCACTCCTGGGGCGCCGCGCTGGCGCTGCAGTACGTCCAGCAGCATCCCGAGCAGGTCCAGAAGCTCGTCCTGGTCTCGTCTGTCGGCTTCGACGGACCACCCCCGAACTACCGCGAAGAGGTCGCCAAGCTCCTTGCCGAAACACCCGAGGACGATCCCTGGATCGCCCGTATTTCAACGGGTTTCGCCGACCGCAGCACCGCCCTCGACCATGCCCACCACCTCAACACTCCGCGCTTCGAACCCAACCGCGACGGTGCCGACGAGCTGCTCGCCGAGCTCAAGGCGCTCCCCGACAGAGCTGGTGACTGCGCGCGCATCGACGTACCGACGCTGCTCGTCCACGGTGGAGCCGACCTGCGGCCGCCCTCGGTCACCGACCGCCTGCTGGCGGCGCTCCCGAACGCGGAACGGGTAGTGCTCGACGGTGTCGGGCACTACCCGTGGGTGGAAGACCCGGACGCCTTCACACAGGTCGTCCGGGCTTTCCTCAGCTGATCGACCAGGTGTCGGCGCCGGTGACCAGGCTCTGCAGGTCGCCGGTGCCCTGGGCTTCCTGGGACGTGGTGACCTGCTGGCGGACGAGGTCGTCGTACGCCGGGCGGTCGACGTTGCGGAACACGCCGACCGGGGCGCGGTGCAGGACGCCCGCGTCGGTCAGCCGGGACAGCGCGAACGCGTACGCCGGGTCGTCGACGTGCGCGTCGTGCACGACCAGGTCGGCCTCACCGTTCGGCAACTCGGCGACCTCGCGGACCGCGAGCGACGCGAACCCGTCGCGGACCACCCCGAGGTGACCGTCGGTGCCGAACCGGATCGGCTCGCCGTGCACCAGCGGGATGATCGCGTCGTCCCGGGTCTCCGGGCTCTTGAACGCGTCGAAGGCGTTGTCGTTGAAGATCGGGCAGTTCTGGTAGATCTCCACGAACGCCGTACCGCGGTGCTCGGCGGCGGCCCGCAGCACCGAGGTCAGGTGCTTGCGGTCCGAGTCGACGGTCCGTGCCACGAAGGTCGCCTCCGCCCCGAGCGCCAGCGAGACCGGGTTGAACGGGTTGTCCACCGAGCCCATCGGCGTCGACTTCGTCACCTTGCCCGGCTCCGAGGTCGGCGAGTACTGCCCCTTGGTCAACCCGTAGATCCGGTTGTTGAACAGCAGGATCTTCAGGTTCACGTTCCGGCGCAGCGTGTGGATCAGGTGGTTGCCGCCGATCGACAGCGCGTCGCCGTCACCGGTGATCACCCAGACGCTGAGGTCCGGCCGGGCGGTCGCCAGCCCGGTCGCGATCGCCGGCGCGCGGCCGTGGATCGAGTGCATGCCGTACGTCGACAGGTAGTACGGGAAGCGGGACGAGCAGCCGATCCCGGAGACGATCGCGACGTTCTCGCGCTTGATCCCCAGCTCGGGCAGGAAGCCCTGGAAGGCCGCGAGGACGGCGTAGTCACCGCATCCCGGGCACCAGCGGACCTCCTGGTCCGACACGTACTCCTTGCGGTTCTGCGGCTCGGTCGCGGCCGGGACGCCGCTCAGACCGTTCGGCAGGCTGGGCATGCCCAGCTCGACGGTGCTCATCGTGCACCCTCCGTCTTGAATCCGGGATCCTTGAGGCCTGGGGTGTGACCGTTCTGGTCGGCCAGTGCCTCACCGTGCTTCAGCGCGGCGGCGGCCTCGCCGAGGTGGCGGGCGTCGTCGTCGATGCCTTCGGTCTCCTCGACCAGGTTGCCGATCACCTCGGCCAGCTCCGCGGCGCCCAGCGGCATGCCGCGGACCTGCGCGTAGGAGACGACGTCGACCAGGTACTTCGCCCGCAGCAGCATCGCGAGCTGCCCGAGGTTCATCTCCGGGACCAGGACCTTGTCGTACGACTTCAGCAGGTCGCCGAGGTTCTCCGGGAACGGGTTCAGGTGCCGCAGATGTGCCTGCGCAACCTTCCCGCCGACCTTGCGGACCCGGCGAACGGCCGCGCCGATGGGCCCGTACGTCGAACCCCACCCGAGCACCAGGACCTTCGCCCGGCCCTCGGGATCCTCCGGGTCGTCCACCTCGACCGGCGGGATCGACCGCGCGACCGCATCCACCTTCGCCTGGCGGGTGCGGATCATCAGGTCGTGGTTCGCCGGGTCGTAGGAGATGTTGCCGGTCTTGTCCTCCTTCTCCAGACCACCGATCCGGTGGTCCAGGCCCGCCGTACCGGGCACCGCCCAGGCGCGGGCGAGGGTCTCCGGGTCGCGCAGGTAGGGGAGGTAGGCCGGCGCGCCCTTGTCGTCGGTCGCGTTCGGCTCGACGGTGAAATTCGGCTCGATGGTCGGCAGGTCCTCGATCACCGGGATCTGCCACGGCTCGGAGCCGTTCGCCAGATAGCCGTCGGACAGCACGATCACCGGCGTCCGGTACGTGATCGCGATCCGGGCCGCCTCGATCGCGATCGCGAAGCAGTCCGCGGGGGACTGCGCCGCGAGCACCGGCAGCGGAGCCTCGCCGTTACGCCCGAACATCACCTGCAGCAGGTCGGCCTGCTCGGTCTTGGTCGGCATGCCGGTGGACGGGCCGGCGCGCTGGATGTCGCAGACCACGAGCGGCAGTTCGAGCATCACGCCGAGCCCGATCGTCTCGGACTTCAGGCTGATCCCGGGGCCGGACGAGGTGGTCACGCCGAGCGCGCCGCCGAACGACGCGCCCAGGGCGGCGCCGACACCGGCGATCTCGTCCTCGGCCTGGATCGTGGTGACGTTGAACCGCTTGAGCTTGGACAGCTCGTGCAGGACGTCGGAGGCCGGGGTGATCGGGTACGCGCCGAGCACGAGCGGCAGGCCCGCCCGCTGGGCGCCCGCCACCAGGCCGTACGCCAGCGCGAGGTTGCCGGAGATGTTCCGGTAGGTGCCGGTCGCCATCCGGGCCGGCTTCACCTCGTACCGGACGGAGAACTCCTCGGCGGTCTCACCGAAGTTGTAGCCCGCGCGGAAGGCCGCGATGTTCGCGTCCCGGATGTCCGGCACCTTCGCGAACTTGGTCTCCAGGAACGTGATCGTCGACTCGACCGGCCGCTGGAACAGCCAGGACACCAGGCCGAGCGCGTACATGTTCTTCGCGCGGGAGGCGTCCTTGCGGGACAGGCCGAACTCCTTGACCGACTCAACCGTCATGCCGGTGAGGTTCAGCGGGACGACGTGGTAGCCGTCGAGCTCGCCGGTCTCCAGCGGGTTCTCTTCGTAGCCGATCCGCTTCAGGTTGCGCGCGGTGAAGTCCGCGGTGTCGACGATCAGCGTCGCGCCCCGTGGCACGTCCTTCAGGTTCGCCTTCAGGGCCGCCGGGTTCATCGCGATCAGGACGTCGGGCGCATCACCCGGCGTCAGGATGTCGTGATCGGCGAAGTGCAACTGGAACGAACTCACGCCCGGCAGGGTCCCGGCTGGTGCCCGGATCTCTGCGGGGAAGTTGGGCAACGTCGACAGGTCATTGCCGAACGATGCCGTTTCCGCTGTGAACCTGTCCCCCGTGAGCTGCATCCCGTCACCGGAGTCGCCGGCGAACCGGATCACCACGCGGTCGAGCTGCTTGACCTCGATGGTCACTGTTCTGTTCATCTCCAAGTCGAAGCTTGGGTCGGTCTGCCGCTTCGTGGGCGACAGGTCGATCCCCCCGTCAGGGCGATAACCCCAATATTAGTTCGCTGTTGGAACGGAACCATGCGGAAGCCCCGGTGGTCCACAGCCTGGGACGCGGTGTTAAAAGCCGGTGCGGTCGGGTAGGAGCGGAACGGTTCCGTACGTCACCCTCCGCGTCCGCTCGCTTGCGATCCGCAGTGAGAACCGGCAGGGTGGCGTCGTCTTGTTGCAGATTCAGGGAGTTGTTTCATGCGCCGTGTGCGTTTGCTGGCCGGACTGCTGACCTTGCTGGTGCCCGGGTGTGCGGCTCCGGTCGCCCCCGCGGACAGTGCACTGAGTCTTGGCAGTACGGCGGCAGCGGCGCCGGTGTCCGTGACCATACCGACCCGTACGGCGAAGATCGCGAGCATCCGTACGACGGACGCGACCAAAGGTGTCATCACGGTGGTCGGCACGCTGACGCCGGCGCCCGCGGCGGGGACCCGGATCCCGCTGCACCAGTGGATCCCCTCGCTGAAACGCTGGCAGGAGGTTGCGCACGGGTACTCGTCCAGCGGCAGCGTGACGATCAGCACGGTGCAGCCCGGGTCGATTCGTACGTACCGGATCGCGGTCGGTGCGCAGGCGCCGTACGGTACGGCGATCTCGCCGATGATCAGCTTCAAGCACTACGTCTGGCGCGGGATGTTCAAGAAGGGTGTGCTGGCGGCCGGCGGTGTCGGGCAGCCGCAGTTCACCGTCGTACCGCCGAACGAAGGGCCGCGACGCTCCGAGGCCGACCTGCTGGCGAATCAGGGCGGGTACGTCTGGGGCGAGGTCGACTCGACCGGCTGCCGCTACTCGCGGAACTGGCTGGGCAACCTGACCGACGGGCTGGTGCGGGTGTCGCTGCACAACGGGACGAAGGCGCTGACGTCGCTGCGGATGAACCAAGAGACCGAGGCCTGGCTGAACTACGACATCTCCGGCGTGACCCGCCTACGCCTCCAGGCTGCCGACGTCCGCTCCGGCTACGGCCCGTACGTCTCAATCGACTCCCAACTGCTCTGCACGAACTAGACTCCCAGCCGTGTCGGACAGTTATGGCGTTGTCGCCGCGGTGGTCGCGCTCGGCCTGGTGGGGCTGATCGGCGCGTTCGCGCTGAACAAGGCGCTGACCGTCACGTATCCGACCGAGGGCAAGCTCAAGACGTACGAGTCCGGCGTCGACCCGGTCGGCGAGGGCTGGGCCCAGGTGCACATCCGGTACTACCTGTTCGCCTACCTCTACGTGATCTTCGCCGTCGACGCGATCTACCTGTTCCCGTGGGCCACGATCTTCGCCACGCTCGGCGTCGCGACCCTGATCGAGATGTTCGTCTTCCTCGCCTTCGTCGCAGTAGGCCTCCTGTACGCCTACCGCAAAAACGTCCTCCGCTGGACCTAGGGCATCTCTGCGAGGGCTGCCGCGATCGCCCAGTCCTGGCAGCCGACTCCGACCGACTTGAACACGGTTCGGCCGCTGCGGGGCGGGGGACTGGACAGGGCCGGGCCGAGTTCGAGGAGGTCCTGGGTCGTCAGGGTGCCGGAGGTGACGGCGTCGATGACCTCGCCGGATTCTTCGAGGGCGGCTTCGGTCTGGTCGACCAACACCGTGCTGGCGGTGGCGAACAGGTCGCGGGGGAGTTCGCGCATGGTGGGGCGGAAGGCTCCGACCGCGTTGACGTGGACCGATTCGGGGAGGGAGTCCGCGCTGAAGAGCGGGGTGGCGGACGAGGTGGCGCAGCAGATGATGTGCGGGTCCGCGATGGACGCGTCGATGTCCGTGCTCGACGTGAACCGTACGTCCGGAAACTCCGTACCCAACTCGCCGGCGAGTGCGGCGGCGCGGTCGGCCGAGCGGCCCACGATCGTGACGTCCGCGATCGGCCGTACGGCGAGCACTGCCCGGACCTGATCCGGTGCCTGCGCGCCGGAGCCGATCACGGTCAACCGACTCGCCTCCGCCGGGGCCAGCAGGTCCGTCGCGACACCGACCACTGCTCCGGTCCGCAGGGTGGTGATCGAGCTGCCCTCGGCGACCATCTGTTCGCCGTTGCCGGTCCAGACCAGGGTCGCGCGGATCGCCGGCACCTGGTCGAGCGCGATCCCGATCTTCTTCACCACGGCGGTCCCGGTCGGGGAGTGGTACGCCGACATCACGAGCACCGCGCCGTTGCCGAAGATCTGTCGCGGCGGCAGCACGAAATGCCCGGCGGCGAGCTCGGTGAACGCGTCCCGGACGGCGTCGACCGCCACGTTCATCGGGACGGACCGTCGGACGTCTTCTGCAGTGAGCACGAGCACCCGGCCGAGCATATTCGCTCCGCCGGAGCGTAACTGAAAGTAATTGCAACTTTGGCGGCCGGGACTCGTTGCCCGGTCACCGTTTGTGATTGCGTTCAGCAACAAACGCGAGTTTCAAGCGCCGGTATTAACGGAATGCGTACAGTTGGTCGCCAAGCGCTGGGTTCAGGGCTATGGTGATTACTCGGGGGAACGGGGCGAGTACATGGTGGTGAGGCTATGTCTTGGCAACTGTGGGTATTGATTGCCCTCGCTGCTGCAGGGCTGGCGCTGCTGGCCGTGGCGCGGATGCGGCACGCCCGCAAGGTCTTCGACGACATCACCGAAGTCAACCGCCCGGCGCACCGCCGCGCTAGCCCCGCGGCTGTCGAAGCCGAGCCCGACGAGCTGGCCCAGGCCCGCGCCCGCCACGTCACCCACGAGCCCAACCCGCACCGCAAACACGGCTGACTCCCGCTCCTGCGCGGCAGTACCTGTCAGTTGTCTTCGAGGAGGCCGTCGCGGCGGGCGACGGCGGCTGCTTCGGTGCGGGAGCGGACGCCGAGCTTGGCGAGGATGTTCGAGACGTGCACGCTGACGGTCTTCTCACTGATGTACAGCTCCCGCGCCAACTGCCGGTTGGTACGCCCCTCGGCAAGCAGCCGCAGCACCTCGGTCTCCCGTGACGTCAGCGCACTCGCGCCGTTAGCCTCACCACCGCCGGCCTCCTCGACCAGCGGCCGAGCACCCAGCTCGCGACCGGCCTCGGCCGCCAGCACCAGCTGCTCGTTCGCCTCGGCAACCCGGCCCGCGGCGCGCAGCGCGGCCGACAGCCGGATCCGCGACCACGCCTGCTCGAAAACGTACCCGTACCCGAACGCGTCCGTGGTCCGATGCCAGGACGCGACGTGCTCCTCGGGCGACGGCGGGTCGATCCCGGTCAGCCAGCGCAACCGCTCCCACTCCGACTCCAGCCGTGCCAGCCACGCCAGCCCCTCGACGCCCATCAACCGCCCGGGCGGTAAGCCCTTCTCGGCGGTCGTCTGACCGATCGAGACGAGCTCCGCGCCGCGCGCGACCAGGTCCGCGGCGGCCGACGGCTCGCCGACCGCGCGATGGCACAGCAGCTGCAGCCCGAGCGCCGCGAACCGGATCCGCCCGAGGAACCACTCGGTCTGGAACAGGTCCGTGCACAGCGTGACCACGTCGGCGATCAGCTTCTCCGCCGCGGCCGGCTTGTCCAGCTCGCGGTACGCGTCCACAGCAGGCTGCAGCCCGATGATCGGCAGCATGACGTCCAGGTCCCACCACCTGCGGGACAGCTCGAACTCCTCCGCGACCTCCGTGTCGCCACGCGCGCCGCGGACCGAGAACTCCACCGCCCGCAACGCCGCCCCGGCCGCGGCCGGCGTCATCGAGTCCGTCCGGGCGGTCGCCGACGCAGCCTCCCAGTCGCCGAGCATGAACTCCGTCAGCGCCAGCATCCGCCGCGCGTCGAACCCGTACGCCGCCCACTGCCGCCCGAGCTCACCGGCCCGCTTGGTCGCGAGCGCCAGCGCCGACTTCGCATTGATCAGGTCGCCCTGCTCGTACCGCAAGGATCCGAGCAGGAACCGGCTCCGCACCTCGGCCGCCGGATCACCCGTCAGCTGTGCCCGGACCGCGGCCTCCTCGAGCTGCTTGGCCGCGGTCTCCGGATCGCCTGCGCGGCGCCGGAGCTGGGCGAGCGTGATCCCGGCATCACTGGCCGCGGACTCCTGCCCGGCGTCGCGGGCGATCTCGAGCGCCTTGTGCGCCCAGCGCTCCGCCTCCATCGGCCGGCCGAGTGCGTCGGACACGCGGGCGTACAGCGAGGCGACCTGTGCCTTGAGGACGCTGGCCGGCTCGTCGTGCACCAGCTTGAGCGCCTGGGTGATCGCCTCGTTCGCCTCGTTGTCCTGGTCGATGATCAGCGCGATGTCGGCCAGCGGCAGCAGCAGCTCGGCCCGTTGCTGTTGCGGTGCGTCGGCCGGCAGGTCGGCGAGCGCCTTCCTGAGGAGCTTGAGCCCGCGCAGGTGCTGCGAGGACAAGGTGGCCGCGGTCGCCGTGTCGACGATCAGCCAGGTCTTGTCGACCGTGCTCTTCGGGCCGGCGTTCGGGAAGAGCTCGAGCGCCATCTCGTAGTGCTTCAACGCCTCTTGAGGTGCGGCGACCGAGAGCGCCTCCTGACCGGCCCGGACGCGCGCCTCGAACGCGGTCGCCAGGTCGTGCGAGCGGGTCGCGTGCCCGGCCAGCTCCGCCGCCGTACCGGAAACGGTCTGGTTCTCCAGGGCTTGTACGTACGCGCCGTGCTCGCGGACGCGTTCGCCCGGCAGCAGGTCGTCGTACACGGCCTCGGCCAGCAGGGCATGGCGGAAGTAGTACCGATCGCTGATCGGCACGTCGATGATGTGCGCGTCGATCAGCTCGCGGAGGGCGTCGTCGAGCTCGCGGTCCGGCAGCTTGGCGACGGCCGTGAGCAGGTCGTGCGGAACGCGCCGGCCCGCAACGGCGATCACGCGGGCGATCTGGCGGGCGTCGTCGGACAGCGGATCGAGGCGGACGAGCAGCAGATCGGCGAGATCGGGCGGTACGCCGTCGTCGTCGCCCATCGAGGCCGCGGCCGCGAGCTCCTCGGTGAAGAACGCGTTGCCGCCGGCCCGCTCCAGGATCCGGCGCTCCTCGTCCGCGGGGAGCGGGTTGCTGAGCAGCGAGTTCAGCAGGGTGCGGGCCTCGTCGGCGTCGAGGGGCAGCAGGTTCACCCGGCGTACGCGCGGATTGCGGGCCCACTCGGCGATCGGCCGGCGGAGCGGGTGCCGGCGGTGCAGGTCGTCGCTGCGGTACGACACCACGAGCGCGAGGCGCTGCGCGGTCAGCCGGGTGATCAGGAAACCGATCAGGTCCCGCGTCGAGTCGTCGGCCCAGTGCACGTCCTCGATGATCACCAGCAACGGCTCGCTGGTGGCGAGCGCGGTGAAGGCGCCGAGGACCGCGTCGAACAGGGCTGCTCGGTCGAGCTGTCCTTCCTGCGGCGCGGGCTGGGCGCCGAGCAGCCGGTGCGCCGGCAGCAGCCGGCCGATGGCCGGGAAGTTCGTCAGGACGCCCTCGACGAGGTCGGGGCGGTCGCCCGCGAGCCGGCCGAAGATCTCCGAGAACGGCTGGTACGGCAGGCCGGCGTCGCCGAAGTCGGTGCAGTGCCCGACCAGCACCCCGAACCCGCGCTCGTGGGCGCCGGTCGCCACCTCGTCGAGCATCCGGGTCTTGCCGACACCGGCGTCGCCCGACAGCAGCACAGCGCCGGCGCGCCGCGTACGGGCGTCATCCACGGCGCTGAGCATGGCGGCCATCTCGGACGAGCGGCCGACGAGAGGTGTCGAATTCCAGGGCACGTCGTCCATCTTCGCCCCTGGCGCCGACACAAATCGACGGTATCCCGTTCTACGAGTGCTCTCGGCCCCTGAATGGTGCCCCGAACCGGGTACAGAAACGCCGTCCCTGATCGTCGATCGGCGATCAGGGACGGCGGTCCCGGCGGTCATGCGACCGGTCGGGGTCGGAGGAGGTGGCGCGGCTTCGGCGTGGTCGCCTTCGCGGTGCGCTCCCGGCGATTCGCGGCCCGGTAGTCACGCTTGGCGCGCTCCAGGCGGTACGCCGCCTCCGCCTTCATCGAGTCGGGGGTCAGTGGAATGTTGATCATGGTGTCCCTCCCTTCAGGCTTTCCGGCCGAACAGGTGGTTGATGGCCCGGCGGCTCCGGGTGGTCCGGTGCTGCCGGAAGTCGCGGCTGAGGCGCTCCCTGCGGTAGTCGACCTCGGCCTTGACCGCTGCGTTCGTGTACATGTGGTCCTCCGTTTGGTTGCCGCCGGCTCCCTGCCGACAGGTGTAAATCTGCTCGTCTGAGGTGGGGCCGCACATCGGAACTCCTCCCTATCCCTCCGGGCCCGTGGGCCTTAGGCGCTCTGAGGGGGTCCTAGGTGGTGCCTAAGGGCCCCGGAACGACGGCGGCGGGGGGGGGGGGGGGGGGGGGGGGGGGGGGGGGGGGGGGGGGGGGGGGGGGGGGGGGGGGGGGGGGGGGGGGGGCCGGGGGGGGCCCCCCCCCCCCCCCCCCCGCCCCCCGCCCCCCCCCCCCCCCCCCCCCCCCCCCCCCCCCCTTGGGGGGAGGGGGATTGGGGTGGTGAACGTGCGGTCACATCGCGGGCCGGGCCCGGAGCTCGGGCGCGCAGGGCTGCGGCGGCTGCACCGCGCGCCTGCGCTGGAACCAGGACGGCCGCTGGAAGTCCCGGCGGATCCGCTCCTGCCGGTACGTCATCTCCGCACGCATCGCGTCGGTCGAGTAAACGAACATGATCTCCTCCGCTGCTCTCTCTGCCTGAGAAAACAGTCGCCTCCTGAGGAGACCCCCCACATCAGCACTACTCCCTATGCGCCGGCGGTTGGAGCCTTAGGTGGCCGACCAGGCAGGCAGAAGTGCCCATACGAGGGCTGTCGCAGGCGTGTCGGGAGACTTCTGCCTGCCTGGGCGACCAGCATCAGCTGCGGTAGGTGAGGCTGAGTTCGTAGTGGGTGGGATCGAGGAGTTCGTCGGCGTGCTCGGCGAACTGGTCGTTGGCGGTCCAGCTGGTGCGGGTGGTGTGCAGGAACCAGGTGTCGTCGGGGCGTTCCAGGTGGCCGGCCTCGACGGGGGTGAGCGGGCGGCCGCGGAGGCGCTGCTCGCAGTGGTCGAGGTACAGGCCGGCCCGGTTCAGGGTGACGCTGATCGAGCCGTTGTCCAGTCCGCGTACGGGCAGGTCGCGGAGCTCGTCGATCGCGGGGATCCGGCTGCGTTCGAGCGAGATCGCCGTACCGTCGGTGAGCTGCCGGACGCGCTCGATCACCACCAGCGCGGGCGACGGCAGCCCGAGCCGTTCCGCCAGGTCCGGATCGTTCTCGAGCTCGATCCGGACGGTACGCATCCGGGTCTCCACACCCTGCTCTGACAGCGCGTGCGTCCACCCGAGCCGCCCGTCCAGCGGCCGACCGTCGAACAACACGTACGAACCTTTGCCGGTGCGGGTCGCGATCAGCTCGTCCTCGGCCAGTACGGCGAGCGCCGCCCGCACTGTGTTCCGGCTGACCGAGAAGCGCTTCGCCAGCTCGACCTCACCGGGCAGTTGCGAGCCCCGCCGTACGACGCCGGACCTGATCTCCCGCGCGAGGACCCGCGCCACCCGCTCGTGCTTGAGCCGGATCATCGCAACTGCTCCACGCTCACGATCTCCAGCATCGGTCCGTACAGCCGCATCAGATCGATCGCCTTGCGGTGGTTCTCGTCCGTCGACCCGGCACAGGCCTCCTCGACCACCTGGACGTGGACACCGGCATCGACCGCGGCCAGCGCCGTACTGATCACGCAACAATCTGTGGCCACGCCGGCCAGTACCAGCCGTCCGTCGGTACGGGCCGCGAGTTCGGGGCCCCAGGCACCGAACGTCGTCTTGTCCAGAGTTGGAGCGCCCTTGAACTCGTCAACGAGTTGGTAGTCCGCCGTATCGGCCGGTTGCAGCGCGAACGGAAACTGTTCGTAGTAATCGACCCACGCTCCGTCAGGCCGCTCCGGTGCGACGAACCGGGTGAAGACCACGTCCGGCGAGAACAGCCTGATCAGCTCGCGCGTAGGTTCGACGACGCGCTGGAAATCGGGCGTCGCCCATCCGGACGCCGGATCCGCGAAGATCCGCTGCAGGTCGATGAGCGCCAGCGTCATCCGTCGATCGCCTCCTGCCGTCGGACGGCCGGACGTCCGCCGAACCACTGCACGACGAAACCGATCACCAGCGCCGCCAGGACGCCGAGGTTCGCGTACGCCCAGGCGCCTTCCTTGCCGCCGAGCCCGAACGCCCCGAGCAGGTAGCCCTGCCAGGTCAGCCAGGACGCGAGCGTGTTCGTGACCAGACCCCATCCGATGCCGGTGGCAATGACCATCGTTGCGACCGGCAACCAGCGGATGTCGCCGTACCGGCCGGTCGAGCGGTAGAAGTCCGCCTCCGCGTAGTCGCGGCGCCGCGCCGCGATGTCGGCGAGCATGATCCCGCACCAGGCCGCGATCGGTACGCCGAGCGTGATCAGGAATCCCTGGAACTGGCCGAGGAACTCGCCGCCGTAGAACACCACGTAGATCGTCCCTGCGATCATCACCACGCCGTCGACGAAGGCCGCGACGTACCGCTTGACCGGCAGCCCGAGCGACAGCAGTGCGAGCCCGGACGAGTAGATGTCCAGTACGGCGCCGCCCACCAGACCGAGCACCGCGACGATCACGAACGGCACCAGGAACCAGGTCGGCAACGCCGCCGCCAGCGCACCGATCGGGTCGGCGCCGATCGCCGTACTCAGATCCTTCGACGAGCCGGCGAGCAGCAGGCCGAAGACGAGCAGTACGACCGGAGCGACCGAGCCGCCGAACGTGGTCCAGCCGACGACGCCGCGACTCGATGCCCGGCGCGGGAGGTACCGCGAGTAGTCAGCGGCCGCATTGACCCAGCCGAGACCGAACCCGGTCATCAGGAAAACGAGTGCGCCGATCACGGCCTGCGCGGAGCCGCTCGGCAGCGCGGACACCGCGCTCCAGTGGATCTGGTCGGCGACGAGCACGATGTAGACGACCGTGAGGACGCCGGTGACGACCGTGATGATCGTCTGCGCGCGCATGATCAGGTCGAAGCCGAGCACGCCGCAGGCCATCGTGAGCAGGCCGACCACGATCAGCGCGATCACCTTGGTCACCGCGCCGCCACCCCAGCCGAGGCGTTCGAAAACGGTTGCCGTGGCGAGGGTCGCGAGGATCGTCAGTACGGTCTCCCAGCCGACGGTCAGCAACCAGGAAACCAGTGCCGGCAGCTTGTTTCCGCGGACCCCGAACGGAGCCCTGCTGAGCACCATGGTCGGCGCCGAACCACGTTTTCCGGCGAGCGCGATCAGACCGCAGAGCAGGAACGAGAACACCACCCCGATCAGCCCGGCGATCACCGCCTGCCAGAACGAGATTCCGAACCCGAGCGCGAACGCTCCGTAGCTCAGTCCGAGTACCGACACGTTGGCCCCGAACCACGGCCAGAACAACTGGCTCGGGCGGCCTTTGCGGTCCGCGTCCGCGATCACGTTCAGCCCGTTGCTCTCGACGGAGAGCGTACGGGTCTGCTGCACCTCGACCTGGTCGGTCATGCCGGCTCCTTCGAAGGACCTGTTCAGTCCTGTTCAAATCGACGGTAGGACGCGGCGCCCCGGCGGTCAACGAGTTAACCGGACTAGGCTGAGCGACATGGCTGAGACCGAGCTGGGGATGCCGACCGTGCGGCCGGCCGTGGGCGCGTTGGCGAAGCTCGCGCCGGAGCCCGTCCGGTACCTGCTGAACTGGGGACGGAAGTACTCGCTCTGGGTCTTCAACTTCGGCCTCGCCTGCTGCGCGATCGAGTTCATCGCCGCGTCGATGGGCCGCCACGACTTCATCCGGCTCGGCGTGATCCCGTTCGCGCCCGGCCCGCGGCAGGCCGACCTGATGGTGGTGTCCGGCACCGTCACGGACAAGATGGCGCCGGCGATCAAGCGGCTCTACGACCAGATGCCCGAGCCCAAGTACGTGATCTCGTTCGGCTCCTGCTCGAATTCCGGCGGCCCGTACTGGGACTCGTACTGCGTGACCAAGGGTGTCGACCAGATCATCCCGGTCGATGTCTACGTACCAGGCTGCCCGCCGCGGCCCGAGGCGCTGCTGCAGGGCATCCTCAAACTGCAGGAGAAGATCGCCGGCGAGACGCTCGCAAGCCGGTACGACGAGCCGTCCGCGGCCGCGCTGACGCGGGGGCTGGTGCAGCCTTGAGCGCGGACGCTCTGGAGGCGCTCACCGGTGCGGGCATCGCGGCGTCTCAGGTGGACAGCTTCGGCCCGGTCGCCATCGACGTACCGGTGGAGTCGTGGGTCGCTGCACATGAGGTCCTGCGGGATACGGTCGGGTTCACGTTCTTCGATTTCCTGAGTGCGTCCGACGAGCTCAAGGCCGGCTTCCGGGTGGTGACGCATCTCGCCGACTTCTGGGGCGGGTCGCACGTGGAGCATGTGCTGGTGCGCACGTTGGTGCCGCGTGAAGGCGCTGTGCTGCCGACGTTGTCCGAGCTGTACGCCGGGGCGAACTGGCATGAGCGCGAGACGCACGAGATGTTCGGGATCGGGTTCGACGGGCATCCGAATCTGATCACGCTGCTGCTGCCGGACGAGTTCGAGGGGCACCCGCTGCGGAAGGAGTTCGTGCTCGCGTCGCGGGTCGCGAAACCGTGGCCGGGCGCGAAGGAGCCGGGCGAGTCCGACCATGCGCCGGCAGGTGCGCCGAGCCGCCGCCGTACGCTCCCACCCGGCGTTCCAGACCCGGAAACCTGGGGTCCTCGCCCACCCGGATCCGCCGACCCCGACCCCCTGGCCCCCGCCGAAGCCGCCGCCACCCCCGCCCGCCCGCGCCGCGCAGGCGCCCCCGGCGAACGCCGCGCCCGCCGCCAACCCCCACCCGCACCCACGGAAGCCCCGCCCACCAACGCGCCGCCCACCGCCGCGCCTGACGCGCCGCCTGCTGATCCTCCGACCGGAGACGATGTGTCGTGATTCCTGCGCCTGAAGAGCTGGCTCGATGGACGTTGGAGCGGCAACATCCGCTGACTCGTACGTGGGTGGATGACGCGCGCCGGCTGGCGATCCTCACCGAGGAACACGCCGCGCTGGACATCCTGCTCGCCGAGGACCTCGACATCGCCGTCCAGCGCACCGCCCGCCTGGCGCCCGGAAAACCGGCCGAGTCGATGCTCAACCATTGGGTTGCCGTCGGCAACGACCTGTACGTGATGTTCAGCATGCGCTTCGAGAACCTCAACCTGGCAAGGCCGTTCGTCGACGCCACCCCGATGACCCGCTCCCCGGAACCGCGCGACCTACCCGGCATCGCTGCGGCCGCCCAGCAGTACTACGGCGTCCACAACCCTCTGTATGTCCGCCTGTGGACCGCCGAGGCCGCTGTCGACGGCACGCTCCCGGACCGCCGCTTCCTCGCGGCCCCGATCAGCGACCTGCAGCCGCACGACGTACCGCCCGGCCTCGCGCTCCGCCCGGCGAAGACCGTCGACCACTACGACGAGGCGCGCGATGCGTACGCCGCCGTGGATGCCGACCACCCGCACCACGCCGAGGAAGCGAGTCTCCAGGACCTGGACGACCTGGAAGAGTCCGCCGAGGACGGTCTGCTGTACGAGGTGACGGTGGACGGCGAATGGGCTGGGTACGCCGCCGCGATCATCAAGCCCGACGACGCCCTCGGCCTGCCCGCGTACGTGGTCCGCGAAATGATCCTCGCCCCCGAGCACCGCGGCCACGGCTACGGCCGCCACCTCAGCGCCCTGCTCGCCCAGGCCCTCCCCGACCCCACCCGCATCCTGATCGGCACCATCCACAACGCCAACCACGGAGCCCGCACCGCCGCCCTCCAAGCCGGCCGCCAAGACATCGGCGGCTGGCTCCAACTCCCCCTGTAGCCACTCGTTCCCACCCCGAGTCGTGGAAAATGGCTCGATTTCACAACCCCATTCCACGACTCGCCGAACAGCCCCAGAACCATTCGCCACGACTGGACAGCGCCGGCGGCGCCTGAGCCCGCCTTATGACCAGGCCTGTTGCATGACCTCGGGGTCCGCCAGGTCGCGGGCCAGTTCCAAGAATCGCTTCAGGTCGGCAACGGTCACGGCGACCTCCGATCGCATCGCCTCCTGTTCGCTTCTGATGATGTCAGGGGCGGGGTGGGGTGTAGTAGAAGACTTCTTCTCGGGTTATTTGGCCGGCGGTGACGGTGCAGAGGGAGAGTTTGGTGGTGTGGGCGGGGGCTCCGGTACGGGGATTGTGGTGGGTGAAGATGAAGCGGATCGCGAAGTGGTTGTCGAGTACCAGCGGGCCCAGTACGTCGATGTGGTCGTACACGAGGTCGGCCGTCAGGCGGTCGGCGTTCTCGAGGATGGCTTCGGTGCCCTTCAGTTCGATCTCTTCGCCGTCGGTCTCGAGCGGTGCGACCCGGACTACGTCGGGGGACGTCAGCGCAAGCGCTTCGTCGAGCCGTCCACCCTTCAATGCGTCGACGTACAGCCGAGCAACCTCCGCAGTCGAGGGAGTGGTGGGCGGGGTTCGGAATTCGGGGGCGTGGTCTTGGGCCCAGGTGGTGAAGGGGCGGGCGGGGCGGCCGGTCAGTTCGGCGACGGTTGTGGTGACTGGTTCGGGGTTGTCGACGAGTGCGGCGAAGTAGGCGATCGAGCTCTCGGCCAGGATCGGGTCGGCGCCGAGGTCGAGCATCGCCTGCCGCGCCACGTCGTCGGGCATGGCCTCGACGCGCATCGGCTTGCCGACCACCCGCGCGATCGTCTCGATCTGCTCGGACTGGGTCAGTGCCTCGGGTCCGGTGATGTCGTAACTCCGGCCGATGTGATGCTCGCCGAGCAGCGCAAGGACGCAGACCGCGGCGATGTCCTGCTCGTGGATCAGCGACCGGCTCGCCTCCGGCGACGCGACGCGGACCACCTCGCCGGTACGGAAGTCGCCGGCCCACCCCTGCGCGTTGACGGCGAAGCCACTCGGCCGTACGAACGTCCAGTCCTTGCCCTTCAGCAATTCCTCGACATCGCCCCACACACTGCCCGGTGCCGCGTTGAGCGAGGACAGATAGACGACCCGCCGCGGGAGTTCGCGGACCACCTCGGCCGCACCGTAGGCACTGAACGACGGCCACAGCAGGAACGCCGCGTCGACCCCATCGGCCGCGCGCTTCACAGCACCCGGATCGTTGATATCGCCCTGGATCAGTTCGACGTCGCGCGGGAGATCGGCACGTTCCGGCGTACGGACAAGGGCTCGAACGGAGACGCCCGCGGCGCGCAGCCCGTCGACGACGTGCCGCCCGACGCGCCCGGTGGCTCCGGTGACAAGAATTGTTCTCATGCGACCCACCCTCCGACCTGAACGTTGGTTGAGGTCAAGCCGGACGCACTAGTCTGATGCGCATGCTGGAGTTCGTGGTGCGGGTGGTGGGCGTGCTGGTCGCCTTCCTGGTGGCGCCGTTGCTGGTCGGGCAGGCCGAGCACAAGGTGATGGCGCACATGCAGTCACGGCTCGGCCCGATGTACGCGGGCGGGTTCCACGGCTGGGCGCAGCTGGTCGCGGACGGCGTGAAGTTCGTGCAGAAGGAGAGCGTGGTCCCGGCCGCAGCGGACAAGCGGGTGTTCGAGTGGGCGCCGGTGGTGGCGATCCTGCCGTACCTGGCCGCGCTCGCCGCGATCCCGCTGGCGCCGGGGATCGTCGGCGCGGACCTCGACTCGGGGCTGTTCTTCGTGCTCGCGGTGATGAGCATCGGCGTACTGGGTTCGCTGATGGCGGGGTGGGGCAGCGGTAACAAGTACAGCCTGCTCGGCGGGCTCCGGGTGGCGGCGCAGCTGATGAGCTACGAGCTGCCGTTCGTGCTGTCCGCGGCGAGTGTCGCGGTCGCGGCCGGCTCCCTGAGCTTGACCGGTATCGCCCACGCCTGGAATCCGTGGTGGTTGCTGTGGCAGCTGCCGGGGATGATCGTGTTCTTCATCGCCGGTCTCGCGGAGCTGCAGCGGCCGCCGTTCGACATGCCGGTCGCGGACTCCGAGGTGATCTTCGGGCCGTACACCGAGTACACCGGGCTCCGGTTCGCGATGTTCCTGCTCGCCGAGTACGCCGGCATCGTCGTGCTCGCGGCGCTGACCACGGTGCTGTTCCTCGGCGGCTGGAGTGGTCCGGGGCCGGAGTCGATCGGCTGGATCTGGACCGTCGTGAAGGTCGCGCTGGTGTCGGTCGTGGTGATCTGGGTACGGGTCTCGTTCCCGCGGATGCGCGCCGACCAGCTGCAGAAGCTCGCCTGGCAGGGCCTGGTGCCGGTCGCGCTCGTACAGCTGGCGCTGACCGGCGTAGGCGTCGTCGTTTTCCACTAGGGCGTTGCGAGTGCCTCGGTTGGTGAGAGGCGGGAGGCGCGGACGGCTGGGTACAGGCCGGCCAGGGCGCCGATCACGAGGGTGGCGACGACGCCGCCCGTGAGCGCCCAGAGCGGGATGACCGTCAGCCAGTTCTGGTACGAGGCGTACGTGGCCGTGACGGCTGATCCAAGGAGCGCCCCGCCGACGCCACCGAGTGCGGACAGCAGCAGCGACTCGGTCAGGAACTGGGTACGGATCTGGCCGCGGGTCGCGCCGAGCGAGCGGCGCAGGCCGATCTCGGTGCGGCGCTCGAGGACCGAGATCACCATGATGTTCGCGACCCCGACCCCACCGACGAGCAGCGCGACCGCGCCGAGACCGAGCAGCAGTCCGGTGAACGCCTGGCCTGCGGCCTGTTTCGCGGCGAGTGCGTCGGACGGGCGCGAGACCTCGACCTCGTTCGGTGCCTCCGGGTTGGCCGTGGCCCCGAGCACCGATCGGACCGCCGCCACCTGGGCGTCGTCGGAGCGGGTGTAGATCGTGGTCGGGTGGCCGTCGAACGACAGCTTGGCGGCGGCCGGCCAGCCCATCAGCGCGGCGCTGTCCAACTCAGGCGCGAGCGCGGCGGGCGCGAGGATGCCGAGCACCGTGAACCAGGTGTTGCCGATCAGTACCTGGGTGTCCGGGCCGGCCTTGGTGATGCCGAGCCGCTCCGCCGCACTGGCGCCGAGCACGGTTGCCGGGAAGTTTCCGGTGGCCGCGTCGATCCACTTTCCGCTGCGGATGCCGGCGCCGATGGTGTCGAGCAGGTTGGTCCGGGCCGCGTACGCGATGATCCCGTTGGTCTCGACGTCGGGGATCTTGCCGGTCCGGTACACCGAGGCGTCGTCGACCTTGCCGACCGCGGACTCGGCGCGGACCGGGGCGATCCGGCCGACCATCGCCTCCGCGGTGAGCGGGAGCTGCGCCTGTTCGCCGGTCAGCCGGGTACCCGGCGTGACGGTCAGCAGATTGGTGCCGAGGGCATCGAGTTGCCCGTCGAGCTCCGCCCGCGACGACGAGGAGATCCCGACCACGGCCACCATCGCCGCGATCCCGATGGCAATCCCGAGCGCCGACAGAAACGCCCGAGTGGGCCGAGTCCGCAACCCAACCGCCCCCACCCGAACCACGTCGCGCACCCCGAGCCGCGCCGCCCGGAGCTCCCGCGCACTTTGTGCACGGTGTCCGTGAGTCTCGGCGGCTCCGGTACGGATCTGGTGCACAGAGTCGTCGTTCATGTGGTCAGCTCCTCGATGATGTGGCCGTCGCGCATGCGGACCTGGCGGGGGAGCGACGCGGCGATGTCGCGGTCGTGGGTGATGACGACGACCGTCGTACCGGCGGCGTGCAGGTCGCGGAGGAGTTCCATCACGCCTGCGCCGGACGCCGAGTCCAGCGCTCCGGTCGGTTCGTCGGCCAGCAGTACGGCGGGTTCGCCGGCAACTGCCCGGGCCACCGCGACGCGTTGCCGTTCGCCGCCTGACAACTCGTGTGGCTCGTGGTCCAGGCGGTGCGCGAGCCCTACTCGTTCCAGGGCGGCTGCCGCGCGCTTGCGACGTACGGACCTCCGCAGTCCGGAGTAGAGCAACCCGTCGGCGACGTTGTCGACCGCGCGGACCCCTGCCGCCAGGTGAAACTGCTGGAAGACGAAGCCGATCCGGGTGGCCCGCAACGCCGACAGGCCCGCATCGGACAGTCGCGCCACGTCGTACCGGTCGATCCGGACCGTCCCGGAGGTCGGCCGGTCGAGCGTCCCGAGCACGTTCAGCATCGTGGACTTGCCGGAACCGGACGGTCCAACGATCGCGACCAGCTCGCCGGGCTCGATCCGCAGACTCACACCGCCGAGCGCGTGCACCCCGCCCGCGTACACCTTCGTCACGTCGGTCAGCTCGATCATTTAGGGATCCCCACCGTGGTGCCGGCCGCGATGCCGGTGCCGGTGATCTCGACCTGGCCGCTCGCGAACAGCCCGGTCTTCACCGGTACGTACCGCGAGGCCGTCCCGTCCGTGACCTCGACGCCGAACCCGCCTTCCCGGAGCGCGACCAGGGCCGCCACAGGGACGGTTAGTACGTTCTTGCGCTCCGACGCGGTGAACGTGACGTCGGTGGCCGCCGAAGTCCACGCAGCGACCGCCTTCTGGTTGGCGATCCCAACGATCACCTCGACCTTGGTCTCCGGATCTTTGCCCGGACTTTCCGCGGGGATCACCACCGTGGAAACTTTCTGGATCTTTCCGGAAACCGGCTTTCCGTCTGGCAGCGCGACCGAGACGGCCGCGCCCAGGGTCGCGAGCCGCTGGTCGGCCGCGTCCAGCCGGACCGTGACCGCGCGCGTGGTCCCGGTGTAGTTGAGCACCGGCTGGTTCGGCCCGAGCGGCGATCCTTCCGCGGCCGGCACGCTGTCGACCCGGATGTGACCGGGTGCGAACAGCACACTGCCGAGCTCGACCACCCCGGTCTCGTCCACCCCGCGATCGTCCTGCCACTCCTCGACCGCCGCTGCCGTCGCGGAGGTGTACTCGTCGTCGACGGTGAACCCGGTGTAGCCCATCGCGTCCAGGTTCTGCTCGAGCTGCAGCACGTCGGTTCCCTCGGTCCCGACCGTGAGCCTGCGGTACGCCGGGAGTGCTCCGTACAGCAACGTCGTCGGCTTGTCGTCGATGCTGTAGACGGTGTTCCCGCGCCGCAGTTCCTGACCGCTGTCCGGTACGCCGGTGACGGTGCCGGCGACCCGGTTGACCGCCGCCGAGGTGGCGCCGAACCCGAGCGTGCCGTCCTCGGTCTCGGTGTCCTTCAACGTCTGCTGCGTGACCTTGGTGGTGTTGATCGGTACGGTCTGCGCGGCCGGGCTCGCCGCGTTCCCGGTGTCGCCCCGGTTCACCAGGAACGCGCTCGCGGCGCCCCCGGCGGCCAGGACGACCACGGCGGTGAGGGCCTTGCGCATCACCGGGCCGCCAGGATGCTCTGGCAGGCGGCCTGTGCTGTCTTGAAGTCCGGGTCGTCCGCGACACCCGGGCCGATCATGATGCCGCGCTGGTCCGGCTTCGGGTCCGGGAACTTCTCGACGCCGTTTTTCCGCATGCATTCCGCATATTTCCGGCCGTTCTCCTGCTGCTGCGGATTGGCGCTGCCCTGCGCCTGCGGGTCGTACTGGCGGCACGCCTCCATCGCCTTGTCGACCAGTTCCTTGGTGACACCGGAGTTCTTGTCGAACTTCAGCATCGGGCCCTTGCCCGGCTCCGGGTCCGGCACGTTCAGGCCGTTCTCCCGCAGGCACTGGGTGAACTTGACCGCCAGCTCGTCCCGGCTGAGACTCGCCGGCGCGCTGCTCGGCGCTGTGCCCGGTCCGGTGGCCGGTGCTGTGGACTGTCCGGCTCCGCTCCCGGAGGCGACCTGGGCGTCGGGCTGGTCGGCGCCGCAGCCGGTCAGGATCAGGCCGGCCGCCAGGGCGGAAACAGCCAGAATGGTGGTACGCATCGGTGCTCCTCTCGTTTCCGCCGAACCCTTCTCTTTCCGCCGTTTCCGGACCGTTTCCGGGACCGGAAACACTGCGGAAACGGGACCGTCGGGGATCATGGGGTGCGTGCGCGTACTGGTGGTCGAGGACGAACCGTTGCTGGCGGCAGCGATCGCGGAGTGGCTGCGCGACGACTCGCACGCCGTCGACGTGGCAACCGACGGCGCCGCCGCACTGGAACGGCTGTCCGTGAACGAGTACGACGTCCTCGTGCTCGATCGCGACCTCCCGGTCGTCCACGGCGACGAGGTGTGCCGCCAACTGGTGGCGTCCGGATCCGCGACCCGGGTGCTGATGCTGACCGCGGCCGCCGCGGTGACGGACCGCGTGGAGGGCCTGGGGCTCGGCGCCGACGACTACCTGACCAAGCCGTTCGCGTTCGCCGAGCTCGCGGCCCGGGTGCTCGCGCTGGGCCGCCGCAGCCGCCCGGCCGATCCGCCGGTCCTGCGGCGCGCCGGGGTGACGCTGGACCCGGCGCGGCACGAGGTGTTCCGCGACGGCCGGTACGTGCCGTTGTCGAAGAAGGAGTTCGCCGTCCTCGCAGAGCTGCTGCGGGCCGACGGCGCGACCGTGTCGGCCGAGCAACTGCTGGAGAAGGCATGGGACGAGCACGTGGACCCGTTCACGGGAGCGGTACGACTGACGATCCTCAAGCTGCGCCGGAAGCTGGGCGAGCCGGGACTGGTCGAGACCGTCACTGGCGTCGGCTACCGGATCACGTGAGCGGCCTGAGCAATCCCCTCCGCCGGCTGTCTCTGCGCGGGCGGCTCACGCTGCTGTACGGCGGCCTGTTCATGGTCGCCGGCGTCCTGCTGCTCGGGGTGACGTACGCGCTCTTCACCGCGAACCTCGGCCAGCAGTACCGCGTGATCGTGAAGGGTACGTACCTGAGCCCGGCGCCCGGACACAGCCAGCCGCCACCTCCCACGAACGACGTGTACGTGCTGAACAAGGACGGTGCCGTACTCACCGGCTCGGACGCCGAACGTGTCATGCAGCAGCAGCGCGACCAGGTACGGCAGGCTGCGATCAAGGCGATGCTGACGCAGGGGAGTATCGCCCTGATCGCCGTTGGCGCGTTGGCCGCGGGCTTCGGTTGGCTGGTCGCCGGGCGAGTGCTGGCACCGCTGCATCGGGTCACCGACACGGCCCGCCGGATCGCGGCGTCACCATCGGCCCTGCACGAACGGATCGCCCTGCGCGGCCCCGACGACGAGGTGAAGAACCTCGCGGACGCGTTCGACACGATGGTCGAGCGGCTGGACCACTCGTTCGACGGTCAGCGCCGGTTCGTCGCCAACGCCTCCCATGAGTTGCGTACGCCGTTGACGCTCGGTCGCGCGCTCGTAGAGGTCGCGATGCACCGCCGTACGGCATCCGCGGACGTACAGGAACTCGGCGAGAGCCTGCTGACGATCAACGCCCGGCACGAGCAGCTGATCGACGGGTTGCTGATCCTCGCGGACTCGGAGAAGCAGCTGACGACGGTCTACCCGGTGAACCTCAGCGACATCGTCAGCCACGTCGCCGCACAACTCTCGGGCGAGGCGGGCGCCAAGGGTGTCGAGGTGATCCGCGGCCCGGGCGACGCACCGACCCGCGGTGATGCGCTGCTGCTCGAACGCCTGGTGCACAACCTGGTCGAGAACGGCATCCGGCACAACCTTCCTCCGGACCGCTACGCCATCACAATCGACGACCGCGCGGGCGCGCAGGCGGGACGTGCCGGCGAGACGGCGGATGTGATGGGCCTGGCGTCCGGACGTTGGGTGCGGGTCGCCAGCAAGCGCGTGGGCGACCGGGTGCAGGTCGTCGTCACGAACACGGGGCCTGAGATTCCGCCGTACGAGGTGGAGAGTCTGTTCAAGCCGTTCTACCGCCTCGGCGCGGAGCGGCTCGTCGGCGGGCAGGGCGCCGGGCTCGGGCTGTCGATCGTCCGGTCCGTGGCCGAGGCGCACGGCGGGACCGTGGCCGCCGTACCGCGGGCCGGTGGCGGTCTGGAAATTACTGTGGTGCTGCCTGTCGATCCAGGGTGAGGGCGTTCGTGTAGGTGACGAGAAGGAGGAACGATGAACCAGTACGTGCTCAGCATCTACCAGCCCGACGGCCCGGTCCCGGAGCCCGAGATCCTCGACCCGATGATGCGTGAACTCACCGCGCTGAACGCGGAGATGCAGACCGCCGGGGTGTGGGTGTTCTCTGCCGGCATGCATCCGCCCGAGACCGCCACCGTGCTCAGGGCCGAGGGCGACGAGGTCCTGGTGACCGACGGGCCGTTCACCGAGGGCAAGGAACATCTCGGCGGCTTCACGGTGATCCGGGTCGAGGACCTCGACGCCGCGCTGCACTGGGCCCGCCACTATGCCGAGATCCTCCGGCTGCCGATCGAGGTCAGGCCCGCACGGTCGTGACTCCCGACGTCGCGGGGATCTTCCGGGCCGAGCACGGGCGCGCGGTCGCCGTACTGACCCGCGTCTTCGGCGATCTGGAGATCGCGGAGGACGCCGTCCAGGACGCGTTCGCGGCGGCGGTCGAGAAGTGGGCGGCCGACGGGGTTCCGCCGAGCCCGGCCGGATGGATCATCACGACCGCGCGGAACCGGGCGATCGACCGCCTGCGCCGCGAGTCCGCGCGGGCCGGCAAGCACGCCCAGGCCGCGCTGCTGCATGCCGAGACGGAGCCAGAGGAGGTGGGTGCCGTGCAGGACGACCGGTTGCGGCTGATCTTCACCTGCTGCCATCCGGCGCTCGCGCTGAACGTCCGGGTCGCGCTCACGCTCCGGATGCTCGGTGGTCTCAGTACGGCGGAGATCGCGCGCGCGTTCCTGGTGCCGGAGCCGACGATGGCGCAGCGCCTGGTCCGCGCGAAGGCGAAGATCCGGACCGCGGGCATTCCGTACCGCGTCCCGTACGAGGCGGATCTGCCCGAGCGCGTCCGCGGCGTCCTGGCTGTCGTCTACCTGATCTTCAACGAAGGGTATGCAGCCTCGTCCGGCGAGACCCTGGTCCGCGACGAGCTCGCCAGCGAGGCCCTGAGACTAGGTCGGCTGCTGGTCGAGTTGATGCCGGACGAGCCGGAAGCTGTCGGCCTTCTCGCGCTGATGCTCCTGCAGCAGTCCCGTCGCCCGGCCCGCGTTGCACCTGACGGAACGCTGATCCGGCTCCGCGACCAAGACCGCGCGCTCTGGGACCGCACGCTCATCGACGAAGGCCAGGCGCTCGTCCGCAGATGCCTGCGCCGCAACCAGCCCGGCCCGTACCAGCTTCAAGCCGCCGTCAACGCCGTCCACGCCGACGCCGCAACCCCCGAGGCGACCGACTGGCGCCAGATCCTCCAGCTCTACGATCACCTCCTCACGCTGGAGCCCACGCCTGTCGTTGCCGTCAACCGCGCCGTCGTCGTGGCCGAGGTCGAAGGCCCCGCCGTGGCGCTCGGGCTCGTCGACGACCTGCCACTCCACACCTACTACCTGTTCCACGCGATCCGCGCCGAGTTCCTGAGCCAGCTCGGCCGCGACGCCGAGGCCCAGGCGGCGTACGAGACCGCGCTGACCCACAGCACCAACCTGGCCGAGCAGGAATTCCTGAGATCCCGCCTGCGCCGGACGGACTTTCTGTAGGGTCCGAGCCGTGCCGGAATTCGAGTTGATCTGCGAGGTCGAGCCGCCGACCCGTCCGGACCTGAAGAAGGTCCGCCACCAGATCGGGGTGCTCAGCCCGATCGCGGACGGCTTCCTGATCCCGGACAACCACATCGGCAGGGCTACCGTGTCCAGCGTCGCGGTCGCGAACGAGGTACAGCTGATGGGCGCCCGCGGCATCGCCTGCCTGAACTCCCGCGACCGCAACCTGCTCGGCTTCCGCCGCGATCTGCTGACCGCGGCGGCGTACGGCGTCGAGCAGTTCCTGTTCGTCCACGGCGACGATCCGGCCGAGGGCGCGCGGACCAGTCAGCTGACCGTACGGCAGATGATCGAGCAGGCCCGCGAGACGACGTACCCGGGCTGCAAGCCGTTCCAGGTCGGCGCCGCCACGCGCCTCCGGCCGGTCCCGCGCTGGAAGGCCGAGGCCGACTTCCTGTACGTCCAGGTCAGCTACGACCTCGACGAACTGCTCCGCTGGCGCGACTCTGTCGACCTCGGCATTCCGGTGTACGCCGGCGTGATGGTGCTCGCGTCCGCGCAGATGGCGCGCAACCTGTCCGGGCTGCAGCAGCTCACGATCCCCGACGATCTGGTGGCGGCGGTCGAGAAGGATCGGGACGCCGGGGTGGACCACGCCTGCGAGCAGATTCTGAAGATTCGTGACTCGGGCGCGTTCGAGGGCGTTCATCTGGTACCGGTCAGTCGCTACCGGCAGGTCGCGGCCCGGCTCGAACGCGAGCTCTGAGCGCGGCGGATCCGCTAGTGTCCTGTAAGCAGACGGGAGGTGGAACATGGGGTTGCCTGGTAGGGGGCTGGTCGAGGGGCTGAAGGTCACGGCCAGGACCTTGGCCCGCCGGTCCGTCACCGAGCAGTATCCGGACGTGCTGCCGGAGTTGCCGCCGCGCAGCCGGGGCGTGATCGCGCTGATGGAGGAGAACTGCACCTCCTGCATGCTGTGCGCCCGCGAGTGCCCGAGCTGGTGCATCTACATCGACTCGCACACCGAGACCGCGCCGTCGGTCGGTGAGCAGGCCCGCGAGCGCAGCCGGAACGTCCTGGACCGGTTCGCGATCGACTTCAGCCTGTGCATGTACTGCGGGATCTGCATCGAGGCCTGCCCGTTCGACGCGCTGTTCTGGTCGCCGGAGTTCGAGTACGCCGAGACCGACCTGCGCAACCTGACGCACGAGAAGGACCGGCTCCGCGACTGGATGTGGACGGTCCCGGCGCCGCAACCGATCGACCCCGGGCCCGCCGCCGAGATCACTGAAACCGCTGAGGAGAACAACCGGCCGGGTGGCGCGTGACGACCGTTCTGTTCTCGATCGCCGGCGTCGTGGCGATCGGTGCCGCCGTCCTGGTCGTCACCTCACGCCGGATCGTGCACGCCGCGCTCTGGCTGGTGCTCGCGCTCGGCGCGGTCGCCGGCTGCTTCGGGGCGCTGCAGGCCGAGTTCGTCGCGCTGGTCCAGATCCTGGTGTACGTCGGCGCGATCGTCGTGCTGGTGCTGTTCGCGCTGATGCTCACGAAGGCCCCGACGAATCCGCTGCCGGAGCTGACCACCGGCCGTAGCCCGTTCGCGGCCGTCGTTGCCCTCGTCCTCGCCGTGCTGCTCGGCTCCGGCGTGGTGCTTGCCTTCGGCAATGAGAAGGTGAAGCCGGTGGCGGACGGGTCGGCGCGGGCCGTCGGGACGCAGGTCTTCAAGAACTGGGTGCTCCCGTTCGAGGTCCTCTCGGTCCTGCTGCTCGCCGCGCTGATCGGCGCGATCGCCCTGTCCCAGCGGAAGAAGGAGGACTGACGATGCCGTTGGTCCTCCCGCTGCTGCTGGCGGTGGTGCTGTTCTGCATCGGGGTGTACGGCGTGCTCGCGCGGCGGAACGTGATCACGATGCTGATGTCGTTCGAGCTGATGCTGAACGCCGTGAACCTGAACCTGGTCGCCTTCGACGCCTGGCGGGTGACCGAAGCCACCGGCCAGACGCTCGCGGTCTTCGTGATCACGCTCGCGGCCGCTGAGATCGGGCTCGGGCTGGCGATCGTCCTGCTGCTGTTCCGCGCTCACGGCCACGTCGACGCCGACGCCGCCCGGGACCTCGTCGAGCGCGAGGAGGCGTCGTGATCGCGACGGCCTGGCGGGTCGTCGGCGTCGGCTTCTCGCTTCTCGTGGTGCTCGCGGCCGCGCTCCTGCACGGCGTGGACCCGCAGCACACCACGGCCGCCGGGGCGGGGATCGGCGAAGACTTCTGGTTCGCGTACGAGTTCCGCACCGACAACCTGACCGTACTGATGCTCGCCGTCGTCGGCGTGGTCTCGGCGTGCGTGCAGGTCTACTCGATCGGGTACGTCCAGGAGCGCATCGCGTCGTACACGGCGCTCGTCACGCTGTTCACCGCGGCGATGGTGACCGTGGTCGTGTCGGACAATCTCTTCCTGCTGCTGATCGGCTGGGAGTTGATGGGCGCCTGCTCGTACCTGCTGATCGGCCACTACTGGGAGCGCCGCGACGCCCGGGCCGGCGCGATGAAGGCGTTCCTGGTCACCAGGCTCGCGGACGTCGGCTTCTTGTTCGGCATCTTCGTGCTCGGCGTCGGGTACCACACGTTCCGGATCTCCGAGCTCGGGAGTAGCCCGATCCAGCCGCACACCTTGACGATCGGCACGCTGCTGCTGCTCGTCGGCGTGGTCGGCAAGTCGGCGCAGGTCCCGTTGCAGACCTGGCTCCCGGACGCGATGCCCGGTCCGAGCCCGGTCAGCGCACTGATCCACGCGGCCACGATGGTTGCCGCGGGCGTGTTCCTGATCGCCCGGCTGTTCGACCTGTTCGTCGAGGCCGAGACCACCTTGCCCGTACTGGCCGTGGTCGCCTGCGTGACGATGCTGTTCGCGGCGTCGTGCGCGATGGCGGCGGTCGAGGTGAAGCGGGTGCTCGCCTGGTCGACCGTGAGCCAGTTGGCGATCATGTTCTCCGGGCTCGCGCTCGGCAGCCAGGACGGTCGGCATGCGGCGCTCTTCCACCTGTTGACGCACGCGGCGTTCAAGGGGCTGCTGTTCCTCTGCGCGGGCGTCCTGCTGCATCAGGTCGGCAGTGCGGCCTTCGTCGTACTCCGCCGGTACTCCCGCCGTGGCGCGCTCCGGAAGGCGCTGCCGGTGACGTTCGTGACGATGACGATCGGCCTGGCCGCGCTCGCCGGCGTGCCGGGGTTTGCGGGGTTCTTCTCGAAGGACTCCGTGGTCGAAGCCGCCTGGGAGACCGCGCGGGACGGCTCGGCGGTCGGGTGGATCGTGCTCGTCTCGGTCTGTCTGACCGCGATGATGACCGCGTTCTATTGCTTCCGCCTCTGGCTCTGGGTCTTCTTCCGGACGCCCGCGGTGGTCGGCGCGGTCGGTGCGTTCGAGGACGACGACGCGATGGCAGACCTGGACGAGCCGGACGCCCGCAAGCTCCGCGAGGGCTCGTGGTTGATGCTTGCGCCGATGGTGCTGCTGACCGTGGGGGCGATCGGACTCGGCTACACCGACGGCGTCCACCTCAACTGGCCGATCGCGCTCGTGACGACGGTGCTAGCGGTGCTCGGGGCGCTCCCGGCGTACTCGCTGTGGCGGCGCGGTGCCGATCCGCGGCCGCTCGTGCTGGAGCGTGAGTACGGCGTCGATCCGGCGTACCAGCAGCTGTTCGTCGTGCCCGTGCGGTGGCTTGCTCAGTTGACGGTCGGCGGAGATCGGGACGTCATCGGCGCGTACGTACGGGCGACTGGGCGCGCTGGCGTACTGGCATCGGCTGGGTTCCGGAAGCTGCAGACGGGGAATGTGCAGACGTACTTGACCGCCGCCGTGGTTGGTGTCGTCGCGCTCGCGATCTTGGCGGGGGTGATCGGCTCGTGAGCCAGTACTTGTTGATCGCCCTGCTCGCCGTTCCGGTGCTGACGGCCGTGGTGCTGTGGTCGTTGCCGGTCGTCGTGGGTGAGCGGGTGGCGGCGCTCGTCGGCTCGATCGTGTCGGGTCTCGTACTGATCGGCTCGCTGGTGCTGTGGTGGGACCTGCGGCATCCGCACTGTCCCTGTACCCATGAATTTGTGGACACTCCGGCGTTGCGGACGTTGCCCGGCAAGTTGTTGCCGTACGCCGATACCGACCTGTCCTGGATTCCGCAGCTGGATGTGCGCTTCCACGTCGCGGTCGACGGCATCTCGATGCCGCTCATCACGCTGACCGCGCTGCTCGTCCTCGTATGCTGCCTGTACTCGTTGAAGATCACGCCGCGCATCGGCCGGGTCCGTTCGCTGATCGCGCTGCTGCTGGTGATCGAGACCGGCGTGATCGGTACGTTCAGCGCCGCCGATCTGGTGCTGTTCTTCGTGTTCTTCGAGATCGTGCTGATCCCGATGTGGCTCGTGATCGACATCTGGGGCGACCACCACGACCGGCCCGGACGGCGGCGGGCCGCGAACACCTTCGTGCTGATGACGGTGCTCGGGTCGGCGCTGATGCTGCTCGGATTCCTGCTCATCCACCGGCAGACCGGGACGTTCGACCTGGTGTTCCTCGGGGAGCATCCGCTGCGTGGCGGGCACGGGATCCCGCTCGCCGCGGCGGTGCTGATCGCGCTCGGGTTCGCGGTCAAGATGCCGCTCTGGCCGCTGCACATCTGGCTGCCGGACGCGCACGCGAAGGCACCGACGGTCGGCTCGGTGCTGCTCGCCGGCGTGCTGCTGAAGCTGGGCAGCTACGGCATGATCCGCGTCCTGCTGCCGGTGTTGCCCGATGCGACCGCCACCATCGCGCCGTACCTGGCCGGGTTCTCGGTGGTCGCGATCATCGCCGGATCGCTCGCCTGCCTGGCGCAGACCGACGTGAAGCGGCTGATCGCGTACTCGAGCGTCGGCCACATGGGCTTCATCGGGCTCGGCATCGCGACGATGTCGCCGGAGGGCCTGAACGGCGCGCTCTACGCGAACATCGCGCACGGCATCATCACCGGCCTGCTGTTCTTCCTGGCCGGGGCGATCAAGGACCGGCACGACACCGGCGACCTGCGGGCCATCGGTCGCGCGCTGTACGCCCGGCTGCCGCGGATCGGCGGCCTGCTCACGTACGCCTGCCTGGCGTCCCTCGGGCTGCCCGGGCTGGCCGGGTTCTGGGGCGAGATGCTGATCCTGCTCGGTGCGTACCACCCGGCCGACTGGTTGCCCCGGACAACGTTCATCGTCCTGATGGTGATCGCCGGCCTCGGCGCCGTACTGACCGCCGCGTACTTCCTGCGCCTGATCCGCAACCTCAACCAGGGCGACCCGGCCGAGTATCCCGCCGCCCCGTTCGCCGTCGACCTGAGCCGCATCGAGCTGGCCACCTTCGCACCACTGGCCGTACTCATCGTGGCCCTGGGCCTCTGGCCGTTCACGCTCCTGAACGAGTGGATGCTCCTATGACGGTACTGATGCCGCGACTCCGTCGCGGCGGGTCACGGGGCTGGAACTCCCGGTCTTCCCTCGTCGCTGCGGTCGCTTCGCTCCCTCCGCTCCTCAGTCCAGACCGGGAGGCCCCGTGACCGTCTCGTGGACGGATTGGCAGGCTGTCGCCGTGCCGCTGGTGCTGGCGGTTGGTGCGATCGCTGTGCTGCTGGTGGACAGCTTCTGGAAGAGCGCGACGGCGGAGCTGCGGCACACCGTCGTCACGCTGCTGACCAGTGTGGTGATCCTGTTCGGGCTCGTGTTCGTCTGGGCGCAGCGGGGCGACTTCAAGCCCGCGTTCTGCCGTCCGGCGGTCGAGGGCCCGGCGGAGTGCAGCCTCGTGTTCGAGCCGTTGACGGCCGGGTTGTGGGCGGTGCTGCTGATCGGCGGCCTCGGCGTCGTCGGGCTGTCGACGTACCGGCTGCTGGCCAAGGATGTGCCGATCGGGGATTACCACTTCCTGCTGCTGAGCGCGCTGACCGGCGCGACCGTACTGGCCGGTGCGCGGGACCTCGCGACGCTGGTGATCGCGCTCGAGGTGGTGTCGCTGCCGACGTTCGCGATGGTCGGGCTGCGGCGCGACCGGCGCGGATCCGAGGGCGCGCTGAAGGCGTTCCTCGTGTCGGTGCTGTCGACGGCGGTGATGCTGTTCGGCATCTCCTATCTGTACGGCGTGACCGGCTCGCTGTACCTGACCACGATCGCCAACCGGCTCAGCGGGCTCGACCCCGACCTCGCGCGGGTGGCCTTCGCGGCCGGGCTGTTCGTGATCGTCGGGTTCGCGTTCAAGATCGCGGCGGTGCCGTTCCACGGGTGGCTGCCGGACACGTACGTCGGGGCGCCGGTGGAGGTCACGACGTTCCTCGCCGTGGTGTCGAAGTCGGCCGGCGTCGCGGGGCTGCTCGTGCTGGTGGCGTCCGGGATCGCACCGGCCGGTTCGGAGCTGCGGACCGTGATCGCGATCCTGGCGGCGCTGACGATGACGGTCGGCAACCTGGCGGCACTGCGCCAGGTCGAGGCGGTCCGGCTGCTCGCGTGGTCGTCGATCGGGCAGGTCGGGTTCCTGCTCGCCCCGCTCGCCGTCGGTGACGCGCAGGCAGTCGTCGGGTACCTGGCGGCGTACGTCGTGGTCACGCTCGGCGCGTTCGGAGCGGTCGCTGTGGTGCAACGGCACCGGTCTGGCGGACTGCTCACCGACTACCGCGGGATGGTTCGCTCCGAGCCGGGCCTGGCGGCGGCGCTGATCTTCTTCCTGGTGGTGCTCGCCGGGTTGCCGCCGGGGCTGGCCGGGCTGTTCACCAAGTTTGCGGCGTTCCAGGCGGTGATCGACGCGCACCTCGGGTGGCTGGCGATCGTGATGGCGATCAACGTGATGATCGGGCTGGCGGTGTACCTGCGGTGGATCGCGGAGTTGTTCCGCTTGCCTGCGGACGATCCGTTCTCGGTGGACATCGAGTCGCCGGCGGTCGCCATGATCACGCTGTTCGCGGCGCTGACCGCCGTACTGTCGGTGCTGCCGAGCATCGTGTTCGCGCTGGCGACCTGACACGTTCCTGTCATCGCCGGATCTGTGGGGCCGGCCGTCGGTAGCGTGGCGCGGGTGATCTCACGAGGAGTCGCCGGACTGGTTCTGCTCGCTGCGCTGGTCGGCTGCAGCAGCGAGAAGCTGACGCCCGCGCCGGGGAGTGCTGGGAGCACTCCGGTGACGTCGCCGTCGTCGAGTGCACCACCCTCTCCCGCTTCGAAAGCGCCTGCTTCAAGTGCGCCTGTTTCTTCGAGTGCGCCGGCGGGGCCGGCGGCCAAGGACGGGCAGAACTACAAGGCCTGTCTCGACGGCACCTGCGAGGTGCTGATCCGGACGAAGGCCGCCCTGAACCTCAAAGGCGACAAGTTCACTGCGACGGTGGCGAACGGCACGCTCAAACTGACCGACGCGAAGGGGTACATCTCCTTGGGCCGCGATGGCAGCGGCGCCAGCCGGACCGGCGGCGGCAGCGTCGGCGGGATTGCGGGCGGCATCGTCGCGGTCAGCTGGCACGATGCTGGCCGCCCGTCGCACACCGCCACCCTCAGCTACGCCGAAGGAGACACCGTCGTCGCGGCCTTCACGACGACGAAGTAGCCGACGACAGGAAATCTTCGTACTGGGCCCAGACCCGGCGCCACAGGTCGTCCCGATCGGCGGCCGAGTAATGGGGGAGCGGGAGGTGGAACACGTCCGCCAGCGCGGCGAAGTAGTCGGTAGGCGTGTCGAGCAGCCGGTTGTCGACGCGGTCGGAAAACGTTTCGCTCAGGCCGATGGAACGCAGTACGACCACGGACTCCTTTGTCCGGCGGAACGCGGACGCCAGCCGTACGAACCGCGACGACGGGTCCGCGGAAAGTTGCTTGTGCTGGGTCGCGAACGCATCGAGCTCGACAGGCGCCGACTCGAAGTCCATGCCGATCAGATTGGCGCGCGGGTCGTGGTCAAGACGCCAGCCGTCGGTCTTCTCGGACGGACGGAGGCGCAGCGTGAACGGGTACTGCTCGGCCGTACCGGGCTCCAACGGCATCGGTTGCCGGAGCCCGTCGCCGAGGCCCGCGTCGACGAGCCAGACACGCTCCAGATCCTCGACGAGACCGCTCACCGTCAGCACCAGGTGGCTGCCGTCGATGTCGCCCGGCCGGTTGACGGTCTGTACGCCACCGCGGTGCATCTGCACGTGGTAGCCGAGCTCAGTCAGGAGTAGCGCGAACGAGCCGTTCAACTGGAAGCAATACCCGCCGGCCTCCCGCGCCACGATTCGCTTCGCCACTTCCTCGGGGTCGAGCGGGCCGCCCGGCGTCAGTTGGTACTGCACGGTTTCGTACGGCACCTGATCCACGAAGGCCTCGTGCAGCCGGGTCAGCGCCTCCAGCCGCGGCGGCCCGTCGTACCCGTCGATCCCGATCCGTCGCAGAAACGCCACCGTGTCCATGCGCCCCAGGCTAAGCCGTCGCTGGACACTCAGGTGCCCGCAGACCGCTGACCTGGCAAGGTATGGGCATGACCTCTGAGCGGATCTATGTCGGGAGCTACACGAGTCAGGATGGTGGCGGGGACGGGATCGCGTTCGGGCCGCTGGACGGGATCGCGCCGGCGGCGACCGTTGCCGACCCGTCGTTCCTGGTCAGGTCCGCGGACGGGCGGTTCCTCTACTCCACGAACGAGGAGCAGGAGGGCAGGGTCTCGGCGTTCGCGATCCAGCCGGAGGGCGGGCTCGAGCCGCTCAACCAGCAACCGACCGGCGGCGCCGATCCGTGCCACCTCGACATCGACCCGTCCGGCCGCTACCTGTTGTCGGCCAACTACTCGTCGGGCTCGGTCGCAGTGCACCCGCTGAACGAGAACGGTGCGCTCGGTGACATGGCGTACTTCATCCAGCGCTCCGGTACGGGGCCGAACACCGCTCGCCAGGAGGGACCGCACGCGCATCAGGTCGCGTTCGACCCGGCCGGTGCGTACGTGTTCGACGTCGATCTCGGCGCCGACAAGGTGTACACGTCGACGCTCGGCGACGACGGCACGCTGCACGAGGTCGACGAGTTGCAGCTGCACCCGGGCGCCGGGCCGCGGCACCTGGTGTTCCACCCGACCGCCGGCGCGGCGTACGTGATCAACGAGCTCGATTCGACGCTGACCGTCTGCAGCTACGCGGACGGCAAGCTGCAGATCGTCCAGACCGCCTCCACCCGGCCGGCCGACTCGCCGGGCGAGAATTACCCGGCCGAGCTGCTCATTTCCGCGGACGGCCGGTTCCTGTACGGGTCGAACCGCGGCGACAACACGGTCGCGGTCTTCGCGATCGCCGCGGACGGGCTGTCCGTCGAGCTGGTGCAGACGATCGCGTCGGGCGGCAACTGGCCGCGGCACCTTGCCTTCGGCAACGACCGGAAAACGTTGTACGCCGCCAACGAGCAGTCGGACGAGATCGCCGTGTTCGCGATCGACGACGGCCGGCTGACCGCTCAGGGCGAGACGATCAGCTGGCCGCGGCCGGTCTGCATCCTGCCGGTCTAGGGCGTATCTCCCTAGACGAGCTTCTCGAAGAAGAACTCGTGCTTGAGGAACGACACGTCGTACTCGTGACCCGGGTACGGCGGGTTCAGCTGTGACGCCTGGAAGAGACGCCAGCCGTCCTTGAGCGCGTCCAGCCCGGTCGCGTACGGCGGCTCGTCGCTGTCACCTGTGGTGGGGTGGGTCGCGCCGGTGCCGTCGTACTCGGACCAGCCGACCACGCGCGCGTCGAGCGCGGACGAGGCCAGGTAGAGCACGAGCACCTGCTGGCGAAGGCCGGTCTGCACTGGGTTCTCAGCTGTGGCGGTCACTTTGCCGTCTCCTTCTGGCGGGTGGCGTGCGGGTTGTCGGCGCGGTCGGCGACGACCCGCTGCGGGCGGTTGCTGACCCGGGTGACCCAGTAGTTCGGGTCGTAGGTGTCGTCACCGCTGATCGCGCGCCACATCAGGATGCGGTTGTAGCGCTCCAGCCGGCCGGTGGCGTTCTCGTACCAGGGGAAGTTCTGCTCGAGCTCGGCCGCGACCGCGTCGTCGTACAGGTCGTCGGTGTTCCACAGCCGTACCTGACGGACGGTCGGGTTGAACCGGATCTTGAACATGTAGCGGTCCAGGTCGCTGTCGTTCTTGCGGCCGCCGTGCCAGATGCCGTGGTGCAGCAACTGCACGGTGCCTGCCGGGCAGACCAGTCGCGTCTGGCCGAGCAGGTTCTGGTAGCGGCCGGTGTCGGACTCGTTCGTCCGGCGCAGGTGGCTACCCGGGACGCTGAGCGTGCCGCCCATCTCGAGCGTCACGTCCTGCGGGTAGTACATCAGCTGGACGTCGAACGCGTCGGTACGGACGTCGATGATCGCGTCACCGTGCAGGTTCTGCGCCTCGCCCTCGTGCGCCTTGCGGATGTGGACCGCGTGGTGGTCGACGGTCGGCTCGGGACCGACCAGGCTGTGGATCGCGCCCGCCACCTCCGGCAGCTGCACCAGCCGCTGGACGAACTCGCTGTCCACGAACGCCTCCGACAACGGCGTTCCGTACGGAACACCCGGAATTCCGACGTTCAGGACCTCGATCGCCTGCTGGTTCATGTCGTCCGGTACGACGGCGTCCATCCGGAGCGCGCCGGTGGCCACGAAGTGCGCCATCTGTACCGAGGTGAGCAGGTGCTTGCGATGCGGATGGGGCATGGAAACTCCCATGGAGTAGTGGTTGCTACTCCTCCAGGCTAGAGTCGGCCACCGTTTTCTCGCGTGGGCTGTGATCACCACTGCTGGTAAATTCTCACCGTGATCGAGTTGCACCTGGCGCAACCGCCGGAGGTCGTGAACGCCGGCGCCGGAATTCACGGAACCCGCGGACTGCGCGACGTTTTCCGGCTGCCGGACCTCTGGCAGCTACACCTGTACAACTATTCGGCCGAGCTGACCCTGCTGGGTACAACGTTTTCCGTCGCGCCCGGATACGTCTCACTGACCCCGGCCGGGACGCAGGTGCAGTTCGACTACCGCGGCCGGTCCGAGCATCTGTACGTGCACTTCCGTCCGGTCGTCGCGGGCGAGCCGTCGTACGTTCCCGTCGTACAGGACGCGGGTGAAGCCGCGCCCCTGCTGTCCGGGCTGCTGCGTTCGGCGATCGAGTCCTCCCCGTCGGCCTCGGCGCGGACGACCGCCGAGGTGTGGACCGCGCTGTGGCGGATCGCCGAGCTGACCCCGGCCGCGGTGGAGGCAGGCCATCCCGCGGTGGCGACGGCGATCGCGCACATCGAGGCCAACCTCGCGCAGCCGCTCACCGTCCCCGAGTTGGCCCGGATCGCGCGCGTCTCGCACAACCACCTGACGCGACTGTTCGTCGAGGAGACCGGCTCCACGGTCGTCGCGTACCTGCGCCGCCGCCGGATGACCCGCGCCCGGCACCTGCTCGTCTCGTCCACGCTGTCGATCCCGGCGATCGCGGCCTCGGTGGGTGTGCCGGACCTGCAGGCCTTCAACAAGACCTGCCGGCGAGAGCTCGGCGCCTCGCCGCGAGCGGTGCGTTATGGGGTGGCCGGGGCCGGATCGGCGGGTTAGCGTGCGCGGTATGTATCAGTTGACCCCGGCAGGCGATGCCCCGCAGTACGACGCCGACGCCGAAGTGCGGTTCGCCGAGGACTGGCCCGAGTTCATCTTCCACGACGCCGAGGTGGCGAAGTACCGCGAGCGACGGGTGTCGTACTTCCCCGAGTGGGAGTTCTACTACACGGCCGACGAGCGGTTGATCGCCGGCTGCTGGGGCGTGCCGATCGCCTGGGACGCAACGGTGCCGGATCTGCCCGGCGGGTTCACGGACACGCTGGCGCGGTCCGTGACGGAGCACGAGAAGAAGGTCGTACCGAACACCTTCGTGCTGATGGCGGCCGCCGTACGCTCCGACGAACAGGGCCAGGGGCACGCCGGCCGGGTCATCACCGCCGTCCGCGACCACGCGACCGCCAACGGCCTTCCGCAGGTGATCGCGCCGGTCCGCCCGACCCTGAAGTCGAGCTACCCGCTGACCCCCATCGAGACCTTCATGACCTGGACACGCGACGACGGCCTCCCCCTGGACCCGTGGCTCCGCACCCACGTCCGCCTCGGCGCCACCCTCCTGGCCCCCGCCCCCGCCTCCCAGACCATGACCGGCTCCGTAGCCGACTGGGAGAAGTGGACCAACATGCAGTTCCCCTCGACCGGCACCTACACAATCCCCGCAGGCCTGACCACCCTCGCCATCGACCGAGAAGCCGACACCGGCCTCTACATCGAACCCAACATCTGGCTCCGCCACGCCTAGGCGATATCGGCGACCGGGAACGCGGTAGCCACGGCGGCTGTTCGGCTGTTCACGCCGAGGCGCTCGTAGATGTTCTCCAGATGCTTGCGAACGGTGCCCTCGGCAACGAACAACCGACGCGCGATCTGGATGTTGCTGTGCCCGGCGGCGACCAGGCGGAGCAGTTCCCACTGGCGGCTGGTCAGCTCGGGGATGCCGGCGCGGCGGCGCTCAAGGTCGCGCCGGATGTCGATCAGGTGCGGCCGGAGCAGCTGAAGTATCAACCGCTCACGCTCCGAGAAGGCGGGCCCGTCGCCACGGAACAGGAGCAGCCGGCGGTCTTCACCGTCGTGCTCCGGAAACGGCACCGCGATCTCGCTGCGTACCCCGTGCATCCGATCCCACAGGCCCTCCTCGCTGTTCACCAACTGACGCGCGGACAGGTAGTCGGACATCATCCAGACGCTCTCGTGGTCACCGGTCACCTGCGGGCGGCTGCACGTCTTGTGCCGCCAGTACAACGTCCAGAACAGGTCGTCCCCGCCGTCGTCCACCGGCTCCGGAGGCAGGGTGGTCAGCTCCTCCAGGCCGATGAAGACGCGATCGTGCGGCCGGCTCACCTGGAACGTGATGTCGTCGGCCGGAATCAGTTCGTGGAGCGCGCGGAGCACCTCCCGCGGGAACTCCTGGCCGGCACCGCCCCACCGCTTGTGGTCGACGACGTCGAGCATCCGGCGCAGATCGCGTTCGGTGACCGTCAACTGTTCCATGGCCGTACTCCCCCTGGCTCAGCTTAGGCCCGATCCGTCGCGGGGCAATACGCCGAACTGCGTATGGCCCGCCGGGTCCGCTCGCGGCGACGGTGGATGAGGGCGGTATCACGCCGCTCGTCCTCGGGAGGGAACAACCATGAAAGTACTGACTCGCCTTGCCGCGCTGCTCGGCGCGCTGGTCCTGTCCGGAGCGGCGTTGTCCGGTACGGCATTCGCAATGGAGCCGCGTGATCCTTGGGGGCATGCAGTCCCTGCTGCGGTGCCCGCGAGCACCCCGCCCTCGAATGTCGCGCCGTCGATCGTTGGTGCTGTGGGACCGTCCACACTGCAGGTGATCGGCCTGATGCTGTGCGCAGCCATCATCGCCTCGCTCCTGACTGTCGTCGTCCTGCACCGGCCCCGCATGCACGCGCAGGGGATCTCATGAAGCGGCTGCCCCGCCGGGTCGCGTTGCTGGTCAGTGGAGCGCTGGTTCTGACCGGGGTCGGGTTGTCGCCGCCGGCCAGCTCGGCCGGGGTGAGGTCGGCAGGTGCTGCGCCGGTGCTTGATTGGAGTCGGTACGCGACGCAAACGATCGTGACCGGTCGTCCGCCGGCCAGTTCGGAGGTGCTGCTCGGGATCGTGCACATTGCGATTGCGGACACAGTGGCCGGGCTCGGCTACGGTCGGCCGTTCAAGTTCGCGGTACGGCAGGATCATGGGGCGTCTCCGGCGGCGGCGGTTGCCACGGCCGCGTACGACGTACTGCGGGCTCGCGTACCTGATGCGGCTGGGCTGGACGCGACGTACGCCGACTATCTGGCCGGTGTGCCGGCCGGGCGCGCGAAGGACCGCGGTGTGGCACTGGGACAGTCGGTGGCGGCCGCAGTGCTGGCATGGCGTGCGGGGGATGGGCTGGGCAACGCCGTGCCGTACGTGCAGACGACGCCGGGGCCGGGTGTGTGGGAGCCGACTCTGCCTACGCCACCCGTGGACATCGTGCTGACGCAGGTCCGGCCGCTGGCGCTGCGGTACCGGGCGCAGTTCCGTCCGGACGGGCCGGACTCGCTGACCAGCAAGCGGTACGCGCGGGACGTGGCTGAGGTCGCTTCGCTTGGGCGGGCGGACAGTACGACGCGGACTGCTCAGCAGAGCAAGACGGCGCGGTTCTGGTCCGAGCAGACTGCGCAGCAGTGGAGTCGGGCGCTGGTGCAGTTGGCGGCTGACCGGCATCTGTCATTGTCAGGTGCGGCGCAGATGCTCGTACTGGCGCATGTGTCGGCTGGAGACTCGCTGATCGCGTGCTGGGATGCCAAATTCCACTATCTGTCGTGGCGGCCTGTGCATGCTGTGCAGCGAGCCGACACGGACGGCAACCCGCGTACGCAGGCCGATCCGAGTTGGCAGTCGCTGCTGAACGTGAACCACCCGGAGTACCCGTCCGGCCACGCCTGCTTCACGGCTGGTGCGGCTGGGGCGCTGCAGGCGTTCTTCCACACGTCACATGTGCGCTTGGTGATGTCCAGCCTGGTCACCGGTACGACCCGCGTGTACCCGGACCTGTCCGCCGTACGGAGCGAGGTACGGGAGGCCCGGATCGTCTCAGGGCTGCACTTCCGGCACTCGATGCTCGATGGCGACGTACTGGGCACTCAGGTCGCTGACTGGATCAGCGCTCGGCACTGACCGCCAAAGCTGCCAGGCCGTGGCTGAGGATGCCCTTGACCACGGCCAGGGCGTAGGTCTCTTCGGGGCCGGTCAGGGCCTGGTGCGCCCAGCCGATGACGTCTTCGAAGGCGCGGACGTGGCGGTAGTAGTGGATTGCGTCCTGGTCGAGGGTGTGGGGGCCGTAGCCGGTGAGGAACGCGTTCTGCTGGGCGGGGGTGGTGGGGCCGACGTCGCCCATGCCGCCGAGCATGAACATCAGGTCCTGCTCGCGGGGTGCGTAGATGACGTCGTCCCAGTCGATCAGGTGCAGCCCGCGGTCGACGAGTACGTTGCCGAGGTGCGGGTCGCCGTGGCAGACCACGCGCGGACCGTCCGGCCGCGGCGGGCGGTTGGTACGTAGATCGGTGATGACATGCTCGTACTGCGCCCACACCGCCGCGAGCTCCTCCGCGACCTCCCCGACCGGCGTCTCGAGTCGCCTGGCAACCTCGTCCGCGATCGCCGGCGTACGGGCATCAATGTGACTGTGCTTCGGCAAGGCGTCGCGCAGCCGGTGCGGGGGTTCCGCGTCGTGCACCCGCCGCAACAACTCGCCGTACTCCGACCATTGCTCGTCCGTCAGCCCCGTCTCCGCAGCGCGCAGCCCATCGATCCACGGCGTGATCGTCAACCGCTTCTTCGCGTGGACGCTCCACAGCCCGCCCTCGGTCGTCCGGATCAACTCCGGTACGCCGGCCAGACCGCTGTCCGCGAGGAACGCCGCGAGCTGATGCCCCGTGTTCGTCCCGGCGCCGCTCCACTTCACGGCGTACACGTTGGTCGCCGTACTCGCCTTCCAAACCTGCGCCGCAACGTCCGCCCCGTACGCCACCGGTGTGAGCTCCACCACCTCAAGCCCGAAGTCCCCCAGCAACCACTTCCGCATCAACGTCTCACCCACCCCGCCAGCATGCCCGCCAATCCGCTCCGGAGCGAACCGATTGCCGGGCACGCCGCACGCTGGGCGACGACCGCGAAAGTCAGCGGTAGTTCACGAACTGGACGGCGAAGTCGTAGTCCTGGCCTTTGATCAGGGACTGGACTGCCTGCAGGTCGTCGCGGCTCTTGCTCGACACGCGCAGCTCCTCGCCCTGGATCTGCGCCTTGACGCCCTTCGGGCCCTCGTCGCGGATCAGCTTGGAGATCTTCTTCGCGTTCTCCTGGGTGATGCCGGCGTCGATCGTCGCGACGATCTTGTAGATCTTCCCGGACAGCTTCGGCTCGTCGGCCTCCAGCCCCTTGAGCGAGATCTGCCGCTTCACCAGCTTGTCCTTGAACACGTCCAGGACGGCGCTCACCCGCTCCTCGGTGTTCGCCTGCATGTCGATCGACTCGCCGGACCACTTGATCGCGGCGTCCACGTTCTTGAAGTCGAACCGCTGGCTGATCTCCTTCGCCGCCTGGTTCACGGCGTTGTCCACCTCCTGATGGTCCACCTTGTTCACGATGTCGAAGGAGGACTCCGAAGCCATGGCACTTCCTTTCCGATTTGCTGTCAGGGCCACTACCTGTTGTATCGTCTCCCACGCCGGTTCACGAACCGGCAGCACCCTGGCGGGTTGCCCGAGCGGCCAAAGGGAGCAGACTGTAAATCTGTCGACGTATGTCTACGCAGGTTCGAACCCTGCACCCGCCACAGGAGCAATATCAGCCCCTGACCTGCGGAAACACAGGTCAGGGGCTGATTCGTTGTGTCCGGTGGTGTCCGGGCAGCACCGGCGAGCAACGGCCTTGCTTGCCCTATTCGTGCCCTAGCTCTTCGAGGTTGGTCCGGCCTCGTCCTCGTCCGTCGCGTCCATCAGCCGCTTGAGGGCTGTGCTCGTCTGGCCGTCGATGCACCCGGCGTAGACCTCCATCACCATCTTGACCGAGTTGCCCGCCCACTCGGCTACCTGCGTGGCGGGTACGCCGGCGTTCAGCTGGAAGGTGATGCCTGCGTGGCGGAGGTCGTACGGCCGGGCTGCGTGGCGCTTCGCGATCTGATCCGCTGTCAGCACCTTCGCACGGGCCTTCGCCCAGGTGCGGGTGACGGTGTTCGGATGAACCGGCGTGCAGTAGGCCGCCGGGAGCGGCCGACCAAACCGGCCGGCGCGGGTCACGAACAAGTGGCCCTCAGGACCGGGGCCAAAGCGCTCCACATGGCTGCGCAGCGCCCGAACGAGTGCTGGCGGGGCGGGTACTCGTCGCGTTGTGTTTTCGGCGCGGTGCTTGAGCGTGCGTTCCTCACGAACCTCTCCGTCGTCGGTCCATCGTTTCCCGGTTTGCTGAGTCGAGCCGTCCAACAGCAGTTCACCCCAGCCCTCTTCGGGCAGGCTGATCAGGTTGTCGGCGTTGAGGTGCCGCGCCTCTGCAGGTCGCATCGCGGCGTAGTACAGGCAGGCGAAATACGCCTTTAGTGGCGGGTTGAACTCTCCGATTGCAGCGAGCATTCGGGCGACCGTCTGACGATTCGGCAACAGCCGAGGGTCGAGGCGGTCGCTGCTTTGCGGTGAGTCCCACTGAAGGTTGTCCAGCGGATTCGCTGGCATCAGGTCGAGCTCGACCGCGTACTGCAACGCGCCGTGCAATGTGGCTCGGCGCCTGGTGATCGTCTTGGCCGCTGCCGCCTTTCCGTCCCGCTTCGTCGCGAGTCGGTCGAGAGCTGCGCGCAGAATGTCGCTTTGTTCAACGTCGGACAGGTCGACAGTGTTGCGCTTCAGCCACGCAATCGCTGTCTCGTATTCCTTTGGTGGCACAGCGTCTGCAGCCGGTTGCCCGGTGCGTGCCGCCTTGCTGAAAGCCCAGTTGTGCAGAGCCCTCCGAATCTCCTCATCGGTCGGCCTCCCATTCCCGCGACCGAGCAATGCCAGTGTGGCGAGCGTGAGCGTCTCGGAGATCCCGCGCCGGTGTCCTGGCGAGATGCGCGGCCATTTCGTGTCGACGTACTGACATGCGTGATCGAACCACGATCGGCTGTACAGCGCCTTGGCCATGGGCGCTGGTAGCCCGGACTTCGTATCGAATGGAACGCCTTCGCGGGCTGCCGTCACGAGCTTGGATCGAAACGACTCGGCGAGCTTGGAACCGCCGAATGCCGCCTTCTTCGACCGCTTCGCGACAGACCAACGAACCTTGTAGCTGGTCGATCGCTTGCCTACGACAACTTCGGTCTTGTAGAGGCGAACGTCGTAGGAGAGTTCCATTCGGGGGTTGCTCACGCGGCGTCCTCCAGGGTGGTCAGCCAGTCTTCGAGGTCGGCACGGCGAATGCGGATCTCGCCGTTCGGGAGTTTGATGCAGCGGGGAGCCTTCCGTGCCGCTCGCCAGTCGTAGAAGGTCGAGCGGGCGACGCCGAGTTCGGCGCACAGGTCGGCGATGGTCAAGTGCGAGTGCCGGGTGCGGGTTGCCGTGCTCATGCGGGTATCTCCTTGGGGCCGGAGCGCTGGGACAGAACGGACAGAACGGACAGAACCTGAGAGCGTTCAGTGGTTGTCGTGTGCTGCGGGGTGGACTTCGTAGGCGTCGGTACGGCGTCCTCCGTTGCTGTTGATGGGTGTGGACCTGGGGCGGATGTGGCCGTGGTCGGTGAGGAGTTCAAGGGCAGGGGTGAGGTCTTTGGCGGTGGGGAATCGGCTGCGGTTTCCTCGCAGTGCGTCGCGTCGGCTGAAGGTGTCGTGGCCTTGTTTCCGAATCCAGTCGAGTAGGGCGCGGGCGTCGTCCAGGTCGGGGTCGGAGCGGCCCATGAGGTCGTAGACGGCGAGGGCGTGGTCGAGGTAGTAGCGGCCGATTTGTTCGGCGGCGCGGATGGTGTCGGCGGTGATGGGGGTGGCGTAGCCGGTGGTGAAGGTGTGGGCGACGTGGAGGAGTCCTGCGAGGCGTACGACGGCGCCGGCGAGCTTGGATGCCCAGTCGGTGATGAGGGCGAGCTGCCCGGTGCGCGGGTCGAGTCGCGGTTCGATCCAGTCTTGGAACTCGAGGAGGACCTGACGTGCTTCGTCGGTTAGCCTGATCTCGTGGTGGGTGTCGTGGTCGGCCAGGAGCAGGACGAGCGTGGTCAGGGCATCGGTGTAGGTGGTCTCGGTGTCTTCGGGTACGGGCTCGGCTTGGTTGTCGCGTTGCCCGACGGTGTTGACGGGCAGGCTGTAGAGGATGCGGGCGAGAACGCCTCGGTCGCGGAAGCCGGGTTGTGCGGCGAGTCCGGCGAGGGTGCCGGGCTGGGTGGTGACGCCCAGGGTCAGGGCCGGGCGGTCGACGGTCTCGGAGGCGCGTCCCTTGCGGTCGACTTGGAGCTTGTCGCCGGCGTGGCCCTTCAGGAACACGCCGAGGTTGGGTGCGGCGGAGTAGCGGGTGCCGGTGAGGGTGGCGAACACGTCACCTTCGGCGGACAGGACGGCGATCCGGCCGCCGTGGGTGGCGAGCAGGGAGATGCAGGATTCGGGGGTGACGTCGTCGGTCATGAGCCGGGGCAGTTCGGGTACGCCGATCTCGGCAGCTTCTTTGGCGGCTGCGGTGGCGTCAGCGAGCGCGGTTTGGGGTTCGGCCTGTGCGGTCTCGGCCTTCTTGGCGAGCTGTTCGGCTCTGGCCCACGCGACCCGTGACGCCAGCTCGGCTTCCACGCGCCGTTCGCCTGCCCGGTCGCGTAGGGCTTCCTCGGCCGCCGAGAGGGGCGCGGTCATCGCCCGGAAGACGGGCGACTTGCGCGACCCCGGTGGTAGCGCGGTGACGGCGTAGAGGTTGACCTGTTCGACCCACGATCGGTCGACACGCACCAGCACCTTCCCGCCGGCGGCCGTGGACAGGCAGGCCAGCGCGACCGACGCTGCGAGGTCGACCGGAGTCTGTGTCGCCTCGGCGACCGCGGTCACCTGCTCGGACAGCCACTCAGGGAACACAGCCACCGGGAACGGGCGCACGAGCCGGTCGGTCTTCAGCGGTACCGGGTCGCCGTCCCAAGGTGTCCCGCTCTGGTCCGCCGGTGTGCCCGGACCGGCCGTCCGATCGGGATGCCTAGGTGTGATCTGAGTTTCTGTCGGTGTGCGGAGCTGAATCGGAGCTGCGGGTACGGCGGGTTCGGTGGCCCATGGGTCGTCGTCTGGCGGCTCGGTGATCGGCGGCAGAGGCGGTAGCCAGTCGGGGACTTGCGCGGCGCTCATGCGGCCTCTCCGTCCTGTACGGCGTCCGTGTGCTGGTTGATGTGGCGGGATCGGTTGAGGTGCTGTCCGGGATAGTCGCCGGGGCGGTGTCGACGGGCGTCGGCGATCCGTTCGGCTTGGGTGTGGGCGTAGTGGGCGCGCAGTGTGAACGCGGCCGGGCTGGCGGCGGCCTGTGCGATCTTCCGGGCGTGGTCGAACCGTTCGGCCCAGTGGTGTTCGTCGACCTGGTGGAGGTCGGCGAGGTCGCGGCGTACTCGGTCGGGGAGATCGTCGGTGTCGGTTGCCCAGCACTCGGCGGCGATGACGGCGGCGGCCAGCTTGCGGGGGTCGTCGTCGGCCAGCGCTGCCCAGCGCGGGGAGCCGTAGGCGGGGTCGGCGGTCCGGTGGGTGATGTGGGCAACCATCGCTTTCGCCCAGGCCCTGCGCGCAGTGATGGTGGCGGGGTCGACGGGTGTCCAGCGGGGGAGCTTCATCAGCTCGGTCCTTCCTCAGCTCGGGGTCGCGTGGGTGGGTCCGGGGTCGATCGATGGCGCGGGTGGTTCAGAGGCGAGAAGGCTGGACAGAACGGACAAAACGGACAGAACTGGGGGTTTTGGCGCTTTTGTCCGTTCTGTCCCGGAGGTCGGGGCCTCCCGACCCGGGGTTTTGTCCGTTCTGTCCGGGCTCGTCAGTCGGGGTAGACGGAGGGGGCGGTGATGCACCGGATCGCGTCGCGCAGCGACGATCCCGAGTTACGGAGGTGCTGTTGCGCGTCGCGGCCGGCGTCGGTGCGGGTGAACTGCGGGTCCTCGAAGTCGATGAGGTTGAGCAGTGCGCGCAGGCTGTCGTCCAGGCAGGAGACGGAGTAGCCGAGTGCGGTTTCCAGGTTGCGGCGTTCACGCTGGACTTGGGCGTCCCACTCGGCGGCGACCGGTGCGTAGTGGTCGGGCACGAGCATGGTGGGCGGGATGTTGATGTGGATGGTCATGCGGCCTCGTTTCCAGTGGTGTCGAACAGGTCGGCTTGGGTGGGCTCGGTGGTAACCCGGGCGGCGATGGCGGTGCGTCGTGCGCCGGTCTCGCAGGTCGCGCACAGCGCGAGCCGATCGGTGGCGGTGACGGCGGCGGTCAGGGTGGCGAGCGGGTCGGCGGCGACGACCGCGAGGCGGTGTGCGATGCCGTGGACGACGCCGCATCGGCCTGCGGTCTTGGTGTGGGGTCGTCCGCACTGGCCCGTGCACTCGCAGCGCCACTCGGCGGCGATCATGGCTTCTGCCCAGATCTGGGCGCCGATCATCGGCGGCCGGAACGGGTCGAACCCGCCGGGCTGGCCCGCCATCAGAAGTGCCACCAGCGGCGGCGCCGTTCGGCGGTGTCGAGTCGGTCGCGGGCGGCGAGTGCTTCGGCGGTTTCGTTCTCGGTGGAGTACTGGGTGAAGTCGGCGAGTGCGGCCCGGTACTCCTGCTCGGGGGTCGGCGCCTCGTCCGTGGTGTCGGGGTGGCGGGTGCTGGTCTTGCGGGGTTTGCGGGTCATGACGGTTCGGTCTCCTCGGATGGTGGGTCAGCGGTTGCGGCGGTCGCGGTTGTGGTCGATGAGTCGGCGTCCGATCCGGGTCCGCCGGCCGGTGCCTTTGCAGCGACCGCAGTCGCGGAACGCCTTGCCGTGCGGGGCGCGGGACTTGCCCGAGCCTGCGCACTTGGTGCAGTTGGCGAACGGGAAGATGAGGCAGCCGAGCAGGTAGAGCGCGACGGCGGCGACGCCGGTACCGATCCAGACGGCGACGCGTTGGGTGTGAGTGAGCGGCTGGTGTTCGATCACGATGCTGGCGGGCAGCTCGGTCGCGGCGAACAGCCACAGGAGATGGTTCGCGGGCACCACAGTCAGTCACCTTCTGTAGTCGGATGTCGGTGTGTCTGGTGGAGGCGGCGACCGTGTGGCGGGTCGTCTGCCGGGATCTGGGCCCGGGGTTAGCTGCCGGTGATCGGGTTAGGTTCTTCACTCGGCGGGTGAGCTCGGCCGATTGTGGCCTTGACCTGCGGTTAGTTACCGAGTGAGCCGAGTTAACCGGGGTCGGAAATCCGCGGGCCAGGGCCGCTCAGCGCGGGTTCCGGCCCGGATCTCGGGGCTAACTGGCGATCGGATCGGCGCCGGGCGCGCTGTCGTCGGTCGCGCCGGCGTCCCGCTCCCGGAGCACGATCGCGTTACGGATGGTAGTCGGGTCGAGGGGGTAGCGGTTCCCGGTCGAGGGGACCTTGATGCCGTAGTCGGCGGCGAGGATCTCCCGCAGCGCCTTGCCGGTCAGGGTCTGGTACGGCGTCCAGGTCGGCGCGAGCCGCTTCAGCAGCGCGGGCACGTCGGCGATCGCGACCAGATCGGTTTCGAGGACTTCGTCCAGGTCGGCGAGCAGGTCGCGGGTCTCGATCGCGGGCCGGTCGTTGTCGGTCGGCGCGGGCATGTTGCGCTTCTTGATCGCGGCCAATGCCCGATCGATCAGCGGCGTGATCTGGTCGTTGTCCTTGGCAACGGACAGGAAGTACCACTGCACGATCTCCGACCGCGAGGCGGTGAATCCCCGTGTGACGGCGGTTCCCCGGTCCTTACCGGCGATCAGGTCGGTGGCGCGGATGCCTTGCTTGTAGGCGCCCTGGCCCAACAGGGCGTCGTTGGCGGTGTGGTCGGCGACGTAGAACGCGATGCCGTTGGTGGAGTTGCGGGTGATGTCACGCGGAATCGAGGTTGCGGTGGGCGCCTGGGTCGAGGTGATCAGATGGATGCCGCGCTTGCGTCCGAGCTGAACGATCTGGGTCGCGTAGTAGCTGATCTCCTTGCCGTACTCGGCGTGGTTGTAGGCCACGTGCGCTTCCTCAAGCAGCGCCACGATGACGTGCAGACCGACGTTCTTGTCGGCGATCTTGCGGTCAACCTCGGGGATCTCGTAGCGGTCGAGCAGGTCGCCACGCGACTGCATCTCCTCGAACAGTTCCTTGAGGTCGTCGCGAATCTGCCGTATCGAATCGTCGTCGGCGCCACGGACGTAGCGGGAACAGCGTGGCCGGAACCGCTCGAAGTCGAAGTTCATGTCCGGCACCCAGATCCGCAGCTCGGCGGTCGGGTCCAGCGCGACACCCATCATCGCGATTCGGGCGGCGCTCGACTTGCCCTGCTCGGGTGCGCCACCGACGATCGTGTTCCGGCCGGTGATCGGCATGTAGATCTGGTCGCCGCGCAGCGTGCGGCCGGCCGGGATGCCCTTGAACACGTCCACCAGACCGCCTTCGAGGAGCGGGTACGGCCCGGCACCTTCGGCGAGCGCGCCCTTGTCGGCGACCCACAGGTCAAGGATTCCGGCCTCGTCGCCCACGGTCGGCCACACCTCCGACGCGGCCCGGTGAAGACCGGTCGCCAGGTCGGTGCGGCGCTTGCCGATCTCGGCAGCAGGCACACCGGCAGGCAGCCGCACCACAGCGTGGGTACCGCGCCCCAACTGCCGCGCCGGCGTGATGAACTGGAGCTTGTAGCCCTCCTTCAGGTAGCGGGTGATGTTCCCGATCCGCAGCGCGTCCAGGGCCCGTGCGATCGTGGATTCATCCACCGTCGCCTCGTAGGTGTCGTCGCCGGTGGTGACCAGCCAGTTCGGCGGCTCCGCACGGCGCTTGCCCTCGCGGTATAGGGCCAGCACGAGCAGTACCGGCAGCGCCATCACGAACAGGCCCCACACGAACGTCACGGCGGCGATCACGAAACCGATCACGCCGAAGAACCCCAACCACACGCCCGTGAACGACCCGTTGCCCGTGAGCTTGGTGAGCACCGCGATCACGAACACGGCCAGCGGGATACCGATGAGCGTCGCGGCGAGCACCTTGACCAGGCCGATGAACAGCCGGGGAAGGTCCATCAACCGGCGGTGGCGGCGTTCGGTGGCCATCTCCTTGCGGTCGGCCCACTCCTTCAACGCCTCCCGGTCACCGACCGCCTCAGCGGCCTTGATCTGGCGCCGGTAGACACCCATCGTGGACGCGTCCCACGCCCGCTTCGCGAACGACTCCGCGCCCTGGACCACCGTCCAGGTGTGCCGCAACGTCGCCTTGCCAACCTTCACCGTCGGCTCGTGGGACTTGACCGCGACCGCCGCCGACTTCGCCACCCGCGCCGGCGCCATCGCACGCCGCACCACCAGCGCCCCCCGCGACTCCAACCGCCGATCCAGCTCCGCCGACTCCTCCTCGGTCAGCACCTCGCCCTCGATCACCTCGGCATCGATCACCTCACCGTCACCGTGAACGGCGTCCTGAATCTGCCCGTGAACCTCGGTCGGGTCGATCCGCTCGGCGGTTTCATGAACGATGCCGGATTCGGTGTCGTGAACGTCCTCCTGAACCTCGTCCTGAACGCGGTCCCGAGTGCTGTCGTGAAGGTGGTGCACGTTGTCGTGGTTGGTGTTCATGACTGCCTCCCGGAGTCGCCGGTGCTGGTCTGAGTCGGTGCACTGGCCGGTGCAGTGGCCGGTAGGGTGGTGGGACGGACTTCGAGGTAGACGCGGACGCCGAACGCTCCACGGTTCGGGTAGGCGCGGTCACCGCCCGCGGTCTCGTACCTCTCGCGCAGCAGCTCGACAACGGCGGCGATCTGCGCGGGTTCGCCGGACAGCCGGACCTTGACCGTCATGCCGCGACCCCCGAACCGAGCTCGCCGAGCGTGCTGGTCACGCTGTGGTCGGGGATCTCGTGACCGAGCGCTTCGGCGACAGCCGAGATCAGGTCACGGGCAGCGGGCGGGGTGACGGCGTTGCCGAGCTGGCGGACCTTCTCGCGCTTGTTGCCCAGCACGACGTAGCCGCTCGTGAACGCCATGCCGGCGGCAACCTCGTGAGGCTCCAGCATCCGGAACAAGCAGTCCTCAACCGCAGGCACCGTCACCGGAACGGCGTACTCGAGGACCGACTGATGCCCGGCGGTGGTGAGCGTGCGCAGCGGCTCACCGGCAGGCGTGCACATCTCCGCACCGTCGCCACGTGAGCTGTTGTTGCGCATCACCAGCGCGTACCGGTCGCGAGTCGTGAACGTCCCGTGCGGCAAGTTCGCCTGTCGCATGGTGGCGTTGCCGTAGTACGGCATCAGCAGCGCGTGGTGGTTGCCGTTCGCCGCGAACGTGTCGAACGGTTCGGCCGACGCGGCCTTGGTGGTGTTGTTGTTGCGCAGCGGCACCACCAGCGCCTCAGACTCGGTTGTCGTCCGGGTCCTCATCACCTGCCCGGTGTGGGTCGCGGTCTCGTTCCAGGTGCCGCCCGCCGGGACCAGGAGCCCGGTCTCGTTGCGGGTCGTCATGGTGCGCAGCGCGTCCCACGCCGACGCGGCGGTCTTGCCGTCGCGGCCCTCGACCGGGACCAGCAGCTCCGGACGGGCGTAGCGGGTCAGTCCGGCGCGGATGCGCTGCATGGTCTTGTCTGCGAGCGGCCGGGCACGGTCGCCGATCCGCTCTGCCGTCAGCGTCCAGTCGATCGCGGCAGCGGCCGGAAGCCAGCCGGGTTCCACGATCTCGTTGCGGCAGGCGACGTGCGGGCAGCGCCACACGTACTGAGCCCGGTAGCGGCCCCACTGGCGGTCGGTGTTCTTCCACGCCTGCATCGCTCGCACCGTCTGGTCACACCGCGAGCAGTACGCGACCGGACGAGTCCACCGGTCAAGGTCCGGGCACGGCGCCGTGTGCAGGTGCGCGACCACGTACAGGCGGTCCCGCGACTGCGGTGCCGGCAGCCCGCCGGCCTGGGCGTGCATCGAGTTCATGTAGACCGGGTGCGAGCAGTACCCGAGCGCAGCCAGCGCGTTGCGCCACGCGGGCCACAGCACCCACTTCGCCGCGTCCACGACGTTCTCGACCACGATCGCGGCGTAGCGGTGGTGCTCGGCGAACCGCACCACGTCCCACATCGTTGCCCGCGATCGCTCCGCAGCCTCGTCCGGCAGCGTCTCCCCGAACAGGTCCGGCGTCGCGTCCACGTTGCGCTTGCGGCCCTTGGCCTGCGAATGGTTCGTGCACTCAGGCGACGCCCACAAAATGTCCGTGCGCGGGTACTTGCGCGGATCAACCTGCGACAGGTCCGCACAGTCGTGATCGGTCGCCGGGTGGTTGCTGTTGTGCGTCTCCACCGCGAGCTGCCAGTGATTCGCCGCCAGCCGCACCGTGACCCCAGGCACCGCAGTCGCGCCCGTGCTCGAACCACCCGCGCCACAGAACAGATCCGTCATCGTCAACATCAGGCAGCCTTCCTCTCGAACGCGTCCGTCGTCTCGTCATCGCCGCCGTTAGCGCTCGCGGCTTCTCGCTCGCTGCCGATCAGCACCAGCTGCACACCGGAGGCGACCTTCGAGGACAGCCCGGCAGAACATCCGGTGGTGTGGCGTGCCCAAGCCGGAGTGATGTCGTCCGCGGTCGTTCCCGGCTCAACGGCTGCGAGGGCGTCGGCCACGTAGTCGGCTAGCAGCTTCCGGCCACTCTTGGCCGGCGCCTTCTTGCGCGGCTTCGATGCCGCCTTCCGTGCCACATGCTGCCGAGACGAGACCTCACCGGCCTCGGCTGGCTCGCCCGGCTGTACGGCGATTTGAGCGGGTTCCAGCGCCTCCGGGGACGGCGGTGCCAGTTCCGGGGCATCGAGCCGTTCAGCGGCCTTCTGCGGGTCCGCAAGAACCGCCGCACGCTCGGCCCGCAACACGGCCTCGGTGAGCCTGTCCCGTAGAACCGGCGCGGTCTCAGCAGCGCAGAACACCAGCACCGGGGGAACCGAATGCAGCACCACGCCGGCCACATCGCCGTGACCGAACGACGCCCACGTGTTCATCGCGTACGTCGCCGCGAACGCGAACCGCTTCGTGCGCCCGATCCACCGCGTGTGATCGCCGACCTGGTACCGGGCAGTGATCTGCTCGGCCCGAAGCACCGCAATCAGCACCAGCGAAACCATCGGGTCCAGCAGCCACGCGGCCACCCACGGCAGCGAACCGAACCCGGCGCCCTGCGCGGCGAACGCCTGAACGTTGACCATCGTGAACGCCAACCCGAGCACGATCCCAACCCACATGCACCGGTCAACCTGCGTCCGCACCGACTCCACCCGCAGCGCTACCACGTCCGGGTGCGTCGACAACGCCCGCACCTGCGACGCCTCAGCCGCCGACGCCCGCAGCTTGTCCACACCAGTCGGCTTGCCGTTGCCAGCCGCAACCATCTCCGTCGTGGTCATCGCGTCTCACCTCCGATGAGGTGGTCGGCGACCCAGCCGCCGGCGTGCGGCAGGGTGTCGGTGGTGTACAGGACGTGGTCGCCGTGCCAGACGATCCAAGCCGTTCCCAGCGTCGTACGCGGTGACACGACCTGCACCAGGTCGTAGCCAGCGCACTTCCACCAGCCCAGATCGACCCGCACGAGATCCGGCCCGGCTGTCTCGACAAGCTGCGCGGTCATGCGGCGTCCTCCGTCTCGGGATCGCGGTTAGCGAGCACGCGGGTCGCGTCCAGGACCCGACGCTCGGCCCGTCGTACCCGGCGGGTGTCCAGTGCCGATGCCTGCGGACCCGCGTTGAGCACCGCGATCTGCGCGTTCAACAGGTCCAGATCAGCCTCGATCAGCGGCCACTCGGCCTCGATCGCAGCCAGATCGGCCGCCGTCGGCTCATCGCCAGCGACCGGGGAAAGGTGGATGATGGTCATCAGGGTTGTGCTCCTCTACGCAAATGGATTGGTGCGACCCGGACGCCTCGGCGGGTGCAACCGCCGGGGCGTCACTCGTGGAACCTCTAGCGGTGGAGTCAGAGCCGGCCGGTACGACGGCGAACGATGCGGTCATCGAGGTCTTCCAGCCGCTTGACCAATGCGCGCATGTTCGGCGAGGTCGTGGGCTCTCGGCCCTTGGACTCGGACCGCAGATGCCCGGCTAGCAAGGCCTTGTTGACCTTGCGGGCCTCAGCCCGGTCGCGCCTTTCGTCGGCCTTCTGTCGCTGCGTCAGCTTTGCCATTTCGCTGTCTCCGATCGGTAAGCGGAAGGTTCGATGAAGCGAACCTAAGGTGCGCACCACGGTATCGATTGATCCGGAGTTGCGCAAGTGGGGTGCGGTACACTGATGCGGTGAGTGACTTGAGGGAAGATCTGTCAGCGGCAACCCGCCGATATCGACGAACCGAGTCCGCCCACGACGAGGCTCGGCAAGAGCTGATGGCGGCCGTGCTCGCTGCTTTGAAGGGCGGCGTGCCACCGACGGAGGTCGAGCGCTTGTCGCCATTCACGGCGGCGTACATCCGCCGTACGGCACGTGCTGAGGGCATCCCACCGGCGTCGCCTGGCCCGAAGCGGGTCAGTTCCTGAGTGGTCGGCTCGTTCATGGCTCCAGCGTCGGGGCGAAACGAGCGATTGAAGTGCACTCTGGAAGCTGCGCACTTTTGTGCGCATTAGTTGTGCTCGAAGGCGGTTCACTAGAGGGACCAACAACGAGGGGAAGTGCAGATGCACGTAGGTGAGCGCATCGGGGCCTACCGCAAGCGACGCGGCATGTCGCAAGACGCCCTGGCCGGCCTCATCGGAATGTCGCGTTCGTGGCTGTCTCAGGTCGAGCGCGGCATTCGTGGTGTCGATCGACTGTCCACGTTGAACGACCTGGCCGCGGTCCTGCGCATCGACGTGGCCGACCTGATCGGCCGTGACTGGGTTCTCGCGCCGGACGCTCCAGAGCAGGTGACGGCAGTTGACGCCGTACGGAGCCAGCTTGCGAGCTATCACCACCTGCTCGGCGAGCCTACGAAACCCTGGCCCCTTCCGCAGCTTCGGAACGGTTCGGTGTTGGTCAACAAGGCGTATCAGGCGGCGAAATACCGGCAGGCGACAGCGATGCTGCCGGATCTTGTCCAGGCCGCCGACGCGTATGACGGCTATCAGGGCCGCGACGGCCGCGAGACGCACCTAGCCCGTTGCTCGGTCTACGCTGCGGCCGCAAAGCTCCTGACCAAGGTTGGTGAACACCAGCTCGGCTGGCTGGCAGCCGACCGCGCAACCCACGCAGCTCTCGCGGCCGAATCGAAGCCTGCGCAGGGAATGGCCGCGTATCAGGTGGTCATCGCACTGCTGCGCAGCCAGCGAACCGACGACGCCGAACGCGTCGCCGTACGATCCGCCGAAGGGCTCATGGCGCTTGCCGGCTCGGATGCCCCGGACGCCGCCTCGCTGGCCGGTTCGCTCTGGCTCATCTCGTCCGTGATCGCGGCACGCCGTTCCGATCGCGCAAGTTCCACTGAACGGCTGGCCGAAGCTGCGCGGCTGGCCGACCTCCTGGCGCACGACGGCAACCATTGGTGGACCGCCTTCGGCCCGACGAACGTTCTGATCCACCGCGCATCAGTTGCCGCCGAGTTCGGAGATCCGGCCGGTGTGCTGCGGGTAGCGACCGAGGTCGACACCGAGGCCATGCCGGCGGGTCTCCAGGGCCGTCGATCTCGCCTGCATCTCGATCTCGCTTGGGCGCAAACCCAAGCCAAGAACGACATGGAAGCGGTGTTCCATCTACAGCAGGCCGAACGCGTCGCCCCCGAGTCGATCCGCTACCACACCATCGCCCGTGAGCTGGTCCGCGAACTCCTCAAACGCTCCCGCAAACCCACCCCAGCCCTGACCGCCATCGCAACCCGCGCAGGAGTCCTCGCGTGACCGATCGAACCCTGTACATCGTCACGTGCGGAGCTCCGCTCGCCTCACGAGTCAAGGACGGCGTCCGAGCTGCCCGCGATCGTGGCTGGAATCCCTATGTCATCCCGACGGATGCTGCACGCCCGTGGCTCGAAGGGCAAGATTTGGCTGACACCTCGGTGATTACAGGCAATCGTGCACCTGGTGAACCCAAGCGCACTCCACCGGCTGATGCTGTGGCGGTTGTTCCCACGACCTTCAACACGCTGAACGCCTGGGCGAACGGCAACGCGAACACGTATCCGTTGACGATCCTGTGCGCGGCTCTCGGCTCACACACGCCGATCGCGGCCGTTCCGTTCGCGAAGCATGACCTTGCGGGTCACCCCGCTTGGCTCGCCTCAATCGCCGTGCTTCGGTACGCCGGCGTGACCGTTGTGAACCCGCGCGACGGCTCAACCGCGTGGCTTGAGCCCCTGACCTCGGGAACCGGTGACGAGGTAGCCCGACGCTTTCGTTGGGAGTGGGTGCTCCGTCAGTTGGATTAGGGGACTAGCGCGGATTCGTCCGATCGTAAGAAGATGCATCGAGGGTGCCCATGGTCCGGGGTGGACCAGGGCGGAGGGGGGATTGTGAGCATGGGGAGCGCTAGCAAATGGGGCGGCTGACAGTTGCCGTCGATCAGGACCACCTAGAGAGGCTTGTCAGGCGGCCAATCGCTGGGCTCTCGGAACTGATCTGGAACGCACTGGATGCGGACGCCACAGAGATTGAGTGCACAGTCGAGGAGAACCTGCTCGGTGGAGTGGAGGTTCTACACGTCCGAGACAACGGTCTGGGCATGAACCTTCAGAGAGTTGATGCGGACTTCGGGCAACTCGGCGGGTCGTGGAAGAAGACGACGGCTCTCAGTGAGACCGGACGGCAGCTTCACGGGCGCACTGGGCAGGGCCGGTTTTCAGCGTTCGCGATCGGTGCGACTGTCAGGTGGACGAGTGTCGCGGACGACGTCACAGGTGCTCGCCAGGAGATCGCGGTAACCGGGCGTCGATCAAGCCTTCGTGAGTTCGATGTCTCGGATCCAGTGGACGCCTCCGGTCGGCCGACCGGGACGGAGGTTGAGTGCACCAACCTGACTGAGGACGCTCAGGGGCTTTTTGTTCGCGATGACGTCGCTGAGCAGTTGGCTGCGATATTCGCCTTCGTTATCGAGAAGTATCAGATCAATATTCGATGGCGTGGGCAGCGTGTTAATCCGGCTGATCTGCAGTCTCAACGCGCAACGTTACCTGTTGCTGTTGATGATATTCCCGGTGTAGAGATCGACATTATCGAGTGGCTCAAGCCAATGAAGCGCGCCCTAATTCTCTGTGATGAATCCGGTATTGCGTTGCATGAAATGGCGCCTGGGATCCAAGCCCCTGGGTTTGAGTTCACCGCCTACCTTCGCTGGAATGGTTTCAGGGATTCCCTGAGTCAACTGGTTCTTGAAGAGATGAGCGATGAAGGGTTTGCAAGAGTTATTTCTGCAGGCAAGGCCGTTCTTCGTGAGTACTTCAAAGAGCGTTCCGCAGAACGCGGCAGTGAGCTTATCTCTGCGTGGAAAGACGATCTGACCTACCCGTATCAAGACGAACCGGCATCAAGTGTCGAGAGGTCCGAGCGGGATCTCTTCAACATCGTTGCGGTAGCAGCCGCGCCGGTCGTTGAAGGCTCCGATCTTAGGTCCCGGAAGCTTTCTTTGAGGCTTCTTCGCGAGGCGATTGAGAAGAGTCCAGGGACGATCCACCAAGTTCTCCAGGAGGTTCTCAACCTGCCGCCAGATAGGCTGGATGAGCTCCGCTTGCTGATCGAGAGTACATCGCTGAGCGCGATAATCGCAGCGGCGCGGAAGGTGACCGACAGGTTGGACTTCCTTCAGGGCCTGGAGCAAATGGTGTTTGATCGAGAATTGAAGAAGCATGTCTTAGAGCGAAGTCAGCTGCATCGGATGCTGGCTAATGAAACGTGGGTGTTTCGAGAGGAATACGCGCTCACTGCTGACGATGTCACGCTGCGCACCGCGCTAAAGGCTCACACCCGATTGCTGGGGCGGGAGGATCTTGAGCCAGCCGACCTGGATCACGAGGTCCTCGACGCCGATGGTCGCAGGGTTGTGGTGGATATGATGCTCAGCCGGGTGATTGAGCACGCGCATAACGAGAGAGAGAACATCGTCATCGAGCTGAAGCGACCAACGGTTCACATAGGTTCGGATGAGCTCCAGCAGATTCTCAATTACGCCACGACGGTGAAGGCAGATCCACGATTTGCTGGAACGGATACACGGTGGGACTTCTGGATAGTGGGCGACGCGATAACGGATGCAGTAGCTATGCAGGCGAACCAGGCGAATCGCGAGCCGGGGATTGTGACGATTAGTCCTGACGGAAAGTTTGTCGTGCGGGCGGTGACGTGGGGAAAGATCATCCAGGACGCCCGCCACCGCATGAGCTTCGTCAGAACTGCGCTCGAGTACAGCACCACCAACGATCGAGGACTTGAGTATCTGCGACGGGCTCACGGCAGGTTCCTGCCGAAGGTCGCGATGGAGATTGACGCCCCGGATCTGGACAACGACGCGGTCGCCGCTGTGGCGACGACCGCGTCAGTGGTCACCGAAGCTGATCCCGGTTCGAGTACCTAGAGAACGCGAGAGGTGCCCTGCGAGTGGCCGCCAGTCGGGCTCATGGGGAGACCTGGCGAGGGCTCCGTGGTCCCACGTCCGGCTCACCCCCGGCCCCGCCGGCGCCCGTACAGGCGCCCAAGCACCGGATGCCAGATCACACGGGTGAGCCTATTGAGTTCCCGCTGGACCTTGGCCTCCTCGGAGCTGTCGATGACCCACGTCGGACCGTCGTCGCTGTCAAACTCGCGACTCGTGTCCCTCGCAGCCTTCGCAACGTCGAGGTACGCCACAACTGCCCAGCGAGGTACGCGTGCAATCACCGCAGTCGCCTGAAGTGCAAAAGCCGCCCGCTGGAATTGGTCGTAACCAATCTCGCCCCAGCGCCGCTGTTCAAGCTCCAGAATCGCGTTCAAGACCTCGGCTCGAGCCTCCCGACGTTCGCGGCTCTTCGTCACGTATGGCGCGATGATCCCGCCGATCAGCGCCGCACCAAGAGTGCTCACGAGCTGTAGCCAAGCTGGCATGCAATGCTCCTCCGACGTCTGCTTTCCAAGGGCTGCGCACATTCTTGCCGCGCTGCCCTTCGCACCTGCCGGACCCGGGTCGGCGTGGCGTGTGTGCGCGTTCGTCGGCTGAACTGGGAGGCGGACCGATAGAGCGTCCTGCCCTGTTCGTGCCCCTACCTCTCAGGAGGACAATGTTTTGCCTGGTCAGCGCCCGGGTTGTGGGGTGGGCTGTAAATCTGTCGGCGTATGCCTACGCAGGTTCGAACCCTGCACCCGCCACCAGGCTGCAAACCAGCCCCTGAACTGCGGAAACGCAGGTCAGGGGCTGTCTTCGTCTGTCCGGCCACGTCCGGGCAAGTCCGAGCCACCACGGCTGTCTGTGCGGAGTACGTGAGGAAGTTTGGGACGGCCCTGCGCCGGGAACGTGCGGCGCAGCCAAGCACCTGGGGAGGATCCTGTCCCGAATCGGGCAGAAGATCCTCCCCAAGCCTCGAGTTGCCAGGTCTGTGTGTGGGGGGGGGGCAACTTTTCGAGGCCGGCGGGTATCACTGTAGGCAGTGGGGTTGTCAGGGTGGTGTCCGGCCGGGGCTTGGGAGTGTGCGGCATGGCGAGAAGGCTGGGTGTGGCGGGGCGCTTGGTGGTTGCTGCCGCATTGGTGGCGGGAGTGTTGGCCGGGGGGCCGGGGCAGGCGGTGGCTGCCGGCACCGGAGCGGCAGGGACGGCGGCGGCTACCGGGGCTACCGGGGCTGCGGGGGTAGCGGGGGCAGCGGGGGCAGCGGGGACGGCCGGGGTTGCGGCGGCTTGTTCGGTGGAGGTTGGGTCGGTTACGGCGGGTGGGGACCATACCGATCGGGTGATTACGGCTGGGTCGCCGGTGGGGGTGCAGCAGAAGCGGGGGCACACCGACATCTATCCGGACGGGCAGCCTCGGCTGAGCACGGTGGTGGGGAACGACACCGTCCTGCCCAGTCCTGGGCGGATGTACTACGGCCATGTGGTGATGGGGGCTGGGCTCTACAACAGTTACTACATCGTCAAGGAGAACGGCGAGGTCGATCGGTCGCAGGCTCTCAACGACCGGATCGGCGGCGGCTGGGGTGACGTCAGCTTCCTCGAGACGAGTTACCCGCACGACACGAATGCGTTCGCCCTGGTCAACCACTACGCGCTGCGGCCGGACGGCACGCTCACCCGGTGGGACGACAAGGGCGGGTTCGGCTGGACCAACCCACGGTCCGCGGGCGGCTTCGCGGCGGTGAAGACGATGACGCTGATCAGCCAGACCGCGACGTACGACACCTTCCTGGCCACCACGCGCGGCGGCGCCCTCTACACGATCCGGCTCCCGCTGACCTCGACGATGAAGCCGGTGGTGAAGAAGCTCCGTACGTCCACCTGGCAGGGGTTCGACGCGTTGATCGCCGAGAAGTGCGGCCAGTACGGCACGCTGCTGCTCGGCATCGACAAGGACACGAAGTCCGGCTACCTGTACGCCGTTGGTCACGCCAACGGCACTGCGACGGTCATTCAGGGGCTCGGCAAGGTGCCGGCCACCTTCGCGGACCAGGTCTACTTCCGCCACGTCGCCTCCCCCCGGTCCGCCCCGCAACTCTTCGGCGAGTGATCAGCTCGCCAGGTCGGGCGGAGCTACTGTGCCGAGCTGGATGCGCGCGGCCAGCTCGTCGCGGACGCCCCAGTGCTCGGCCAGGTGATGGTCTGGTGTGACGCGGTAGATGTGGACGGTTTGCATCTCGTACGTCTTTCCCGCGGACCCCGCGCCGTGGACCGCGTCGACGCCGACGCCGCGGGCGATGGCCCGGATCACAACCCGGTCTTCGCAACCAAAAGCGTCCAAGACGGTGTAGCGGATACCGAGCAGGTTGTGGACCAGGGTGAGGATCTGGCGGTAGCCCGCCGGCCCCGGTGGGAGCGGAACGGGTGAACCGTGATCGACGAAGTCGGGTGTGACGGCGTCCTCGAGGCAGGAGAAGTCCCCGTCGTTGATGGCCGCGAACACGGCCAGGGCCCGGTCCAGGGCGGGGGACGTGCTGATCGTGTTGTCCATTCGACTACCCTTTCAATGGAAGTGCATTCCAATGGAATGGGAGTCTAATGGAATCCGGGCAGGGCGGGAAGAGGTCGTACAGCACGGTGAAGCGGGAGGAGCAGGCGCGCGAGACCCGGGCGCGGATCGTGGCTGCCGCGCGCGAACTGCTGCTCGGTGAGGGGTACGCCGCGATGACCGTGCCGCTGCTCGCGAAGCGTGCCGCGGTCAGTCCGCAGACGGTCTACAACTCGATCGGCGGCAAGGCCGAGGTCGTCAAGGCGGTCTATGACGTGATGCTGGCCGGGGACGAGGATCCGACGCCGATGAGTGAGCGGCCGGCGTTCCGCGCGGTCACCAAGGCGGCGGACGCGAGTTCGTATGCGGTGGCGTACGCGGCCTGGGTGTGCGCCATCTGGGATCGGGTCGGGCCGTTGCTCGGGATGATTCTGGCCGAAGGTCCTGGCGGCGATCGTGCGCTCGAGCAGTTCGTCGCGACGATCGAGGAGGAGCGGGGCCGCGGCAACCTCGCCGGCCTGCAAGGCCTCCCGGTGGGCAAGGAGCCGTCGGTCGTCGACGCGGTCTGGACGCTCACCGCGCCCGAGATCTACGACCGGCTCGTCCGGCGCCGCGGCTGGTCCCCGCAGCAGTACGAGCGCTGGCTCGCCCGCCAACTGGAGACGGCCGTCGCCGGCTGAGGGCCAACTGAAAACCGCTTGTCAAATATTGACATCGCGAGATGCTTGATCGGTGGGGATTTTACGTACGGCTGTTGCGTCGGTGTTTACGCTGCTGGGCGGACTTGCGCTCGTGGCTGTTGGGGCTTTCCTGGTGGTGAAGGACGTACCGCACGGCGATCGGGATCTGCATGCGTACGAGAGTGCTGCGCGGTGTCCGAAGGCTCCGTCGGCGCCGGCCGAGTGCCTGTGGACGGAAGAGTTCACCGTGTCCGACCTGCATGCGATTCGGAGCTATCAGAGAGGCACGAGTACGGCGGTCCTGGTCAGCGCGGGTGGTGCCAGATGGGAGACGCGGTACTCCGGCGCCGGGCCGGTGCTCGATCGGATCAAGGACGGTGATCGGGTGACCGGCACCATCTGGCGTGGGCGGCTGATGGCGATCGCGGCCGACGGCGCCAGCCAGGAGACCGATCAGGCGCCGGGTGACATGCGCGAGCGGTCCTTGGGGATCGCGTTGGCGATCGTTCCCAGTGGTCTACTCCTCCTGGTTGGCGCCGTGTGGCGGCTGGTCCGCCGTCGGGGGACCGCGGGCATGGATGCCGTCGTCGGCCTGGCGGGGCTGCTTCCGCTGGTGGCGATCGTGTCGGCGTTGGTGGTCGGGGTCGTGACCAATCTCCTGTGGCCAAGCGTGCAGGAGATCTTCTGGCCGTTCGCGGCGGTCTATCTCCTGGGCGGTGGCTTCCTGGCCGTTGCCGCCCGCCGCTACGCCAAGAACGCCGACGACCGGCGGCTACCTGGTATCGCCCTGCGCTGACCGGCCGACGCACGTCCGTTCGGCGGTAAGACGTCTTCGGTCTGATGGGGGTACGTCGTCAGTGGTTTACCGGGATGTTGTTGTGTCAGGGAACGGTGGGTGGTTGCGCCGCCGTGGGGGCGGAGCGGTCGGGCTGGGGGTGTCCGGCGTGGAGCGTCAGAGAGTGCAGGTCGACGATGAAAGTTCGTCATCGCTTGACCACCGGGATTGCGGCCGTGGTGGCTGCCGGTTCCCTGTGGTCGCTGCCGGCCGTCGGGTACGCCGACGACCATCCGGTGGCCGGTCTTGCCCTGGTGGATTCGACCGAGACGGTCGGGCCGGGGATCTTGCTCAACCACGTGAAGAGCGTGGATCAGCGCGGCTGGGTGGACGCGCAGTACCTGACCATCGACCTCGCGGACAAGGCGGTCAGTACCGACCTGCTGACGTCCGGTCCGGTCGCCTCGGGTGGGCCGTTGAGTACGGCGGCCAACAAGGCCGGCGCGGTGGCCGGGGTCAACGGTGAGTTCTTCGACATCGGGAACAGCAACGCCGCGCTCGGTGGTGAAGTGCAGAACGGGCAGCTCCTGAAGTCGGCCGATGCGAGCGGGCGGCAGCACGTCGGCGTCAGCAAGGACGGGATCGCTCAGCTGGTCGATCTGGCGGTGGACTCGACCGCGACGTTCGCCGGTACGGACCACAAGGTGCTGACCATCAACGCTGCCAACGGTGGCGGCGTACCGGCTGACGGGCTGGTGGCGTACACGCCGATCTGGGGTGAGTACAGCCGCGCCCGGGGCTTCGCGAACGCGGACGTCGCCGAGGTGCTCGTCCAGCAGGGCAAGGTCGTATCGGTCAACGCGACCGGTGCGGGTGCCGGTGCGATTCCGGCCGGCGGCTTCTACTTGGTCGGGCGGGACGCGGCCGCGACGGCGCTCCGGGCGCTCAAGCCGGGCGACGCCGTCACGCTGCACTACGAGCTCGCGAACGACCTGGCCAAGTCGATGAAGTTCGCGCTCGGTCAGGGCGGCACGATCGTCAAGGACGGCAAGGCAGTGCCCGGACTCGACAAGTCCATCGCGCCGCGGACCGCGCTCGGCTTCAAGAACGGCGGCCGTACGCTCGTGCTCGCGACCTGGGACGGCCCGGGCGGCACCGGCAAGGGCGGCATCGGCATCGACCGCGAGGCCCAGGACCTGGCCGACCGCGGCATCCAGACCGCCGTCAACCTCGACGGCGGCGGCTCGACAACGATGGTCGCGCGCGGTCTCGGTGAGGACAGTACGACGGTGCGCAACACCCCGTCCGACGGCCAGGAGCGCAACGACCCGAACGGTGTTGGCGTCTTCGTCAGCCCGGGCGACCGCAAGATCCACCAACTGCTCGTGAAGCCCGGCGCCGGTCAGGCCGCCGCCGACGGTGGGGTGAAGGTCTTCCCCGGGATGCATCGCCGGCTCGCCGTGAAGGCGGTCGACAACCACCTGACCCCGGTCGCGACCGACCCGCGAAAGCTGGTCTGGAAGGCGAAGGGCGGCAACATCAAGGACGGGTCGCTGACGGCATCGCAGCACGGCCCGATCAGGGTGAGCGCATCCGTCGGCAGGGTTCACAGTGCCGAGCAGCAGGTCGACGTACTAGGACCGCTGCACAGCCTGGAGCTGTCGACCGGCCGCTTGTCGTTGCCCGAGGCAACTCCCGCGAATGCGGTCAGCGTCGCGGTCACCGGTCGCGACGACCAGGGTTACACCGCGCCGATCGATCCGCGGGACCTGAAGCTGGACTACGACCACAGCGTCGTCGATGTACAGCCCGTCGACGGCAAGCTGAAGATCACGCCGCTCACCAGCGCGGGCACGATCCTCACCGTCACCGCCGCGGGTCGTGAGGTGAAGCTGCCGATCACGGTCGGCGTCGAGACCAAGATCGTGTACGACTTCGACGACGACGTACTGCAGCACTGGAACAACAACAGCACCGCGGCCACCACGCGCTCGGTCGACGCCGACGGGCTGCGCATCGACTTCCCCGCGATGCGGAACGTCGGGATCTCGGCGAACGGCGCCGCGAACCGCATCCCGGTCCCGGGCCAGCCGTTGCGGCTCCGGCTCCGGATCAAGTCGACCATCGACGTACCGAGCGGGCTCGACTACATCGGTCTGTACGACGGGAACGGCAAGGCGCTCGGGGTGTACGGGACCGGGCTGAAGGCGGGCCCGGACTACCAGAACGTGACGTGGACGCTGCCCGCGAACACCGTCTACCCGATCTCGATCTCGTCGTTCCAGGGGATCAACACCGCGGTCGCGCAGCAGAAGGCCGGTACGTTCGTCCTGGACCGGTTCGAGGCCGACGTACCGACGTCGATCGACCTGCCGGCCCAGCCGGACCTGGTCGCCGACCCGCTGATCTCTGCCGACGGCAAGCTCGAGAACAACACCTGGAAGTTCGCGACGCTGTCCGACGTCCAGTTCACCGCCGACAACCCGGCGCTCTCGCAGGTTGCGACCGCGGCGCTCGCGCGGATCCGCCAGACCCACCCCGATCTGGTGGTGCTGAACGGTGACATCATCGACCGCGGCCTGCCGCAGGACCTGTCGCTCGCCCGCAAGGTGCTGACCGAGGCCGGCTGCGATCTGATTGCCGTTGGCAAGGAACCGGCGCCGGACAGTACGCCGAAGGGCAGCACCGTCCCGTGCTACTACGTGCCGGGCAACCACGAGTCGTACGGGCTCAACAACACCCAGTCGGACCTGACGAACTTCACCAACGAGTTCGGGCAGCCGTACCGGACGTTCGACCACAAGGGCACCCGCTTCATCCTGCTCGCGAGCTCGCTCGGCACGCTGCGTACGTCGGCGTGGGACCAGCTCCCGATGCTCAAGCAGGCTCTTGACGGTGCCGCGAAGGACAAGTCGATCCACAACGTGATGGTCTTCGCGCACCACCCGGTCGACGACCCGGAGGAGACCAAGTCCAGTCAGCTCGGCGACCGGGACGAGGTCGCGCTGATCGAGAAGCTGCTGACGAACTTCCGCAACAGCACCGACGAGGGTGCGGCGATGGTCGGCTCGCACGCGCAGGTCGCGAACGTGCACCGCGTCGAGGGTGTGCCGTACACGGTGCTCCCGTCGTCCGGCAAGGACCCGTACGGTACGCCGGACCGCGGCGGCTTCACGGGTTGGGTCGACTGGTCGGTCGACGCCCGGCGGGACGCCGGCCAGCAGTGGCTCGAGGCCGACGTCCGGGCGTTCGCGCAGTCGATCACGCTCGACGCCCCGACCGCGGTCGCCGTCGGTACGTCGACGCAGCTGAACGGCAGCATCGTGCAGCCCGAAGGCGTCGGCACCGGTACCCGCGTCGTGCCGCTGCGCTACCCGATGTCGGTGCACTGGTCCGGCTCGTCCAACCTCGCGATCGGCTCCGGTCCGGCCGCGATCGCCCAGGCTCGCCGTACCGGCAAGATCGCGGTCCTGGATCCGGCGACCCGCAAACTGACCGCGTTCCGCCCCGGCAGAGTGACGATCGGCGTGACCAACGACTCGATGCGCCCGTACACCGACGCCGCTTCCCTGTCCCCGATCACCAGCACAACCAGCATCACCATCAAACGCTGACTCCTGCGGAACCGCCCCTGACCTGTGGAAACGCACGATCGGGGGCGGTTCTGCCCGTAGAGAGCCGGAGGTCTGCAACTATCGGCCCGTGGCTGGACTACGGGAGCTGTGGCGCGATGTGATCCCCGACGCGGGAGCACTCGCCGACGAGTTGGTGGCGCGGTACGGCGCTAAGCGGCGGATGGCGTACCGGGAGCGGTACTTGATCGGCGTGCTCGAGGCACTCGACACGTTGGAGCAGCTGTGCACGGATCCCGTGGCGGTGCGGCTCGCGGCGTGGTTCCACCGTGCGGTGCATGCCAAGGCGAACACGGCACGCGAGGACGCTGAGGCGTCCGCGCGGCTGGCGGAGGAGCTGCTGCCGACGTACGGCGTGAACGCGGTGCGGACCGCCGAGGTCGCGCGGCTCGTCCGGCTGACGGGCGCGGAGTCGGCGCAGGCCGGCGCCAACGGAGATGTGCTGCTCGATGCGGTCGACGCCTTCCTCGCGGATCCGCAGTACGTGACGCACGCGTCGGAAGTACGGCGGAACAGCCGCTTCGACGTCAAGGTACGGCGGGAGCAGCTCCAGGCACTGCTCGACTCGGAACGCATCTACCGCACCGACCTGGCCGCCGAGCGGTACGACGCGGCCGCGCGAACGCACCTCGCCGCGGAACTCGAACTCCTCGACGGCCTGGAGCCGTCCGCCTGGCGCGGATGGCAGCGTCGAGGGCTGGCGGTGCTTGCCGTACTGACCGCATTCATCGCCTTCCTGGCCGGCGTCGGCGCCATCGGGCAGCCGTGGCGGATCCCCGCCTTCGAAGGCGACCCGAAATGGCAGGCGATCCTGATGGCGGCCGTTGCCGCGGGCTCGGTCGGCGCGCTCTGGTGGGCAGTACGCCGTACCGGGCGGAAGGCTCGCGTCGTGACGGTGATCCCGGCCGCGGTCGGTGTCGTCGGCGTGCTCGTCATCATGTTCAACGTGCCGCCGACCACCGGTGCGGCAGGCGTCGGCCAGCGTGTCCCGCTGCTGATGATCGTGTCTGTCCTGCTGATCCTCGCGAGCGGTGCGGCCTTCGCGGCGACCAGGTTCAAGCCCGGCATCCCGCGGAATCGCGGTCAGCTGCTCGCAGGTTTCGGCGCCGTCGCCGTAGTGGTTCTTCTGGTCCTGTTCGTGATCGTCCCGGTCCAGAACGCCTACCTGGACGGCGCGACGGAGTACGTCGAAGACCTGCAGCAGCCGGCCGACCTGAACGTGACGTCCGTCGTCAACGGCGCGACGCTCTGGACCAGCCCGGGCCGGATCGAGTTCGGTGAGACCGTTGGGACCGCCCACGGTATCGCGGTGGCGCGCGGCCGCGGCACCGTCGAGATGATCGACCCGGCGACCGGCCGCACCCGCTGGCGCTACATCCGCGCCAACACCGAGGAGACGCCGGACCTGTACCCGCTGGACGGCGGCCGGCACCTGCTCGTCTCGTACGACGACGTCGGCTACCTCGTCCTGGACACCGAGACCGGCCGGCGCACGGCGACCTGGTCCGCGGGCACCCGCGACTACGACATCCAGAACAGCGATCCGCTCGTCACCGGCAAGACGGTCAGCAAGGGCTCGGACAAGCTCTTCGGTACGAACCTGGACGGCTCCGGGCGCTGGACGTACGCGCCGGGCCGCTGCACCAGCATCAGCTCGGCGGCAGTCGGCGACATGGCCGTCGTCACGCTCCACCACAGCTGTGGCCGCGACCCCGACCAGGTCGTCGGCCTCGATCTGAAGAACGGCAAGAAGCGGTGGAGCCGCGACGTGTCACTCCAGAGCGTGACCGCGGCAGGCGACCTGGTCGTCGGGATCGGGACGCCCGCCGACGGCGGTGGCCGGCAACTGACCGCGATCGATCCGCACACCGGCGCCGACAAGTGGGCGTCCAAGATCCCGGCCGAATGGTCCTGCACCCTGCGGATCGCCTGGTCCGGGCAACGCGTCGTACTCGCCGCCTGCCCGAACGATGCGCAGCGCCGCACCGACACCGTCGTACGACTGATCGATCCCGCGACCGGGACGGCCGTCGCCACGATGGACGCCGGATTGCCGGCCGAGTCGCGCTTCGCCGCGATCGGCAACCGGGTGTTCGTGGCCGGCTGGTCGAAGCGCGACACCTGCTGGATCGCGAAGCTCACCGAGGGTGCGCCCGTCGAACGGTTCGACCTGGGCGAAGACGTCGACTGCAGCGCCGGCGTGGTCGCCGCCGGCAACCTCGTCCTGGTCGGCGGCAGGGGCTCGCTGATCGCGCTGCGGTAGCGGGAATAGGCTCGCCTCGGGCGGAAGTTGCAAGTTAGTGCCCTCGTCCGAGTGCGTCGAGCAAGGAGAGCGATGAAACCCACCGAATTCGTGAAGGTGAACGGTCAGTTCTGGGGCGAGCACCTGAAGGAGGCGGCCGGGCACCTGCCGGTCAGTCACCGTACGGAGCTGCCGGGGCCGATGCTGTTCCCGCGGATGATGGTGCTGACCGAGACGCCGGACTGGAACATTCTGGAGCTCGTCGGAATCAGCCGCACGTACCGGACGCTCGAGGTGCGGCGGCAGAAGGTGGGCAGCGTCGAGGAGTACTTCGGGCTCGGTGACGGCGCCCCCGTGGTGTCGCTGCCGGGGGAGAACCTGTTCAAGGACGCGACCGTCGCGACCACTGCGGGGAAGCAGGCGTTCGAGGAGCGGTTCCCGGCCGCTGCGAACGTGCTGGGCGACGAGTTCGTGGGGGCGGGCGAGGAGCTGCTGCGGTTCGCGCCGGGCAACTACGCGACGTTCGACCGGACGCTGCTCGTGCACACCGCGGGTGACTCGCTGCGGGCGCACTGGGTGTTCTTCGCGCTCGCGATCCACCGCTCGGAGCCGGCCGACAAGTACCTCAGCTTCCTGCAGACGTACTCCAACGCCCGTCCGCACCTGGACCCGATCGGCACCATGAGCCTGCCGCTCGACGCCGACGTACTGAAGGCTGACGCCTTCGAGAGCACGTACCTTGCGCACGGTCTGCAGGACAGCAGCGTCGACGAATTCCTCGACAAGCACGAGAGCATCCTGCTGTCGGCGTTCGGCGCGACCAAGCTTGTCCGCGAGCCGGCGCTCGGCGACGACCTGCAGCCCGACTTCATCCTGGAGCGTGCGGACGGCAGCCACATCGTCGGACGGCTGGAGCTCCCGGTCGCCGACACGGCCAACGGCAAGAAGCGCCGCCGCGTCTTCCGGACGCCGGTGCAGGACAGCGCGGCGGAGCTGGCGAAGTACGCCGAGTACCTGAAGACCGCGGACAACCGCTCGCAGGTGAAGTCGAAGTACGACGTCGACGTCGAGGACCCGCGGCTGCTGCTGATCGTGCCGTCACAGGAGACGGTCACACCGGCCGCCGGTGTCGAGATCGTCGACTATGACACGATCCTGCGGCTGCACCTCGCCTCGTGACGCAGTACTTCGTCTACGGACGCGACCGGGCCGGGGCCGGCGAGCTGAAGGAACGTCTGACCCCGGAGCACTGGGCCTTCATGGACCGGTACGCCGAGGAGCTCGTCGCGCGTGGGCCGACGCTCACCGAGGACCGCGAGGAGTCGACGGGCAGCCTGCACATCGTCGACCTTCCGTCCGAGGACGCGCTGCGGACGTTCGCGTACGACGAGCCGTACTACGTGGGTGGCGCGTTCGAAACGGTGGAGCTGTACCGCTTCGAGAACCACACCGGCCGCACGATGTGGGAGTTCACGAACGCGGTCGACACGTACAACCGGTACCTGGTGCTCACCAAGGACGCCGTACGGCCGCTGATCTCGGACCAGCTGATCGTGTACGGCGACTTGTTCACCGGTAACGACCACGTCGGCCGTGCCGCGCTCCTCGAGGCTCCGTCCGAGGACGCGGCGCGCGCGTTGGTGCAGTCCGAGCATGCCGAAGTACATCCCTGGGAGTTCGGCGGCCGCCGGTAGACCCTAGTAGTGGCTCACGCCGTGATGGACTGCAGGGCGTTGATGACGGTCTGACGCACGGCCGCGGGGAGCGCCGCGGTGAGGGAGTTGATGCGGGTGACGACCGCGTCGTGGGCCTGGTGCGCGACCGCGAGACCGTCGGCGGTCAGCTCGATGCGGCAGGCGCGGCGGTCGCCGGGGCTCGGGATGCGGGCGACCAGGGAACGGCGCTCCAGGCGGTCGACCATGCTGGTGAGGCTGGAGCGCTCGATGCTCAGGATGCCGCTGAGCTCGGTCATGCCGAGCGGGCCGGAGATCAGCACACAGAGCAGATGCGCCTGCTGCGGGGTGAGGCCGAGCGGGCGGCTGGTCTCGGCGTGCAGGTCCTGCAACCGGTGCATGGTCTGCACCAGCGCGCTCGCGAGATCGGTGTCCCGGGCAGCGGTCGTCGTCACCATGCACTCCATGATAGTCCGCTGAACTAATAGTTTGCGGTTCTAAGTTTCCGTGCTACAACTAGTTAGAACAGCGAACTACTTGAAGGAGTCGATATGAGCGTGCGGTTCGGATACGGCTCGCCGGACTCGGTGCGCGAGGTGGCCGCGATCGTGCGGCTCGCGCAGCGGGCGGACGCCGACGGCCTCGACCACGTCAGCCTCGCCGACCACCCGTACGTCCCGGACATGCTCGACGGGTACGCGGCGATCGCCTTCCTGCTCGGCCGGACCGAACGGCTGTCGGCCTTCGTGAACGTGACGAACCTGCCGCTGCGGCCCGCCCCGGTGCTCGCCCGGACCGCGACCTCACTGTCGGCGCTGTCCGGCGGGCGGTTCGTGCTCGGCCTCGGGGCCGGTGGCGCGTGGGACCGGATCACCACGATGGGCGTGCCGGAGCTCCGCCCGGCCGCGGCGGTCGAGGCCTTCGAGGAGGCGATGCAGCTCGTACGTTCGCTGTCCGACGGTGGTACGCCGGCGCCGACCAAGCACTACCCGATCGGAGCGCTCCGCCCCGCCCCCGTACCGGCACCGTTGATCTGGACCGGCTCGAACGGACCGAAGTCGCTCGCCGCCACCGGCCGGCAGGCCGACGGCTGGATCCCGGGCCACGCCGCCGACTGGCTCAGCGACCGGTACCGGTGGTCCCGGCCGATCATCGACGAGGCGGCGCTCGCGGTCGGCCGCAAACCGTCCGACATCGGTACCATCTACAACTTCCCCGGCACGATCACCGCGGACCCGCTGCGCCGCACGCGCGACGACGAGGGCCGCTGGATCGGTGGCTCTCCGGCGCAATGGATCGAGGAGCTCACCGGTGCGGTCATCGACCACAACGCCACCGGCTTCACGCTCTTCCCGCGCGGCGCCGAATCGTTTGAAGTACAACTCTCCCGCTGGTCGGAGGAGATCGCCCCCGCCGTCCGCGCCGCCGTCAGCTAGTTGCCCCGCGATCGCGCTAACGACAGGAGGTAGTCCACCACGGCTGGCCGCCGCCCGCGTGAGCGCCTCGGCAAGGACCGCTCTGAGTCGACTACCTCCTGTCGTTAGCGCGACAAGAACTTGAGAACCTGTTCCAGGTCCGGATGTTCGGTGGTGTCCAGGGTGAGGGTGGGAACGGGCAGATCCACCGGCTGGAAGGCGTTGTGGGTCCGCATCCGTGCCTCCGGGCTGATCTGGTTGTCCTCGTGCGCCGCCCGTCGCGGGTCCGAACCGGTCCGGTTGGTGATCCGCTCGAGCGCGACCTCCGCCGGGACCGTGCAGTGCACGATCCGCAGTTCCGCGCGGGTGAGCAATGGGCTCAGGCCGGGCGTCCACAGCCGGTCCTGGAACGCTGCCTCGGCAACAACCGTCGTACCGCGACCGATCAGCAGACCGATCACGTCGAAGAACGTCGACAGGGTCCGCATCGTCAGCGGATCACCGGGGCCCGGCACGAACCCTGGGGTCGCGTGCGCCATGCCTTCCTTGATCTCGTCCCGGCAGATCGCCGGGCAGCCGATCGCGGTGGCGATCCGGTGCGCCAGCGTCGTCTTCCCGGTCCCGGGCGGACCACTGACCACGACCAGCATGGGTTTCGAATGCACTCGCCGTACCTTAGCCCTGACCGCGGGTGCCCGGTGTAAAGCGCGTGTCAGGAACTGTCGGTGGGGCCGCCTAGCGTGGTGCTGGTGACGACGTATTCGGCGGTCCGGACGACAGGCATCTACTGCCGGCCGGGGTGCGGCGCGAAGCCGCTTGCGGAGAACGTGAGCACCTTCGAGCTGCCCGCCGCGGCCGAGGCCGCCGGGTATCGCGCCTGCCTGCGTTGCCGTCCGTACCGGGTTGCCGGCACGGTCGCGGACGAGGCGCCCGAGCTGGTCTGCCGCGCGGTGCAGTTGATCATCAGCGGGCTGCTGGACGAGTCGGGGGAGGAGGCGCTCGGTGCGCGGCTCGGGATGTCGGCGCGGCATCTGCGGCGGATGTTCCACGAGCACCTCGGCGTGACGCCCGATCAGTTCGCGCGGTCGCGGCGGGCGCACTTCGCGCGCCGGCTGCTCGATGACAGCGACCTCGGGATCGCGGAGATCGCGTTCGCGTCCGGCTTCGGGAGTCTGCGGCAGTTCAACCGGGCGATGCGGGAGATCTTCCGGGCGTCGCCGCGTGAGCTGCGCGATCGGCGGCGGCGCGGCGACCGGCTCGCCGCGGACGGGGGCCTGGTGCTGCGGTTGCCGTTCACACCGCCGTACGACTGGGAGGCGATGTGCGCGTTCCTCGGGGAGCGGGCGATTCCTGGGGTGGAGTCGGTCGTCGACGGTGTGTACCGGCGGACGATCTCGCTCGACGGTGCGCCGGGGATGCTGGAGATCGGCGCGGGCGGGGACGACTACCTGTTGCTGCGAGCGCATCTGCCGTACTGGGAGGGCGTGATTCATGTGGTGGATCGCGCCGCGCGATTGGTGGGGCTGGACTGCGAGCCGGTGCGCGCTCGTGCTGAGTTGTCGGCGGATCCTGTGGTCGGCCCGTTGGTGGCCGCGCGGCCGGGGGTTCGGGTTCCTGGTGCGTGGGGGCCGTTCGAGGTTGCCGTCCAGATCGTTGTCCGGGATCGGCTGCCGGCCGCGGATGCGGCGGAGGCGTTGCGCAAGATCGTCGAGGTGTACGGCGTACCGGTGCCGGGCCTCGGCCATGGTCTGACCCACCTATTCCCGGGTCCAGAGGCGCTGACCGAGGCCGAGCTGGTCGCCCCGCTGGCCCGAGAAGTTGCCAGCGGCAACATTGCGCTCGAGGTCGGGGCCGATGCAGACGCGTTGATCCGCGCACTGGAGCCGGTCGCGAGCGCCAGGGCCGCGCAAGAAGTCGCCCTCCGCCTCGGAGCCCCCAACGCCTGGCCCCTCAACACCCCTACCCCCCGCCCACCCTCCTACCGCTCCCTAGCCGCCACCCACCATCTCCTAAACCCCACCCCCTAACCCATCTGCCGTGGATGCATCCCACCACCTCCTGACCCACCTGCTCGCGGTGGTGCCTCCCCGTCACCCACCACCTCCTAGCCCACCCGCGGCTTGCGGGCACCACCCGCCTAGCCCGCCCTGCCTCCGCAGGAACTGCTCCTGGTGTGTTCAGGCGGTGGTGAGGGCCTTGTAGGTGCCGGTGGTCAGGAGTTCCTTGGCGGCAGTGGCGGCCAGAGCGTAGGCCGCGGTGGTGATCGCCGGACCGACGCTGATGCGTGCCACGCCCAGCTCGGCGAGCTCGCCGACGGACGGCGCGCCCGGGCCGACCATCACGTTGAGCGGCAGGGGTGACGCCGTCACCAGTTCGCCGATCGTCGGTCCGTCGACCACGCCGGGTACGAACAACACATCCGCGCCCGCGTCCGCGTAGACCTTCGCCCGCTCGATCGTCCCGGTCCGATCGCCGAACAGGTACGTGTCGGTGCGCGCGTTGATCACCAGATCGATGCCCAAAGCAACCGCCGCCGCACGCGCCGCCCTGATCCGTTCCGCGTGCACGAGCGGGTCGTCGAGCACTCGCCCAGTACTGTCCTCGAGATTGATCCCGACCGCGCCCGCCTCGATCGCCTCGGTGACAGTGCGCGTCACGTCGCCGTACCCCGCTTCGATGTCGGCACTGACCGGGATCGACACCGCCGCGCACACCGCACGGATCGTCGCGATCGCGGCCGCTCGGTCCAGCCCGCCGGCATCGTCGACTCCGTACGCCCATGCGACGCCCGCACTCGTCGTCGCGATCGCCGACGCGCCGGCCTCCTCGATCGCCCGCGCCGAGCCGGCGTCCCACGCATTCGGCAACACCAACGGCGGCTGCCCGTGCAGCTCGCGCAGCCGCGCCGCCAACTCGTTCTGCGCGTTCACAGGCTGACCAGGAGTTCGTGGTCGAGTTCGACGAACTCCACAATCAGGTCGGCGAAGCGGCCCGCGATCAGTTCCTTGTACGCCGCCGACCCGGTGTGCGTGTCGTACGCCGCCTGGTCCGCGAAGTGCTCGACGAACAACAGGTAGTCGGGCTTCGCCGGGTCGCGGTACACCCGGAACGACAGCGTGCCTGCCTCGGTCGCCGGCCCACGCGGCGCGAACTCCTGCACGATCGCCTCGGCGGCGGCCTGGTTGCCGTCCTTCAGCTTGATCGGAAACACCTTTGCCAGCATGGCAATCCTCCTCGGTCTCGAACTACGTCAAGGTTCGCCGCCGGCCGGCGCCCGGTCTGGCCATATTCGGTCATGTACGTCTGCTCATATCGCGAGATAATATGTCTCATTTATCAAGATTTTGGGTTAGCGTGGAGACTGATGGCGAGGGCAAAGGAGCCTGAGATGAACAACGTTTACACGCACGGCCACCACGAATCGGTCCTGCGGTCGCACAGTTGGCGGACCGCGGAGAACTCGGCCGGCTATCTGCTTCCGCACCTGCGGCCCGGGATGGCGCTGCTCGACGTCGGTGCCGGCCCCGGCACCATCACCGCCGATCTCGCGCGCTTGGTCGCGCCTGGCCGGACGACCGCGCTCGAGGCGAACGACGCGGCGCTCGACATCACCCGGAAGGCGTTCGAGGGGGTCGAGGCCGACGTGGAGTTCGTCGTCGGCGACGTGCATGCACTCGATCTCCCGGACGACACGTACGACGTGGTCCATGCTCATCAGGTTCTGCAGCACGTGGCCGATCCCGTGCAGGCGATGCGCGAGATGCGCCGCGTCTGCAAGCCCGGCGGCATCGTCGCGGTCCGTGACTCCGACTATCACGGCTTCGTCTGGTACCCGGTGCTGCCCGAGCTCGACGAGTGGATGGACCTCTACCAAACCATGGCGCGCGCGAACAGCGGTGAGCCGGACGCGGGCCGACGCCTGCTGTCGTGGGCGCACGCGGCAGGCTTCGAGCGCGTGGACGCGACCACGTCCACCTGGGCGTTCACGAATCCGGAGGACCGTGCGTTCTGGGGCGGGATGTGGGCCGACCGGATCCTGAAGTCCGCGCTCTCGGATCAGGCGCGCGCGGCCGGCGTACCAGAGGAGAGACTCGCCGCGATCTCAGCGGCCTGGCAGGCCTGGACGGCCGATCCCGACGGCTGGATCTCGATCCTCCACGGCGAACTACTGTGCACCGCGTGAGCGCTGCCGCGAGATCTCGTACAGCACCGCGGTTGCGGCGTTCGCGGCGTTGAGCGAGCTGGCCGAGCCGGTGATCGGGATCCGGACGAGGTGGTCGGCCGCTTCCTTCCAGGCTGTACTGAGGCCGGCGGTCTCGTTGCCGATCAGCAGCAGGACCGGCTGCGTGAAGTCGAAGTCGTAGACGTCCGTCGTCCCGTGCTCGTCGGTGCCGACGACAACGACCGGGCGCTGCCGGACCCAGTCGAGGACCTCGCGGTGCGAGGGCGCGCGGACGGCGGGAACCGCGAACAGCGATCCCGTCGTCGCGCGCACCGCCTTCGGGTCGTACACGTCCGCGGCGTGCCCGGTGACGATCACGCCGTCGGCGCCGAACGCGTCGGCGGACCGGATCACCGACCCGATGTTCCCGGGGCCGGTCGGCCGGTCGAACACCACGCCCAGGAAGTCCGGCCCGACCGGGATCCTGCTGAGATCGTCGGGCGGCAATTCCAGTACCGCGATCAGCTCGGGCTCCTCCTTCTCGCCGAGCTCGGCGAGCAGGTCCGGCGCCATCGCGACGCGCTCGACCTGGGGCAGTCGCTGGAGCAGCTCCGAAGCCCAGCGGGACAACGGCCGGGACGCATCGTAGATCACCGAGCGCACCGGCCAGCCGTTGTCGACGGCAACCGAAATCGGCCGTACGCCCTGGACCAGGAACTCGCCGGACCGCTGCCGTTTGGTCCGGTTGGTCAGTGACGCCTGCCAAACCTGGAACCGGGCGTTCCGCGACGAGATCCGCTGCACGCCCTCACCCTACGCGGCGCGCGCCCACGACTCGACTTGCTCAGGCGGGTGGTGCCGTGGACTCCCGGACGATCAGCTCCGGGCGGAACAGCAGGGACTGGCCCTGCGTCGGTCCGGAGTCGTCCAGCCGCGACCGGAGCTGCGCGAACGCGGCCGCGGCCATCTCCTTCATCGGCTGCCGGACAGTGGTCAACGTCGGCGCGTACAGATCCGCGAGCACGATGTCGTCGAACCCGACCACCGACACGTCCTTGCCCACCTCGAGCCCGCCGTCCCGCAGTCCGCGGCAGACGCCGAGCGCGCACATGTCGTTGATCGCGACGATCCCGGTCGGCGGATCCTCCAGCGCGAGCAACTCGGCCGCGGCGGCACGCCCCAGCTCGGATGCCTCAACGTCACCGAAATCGTCGGCGTCGCCCTTGACCGGCGCGCGGACCGACGTCTTGGGATCGATCCCGACCCGTTCGAGTGCGGCGGTGAACCCGCGGTACCGCTCCGCGCGGTTCACGCTCGCCAGCGCCCCGGACACGAACGCCAGCCGGCGGTGCCCGAGGTCGGTGAGATGTTGCGTGGCGAGCTGGCTGCCGATCGAGTTGTCGACGCTGATGCTGACCAGCGATGCCGGGTCGCCCGCCTGCGACGTACGGTCGAACGCCACCAACTGCAGGCCGCGTTCCACCAGCGGCATCACGTGTTCCAGTGACGGTAGCGACGAGCACAGTACGACGCCGTGCACGCCGTCGGCCCACAACTCGTCGACGTAGTCGCGCTCGCGGCGCGGATCGCGCTCGGAGTTGCAGAGCAGGACGTGGTATCCCTCGGCCAGGGCCGCGGACTCCAGGTAGCGCGCGAGCGCGCCCCAGAACGGGTTGCCGACCGACGGCACCACGAGCCCGATCGTGGTGGTGCGGCCGGTGCGCAACTGCCGGGCGGCGCGGTTCGGCCGGTAGCCGAGCTTGTCGATTGCGCGCTCGATCCGCTGCCGGGTCTCCGGGAGCATCCGGTGGTTGCGCCCGTTGAGCAGGTTCGACACCGTGCTCGGCGAGACGCCCGCCTCGGTCGCGACCTGCTGGATCGTCGCCTCACCAGTTCTCAATTCACCGCCCACCCGCGCATTCTGTCACCCCGTTGTGTTGCCGTCTCGCAGTGCAACGATGCAACACCGATCGCCGAAAGTCCAGTCAAGTTTGCTCGGCGCCCACCTCTTGACTCTGGACGAAGTCCCTTCCTAGCATGCGGTGCATCGTTGCACCGGCCGCGCACCAGCGGCGTCGCTCCGGCTGGTAGATCGTTGCACCACTCCTCTTCCGCAGCACCACGAAAGGCGCGCCATGGAGTACACCCGCAGATCAGTCCTGACGGCCCTGGGGCTCGGCGCGGTCGCCGCCGCCACCGGGTGCTCCGCATCGTCCGGCGACACCGGCCAGGCGGCCGCGGACGGACCCGCCGAAGGCGAGATCACGCTGCTCACCCCGCTGTTCGAGGGCAGTACCGGCAAGCAGTTGCTGGAGGGCAAGCTGCTGCCGGCGTTCAAGCAGAAGAACCCCAACGTCACCGTCAAGGTCGACTACACGAACTACGGCGCGCTGAACGAGAAGCTCACCACCAGCCTGGCCGGCGGCCTGATGCCGGACGTGGTGATGCTCGGCGTCGGATGGATCCCGCCGTTCGCGCACAAGAAGGTGCTCGCGCCGCTGCCGGACGACCTGGCCAAGCGGTACGACTACGAGGACCGCGTGCTCGAGCCCTCCCGGTTCGACGGCAAGCTGTACGCGCTGCCGATGGTGCTGGACACCCGGATCGTCACGTACCGCAAGGACCTGTTCGCCGAGGCCGGCATCAAGGCGCCGCCGAAGGACTGGGCAGAGCTGCGCGAGATGTCCAAGGAGCTGGCTCGCAAGGACAGCTCCGGCAAGCTCACCCGGGTCGGGTTCGACCCGTTCTCGATCGACCTCCGGCAGTGCTGGGAGACGTTCCTGTTCGCCAACGACGGGAACATGTTCGACGAGTCCGGGCAGCAGGTGAAGTTCAACGACGACCGCGGGATCGAGGCGCTGCAGCTGTTCCTGGACGTGATCAGCGACAAGTCCGCCGACTACACGTTCAAGTCGTCGGCCGGTCAGCCGAGCACGCTGCAGCAGGGACGCGCCGCGATGATGATGGCGAACAACTCGCTCTGGGTGCAGCTCGAGCAGCAGTCGCCGGAGTTGCTGAAGCAGGACAAGGTCGGCGCGTTCATCCTGGCCAACAAGGTGCCCGCGATGCTGCAGGGCGGCACGATGGTGTCCCGCTCGGCGTCGACCAAGCACGCCGCCGCGGCGCAGGCGCTGGTCGAGTTCATGGGGACGCCGGAATCGATCCTGCCGACCGCGCAGCAGCGCGGCTCGGTGCCGGGCGTCCAGGACCTGCGGACCTCGGACTACGTCAAGGAAAACGGTTTCGTGAAGCTTGCCCTGGACAACATGAGCAAGGCACGTTCCGAGGGCGGCACCCCGGCCTGGATGGAGATCCGGGAGAAGATCAAGACCACCCTGGAGACCGCGGTGGTCGGCAAGCGGACCGCCAAGGAAGCGATCGACGAGCTGGCGAACCTGAGCAAGGAAGCGATCTCGCGGCTGTGAGCGAAACCATCGTCCCGACCGAACGCCGGCGTCCGCACGCCCGGAACCGGGTGCGCGCGGCCGCGCCCGGTCCGGCGTCGCCGGCTCCGCACCGAAACCGTTTGCTGCGCAGCCGCCGGCGGGCCGGCCTGCTGATGGTCGCGCCCGCGCTGCTGCACGCACTGATCTGGATCGGCATTCCGCTGGTCGCCGCGGTGGTGCTGAGCTTCACCTCGTACGACGTGCTCACGCCACCGCGCTTCGCCGGCCTGCAGAACTTCCGCGACCTCTGGTCCGACAACGTTTTCCGGCGCGCGGTACTGAACACCAGCATCTACACGTTCTTCACCGTCCCGGTGGCGATGGGGATCGCGCTGCTGATCGCGCTGATGCTGAACACCCGGCTGGCCGGGCGCGCGATCTTCCGGACCGCGATCTTCATTCCGCAGGTGACCGCGACGATCGCCGTGGCGCTGGTGTGGCTGTGGATCTACGACCCGCGCAGCGGCCTGGCCAACGCCGTGCTGTCGTTCCTCGGGCTGGACGGCCCGGCCTGGCTGTCGTCGACGGACTGGGCGATGCCGGCGGTGATCGTGGTCGGCATCTGGCAAGGGATCGGCCTGAAGATGCTGATCTACTTGGCCGCGCTGCAAAGCCTGCCCACCGAGCTGTACGAGGCGGCCGCGGTCGACGGCGCGTCCAAGGTCCGGCAGTTCTTCAGCCTGACCATCCCCTTGTTGCGGCCGGCAACGTTCTTCGTCTTCGTCACCTCGGTGATCGGGGCGTTCCAGTCCTTCGACCAGGTGTACATCCTGACCGACGGCGGGCCGGCGAACAGTACGACGATGATGACGTACGAGATCTACAAGTCCGCGTTCCGCGAGTTCCGGATGGGCTACGCGTGCGCGCAGAGCCTGGTGCTGTTCGCACTGCTGCTGTTCCTGACCCTGCTGAACCGGCGGATCACGGGAGGCGACCGTGGCACCCGTTGACACCGCTGGGCGGGCCCGGGCCGGCCGGCTCGCGCTCTACTTGACCCTGGCCGCGATCTCGCTGGTGATGATCGTGCCGTTCGTCTGGATGCTGCTGACCTCGGTGAAGACGCCGGGCGACATCGCCGCCGTACCGCCCCGGTTGCTGCCGACGCACTGGGCGTTCGGCAACTACGCGGACGCGTTGCGCGCGGCGCCGTTCGCGACGTACGCGCGGAACAGTTTCGTGATCGCCGTCAGCCACACGGTGCTGAACGTGGTGATCGCGTCGATGGCCGGGTACGCACTGGCGCGGTTGCGGTTCCGGGGGAGTTCGCTGATCTTCCTCGGGTTCGTCGGCGCGCTGATGATCCCGACGTACACGAAGATCCTGCCGGAGTTCCTGATCGTGCGGTTCATGCCGCTGTTCGGCGGGAACGACATCACCGGGCAGGGCGGCACCGGCTGGCTGGACACCTGGTGGGCGCTGATCATCCCGGGCGCGGTCAGTCCGTTCTCGGTGTTCCTGTTCCGGCAGTTCTACCTGGACCTGCCGGTGGAGCTCGAGGAGGCGGCCCGGCTGGACGGCCTCGGCGAGCTCGGGATCTACGCGCGGATCATGACGCCGTTGGTGAAGCCCGCGTTCATCACCGTCGCGCTGCTCACCTTCGAGGGGTCGTGGAACAACTTCCTCTGGCCGCTGCTGGTGACCAAGAGCGACAGCCTGCGGGTGATCCAGGTCGGGTTGTCGGTGTTCCGCACCGAGAACGACACCCAGTGGGCGTTCCTGATGGCCGGAACCACGCTGGCCACCGTGCCGATGGTGGTGCTGTTCCTGATCGGGCAGCGCTACTTCGTCCAAGGTTTCGCGACCGCGGGCATCAAATGACACTGATCGAAGGAGAGCTGGATATGGAACTGCAGGGGACGCGCGCACTGGTCACCGGAGCCGGGCACGGTATCGGCCGTGGGATCGCGCTCGGGCTGGCCGCGGCCGGGGCGGATGTGGTGGTGCACTACGGCACCTCCGCCGACGCCGCGGCGCAGACCGTCGCCGACATCGAGGCGCTCGGCCGGAAAGCGATTTCGGTCGGTGCCGACGTGACGAGTACGGCGGACGTGAACCGGCTGCTCGACGAAACCATCGGTTTCCTCGGCGGTCTCGACGTGCTCGTCTGCAACGCCGGCCACCTGATCGGCCGGGTCAAGGTCGAGGAGATGTCCGACGAGCACTTCCAGCAGGTCGTCGACGTCAACCTGGGTGCGACGTTCCGCACCACACGGGCCGCGATCCCGCACCTGGCGCAGTCCGCGAACCCGCGGATCGTCACGATGGCCTCGCTCGCCGGGCACAACGGCGGCGGGCCGGGGTCGGTGGTCTACGCCGCGGCGAAGGCCGGGATCCGCGGCTTCACCAAGGGCCTGGCGAAGGAGCTCGGCCCGCGCGGCATCACGGTGAACTCGGTCGCGCCCGGCTACATCGCCGACACCGCGTTCCATAACACGTTTTCCACTGAGCAGGCGCAGGCCGCCATGGTGGCCGGTACGCCGATCGGCCGCCCCGGCCAGGTGGAGGATGTCGCGAACGCGGTCCGTTTCCTCGCCTTGCCGGCGTCGGGCTACCTGACCGGCATCACCATCGACATCGACGGTGGCACGTGGCCCCGATGAATCCGCCGACCGAACGCGGCGGCTGGTGGCACGAGTACGTCTGCCCGGCGCACGGTGTCGAGCTGACGCCGGCCGGATTCGATTCCGGAAACTTTCCGGCCGGTGGCGTTCCGTGTCCGTACGGTTGCCGCGTCGACACCCCCGCGGTACGCGGCGCATGGACCGTACTCGCACACCACTTCTGGGCCCGGCGGATCCGGTTGCTGTCGTACGACGGAGGCGGGGCGGAGTTGCTCTCGTCGTACGCGCGGCTGTATTCGGAGCTGACCAAGGCGGGGGAGCACGAGCAGGCGCAGGGCTGGATGCAGCGCGGCCGGCTCTTCCACCAGGCGCTCACCGATGCGGTGTGGGGCGTGCCGATCGCGCACTCGATCCTGAACCTGGCGGGACGAGCGCCGCTCGACGAGACCCTGCCGATGCTCGACGACATGGTCGCCGGGGCGCGGCGGGCGCGCGACGCGATGGTTGCCCAGGACAAGTTCTCGTCGAACTACACGGCCTGGTTCAACGCCCTCGGTACGACGGCGAGCCAGGCAGCGGCCGCCGTCCGCGGCGAGGAGTGGGACGCGGCGGGTGAGTGGCTGACCGGGGAGTACGGCCAGTTCGCGCACTTGCAGGTGGCGACCGGCGAGGACGGCTGGGAGTGGGAGGGCAGCACGTACTACCACGGGTTCGTTCTGCGCGCGTACCTGCTGAGCCTGCGTGGGCACGACCCGGCCGCGGTACCCGATCGGCTGGAGGCGATGCTAGCGGCGCTCGCCGGCATCGCGACCGACGGCGGGATCCTTCCGGCGCTGCACGACGGTCCGTACCGGCGGGTGCCGCTGGCGCTCGAGTGGCTCGAGATCGCGGCTCTCGCCCGCCAGTTCACGTCGACGGTCGATCTGTCCGCCGTCGCAGCGCATGCTCGCGCCGAGGTTGGTCAGGAGTACGACGGGCTGGAGGACAGGTTCGAGGGCTGGTTCAGCGGACCTCCACGGACCGGCGCCGCACCAGCTCGGGACTTCACCTCGTGCTACGCGGTCGTCCGTACGGCCGGTATCCACGCCGTTCTCGATCATGGACCGCACGGCGGGTCGCACGGGCATCACGACAAGCTCGCGCTCTACCTGTACGGCGCGAAGACGCCCTGGCAGCCTGATCCCGGCCAGGTCCCGTACGGGCATGCGCAATGGCGAGCGCACTACAAGTCCGTTGTCTCCCACCCGACCATCCGCATCGACGGCCTCGAACCGGCCGAGGCGACGGGCGAGGTCACCCACGACGACAGGTCGGTGACCGCGACGGTTGACGGCTGGTACGGCGGCGTCCGCGCCACGCGGCAGCTGATTGCCGCAGACAACTACCTGTTGGACATCGTCCGCGTGACAGCTGATCGGGAGCGCGAGATCGTCCTCCAGTTCCGTCCCGACGTGGACCTCACCGTCGAGGTCGGCCCGCGGGCTACTCGTACCACGTGGGTCGGTGACGAGAAGCTGTACGGCTACCACCGCGGCGACGGCGTACCGGTGACTCGGCCCGGCCCTGGGCCCGCTGATGACCCGCAGCGGACGCGGACCTGGATCGATTGGACGGTGACCGGTACGGAGGCCACCTTCTGCACGGTCTACTCGACCACTCCGATCGATGACGAGCTCGCCGAGGTGATCACCAATGTATGAGCAGCGCATCGACGTACTGCGTGCCGGTCTCGACGGGCGGTACGCCGCGCAGTGGCGGCGGCTGCGCGAGCAGTGCGACTGGTACCGGACGCAGACGCCGCCGGTCGAACACCCGTCGGCGAGCATCACGTACTTCGGGCCTGCCGCCGCGAACCTCGCGCTCGCGTACCGGCTGACCGGCAACGAGGGGTACCGCGCCGAAGCCGCGCGCTGGATCTCGGCCGCGATCGGGTTCCCGCACTGGGGCAAGGCGCATCTGCCGGACCACGACCTCGACGCCGGCTGGTTGCTGCACGGCCTGTCGCTCGCGTCGACGTGGCTCGGTGACGACTTCGAGCTCGCGGACGAGCTGCGCGCCAAGCTCGAGCTGCAGGGCTCGCGGCTGTACAAGTTCGCTGTCGAGACCGAGGGCACTTGGTGGAGCTCGTCGTACTGGCAGAACCACAACTGGATCTGCTACACCGGCTTGGCCGCGGCCGGGTACGCGCTGGGCCGGACCGAGTGGACCGATCGGGCCCGGACGAACTTCGAGACCGTGATCGGCCTGCTGCCGGCGGACGGCTCCGACATGGAGGGCGTCGTCTACTGGCGGTACGGCGTGCCGTGGCTGGCGACGTACCTGGATCTGCTGCAGGACCAGGAAGCTCTCGACTGGTGGGACCGCTGCCCGTTCCTCGCGAACACGTTTTCCTACCGGCTGCAGCAGTGCGCGCCGGGGTTCGAGGAGAACATCGACCACGGCGACTGCCACGACCGGCGCAGCGGGCACAGCGTCGCCCTGTACCGGAAACTCGCGGCCGCGTACCGGATCGGCGAGGCGCAGTGGCTCGCCGATCTGGTTTCCGGGCATTTCTTCTGGCGCGAGGCGTACGCGAGTGGCGTGAAGCCGGGCGTGATGCCGGAGGCGTACCTCGAGCTGCTCTGGTACGACGACACGCTGCCGCCGGTCGACCCGGCGAAGAGCGCACCGCTGTCGGCGTACTTTCCGGACCTCGGGCTCGTCACGGCGCGGACCGGATGGGACGACGAGGCAACGATGGTGTCGTTCAAGGCTGCCCCAGGTGGCGGACATCAGGCGTGGGAGACGTCGCACCAGTTGGATCGCGAACGCGGCTGGGACACGCTGAGCGCGGGCCATCACCATCCCGACTCAGGGTCGTTCGTGCTGACGTCGCGGGGTGCGTTCCTCGCGGTCGACGAGGGGTACAGCAACCGGAAGCGCGCGGGCGATCACAACTTGATCCTGGTGGACGGCCTCGGGTACGCCGACGAGGACCGGTACCACGTCTACAAGGGGATCCCGTACGAGCGGCAGGCGCGGATGGTCGACGTACTCGCCGCCGACGGGATGGCGCACGCGACTGCCCAGCTCGCCGCGATGTACCCGCCGGAACTGGGGATCACGCGCCTCGACCGGACGCTCGTCTTCACCCCCGCGGGGCGGATCGTGCTGCTGGACCGATGTGCCGCGGACTCGCCGCGGGACTGGACTCTGCTGCTGCACGCCGACTGGCCGATCGAGTACGGCGACGAGATCGCGCTGCGCTCCGGATCCGCGCAGGCGTGGGTCCGGTTGCACACACCGCTCGACGTCGAGGCTGCCGTGACCGAGGTGGAGGCGAACCCGACGTCGAGCACGCCGAGCCTCAAACTGACCCGCACTATGCACACCCTCCGCGCCACCGCCCGCCAGTCCCGGGCCGTCACGCTGCTGACCACGATCGAGCCGACGTCGTCACTGCACCCGTCACCACCCACCGCCCGCCGACTGGAAGTCGCCCACGGGTACGGCATCGCGTTCGAGGGCGAAACCGTGCTGCTGGCCGGCGACGACGGGCTGGTGGCGGATCCCCAGGCCATCAGAACTGACGGCCCGGCGACCGCCGGAGCGGGCGACCACCCGGGCCCGGCCAATTGTGATGGCCTGCGGCTCCGAGCCATCCTCCAAACCCCCAACCGCCACATCACCGTCCCCCCGGACCTGCCCCGATGACCGCCGCGTCCGTGGTAACCAAGGACTCCGCTTCAGCCGGATCCCCTGCGGCAGGCGCGGGGTTGGGGCGGCGGGCTCTTGATCTGCTCGGGTGGATCGCCAGTCCTGCGATGGCGGGGGCCGCGTTCACGATCCTCTGTCTGGGGATCGTCACCTGGCTGCCCGCGCTCGCCGCCGTCGGGTTCGCCCTCCACCGCTGGCGCACTGACGGCGACACTCGCTGCTTCACCGGCGTCTTCACTGGATGGCGCACCTACTGGCGCCCGCTCCTCCCGCACTCCATCCTGATGACGATCGCCGTACTTATTGCCATCAGCAACCTGTCGTTCCTCGCCGCGCACTCCGGCCCGCTCGTCGTGACGTTGTTCATGATCCACATCGGACTACTCGCCGCCGCGGTCACCTACCACCTCGCACTCGCCGTCGCGGCCGGCCGGAAACCCTCCGATTCCGCCGCCGACTGGCGCCGCTCAGCGTTCCGTCTGGCCTTCACCTCGGTTCCCCGCGGCACCGCAATCCTCGGTGCCGCCATCACCGCACCCGTCTTCTCCCTCGTCGTTCCCGCAGGCCCGCTTCTCCTAGGCACCACAGTTCCGGTTCTGGTCGGCCTGCTCGTCGCCGACCGCGCATAGGCCAGGTCAGATGATTCAGCGCCTACTGCGGGGCACTCGGCACGGTGAGCTACCGCACCGAGCGCCTCCTCGCCACGGCGTGGAATTGGGAGACGCGCCCTAGTCCGTTCTTGACCGCCCTATCAGGAGGACCACCATGTCCAGAGCCGTTCCGATCCTGCTCCTCGGCGCCGCGTTGGTGCTGCCCGCAGTGCCGGCCCACGCCGCGACCGACTACTTCGTGTCCCCGTCCGGCAGCGACGCGAGCTCCGGTACGTCGTCGAGCACGCCGTTCGCGACCATCCAGAAGGCCCTCGACACCGCCCCGCGGGGCGCGACCGTACACCTTGCCTCGGGCACCTATCTCCAGGATGCGGTGACGGTGCGCTCCGGCGTCACGATCACCGGTCCGTCGAACGCGATCGTGAAGGGCGCGGGGAACTCGCGGATCTTCCAGGTCCAGCACGACGGCGTCACACTGGACGGGTTCACGATCGACGGACTGTTCGGGTCGGCGTCCAGCAAGGACGGGTACCGCGACAAGCTCGTGTACGTGATGAGCACCTCGCCCGGTGACGGTGTCGGCACGCTCACGATGCGGAACCTGCGGCTGAAGAACGCCGGCGGCGAGTGTGTGCGGCTGCGATACCTGATCACGAATGCCGACGTCCACGACAACACCATCGGCCCGTGCGGTGTGTACGACTTCAAGTTCGACGACGGCGGGAAGAACGGCGAGGGGATCTACCTCGGCACCGCGCCGGAGCAGCAGGGTCAGAACGGCGCCCCGGACGACCAGCCCGACCGCAGCCGGAACAACCGCATCCACGACAACACGATCGCGACCTCCGGGAACGAGTGCGTGGACGTCAAGGAGAACTCGACGGAAAACGTTGTCGAGAACAACGACTGCAGCGCGCAGAAGGATCCCAGCTCCGGTGGTCTGGACGCGCGGGGCAGCGGAAACACTTTCCGCAACAACACGATCCACGACAATTCCGGCGCGGGGATTCGCCTCGGTGGTGACACGGAAACCGATGGGATCGACAACAACATCTACGGAAACACCATCACGGACAACGCGTCCGGTGGGATCAAGTTCATGCGCAGCCCGCAGGGTCAGGTCTGCGGGAACACCATGTCCGGAAACGCCGGCGGAGACTCGGTCGGAACCTTCGGCTCCGGCTTCACCCCGACAGCTGCCTGCTGATGGCGACGCCGTCCCGTCGCACCATTCTCCGAGGAACCGCCGCCGGTGCTGTGGGCGGTCTCGTCGGAACCACGACTCTGGGGGGACCGGCTGCCGCAACAGGCACGGGTGGCACGCGTCGCCGTTGGGTCACTAGCTGGGCGACCGCACAGACCGCACCAACGCCCACCGACCCGGACGCCTTCAACGGTTTCACCAGCACCACAATCCACCACACCCTCCACCTCTCCGCCGGAACAATCCCACTCGCTCTCGGCTCGGACGCGGGAGTGGGTGCGGGGTCGGGCTCGTGGCCGGGCGCCGGCGTGGTGGCGGGCTCCGGCTCTGGGGTGGGGTTGGGCGTCGGGCCGGCGGTGCGGTTGCGGTTTGCGAATCCGTTTGGTGTCTCGCCGGTTGTGCTCGGGCCGGTGGGTGTTGCATCCGGTCAGTCGGGAGGTGAGCGGCGGGTGCTGTTCGGGGGCGAATCGCAGGTGGTGCTCGCAGCGGGTGCGACGGTGGTGAGTGATCCGGTGGGGATCGCCGTGCCGGATGGTGGAGATCTCGCGGTGAGCATGCACCTGCCCGGGCCGACCGGACCGCTCAGCTTCCACCGGAACGTACATGCCACCGGATACATCGGTGACCGGCCGACGAACTCGGTCTTCCTGCTCACCGGCGTCGACGTACCGGCGAACGGACGCGCGTCGCTGGCCGTGCTCGGAGACTCGATCACCGAAGGTGTCGGAACGCCGGACAACGCGAACCTCCGCTGGCCCGACCAGTACGCCGCCCGGTTCCGTCGTCGCCCCGCGATCAGCAACCTCGGAATCAGCGGAAACCGTGTTCTGCTCGACGACGCGCGCTTCGGCCCGAGCGGGCAGTCCCGCTTCGACCGCGACGTACTCGCCGTGCCGAACCTCCGGACCCTGGTGGTCTTCCTCGGCATCAACGACATCCAGCAGCCGCCGAGCCAGACCAATCCGCAGCAGATCCTGGATGGTTACGAGCAGCTGGTACGACGAGCGCACGACCATGACCTCGAGGTGATCGGCGCGACCATCGGACCGTTCAAGGGCTGGATCCGCTACACCGCCGCCCTCGACCAGGTCCGCAACGATGTCAACGCGATACTCCGCCGCGGCCACCTGTTCGATCGCCTCCTCGACGTCGACGCCGCGCTCCGCGACCCGGCCGACCCCGCACAACTCCGCCCCACCTTCAACAGCGGCGACGGCCTACACCCCAACCCCACCGGCGCCCGAACAATCGCCGCGACCCTCTAACCTCACCGCCCCCTGTCCCGTCTCGTTCCCTCCGCGCCTGACCCCGCCGGTGAGTGGGTGGCCGCCGGGGACCTTTGATCCACCCGCTGCGGCGGCCTGTGCAACAGCCGTGTTCGTACTTCTTGGGAGGACTTTCATGCCTGACCTCACGCTCCGCCGGCGTACTGTGCTCGGCGGCCTGATCGGTGGGACCGCGCTTCTGGCGCTTCCGTCGCCGAGCTGGGCGAGCAGTGCCACCGACGACCTTCGCCTCCGCTGGCAGACCCTGCTGACCGGCGGCCCGACCGTCGACCCCAGCGATCCGGATCTCGCCGTCGCGATCGCCCGTGTCGACCGGCTCGCGCAGTCCGCTCTCGCCACCCTCGACCGCTCCGCGAACCGCACTACCCTCTGGCCGGACCTTGCGAGCACAACCCTGTCCAACCACGTCGCCTCGAACTTCCGCCGCATCAAGCAACTCGCCGTCGCCTGGGCCACGAACGGATCGGCGTACCAAGGAAACGAGGCAGTTGCCGAGGATATCCGCGCCGCCCTCGAATGGATGCACACCAACCGCTACAGCCCGGCCCTCCCGCGCTACGACAACGACTACGACTGGGAGATCGGCGGCGCCTCCGCCTTCGCCGACACGCTGGTCCTGCTGTACGACGTACTCCCCGCCGACGTCCGGGCGACGTACACGCAGGCCATCAACTACTACACGCCGGACCCGAACCTGTGGCGCGCCGACCGCCAGATCGCCACCGGCGCGAACCGGGTCTGGATCGCCACGGTGGTAGCGGTCCGCGCGGTCCTCGACAGCGACACCGCCGCGCTCGTCCGCGTCCGGGACGCCATCAGCGATGTCGAGGACAACGGTGCGAACAGCGTGCTCGCGTTCAACGACGCACCCGGCCGGGTCGACGGCACCGGTGAAGGCTTCTACAGCGACGGCTCGTTCCTCCAGCACTACAAGCACCCGTACAACGGAGGCTACGGAAAGGAACTACTCGGAACGCTCTCGTCGCTGCTCTACCTTCTAGGCGGCACGGAGTGGACCGTCACGGATCCGGACCTCGAGAACATCTACGGCTGGATCAACGACGCGTTCGATCCGCTGATCGTGCGCGGTGACCTGATGGGCTCGGTCTGTGGCCGTGAGATCGCCCGGCCCAGCAAGCAGAACCACGCGCCGACGCAGACCGTCATCGAAGGCACACTGCGGTTGATCCCGGCCGCACCGGCGGAACGGGCCGAGCAGCTCACCGCACTGGTCAAGCAGTGGATCACCGAGGACACTTTCCGCAACTTTCTGACGGTCACCGACCCTGCATCCCTGGTCGCAGCCCGGACCGTGCTCGCGTCGCCGGCCACTGCGCGCGGCCCGCTCGTGCTGCACAAGCAGTACCCGCGGATGGACAAGGCCGCGCACCACCGTCCGGCGTTCACGATCGGGCTGAGTGCGTACTCGTCGCGGATCTACAACTACGAGTCGATCCAGAACGAGAACCTGCACGGCTGGCACCTGTCCGACGGGATGGTGCTCGTGTACGACGACGACCTCGGGCACTACTCGGGCGACTACTGGCCGACGGTCGATCCGTACCGATTGCCGGGGACAACGGTCGACACTCGGCGGCTGGCGGATTCCTACGGTTTCCGCAGTACCAGCGAGGCCGACTGGGTCGGCGGGACGTCAATCGCCGGCCGGACGATCGGTGCCTACGGCATGGATCTGAGGGGGTACGGCACCGGGTTGCGGGCCTTGAAGAGCTGGTTCCTGATCGACGACGTGATGGTCTGTCTCGGGTCGGACATCAGCGGTGAGGGCGAGGTCGAGACGATCGTCGAGAACCGCAAGCTGCGCACCGGGAACGAGACCTTCACGGATGCGCCGGGCTGGTGCCACCTTGAGGGCACCGGTGGGTACGTATTCCCGGACCGCGCTCCGGTACGGACGCTGCGCGAGAACCGGACCGCGACGTGGCGTGAGATCAACCTGAAGTACGGCACCGACGAGGTCATCGCCCGGCCGTACCAGACGGTGTGGTTTGCGCACGGTACCGCGCCGGCCGGTGCGGGGTACTACTACCTACAGTTGCCGACGGCAACGCTCGAGCAGACGAAAACGTTTGCCGGGCGGCTCCCCGTGCAGCGGTTGCGGGCGGACGGTACGGCACACGCCATCAGGTTGCGCAGCGTCCTGGCGGCGAACTTCTGGACGGCAGGAACGGTAGCCGAGCTGACGGCGGACGGACCGGCCTCGGTGGTCGTTGCCGGTGGGACCGTGGCGATCGCGGATCCGACGCAGACCCGATCGTCCGTGACCGTCGACCTCGACAAACCCGGCCTGAACCGGCCGACAGCCGACGCCGGCGTGACAGTCACCCGCCGCGCCGACGGCTGGCGCATCGTCGTCGACACCACCAACCGCCACGGCACCCCCGCCACCATCGTCTTCCACTGACCACGCCAAGCCCGCCACCATCACCTTCCACTGACCACGGCATGGCCGTCGCAGTCACCTCCGCTGGGCCATCACGCCGCCGTCTTTCCCTTCTGCTGAAAGGACTTTGAATGCTGGTCGACATGCCTCTGGACCGATTGCGTGAGTACCGGCCGGAGCCCGAGGAACCCGCGGACTTCGACGCGTTCTGGAAGCAGACGCTCGACGACACGGCCAACCACCCCGTCGACGCCGTCTTCACCCCGTACGACGCGCGCCTGGCGACCGTGGAGGTCCAGGACGTCACGTTCCGCGGCTGGGGCGGGCAACCCGTGAAGGCCTGGCTGATCCTGCCGCTGCACCGCACCGGCCCACTGCCCGCGGTCGTGCAGTACATCGGTTACAACGGCGGCCGGGGGATCCCGTACGAGTGGCTGACCTGGAGCGCGGCCGGGTACGCGCATCTGATCATGGACAACCGCGGGCAGGGCGGCGGCGGAAAAACCGTTTCGGAAACTGCGGACATCGCACCCGACGGACACGGATCGTCGGCCCCCGGTTTCCTGACCCGCGGAATCGAGGATCCGGCCAAGCACTACTACCGGCGGCTGATCACCGACGCGGTCCGCGCGGTCGACGCGGCGAAGAGCAGCCCCGACGTCGACAGCGACCGGGTCGCGGTGGCCGGCGGCAGCCAGGGCGGCGGCCTCGCGCTCGCGGTCGCCGGTCTCCGCGACGACCTGTCCGCGGCGATCGCCGACGTACCGTTTCTCTGTCATTTCCGGCGCGCGTCCCAGATCACCGACAACGGCCCGTACGCCGAGATCGCCCGCTGGCTGAAGGGACACCGGTTCGGGACCGAGACCGCGATCGGCACGCTGTCGTACTTCGACGCGGTGAACTTCGCAGCCCGAGCGACCTGCCCCGCGTGGTTCTCGGTCGCGTTGATGGACAACGTGTGCCCACCGTCGACGGTGTTCGCCGCGTACCACCGCTATGCGGGTCCGGCGGAGATCGAGGTGTTCACGTACAACGGGCACGAAGGCGGGGCTGAGTACGACCTGCCGCGCAAGCTCAGTGCGCTCGCTTCCGCCTTCGGCCGCGATGCCTGAGCCGGAGCCCGGCCCACAGCAGCAGAGCAGGTAACCACAGCACGATCAGCCAGGGCAGCCGCCACCAGCCGGACTCACCGTCGAGCGCCGGCTGGTCGGTGGCGACCAACGGGCGCGCGGACGTCGACCAGGCGAGAAACGCGTCCCCGATCGGCAATGCGCCGAACACATACCGCTTCGTCTTCAACCCGCTGACCGGCAACCCGACCACCTCGCCGGTCCGCGACAGCCGCTCGCCCAGCGGATCGCGGTGCGCCCGGGCCGCGCCCATCGCCACCACGGTCGCGGAAAGACTCATTCCGAACACCAGCGGTCCGGAGTCGACGTCGCCCTCTCCGCCGGTGCCCTTCGGGTACTCGCGAACGCCGAGCCCGGTGACGAATTTGGCTTTGAAGAGCTGGTACTGCGTCCGCGCGAACGTCGGATCGATGTCGACCAGAAAACGTTGGATCATCGCCTGCGACGAGCCGCGCGCACCGGACAGTTGCGGTGCCGCCTGGTGCGGCAGCAGACCGGTCGCCGGATCGAGCCTGGTCTTCGCGGTGGTCACCCAGTTCCGCGCGATCTGCCCGAAGCGCGGCGCGACCAACGCGTCGTACAAGCGCAACGAGGCGATCGCTACGACCGAATCGACCGGCCAGGCCTGATCCGGGTACGCCGGCAGAAACGGCGTTTCCGCGGTCCGGAACGCGGTCGCGATCTCGACCGACTCGCTGCTGAACCGCTCGCGGTCGGCGGCGCCGGACTGGCCCAGCGCGATCAGACCGCCGCGCAGCCAGTTCGTCCAGCCCGCATAGAAGACGCCGTACCGCGGTTGCAGCGACGCGTCGAACGGCGCGGTCCCGTCGGCCGAGGCGATCCGGTCGAGCGCGAACCGTACTTCCGCGGTTGCCTCGGGGGCCTTCGACGGGTCGTCGACGCCGACCTGGACCCAGCTGAGCCCGTACAGCACGTTGAGGAAGAAATACCCTTCCGGAAACTGTTTCTGCGCCGCCCGGTCCGCGCCGCCGTCGATTTCCGCGCGCAGGAACGCCAGCTGTTTGACGACGCCGTGGGTGGGATCGGTCCATGGGAGAACCAGGCGCGCGGTGCCCACCCCTGCCACCAGCGTGGCAATCACCGCCACGCCGATCACAATCTTGCGCAGCACCCGCATCAATCTAGAGGGTCTTCGGCAACCAGCGGCGGACGAACGGATGACCATCCGGAGTCTGGACTCGCCCCGAGGTCAGGTTCCGAGGGTCGACTCCCGGGTGATGAGGCGGGTCGGGAGCTCGACCGGGCCGGGGTGCGGCGAACCGGCGATGGCGTCGAGCAACAGGTTGGCGGTCCGGCGGCCCAGCTCCTCGAGCTCCATGTCCACGGTGGTGAGCGGAGGCCGGCTGGCCAGTGCCATCACCGACCAGTTGTCGTAGCCGGTGACCGCGATGTCGTCGGGGACCGAGCGGCCGAGCTCCCGCAGCCGGTCGCAGACGCCCCGCGCGATCTGGTCGCTGCCGCAGGTGATCGCGTCGACCTTCGGCTGCGTGCGGAGCAGTACGTCGACAGCGTGCCGGCCCCAGCGCTCGCTCCACTCGCCGTACAACGGGTCGCCGACAAATGTCGTACGCGCCGAATTCATCGTCGAGGCGGCCCGGATCTGCGCGCTGAGATGTGACTCCGGTCCGGTGACGTGTGCGATCCGCTCACGGCCGAGCGCCCGCAGATGTCGCACCGCCGACGCGGCGCCCGCGTGGTCGTCGACGAGCACCGACGTGTCCTCCGGATTGGAGGACGGGCTGAACGCATAGACGACCGGGATCGGTACGTCGATGGGCTCGCGGGGCTCCACCCGGCGCCCGGTCACGATGATGCCGTCGACGCGGCGGGAGACCAGCGACTTCAGGTAGTGCTGCTCGCGGAGCGGGTCGTCGCGGGTGTCGCAGAGCACGAGCGCCATCTCGCCGGCGCTGAGCGCGTCCTCGGCGCCGAGCATGATCGGGATGCTGAACCGTCCGGAGCTGTCGGTGGTGATCAGACCGACCGTGAAGCTGCGCCCGGAGGAGAGTGCGCGGCCGCGGCTGTCCGGTGTGAAGCCGAGCTGCTCGGCGGCCCTCCGGACCCGCTCGCGGGTCTCCGCGCGGAGCTGCCCGACGTCGTTCAGCGCCTTCGACGCCGTGCTCGCCGAGACGCCGGCCAGCGCGGCCACGTCCTTGATTCCGGGCGTGCGGATGCTCCGTGACGCCATGCGGCAACTCCTTTCCTAAGTTTCCGCCAGACAGTACCGCACGGATCTCGAAGAGCGCGGAGTTTATCCACAGGTAGGGGTTGACCTGGCGCTTCCGGGTACCTACCTTCGTGCAGGAAAACGTGTTCCGGATTTTCCTAACTCAGGAGTCACGCGCTATGAGTGCACCCCCGGAGACCTCCCTCAGCCCGGCCGCCACGACGAAGGGCCGACGACGCCCCCTCGGACTCGGCCAGGCGACCATCACCGGCGGCTTCTGGGCACCGCGCCAGGCCCGCAACGGTGCCGACGCGATCCCCAGCGGTCAGGACCAGCTGGAGAAGGCCGGCAACCTGCAGAACCTCCGGCTCGCGGCCGGCATCGGCGAAGGCGAGGCGATCGGCCCGGTCTTCGCCGACTCCGACGTCTACAAATGGCTCGAGGCCGCGGCGTGGGAGTACGGCCGCAACCCCGACGAGGAACTGCTGCAGCGGATCCGCGACCTGACCGCGGTGGTCGCGGCCGCGCAACGCGAGGACGGGTACCTCGACTCGGTCGTCCAGCTCCGGTACGGCGACGAGGGCCGCTACCAGCAACTCGTCTGGAGCCACGAGCACTACTGCGCCGGCCACCTGATCCAGGCGGCGGTTGCGCAGGTCCGCTGTACCGGCGACCGCGCGTTACTCGACGTCGCCATCAAGCTTGCCGACCATCTGGGCGCGACGTTCGGCGACGACAAGACCGTCGACGTCGACGGCCACCCGGTCATCGAAATGGCCCTGGTCGAGCTTTATCGAGAAACCGGTACGCCGGCGTACCTGGATCTCGCGCAGTGGTTCGTGGACGCCCGCGGCCACGGGATCATCGAGCGCCACGGACACTCGCCGGCGTACTTCTCCGACCGCGTCCCGGTCCGCCGGGCGACCACGGTCGAGGGCCATTCGGTGCGCGCGGTCTATCTCGCCGCCGGTGCCACCGACGTCGCGCTGGAGACCGGCGACACCGAACTGCTCGAGGCGCTGAAGGTGCAGTTCGACCACATGTGGTCGACGAAGACCTACGTCACCGGTGGGCTCGGTGCGCGCTGGGACGGTGAGGCGTTCGGCGACGAGTACGAGCTGCCGCCGGACCGTGCGTACGCGGAAACGTGTGCCGCGATCGGCGGAATCCAGTGGGCCTGGCGGATGCTGCTCGCGACCGGCGAGGCCTCGTACGGGGATGCGATCGAGCGGATGCTGTACAACGGTTTCCTGGCCGGCGTCTCGCTCGGCGGCTCGGAGTACTTCTACGTCAATCCGCTGCAGTTGCGCGGGGACGCGTACGCCGACAACGGCCGGAGCCCGGCGCACGGGCGGCGCGGCTGGTTCGACTGTGCGTGCTGCCCGCCGAACATCATGCGCACGCTGGCGAGTCTCGACGGGTACCTGGCGACGAGCACCGACGATGCGGTCCAGATCCATCAGTACGCGGCCGGAACCATCAAGTCCGGCGACGTGGAGCTGACGGTCGAGACCAACTACCCCTGGGACGGCACCGTCCGCATCACGGCGACTGCGCCGACTGCTGTTGAGCTCCGCATTCCTGCGTGGGCGGAGGGTGCGACTGTCAACGGACGTTCGGTCGACGCCGGCGGCTACGCCCGGGCGGAGGGAACCGAGATCGAACTCGTTCTCCCACTCACGCCGCGCGTCGTGGGTGCCGATCCGCGGATCGACGCCGTCCGCGGGTGTGTCGCGATCGAGCGCGGGCCGCTGGTGTACGCCGTCGAGCAGGCGGACAACGCCGCGAACGTCGACGACCTGCATCTGTTGCCTGAGGCACCTGTTGTGTCCGGGACTTCGGATTTGCTCGACGGGGTGACCGTGCTGAGAGCCCAGGGACGGGCAGGAACAGGGCATCAGCCTGGTTGGTCTTTCCGCACCGGGGCGGCGGATTCGACCGGTGCGGACGTTGAGGTCGTGGCGGTTCCGTACTACGCGTGGGCGAACCGGGAGATCGGTGCCATGCGCGTCTGGCTGCCCAGGACCTGACGATGCTCACCCGGCGGACGTTCCTCGGCCTCACGGCCGGCGTGACCACGGCCGGCTTTGCGTCCAGCTGCAGCTCGGTCCTGACCGAACCCGACGTCCAGGCGGCGGGCTTCGGTCAGGACTCGACCGGCACCGTGCAGGTGTGGTGCCGGGCAGCGACGCAGAGCGGTCTGACCGACCTGGTGAAGAAGTTCAACGCGTCCCAGAACCGGCTCACCGTCGAGCTGACGCCGGTCCTGGACGCGCAGTACGTGACCAAGCTGGCAACCGCGATCCGCGGCCGGAGTGTGCCGGACCTGGTCGACATCGACGACATCAACTCGATGCTGTTCATCTACCGCGACGCCTTCACCGATCTCACCGACCCGCTCGCCGCGCTGGACTTCCGGGACAAGCTCAGCCCCGGGCACCTGCGGCTGGCGACCAAACAGAACCGGGTGTACGGCGTGCCGTACCTCGCGGACAACTCGATGTTCTGGTTCAACACCGAGCTGTGCGACCGGGCGGACGTCGACCCGGACGAGGCCGTCAAGTCTTTCGGAAACCTGCTCGACGCGGCCCGGAAAATTCGGAAACTCGGCGACGACATTTATGCGTGGAGTTTCCCGGCGAACAGCCCGGGCGCGCTCGGGTTCGTCGTTCAGCCGATGGTCTGGGCCGCCGACACCGACCTGATCCAGGGCCCGGTCGGCAGCCAGTCCGGGCACATCACCGGGAACGACGCGGTCCGCCAGATGCTCGAGCTGCACCGGCAGTTGTGGGTGGACGGGCTCGTGCCGAGGGCGAACTTCTCCGACGACGCGTCCCGCTGGGGCAGCGACTTCCGGGCCGGGAAGATCGGGATCCTGCCGTCCAACTACAGCGTGGTCGTGTCGGCGTCCGACGCGGCGTTCCAGAAGAAGGTGACGCCGCGACTGCTGTCCGGGCCGGACGGCGGATCCGCGTTCTTCGACGGTGGCGACAACATGTGCATCCCGCGCGGTGCCCGGAACGCCTCCGGCGCCTGGGAGTTCGTCCGGTTCGCGCTGGACCTGCCGCAGCAGATCGATCTGCCGGCCGGCGGCTACACCCCGGTCCGGTCGGACGCGCGGACACCGGAGTTCGCGAAGAAGTACCCGCTGGCGACGCTGCCGCTGGAGCGCATCCAGGAGGGGTACGCGCCGACAACGCTTTCCTACAACCTCCTCTACAACCAGCCGGACGGGCCGTGGTTGCAGATGTTCCGCCGAGCCGTCTTCGACGGCGAGTTGGAGGCCGCCATGAAGGAAGCACAGCAGAACTACGACCGGATCCTTCGTCAGGGGCAGGCGTGAGTACCGGCGTCGGCGTCCGGAGCGCCGGCCACACCGGCACCCGTATCGCAGGATCACCGCCGCGCCGGATCGGCCGCGGCTCGCTCACCCATCCGTCCCGGACCGGACTGCTGCTGGTCACGCCGGCGGTGCTGTTCGTCGCCGTCTTCGTGCTGGCCCCGCTGGTCTTCGCGCTGATCATCTCGTTGACCAACTGGCCTTTGATCGGATCCGTGAAGTTCAGCGGCTTGAAGAACTACACGGCGATCGTCTCCGACGCCGCGTTTGCCAAGTCGGTCCTCTACACGCTGCTCTACACGGTCATCGTGACCGGGCCGATCCTGGTGCTCGGCTACGCGCTCGCGGTCCTGGTCCGCCGGAAACGCCGGGGATCCACGGTGTTGCGGACGGTCTTCTTCCTGCCGTTCGTGGTCGGGCTCTCGACGCTCAGCTTCGTCACCGTTCTGGAGGCACAGCCGCAGAGCGGCGTGATCAACATCGTGCTCGAGAAGCTCGGGATCACCGACGGTACGACGGCCTGGCTGGTCGACGGACCGCTCGCGACCGGGCTGATCTGCGTGCTGGTGGTGTGGGCGGTCAGTGGGCTGACCATGATGCTGCTGATGGCCGGCATGCAGGCGATCCCGCGGGAGTACTACGAGTCCGCCGAGCTCGACGGGGCGGGCTGGTGGAAGCAGGAACGCGAGATCACCATCCCGATCCTGCGCCGGACGATCGCGATGGCGGTGATCATCTCGGTGATCGGCTCGCTGCTCGCGTTCTCGCAGTTCTACATCCTCACCCGTGGCGGTCCGGGCACGGACACCACGACGGTCGTGCAGTACATCTACAACCGCGCGTTCGTCCAGCTCCAGCTCGGTGCCGCGACCGCGCTGTCGATCGTGCTGGTGATCGTGGTCGGCCTGGTCACCGCGGCCCAGTTCCGCCTGCTCCGGGAGAAGGACTGACCATGCGAGGAAAGAACACGTTTTACGTGATCGGCGGTGGCGGTGCGTTCCTGGTCTTCGCCGTACCGTTGCTGTGGGCCCTCTTCCGGTCGATGCAGCCGAACGACGTGATCGTCGCGGCGCCGGACGGGAAAACGTTCTTCGACCTGACGTGGGACAACTTCCGGACGCTGATCGAAGGCCCCGGGAACCTGGTTCGCGCGGTCGGGAACAGCCTGGTCGTCGCCGTCAGCACGGCCGTACTGACGGCACTGCTCGCCACGTTCGCCGGGTACGGGTTCGCGCGGTTCCGGTTCCGCAGCGGGCCGGTGCTGTTCGCGCTCGTGGTGGTGTCGATGATGATCCCGTTCCAGGCGATCCTGACGCCGCTGTACCTGGAGATGAACACCCTGCGGCTGACGGACAGCCTGCTCGGACTGGTGCTGTTCTACACCACGGTGAACCTGCCGTTCGGTGTCTTCGTGATGCGGAACTCGTTTTCCTCGGTGCCGGTGGAGTTGGAGGACTCCGCGCACGTGGACGGCTGCGGGACGCTGCGGATGCTCGGCTCGGTGCTGCGTCCGCTGATCACGCCGGGTGCCGCGACCGTCGCGCTCTACGCGTTCCTCGCGGCCTGGACCGAGTTCCTCGGGGCCCTTACGTTCCTGACCAAGGACGAGCTGTACACGCTGCCGGTCGCGTTGGTGAACGTCCAGGCCGGTGCGTACGGCGAGATCAACTTCGGTTCACTGGTCGCAGGGTCGGTGATCGCGATGATCCCGTGCGTGGTCCTGTACGTCGGCCTGCAACGCTTCTACGTCTCCGGCCTGGCCTCAGGAGCCGTCAAAGGCTGACCTTGAGCACCCGTCAACCGTCTCCCTGGCCCGGAAGTGAGTGGCGGGTGCTCAAAGTCGTGGGTGGATCTCGTGGTCGGTGTGGACTGCGGCGTGGGCCTCGCCGACCTGGCGGCACAGGTCCATCAGGTCCTGTTCGTTGCGGACCTGCTGCTTGGCCTTCGGGCCCAGGTCGGTGATGTGGTCGCGGGCCCGCAGCAGACGCTGGAAGACGCGCTCCCGCTCCGCCGGGTCGTCGGTGTACTCCGGGTCGAGGTACGCGGTCGCGTCCCGGCGGATGTGGGCCATCGCGGTCTGGGTCCGCCCGCGGGTGCTGAACAGCGACGCGAAGATCGTGATCAGCAGCACCACCAGGATCACCGCCAGTGAGAGGCCGGTGCTGATCTCGCCGACCTCGACGTGGCCGCCGTCGTTCACGAACGGCAGGTTGTTCTCGTGCAGGGCGTGCAGGATCAGCTTGGCGCCGATGAACACCAGGATCGCCGCCAGCCCGAACGACAGGTAGATCAGCCGGTCCAGCAGCCCGTCGAGCAGGAAGTACAGCTGCCGCAGCCCGAGCAGGCTGAACGCGGTCGCGGTGAACACGACGAACACGTTCTGGGTGAGCCCGAAGATCGCCGGGATCGAGTCCAGCGCGAACATCAGGTCGGTGGCGCCGATCGCGACCATCACGAGCAGCATCGGCGTCAGCATCCGGCGGCCGTCCACCGTGGTGGTGAGCCGGTCGCCGTCGTACTCCTCGGAGGTCCGGAACAGCCGCCGGGCCAGCCGGACGACGAGGTTCTGCGCCTGGTGGGATTCCTCGGTTTCCGGTTTGAGCATGTTGCCGGCGGTCAGCAGCAGGGCGATCCCGAACAGGTAGAACACCCAGGAAAACGTGTGCAGCAACGCCGATCCGACGAAGATGAACCCCGCCCGGGCGATCAGGCTGACGACGATCCCGACGAGCAGCACCTTCTGCTGGTTCTCCCGGGGCACGCGGAAACCGGTCATGATGATCAGGAACACGAACAGGTTGTCGACCGACAGCGCCTTCTCGGTGATGTACCCGGCGAAGTACTCCGAGCCCATGCCGGCGCCGCCGATCACGAGCGTCCCGAGCCCGAACAGGATCGCGATCCCGACGTACACCGCCGACCAGGTCGCGGCCTCGCGCAGCGTCGGCACATGCGCCGACCGGACGTGGAAGAAGTAGTCGAACAGCAACAGGCCGGCAATCGCCAGCAACGTCAGCACCCAGACCAGCGGCGTCACCGTCGTCATGTACCAACCCAACCATGGTGGGGCCCTTGCACTGCCCACTTCCAGAAAATTGCTTAAAAGGCATCTTTGCTCTTTGGGCAAGTTTTGCTACGGTTGGCACATGGCCGATGGGTTGCGGGAGCGGAAGAAACAGGAGACGCGGATCGCGCTGAGCTGGGCAGCGGTCCGGCTCGCCGCAGAGCGCGGGTACGGCAACGTGCGGATCGAGGACATCGCCGCCGAGGCCGGGGTCTCGCTGCGGACGTTCCGCAACTACTTCGACAGCAAGGCGGACGCGATCGCCGCCCGCGAGGTGGACCGCAGCCTGCGGATCGCGGAGGAGCTCCGCGCCCGGCCGGCCGACGAGCCGCTCTGGGTCGCGATCCGCGCGGCCGTCGAGAAGCACTTCGCGCTCGGCCAGGAGGGGCACGGCGGGCAGCGGCCGCCGGACGAGAAATGGCTCGCCGGCATCCGGTTGATGATGACCGAGCCGGCGCTGCAGGGCGCGATCGTGCGTGCCTACACCCAGGCGGGCGAGGAGCTCGCGGCCGCGATCGCCGACCGGACCGGGACCTCGGGGCTGTACCCGCACCTGGTCGCCGAGGTGATCGGTGCGGCCCGGTCGGTCGTGACGGCGCAGTGGATGCGGGCCGATCCACCGCAGTCGGTCGCCGACTTGCTGGCGGCAGCGCTCGACCAGATCGAAGCCGGCCTGCCCGTCCCCGAATAGCCAACCTAACTACCTGACCCTGGCCGGTCGCCGGGGTGCTCAGTCATGCCCAATTGGAGGGGTTGTCATGGACGCAGATGTCGTCATTGCCGGGGCCGGACCGAACGGTCTGATGCTGGCCGCCGAACTACGGCTGGCCGGAGTCCAGCCGATCGTGCTCGAGAAACTGCCGGAACGCAGCACGATTCCGCGGGCGAACGGCCTGGTCGGCCAGGTCGTCCGGATGCTCGACCGGCGCGGACTCTACGAACGGATGGGCGGTACGCCGAAGGTGCCGCAGCCGATGCCGGGGTTCGTCTTCGGCGCGATGCCCCTGCCGCTGTACGTTCTCGAGGACAACCCGGTGTACCGGTTGTCGGTGCCGCAGGTGCGGATCGAGGAGGTGCTCCAGGAGCGCGCGCTGGAGCTCGGTGCGGAGATCCGCCGCGGCCACGAACTCGTCGGCTTCACCCAGGACGCGGACGGTGTCACGCTCTCGCTGACCGGGCCGGACGGCGACTACGAGTTGCGGACCGGCCATCTGGTTGGCGCCGACGGTGGCCGCAGCCTGACACGGAAACTCGCGGGGATCGATTTCATCGGCGTCACCAATGACTTGATGGTGTCCCGGAGCGGCAGTGCGACGGTGCCGCCCGAGTACGTCGTCGACGGCGTGCTGCACATTCCGGGATACGGTCCCGTGCCGCCGTTCATGCACCAGCGGACCGAGCGCGGGCTCTTCGTCTGGGCGCCGTGGCAGGACCGGCTGCCAGGGATCAGTACGGGGGAGTGGGACACACCACCGGACGGTCAGATGTCCTTCGAGGAACTGCAGGACAGTGTCGACCGCGTGCTCGGTGTCCACCTGCCGCTGGTGGTGCCGACGGACGAGGCGGACCGGGCACTGCGGCGGGTCACCGGCGGAAACAGCCGGGTCGCGTCGAGTTTCCGGTCCGGGCGGGTGTTGCTGGTGGGCGATGCCGCACACGTCCATTCCGCGATCGGCGGCCCGGGGCTGAACCTCGGGCTGCAGGACGCGGTGAACCTCGGCTGGAAGCTGGCGGCCGAGGTCCAGGGCTGGGCGCCGCCGGGGTTGCTCGACACCTACGAGTCCGAGCGTCGCCCGGTCGGCGAACGCGTCGTGATGCAGACCCAGGCGCAGTCCGCCTTGATTGCTCCGGGCAACGACGTGACGGCGTTGCGGAAACTGTTCGGCGAGTTTCTGGCCGATGCCGGCAACGTGCAGCGGATCGCGGATCTGATGTCCGGCGCGGACATCCGGTACGCCGCCGGCGCGCATCCGCTGGTCGGCCGGTGGGCGCCCGATCTGACGGTGGACTCGGTGCGGCTGGCCGAGCTGACCCGGTCGGGCCGCCCGTTGCTCATCGACCTCACGCCGTCCGGTGCGTTCTCCGGAACACGTGTTCCGGACCAGGTCGAAGTGATCACCGGTAAGGGTGCCGAGCCGATCGCGCTGCTCATCCGCCCGGACGGGTATGTCGCCTGGGCCGCGGATCAGGACGGTGAAGCCGAGCGGGACGGGCTGCAGGATGCACTCGAGCAGTGGTTTCAGCCGCGTCCCTTGACCAGCGCGACCAGGTAGCGGCACACCGCCGTACCGGGATTGTGGAAGGTGGTCGCCGTCGGTGGGCCCAGTTGCAGGCAGTCGCCGGTGTGCAGATCGTGAACCTGCGAGCCTTCGTGGAATCGGAGGTGCCCACCCAGGATCCAGAGCTGCTGGTACTTGAAGATGTAGGCGTCGGCCGGGTACGACACCGAGGCGCCCGGCAGCAGTTCGACCTCGACCAGTTCCAGTGGCCCGTCGGTCACCGGGGACACCGCACGGCGGTGGTACCCGGTGACCGGATCCGTCCAGACCGGTTGGTCGTTCGCCCGGCGGAGCAACTCGCCGGTGTTCTCCGCGCGGGCGACCAGCTCGGACAGGGTCATGCCGAGGGCGCCGGACAGTTTCCCCAGCAGCACGGCGGTGGGCTGCGCCTCGCCGCGTTCGATCTTCCCGATCATCGCGCGCGAGACGCCCGACCGTTCGGCGAGGGCGTTCACGGACAGGTCCTGCGCGACGCGGGCCTGTTGCACGGTGGTGGCCAGGGAGCGAGACAGATCGTCGATCACGCTTGCCACTATAGCGGCACATATGGCTACTATCGTGTCATGGTTCAGGTTAGAGACGCCTCGGCCGCGGATGCCGAGGCCTGCGCGCGGATCTACGCGCCCTACGTCACGGGCACCGCGATCACGTTCGAACTGGAGCCGCCGACCGTCGCGGAGATGGCCGAGCGGATCGCGAAGTTCCAGTCCCGGCATGCCTGGCTGGTCCTCGAGGACGACGGCCAGGTCGTCGGTTATGCGTACGGCGGGCCGATGAAGCCCCGCCCTGCGTACCGCTGGTCCTGCGAGGTCAGCGTCTACGTCGCCCCCACCCACCACCGCAAGGGCGCCGGCCGCACCCTGTACGACGCTCTCTTCGCCCGCCTCACCGCCCGCGGCTACCGCACCGCCGTCGCCGGCGTCACGCTCCCCAACCCCGCCAGCGAGGCCCTGCACAAATCGCTCGGCTTCGAGCCCATCGGTATTTACCGCAACATCGGCTGGAAGCACGACACCTGGCACGACGTCGCCTGGTCCCAACGCCCACTGTCCCAACTCCCCGACCCGCCCGAAGAGCCGCACTAGCGGGTGGGGTCCGTCATCGGTGGGCAGTCGTCGCCGGGCTTGGTGACCAGTTCGAAGTGCCAGATCTCGTTGGAGAGGGTCTGGCAGAGGCCGTAGCGGTTGCCTTTGCGGTTCAGCCAGTCGTCGGCGTCGGTCGGGCCGATGTCGACGGCGTGGCCGGTGACGTGGTGCGACTCGTCCGGGTCGGCGACGTACTCGAGGGCCTTCTTCTTGCTGCCGTACTGGCGGATCGCCTTCTCCAGCAGCTCTTCCTGGTACTTCTTGCTGCGCCAGCCGGTGGTGACCTGCATACGTATTCCATCCGCCTTCATCGCGGTCTCGGCCTGCTGGACGGCCTTGCGGAGCGCGGGATCGAGCTTCGCGACGCCGGGCAGGCTGGTGTCGTACGCCGATGTGTGGTCCGGCAGTACGCCGTCCTCCGCGCCGGGCGGACCGCTGCGACTCGCGCCCGAGTTCTTCGAGTGGGTCGCACCCGAGGACTTGGCGTCTGCCGACGGCGGGTCGTTCTGCGCGGAAACCGTTGTACACGCGGCGAAGGTGAGACTGATGACTGCGGCAACGATCGCGAACCCGGCGAGAACGGACAGCCGGCGGTCGCGCTTACGGGTCTGATCGGTCAGCATGGGAGACAGTTCATCCGAGGCGATGTTGCCGGAACGTCTGCAGTTTCCTATACATTTTCGATACCCCGGACCTGGTTCAATGGACGGTATGCGGGTGCTGGTCGTCGAGGACGAGGTCTATCTCGCGGAGGCGATCCAGGCCGGGCTGCGGCTGGAGGCGATCGCGGCCGACCTGGCCTTCGACGGCGTCACGGCGCTGGAGTCGCTGGCCGTGAACGACTACGACGTCGTGGTCCTCGACCGGGACCTGCCCGGGATCAGCGGTGACGAGGTCTGCCGGCAGATCGTTGCGCAGGGCATCGGATGCCGCGTGCTGATGCTGACCGCGGCCGGCGACCTCGACGCGAAGCTGACCGGGTTCGAGCTCGGTGCCGACGACTACCTGACGAAACCGTTCGAGCTGCGCGAGCTCGTGGTCCGGCTACGCGCTCTCCTCAGGCGTCCGGTGGTCGCGGTGCCGACGGTCATCGAGTACGCCGGGGTGCGCCTGGACCCGTTCCGGCGCGAGGTGCACCGCTTCGGGCGGTACGTGAAACTCACCCGGAAACAGTTCGCCGTGCTCGAGGTGCTGATCACCGCGCGTGGCGGTGTGGTCAGCGCCGAAACCTTGCTGGAGAAGGCCTGGGACGAGAATGCGGACCCGTTCAGCAACGCGGTCCGGATCACGATTTCCGTACTCCGCAAGCGGCTCGGCGACCCGTGGGTGATCCACACCGTCCCGGGCGTCGGCTATCGGGTCGGGGAAGCATGAGCGACGAGCGGTTGATGACCTGGCGGCCGCGACTGACGGTTCGCCTCCGGCTGACACTGAGCTACGCCGGCCTGCTGGTCGTCTCCGGAATCGTCGTTTCCGCCATCATCTGGCTGGTTTTCCGGATCGTTCCGAACTACCCGCTGACTGCCGCCAACCCGCGGGACCTGAGCGCCGGTCCGCCGCCGTCGCGTGGCGAGATCCTCGACCTGGTGGTGAAGCTGTCCGCGTTGTCGCTGACGTTCCTCGCGATCGTCGGGCTGGCAGGCGGCTGGATCCTCGCCGGGCGGATGCTGAGGCCGCTGCAGGAGATCACCGCCGCGGCGCGCCGGGCATCGGGTGGATCACTGGATCACAGGGTCGGACTGACCGGGATCCGGGACGAGTTCACCGACCTGTCGGACACCTTCGACGAGATGCTCGAGCGGTTGCAGCGCTCGTTCGAGCAGTATCGGCGGTTCGCCTCGAACGCGTCACACGAGCTGCGCACGCCGCATGCGGTAATGAAGACGATGCTCGAGGTGGCACAGGCTGATCCGGAGCATCAGAACGTTCCGCAACTCGTGAAACGGCTCGCGGAAACGAATCAGCGCGGTATCGACATCGTCGAGGCGTTGCTGAGCCTGACCGCGCTCAACAACCGTGAGGTGGAGACCGACCCGGTCGATCTGTCCGCGGTCGTCCGGGCCGCCTGGCCGGCGCTGACCGCGGAGGCGATGGACGCCGGGGTGACGTTGTCCGTGGAGCAGTCCGAATCGGTCGTCGAGGGTAACGACGTCCTGCTGCACCAGCTCGTGACGAACCTGGTCCAGAACGCGATCCGGCACGGCGGTGGAACGGTTTCCGCACACGTTTTCCCCGGCCGGCTGGTGGTTCGCAACGACGGCGAACTGCTGGCCGCGGAGCAGGTCCGGACGTTCGTCGAACCGTTCGCGAAACGCCGGTACGGCGCCGGGCACGGCCTCGGGCTCGCACTCGTGGACCGGATCGTCGAGGTCCATCACGGCCGCCTGGAGCTGTCGCCGAACCCGGACGGCGGGCTGACGGCCACCGTCTTCCTTCCCGGTCCGATCCTTGACAGCTGACCTGGCAGCGAGTTGGCCCGGTGCGCGGGCGAGGATGGTGCGGTGAGTGACGAGCGTCGATCAGTTGACCATCAGGTGACCGTACGACGTGCCGCCGAGGAGGACGACGCGGCGCTGCTGGCGATCGACCGCGTCGCATGGGACGCGTCGTCCGGGTTCCCGTCGTACCAGGAGAGCCTGCCGGACACGTTCTTCGCCCGGAGCGGGCCGGAGGCGCATCTGGTCGCGGAGTACGACGGGGTGGTGGTCGGCTACCTCCGGCTCCAGGACAAGTACCCGTTTCCGGAGGGTTCCGGCGTACTGACGATCAACGGGCTCGCGGTCGCACCGGACGCGCGCCGGCTCGGGGTTGCGAACGCGCTGATGGAGGCCACCACGGAGGAGGCCCGGCGGCGCGGCGCCCGGAAGGTCAGCCTGCACGTGCACGGCGTCAACCAGGCCGCCCGCCACCTGTACGAGCGCCACGGCTACATCGTCGAAGGTGTACACCCCGCCGAGTTCCTGATCGAGGGCGCCCCGGTCGACGCCCTCGACATGGCCAAAACTCTTTAGCGGCTGATCATCGCCGAGAAGGCGTTCCACACGCTGCTTGTGCCCACCACGTACACGCGGTGGCGCCGGGTCCGGTTCGGGTAGTAGTTGTACGTCACCTGGCCAACGCTGTTGGGACGCCAGTACGAGACGGTCGTGAGCAGTGCCGTACGACTGCCCTTGCGGCCACCCGTGAGCGCCACCGCCGTCGAGCACTTCGAGACCGAGGTCGCGGATCCCAGGTCGGCGACCTTGACGCCGTTCAGGCCGGTCGCGCTGCCGGCTGGGTGGTGAACAGGCCGGCCGCCACGAGGACGGCGGCCGGCGCGATGGTGCGGAGCTTCAAGAGTTCCCCAAGTTCGAAGTATGTGTGGGGAAACCGTAGCGGTTACGGGTTGAGGCCGTGCTCGCGGAGCCAGGGTTCCGGGTCGACGGGGGAGCCGCCGCCGGGGAGGACCTCGAAGTGGACGTGCGGGCCGGTGGTGTTGCCGGTCATGCCGATCCGGCCGACCATCGAGCCGGCCTCGACCGAGTCACCGACCGAGACGTCGAACTCGGACATGTGACCGTACGACGTCACGGTGCCGTCGGCGTGCCGGACCTTCACCTGTCGACCGTACGCGCCGGCCCAGCTGGCCTGGATGACCTCGCCGGCCATCACCGAGCGAACCGGCGTCCCCATCGGGGCCGCGAAGTCGAGGCCGGTGTGGTTGTGCGCCCAGCGGCCGCCGGCCTGGTCGAAGCGGGCGGTCAGGTGGTAGCCGGTGGTCGGCAGCACGATCTTCGGCGCCGCCGCCTTCGCCGCAGCGGCCGCCTTGGCGATCGCCGCCGCCTTGGCCTTGGCCTCCGCCTTCGCCGAGGCGAGCGCCTTCGCGCTGTCGGCGGCCTTCTTCGCCGCAGCTGCCTTCGCCGCGGCCAGTGCCAGGGCGCGGCGCTGGGTGAGTGTGGCGTTCGCGGCCAGCTTCGCGGCGCGCTGCCGTGCGGCGGTCGCGGCGGCAGCCTTCTGCGTCGCCTCGAGCGACAGGTCGATCCGGGACGCGTCCCGGGAGCCGAGGTCGCGGCGGTCGATCCGCGCCGCCGTCAGAGCGCCGGCCTGTGAGGGGCTCAGGCCGGTGCTGCCGGACGACGGGGCGGCGGTGCTGTTCGCAGACGAGCTGAGACCGACGGTCCCGGCCGCGGCAGCCAAAGCGGCCGTGAGGCCGATCAGCTGCGTACGACGAGCGGAACCGCGACGGCCGGAGCGGTGCTTTGCCACCTGGCGCGGAGCAGTCGGGCGGCTGGACGCCTGCCGATCTGCTGACGGCGCGTCTTGGTGAGTGGGCACGAGAAAGCCTTCCGGGGGAGGGGAACCTGCCGCTGAGGGGGAACGGCAGCTCAACGACCATAACGACGAGATCACGGCCGCCCCAAACACGGATTGCCAAAAGTTGAACGAAATCGAACACCCTCAGTGAGGGTTCCCTGCCGCCCGGTGGATGCTCACGCGGGAACCGGTCCGGCAAGAAAGTCGCTGCCCGCGTGACGCGGATCACCCGAACTTTGGCGCTGAACAGGCCCCCCGGAGCGGTATAAGCCCTCCCGATGCTGGGCCTAGCCGTACGTCGGCTCTTGGGGCCAGCCTTGGGGGGAGTCCTCCCAGTCTTCCTGGCGGCCGTACGGGGCGAGGTCGCTGACGGTGGTGCTGAACAGCAGGCGGTCGACGCCGCGTTGACCGGTGGAGTAGGTGCGGTAGACGGCGTCGCCGTCGCGGAGGAAGACGTTCAGCAGGAACCCGCCGCCCGCGCCGCAGTCCGCGGAAAACGTTGTACCGGCCGAGGACGCGAACGGGATGTGCCCCCAGCCCATCTCCTTCCAGTACCCGGACATCTGGTCGAGCGGCATGTCCGACACGGTGGCCCAGGAAATGCCGTTCCGGGCCAGGCCGGCGAGGTTGGCGACGTTCTTGGTGAAGTACGTGCAGCCGGGGCAGAAGGCATCCGGCCCGGCGTTCATGAACTGGTAGAGCGCGAGCTGCCGCTGGTCGCCGAAGAGCTCCCGGAGCGTGACCGGGCCGTCCGGCGCGGCGAACGTGTACTCGTCGAAGCGCACCATCGGCAGCCGCCGGCGCCGGGCCGCGAGTCGGTCCTCGGCGCGGGTGGCTTCCTTCTCGGCGGCGAGCAGTTCGGCCCGGGCCTGCTCCCATTCGGCGGCCGACGCGACCGGGGGCATCGCTGTCTCGGACATGATCTGGTTCCTTTCGTAGGTCTTGCCCTGATGACGAAGCCGTCCCCGGGATTTCGACATCGGTTTCTGCCGATCGCAGATCGAGCCGGTGCCAGGGCGTCCGGGTTGATACACGTTGGCTCATGAGAATCGCGATTTTGGGCGGTACGAGGTTCATCGGGCGCGCCGTGGTCGAGCGGCTTACGGCGGAAGGTCACACGCTTCTCGTGGTGCACCGCGGCGACCACGAGCCGGACGGTCAGCCCGGTCAGCCCGGTCAGCCCGGTCAGCCCGGTCAGCCCGGTCAGCCCGGTCAGGGCGGCTCGGCGGCGGTCGAGCATGCGCACCTCGACCGGCACGACGGTGCGGCCCTGGCCGCGGCGCTGACACCGTTCGATCCCGGGGCGCTGGTCGACATCTCCGGCATGAACGCGGCCGCCGCGGACGCCGCCCTCGGCGCGGTCGGTCCGTCGGTGAAGCTGATCGCCCTCTCCAGCGTGGACGCCTACCGTGCGTACGACGGCGTCCACTCGGACCGTACGACGGACTCGCTGCCGCTGACCGAGGAGTCGCCGCTGCGCGAGCGCCGGTTCGTCGACGGGCCGCAGTACGAGAACCTCGAGATGGAGGAGCGGTACCTGCCGCGCGGTGCGACCGTGCTGCGCCTCGGGGCGGTGTACGGCGAGCACGACTACCAGAAGAGGTTCGAGTTCGTCCTGCGCCGGGTGCGGGCCGGGCGGCGGCGGATCCCGGTCGGCTCTGGGCAGTTCCTCTTCAGCCGGGTGTACGTCGGCGACGTCGCGGCCGCGGTGTCGAAGGCGCTCGATGGCGACTTCCCCGGTGCGTTCAACATCACCGAGCCGTCGACCGCCCCGTACCGGCTGTTCGCGGAGCAGATCCTGGCGGCTGCGGGCGCCGAGGACACCGAGTTGGTGCGGGTCCGGGACGATCTGCTGCCGGAGGATCTGGCGCTCACCGGCGCGCTCACCCAGCACCTGCTGGTGGACTCGTCGAAGGCTCGTGACGTACTCGGATGGGCGCCGGCCGATCCGGCGGCGACGTTGCGGACCGCGGTGCGCTGGCACCTCGCGAACCCGCCGGCCGACGGGTCGGACGATTTCTCCGCCGATGACGAGCTGCTCGGGGTGAAAACTGGTTAGGAGCACTCCGGGGAACCGGTATGCTTTCCGGGACGGACTGAGGGGTCTGCAGGGTGTGTCCGGCTCGATTTCACATCGAGGCGGCGGACCGTGTAATCTCTCTCCTCGGCCCGCCCCTTTAGCTCAGTCGGCAGAGCGTCTCCATGGTAAGGAGAAGGTCTACGGTTCGATTCCGTAAAGGGGCTCGGAGAGCGGCATCCCACCTTCGGGTGGGATCGTTCATCTCACCCGGCGGGGTAGCTCAGGTGGTTAGAGCACACGGCTCATAATCGTGGTGTCGCGGGTTCGACTCCCGCCCCCGCTACCGAATCAGTACTTCGAGAGTGCGATCACCCAAGTTGCGTACTCATGACATGAAGAGGTAGCAGTGGCCAAGTCGACCGATATCCGTCCGAAGATCACGCTGGCGTGCACGGTGTGCAAGGAGCGGAACTACATCACCAAGAAGAACCGGCGCAACGACCCGGATCGTCTTGAGCTGAAGAAGTACTGCCACCGGTGCAACGACCACACGGAGCACCGCGAAACCCGCTGACCCAGTTCTTCCCACAAGCCGCTCCGGTTTTCCGGAGCGGCTTTGTGCTGTGTTGGGAGGATTCCCGGGCGGCTTTGTGTTGTTCAGACGGTGAGGATGGGGCGGCCGGTGTTGTAGGCGGTGAGGCGTTCGTCACGTGGGGTGAGGCAGCAGGAGCCGCAGAGGGTGCCTTTGCCGGTCTCGCTCGTGTAGTAGAGGCAGCAGGTGTTGCGCAGGTACACGAGCTTCCCGTCCGCGACCTCCACCTCGCCCAGCCGCGCCAAACCGCCAGGCGCGTTCGCGACGAACGTCCGCCACCGTTCCAGCAGGTACGCCGGCTCCACCGTCACCTCCTCGCGCGTCGCGGCACAGAACCCCATCGCACAGCCCGCCGCCACCCCGCCGTACACCTGCCGAACCCCGGCCCGCGTACGTCGATGCAGTTCCTCGGCCAGCGGGAGCAGATGTTGCCGCAGTACGACGTCGTACAGCGTCTCGAGCCCACCAGGCAGGAAATCGGCCGACCGTACCGCGACCGCCGCGATCCCGTGCCCCTCATGCGGCCGGACCCAGAGGTTCTGCGGGCGGATGTCGAGGACACGCCCCTCCAGCGCCCACAGCAGCAGCGCGGTCGCCGGTGCGCGGCCGGCGTAGAACGACAGCATGCTGAGCGCGTTCGCGTGCGCGGTACGGTGACAACTCGCCTCGTCGTCGCGCTTGAGTAACTCGGTGAGCTCCGGACTGCCCGGCTCCAGGAGGTGGTCCACGGGCAGCCACTCGGAGCCCTCCGGCTCGCCGATCTGGACCCGGTACCGAGGCGCATAGTCAGCCAGCGCCGCCACTGCCGTCACGATCAACCTTCCGTCCGGAATCGTAGGCGGCGGAAACCCGGGTCATAGTGTGCCAGTAAGGTTGGCGGATATGACGATCGACGCCACGATGGTCGGCCGGAGCTACGCGGCCGCCGAGTCCTACCAGGTCGGCCGGGAGAAGATCCGCGAGTTCGCCGACGCGATCGGTGACAGCAACCCGGCGTACCGGGGTGCCGACGCGGTCGCGCCGCCGACGTTCGCGTTCGTGATCGGCAGCCGCGCGCTCGAGGAACTGCTCGGCGACGAGGAGCTCGGCCTCCGGCTGGACCGGATCGTGCACGGCGCGCAGAAGTTCAGCTACACCCGCCCGATCAAGGCCGGCGACGAGATCGCCGCGACCGCCACCATCACCACCGTGCGCAAGGCTGGTGCCGTCGAGGTGATCATGTACGAGACCGCCCTGACCACCGTCGACGGCGAGCCGATCGCTACGTCGACCTCCACGCTCTCGCACAACCGGGCGGACGCATGATCGAGATCGGTACGGAGCTTCCGCCGCTGACTGTCACGCTGAAGCGGGACGACCTCGTCCGGTACGCGGGGGCGAGCGGCGACTTCAACCCGATCCACTGGAACGACCGGATGGCCGCGGCGCTCGGTCTGCCCGGCGTGATCGCGCACGGGATGCTCACGATGGCGTCCGCGGTGCGGGTCGTCACGGACTGGATCGACGACCCGGCCGACCTGGTCGAGTACGGGGTCCGGTTCACGAAGCCGGTCGTCGTACCGGATGACGACAAGGGCGCGAGCGTGACGTTCTCGGCGAAGGTGGACAAGGTCACGGACGGGCTGGCCGAGATCGACATCACCGCGGTCGCCGGCGAGGAGAAGGTCCTCGGCAGGGCCAGAGCGGTTGTGCGGGTCCGATGAGCACCCACGTTTCGCTGGCCGACTACACCACGCTGCGGATCGGCGGGCCGGCCGACAAGTTCGTCGAGGCCCGCACCGAGGACGAGCTGATCGGTGCGGTGCGGGACGCCGACGCCGCCGGGGAGCCGGTGCTGCTGCTGTCCGGCGGGAGCAATGTGGTGATCGGCGACGACGGGTTCCGCGGGACCGTCGTGAAGATCGCGACCACCGGGGTACGGGTCGACGCGGACCTGTGTTCCGGGGCGATGGTGCGGGTCGCGGCCGGTGAGGACTGGGACGGTTTCGTCCAGCGCGCGATCGCCGAGGAGTGGAGCGGGCTCGAGTCGATGTCCGGGATCCCGGGGCTGGCCGGGTCGACCCCGGTGCAGAACGTCGGGGCGTACGGGCACGAGGTCGCGGAGACGATCGCGTCGGTGCGGGTCTGGGACCGGGTGGCCGGCAAGGTCGAGACGATCTTCGCGGCCGAGTGCGGTTTCTCGTACCGGAACTCCCGGTTCAAGGCGGATCCGGCGCGCTACGTCGTCCTCGAGGTCACGCTCCAGCTGACGCTGGGCGATCTGTCGGCGCCGGTCGGGTACGCAGAGCTGGCCCGGGTACTCGACCTCGAGCCGGGGTCGCGGGCGCCGATGACCGAGGTACGGGAGGCTGTTCTCGGCCTGCGCCGCAGCAAGGGCATGGTGCTGGATCCGGCCGACCACGACACGTGGAGCGCAGGGTCGTTCTTCACCAACCCGATGCTGGACACGCCCGCTGAGGTTCCTGCCGGCGCGCCGCAGTGGCCGCAATCGGACGGCCGAGTGAAGACCAGCGCCGCTTGGCTGATCGAGCACGCCGGCGTCTCGAAGGGCTTCAGCATCGGCAACGCCGCCGTCTCCAGCAAGCACACCCTGGCCCTCACCAACCGAGGCCAGGCCACCGCCAAAGAACTCCTCACCCTGGCCACCCACGTCCGCACCCAGGTCCAGCACTCCTTCAACATCACCCTGGTCAACGAACCAGTCCTGGTGAACTGCACCCTCTAATGCCGCCGAAGTCCTGGCCCGGCTCGGCGGCTGTGCCACAGCTGCCGAGCTGCGTTCTCTGGTCACGCCCGGCGCTCTGAATTCGGCTGTGCAGCGAGGTGCAGTGGAGAGGCTTGCCCGTGGCGTGTACGGGCTACCTGTGCTCGGGCCGGACCGGCTGGCCGCGATTGCTTACGACGGCGTCCTTTCCTACACCAGCGCCGCGGTCGCGTGGGGACTGCCCGTCCTGGTGCGGCCGGAGAAACCCCATGTCACGGTGCCGGCCCAGCGCCGACCTCGGCCGGGGCGTCCTGCGGAGCTGCACTGGGCCCCGGTTTCGGCGGCGGAACGTGCTGCTCGCCTGACGTCTCCGCTGCGCACGGTGCTTGACTGTTCGCGCGTGCTTCCGTTCGGTGAGGCGCTCGCGGTGGCGGATGCTGCGCTCTCGACCTGGGGCCTGACGAAGGACGAGTTGGAGGCAGGCGCCGACGCCCTTCGCGGCCCAGGCCGCCCGAACGCGGTTCGTGTTGCCTGCGAGGCGATACGTGCTCGGAGAGCTTTCTCGAGTCGATGTTGCGGAGCCTGCTGATCGAGGCGGGCATTGAGGGTGCTGGGAGATCCGGCCTGGGTGGTGGAGACCGTTCGGAGTGCGCTGGCCTCGCGCTAACGACAGGAGGTAGTCCCGGTCGGGTGGCCTCGTCAGGCTGCCGGTGGTCGCTGGTCAGGGCTCGCGAGGGCGCTACCTCCTGTCGTTAGAGCCTCTGAAAAAGATTTGCGGTTGGGGGTTCCCATGCCTTGGTGTGGTCGCTAATCTTTTGCGGGATCTGGTGGGAGGTGGAGTGTGAGGCGCAAAAGATTTTCTCGGCGGGAGGTCTTGGCCGGGGTTGGAGCGGGGCTGGCGGCTGCTGTGGTGCCTGGGTGTTCCGGGGACGACGGTGGGCGGTCCGGGGCTCTGCAGGTGTGGGGCGGAGTGCCGGCGGCGTCGGGGCCGGCCGATGTGGTGAAGGCGTTCGAGCAGAAGTTCCCGCAGTACAAGGTCAATTACACGCGGTTCGTGAACGACGACCGCGGCAACCTCAAGCTCGACACCGCCCTCCAGGGTGGCGTCGACATCGACGTGTACTTCACCTACTCGCAGGGTGCGATGGCGCTGCGGGCCGGGTCCGGGCTGGCCGCGGACCTGACCGACCGGGTGCAGGCGGACCCCGAGCTCCAGGTGTTCCTCGACACCGAGCAACCGCGGTCGTACATCGAGAACGGCAAGGTGAAGGCGCTCGCGACCGCGCGGGAGCCGTTCTTCGTACTGTTCAACGAGAAGCTCCGGCAGCAGGCCGGCGTCGACCTCCCGGACTCGTGGACGATCGAGGAGTTTCGCGCGACCGCCCGGAAACTGACGTCCGGAAAGACGATCGGCACGTACGCCGTCCCGGACGTCGCCCGGATCGCCCTCGGGCCGAACTACTGGTACGACGGAAACCGTTCGAACTTCGGCGACCCGCACTTCGAGCAGGGTTTCCGGATCGGCCGCGAGATGATCGCCGACGGTACGGCGTTCCCGTGGACCGAGGTGCTGTCGCGGCATCTGGACGCGTACCAGCAGAACTCGTTCCTCGCCGAGGAGTTCCACCTCTGGTCCACGGCGCCGTTCAACCTGCGGTACCTGTACGACGCGAAGAAGTACCCGCACGACTTCAAGGTCGCGTTCGCGCCGTCGCCGACCGTGGACGGCCAGGACTGGAACGGCGGCTCGTACAGCAACTTCATCATGGTGAACCCGAAGTCGCCGAAGCTCGAGGCGGCCTGGGCATTCGTGAAGTTCTGGCTGACCGAGGGTGCGTCGCCGATGCTCAAGGGCGGCAAGATGCCCGCGCTCGGCAACGTCACCGATGAGCAGATCGTTTCCGGAATGCTCGGAAAAGAACCGGAAAAGTACTTCGACCTCGACTCGTTCCGCCGGGTCGTCCTGGAGTCGGAGCCCAAGCTCGCGACCGATACCCGGCTGACCGGCTTCCCGGAAATCACCCTCGCGGTCAAGCAGCAGCGCGACCTGTGCTGGCTCGGCGAGAAGGACCCGGGCGTCGCCATCCGTGAGGTACGGCGGCTCGCCGACGCCGCGATCGCCCGCAACCAGAGGAGGCCCTGATGGCCACCGCGACCGTCGCGGCCGCCCCCGCGGTCCGCACCGAGAAGCAGCCCGGTATCCGTCCGTCCGGGTGGATCGGTTTCCTGTTCATCGCCCCGAACCTGCTCGGCGTGATCGCGTTCACCTTGATCCCGCTGATCAGCGTGGTGGTGCTCGCGTTCACCGACTGGAACCTGGTGTCCGGCCTCGGCGGCATCACCTTCAACGGCCTCGACAACTTCGTCGCGATCGCGCGGGACCCGGGGTTCTGGCACGCGATCGGCCTGACGCTGGTGTACGTCGTCGTGTCGGTCCCGCTCACCCTCGTACTCGGAGTCGGTCTCGCGATCGCGCTGAACCGCCCGTTGCCGGGGCGCGCCGTCCTCCGGGCGATCTTCTTCCTGCCGTACATCGTCAACGTGGTCGCGATCGGCATGACCTGGCTGATGCTGATGAACCCGAAGGCCGGCCTGGTCAACCAGGTCCTCGACGCCTTCGGGATCCAGCCGGCCTGGTTCGCGTCCTCGCACTGGGCGCTGCCGGCGCTGATCGTGATGGCAGTCTGGGGCGGCGCCGGTTACTGCTCGCTGATCTACCTGTCCGCGCTGCAGGACGCGCCGGCGCAGCTGTACGAGGCGGCCGACATCGACGGGGCCTCCGCGTGGGCGAAGTTCCGCGTGATCACCTGGCCGTCGTTGCTGCCGACAACGATCTTTCTGCTGGTCACGCTGATCATCGGGGCCTCGCAGGGCTTCGGCCTGATCGCGCTGATCACCGCGGGCGGTCCGGGCGACGCGACCACCACGATCTCGTACTACATGTACCAGACCGGCTTCCAGTTCTACCGGTTCGGCTACGCGTCGGCGATCGGGCTGGTGACGTTCGTCGGCGTACTCGTCCTGACGCTGGTGACGTGGCGAGCGCAGCGAGGAAGGGCTCTCAATGAGTAAGAAATGGTTGTGGGGGATCCCGCTCTGGATCCTGGCGTTGGCGTTCCTGGCGCCGTTCGCGTGGATGATCTCGACCGCGCTGAAGCCCGACGTCGACGCGTACAAGATCCCGATGCAGTGGATCCCGCACCCGTTCCAATGGGACAACTTCACTACGGTGCTGACCGGCGCGACCTCGGTACTGCCCGCGTTCGGCCGGTCGGTGTTCGTCGCCGTCCTGCGGGTCGCGGGGGAGCTGATCACCGCGACGATGGCCGGCTACGCGTTCGCGCGGATGTCGTTCCGGGGGCGGGACAAGCTGTTCCTGCTGTACCTGGCGACGGCGATCATCCCGGCGCAGTTGCTGCTCGTGCCGCGGTTCATCTACTTCCAGAAGCTCGGGTTGTACGACACCTTGTGGGCGCTCGTACTGCCCGGAATGTTCACCGTGCTCGGTACTTTCCTGATGCGGCAGTTCTTCGTCAGCCAGCCGTCCGAGTTCGCCGAAGCAGCCCGGATGGACGGCGCGAACGAGTGGCGGGTGTTCACCCGGATCTACTTGCCGTTGGCAACGCCGGTGATGAGCGCGCTCGGCATCCTCGCGTTCGTCTGGTCCTGGAACGACTACGAGACGCCGCTGGTGCTGATCAGCAACCCGGACCGGTACACGCTGCCGCTCAGCCTGACGAACTTCGTCGACGAGCAGGGGCAGATCGCCCCGGGCCTGACAATGGCTGCATCGGTCATCTCGATCGTGCCGGTGCTGATCGTGTTCGTCGTCCTCCAGCGCCGCTTCATCGCCGCCATGACACACACCGGGATCAAGTGAGATGGAACGAGCAGACAGTCCGAGCCCTTTGCAGCAGGTCAAGCGTGCCCTGCCCGAGTTGAACGGCGCGATGCAACGCGTCGCCGAACACATTCTGGAGAACCCGGACGAGGTCGCGCGCGGGTCGATCACCAAGCTGGCCGAGACCGCGCAGACCTCGGCCGCGACCGTGACCCGGCTGTCGACCCATCTCGGGTACGCCGGCTACCCGGCGCTGCGGGCCGCGCTGGCGATGGAGGTCGGCCGCGGCCGCGAGGCCGGCTGGGCGAGTGACATCGGGTCGGCGATCGGGCCGGCCGATCCGCCCGAGCAGGTGCTGAACGTGCTCGCCTCGACACAGGCGAACGCCTTGCGGAACGCGTTGTCCGCGATCGACCTGGCCGCCGCGACGCGGATCGCGGACGCGATCGCCGGCGCCCGGCGGACGCACATCTACGGCGAGTGGGGCGACGCGATCCCGGCCCGCGAGCTGTACATCCGGTTGCTGCGGATCGGGATCCCGGTGTGGTTCTTCGACGGTCCGCAGTCGTCGCAGATCGCCGCCGGCCTGCTCGGCGCGGGCGACGTCGCGCTCACCGTGACCCGGTCCGGGATCGATCCGACCACGCTCGACTACATCACCCGGTCGCGTGCGGAGGGAGCGCTGACGGTCGCGATCACCGGCATGCCGGACGCTCCGATCAGCCGGGTCGCCGACGTCACGCTCGACACCGGTACGCCGAACGGTGCGAACTGGACCGAGTTCTTCGCGGGCCGTGCCAGCGACGTCCTGACCGCCGGGTTGTTGTTCGTGCTGGTCGCGCAGCGGGTGCCCGATCACCTGACCGCCCATCATCCGAACGGGCCCGGGCAGCCCGTCGTCCAGCGAGATCTCTGAAAGGTTCGTGCATGCAGCAGCTCGAGGTCCAGTCCGATCTGACCGTCGTCGGTGGTGGGCTCGCCGGGATCTGTGCGGCGATCGGCGCCGCGCGGCAGGGCAGCACCGTGGCGCTGGTGCAGAACCGGCCGGTGCTCGGCGGTAACTCGTCCAGCGAGGTACGGGTGTGGGTGTGCGGTGCGACCGCGCACGGCGTCCAGAGCTTCGCGCGCGAGACCGGCATCATGGGTGAGCTGTTCGTCGAGAACCAGTTCCGCAATCCGCTCGGAAACCCGTACTACTGGGATCTCGTGCTGCTCGAGGCGGTCCGTGCCGAGCCCCGGATCACGTTGTACCTGAACACCGACGTACGGACCGTCGAGGCGGCGGACGGCGAGATCCGGTCGGTGACCGGGTGGCAGATGGGATCGGAGAAGGAGATCCGGTTCGTCAGTCCGGTCTTCGTCGACTGCTCGGGCGACGGGTTCGTCGGGATGCTGGCCGGCGCCGAGTTCCGGACCGGGCGGGAGCCGCGATCGCAGTACGACGAGTCGTGGGCGCCCGACGTACCGGACTCGAACACGCTCGGCAGCACGATCCTCTTCTACAGCAAGGATGCGGGGGAGCCGGTCCGGTTCGTGCCGCCGGCGTTCGCGCGGAACGTCACGGAAACCGCGATTCCGGAACGCCGGGTGATCCGGACGGACCTGAACGGGTGTGCGTTCTGGTGGATCGAGTGGGGCGGCGAGCTGAACGTCGTCGACGACAACGAGGCGATCCGCGACGAGCTGCAGGCGGTGGTCTACGGGATCTGGGACTACATCAAGAACAGCGGCCGGTTCGACGCGGACAACCTGACGCTGGAGTGGATCGGGTCGGTGCCCGGAAAACGTGAGTACCGGCGTTTCCTCGGTGATCACGTGCTGACCCAGCAGGACGTCCTCGAGCAGACCGAGTTCGACGACCGGGTGGCGTTCGGCGGCTGGTCGATCGACCTGCACCCGCCCGGGGGCGTGTACGCGTCCGAGCGTGGGTCGAAGCACTGGCATCCGGACGGGAACTACCACATTCCGCTGCGATCCTTGTACTCGCGGAACGTACGGAACCTGTGGCTGGCCGGGCGGAACATCAGCGCGAGCCACGTCGCGTTCGGGACCACACGGGTGATGGCGACCTGCGCTCTGCTCGGCGAAGCGGCCGGAATCGGCGCAGCTGTTGCCCTGCGCAACGGGCTGACGCCGCGTGAGCTGGCCCAGGACAACTTCGGACTGATGCGGAACGCGTTGACCCGTGCCGATTCCTCGGTCCTCGGCGTCGTCGACGACGACCCGGCCAACCTCGCGCTGACAGCGACCGCCACCGCGTCCTCCACGATGACGCGGCCCGCTCTCGAGGTCTCGTCCGGGACCCTGCCGCTGACCACCGACATCGGAATGGTGCTCCCGGTGGACCCGGCGCTGGACGGCTTCGAACTGCTCGTCGACTCGAGCGGCGGTGCACTGACCGTCGAGCTCCACGATCCGGTCAAGCCGCAGAACTACCTGCCCGCACAGGTCATCGATTCCTGCACCATCGACGTGCCGGCCGGCGAGAAACGCTGGGTGCACGTCCCGATCGCGTGGCAGCCGTCCGATCCGTCAAACGTTTTCGTCGTGCTGCGGGCGACGCCGGACATCGCAGTTCACACCGCGGCGACGGCTCTGCCCGGTACGGTGCACTTCGCGCATCGCGATCCGGCGCCGGACGAGCAGTGGACAGAACAGTTCCGCGCCTGGAAGCACATCCTGCCGCGCGCCGGCCTGTGCATCCGCCTCGGCGACACGTCGGCGTACGCACCAAGCCAGGTCATCGGCGGCTACGCACGTCCGTACGGCGGCCCGAACCTGTGGTCGTCCGAGGACCTGGCCTGGGATCCCAACCCGTGGCTGGAGCTGGCCTGGCCGTCGGCGGTCGAGCTGTCCGAAGTCGTCGTTGTACTGGACGACGACGTGCAGGAGGACCTGATCAACCTCCACCACCACCGCACCCCGTTCGACTGTCTGCCGACGCTACTGGCGGATTACGACCTCGAGGTGCGCAACGGCGACGGCCCGTGGCAGCCGATTGCGCAGGTCACCGGCAACCATCACCGCACCCAGCACCACTACCTGGAGGCGGCTGCGCAGATCACACACCTCCGGTTGATTGCTCGTCGTACGAACGGAGCGTCCAGGGCGCACGTGGTCTCGCTGCGGGCGTACTAGTGCCCTGCGTCGGAGGGCACTAGTACCGCCAGTCGAGCTCGTGCTCGAGCATCCAGTGGGTCAGGGAGTCTGCGCCGGCGGTGGACTTGGCCGCACCGCTCGTCAGGAGGTCCGAGAGGACCTGTGACGGCGCTGCGAGGCGGAGACCGCTGCGGGTCTTGCGGGTGCGGGTGTAGACCAGGTCTGCTCGGAACTCGACCAGGACTACGGACCTGCTCGTGGCTGGTGCGAGGTCCCAGTCGGCGGCTGCTCGGTGGACGTCGGGCGTGTAGATCACGGTCGGGCCGGCTGGTACGTCCTGGGTCCAGTGGCGTGCGGCCTGGACGCCGGTGACAGCGTGGCGGACCTGTGTGGTGGCGACGCGGTCCAGCACGTGCTGGGAGCGATGCCTGCTGCGCCAGTGTGTGGCCCGCGGGGTGTGGGTGTCTTCGGTCCAGCGGCGTAGGAGGCGCAGCCAGTTGGGTACCGCGATCACGCCGGGCGCCTGACGTTCCACGAGCGCCTCGCGTTCCAGGAGGGCGACCACGCGACGGCAGGTCGGCGCGGGGACGCCGCTGGTCGACACCAGGTCGTGCGTCGTCCAGAGGCTGCGGAAGTCCAGGAGGGCGCGGATGATCAGCGCTGCCGCGTCACCGGACAATGGGTTCGCCGTGCTCACAGGGGCGCTCCCAGGTCGCCGGGTGGCGGCAGTGCACCGAGCCGGAGGTCGGCGTACTTCGTCCACTCGTACTGGTTGTGGTCGCGGCTCAGGTTGATCAGGCTGACCTGCGTGACCTCGGTGATGGCGACGCCGCCGCTCAAGGCGTTGACCCGCTGGCGGAGTGGCTCGGCCGGGGCGATCTGGTTCCAGTAGCCGAGGGAGACGTGCGGGTCGAGCTCTGGCAGCTCAGGGACCGAGTCGCGGCCCCACACGTCCGTGACCGCGGCGCGCAGCTGGGCTCGGAGGCGCCGCATCCGGTCGACCGGAGACACCGGCAGCTGCAGGCTCTCGACGTCGACGACCGCCGGCCCGAGCTTGATCTCGAACGGCCGGAAGTGTTCGAGCCGGCGCTGCGCAGCCTCGATGATCGGATCGAGATCCGCCTGCGGGACCTTGTCGACGAAGCCGATACCTTGCAACGTCAGATGCAGCCACTGCACCGGGACCGGCGAGATCCCGGGCAGCGAGCCGACCAGGCGCTGGTACGCCGTGTGCACGTCGGTCAGCACGGCATCGTTCGGGAAGATGACGTGCCAGGCGTAGAACGACCGACCCGGGCGCCAATTGGGGCGCCAGTACCAGTGGTCGCGGACCTCGCGGATCATGCCTGCTCCTTTCTCACGCGCCACGTCGGCTCGGTGCCGCGGGGCGGGTCGGTAGCCCCGGCCGCTGGGTGAACTCGGCAATGCGGTCCCGCAACAGCCGGCCCTTCGGGCTCCGCACGTACGGCGCGGTCAGGGCGGCGACCTCCGCGAGTCGCTGGACGAGCGGACGGACGCGGTACTCCGGCTGCAGGTCGAGCACCGGCTCGACGGCCTCGATCGCACCGTCGAGCTGGCCGAGGAGCAACCGCGCTTTCGCCTGCTGCAGCCGGGCCATCCGCTCGGAGCCGGCGTTCCGGAGCGCGAACGGGACGGACTCGAACAACGCGACGCTGCGATCGGCATGCTCTGCCGTACGGTGCGCATCGCCGAACGCCAGCTGGGTGTCCGCCCACAGCCCCTCCGCGCGTTCTTGCGTACAGAGGAGAACGCCGCCGGGTTCGGACTCGGCCGGGCGGACGGTCAGCGTCCGGGCGACGTCGAGAAGCTCACGGGCCTTGTCGGTGCGGCCGGCGCGGGCCAGGTCGACCGAGGCCGCACTGGCGAGGAAGAGCCGGGCGGTGCCGGCGTTGTAGCGCAGGCCGTCCTCCGCGTACGCCGCCGCACGGTTGAAGTCCTCCTGCCAGAACGCGGCGGTGTGCTGCGTGGCGCGGATCCAGCCCCGCAGGACGTCGTGATCCGCGGCCTCGGCACACGCCCAGGCCGTACGGGTGTGGCCTTCGGCGATGTCCGGGCGGCCGAGGTCGACGGACATCCAGGCGAGCAGCGTGATCGCCCAGCCGGCCGCCGCGTACAGGTCGCGGGACTGCCGCGGCGACTGGTTGCCGGCCAGCAGCGTGAACGCGCGGTCCCGGATCGCGCGGCTCTTGGCGAACATCGGCCGCAGGGGTGTGCGCAGGTACGACAGTGCGATCCGCTCGATGTCCGCGTGCAGTTGCTCCACCGTGAGCTCGCCGACGTTGGACTCCTCCGCGAACGACAGCAGCGCGATCGACTCGTCACCCGCGTTCACCAGGTCGTCGTCGTGGCCGGCCATCGAGGACGGGGGGATCGGCTCCGGCTCGCCCGGCGCGACACCGGCCGGCGGGAAGAATCCGAGTTCGTTGTCCGCGGCAACGCCGAGCACGTGCCGGAGACCGGAGCGGTACGCGGCGCCGGGCCAGCGGACCGCGCCGCGTTCCAGCTTGGCGATGTAGTGGCCGTCGAGCTCGTACTTGATCTCGGTCGTGTCCCAGAGCCAGGCGCAGATCGAGTCGGCGAGCTCACCCCGGGACATGTGTTCGCCCGGCGCGCGCCGTGATGGTGTGCTCTCCCGCGCTTCGCGGAGCAAGTCGTTCGGCCCTGACATGGCGGTAACTGTAAGGCGCCGAACACCCTCCGCGACGGCCAAATCGGGCCCTGTGGACGATCTGCCCCAAGCTGCCCCGATCTGCCCCGAATCCCTGGCGAAAAAGGGGTTCCCGGCCTCCGCGCATCGGTATGCGGCCGGTTCGGTCGCGCCCAGGAGTGCTTGCTGAGCGTGATCAGCCGGGGCATCCCGGGGCAGACAGGGGCAGCCCCTGCCTAGGGCGTGGGACTAGGAGACACGCCCTAGCTAAGGTGGTCGCGTGCCCGAGGAAGCCGTGACGACGCTGCGCGCCGAGCTGGATCGGTTCGGCCGAGTGGAGGAGGGGCTCGCGCTGCTCGAGGTGTTCCTCGACGTCGCGCGGCCGCGGCTCGGTGCGGTGGTGCTCGATCCGGTCGGCCTGCAGTTGCCCACGGAGCTCACCGACGACCGCGCCGTCGTCCAGCGGCTGATCGACGAGCTCGCGCAGGAGCAACCCAAGGGCCGCGTGGTCGAGCGCGGGTACGACATGGACGACGAGCAGGCGCGCTGGGACTACGTCCGGCTCGCGTACAGCTCGAACCAGGCGACGGTGTGGAGCAGTCGGCAGCGCACGACCTACTTCGAGGCGTCCGGGCGGCACCGGGCTACGTACTGGCTGCCGGACTCCTTGAAGGTCGAGTACTTCGATGCGGTGAGTTCGCGTGGTTGGGCGATCCCCGAGGACTGGCTGACCGCGGTGGCCAAGCGGCCCAAGCCTTGGTGGAAGCGCGGAGGCCGCTGACCTGCGGGGTCAGCTGAGGGCGGGGAGTCGGGTCAGGGCTGCGGCCACGGCTGACTGGATGTCGGCGTCCTCCCAGGTGCGGTCGGTGATGGCGTTGGACAGGTAGGCGTCGTACGCAGCCAGGTCCAGGTGGCCGTGGCCGCAGAGCGCGGTGAGGATGACCTTCTCCTCGCCGGACTCCTTGCAGCGCTGGGCTTCCTCGACGGTGGCGGCGAGAGCGTGGGTGGGCTCGGGTGCGGGGACGATTCCTTCCGTACGGGCGAACTGGACTCCGGCGGCGAAGCATTCGGACTGTGGTTTGGCGACGGCCTCGATCTCGCCGGTCTCGTAGAGGTGGCTGATCAACGGGCTCATGCCGTGGTAGCGCAGGCCGCCCGCGTGGATCGGGTCCGGGACGAAGTCGTGGCCGAGGGTGTGCATCTTCATCAGCGGCGTCATCCCGATCGTGTCGCCGAAGTCGTACGCATACGTCCCCTGGGTCAGCGACGGGCACGCGGCCGGCTCGACGGCGCGGACCACCGGGGACATCCGGCCGGCCCACTTCTCCCGCAGGAACGGGAACGCCAGACCGCCGAAGTTCGACCCGCCGCCGGTGCAGCCGACGATCAGGTCGGGGGTCTCGCCAACCATCGCGAGCTGGATCAGCGCCTCCTCGCCGATCACGGTCTGATGCATCAGCACGTGGTTGAGCACCGAGCCGAGGGCGTAGTGCACCTCGGGATCCTGCACGGCGGACTCGACGGCCTCACTGATCGCGATCCCGAGCGAGCCGGTCGAGTCCGGGTCGCCGGCGAGGATCTTCCGCCCGGACTCGGTCAGGTCCGACGGGCTCGGATGCACGGTCGCGCCGAAGACCTGCATCATCGTCCGCCGGTAGGGCTTCTGGTCGTACGACGCGCGCACCTGCCAGACCTCGCACTCCAGCCCGAACTGCGCGCAGGCGAACGCGAGGGCCGTACCCCACTGGCCTGCGCCGGTCTCGGTGGTGAGCTTCCGGACGCCGGACTTCGCGTTGTAGTACGCCTGCGGGACTGCCGTGTTCGGCTTGTGTGATCCGGCCGGGGAGACGCCTTCGTACTTGTAGTAGATGCGCGCCGGGGTGTCGAGCGCCTTCTCCAGGCGATGCGCCCGATAGAGCGGGCTCGGCCGCCACAGCCGGTAGACGTCCAGCACCTCTCCGGGAATGTCGACGTACTGCTCCTGGGAGACCTCTTGCATGATCAGGTCCATCGGGAACAGCGGCGCAAGATCGTCCGGCCCGATCGGCTGCCCTGTCCCCGGATGCAGCACCGGCGGCGGAGGCGTCGGCAGGTCGTGAAGCACGTTGTACCAACGGGTCGGCAGCTCGTCCTCTGGCAACAGGATCTTCGTCGGCGTCATGTACGCAAAGTTATGCCCGCCCGCACGCCCTAACAATGACCCGAACCAGAACCCAACCAGCACTTATCCGGACCCCAGCCGCTCCAGCATCCCATCGGCCCGCACGCGGAAGACAACGTCCGAAGGCTGCTGCATCCCGAGCGCATCCGGTACGCCGAGTTGCCGGAGCAGCATCCGCCCGATCATCTCGTGCGACACCACCAACGGCCGCCGCACCCCGGTCTGCGCGATCTCCGCGAGCACGCGTCCGGCACGTGCCGCCCCATCGGCATAGCTCTCGCCGTTCGGAAACCGGAATGTGTACTTGTCCCGCTCCCGAACTGCCCGCTGCCCCGGCCACCTCGCATCGATCTCAGCGGCCGTGAGGCCTGACCACAACCCGTGGTCGATCTCGGCCAGGTCGTCGACCACCCGGATGCCGAGGCCGAGCTCCGTGCCGATGATCGTCGCCGTCCGACGCGCACGACCGAGCGGGCTGGCGAAGACCGCGTCGATCCCCTCGCCACTCAGCAGCTGGGCGTTCCTGTGGGCCTGGTCGGAGCCGTGCGGAGTAAGCGGTGAGTCGAGGCGACCTTGGCGGCGGCCGGCGGTGTTCCACTCGGTCTGGCCGTGGCGGGCGAGGTAGGTGGTCAGGCCGGGACTGGTGCTGGGGCGCCCAGCCATTGGTCGATTTCGGTGAGGAGGGACTTTTGGGTTTCCGGTGGGGCTGTGGAGGCGAGGACCGAGGAGCGGGCGAGGTCGGCCAGTTCGGGGTCGGTGAAGTTGTGGACGGTGCGGGCGGTCTCGTACTGCTCGGCGAGGCGGGAGCCGAACAGGAGCGGGTCGTCGGCGCCGAGGGCGATCCGGGCGCCGGCCTCGTACAGCTTGCGGAGCGGGACCTCCTCGGGGCTGCGGTAGACGCCGAGCGAGACGTTCGACGCGGGGCAGACCTCGAGGGCGATCTGCGCGTCGACCACACGCTTGAGCAGATCCGGATCCTCGACCGAGCGGACGCCGTGCCCGATCCGGCCCGCGCCCAGCTCGTCCAGGCAGGTGCGGACGGTCGCGGCTCCGCACAGCTCGCCGCCGTGCGGTGCAGACAGCAGGCCGGCCTGCCGCGCGATCCGGAAGGCTGCCGCGAACTCCGACGTCGTACCGCGCCGCTCGTCGTTGGAGAGCCCGAACCCGACCACACCGCGTCCGACGTACTGCGTGGCGAGGCGCGCGAGCGTTCGGGCGTCCAGCGGGTGCCGCGTGCGGTTCGCCGCGATGATCACCTGGACGTCGATCCCGGTCGACGCGGACGCGTCCCGCGCAGCGTCCAGCACCAGGTCGGTGAACTCGGTGATCCCGTGGAAGCGATTGGCGTACCCGGACGGGTCGACCTGAATCTCCAGCCAGCGCGAGCCGTCCGCCCGGTCGTCCTCGGCGGCTTCACGCACCAGGCGCCGGACGTCGTCCTCGGTCCGCAGCACCGACCGCGCGATGTCGTACAGCCGCTGGAACCGGAACCAGCCGCGCTCGTCGGCCGCCGACAGGTCCGGCGGCCAGTCCGTCCGGAGTGCGTCCGGCAGCCGGACGCCGTGCTTGTCCGCCAGCTCGACCAGCGTCAGATGCCGCATCGACCCGGAGAAGTGCAGATGCAGGTGTGTTTTGGGCAGCACCCGCAGATCCCGCTGCGTCATCACAGAAGGTTACCGACGCACAGCGCCGAGAGAGAAATCGGCGGCGGACCTGCAGCACTCACCAAACCCCGCGCAGCTGCCCGCGTCGCGGCCGCCGAGCGCGAGAGTCCCGCGCCGGGTGAGGTTGGTGAGTGGTGGGCGTCCATGTCAGCTCAGCAGCTTGGCGATCCGGGTCAGGCCCTCGGCCAGGTCGTCGTCGCCTAGGGCGTAGGACAGGCGCAGGTACCCGGGCGCGCCGAACGCCTCGCCCGGTACGACCGCCACCTCGACCTCGTCCAGGATCAGGTCGGCCAGCTCCGCGGACGATGTGGGCGTACGGCCGCCGATCTCCTTGCCGAGCACACCCTTGACCGACGGGTACGCGTAGAACGCTCCGGTCGGCTCCGGGCACTCGACGCCGGGGATCTCGTTGAGCATCCGGACCATGGTCCGTCGGCGCCGGTCGAACGCGACCTTCATCTCGTCGACCGCGCTCAGGTCGCCGGACACCGCGGCAATGGCGGCGCGCTGGGCGATGTTGCTGACGTTCGACGTCTGGTGCGACTGGAGGTTCGTGGCGGCCTTGATCACGTCGAGCGGGGCGATCATCCAGCCGACCCGCCAGCCGGTCATCGCGTACGTCTTCGCGACACCGTTCAGTACGACGGTCTTGTCCGCGAGCTCGGGTACCGCAACGGGAATCGAGGTCGCGCGAACGTCGCCGTACGTCAGGTGCTCGTAGATCTCGTCGGTGACCACCCACAGGTCGTGCTCGAGGGCCCACCGGCCGATCGCCTCGATCGCCTCCGGGCTGTCGACCGCACCGGTCGGGTTGGACGGCGAGCAGAACAGCAGGGCCTTGGTCTTCCCGGTCCGGGCCGCCTCGAGTTGCTCGACGGTGACGCTGTAGTTCTGCTTCTCGTCGGCGAGCACCTCCACCGGTACGCCGCCGGCCAGCCGGATCGCCTCCGGGTACGTCGTCCAGTACGGGGCCGGGAGCAGCACCTCGTCGCCCGGATCGAGGAGCGTCGCGAACGCGTTGTAGACCGCGTGCTTGCCGCCGTTCGTGACCAGCACCTGCGCGGGGTCGATCTCGTACCCGGAGTCGCGCTTGGTCTTCGCGGCGATCGCCTGCTTGAGCTCCGGCAGGCCGCCGGCCGGGGTGTAGCGGTGGTTCTTCGGGTCGCGGGCGGCCGCGACGGCGGCTTCGACGATGTAGTCCGGTGTCGGGAAGTCCGGCTCGCCGGCGCCGAATCCGATCACCGGGCGCCCGGCCGCCTTGAGCGCCTTCGCCTTGCTGTCCACCGCCAGCGTCGCCGATTCACTGATGGCGCCGATCCGCGCCGAGATCCTGGAACCCATGCATCCATCCTGGCACCCCGCCACCGACGGACCCACCGGGTTCCACTGGTTGAGGCGGGAACGCCCAGGGGGTGTGGTCCGTTGGCAGCACGTGGAGGCTGTATGGTTCTCAACGCGGTGCGGCGCCCGGCTGAGTAATTCGGTACAGGGGTCGTGCGGGCGAGGGCCTCAGTTCGACCATGGGGCGCAGACCCCGTACACTTCTCTAGTCCGGGCGTTGATGGCCCTGATCCGGCATGCCCGAGATCAGGTCCGACGCGGCGTCCAGATGGATTGCAGAGGGCACTAGCTCAACTGGCAGAGCATCGGTCTCCAAAACCGAAGGTTGGGGGTTCAAGTCCCTCGTGCCCTGCAAATCCTGACCGGCGCAGGGCCGGTCAGGCCGCCGCTAGCGAAAGAGGTAGGTCGTGACGGAGACGCGCACCCCGGCACCGTCCGGCGCCGGCAAGCCTGCTGAAGGCAAGCAGGGCAGGGGCCTGCTGCGCTTCTACCGGCAGGTGGTGGCCGAGCTCCGCAAGGTCGTCTGGCCGACCCGCAAGCAGCTCTCGACCTACTTCGTGGTCGTCCTGACCTTCGTGGTGTTCGTCATCGCGATCGTCTCGGTTCTCGACCTCGCCTTCGGCTGGGCGATGTTCAAGGTCTTCGGCTGAGGAACGCCCGCGACGACCAACGACCTCCCGAAGGCCCCGGGCCCCAGGCCCGATCCGAAGCAGCCAAGACCCCGATGAACAGATGACGGAGTACGACGTGTCCGAGCGCGACGACGAGGTCCTCGACTACGAGGGCGAGTTCGACGTATCCGCCTCCGATGACCTCGAGGTCGACTTCGACGAGAACGCCACCGACGATGACGACCTGTTCGGTGACGCCGCCGACGATGGCGACGACCCGTTCGCGGACCTCGACGACGAGGACGAGGACGACGACGAGGACGACAGCGAAGTGGACGTCGCGGAGTACGCCGCCGACGACGAGGCCGAGACGCCGCCGGCCGATGCCGACACGTCGGACGACGAGCCGGTCGTGGTGGTCCCGGCGGCCGACGAGTCCGAGGCCAGTGAAGTGGTGACGGCGGACGACGTCGAGGATGCCGCCGAGGAGCTCGCCGACGAGACCGCGGAGACCGCGCCGCTGAGCACCGAGGAGCCGGCCGCCGCGCCGGACGAGGTGGTCTTCTCCAGCGCCGACTCCGACGACGACGACACCGACGATGACGACGAGGACGCCACCGCAGCTGCTTCCGCGGACGCGACCGACGGCGACGAGGACGACGACGCCGCGGAGGCGGAGCCCGAAGAGCCGGGCGACCCGCTCGAGGAGCTGCGCAGCCGGCTGCGTTCGCAGTTCGGCGACTGGTACGTCGTGCACACGTACTCAGGGATGGAGAACCGGGTCAAGGGCAACCTGGAGAACCGGATCAACTCCCTGAACATGGAGGACTTCATCTTCGAGATCATCGTGCCGACCGAAGAGGTCGCCGAGATCAAGAACGGGCAGCGCCGGATGGTGAAGCGCACGGTGCTGCCGGGCTACGTGCTGGTCCGGATGGATCTGACCGACGAGTCCTGGTCGACCGTGCGGCACACGCCGTCGGTGACCGGCTTCGTCGGGAACAGCCAGAAGCCGGTCCCGCTCAGCCTCGAAGAGGTGGAGAAGATGCTTGCTCCGGCCGTCGTGGCGGCGGCCGAAGCGGCGGCAGCCGAAGCCGGCGCCGCACCTGCCAAGACCGCGGCCAAGAAGAAGGTCGAGGTCGCCGACTTCGGTGTCGGCGATTCGGTCATGGTGGTCGACGGGCCGTTCGCGACCCTGCACGCCACAGTCACGGAGATCAACGCCGAGGCCCAGCGGATCAAGGCCCTGGTTGAGATCTTCGGCCGGGAGACCCCGGTGGAACTCAGCTTCAACCAGATCCAGAAAGTCTAAGGACCCGACAGAATGCCTCCCAAGAAGAAGATTGCTGCCCTGGTCAAGGTGCAGCTCCAGGCCGGTGCCGCGACGCCGGCACCGCCGGTCGGTACCGCGCTCGGTCCGCACGGCGTCAACATCATGGAGTTCTGCAAGGCGTACAACGCCCAGACAGAGTCCATGCGCGGCAACGTCGTACCGGTCGAGATCACGATCTACGAAGACCGTTCCTTCACCTTCGTCACCAAGACGCCGCCGGCGCCGGAGATGATCAAGAAGGCCGCCGGTCTGCAGAAGGGCTCCGCCGTTCCGCAGCGCGACAAGGTCGGCAAGATCACCAAGGACCAGGTCCGCGAGATCGCCACCACCAAGATGCCGGACCTCAACGCGCGCGACATCGACGCCGCGATGAAGATTATCGAGGGCACCGCCCGTTCGATGGGCGTCGTCGTCGACAAGTAACGTCACCCGGTCCGCCGCGGTGGACCAGCAGGAGTGGCAGGGCGCACTTCGCCCGATCACCACAACCCGCGAACGACGAGCAACCGTTCGCACACAGGAGACTCAGAAATGGCACAGCGCAGCAAGGCATACCGCGCGATCGCGGACAAGATCGACTTCGATCACCTGTACACCCCTCTCGAGGCCATCAAGCTGGCCAAGGAGGCGGCGGGCAGCAAGAAGTTCAACTCGACGATCGACGTCGCGATGCGTCTCGGGGTCGACCCTCGCAAGGCCGACCAGATGGTGCGTGGCACCGTCAACCTTCCGCACGGTACGGGCAAGACGGCACGGGTCCTCGTCTTCGCCACCGGTGACAAGGCCGAGGCCGCGAAGGCCGCCGGCGCCGACTTCGTCGGTGACGACGACATGATCAAGAAGGTGACCGACGGCTGGCTCGACTTCGACGCCGTCGTCGCGACCCCTGACCTGATGGGCAAGGTCGGCCGCCTCGGCCGGGTCCTCGGCCCGCGTGGTCTGATGCCGAACCCGAAGACGGGTACGGTCACGCCGGACGTGACCAAGGCCGTGAACGACATCAAGGGCGGAAAGATCGAGTTCCGGGTCGACCGGCACGCGAACCTGCACTTCATCATCGGCAAGGCGTCGTTCGACGAGGCTCAGCTGGCGGAGAACTACGGCGCCGCCCTCGAGGAGATCCTTCGTCTGAAGCCGGCCAGCTCGAAGGGCCGCTACATCAAGAAGACGGTCTTCTCGACGACGATGGGTCCGGGCGTTCAGGTTGACCCGAACGCGACGAGCAACCTCTCGGAGGAGCAGGCCGACGCCTGATCCACCCACGCTCCACCAGAAAGCCCCCGCTCCCGCGGGGGCTTTCTGCATGTCCGGCCATCTCGAGCCATCTCCCTTGTCAGCCTCGGGTCAGGCGGAGAGGGTGGTCGGCGGTTTGGACTGTCCAGCCGTCGGCATGCGTCTCCAGGATGGTCCCGGGGGTGGAGCTAGTCGTGGTGGTGGCCCGATCTGTTCGGGTGATTTGGTGGGTGGTGCCGTCCAGCTTCAGTTGGGCGGTAGGGGCGGTGACGTTGAGGGCCGCGGCCTTGCGGCGGATGGTGTGGGACGGCTCGGTCAGGTCGAGCAGGCGCTCGGCGTCGGTGAAGAACGGTGCCTCGGACGCGCCCGCCGGGTCCTGCGGCTCGCCCGGGTCGCCGGCCACCAGGCGCGGTACGGCCTCGTCGAGACAGGCGCTGAGCAGGGTGTACCAGGACTGCATCAGCCCGGCGCCGTTCAGGTCCTCGGGCAGTGGACCGATCCGCTGCGCCAGGATCGCTCCGGTGTCGAACTCGGCAGCGGTGCGATGCACGGTCGCCCCGACCCGCTCGTCACCTTCGTAGATCAGCCGTTGTGGAGTCGGCCCACGCCCGGCCGGCAGCGGTGACGGGTGACAGTTGATCGCGCCGTACTTCGGGATGGCGAGGATCTCGTCGGGGATCAGCCGGGGGAACGCCGCCGAGATCAGTACGTCGGGCTGCAGCGCCGCGATCACCGGCGCGGCGACCGCCTTGAGCTTGCGGGTGATGAGGACGTTCATCCCGTCCGGCAGGCCCGCGACCATTGGGTCGGGCGCGCCGTACCTGCCGGTCTCCGGCAGCGTCACGATCAGCGCGGGCTCGTGCCCGTTCCGCTTGGCGAAGTCGTGGACGACGCGGAACCCGGGCAGGAACGCATTCAGCGCGACGATCCGCAGGCTCATTGCGCACCGATCGTCGAGCGGGTGGTGATCAGGTCAGGCGTCAGGGACGACGGCCTCGAGACGCCGACGAGCCGCAGGGCGTGGTCCAGCTCCTCGCCGAGGTCGGTGAGCAGGCGGGTGACGCCCTCGGACGACCCGACGGTCAGCGCCCACAGCGCGGGACGGCCGACGAACACCGCACGTGCGCCGAGCGCGAGCGCGGCGAGGATGTGCTCGCCGCGACGGATCCCACCGTCGACGTACACCTCGACGTTGCTACCCGCGACCGCCTCGGCGACCTCGGGCAGCGCCTGCGCGGTCGGGATCGAGCCGTCGAGTTGGCGGCCGCCATGGTTCGACACGATGATGCCGGCGGCGCCTGCGTCCGCGCAGCGCTTGGCGTCGTCGCCGCGGAGGACACCCTTCACCACCACGGGCAGGCCGGTGCGTTCCCGCAGCCAGCCGATCACGTCCGGGTTCAGATCGTCGGCCTTGCCGAGGTCGTCGTCGGTCCAGTCGCCGTCCGGCAGATTGGCCAGCAGCTGGCCGGGCTGCACCAGATCCCAGACCGATTCGCCCTCGTCCTCCTTGCGTCCGACGACCGGGGTGTCGACGGTCAGCACGATCGCCCGGGCACCGGCCGCGACCGCCGCGTCGAGCATCCGACGGGTGATCTCCCGGTTCCGGAGGACGTAGAGCTGCAGCCACCACGGCACACCCGTCGACGCGAAGTCGGCGAACGTCGTGCCGGCGTTGCTGGAGACGCCGAGCACCGACTTCGCCGCGCTGACGCCGCGTGCCATCGCGACCTCGCCGTCCGGGTCGGCCATCCGCTGCATCGTGGACGGCGCGACCAGGATCGGGGCGTCGACCGGCGTCCCGAGCACCGTCGTACTGATGTCGATGCTGGACACGTCGTTCAGCACGTGCGGACGGAAGCGGTACGCCGACCAGGCCGCGGTCGCTTCGCCGACGCTGACTCCGCCGGCGGAGCCCTGCCGGAAGTAGCGGTGTACGGCTTCGGGAAGCTTCTCGGCGGCCGCGCTGTCCAGAGTGTCGATCCATCGCATGCGGCCCATCGTCGCACCAGGCCGGTCGCACCGGTCCAGGAATTTACCGGTGCGGCTGGTGCAGGGAGGGTAGAGTTGAGGACATGACGCAGCACGGGCGGCGATTTCTGCGCCCCGGCCGGCACGACGGTGCCGACGGGGTGAGCTGCTGCTGCGCTCTCTCCTGAGGTGACCGCGGCCGACCGGGGTGGACCCCCGTCGAGACCGTCATCCTGGAGAGAAACCCATGCCTGTCCTCACTGTTGAAGAACTGCACGCTGCCCTGACGCTCCGCGACCTCAGCGATCCGGCTCAGGGCCCGCACGCCGTCCAGCTCGTCGTCGACGCGATCCGCGCCGCGCTCGGCTCCGCGTGGCCGTACACCGAGATCTGGACGCGCCGCGATCATCCCGTCGTGCCACTGGCCGACAACTACGACAACCTCGGCTACGCGACCGATGCCGTGACGCGCGAGGCGCGCTACACCCGCTACGTCTCGGAGAACGAGGTGTTGCGAAGTCACACCTCGGCGATGATCCCGCCGGCCTTGCGCGAACTAGCGAGCTCCGACACCTCCGACGTGCTGATGATCTGCGCGGGGATCTGTTACCGCCGGGACTCCGTCGACTGGCAGCACACCGGTACGCCGCATCAGCTGGACCTGTGGCGGATCAGCCGCAACGTCACGCTCGGCGAGCCGGAGCTGGAAGACATGATCGCCCGGCTGGTCGACACCGTGCTGCCCGGCCAGACGTACCGGACCGTTCCTGCGGTCCACCCGTACACGATCCACGGACGTCAGATCGACGTCCTGCTCGACGATCAGTGGATCGAGATCGGTGAGTGTGGCGTGGCGGCGCCACACGTGCTCCGGCTGGCTGGGCTGGACGAGAGCTGGACCGGTCTGGCAATGGGGCCGGGCCTCGACCGGCTGTTGATGCTCCGCAAGGGGATCCGCGACATCCGGCTGCTCAGGTCCACCGATCCGCGGGTGGCCGCACAGTTGCTCGATCTGATGCCGTACAAGGCGGTCTCGTCCATGCCTCCCGTCCGGCGGGACCTGTCGGTCGTGGTCGGCGCATCGACGGACGTGTCGGAGGAGGTGCTCGGCGACCAGGTCCGCAATGCCCTGGGCCCGGACGCGGATGCGGCGGAGTCGCTGGAGGTGCTGGGCGAAACGTCGTACGACGACTTGCCGACGAGTGCCCGTGAGCGTCTCCAGATGACCCCCGGTCAACGGAACCTCCTGGTCAGGCTGGTCCTGCGGCCGGTGGACCGTACGCTGACCGACGCGGAGGCGAATGCCCTGCGGGACAAGGTCTACCGCGCGTTGCACGAGGGCCCGGTGCTGGAGCTGATCAGCGCTTGAGCTCGCGGGCGGCGACCACGAACGCGCACACGGCCAGCGGGAGCTCGAGCAGCAGCGCCTCGGTGAGCGACAGTGTGCGGTCGAAGCCGGCCGCCGCCGTGCTGACGTCGAACCAGGCATCAGCCACCAGCATCGTTCCGGCAGCCATCGCGGTCAGAGCGGCGTGCCTGTTGCGTTTGTGCAGCAGGTACGCCGTGAGGCCGGCGGCGATCGCAGTACCGCAGTCGAGACCGATCCAGGTCAGCTTCCAATGGCCGGCCTCGTAGCTGCTCGGCAACGTGGCCGCGAGAATCAGGCACCAGGGCAGGAGTATCGCGGCGACCCCAGCGGCGACCAGCGCGGCCAGACCGCCGGGGGAGCGGCGGGCGCGGATGCGTCCGTCCAGCCTGCCCTCGGCGAGGTAGTCCTCGAGCGCGTCGGCCACGCGGTCGTCGATCGCGTCACCGAGCTTCCCGTCCATGGCCCGGTCGGACTCGGTACGGAGAAGATCTGTCGTCGTCATGTCATCGAGCATCCCGGCGCGGGACGCTCCGCACAGTCCGGCCAGCCCACGAACAAAGGTGGGGATAACCCCCGGTCGAATCCGTGGGTTGTCCTGATGCCGCCCGCCGCACCGACCACGTAAGTTGTGACCGCGAGCAGGCGCCGACGCGGGGAGGTGACCCGGATGAATGCTGCTGCGAGTCCGGTTCCCCGGACGCCGTGGGGACTCTGGCGGTCCCCCTATTTGTGGTTGGCAACCATCCACCTGCTCGGTGACTCGGTGGTCGTGCTGACGTCCGGTCTGCTCGTGCTGTGCGCGACCGTCGTGGTCCTGCTCGGCCTGCCGTTCGCGCTGATCGGGATCCCCCTCAGCATGTGGGCGAACCGTCTGGTCTACGTCATCGCCGGCTGGGAGCGGGCTCGCGCCCGGATCACCCGCGGGCAGCAGGTCCAGCCGTTGGTACCGCGGCAGCCGACCGCTTCCCGCACCGACGACGCACTGCTGGCGCTCGGCGATCCGGGACTCTGGCGCCAGTTCGCGTATTACGTCGCACTGCTGCTGCTGGCAACAGTCTGGATCTTCGCGGTCGTGGTGGCCTGGTCGATCCCGCCCGTACTGATCGCACTCCCGGCGTACTACACGCGCTTCGCCGCGTCCCAGGCCCAGCTCGGGCCGTTCGTGATCGACAACATGACGTCGGCCACGATCGTGGCCGTGCTCGCGGGCGTCTTCCTGATCTTCGTCTCACCGCTGATCATGCGGGCCGCGTCGGCGTTCGACGGCTGGCTGGTGAAGGAGCTGCTCGGGCCGTCCGAGTCCGGAGCACTGGCCGAGCGCGTCCACCAGTTGGTGCAGAGCCGGCAGCAGGTGGTCGACTCGGTCGAGTCCGAGCGGCGCCGGATGGAGCGTGACCTGCACGACGGTGCCCAGCAGCGGCTGGTCTCGCTGGCGATGACCCTGGGCCGGGCGAAGAACCGGCTCGGTGACAAGGACCCGGCGGTCCGGGTGCTGATCGAGGAGGCGCACTCCGAGGCGATGCAGGCGATCGCCGAGATCCGCGACCTGACCCGGGGACTGCATCCGCCGGTGCTGACCGATCGCGGTCTGGACGCGGCGCTGTCGGCGGTCGCGGCCCGATCGCCGGTACCGGTCCGGTTGAGCGTCGACGTACGGCCCAGGCCTTCACTGACGATCGAGTCGATCGCGTACTTCGTCGTGACCGAGGCGCTGACCAACGTCGCCAAACACGCCGACGCCGCGCTCGCCGAGGTGCGGGTGACCCGGGAGGAGGACGTCCTGCGGGTCGAGGTACGAGACGACGGCCGCGGCGGAGCGGACCCGGCCGGCGGCACTGGACTGCAGGGGCTGACCGATCGGGTGGCCGGGGTGGACGGACGGCTGACGGTGGACAGTCCACCGGGCGGCGGTACGACGCTGATCGCGGAGGTGCCGTGTGGCTGAGGAGGTTCAACGGATGCGGGTCGTGATCGCCGAGGACTCGGTGCTGCTGCGCGAGGGGATCGTGCGGCTGCTCGACGAGCAGGACTGCGAGGTGGTCGCGGCGGTCGGCGACGGCGACGCGTTGCTGAAGGCGGTCGCGGCGCAGCGGCCGGACGTCTGCGTGGTGGACGTACGGATGCCACCGACGTTCACCGACGAGGGATTGCGGGCGGCGCTGGTCATCCGCGAGCAGTACGCCGACGTCGGTGTGCTGGTGCTGTCGCAGTACGTCGAGGAGCGGTACGCGAGCGAACTGATCGGCGGGAACCCGGGCGGTGTCGGGTACTTGCTCAAGGACCGGGTCGCAGACGTGGATCAGTTCCTCGACGGACTGCGCCGGGTCGCGGCCGGCGGCGCGGCGCTGGACCCGGAGGTGATCTCGCAGCTGCTGGTGCGGTCCCGGAAGGCGGATCCGCTGGCTGTGCTGAGCCGACGGGAACAGGACGTTCTCCGCGCAATGGCGGAGGGAAAGTCGAACGCCGGGATCGCACAGGCGCTGGTGGTCGGTGAGGGCGCGGTCGAGAAGCACATCAGCAACATCTTCCTCAAACTCCAGCTTGCGCCGACAGACGGTGAGCACCGGCGCGTACTCGCGGTCCTCAGGTACTTGGGGACCTGATGAAGCTCACCAAGGCGCAGCGGACGATGTTGCTGGTCGGGTTGTTGCCGTTGCTCGCGGTTGTCGTGGGCGGGGCGGCAGTGACGGTCGGAACGATCCGCGGGAAGCTGCCGTACAGCTATTCGGCGGCCTTCACGCCCGGTGCCGACGGGGTCCAGATCAAGGCCGATGTGCCGACGCAGATCGAGGCGAGCCTCGACGGCCAGGTGCACGTCACGGTCGACGGGACATACACGGCGCAACGGCCCGACGTCCAAGTCGCGTCGGCCGGTCGTCAATTGGTCGTACAGGCGACGTGCCCCGACTCGCACTGCCACGTGGACCTGGTGGTGGAGGTGCCGGCGGTCGCAGCGGTGAAGGCGAAGATCGAGGGGACAACGGTCAACGTCGCCGGGTTGTCGTCGCCGCTGGCGGTCGATGTCAGCGACGGGTCCGTGGACCTGGCGCGGGTGCGCAGCACGCAGGTGTCGGTGGACGTCCGGCGAGGCTCCATCTCGATGGCGTTCGACGCCCCGCCGGACCAGCTCGCCGCGACCGCCAGCGACGGCTCCATCACGCTGCAGTTGCCCCGGACAACGAACTACGCGATCGATGCTGTCGCGGCGCAGGGGTCGACCCATGTCGCCGTACCGAACGATGCCTCGGCCTCGCATCACGTCTACCTGCGGACCAGCTACGGCAGCATCACCGTGCAGTAGGTTGGAATTCCGGAGCGCGAGCGGGCAGCTGCCGGTTATGGTGCCGGGATGTCTCCGCAACGCGAACTACTGCCACGGGCGCCGCGGGCTGCGTCGGGGATCTCGTCCCGCGCAGTGATTGCGCTGCTGGACCGGCTCGACGAACTGTCCATCGAGTGTCACTCCCTGATGATCGTGCATCGCGGACACGTCGTCGCCGAGGGCTGGTGGGCGCCGTACTCGGCCGAGCGGCCGCATCTGCTCTACTCGCTGACGAAGTCGTTCACCTCAATCGCTGTGGGAATCGCGATCGCGGACGGCCTGCTCTCGCTGGACGACCGCGTGGTGGACGTGCTGCCCGAGCACGTACCGGCCGACATCTCGGAGCAGGGACGTCGCCTGACCGTTCACCACCTGCTGTCCATGACGGCCGGGCACCACGAGGACAGCCTCGCCGAGGCCTGGCAGCTCGAGCCCGACGACCTGGTAAAGGGCTTCCTGCGCGTGCCGGCCGCGGAGCCTGAGGGGACCCGGCACACGTACGACAACGCGACCACGTTCGTGCTCGCCCGGATGGTCGAACGAGTGACGGGCCAGGGCCTTCCGGAGTTCCTCGACGAGCGCATCTTCGCGCCGATGGGGATCGAGGGGGCCGAATGGGATCGGGTGGCGAGTAGTGCCGCGTTCGGATTCCATGGGCTGCATCTCACGACCGAGGCCGTTGCCGCTTTCGGTGAGCTGCTGCTGCGCGGAGGTCTGTGGGGCGATCGCCAGCTCGTGCCGCGCGCGTGGGTGGAGCTCGCGACCAGGCGGCACGTCGACTGCGTGCCGTTGCCGAACTGGTCGCCGAATCCCGATTTCCTGTGCGGGTACGGCTACCAGTTCTGGATGTCGCGGCACGGCTACCACGGTCACGGGGCGTTCGGTCAGTACTGCGTGGTCGTCCCGGAGCACGATCTCGTGGTTGTCGTCACCGGTGCGATCGAGGAAACAGCTGCGGTGCCGGGCGTCTTCTGGGACTTGCTGTTGCCCAGTCTGGGGATCGCCGCGAGTGCAGCTGACGATGAGCTCCTCGATGATCGGCTGCGGACTCTGTCGTTCGTTCCGGTGCCGGGCTCGGCTGCGGAGTCGAGGTCCGGTGCAGCGAAGATCGACGCGTCTGCTCAGGATTCGGCACTGCCTGATGGGACCGAGGTTGCCGTCGAAGCTGTGGACGGCGGTTGGCTCGTGCGGCTTGGGCCGGCTCTGCAGGTCGCGGTCGGCAATGGCGAGTGGCGCGAGAGCTCGCCGCTCGGCCGTCCTGTCGTGGCGAGCGGCGGTTGGCAGGGCGGCAGGTTCGTGGCCGATCTTTTCGTCATCACGAGCCCGCATCGGGTGCGGCTGGTTGTCGACTCCGATGCGGGGATCGCTACGGCGACGTGGAACGTCCTGCCGTTGACTACCTCGAGTCTCGAGTTGCACCTGCGTGCGCCGTTGATGACACGCCCAGACGTCGCCTGACGTCTCGACGCAGCTACAGGGCGGCGCAGAAGGACTTGGCTTTGGTGGTGATGGACTGCCAGTTGGCGGCGGCGACGTCGGCGGGGGAGACGACGTCGGTGCCGGCGCTGACGGCGAGGGCGCCGGCGGCCAGGAAGTCGTGCGCGTTGGTGGCGTTGACGCCGCCGGACGGGATCAGCGGGACGCCGGGGAACGGGCCGTTGAGGTCCTTGAAGTACTTCGGGCCGAGGTGGTGGGCCGGGAAGATCTTCACCGCGGTGGAGCCGAGCGCGAGCGCGGTCATCACCTCGGACGGCGTGAAGGCGCCGAGGACGACCGGGATGCCGGCGGCCACCGCGGCCTGGGCGATCGCGGCCGCCTCGGGCCCCTGACCTGGGGTGACGAGGAACTGGGCGCCGGCGTTGATCGCCTGCGTGGCCTGGTTCGCGGTCTGCACGGTGCCGGCGCCGACGACTGCGCCGGTCTCGGCGGCCGTGGAGGCGGCGCGTTCGAGGTGTCGCGGGAGGTCGGGGGTGGTGTAGGTGAGTTCGACGACGTGGATGCCGCCGGCGACCAGCGCGGCGCACAGGTCGCGGGCGTCCGAGATCTCCGGGGCGCGGACGACAGTCAGAACCCGGTCGGCGCGGAGCAGGTCCAGAGTGTTCACAACAGCTTCCTCTCAGGTGGTACGGCGCACCGCGTGGCCGGGGTTGGCCTCGGTGCGGTGGTTGTTGTCGATGACCGGGACCCCGTTGACCAGTACGTACGGGATCCCTTCGGCCGGTTGACGAGGTTCCGGGAACGTCGCGGCGTCGCGGACCGTGTCCGGGTCGAACAGCACCAGGTCCGCGGCGTACCCGTCGCGGATCAGCCCGCGGTCGGTCAAGCGCAGGCGGCGGGCGGGGCGGCCGGTGAGGTGGTGGATGCAGTCGGCGAGCTCGAGTACGCCGAGTTCGCGGACGTAGTGCGCCAGGTAGCGCGGGAACGTACCCCACGAGCGCGGATGCGGTTTGCCGCCGACCAGGATCCCGTCCGAGCCGCCGGTGTGCGACCGGTGCCGCATGATCGTGCGTACGTTCTCCTCGTGGCCGACGTGCTGCAGGATCGACGTGGCGAGGTCGTCGGCGAGCAGGAGCTCGTAGAACACGTCCGCGGCCGGCTTCCCGGACTGCTCGGCGAGGACTGCGACGGTGTGGCCGACAGCGTCGGACAGCGCCGGGTTGCGGACGCCGCCGATCTCGATCGTGTCCCACTCGACGACGCACCCGTGGCAGCCGTCGGTGCCGACCTGCTCGAGCTCGTACGTGATGCGCTCCCGCGCGGACGGGTCGCGGAGCCGCGCGAGCTGGGCGTCCGGCCCGCCCTCGGCGGTCCAGCTCGGCAGGACAGCAGCCAAGGTCGTTGCTCCCGGCAAGTACGGATAGGTGTCGGTGGTGACGTCGACGCCGGAGGCCAGCGCCTTGTCGATCATCGCGACCAGATCGGCCCCGCGGCCGCCGTTCGGCGCGAAGTTCATCACCGCGTGGGTCAGGTGCAGCGCGCAGCCCGAACGGCGCGCCACCTCGATCATCTCGCCGTACGCCTCGAGCGCGCCCTTCCCGTACGAGCGCTGATGCGGCGCGTAGTACCCGCCATGGGCCGCGACGACCGTGCACAGCGCGACCAGTTCGTCGAAGCTCGCGAACATCCCCGGCGTGTACGTCAGCCCGCTGCTCATCCCGACCGCACCGTCCCGCAACCCGTCGGCGAGCAACTGCTGCATCCGGGACAGCTCGGCGGCCGTCGCGGGACGGTTGGACGTCCCAACGACCATCATCCGCAACGTGCCCTGCGGGACCAGGTACGCCGCGTTGCACGCGATGCCCTGGTCGAGCCGGTCGAGGTACCCGGCGACGGTGGACCAGGAGAAGTCGAAGTCGTCCGGCTCCCCGTTCCAGCCCGCGATCTGCCGGCGTACGACGGCGCGCGTCGGGTCGTCGATCGGCGCGAAGGACAGGCCGTCCTGACCGAGCACCTCCAGCGTGACGCCCTGGCTGACCTTCGCGGTGTGGTCGGGATTCGCCAGGATCTGCAGGTCGGAGTGCGAGTGCATGTCGATGAAGCCGGGCGCCAGCACCAGCCCGTCCGCGTCGATCGTCCGGTGCGCGGCCGGCAGGTCGTTGCCGATCGCCACGATCCGGCCGCCGTCGACGGCGACGTCCGCCTGGTACCCGGGCGATCCGGACCCGTCGACGACGAGCGCCCCCGTGATGTTCAGCATCTCAGAAGAACGTCCGGACCAGGTCGACCACGACAGGGTCCGCGGCGTCGGCATCGTCGACGACCGGGATCAGACCCCACTTGTCGAAGGCGGTGCACGGATGCGACAGGCCGACGCGCAGCTCGTCGCCGATCACCACCGGTACGTCGCCGAAGTGCAGGAAACCGTGCTGGTCGTTGAGGTTCGTCACCGTCATCCCGGTAGCCGGCAGCACCTCTGCATCGGCGGTACGCGGCCGGATCAGCTGCGGCTCCGGCCAGTCCTGGTCGAACGGGAAGTCCCGGCGGCCCGCGTCGAAGATCGCCAGGCCGGGCTCGGGCTGCGACGTGATCCGCACCCATCCGTGCATGGCGGCGACGAGCTGCTCGCCATCGGTTCGCGGGTGCTCGCCGAGCGGCGACACCCGGCGGTACAGACCGTCGTCGTGGGAGATGTAGGCGCCGGAACGCAGGACCACGCGAGCACCTTCGCCGGCCTCGGCTGCGAGGACCTTCGCGACCTGCTCGAAGTACTGGCTGCCGCCCGCGCTGACCACGGGAACGAGGTCCGCGTCGTACAGCGGACGGAGCCGGTGGTGGACGGATGCCAGGTCACGTAGATAGGCGCGGACCTCTTCCAGGTTGGCCTCGTCGACTCCGTGCCCGATCGCGCCCTCGTACCCGGCCACGCCGACGAGCCGGAGCGTCGACGCGTCGGCGATCGCCTGCCCGACAGCCAGTGCTGTCTCGGCGTCACGGGCACCGGTCCGGCCGCCGAGGCCACCGACCTCGACCATCACGTCGAGCGGCCGCGCGCCGGGTCCGACGTACGCCGAGCGGGCCTCCTCCATCAGCTCGACGGTGCGCACCGAGTCCGCCCAGACCGAGACCTCGAACGACGGGTCGGCGGCGAGCTCGTCGGCGATCCAGCGCAGCTGCAGCGGCGAGATCACCGCGTTCGCGATCAGGACCCGCTGGATGCCGTACGCGCGGGCGACCCCCAGCTGGAACCCGTTGGCGAGGGTGATCGCCCACGCGCCGGCGTCCAGCTGCATCGCCCAGAGCGCGGGGGCCATCGTTGTCTTTCCGTGCGGCGCGAGCTCGACGCCGTGCCGGGTGCACCAGGTGGCAAGTGTGTCGACGTTGTGCCGCAGGCCGGACGCGGACAGCGTCATCAGCGGCGTGGGGAGCTGGGACAGCCGCGGCCGGTCGGCGAGCACCTCGGCGACCGTTCGGCCCCAGAAACCCGGCGGCAGCGCCTTGTCCCGCCAGCTCACCTGCTGATCGGCGAGAGCGGCGACGGCGTCGGCATCGTAAGCAGGCATCAGACCCCCTGGGGTTTAGGATTGCAGAATACGCAACGCTCATTGCGTATTCTGACTCGTCGGTTGTAGCATCGCGCCCGAAGTCGCGTCAACGCACACCTATCCCATCACCTCTGCCCGCAAAGGAGTGCCGATGCCCGAAACGGCCGCGATCTGCCTGGGTGAGGCGATGATCATGCTCGCGGGTGGCGCCGGGCCGCTGGCGGACGTCGAGATCTTCCGGCGGTCGGTCGGTGGCGCGGAGTGCAACGTGGCCGGCGGACTGGCCGCGCTCGGCGTACCGACCGGGTGGATCTCCCGGTTGGGTGACGACGGATTCGGCCAGCACGTGCTCCGGGACCTGCAGGCGCGTGGCGTCGACGTCGGGGGCGTGGAGCTGGATCCGCACCGGCCGACGGCGCTCTACGTGAAGGAGTCCGAGGACGGCCGGTCCCGGATGCACTACTACCGGACCGGCTCAGCGGCTGCTGCGATGGCGCCTGGGTTCCTGGATCGGCCGGAGGTACGTGAGCGGCTGGCGCAGGCGAAGCTCGTACACACCACGGGGATCACTGCGGCGATTTCGGCGAGCAGCTCGGACATGCTGGAGCGGCTGGCGACGGAGCCGCGGGAGTTCCTGCTGAGCGTTGACCTCAACTGGCGGCCGGTGTTGTGGCGGGAGCGCGACCCGGAGCCGCTGTGGCGGTTGCTGAAGGCCGCCGACATCGTGCTGATCGGGGCGGATGAGGCTGAGGTCTTCGCCGGTACGGGCGATGCGGACGAGCTGTACGAACGGCTGGGCGCGAAGACTCTGATCGTGAAGGACGACGCGAACACCGCGATCCTGCTGGAGCCAGGCGGACGCACTGAGGTCCCAGCACTGTCTGTCGAGGTTGTGGAGACTGTCGGGGCCGGTGACGCGTTCGCGGCCGGGTTCTTGGCGGGGACCTTGCAGGGGTTGCCTGCGGTGCAGCGGTTGCGGCTGGGGCATCTCACGGCTGCGGCTGTGCTGACGGTCGCCGAGGACCATGCGCCACCTCCCGTGGCAGCTGAGCGCGAGAGGTTGCTCAACGCGACGGACGAGGAGTGGGCGGCAACAAAGATCGGTGCCGCATGAGCCAGAGCCTCGGCCGTGCGCTGCAGATCCTCACCAGCCTCGGTGAGGGGGAGCGGTCGCTCGACCAGCTTGCTGCCGAGCTGGGCGTTCACAAGACGACAGTGCTACGGCTGCTGCGCACCATGGAGGCGGACCGGTTCGTACGACGGGACGCTGCCCACCGGTACCGCCTGGGCTCACGCCTCTTCGCGCTGGCAGACGTCGCCCGCGAGCAGCACGTCGTACGGCAGGTGGCTGCACCGCACCTGCGCGAGCTGAACCAGAAGACCGGCCAGACGGTCCACCTGGCAGCGTGGGAGAACGGCGAGGTCGTGTACGTCGACAAGCTGGACAGCATGCGCGCAGTACGCATGTACTCGCAGGTCGGCGTACCGGCTGCACTCCACTGCACCGCGGTCGGCAAGGTGCTCCTTGCAGCCCAGCCGAAGCGGCAGCGGGACGCGGTGCTCGCAACGCTGGACTACAAGGCGTACACGTCGAACACGATCACCGATCCGGACCGCTTCCGGGATGAGTTGCTGACCACCAAAGAGCGTGGCTGGGCCCAGGACAAGGCTGAGCACGAGTCGTTCATCAACTGCATCGGTGCGCCGATCAAGGACGGCACGGGCCGCGTTGTGGGGGCCGTGTCGTTGTCCGTACCCGACGTACTGCTGAACTATGAGCAGGTGCTCGAGTTGCTGCCTGACCTGCTCGCCACCGCTGAAGCCATCACTGCCGACTACAACTGAGAGGTGTCAGACCTGATGTCCGACAAGAGCGCAGTCTCCACCACCGACGCGCCGCCGCCGATGCCGGTGTTCTCGCAGGGCGTTCGCAAGGGCAACATCCTGCAGGTGTCCGGCCAGGGCTCGGTCGACCCGGCCAGCGGCGACTTCGTGTTCGCCGGTGACGTCAAGGGCCAGACCACCCGGGTCCTGCAGAACATCGAGGCGATCCTGAAGGCCGGCGGGGCGAGCCTCGACGACGTGGTGATGCTCCGCGTCTACCTGACCCAGCGCGAGGACTTCGCCGCGATGAACGAGGCGTACGCCGACTTCGTGTCGACCCGGACGCCGAGCGGTGTGCTGCCGTCGCGGACCACCGTGTTCACCGGCCTGCCGCTGCCGGACATGCTCGTCGAGATCGACGCGCTCGCCGTTCTCAGCTGAACCCCCTTCCAGAGCCCGGGCCCGGTGGTCCGGGCTTTGGAATGCCCGCGCAGCTTCCCGTATCGCGGGATATGATTTCGGCATGCAGGAACACGGGAAGCGCGGGTCGGTGCAGTCGATCGACCGTGCGGTGGCGATCCTCCGCTGCTTCGACGCGCGGACGCCGGACCTCGGGATCAGTGATCTGGCCCGGGCGACCGGGTTGTCGACGAGCACCGTGCACCGGCTGCTGCTGGCCATGCAGGAGAACGGGCTCGTCCGCCAGACCGCCCACCGGCGGTACGCGATCGGCCCGCTGGTCGTCCAGTTGGCGCACAGCGGCGGTATCCCGGCCGACCTGCGCGACGCTGCCCTGCCGGTGCTGCGTGCACTCCGCGATGACACAGGGGAGACCGCGGCGGTTCACGAGTTGCTGCCGTCCGGGCAGCGCGTCGTGCTCGACCAGGTGGAGAGCTACCACCAACTGCGCCGTACGTACACGGAGTTCGGCCTGCCCGTCGCGCTGCCGCTGGGTGCGCCGGGCAAGGCGTTGCTGGCGTTCCTGCCGTTCGAGCAGCAGCAAGAGGTACTGAAGGGCTCGCTGGAGCAGGTGCAGCCGGCAACCATCACGGACCCCGAGGTGCTTGCTCAGCAGTTCGCGGAGATCCGCCGGCGCGGCTTTGCGATGTCACGGACCGAGCGGACCGCAGGGATCTGCAGCGTGGCCGCACCGGTCTTCGGCTACTCCGGCGACGTGGCGGGCTGTCTGAGTGTGTCCGGCCCCGAGATGCGGATGCCGGTGGAGCGGATGGAGGAGTTCGGGATGCGGGTCGCTGACGGTGCCTGGTCGGTGTCGGAGCTGCTGGGGGCCACCCCGGCCGCACGGGATCGCAGTACGGCACTGGCCGGCGGCCGGTGATGTCACAGGCCCGTACTCTCTGGAAGATCGCACCTGCTGTCTACTTGCCCGCACTGCTCTACGGCATCGGGCAGGGCGCTATTGCGCCCGTCGTGGCGTTGTCGGCCACCCACCTCGGCGCCTCGGTCGCTGTCGCCGGTCTGGTCGTTGCGGCCGCTGGTCTGGGGCAGGTGATCGGTGACATCCCAGCTGGTGCGCTGACGAACCGCATTGGTGAGCGCAGCGCGATGCTGGCCGCCACTGTCCTCGTAGCGTTCGCACTGGCAGCCTGTCTGCTCGTCACGAACGTCTGGGGCCTGGCCATCGCCATCGGCTGCACCGGGCTGGCCGGTGCAGTCTGGGGCCTTGCCAGGCAGGCGTACCTGAGCGAGGCGGTACCGATCGAGCTCAGGGCGCGCGCACTGTCCACACTGGGCGGCGTACAGCGCATCGGGTCGTTCATCGGCCCGTTCCTCGGTGCCGGTGTCATGAAGTTCCTCGGTACGGACGGCGCGTACTGGGTGCACCTGGTGGCCGCCGTACTGGCCTGTGGTGTTCTCCTGAGCCTGCCGGACGTCGAGCACCGGCGTGGGCGCGGACCGGTCGCAGCCCAGTCGACCTGGATCGTCATCCGCGACCACTTCCCGGTACTGCGGACACTCGGCGTCGGTGCGCTGCTGGTGGGGGCCGTACGGGCCTCGCGTCAGGTCGTCATCCCGCTGTGGGCGCTGCACATCGGACTGGATGCGCAGACGACCAGCGTGATCTTCGGACTGTCCGGTGCGGTGGACATGCTGCTGTTCTATCCAGCTGGGTCGGTGATGGACCGCCTCGGCCGCAAGTGGGTCGCCGTACCGTCGATGATCGTGCTGGGGCTCGCACATCTCCTACTGCCGCTGACGCACACGACCGTCACGCTGACTCTGGTCGCGTTGCTGATGGGGATCGGGAACGGTCTGGGCGCCGGCGTGATCATGACGCTGGGCGCGGACGCGTCGCCACCGGTCGGCAGAGCCCAGTTCCTGGGGGCGTTCCGGTTGTTCGCGGATACCGGAAACGGTGCCGGACCGTTGCTGCTGGCCGGTGCGACCGCACTCCTCGGGCTCGGACCGGCGATCGTCATCATGGCCGGAACGGGCTGGGCCGCGGCGACCGCCATGCACCGCTGGATTCCCCCGCACCCACGACCGATTTTGTCTGAGTGACTTCAGCTATTACTCTGGACCTTGCCGAAGACCGCTGGTTGCTGCCCTAGGTAGCTGAAAGTCCCACTCAGGTGGGCGGCCCGCGCAGGTGACTTGGAAGTGAAGCACGAATGTTCACGCCCTTGCGCCTGCGCAGGGGCGTTTCTCTTTTGTTCAGGGGTCCGAGGCGTGGAAGCCGATAGAAGGAGACCCCCATGGCGAGGCCGGACAAGGCAGCCGCTGTCGCGGAGCTGACGGACGAGTTCCGTAGCTCCAACGGCGCCGTGCTGACCGAGTACCGCGGTCTCACCGTTGCGCAGCTCAAGCAGCTTCGAGTTTCGCTCGGTGACGACGTGAACTACGCCGTGGTGAAGAACACGCTGACCAAGATCGCGGCCAAGGACGCCGGCGTCGACACGTTCGACGACCTGCTCGAAGGCCCCTCGGCAATCGCCTTTATCAAGGGCGACCCGGTGGTTGCGGCCAAGGGTCTGCGGGACTTCGCCAAGGCGAACCCCCTGCTCGTCATCAAGGGTGGAGTGCTGGAAGGCAAGGCACTCGGCTCTGACGAGATCAGCAAGCTCGCTGACCTGGAGTCGCGTGAGGTTCTCCTCGCGAAGCTCGCAGGTGCGATGAAGGCGGCTCCGCAGCAAGCGGTGTCGTTGTTCGCTGCTCCGCTGTCGCAGGCCGCGCGCCTGTTCGCGGCGCTGCAGGACAAGTTGCCGGCCGAGGCCCCGGCCGCTGTGCAGGACGCAGTGGCAGAGGTGCAGGACACGGTCGAGGCACCTGCCGAGGCGAGCACCGAGGAGACTGCCGCAGCAGACAGCTGAGGCAGCTCATGCAACACCCCATCAGTGATCACCAAGCACCATTTGTCAGGAAGGACCGCCATCATGGCGAAGCTCAGCACCGAAGAGCTCCTCGGCCAGTTCAAGGAACTGACCCTGCTGGAGCTGTCGGAGTTCGTTAAGGCCTTCGAGGAGGAGTTCGGCGTCACCGCCGCCGCCCCGGTCGCCGTTGCCGCCGCCGCAGGCGCGCCGGGTGCCCCGGCCGCCGAGGAAGCCGCCGAGCAGGACGAGTTCGACGTCGTCCTCGAGTCGGCCGGCGACAAGAAGATCCAGGTCATCAAGGAGGTGCGCGGTCTCACGAGCCTCGGCCTGAAGGAGGCCAAGGACCTCGTGGAGTCGGCCCCGAAGCCGGTTCTGGAGAAGGTCGACAAGGCCGCCGCGGAGAAGGCCAAGGAGGCCCTCGAGGGCGCCGGCGCCACCGTCTCCCTGAAGTGACCTCCGCTACGTTCCGTTTCGGGACGTAACGAATGTGTAGAGAAGGGCGGTCCCTGCCAGGGGGCCGCTCTTCTTGCATTTGGCGATGGTTACTATCGCAATCGCTTGACTTCCAGGGGTTACGCAAAACCGTACTCGTGCGTAACCTAGGCCACTGCCCCGTTGACGGGGACGAGCAGACATCCCGTGAGGAGGGCCGGTGGGCGTAGAAGTCCGCGTCGAAGGTCTCACCAAGTCCTTCGGCAGCCAGCTGATCTGGGGCGATGTGTCCCTGACGCTGCCGGCCGGTGAGATCTGCGTGATGCTCGGCCCTTCCGGTACCGGTAAGTCCGTGTTCCTGAAGACGCTGATCGGCCTGCTGAAGCCCGACAAGGGCCACGTGTTCATCGAGGGCACCGACATCGCGACCTGCAGCGAGCGCGAGCTGTACGAGGTCCGCCGGCTGTTCGGCGTGCTGTTCCAGGACGGCGCCATGTTCGGCTCGATGAACCTGTACGACAACGTCGCGTTCCCGCTCCGCGAGCACACCAAGAAGTCCGAGTCCGACATCCGCTCCATCGTGATGGAGAAGATGGAGATGGTCGGCCTGGTCGGCGCGGAGAAGAAGCTTCCGGGCGAGATCTCCGGCGGGATGCGCAAGCGCGCCGGCCTCGCCCGTGCGCTGGTCCTGGATCCGCAGATCCTGCTCGTCGACGAGCCCGACTCAGGTCTGGATCCGGTCCGTACGTCGTTCCTGAACCAGGTGATGATCGACCTCAACGAGGCGTTCAGCCCGACGTTCCTGATCGTGACGCACGACGTGAACACCGCGCGGACCGTGCCGGACAACATCGGCATGCTTTATCACCGGCACCTGGCCATGTTCGGCCCGCGGGAGATGCTGCTGTCCAGCGAGGAGCCGGTCGTCCGGCAGTTCCTGAACGCGCAGATGGTCGGCCCGATCGGCATGTCCGAGGAGAAGGACGCCGACGAGCTCGCCGCCGAGGCCGGCCAGGAGCTCCCGCCGCTGCCGCCGATCCCGATCCAGCAGCTGCCCAGCAGCGGCATGCTCCGCCCGACCCAGCGCCCGCCCGGCGAGTGGTGCCGCGAGAACGGCATCACGCCGCCACCCGGCTCGTTCGCGACTGCAACGGTGGGGGCGCGGTGACCGTATTGGATGCCGCGCTGCCGCGCGGCGGGTCACGGGGCTTCAACTCCCAGTCTTCCCTCGTCGCTCCAGTCGCTTCGCTCCCTGCGCTCCTCAGTCCAGACTGGGAGGCCCCGTGACCGTTAGCGCGACCGCTCCGCTGAAGCACGCGGGGTCGTTGTTCGCCTTTGCGCTCGACACCGGCCGGGCGATGTTCCGGCGGCCGTTCCAGCTGAAGGAGTTCCTGCAGCAGGCCTGGTTCGTCGCGAGCGTGACGATCGTCCCGACCGCGCTGGTCGCGATCCCGTTCGGCGCGGTGATCGCGCTGCAGGTCGGCGGCCTGATCAAGCAGTTCGGCGCGCAGGCGTTCACCGGCTCGGCCGCGGTCCTCGCCGTGGTCCGGGAGGCGTCGCCGATCGCGACCGCGCTGCTGATCGCGGGCGCGGGTGGGTCGGCGATCTGCGCGGACCTCGGCTCGCGGAAGATCCGCGAGGAGCTGGACGCGATGATGGTGCTCGGCATCGACCCGATCCAGCGCCTGGTCGTACCGCGGGTGCTGGCGACGATGCTGGTGGCGTTCTTCCTGAACGGGTTCGTCAGCGTGGTCGGCGTGATGGGCGGCTACATCTTCAACGTGGTCCTCCAGGACGGTACGCCGGGCAGCTACATCGCGAGCTTCACGGCGCTGGCGCATCTCCCGGACCTGTGGCAGGGGCAGGCGAAGGCCCTGGTGTTCGGGGCGATCGCTGCGATCGTCGCGGCGTACAAGGGTGTCAACGCGGGCGGCGGTCCGAAGGGCGTCGGCGACGCGGTGAACCAGTCCGTCGTGATCACGTTCATGCTGCTGTTCGTCGCGAACTTCTCGATGACCGCGATCTACTTCCAGCTCGTTCCGCCGAAGGGGGCCTGACATGTCGGCCCTGATGGACACCCTGGTCAAGAAGCCGCTGAACTCGCTCGACCATCTCGGCGAGCAGCTGGCGTTCTACATCAAGGCGCTGGCCTGGTCCGGCAAGTCCGTCACCCGGTACCGCAAGGAGATCTTCCGGCTGCTCGCCGAGGTCACGCTCGGCACCGGCGCGCTGGCGGTGATCGGCGGCACCGTCGGCGTGATCACGTTCCTGGCCTTCTTCACCGGGACCGAGGTCGGTCTGCAGGGCTACTCGGCGCTGAACCAGATCGGTACGTCGGCGTTCGCCGGCTTCGTGTCGGCCTACATCAACACCCGCGAGATCGGCCCGCTGATCGCCGGCATCGCGCTCGCCGCGACCGTCGGTTGCGGGTTCACCGCGCAGCTCGGCGCGATGCGGATCAGCGAGGAGATCGACGCCCTCGAGGTGATGGCGATCCCGTCGCTGCCGTTCCTGGTCACCACCCGGATCATCGCGGGGCTGATCGCGGTCGTCCCGCTGTACGTCGTCGGTCTGCTCTCGTCGTACTTCGCCACCAGGCTGACCGTCACCACGTTCTACGGGCAGAGCACGGGCACGTACGACCATTACTTCCACCTGTTCCTGCCACCCGGAGACGTGCTCTGGTCGTTCGGCAAGGTGCTGGTGTTCTCGGTGCTGGTGATCCTGGTGCACTGCTACCACGGGTACCACGCCACGGGCGGTCCGGCGGGCGTCGGCGTCGCGGTCGGTCGCGCCGTACGGACGTCCATCGTCGTGATCAACGTCGTCGACCTGCTGCTGTCGATGGCCATCTGGGGTACGACGACCACCGTGAGGTTGGCCGGATGACCAGACTGATCTCGCACAAGGTGCTGGGCGTCGCGTTCATCGGCGTCCTGGTGTTCCTGCTGTGGCTGACGTACGCGTTCTACGCGAAGGTCTTCGTGAAGACCGTGAACGTCGAGCTGAAGACCAGCCACATCGGCCTGCAGCTCAACGAGCACGCGGACGTGAAGCTGCGCGGCATCATCGTCGGCGAGGTCCGCGGCGTCTCCACGGACGGCGACGAGGCGACCGTCGACCTGGCGCTCAAGCCCGACCAGGTCAGCGAGATCTCCGCCGCGGTCAGCGCCCGGATCCTGCCGAAGACGCTGTTCGGCGAGAAGTACGTCGCGCTCGTGCCACCGACCGGTGCGGAAGGTGCGCACATCAAGGCCGGCGATGTGATCAGCCGGGACAAGACCGCGGTCGGCATCGAGATCGAGAAGGTGCTGAACGACGCGCTGCCGCTGCTCCAGGCGGTCGACCCGGCCGACCTGAACGCCACGCTGAACACGCTCGCCACCGCGCTCGAGGGCCGCGGGACCGAGATCGCCGGCACGCTCACCCAGCTGGACGCGTACCTGAAGAAGCTGAACCCGAGCGTCCCGAAGCTGATGGACGCGCTCGCCAAGCTCACCCAGGTCTCGGACCTGTACGGGGACGCGACGCCCGACCTGGTCCGCGCGCTGCACAACCTGACCATCACCGGCAACACCGTCGTCGAGAAGCAGCAACAGCTGCAGGCGTTCTTCGCGAACGTCCAGACGCTGTCGACCACCGGCGACGCGTTCCTGAAGTCCAACGAGGACCGGGTGATCCGGCTCGGCCAGGTCAGCCGTCCGGTGCTGGACCTGCTGGAGCGGTACTCGCCGGAGATCCCGTGCTTCCTGCAGGTGATGACCGACACCCTCCCGGCGCTGAACGACACCTTCCGCGACGGCCGGCTGAACATCAACCTCGAGCTGATCACCAACCAGCCGACGCCGTACGAGCCGAACGAGCTCCCGGCGTACAAGGACCATCGCGGCCCGACCTGCGTCGGCAAGAACTACAGCCACCCGGGCTCGAAGCCAGGTCCGTACACGCAGCAGAACCCGGCGCCGTACATCACCGGTGACGACGGTGTGATCGGCGACCACAACAAGAACCAGCGCTTCCCGGTGAATCTGCAGCTGAACCGCGCGATGCCTGGCTTCGCGATGGACACCCAGGGCGTCGGTACGCCGGCCGAGCAGCAGGTCGTCGACGCGGTCGTCGCGCCGAAAATGGGCATCCCGGCAACCGACGTACCGGATCTGACCACGCTGCTAGTCGGCCCCCTCCTCCGCGGCGGGCAGGTGAATCTAAGGTGACCCCCCTCGACTGTTCGGCACGCAGCTCCGGCGCCCAGGCGGGCACCTCGCTGCGTTGTCGTCGGCGCACGATGAAACCCGCATCGAGCACCTCCTCCGCCTTGCGATGCACCCACCTGGACACCGGAGCTGCGCACCAACAGCCGAGGGGCGTCACCCAATGAGCTTTCTCGATCGGAAGACCACGTTCGACACGATCCGGCTCGGGATCTTTGTCGTGGTGACCACGATCGCGACCGCGCTGCTGGCGGTGACGATCGGGAACATCAGCTTCAACCCGACCACGAAGTACCGCGCCGTGTTCACCGACGCGGTCGGGCTGAACCAGGGTGACGACATCCGGATCGCGGGCGTGAAGGTCGGCCAGGTCGACAAGATCCAGCTGTACCAGGACAAGCTCGCGATGGTGTCGTTCAGCGTCGACTCCGACCAGGTGCTCGACGCCTCGACACACGCGACGCTGCGCTACCGGAACCTGGTCGGCAACCGGTACGTGGCCCTCACCGACGGCGTCGGCGGCGGCGCGCGGCTGAAGAAGAACGGCGTGATCCCGAAGGAGCGGACCACGCCGGCGCTCGACCTGTCGGTGCTGTTCAACGGCTTCAAGCCGCTGTTCACCGCACTGACGCCTGCGGACGTGAACCAGTTCGCGTTCGAGGTGATCAAGGTGCTGCAGGGCGAGGGCGGCACGATCGAGTCGCTGCTGGCCAAGACCGCGTCGCTGACCACCACGCTGGCCGACGCGGACCAGGTGATCGGTGACCTGATCACGAACCTGACCGGCACGCTGCAGATCGTCTCCCAGCGGCAGCAGAACTTCTCCACCCTGCTGGTGAACCTGCAGCAGTTCATCACCGGCCTGAGTCAGGACATCAACCCGATCCTCAGCTCGCTGACGTCGATCAACTCGCTGAACACCAAGACCGCCGGCCTGCTGAAGCAGACCCGCGTACCGATCAAGTCCGACCTGGACAAGCTCCGCGCGGTCGCGACCACGCTCGACGACACCCAGGCGATCTGGGTGAAGACCCTGCAGTTCATGCCGCAGAAGCTGAACACGATGACCCGCACCGCGTCGTACGGCTCCTGGTTCAACTTCTACCTGTGCAACTTCGACGGCAACGTCACGCTGCCCACCGGCACCCGCATCCCGGTCGCCTACGACCTGAACTCGGCGAGGTGCACAAAGTGACCCCCCTCGACTGTTCGGCACGCAGCTCCGGCGCCCAGGCGGGCGCCTCGCTGCGTTGTCGTCGGCGCACGATGAAACCCGCATCGAGCACCTCCTCCGCCTTGCGATGCACCCACCTGGACACCGGAGCTACGCACCAACAGCCGAGGGGGGTCACTCCGTGAAGCCCTTCCGCGAGCAGAACCAGGTGACGATCGGCGTCATCGGCCTGACGGTGATCGGGCTGATCATGCTGGCCGCGTTCAAGGCGCAGGACCTGCCGCTGATCGGCGGCGGGACGAAGTACTCCGCGCAGTTCTCCGAGGCCGGCGGCCTGAAGGCGAACGACGAGATCCGGGTCGCCGGGGTACGGGTCGGCAAGGTCCGCAAGGTGGAGCTCGAGGGCAGCCACGTCCGGGTCGACTTCGTGGTCGACAAGGGCGTGAAGCTCGGCGACGAGACCGGCGCCGAGATGAAGATCAAGACACTGCTCGGCCAGAAGTACCTGAAGCTGGACCCGAGTGGTTCGGGCGTGCTGAAGCCGGGCTCCGAGATCCCGCTGGCCCGGACGGTTGCCGCGTACGACGTCGTGGACGCCTTCACCGACCTGGCCAACACCACGGAGCGGATCAACACCGCACAGCTCGCGAAGGCGCTGGACACCTTGTCGGCGACGTTCAAGAACACCCCCGAGGAGGTACGGGCTTCGCTGACCGGGCTGTCCCGGCTGTCGCGCAACGTGGCCGCCCGGGACGCGCAGCTCAAGCTGCTGCTGCAGCACTCCAACGTGGTCACCAAGGTCCTTGCCGACCGCAACGCGCAGCTGATCAAGCTGATGAAGGACGGCAACAAGGTCTTCCAGGCCGTCCAGGCGCGGCGTGCGCTGATCCACCAGTTGCTGGTGTCGACGCAGGCGCTGTCCGCGCAGATCACCGCGCTGGTCCGGGAGAACCGCAAGGACCTCGCGCCGACCCTGCAGAAGGTGAACGCGGTGCTCGGCGTACTGCTGCAGAACCAGACCTCACTGGACGCGAGCATCAAGGGCCTGGCGCCGTTCGTCCGCGTCTTCACCAACACGCTCGGCACCGGGCCGTGGTTCGACACGTACCTGCAGAACCTGGCGCCGGTACCGGAGATCCCGTTGCCCAAGGTGCTGCCGCCCGGGCTGCCGCCGATCCTGGGAGGTGGCGGCTGATGCGGATCAACGCAATCTCCCGCTTGATCGCGGCGGCGGTGGTCGTCGTGATCATTGCGGTCAGCGCCGTCACCCTCTGGCCGAAGCCCGAGCGCGTGACCGCGACGGCGTACTTCCCGCGCGCGGTCTCGGTGTACCCGGGGTCGGACGTCCGGATCCTCGGCATCAAGGTCGGCGAGGTGGACAGCATCACGCCGGCCGGCCGCTCCGTACGGGTGAAGTTCTGGTGGGACGCGAAGCACAAGGTGCCTGCGAACGCGAAGGCGGTGATCGCCTCGCCGTCGATCGTCGCGGACCGGTACCTGCAGCTCACGCCGGCGTACACCAAGGGCGATGTGATGGCCGACGGGGCCCAGATCCCGCTCGACCGGACCGCCGTACCGCTGGAGCTCGACCAGATCTACCAGAGCCTCAACGACCTGTCGGTGGCACTCGGTCCGAAGGGCGCCAACGACCAGGGCGCGCTGGCCCGGCTGCTGGACGTCTCGGCGAAGAACCTGAACGGCCAGGGCGCGAAGCTCAACCAGACGATCACCGACGTGTCCAAGCTGACCAGCACCCTGTCGGGGAACTCGTCGGCGCTGTTCAACACGATCCGTCAGCTGCAGACGTTCGTGTCGGCGCTGGCCGCGAACGACGGGCTGGTCAAGCAGTTCAACTCCAACTTCGCGGCGGTCTCGACCACGCTGGCCGGCGAACGCAAGGACCTGGGCTCGGCGCTGTCGCTGCTGGCGACCGCGCTCGGCGAGGTCGCCTCGTTCGTGAAGGACAACCGGACCCTGATCAAGGGCACGGTCTCCCAGGCCACCGCGCTGTCGCAGATCCTGGTGAACGAGAAGACCGCGATCGCCGAGGTCCTCGACACCGCACCGCTCGGTCTGGGCAACCTGGCCCGGATCTACAACCCGCAGTTCGGAACGCTGGACCAGCGGATCAACCCCGGTCAGCTCGACGACCCGGCCACGTTCGTCTGCTCGCTGCTGCTGCAGGCCGGCCAGTCGAAGTCGCTGTGCTCGACCCTGAAGCCGGTGCTCGACGCGCTCGCCAAGCTGCCCCTGATCAAGGGGCTGACCGGCACCGGACCGGTCAGCGGAGGCCCGGCCGGTACGCCCTGGGCGCCCGCGCCGAAGGCCCCGCTGAACCGCCCCGACCCGGTGGACCCGACACTCGGGGGGCTGGTCAAATGAGCAAGCGTGGAGCACTGGTGGCCGGAGTGACGGCGCTCGCGATGCTGCTGACCGGCTGCGACTTCTCCGTCTACTCGCTGCCGCTGCCCGGCGGCGCGAAGATCAAGGGGCCGTCGTACACGGTCACGGTCGAGTTCGCCGACGTACTGGACCTGGTGCCGAAGTCGTCGGTGAAGGTCGACGACGTCACCGTCGGCACGGTGCAGAAGGTCTGGCTGGACGGGTACGTCGCCAAGGTACGGATCAAGCTGCCGAAGAGCCTCGACCTGCCGGACAACACGCACGCCACGATCCGCCAGACCAGCCTGCTCGGTGAGAAGTTCGTGTCGTTGTCGCGGCCGACCGGGGCCGAGCAGCCGCGCGGCAAGCTCGACAACGGCGAGCTGATCCCGCTGTCCCGGACGACCAGCAACGTCGAGGTCGAGGAAGTCCTGTCCGCGCTCTCGCTGCTGCTGAACGGCGGCGGTGTCGCCCAGCTGCAGATCATCACCCAGGAGCTGAACAAGGCTCTGACCGGGAACGAGCCGGCGATCCGCAGCGTACTGACCCAGCTGAACATCTTCGTCGGCACGCTGGACAAGAACAAAGCCCGGATCATCACCGCGATCAAGTCGGTGGACGCGCTGGCCAAGAAGCTGAACGCGCAGAAGGCGACGCTGGCGACCGCGATCGACTCGCTGCCGAAGTCGATCAAGACGCTCGACCAGCAGCGCGCCGCACTGGTCAAGACGCTGCAGGCACTCGCCACGCTGGGCAACACCGCGACCCGGGTGATCACCTCGGCCCAGAAGGACCTGGTCGCGAACCTGCAGTCGCTCTACCCGATCCTGACCAAGCTGGCCGAGGCGGGCGCGAACCTGCCGAAGTCGCTGGAGCTGCTGTTCACCTATCCGTTCCCGGACCAGGCCGCCAAGGCCGCGAAGGGCGACTTCACCAACCTCGGGATCACGCTGGACGTGAACACCCAGAAGGCACTCAAGAGCCTGCTGAACCTGAACCTGCCGACCGTCGGCCCGACCGCGCTCCCGACCGGCCGGATCAGCCTCCCGGTGCACCTGCCGACCCAGCCGGCCAAGAGCGGGGCAGTGCCGCCGCTGCCGGTCCCGACCTCGACCGCGACGAGCTGCATCACGCTGCTCGGGCTGCCGGTCTGCACACCACAGCTGAAGCGCGCCGGGCTCGATCCCGACCTGGCCCGCGCACTGATGCCGGGGGCGGTCGGATGATCACCAGAGCGGTCCGGATCCAGCTGATGGTGTTCCTGCTGATCACCGTCGTCGGCGTCGCGTTCGTCGGCGCCCGGTACGCGCAGGTCGACCGGCTGGTGGTCGACAAGGACTACACGGTCAGCGCCAGCTTCGCGGAGTCCGGCGGCATCTTCTCCGGCGCCGAGGTGACGTACCGCGGCCAGCCGGTCGGCCGGGTCGGTGACCTGAAGCTGCTGCCCGACGGCGTCGACGTGAACCTCGACATCGAGAAGAAGTTCAAGATCCCGAACGACCTGATCGCGGTGGTCGCGGACCGGTCCGCGATCGGCGAGCAGTACGTCGACCTGCAGCCGCGCCGCGACGGCGGGCCGTACCTGCAGGACAACTCCAAGATCGCCCGCAAGGACACCGCGGTCCCGATCGACACCACCGAGCTGCTGCTGAACCTCGACCAGCTGGTGAACTCGGTCGACAAGGAGAGCCTGAAGACCACCGTCCGCGAGCTCGGTGCGGCGCTGAAGGGCAAGGGCACCGACCTGCAGAAGATCATCGACAGCTCCGGCAAGCTGATCGACGACGCGGACGCGAACGTACTGCAGACCATCAAGCTGATCAACGACGGCGACACCGTGCTCGCCACCCAGGTGGCCAGCGGCGACGCGATCAAGACCTGGGCGAAGAACCTGGCGCTGCTGTCCGACACCCTGGTCAGCTCGGACACCAGTCTGCGGACGGTGATCGACCAGGGCTCGCTGGCCTCGACACAGATCACCGGCCTGATCAAGGACAACAGCGCGGACGTCGCGGTGCTGCTCGGCAACCTGCTGACGGTGAGCCAGCTGACCGCGGTCCGGCTGGACGCCGTCGAGCAGTTGATGGTCGTCTACCCGGCGGTGGCGATGGGCGGGTACGTCGTACCGGCGAAGAACGCGGACGGGCACTACGACGCGCACTTCGGACTGGTCGTCGGGCTCAGCCCGCCGGCCTGCCGGCCCGGGTACGGCGGTACCGACAAGCGGGTCCCGCAGGACCTCGGGAACACCAAGGCGAACGTCAAGGCCGGCTGTACGGCGAGCCCGTCGAGCGGGATCAACGTCCGCGGCTCGCAGAACAAGCCGTCCCCGTCGTCGCGGAACCTGAATCGGACCGGGTACGGCATCGGCTACGACCCGGCGACCGGCGAGGCGGGTGGGACGGCCGGCATGCCGGACATCGTGCTCGGCTCGACCGGCGGACAGCAGGAGCTGCTCGGCAGCGACTCCTGGAAGGCACTCATTCTCGGACCGGTGACCGGCAAGTGAAGGTACGGAACAACGGCCGGCTGGTGCTGGCCTGGGCGCTCAGCGTGCTGCTCGTGGTGGCACTCGCCGGGCTGACGCTGTCGGTGGTGGCGCTGCGCAAGCAGCGGGCCGACGACTCGCAGCGCGACGGCGCGATGAAGGCGGCGCGGCAGTTGGCGCTGGACTTCACGACGTACGACTACAAAACGTCGGACGCGGACCTCAAGCGCGTGACCGACGAGTCCACCGGCCAGTTCAAGCAGGAGTTCCAGGACGGGATCGCCGCGGTGAAGACGGCCATCGTGCAGAACAAGGCGACCTCGAAGGGGGACGTGAAGGAGGTCGGTGTGGTGTCCAACGACAAGGACTCCGCCCAGGTGCTGCTGATCGTGGATGCCGTGATCACCAACACCGCCTCGACCACCGGCACCGAGCGCCGGTACCGCTTCAAGCTCGACATGGTCCGCGACAACAACCGCTGGCTGACCGCCGACCTCCAGGCGGTGGGCTGATGCCCGGTCCCAGCGGCAGCCCCCGCAATCGCCCCCGGATCGCCGGCCAGCGCCGGACCGCCAAACCGGAGACCCCGGACGACCGCACCGACATCGAGACCACCGAGTCCGAGGCCGTCGAGACCGAGCCGGTCGCTGAGGAGCGTGTCCAAGACACTGTGACCCCGGCCACAACGGAGGCGTCCAAGGTCGTACCCAAGCCCCCGCCCGAGCCGGTTTCGGCTACGGACAGTAATCGTGGACTGGGTAATCTGCTGACCGCGGCCCTGGCTGTCGTCGTTGTCCTGACACTGACCGTGGCGGCGGTGCTCGGCGTCAAGGCGTGGCACGGCAAGCAGGCCGAGGACGCCCGTGACCAGGCATCGGTGGCCGGCCGGAAGGCGGCCGAGACCGCGCTCAGCTATGACTACCGTGACCTGGACAAAAGCTTCGCCGCGGCACGGGCGACGATGACCCCGGACTTCGCCGCGAAGTTCGACGCGACCGCGAAGGTGGCCGGCGAGCTGGCCACCAAGACCAAGGCCACGGTGAAGGCCGACGTCCGCGAGGTCGCGGTCCGCGACGGCGACGCCGACCGGGTCACGCTGATCATCTTCGTGAACCAGACCACCACCAGCACGATCACGAAGGGTAGTCCCCGGGTGGACCTGAACCGGACCCGGTTCACAATGGTCCGAAACGGCGGCCGATGGCTGGTCCAGGAGATCGCCGGACTGTAATCTCTAGGTGACTCCGCACCAGAGGGGCGCCGGAAGTCTCGTGAGTGATCTGCTCACTGGAGATTCCGGGTCGGTCCTTGACGGAGAGGGTGGTCCGACGGCAAACTGTTGGACCCCATTGGACAGGCTTGCCCGGATCATGTAGCCTATTCCTTTGCGCTGCCTTTTCTCTCGCCCTCGCTCGAGTTCTCGACTTGACTGGGGCGGCTTGGCGTGCGCTCCCAGCACCGATGTGATTTTGCGAGCCCGTGGAAGGACGCCCCTTGGTCGCCTCGCGCAACCCCCAGTCCGACAGCATTTCCAACGTCACCGGCCCCCGCCGCATCTCTTTCGCAAAGATCTCCGAGCCTCTTCAGGTTCCGGATCTGCTTGCGTTGCAGGTGGATAGTTTCGACTGGCTGGTCGGTAACGAAACGTGGCAGGCCCGTGTGGCCGCCGCCGAGGCCGAGGGGCGGTCGGACCTGTCCGGCCCCAGCGGCCTGGAAGAGATCTTCGAAGAGATCTCCCCGATCGAGGACTTCAGCGGCACCATGTCGCTGTCGTTCCGCGACCACCGCTTCGAGCCGCCGAAGAACACGGTCGACGAGTGCAAGGAGCGGGACGTCACGTACTCCGCCCCGCTGTTCGTCACGGCCGAGTTCATGAACAACGAGACTGGCGAGATCAAGAGCCAGACCGTGTTCATGGGCGACTTCCCGCTGATGACCCGCAAGGGCACCTTCGTGATCAACGGCACCGAGCGTGTCGTGGTCTCGCAGCTCGTCCGGTCTCCCGGTGTGTACTTCGAGCGCACGCCGGACAAGACCTCGGACAAGGACATCTTCACCGCCAAGATCATCCCGTCGCGCGGCGCGTGGCTGGAGTTCGAGGTGGACAAGCGCGACATGGTCGGCGTCCGCCTCGACCGCAAGCGCAAGCAGAACGTCACCGTCCTGCTGAAGGCGCTCGGCTGGACCGACGCGCAGATCCTCGAGGAGTTCGGCGACTACGAGTCGATCCGCCTCACCCTGGAGAAGGACCACACCTCCGGGCAGGACGACGCGCTGCTCGACATCTACCGCAAGCTGCGTCCGGGTGAGCCGCCGACCCGCGAGGCCGCGCAGGCGCTGCTGGAGAACTACTACTTCAACGGCAAGCGCTACGACCTGGCCAAGGTCGGTCGCTACAAGATCAACAAGAAGCTCGGCCGTGACGAGGCGCACGACCAGGCGGTGCTGACCGTCGACGACATCGTCGCCACGATCAAGTACCTGGTCGCTCTGCACGAGGGCAAGACCGAGCTGCCGGCCCCGCGCGGCGAGATCGTGGTCGAAGAGGACGACATCGACCACTTCGGCAACCGTCGCCTGCGCACCGTCGGCGAGCTGATCCAGAACCAGCTCCGTACCGGCCTGGCCCGGATGGAGCGGGTGGTCCGCGAGCGGATGACGACTCAGGACGTCGAGGCGATCACGCCGCAGACCCTGATCAACATCCGTCCGGTGGTTGCGGCGCTGAAGGAGTTCTTCGGAACCTCCCAGCTGTCGCAGTTCATGGACCAGACGAACCCGGTCGCGGGTCTGACCCACAAGCGTCGCCTGAACGCGCTCGGCCCGGGTGGTCTGAGCCGTGAGCGGGCCGGCTTCGAGGTCCGCGACGTGCACCCCTCGCACTACGGCCGGATGTGCCCGATCGAGACCCCGGAAGGCCCGAACATCGGCCTGATCGGCTCGCTCGCGTCGTACGGCCGGGTGAACGCGTTCGGCTTCGTCGAGACGCCGTACCGCAAGGTCGTCGAGGGTCAGGTCACCGAGCAGGTGGACTACCTGACCGCCGACGAGGAGGACCGGTTCGTCATCGCGCAGGCGAATGCCGCGCTGAACGACGAGAACCGGTTCGCCGAGGAGCGCGTCCTGGTTCGCCGCCGGCACGGTGAGGTCGAGCTCGTCCCGGTCGACGACGTCGACTACATGGACGTGTCGCCGCGCCAGATGGTGTCGGTCGCGACCGCGCTGATCCCGTTCCTGGAGCACGACGACGCCAACCGCGCGCTGATGGGTTCGAACATGCAGCGCCAGGCGGTGCCGCTGATCACCTCGGACGCCCCGCTGGTCGGTACCGGCATGGAGTTCCGCGGTGCTGTCGACGCCGGCGACGTGGTCGTGTCCGACAAGCCCGGCGTGGTCAAGGAGGTCTCGGCCGACCTGATCGAGATCGCCGCCGACGACGGTACGTACCAGACCTACCGGATGGCGAAGTTCCGCCGCTCGAACCAGGGCACCTGCATCAACCAGCGCCCGCTGGTCGACGCCGGGCAGCGGGTCGAGATCGGGACGCCGCTGGCCGACGGTCCGTGCACCGACGAGGGCGAGATGGCCCTCGGCCGGAACATGCTCGTCGCGTTCATGACGTGGGAGGGCTACAACTACGAGGACGCGATCATCCTCAGCCAGCGCGTCGTGCAGCAGGACCTGCTGACCTCGATCCACATCGAGGAGCACGAGGTCGACGCCCGCGACACCAAGCTGGGCCCGGAGGAGATCACCCGGGACATCCCGAACGTCTCCGACGAGATGCTGTCCGACCTGGACGAGCGCGGCATCATCCGGATCGGCGCGGAGGTCACCACCGGTGACATCCTGGTCGGCAAGGTCACCCCGAAGGGCGAGACCGAGCTGACCCCGGAGGAGCGGCTGCTCCGGGCGATCTTCGGTGAGAAGGCGCGCGAGGTCCGCGACACGTCGCTGAAGGTGCCGCACGGCGAGGAGGGCACCGTCATCGGTGTCCGGGTCTTCGACCGCGACAACGGCGACGAGCTGCCGCCGGGCGTCAACCAGCTGGTCCGCGTCTACGTGGCCCAGAAGCGGAAGATCTCGGTCGGCGACAAGCTGGCCGGCCGGCACGGCAACAAGGGCGTCATCTCCAAGATCCTTCCGGTCGAGGACATGCCGTTCCTCGAGGACGGCACCCACGTCGACGTGATCCTCAACCCGCTGGGCGTGCCCGGCCGGATGAACGTCGGCCAGGTGCTGGAGACCCACCTCGGATGGATCGCCTCCCGCGGCTGGGAGGTCGACCCGGAGAACGAGGAGGACTGGGCGCAGCGGCTGATCAAGATCGGCGCCGGCGCGGCCGAGCCGATGACGAACGTCGCCACCCCGGTCTTCGACGGTGCGACCGAGGACGAGGTCACCGGCCTGCTGTCCTCCACGCTGCCGAACCGGGACGGTGTCCGGATGGTCAACGGGCAGGGCAAGGCGCGCCTGTTCGACGGCCGTTCGGGTGAGCCGTTCCCGGACCCGATCGGTGTCGGCTACATGTACATCCTGAAGCTGCACCACCTGGTCGACGACAAGATCCACGCACGGTCGACCGGTCCGTACTCGATGATCACCCAGCAGCCGCTGGGCGGTAAGGCCCAGTTCGGTGGCCAGCGGTTCGGCGAGATGGAGGTGTGGGCCCTGGAGGCCTACGGTGCCGCCTTCGCGCTGCAGGAACTGCTGACCATCAAGTCCGACGACGTCGTCGGACGGGTCAAGGTGTACGAGGCGATCGTCAAGGGCGAGAACATTCCGGAGCCGGGTATCCCGGAGTCGTTCAAGGTTCTGGTCAAGGAAATGCAGTCCCTCTGCCTCAATGTCGAGGTGCTCTCGTCCGACGGAAGCCGGGTCGAGATGCGCGACAGCGAGGAGGACGTCTTCCGGGCGGCAGAGGAACTGGGAATCGACCTGTCCCGGCGCGAGCCGAACAGTGTCGAGGAGGTCTGAGCGGGTTGCCGCTTGACATCAACAACCAACTCACTCAGACCACCTTTAGCAACGGGAGATAACACATCGTGCTCGACGTGAACTTCTTCGACGAGCTTCGGATCGGCCTGGCCACTGCGGACGAGATTCGCCAGTGGTCGCACGGCGAGGTCAAGAAGCCGGAGACGATCAACTACCGGACGCTCAAGCCCGAGCGTGACGGTCTGTTCTGCGAGAAGATCTTCGGTCCCACCCGGGACTGGGAGTGCTACTGCGGCAAGTACAAGCGCGTTCGCTTCAAGGGCATCATCTGCGAGCGGTGTGGCGTCGAGGTCACCCGCTCCAAGGTGCGCCGTGAGCGGATGGGCCACATCGAGCTGGCCGCGCCGGTCACCCACATCTGGTACTTCAAGGGTGTCCCGTCGCGGCTCGGCTACCTGCTCGACCTCGCCCCGAAGGACCTCGAGAAGGTCATCTACTTCGCGGCGTACATGATCACCGACGTCGACGACGAGTCGCGGCACCGCGACCTGTCCTCGCTCGAGGGTCGGGTCGACGTGGAGCGCAAGCAGCTCGAGAACCGTCGTGACAACGACATCGAGACGCGGCTGAAGAAGCTCGAGGAGGACCTGGCGCAGCTCGAGGCCGAGGGCGCCAAGGCCGACGTCCGCCGCAAGGTCAAGGAAGGCGCCGAGCGTGAGGTCAAGCAGCTGCGCGACCGTGCGCAGCGCGAGATCGACCGCCTCGACGAGGTCTGGACCCGGTTCAAGAACCTGAAGGTCCAGGACCTCGAGGGCGACGAGATCCTCTACCGCGCCATGAAGGAGCGGTTCGGCAAGTACTTCGAGGGCGCCATGGGTGCCGCCGCGATCCAGCGCCGGCTGGAGACCTTCGACCTGAAGGCCGAGGCGGACAACCTGCGCGAGACGATCAAGACCGGTAAGGGCCAGCGCAAGACCCGCGCCCTGAAGCGGCTCAAGGTCGTCACCGCGTTCCTGGCCACCAACAACAGCCCGATGGGCATGGTCCTGGACTGCGTCCCGGTGATCCCGCCGGACCTGCGCCCGATGGTGCAGCTCGACGGTGGCCGGTTCGCCACCTCGGACCTGAACGACCTGTACCGCCGGGTGATCAACCGGAACAACCGGCTCAAGCGGCTGCTCGACCTGGGCGCGCCGGAGATCATCGTCAACAACGAGAAGCGGATGCTGCAGGAGGCCGTCGACGCGCTGTTCGACAACGGCCGCCGTGGCCGTCCGGTCACCGGCCCGGGCAACCGGCCGCTGAAGTCGCTGTCCGACATGCTCAAGGGCAAGCAGGGTCGTTTCCGTCAGAACCTGCTGGGCAAGCGCGTCGACTACTCGGGCCGTTCGGTCATCGTGGTCGGCCCGCAGCTGAAGCTGCACCAGTGCGGTCTGCCGAAGGCGATGGCGCTGGAGCTGTTCAAGCCGTTCGTGATGAAGCGGCTGGTCGACCTCAACCACGCGCAGAACATCAAGTCCGCCAAGCGGATGGTGGAGCGCCAGCGCGCCCAGGTCTGGGACGTACTGGAAGAGGTCATCACCGAGCACCCGGTCCTGCTGAACCGTGCACCAACCCTGCACCGGCTCGGCATCCAGGCGTTCGAGCCGCAGCTGATCGAGGGCAAGGCGATCCAGATCCACCCGCTCGTCTGCTCCGCGTTCAACGCGGACTTCGACGGTGACCAGATGGCGGTGCACCTGCCGCTGTCGGCCGAGGCGCAGGCCGAGGCCCGGATCCTGATGCTGTCGACCAACAACATCCTGAAGCCGGCCGACGGCCGTCCGGTCACGATGCCGACGCAGGACATGATCATCGGCATCTACTTCCTGACGATGCTGAAGGACGGCGCCAAGGGCGAGGGCCGGGCGTTCGGCTCGGTGGCCGAGGGCATCATGGCCTTCGACCGCGGTGAGCTCGCGCTGCAGGCCAAGATCACGCTGCGGCTGAGCGGTTCGGGTGCTCCGGCGGACGCGATCGAGCTGCCGGGCGGTGGCTTCGGCATGGAGACGACCCTGGGCCGCGCGCTGTTCAACGAGGCGCTGCCGGCGGACTACCCGTTCGTCGACACCGAGGTCGGCAAGAAGCAGCTCGGTGGGATCGTCAACGACCTCGCCGAGCGGTACACCAAGGTCGAGGTGGCGCACGCGCTGGACGCGCTGAAGGACCTCGGCTACTACTGGTCCACCCGGTCCGGTGTCACGGTGTCGATCGACGACTTCAGCACCCCGCCGAGCAAGCCCGAGATCATGGCCCGGTACGAGTCCCAGGCCGAGAAGGTCCAGAAGCAGTTCGAGCGGGGTCTGATCACCTCGTCCGAGCGGCGTCAGGAGCTGATCGAGATCTGGACCGGCGCCAACGCCGAGGTCGGTAAGGCGATGGAGGAGAACTTCGCCAAGGACAACCCGATCTGGATGATGGTGCACTCCGGTGCCCGAGGCAACATGATGCAGATCCGGCAGATCTCCGGTATGCGTGGTCTGGTGGCCAACCCGAAGGGCGAGATCATCGCCCGGCCGATCAAGTCCAACTTCCGCGAGGGCCTGTCGGTGGTCGAGTACTTCATCGCCACCCACGGTGCCCGGAAGGGCCTGGCCGACACCGCGTTGCGGACCGCCGACTCGGGTTACCTGACCCGTCGTCTGGTGGACGTGTCGCAGGACGTGATCATCCGCGAGGAGGACTGCGGGACCGAGCGGGGCCTGCCGAAGCAGATCGGCGAGAAGGACCCGAGCGGCAAGGTCGTGCACGCCGAGAACGTGGAGACCAGCGCGTACGCGCGGACCCTGGCCACCGACGCCATCGATGCCGACGGCAACGTCGTGCTCGCCGGTGGCGCCGACCTGGGCGACGTGTCGATCGCGAAGCTGGTCGCGGCCGGGATCGAAGAGGTCAGGGTCCGGTCGGTGCTCACCTGTGACGCCAAGACCGGTACCTGCGCGAAGTGCTACGGCCGTTCGCTGGCGACCGGCAAGCCGGTCGACATCGGCGAGGCGGTCGGCATCATCGCGGCCCAGTCCATCGGTGAGCCGGGCACGCAGCTGACGATGCGTACCTTCCACACCGGTGGTGTCGCGGGTGATGACATCACCCACGGTCTGCCGCGTGTGGTCGAGCTCTTCGAGGCACGTCAGCCCAAGGGCAAGGCGCCGATCGGCGAAGCAGCCGGCCGGATCGCCGTCGAGGACACCGACAAGACCCGGAAGCTGGTGCTCACCCCGGACGACGGTTCCGAGGAGGTCGCCTACCCGGTGTCGAAGCGGGCCCGCCTGCTGATCGAGGACGGTCAGCACATCGAGGTCGGTCAGCAGCTGACGCAGGGTACGCCGGACCCGCAGGAGGTTCTGCGGATCCTGGGTGTCCGCAAGGCGCAGGAGCACCTGGTGGACGAGGTCCAGGAGGTGTACCGGTCGCAGGGTGTGGCCATCCACGACAAGCACATCGAGATCATCGTCCGGCAGATGCTGCGCCGGGTCACGGTGATCGAGTCCGGCGAGGCGAACCTGCTGCCGGGTGAGCTTGCCGACCGGATCATGTTCGAGGCGGAGAACCGCCGCGTCGTGGCCGAGGGCGGTACGCCGGCCTCGGGTCGTCCGGTGCTGATGGGTATCACCAAGGCCTCGCTGGCCACCGAGTCGTGGCTGTCGGCCGCCTCCTTCCAGGAGACGACCCGGGTCCTGACCGAGGCCGCGATCCACGGCAAGTCCGACTCCCTGGTCGGTCTGAAGGAGAACGTCATCATCGGCAAGCTGATCCCGGCCGGTACGGGCATGGACCGGTACCGCAACATCCGGGTGGAGCCCACCGAGGAGGCGAAGGCCGCGATGTACTCGATGGTCGGCTACGAGTCGTACGACTACGACTTCGGCCCGTCGTCCGGACAGTCGGTCCCGCTCGACGACTTCGACCTCGGTTCCTACAAGAACTGAGCCGAGTCACTCCGCGCAGGGCGGTATCTCCCCAACGGGAGGTGCCGCCCTCGCGGCTTTTACCAGCCGGTACGGCGGGTGCCGGAAAAGACACTCGGGGTGGCGGCTGAAAGTGTGCCCGTCATGCGCCAAGATTGGTGCATGACGGATCTGCCGGCCTACCTGCGGCCTTTCGTCTTGGGGGTTCTGGAAGGTTCTGATGTACGCGTCGATCGCCTGGGGGAGATCGACCTGTACCGCCCGCCCGGTACCGCCCGAGGCGGCGCAATTCTTTTCGTGCACGGGGGACCCGGACCGGCCGAGCTCGAGGTGATGCCTCGGGACTGGCCGGTCTACAAGGGCTACGCGACCGCTGCCGCCAGGCGAGGCCTGGTGGCCGCAGTCGTCGACCACAGCCTGATCCACGGACTCGACCGCCTGGTCGAGGCCGCGGACGAGGTGGAGGCTGCGGTCGGCGTACTGCGTTCGGATCCACGAGTCGACCCCGATCGGGTCGGGCTGTGGTTCTTCTCGGGCGCCGGCCTGCTGGCCGGGGAGTGGCTGGACAGCCGCCCCGACTGGCTGCGCTTCGTGGCTCTCAGCTACCCCCTGCTCGCCACCCCGCCCGGTGTCGACGATCTGGTAACCGCCGCCGACGTGATCGGCAACCTCAAGGACCTGCCGGTGCTACTGACAAGAGCTGGACTCGAGCGTGAGGAGCTCGCCGGTCCGGTAGCGGAGTTCGTCTCCGCGGGTGGCACCGCGCTGGACATCATCGACGTACCGAAAGGGCACCACGGGTTCGACATGCTCGACCACACCGAAGAATCACGCGCCGCCGTGACCAAGGCTCTCGACTGGGCGATCGCCCACCTCGGCGAGGAGCCCGGCACCGACGGCAAGCTCCTCGTCCCACCCCCGGCCAAGAAGAAGACCACCACGCCCCGGCGGACCACACCCGCCGCCAGATCCAGGGAAGCCCTGGCAGTCAAGAACGCTCCGGCGCCCGCTCCGGTCGTTGTCCCTGCACCGGTGTCCGCGCCCGCTCCGACGCCCGTAGGCGGCTCTGTACAGCCTCCGCCGGCCGACCTGGGGGTGACGACCGTTGCGGCCGTCACCGCCGAGACAGCGGCCGCGCGTGCGGTCGCCCGGGAGCACGCCGCGTACGCCGCGCACGACCTCGAGGCGTTCCTCGCGATGTACTCGCCGACCGCCCGGATCCGGCTCGCCGACGGCTCGGAGCTCAAGGGCCGGCGCTTCCTGCGGGAGTTCTACCGCCCGCGCTTCGACGCCGGCCGCTGCAAGACCGAGATCATCCAGAAGCTGACGCTGGGGGAGTGGGTGGTCGAGCACGTCCTCACCTACGACGAGGGCGCGGCGGTCCCGCAACTGGCTCTGTACCGGGTCAGCGAAGGCCTCATCACCGACGTCGAGTTCCGCGTCTGAACGACACCTGCGCAGGGCCTCTGGAAGCGTTTGCCAAGGGTTGTCCCGGAGGCCCTGTACACTGGTCAGGCGGAGGGTCCTCGACCGCGGCCGGTTACTCATTTTGACCGTGCTTGAGGCACCCGCTAGTCTTAACGATCGTGCCCGGGGTCTTTCCTGGGCCGTCATGCGTGCCCCTCGTCCAACGAACCGGGCCGCGTGGCACGGGACTCCCGCCGACAGTCTGGAAGATTACGGCGTCGGTCTGCTCGTGCGCACGCGACACACCCGACCGCGGGGGTCAGGTAAAAGCTACAAACCCAGCCGGACGACAGAAAGAGACCCACGCGGTGCCCACCATTAACCAGCTGGTCCGCAAGGGCCGCCAGGACAAGGTGTCCAAGAACAAGACGCCGGCCCTGAAGGGTTCCCCTCAGCGTCGTGGTGTGTGCACGCGCGTCTACACGACCACGCCGAAGAAGCCGAACTCGGCGCTCCGCAAGGTTGCGCGTGTTCGCCTCACCAGCGGTATCGAGGTCACCGCCTACATTCCGGGCGTCGGCCACAACCTGCAGGAGCACTCGATCGTGCTCGTCCGCGGCGGCCGGGTGAAGGACCTCCCGGGTGTCCGGTACAAGATCATCCGCGGTTCGCTCGACACCCAGGGTGTGAAGAACCGGAAGCAGGCTCGCAGCCTTTACGGCGCGAAGAAGGAGAAGAGCTAATGCCGCGCAAGGGCCCGGCCCCGAAGCGCCCGGTCATCATCGACCCGGTCTACAGTTCGCCGCTCGTCACCCAGTTGATCTCCAAGATCCTGGTCGACGGCAAGAAGCAGATCGCGCAGAGCATCGTCTACAGCGCGCTCGAGGGCACTCGCACCAAGACCGGCACCGACCCGGTGATCACGCTGAAGCGTGCGCTGGACAACGTGAAGCCGAGCATCGAGGTGAAGAGCCGCCGCGTCGGTGGCGCGACCTACCAGGTCCCGATCGAGGTCAAGCCGGGCCGGTCGACCACGCTCGCGCTGCGCTGGCTGACGTCGTACTCGCGGGCTCGTCGCGAGAAGACCATGTCCGAGCGCCTGATGAACGAGATCCTGGATGCGTCCAACGGTCTCGGTGCATCGGTGAAGCGCCGCGAGGACACGCACAAGATGGCCGAAGCCAACAAGGCTTTCGCCCACTACCGCTGGTGATCCGGGGTCCGATCCGGACCCCAGCTCACACCCTTTGACGCAGTACAGAATCGAGAGGTAGACCACCGAGGTGGCCGTACAAATCACCACCGACCTGGCCAAGGTCCGCAACATCGGGATCATGGCCCACATCGACGCCGGCAAGACGACGACGACCGAGCGGATCCTCTTCTACACCGGTATCACTTACAAGATCGGTGAGGTCCACGACGGCGCCGCCACGATGGACTGGATGGAGCAGGAGCAGGAGCGCGGCATCACGATCACGTCCGCCGCGACGACCTGCACCTGGAAAGACCACACCATCAACATCATCGACACCCCCGGGCACGTCGACTTCACCGTCGAGGTGGAGCGCTCGCTGCGCGTCCTCGACGGCGCCGTCGCGGTGTTCGACGGTGTTGCCGGTGTCGAGCCGCAGTCCGAGACCGTGTGGCGCCAGGCTGACCGGTACGGCGTACCCCGCATCTGCTTCGTGAACAAGCTGGACCGGACCGGCGCCGAGTTCATGCGCACGGTCGACATGATCGTCGACCGGCTGGCCGCGGTGCCGCTGGTGCTGCAGCTGCCGATCGGTTCCGAGGGCGACTTCATCGGTGTCGTCGACCTGGTCGGGATGCGCGCGCTGACCTGGCGCGGCGAGACCACGATGGGTGAGGACTACACCGTCGAGGAGATCCCGGCCACCCACACCGAGATCGTCGCCGAGTGGCGCGACAAGCTGATCGAGACGCTGGCCGAGGCCGACGACGAGATCATGGAGCAGTACCTCGAGGGCGAGGAGCCGACCCAGGAGCAGCTCGTGGCGGGTATCCGTCGCGCGACCCTGGCGAGCAAGCTGACCCCGGTCCTGACCGGTACCGCCTTCAAGAACAAGGGCGTCCAGCCGCTGCTCGACGCGATCAACGCCTACCTGCCGAGCCCGATCGACGTCCCGGCCATCGAGGGCCACGACGTCAAGGACCCGGAGAAGGTCGTGCTGCGCAAGCCGGACGACAGCGAGCCGTTCTCGGCGCTGGCGTTCAAGATCGCGGCCGACCCGCACCTGGGCAAGCTGACCTTCATCCGGGTGTACTCCGGCAAGCTGGAGACCGGCACGCAGGTGCTGAACCCGACGAAGGGCCGCAAGGAGCGGATCGGCAAGATCTACCGGATGCACGCGAACAAGCGTGAGGAGATCGCCTCGATCGGCGCCGGCCACATCGTCGCGGTGATGGGTCTGAAGGACACCACCACCGGTGAGACGCTGGCGGACGCCTCGAAGCCGGTCGTCCTGGAGTCGATGCAGTTCCCGGCCCCGGTCATCTCGGTCGCCATCGAGCCCAAGTCGAAGGCCGACCAGGAGAAGCTGGGTGTCGCGATCCAGCGGCTCGCCGAGGAGGACCCGACCTTCCAGGTCCGGACCGACGAGGACACCGGCCAGACGATCATCGCCGGTATGGGTGAGCTGCACCTCGAGGTGCTGGTCGACCGGATGAAGCGCGAGTTCCGCGTCGAGGCCAACGTCGGCAAGCCGCAGGTCGCCTACCGCGAGACGATCAAGAAGAAGGTCGAGAAGGTCGACTACACGCACAAGAAGCAGACCGGTGGTTCGGGTCAGTTCGCGCGTGTGATCATCAACATCGAGCCGACCTCGGTCGAGGCCGGTGGCGAGGGTGGCTACGAGTTCGTCAACGCCGTCACCGGTGGCCGCATCCCCCGGGAGTACATCCCGTCGGTGGACGAGGGCGCCCAGGAGGCAATGGAGTTCGGCGTACTGGCCGGCTACCCGATGGTGGACGTCAAGGTCACGCTGACCGACGGTGCCTACCACGATGTCGACTCTTCCGAGCTGGCCTTCAAGATCGCCGGTTCGATGGCCTTCAAGGACGCCGCCCGGCGGGCGACTCCGGTCATCCTGGAGCCGATGTTCGCGGTCGAGGTGATCACGCCCGAGGACTACATGGGTGAAGTGATCGGCGACCTCAACTCCCGTCGTGGCTCGATCCAGTCCATGGACGAGGGCCCCGGTGGCAGCCGAGCGATCAAGGCTTCGGTGCCGCTGTCCGAGATGTTCGGGTATGTCGGTGACCTACGGTCGAAGACCCAGGGCCGCGCGTCGTACTCGATGCAGTTCGATTCCTACGCCGAGGTTCCGAAGAACGTGGCGGAAGAGATCATCAAGAAGGCTCGCGGCGAGTAATCTCGCCCCGGACCAACCAACCCACAGCGCGTCGGCGTACGGCGTAAGTCAACATTTTCCAGGAGGGCCCCAGTGGCTAAGGCGAAGTTCGAGCGGACTAAGCCGCACGTCAACATCGGCACCATCGGTCACATCGACCACGGTAAGACCACTCTTACCGCGGCGATCACCAAGGTGCTGCACGACAAGTACCCGACGCTCAACGAGGCATCGGCCTTCGATCAGATCGACAAGGCGCCGGAAGAGCGCCAGCGCGGTATCACCATCTCCATCGCGCACGTCGAGTACCAGACCGAGGCCCGGCACTACGCCCACGTCGACTGCCCGGGTCACGCGGACTACATCAAGAACATGATCACCGGTGCGGCCCAGATGGACGGTGCGATCCTGGTCGTCGCCGCCACCGACGGCCCGATGCCGCAGACGCGTGAGCACGTGCTGCTCGCCCGTCAGGTCGGCGTGCCGGCGATGGTCGTCGCCCTGAACAAGTGCGACATGGTCGACGACGAGGAGATCCTGGAGCTCGTCGAGCTCGAGGTTCGCGAGCTGCTCTCGGAGCAGGAGTTCGACGGCGACAACGCGCCGATCGTCCGCGTCGCCGCTCACCCGGCGCTGCAGGGCGACGCCAAGTGGGCCGAGTCGATCCTCGAGCTCATGGACGCGGTGGACTCCTACATCCCGCAGCCGGAGCGCGAGATCGACAAGCCGTTCCTGATGCCGGTGGAGGACGTCTTCACCATCACGGGTCGCGGTACGGTCATCACCGGCCGGATCGAGCGCGGCGTCGTCAAGGTCAACGAGACTGTCGACCTGATCGGTATCCGCGACGCCAAGCAGACCACCACGGTCACCGGCATCGAGATGTTCCGCAAGCTGCTCGACGAGGGCCAGGCCGGTGAGAACGTCGGTCTGCTGCTGCGTGGCACCAAGCGCGAGGACGTCGAGCGCGGCATGGTCGTCATCAAGCCGGGCACCACGACCCCGCACACGAACTTCGAGGCGTCGGTCTACATCCTTTCCAAGGAGGAGGGCGGCCGTCACACGCCGTTCTTCCAGAACTACCGCCCGCAGTTCTACTTCCGTACCACCGACGTCACCGGTGTCGTCACGCTGCCCGAGGGCACCGAGATGGTCATGCCGGGCGACAACACCGACATGACGGTCGAGCTGATCCAGCCGATCGCCATGGAGGAGAACCTCAAGTTCGCGATCCGTGAAGGTGGCCGTACCGTCGGCGCCGGCCGGGTCACCAAGATCATCAAGTGATCTCATGAGGTCCGCGAGGGCTCGATCCTGAGCCCCGCGGACCTCTGCTTTGCGCCCGATCCGGCGCTCAGGTGGTACCGGATCGGGCGGCAAAGCCACCGATTGGCGTTCCGGCGCTGATCTCTGGCACAATATTCAGGTTGCTCAGGCTAGGCCGCCGGGGTGCGCCCCAGATCTTCTTGATCTGGCTGGTGCGCCGGACCGGAGACCAAGCCGAGGCTCCGGTCCGAGACCGGGGCCCCGATTCCCACCAGGGTCGAAGAGCGGTGAGTCACGTGTGTGCGGCGCAGTTTTGCACTCGATCGGCGACACACCCGACCGCGGGGGTCGGAGCAACGCAACGGAAGACGATAGAGAAGGACGAAGCGAAGCGATGGCGGGACAGAAGATCCGCATCCGGCTGAAGGCCTACGACCACGAGGTCATCGACAGCTCGGCGCGCAAGATTGTCGACACGGTGACGCGTACTGGTGCGAAGGTTGCTGGCCCGGTGCCGTTGCCGACGGAAAAGAACGTGTTCTGCGTCATCCGCTCGCCGCACAAGTACAAGGACAGCCGCGAGCACTTCGAGATGCGCACTCACAAGCGGCTCATCGACATCATCGACCCCACGCCGAAGACCGTCGACTCGCTGATGCGTCTCGACCTGCCGGCTGGTGTCGACATCGAGATCAAGCTCTGAGGACGCGGAAAGACCAATGAGCCACGTGAAGAACACGCGCGGGCTGCTGGGCACCAAGCTCGGCATGACCCAGACCTGGGACGAGAACAACCGCGTCGTCCCCGTCACCGTCGTCCAGGCCGGACCCTGTGTCGTCACCGGAGTCCGTACGTCGGACCGGGACGGCTACGACGGCGTCCAGATCGCCTTCGGCGACATCGACCCCCGCAAGGTGACCAAGCCGATGCGCGGTCACTTCGACAAGGCCGGCGTGACGCCGCGGCGCCACCTGCTGGAGCTGCGCACCGCCGACGCCAGCGAGTACACCCTGGGCCAGGAGATCAAGGCCGAGGCCTTCGCCGCCGGTGAGCGCGTCGACGTCTCCGCCACCAGCAAGGGCAAGGGCTTCGCCGGTGTCATGAAGCGGCACGGCTTCCACGGCCTGCGCGCCACCCACGGTGTGCACAAGAAGCACCGCTCGCCGGGTTCCATCGGCGGCTGCGCCACCCCGGGCCGGGTCTTCAAGGGCCTGCGGATGGCGGGCCGGATGGGCCACGAGCAGGTCACCACGCAGAACATCTCCGTGCACGCGATCGACACCGAGCGCGGCCTGATCCTGCTGAAGGGTGCGGTTCCCGGCCCCAAGGGCGGCCTGGTGCTGATCCGCAACGCCGCGAAGGGAGCTGCCAAGTGAGCACCGTCGACGTCGTCGTCGTCAAGGGCGACAAGGTCAGCAAGAAGGGTTCCGCCGAGCTTCCGGCCGAGCTGTTCGACGTCCAGGTCAACGTGCCGCTGATCCACCAGGTCGTGGTGGCGCAGCTGGCCGCCGCCCGTCAGGGCACGGCCAAGGCGAAGACCCGGGGCGAGGTGTCCGGCGGTGGCGCCAAGCCGTACCGCCAGAAGGGCACCGGTCGCGCCCGTCAGGGTTCGACCCGCGCGCCGCAGTTCACCGGTGGTGGCGTCGTCCACGGCCCGGTGCCGCGCGACTACAGCCAGCGGACCCCGAAGAAGATGATCGCCGCCGCGCTCCGCGGTGCGCTGTCCGACCGGGCCCGTGACGGCCGGGTGTTCGTGGTCGAGAGCTTCGTGGACGGCGACACGCCGTCGACCAAGTCGGCCCTGAAGGTGCTCAGCGAGGTCACCGACCCGGGCAAGGCCCTGGTTGTCGTCGACCGCGCGGACGAGCTCACCTGGCTGAGCCTGCGCAACGTGCAGCACGTGCACCTGATCGCTGCCGACCAGCTGAACGCGTACGACGTTCTGGTCAGCGACGCGGTCGTGTTCACCAAGGGAGCGCTGGACGCGTTCGTGGCCGGCGCCCCGAAGGGCAAGTCCGTCAAGGCCGTCGCCACGTCGACTGAAGCCGAGGAGGTAGAGGCATGAGCCACGGAGTCAACAAGGACCCGCGGGAAGTGCTGCTCCGGCCGGTCGTCAGCGAGAAGAGCTACGGCCTGCTCGACGAGCAGAAGTACACGTTCGAGGTCGCACCGGACGCCAACAAGACCGAGATCAAGCTCGCGGTCGAGAAGGTCTTCGACGTCAAGGTCAGCGACGTGAACACCCTGAACCGCAAGGGCAAGCGCCGTCGGACCCGGTCCGGCTTCGGCAAGCGCCCGGACACCAAGCGGGCGATCGTGACCCTCAAGGGTGACGACCGCATCGATATCTTCGGAGGCCAGTCGTAATGGGAATCCGCAAGTACAAGCCGACGACGCCGGGCCGCCGTGGCTCGAGCGTGGCCGACTTCGTCGAGCTCACCCGTTCGACCCCCGAGAAGTCGCTGCTGCGTCCGCTGCCGAAGAAGGGCGGCCGGAACAGCTCGGGCAAGATCACCACCCGGCACCACGGTGGCGGTCACAAGCGGGCGTACCGGCTGATCGACTTCAAGCGCTACGACAAGGACGGCGTGCCGGCCAAGGTCGCGCACATCGAGTACGACCCGAACCGCACCGCGCGGATCGCGCTGCTGCACTACGTGGACGGCGAGAAGCGCTACATCCTCGCCCCGTCGAACCTGCAGCAGGGCACCGTCGTCGAGAACGGCCCGGCCGCCGACATCAAGGTGGGCAACAACCTGCCGCTGCGCAACATCCCGGTCGGTTCCACCATCCACGCGGTCGAGCTGCGACCGGGCGGTGGCGCCAAGATGGCCCGCTCCGCCGGTTCCAGCATCCAGCTGGTCGCGAAGGAAGGCCGGATGGCCACCCTGCGGATGCCGTCCGGCGAGGTCCGGATGGTCGACGTACGCTGCCGCGCCACCCTCGGTGAGGTCGGCAACGGCGAGCAGTCCAACATCAACTGGGGCAAGGCGGGCCGGATGCGCTGGAAGGGCAAGCGCCCGACCGTCCGCGGTGTCGCGATGAACCCGGTCGACCACCCGCACGGTGGTGGTGAGGGTAAGACCTCGGGTGGTCGTCACCCGGTGTCCCCGTGGGGTCAGCCTGAGGGCCGGACCCGCACCCGCAAGGAAAGCGACCGCATGATCGTCCGGCGCCGCAAGGCCGGCAAGAAGCGCTGATAGGAGCCGGCCAGAATGCCACGCAGCCTCAAGAAGGGCCCGTTCGTCGACCACCACCTGGCAAAGAAGGTGGAGGTGCAGAACGAGAAGGGCACCAAGAACGTCATCAAGACCTGGTCCCGCCGATCGATGATCGTGCCGGACATGATCGGCCACACGATTGCGGTGCACGACGGCCGCAAGCACGTGCCGGTGTTCGTGACGGACGCGATGGTCGGGCACAAGCTCGGCGAATTCGCCCCGACCCGGACGTTCAGGGGTCACGAGAAGGACGACCGCAAGTCACGGCGTCGCTGATCCCCGCAGGGTTCAGTGACTTAGCGATAGCAATCTACGGAGAGATTCGAACATCATGAGCGTTCAAGAGCGTAGGGCGACCAGCGCCCGTCGCGAGAGCCTGCTGGGCGAGCAGCCCGGGGCCTTCGCGGTCGCGCGCTTCGTCCGCGTGACGCCGATGAAGGCGCGCCGCGTGGGCGATCTGGTGCGCGGTCTGGGCGTCGACGACGCACTCGCCACTCTGAAGTTCGCCCCGCAGGCTGCTGCCGCGACCGTGTACAAGGTCGTCGACAGCGCCGCGGCGAACGCCGAGGGCACCGAGCACCTGAGCCGGGCCGACCTGGTCGTGTCCAAGGTTCTGGTCGACGAGGGACCGACGCTGAAGCGTCACCGTCCTCGCGCCCAGGGCCGGGCCACCCGGATCGACAAGCGGACCAGCCACATCACCGTCGTGGTCGAGCCGCGGGTCACCGAGGAGGAGGCTCCGAAGGCACCGGCCAAGAAGGCCGCTGCCAAGAAGACCGCGGACCAGGCAGCCACGGCCAAGAAGGCGCCGGCGAAGAAGGCGGCCAAGAAGGCCGCCGACAAGCCGGCCGAGGACCAAGGCGCGGAGAAGCCGGCCAAGAAGGCGACCGCCAAGAAGGCCGCCAAGAAGGCCACCGCTGAGAAGAAGGAGTCCTGACGTGGGACAGAAGGTCAACCCGCACGGGTTCCGTCTCGGCATCAGCACCGATCACAAGAGCCGCTGGTACGCCGACAAGCTGTACAAGGACTACGTGGGCGAGGACGTCAAGATCCGTCGCCTGCTGAGCAAGGGCATGGAGCGCGCCGGCATCTCCCGTGTGGAGATCGAGCGCACCCGTGACCGGGTCCGGGTCGACATCCACACCGCTCGTCCGGGCATCGTCATCGGTCGCCGTGGCGCCGAGGCGGACCGGATCCGGGGCAGCCTTGAGGAGCTCACCGGCAAGCAGGTGCAGCTGAACATCCTCGAGGTGAAGAACTCCGAGGTCGACGCTCAGCTGGTCGCGCAGGGCGTGGCCGAGCAGCTGTCCGGCCGCGTGGCGTTCCGCCGCGCGATGCGCAAGGCGATGCAGACCACCATGCGTGGCGGCGCCCTGGGCATCCGGATCCAGTGCTCCGGCCGGCTCGGTGGCGCGGAGATGTCGCGGTCGGAGTTCTACCGCGAAGGCCGCGTCCCGCTGCACACGCTGCGGGCCGACATCGACTACGGCTTCTACGAGGCCCGGACGACCTTCGGCCGGATCGGCGTGAAGGTCTGGATCTACAAGGGCGACGTCGCCGGCACCCGCGCGGAGCGCGAGGCGCAGGCAGCGGCCCGGGCCGCCACCCAGCAGCGTGGCCGTCCGGCCCGCCGTGACGGCGGCGACCGCGGTGACCGTGGCGGTCGCGGAGGCGACCGTGGTGGCCGTGGCGGTCGCGGTGGCGACCGTCGGGACTCGCGCAACGACAACAACGCTGCCGCGGCGACCGACAAGGCCGCCGAGACCAGCGCGCCGGTAGCCGACAAGGCCGCCGAGACGACCGGAACGGAGAGCTGACAACATGCTCATCCCCCGCAAGGTCAAGCACCGCAAGCAGCACCACCCGAAGCGGACTGGTGCGGCGAAGGGCGGAACGACGCTCGCCTTCGGTGAGTTCGGCATCCAGGCCCTGGAGAGCCACTACGTCACCAACCGGCAGATCGAGTCCGCGCGTATCGCGATGACCCGGCACATCAAGCGTGGCGGCAAGGTGTGGATCAACATCTACCCCGACCGCCCGCTGACCAAGAAGCCGGCCGAGACCCGGATGGGTTCCGGTAAGGGTTCGCCGGAGTGGTGGATCGCGAACGTCAAGTCCGGTCGCGTGCTGTTCGAGCTGTCCGGTGTCCCGGAGGACATCGCCCGTGAGGCGATGCGCCGTGCGATCCACAAGTTGCCGATGAAGTGCCGCTTCATCTCCCGAGAGGCAGGTGAGAACTGATGGCTACCCTGACCGCCGCCGAGCTGCGGAACCTGGGCCGGGACGAGCTGCTGAGCAAGCTCGGCGAAGCCAAGGAGGAGCTGTTCAACCTCCGGTTCCAGGCTGCCACGGGCCAGCTGGAGTCCCACGGCCGGCTGCGCGCCGTCCGTAAGGACATCGCCCGCATCTACACGGTGCTGTCCGAGCGTGCGCTCGGCATCACCGAAGAGGTCGACGCACCGGTCGAGGCCGGCGCCGAGGACTCCGCGGACGACAGTGAGAAGGCGAACGCATGAGCGAGAACGTGAAGGACGAGACCGTGAGCACGACCACCGAGGCGCGAGGCCGCCGGAAGACCCGTGAGGGCCTGGTGCTGAGCGACAAGATGGACAAGACCGTTGTGGTCGAGGTCGAGGACCGCGTCAAGCACGCGCTCTACGGCAAGGTCATCCGGCGCACGAGCAAGCTCAAGGCGCACGACGAGCAGAACGCCGCCGGCATCGGCGACCGTGTCCTCCTGATGGAGACCCGGCCGCTGTCGGCGACCAAGCGCTGGCGCGTCGTCGAGGTCCTCGAGAAGGCCAAGTAGCTGTTCCCGGTCGGCTGTGCTCGAGGGCACAGCGACCGGCAACCATTCGAAATTATTCGTTCCGCAAGGCTCACGGACGTGAGAACCAGCGAGACAACCAGGAGATCAACAGATGATCCAGCAGGAGTCGCGACTGAAGGTCGCCGACAACACGGGCGCGAAGGAGATCCTTTGCATCCGCGTTCTCGGTGGCTCCGGTCGGCGCTACGCCGGTGTCGGTGACACGATCGTCGCCACCGTCAAGGACGCGATCCCCGGCGGTGGTGTGAAGAAGGGTGACGTCGTCAAGGCGGTCATCGTGCGGACCGTGAAGGAGCGCCGGCGTCCGGACGGCTCCTACATCCGCTTCGACGAGAACGCCGCGGTGATCCTGAAGGCCGATGGCGAGCCGCGCGGGACGCGCATCTTCGGCCCGGTCGGCCGGGAGCTGCGCGAGAAGCGCTTCATGAAGATCATCTCGCTCGCGCCGGAGGTGCTCTGAGATGGCCCAGAAGAAACTGCACGTGAAGAAGGGCGACCAGGTCCGTGTGATCTCGGGTCGTTCGAAGGGCCTTGAGGGCAAGATCATCCAGGTCTTCCCGAACGACGAGAAGGTCATCGTCGAGGGCGTCAACCGGGTGAAGAAGCACACCAAGGTGCAGCAGGCCCAGCGCGGCGGCACCACCGGTGGCATCGTCACCCAGGAAGCCCCGATCCACGTTTCGAACGTGATGCTTCTCGTCGAGGTCGACAAGGACGGCAAGAAGCAGAAGGTGACCACCCGCGTCGGTTACAACCGCGTCGAGGTGCAGAAGCGCCGTCCCGACGGTTCGACGTACACCGGTACCCGGAGCGTCCGGATCGCCCGGCGTACCGGCGAGGAGATCTGATGAGCACCGCAGTAACCGAGAGCAAGGTCCAGCCGCGGCTGAAGACGAAGTACCGCGAGGAGATCGTCGGCAAGCTGCACGAGGAGTTCAAGTACGCGAACGTCATGCAGGTGCCCGGGCTCACCAAGATCGTGGTGAACATGGGCGTCGGCGAGGCGGCGCGCGACTCGAAGCTGATCGACGGCGCGGTGAAGGACCTGGCCGCGATCACCGGCCAGAAGCCGCAGGTCACCAAGGCCCGCAAGTCGATCGCGCAGTTCAAGCTGCGTGAAGGGATGCCGATCGGCGCCCACGTGACGCTGCGCGGCGACCGGATGTGGGAGTTCCTGGACCGGCTGCTGGCGCTCGCGCTGCCCCGGATCCGCGACTTCCGCGGTCTGTCGCCCAAGCAGTTCGACGGCACCGGGAACTACACCTTCGGCCTGACCGAGCAGGTGATGTTCCACGAGATCAACCAGGACCGCATCGACCGGGTCCGGGGCATGGACATCACCGTGGTGACCACCGCGACGAACGACGACGAGGGTCGGGCCCTGCTGCGGGCGCTCGGCTTCCCGTTCAAGGAGAACTGACGTGGCGAAGACAGCACTCAAGGTCAAGCAGGCCCGGAAGCCGAAGTTCGCGGTGCGCGGTTACACCCGTTGCCAGCGCTGCGGCCGGCCGAAGGCGGTCTTCCGCAAGTTCGGCCTCTGCCGGATCTGCCTGCGGGAGATGGCACACCGGGGCGAGCTGCCCGGCGTGACCAAGTCCAGCTGGTGACCGTCTCCACCCCAGAACTTCTCCCCATTCACCACCATCTAGTCACCGTAGGTCGCCGAACGGCGAAACCACGGCGGGAAAGAGGCCCCAGGCCATGACGATGACCGACCCGATCGCAGACATGTTGACGCGTCTGCGGAACGCCAATCAGGCGTACCACGAGTCGACCACGATGCCGTACAGCAAGATCAAGCAGGGCATCGCCGACATCCTTCAGCAGGAGGGCTACATCGCCTCCTACAAGGTCGAGGAGCCCAAAGAGGGCGCCGTCGGCAAGACGCTGAGTGTCGACCTGAAGTTCGGCCCGAGCCGGGAGCGCTCCATCGCGGGTGTTCGCCGGATCTCGAAGCCGGGCCTCCGGGTCTACGCGAAGTCGACCAACCTGCCCAAGGTCCTCGGTGGCCTGGGCGTCGCGATCATCTCGACGTCCCAGGGACTGCTGACCGACCGTCAGGCCAAGAACAAGGGCGTCGGCGGGGAAGTCCTCGCCTACGTCTGGTGACGAAGAACCGGAAGGAGGACCACTGAAATGTCTCGCATCGGTAAGCTCCCGGTCTCGGTCCCGTCCGGCGTCGACGTCACGATCGACGGCCAGACGGTCACCGTCAAGGGTCCGAAGGGTCAGCTGTCGCACGTCGTCGCTGAGCCCATCGCTGTAGGCCGGGACGACGACGGCGCAATCGCCGTCACGCGCCCCGACGACCTGCGCAAGAGCAAGGAACTGCACGGCCTGTCCCGCACCCTGATCGCCAACCTGGTCACCGGGGTCACGGACGGCTACGAGAAGAAGCTCGAGATCGTCGGTGTCGGTTACCGGGTGATCTCCAAGGGCCCGACCCAGCTGGAGTTCTCGCTGGGGTACAGCCACACCATCACGGTGGACGCGCCGGAAGGCATCTCGTTCAACGTGGAGGCGCCGACGCGGTTCTCGGTGATCGGCATCGACAAGCAGTCGGTCGGCGAGGTCGCTGCGAACATCCGCAAGCTGCGTAAGCCCGAGCCGTACAAGGGCAAGGGTGTGCGGTACGCCGGCGAGCAGGTGCGCCGCAAGGTCGGAAAGGCTGGTAAGTAACCATGGCGATCGGACTGCGTCCGCACAAGCACTCCGCCAAGAAGACGGCCTCCCGGCTGCGTCGTCAGATCCGGGTCCGCAAGAAGATCAACGGCACGGCCGACCGGCCGCGGCTGGTGGTCAGCAAGTCCTCGAAGCACCTGTTCGTTCAGGTCATCGACGACGTGGCCGGCAAGACGCTGGCGTCGGCTTCCACCATGGAGGCCGACCTGCGTGGCGCGGAGGTGAACAAGACCGACAAGGCGAAGACCGTCGGCGGTCTGATCGCCGACCGGGCCAAGGCCGCCGGCATCGACTCGGTCGTGTTCGACCGGGCCGGGAACAAGTACCACGGCCGCATCGCGGCGCTGGCCGACGCCGCCCGCGAGGGTGGGCTCGGCTTCTGATGGCGACAAGGGAAGAAGGTAGTTCGAAATGAGCGGAGGCCAGCAGCGTCGCGGAGGCGGCGCCGGTGGTGAGCGCCGTGGCCGCGACGGTGGTCGCGGTCAGCAGGCGGACAAGACCGCCTACATCGAGCGCGTGGTAGCCATCAACCGGGTCGCCAAGGTCGTGAAGGGTGGTCGTCGCTTCAGCTTCACCGCCCTCGTGGTCGTCGGTGACGGTGAAGGCACCGTCGGTGTGGGTTACGGAAAGGCCAAGGAGGTGCCCGCGGCGATCGCCAAGGGCGTCGAGGAGGCCAAGAAGTCGTTCTTCAAGGTGCCGCGGGTCCAGGGCACCATCCCGCACCCGGTCCAGGGCGAGAAGGCCGCAGGCGTTGTCATGCTGCGTCCGGCCGCTCCCGGTACCGGTGTGATCGCGGGTGGGTCGGCGCGCGCCGTACTGGAGTGCGCCGGGATCCACGACATCCTCAGCAAGTCGCTGGGCTCGTCGAACTCCATCAACGTGGTGCACGCCACGGTGGAGGCGCTGCGCAGCCTGGAGACCCCGGAGGCCGTGGCCGCTCGTCGTGGGCTCACGGTCGAGCAGGTCGCCCCTGCGGCGCTGCTGAAGGCGCGGGCGGAGGCGGCTTCCTGATGGCACGCTTGAAGGTGACCCAGACGCGTTCCGGCATCGGTGGCAAGCAGAACCAGCGCGACACGCTGCGCACCCTGGGGGTCAAGCGGATCGGCGACAGCGCCGTCCACGAAGACAAGCCCGAGGTTCGCGGGATGGTCCGTGCGGTTCGCCACCTCATCACCGTCGAGGAGGTCGACTGACATGGCGCTCAAGGTTCATCACCTGCGTCCGGCGCCCGGTGCCAAGACCGCCAAGACCCGCGTGGGTCGTGGTGAGGGCAGCAAGGGCAAGACCGCCGGCCGCGGTACCAAGGGCAGCAAGGCGCGTAACAACATCCCCGAGTGGTTCGAGGGTGGCCAGATGCCGCTGCACATGCGGCTCCCGAAGCTGAAGGGCTTCAAGAGCAGGAACCGAGTGGAGTTCCAGGTCGTTAACCTGGACAAGCTCGGACAACTGTTCCCCGAAGGTGGCGAGATCGGCATTGCCGACCTGGTCGCCAAGGGCGCGGTTCGTAGCGGTCAGCCGGTCAAGGTACTGGGTGACGGCGAACTGACCGTGGCACTGCAGGTCTCGGCCAGCAAGTTCTCCAAGTCAGCCACGGACAAGATCCAGGCGGCCGGGGGAACCACGACCGAGGTGTGACACGAGGTCCAGGGCTCGTAACGGCCGGTGCTTGATATCCTGCGCCGGTCGGACGGGCCCTGGCTCGTCTCTTGCCCAGCGGCTTAGCTAGGCCCCTGCCGTGCCCGCGGCAAGGGAAACATGTGGGAGGACAGGGTGTTAAGCGCCTTCGCCAACGCGTTCAAGACGCCGGACCTGCGCCGGAAGATCTTGTTCGTGCTCTTCATTGTCGTGATCTTCCGGATCGGCTCCGTGGTGCCGGCCCCGGGTGTGAACGTTCAGTCGCTGCACACCTGTATCAAGATCTCGCAGGGCGGCCAGAACGCCAACCTGTACAGCTTGATCAACCTGTTCTCCGGCGGGGCGCTGCTGCAGCTCGCGATCTTCGCGCTCGGCATCATGCCCTACATCACCGCCAGCATCATCCTGCAGCTGCTCACCGTGGTCATCCCGCGGCTGGAGTCGCTGAAGAAGGAGGGCCAGGCGGGCCAGGGCAAGATCACGCAGTACACCCGGTTCCTCACCGTCGGCCTCGCGATCCTGCAGTCCACCGCGTTCGTGGCGCTGGCCCGGACCCCCGGCCGGCTGTTCCAGGGCTGCACCGAGCCGCTGCTGTACAAGGACGACTGGTTCACCGTCACCGTGATGGTGCTGACCATGACCGCCGGCACCGGCGTGATCATGTGGCTGGGTGAGCTGATCACCGACCGTGGTGTCGGTAACGGTATGTCGATCCTGATCTTCACCCAGATCGTCGCCACCTTCCCGACGAACCTGTGGAGCATCCGCAAGCAGAAGGGCGTCACCACCTTCGTCGTGGTGATCGCGATCGGTCTGGTCATCATGGCCGCGGTCATCTTCATCGAGCAGGCCCAGCGCCGGATCCCGGTGCAGTACGCGAAACGCATGGTCGGCCGGAAGATGTTCGGCGGTACGTCGACGTACATCCCGCTGAAGGTCAACCAGGCCGGTGTGATCCCGGTGATCTTCGCTTCGAGTCTGCTGTATCTACCGGTCCTGGTCAGTCAGTTCCAGCAAGGCAAGGGCTGGTCGAACTGGATCCAGGCCAACTTGGTCAAGGGCGACCATCCGATCTACATGGTGACCTACGTCGCCTTGATCATCTTCTTCACGTACTTCTACGTCTCGATCACCTTCAACCCGAAGGAAGTCGCGGACAACATGAAGAAGTACGGCGGCTTCATCCCGGGGATCCGCGCGGGACGGCCGACGGAGGAGTACCTGAAGCACGTGTTGGACCGCATTACGCTGCCCGGCGCGATCTACCTTGCGGCGATCTCGATGATCCCGCTGGTCGCTCTCGTCCTGCTGAACGCGAGTCAGAACTTCCCGTTCGGTGGTACGTCGATCCTGATCATGGTCGGCGTCGGTCTGGACACGGTGAAGCAGATCGAGTCTCAGCTGCAGCAGCGAAACTACGAAGGGTTCCTGCGCTGATGAGAATGTTGCTGATGGGTCCGCCCGGGGCGGGCAAGGGTACGCAGGCAAAGGTGCTTGCCGATCGCCTGAATATCCCGGCCGTGTCCACCGGCGACATCTTCCGTGCGAACGTCAAGGACGAGACGCCGCTCGGTGTCGAGGCGAAGCGGTACATGGATGCCGGCGACTACGTCCCCGACGAGGTCACGAACGCGATGGTGCGGGACCGGCTGTCCGAGGCCGACGCCGGTGACGGCTTCCTCCTCGACGGCTACCCGCGGACGCTGGCCCAGGTCGGCACGCTGGACGAGATCATCGCCGACCACGGGCACATGCTGGACGCGGTGGTGGCGCTGGTCGCCGACACCGACGTGCTCGTCGGCCGGATGCTCAAGCGCGCCCAGTCCGAGGGCCGTTCGGACGACTCCGAAGAGGTCATCCGGCACCGCCAGGACGTGTACGCGGCCGAGACCAAGCCGTTGCTGGCTGTCTACGCGCAGCGTGGCCTGCTGGTCGAGGTGGACGGCGTCGGCGAGATCGACGAGGTCAGCGAGCGCGTCCTCGTCGCCCTGAAAACCGTAACGGAGTAAGACAGCACGTGATGTTCAGGGACCGCGGTATCGAGATCAAGACCCGCGAGCAGATTCTGGCGATGCGCAAGGCCGGCCTGGTGGTCGGCCGGACGCTGGAGCTGCTCCGCGGTGCGGTCCGGGCCGGCATCAGTACCGGCGAGCTGGACGCGATCGCGGAGGACAACATCCGGTCCTCCGGCGCGACGCCGTCGTTCAAGGGGTACCACGGGTTCACCGGCTCGATCTGCGCGTCGGTGAACGACGAGATCGTGCACGGCATCCCCGGCGAGCGGGTGCTCGCCGACGGCGACCTGATCTCGATCGACTGTGGTGCGATCGTCGACGGCTGGCACGGCGATGCGGCGGTCACCGTCGGCGTCGGTACGGTCGGCGACGAGCTCCTGGAGCTGGCGCGGATCTGCGAGGAGTCGATGTGGCGCGGGTTCGCGGCCGCACGGCTCGGTGGCCGGCTGTCCGACATCTCGGCCGCGGTCGAGGCGCACGTCCGGGCCAACTCGTCGTACGGGATCGTCGAGGACTTCGTCGGGCACGGGATCGGTTCGGCGATGCACCAGCCGCCGAACGTGCCGAACTTCGGTCGTCCCGGGCGCGGGCCGAAGCTGGTCGAGGGGATGGCGCTGGCGGTCGAGCCGATGCTGACGTTCGGCAAGCAGGACAACCACACGCTCGAGGACGACTGGACCGTCGTCACCGACGACGGGCGCGCGGCCGCACACACCGAGCACACGTTCACTCTCACTCCGCAAGGACCGTGGGTGCTGACCGCGATCGACGGCGGCGAATCCAAGCTCGCCGAGCTCGGCATCAAGTTCGGCGCCCTGGCCGACTGAGCTGATCGACTGACGCTCCGGGTCCACCCGTTGGGGGACGCGGGCGGACCGCTGCTGAGGCACACTTGAGACATGCCTCAGTACCAGCCGTACCAGCGATTCACCGAAGCTGACCGCGACAAGATCGCCGGGCGGCTGCGGGATGCGTTCGCGGACGGGCGGCTGGACCAGCCGGAGTTCTCGACCCGCCTCGACCAGCTGTACACCGTTCAGACGTACGGCGAGCTGGAGCCGCTCGTGCGTGACCTGCCGCCGGTACGGACGTACGCGACGCCCGAGGTGGTCAAGGACACCAAGCCGGCGCCGGAGCCGGGCAGTTTCCCGGAGCGCAAGCCCGACAACCACCCGCACCACGGCCGCCGGGCCGGTGCGATCGGCGGCTTCACCGGTGTGGTGATGATCAACGTCGTGATCTGGTTCGTGATCGGACTTGGCAACGGTGGGCACTGGCCGCACTTCTGGCCGGTCTGGTTGCTGATCCCGTGGGCGATCATCGCCCTCGGCGGTCTCGGCAGGCGCCGTTGACCGCGGCCCCGGTCGTCCGCCACGCGACCGGTCCGCGGCTGCGGGCCGATGTGGCGTGGCAGGTGCATCAAGGGGCTGCGATCGTCTATGTGATCTGGTTCGTGGTCGCTGTACCGCTGGCGATCGCCGGGTTGCTGCTGGAGCCACGCTGGGTCGGCTGGATGGTGCTGGCCTGGTTCCTCGTACTCGTTGGGTTCACCCTCGCACTGCGGGTCGGCGACAGCCGTCGGCGGCGGGAGTGGGCAGCTGCCGCGGGACAGCTGGGCTGGCGGATCAGTGCGTCCGGGCAGGAATTGCTCGATCGTTGGCCGTTCCCACCGTTCGACGTCGACCCGAAGGCGACGGTCGTGGACGTGACGTCCGGCCGGCATCGGGGCCGTGAGTTCTGGACCGGGCGGTTCCGGCACAAGGTACGGCGGCGCGAGCTCGGCTTCGACTTCCTCGATCTGCAGGTGGATCGGCCGTTGCCGCCGTTGCAGGTGCTGCCCGCGGGCCTGGCGCCGGTCGCCGCGGCGAGCCTGCTCCCGTTGCGGCTCACCGTCGACGGGCTGTCCACGCAGTACCAGTTGTTCAACGGGCGTGAGGACCATGCACTCGCCGTCCTGCATCCGCGTACGGTCGAGGCGCTGGCCGAGGTACCGCCGTTCGGATTCAGCTGCGAGGGCAGGCGGTTCGTCGCGATCCTTCCGGCGTATCGCGACTCCGGCACCGCGCTCGCGCAACTGGACGCGGCCTGCGATCTGCTCGACCTGATGCCGGAGCTGGTCTGGCGCGCAGGCGAGCAGTGGGCCGCTACTGAGCAGCCCTGATCAGGCCGACCAACGCAGAGAGGTCCCGGTCGCCGAGGCCGGTCGCAACCGCCTTGCGCAGCAGGTCACCGATCGGAGTCACCAGTACGGGATCGACGCCCTGGGCCTTTGCCGTCGCGACGAGATTGCCGTACGCCGGCGAGGCCGGCGCTCGGGGTGGTCGGTCCGGTGACGTCGTCCAGGACGGCGTTGACGCTTGCGTCCACGAGCAGGCAGACGACGACCAGCGGAGAGGCGGCGACGGCATCGGCTGCATTGGTGGCGCGGGTGACGCCGAGGTCGTCGAGTTCGGGGGAGCGGCCCGGAGTGCGGTTCCAGACGGTGGTCGGATGACCGGCGGCCAGGAAGGCGAAAGCGAGGGCGGTCCCCTCGCGCCGAGCCCGAGAACGGTGACAGGTGATCGGTGGGAAGTGGAAGCCGCGGATCCTGTGGGCGCTGCACCACGGGCCGTGCGGTTCGGGGAGTTGCGGCGGGAGGTCTCCGGCGTCACCGAGAAGATGCTGATCCAGCAGTTGCGGGAGCTGGAGTCGCGGGACATCGTGCACCGGGAGGTCTTCCACCAGGTGCCGCCGAAGGTCGAGTACTCACTCACCGAACTCGGGTGCTCACTCAACGAAGCGCTGATACCCTTGGACACCTGGGGATCGGACCATCTGGCCGAGCTCGAGGCTTCACGGGTGCGCTGAGTCTGCGCTGCGGGGTCTCGATTGGGTTTCGCCTGGGTGAGTGGCGTAGACTCTTCTCTTGGCTCTTTGTAGCCATAGCCAGTCACGTCTACAGAAGTGCGAGGACATGCCCAAAAAAGAGGGAGTAATCGAACTCGAGGGCACCATCGTCGAGGCCCTGCCGAACGCGATGTTCCGTGTTGAGCTGTCCAACGGGCACAAGGTGCTCGCGCACATCAGCGGCAAGATGAGGCAGCACTACATCCGGATCCTCCCCGAGGACCGGGTCGTCGTGGAGCTGTCGCCGTACGACCTCACCAGGGGTCGGATCGTCTATCGGTACAAGTAACACCACCAACACCTGTCGAAGAAAGTAGCTCGATGAAGGTCAACCCGAGCGTCAAGAAGATCTGCGACAAGTGCAAGGTGATCCGCCGGCACGGCCGGGTCATGGTGATCTGCGAGAACCCGCGGCACAAGCAGCGGCAGGGCTGACCAGCCCACACGCAGTACCACAGCACTTTCGCACCACAGCGCGCATGCTCGTCCAGGAACGTACTGGGCGTCGCCCCCGGAACAGAGGCCGGGGCCTTGCCGGTGAAACGAACAACTCACCGAGGCGGGCAGGGACGCAGCGCGCCACCACACCTCTGCTGACGAAAGGAACACCGCCACATGGCACGCCTCGTAGGAGTCGACCTGCCGCGCGACAAGCGCATCGAGGTCGCTCTCACCTACATCTTCGGTGTAGGTCGTACTCGCGCCCTGAAGACGCTCGAAGCCACCGGCATCTCCGGTGACAAGCGCGTCCACGAACTGGGTGACGATGAATTGGTCTCGCTCCGGGACTACATCGAAGGCAACTTCAAGATCGAGGGTGACCTCCGGCGCGAGGTCACCGCGGACATCCGCCGCAAGATCGAGATCGGGTCGTACCAGGGTCGCCGGCACCGCAGCGGGCTGCCCGTGCGCGGTCAGCGCACCCGGACCAACGCCCGTAGCCGCAAGGGCCGCCGTAAGGCGATCGCCGGCAAGAAGAAGAAGTGACCCGGATGACTTTCGACCACCCCAGGAGCAACTGAATGCCTCCCAAGAGCCGCAGTGCGGCCGGCGCGAAGAAGGTGCGCCGCAAGGAGAAGAAGAACGTGGCCGCCGGCCACGCGCACATCAAGAGCACGTTCAACAACACGATCGTGACGATCACCGACCCGACCGGCGCGGTCATCTCGTGGGCCTCCGCGGGCACCGTCGGTTTCAAGGGTTCGCGCAAGTCGACCCCGTTCGCCGCGCAGATGGCCGCCGAGGCCGCCGGGCGCCGGGCGATGGAGCACGGCATGCGCAAGATCGACGTGTTCGTGAAGGGTCCCGGCTCCGGCCGTGAGACCGCGATCCGTTCGCTGGGTGCGGTCGGCCTCGAGGTCGGCACCATCCAGGACGTCACCCCTGTCGCCCACAACGGCTGCCGCCCGCCCAAGCGGCGCCGGGTCTGATCCCAGAGAGAGGAAGGTAGCGAACCATGGCCCGTTACACCGGACCTATGACCAAGAAGTCGCGCCGTCTCGGGGTCGACCTCGTCGGTGGCGACAAGGCGTTCGAGCGTCGTCCGTACCCGCCGGGTATGCACGGCCGCGGCCGCCCGAAGGAGAGCGAGTACCTGCTCCAGCTGCGCGAGAAGCAGAAGGCGCGTTACTCGTACGGCGTCCTCGAGAAGCAGTTCCGCCGGTACTACGAGGAGGCCTCGCGGCGCTCCGGCAAGACCGGTGACAACCTGCTGCAGATCCTGGAGTCCCGGCTGGACAACGTGGTGTACCGCTCCGGTCTCGCCCGTACCCGCCGCCAGGCCCGTCAGCTCGTCGTGCACGGTCACTTCACCGTGAACGGCGTCAAGGTGAACATCCCGTCGTACCGGGTGACTGCTCACGACATCATCGATGTCAAGAAGAAGTCGGTCGAGACGACGCCGTTCATCATCGCCCGGGAGGCGCACAGCGAGCGTGTCGTCCCGGCGTGGCTCGAGGTGATGCCGGAGCGTCTGCGGATCCTCGTCCACCAGCTGCCCACCCGGCAGCAGATCGACACCCAGGTCGCCGAGCACCTGATCGTCGAGCTCTACTCGAAGAACTGACCGCGTGCCGGCCGGCGGCCCCCGGGCTGCCGGCCGGCCCGGCGCGTTCTTCACCCCTCGCGACCTCAAATAGTGGTCGTCGCGACGAAAGAAGGAAAACACAGTGCTGATCGCACAACGCCCCACCCTGACCGAAGAGGTCGTCGACGAGTACCGCTCGCGGTTCGTGATCGAGCCGCTGGAGCCGGGCTTCGGTTACACCCTCGGGAACTCGATCCGCCGGACCCTGCTGTCCTCCATCCCCGGTGCAGCCGTCACCAGCATCAAGATCGACGGTGTCCTGCACGAGTTCTCGACCGTTGCCGGGGTCAAGGAAGACGCCACCCAGCTGATCCTGAACCTGAAGGACCTGGTCGTCTCCTCCGAGCACGACGAGCCGGTCACCATGTACCTGCGCAAGCAGGGCCCCGGTGACGTGACGGCAGCCGACATCGCGCCGCCGGCCGGTGTCGAGGTGCACAACCCGGACCTGAAGATCGCCACTCTGAACGAGAAGGGCCGGCTCGAGATGGAGCTGGTCGTCGAGCGTGGCCGCGGCTACGTCTCGGCCGTCCAGAACAAGTCCGCCGACGCCGAGATCGGCCGGATGCCGGTCGACTCGATCTACTCGCCGGTCCTCAAGGTGACCTACAAGGTCGAGGCCACCCGGGTCGAGCAGCGCACCGACTTCGACCGCCTGGTGGTCGACGTCGAGACCAAGACATCGATGCTGCCCCGCGACGCCGTCGCGTCGGCCGGTAAGACCCTGGTCGAGCTGTTCGGTCTGGCCCGCGAGCTGAACGTCGAGGCCGAGGGCATCGACATCGGCCCGTCCCCGGTGGACGAGCAGATGGCCGCCGACCTGGCCCTGCCGGTCGAGGACCTGCAGCTGACCGTCCGGTCCTACAACTGCCTCAAGCGCGAGGGCATCCACACCGTGGGTGAGCTGATCTCGCGCAGCGAGCAGGACCTGCTGGACATCCGGAACTTCGGCTCCAAGTCCATCGACGAGGTCAAGCTGAAGCTGGCCGAGATGGGTCTGTCGCTGAAGGACTCCCCGCCCGGGTTCGACCTCCGCGCCGCGTCCGGTGCCTACGGCAACGAGGCGGACGACGAGGACGAGAGCTTCGCCGAGACCGAGCAGTACTGAGCGTACCTGCGGCCCGTCGGGCCCTACATCCCTTCGGCCCGACGGGCCTTAGATTTCTGGAGTTAACGAGATGCCAACCCCCACCAAGGGTGCCCGGCTGGGCGGCAGCCCGGCGCACGAGAAGCTGATCCTCAGCAACCTCGCGACGTCGCTGTTCGAGCACGGCGCCATCACCACCACCGTGACGAAGGCCAAGCGCCTGCAGCCGCTGGCGGAGCAGATGATCACCAAGGCGAAGCGTGGTGACCTGAACTCCCGCCGCCAGGTGATGAAGCGGATCAAGGACAAGAGCATCGTGCACGTGCTCTTCACCGAGATCGGCGAGCGGTACGCCGACCGTCAGGGCGGCTACACCCGGATCACCAAGCTCGGCCCGCGCAAGGGCGACAACGCCCCGATGGCGCGGATCGAGCTGGTCGAGGCGCTGTCCGACTCGCCGAAGGCGAAGAAGACCGCCAAGAAGGCTCCGGCGAAGAAGGCCGCCGCTGCCGAGACCAAGGTCGAGGACAAGGTCGAGGACGCCCCGGCCGCCGACGCGCCGGTGCAGGACGTCGTGGCCGGCAAGTACGACAACTCGGCCGCGCCGAACGCCGACGGCTCCGCGCCGGAGGGCTACACGGTCAAGGGCAACGAGGACTCGATGAAGTACCACACCACCGAGTCCCCGTGGTACGACAAGACCGTTGCCGAGGTCTGGTTCAAGACCGCCGAGGACGCCGAGGCGGCTGGTTTCGCCAAGGCCGGCGGCTCGGACGACGACAAGTAGAACCCTCGACGAGGCCCCCGCACCCCACGGTGCGGGGGCCTCGTTGCGTTAGATTGCCGTGTGCGTTGGCGGATTGACTTGAGGTACGACGGGGCGTCCTTTCACGGGTGGGCCCGTCAGGACGGTCTCCGTACGGTGCAGGGGGTGCTGGAGGAGGCGCTGCGCGTCGTACTGCGGTTGCCGGACCCGCTGACCGTCACCTGCGCCGGGCGGACCGACACGGGCGTACATGCGCGTGGACAGGTCACCCATGTGGATCTGGAAGGCGCTGTGGACCCGCTACGGCTCCTCAGGGGGCTGAACGGCGTACTCCCCGAGGATGTGGCTGTCACAGCCGTCACGGCGGCTCCAGAGGGCTTTGACGCCAGGTTCTCCGCGCTGACCCGCCGGTACGTGTACCGGCTGTGCGACGCTCCGGACGGATGGGACCCGCTGACCCGGGGACATGTCTTGCGCGTGGGCCGGCCGATGGACGTGGATCGGATGAACGCAGCTGCGACCGGGCTGCTCGGGGAGCACGACTTCGCCGCGTTCTGCAAGAAACGGGAGGGCGCCAGCACAGTACGGGCGCTGCTGGAGTTCTCGTGGCAGCGGACGGGTGTTGGGCAGTTGGAGGGCACCGTGATCGCAGATGCGTTCTGCCACTCGATGGTGCGGGCGCTGGTCGGGTCGATGATCCCTGTCGGCGACGGACGCCGGGACGTGGCGTGGCCGGCCGCAGTGCTTGCCGGCAAGGTGCGGGACTCGGCGGTGTCGGTGCTGCCGGCACACGGGCTGACGCTGGAGGAAGTGCAGTACCCGGCGGACGACGAGCTGGCTGCGCGGGCGTTGCAGGCGCGACAGGTGCGAGGAGAGGTACATCAACGTGGGTGACCACTTTTTCTCGGCGGAGCCGCAGTCGGCCGACGTTCGACGTACGGTCGAGGCGAGGATCTGGGGACGCGAGTACACGTTCACGACGGCGACCGGGGTGTTCTCCCGGGACAGGTTGGACATCGGTACGTCGGTGCTGCTGCGTCAGGTGGATCCGCCGCGTACGGGCGGGACGTTCCTGGACCTGGGGTGCGGGTACGGGCCGATCGCCTGCGCACTGGCCGTGGAGGCGCCGGCCGCGACGGTGTGGGCGGTCGACGTGAACAACCGGGCGCTGGAGCTCACACAGGTGAATGCCCAGGCCACGGGGGTTGCTGAGCGAGTACGTGCGGTGCTGCCGGAGGACGTACCCGAGGAACTGCGCTTCGACCAGATCTGGTCCAACCCGGCGATCCACATCGGTAAGGCCGAGCTGCACAAGATGTTGCTGCACTGGCTCGGCCGCCTCGCCCCCGGTGGGGTGGCATGGTTCGTCGTGGGCAAGAACCTGGGCGGAGACTCCCTGCAGCGCTGGATGACCGACCAGGGCTACCCGTGCGAGCGGGTCGGCAGTGCCAAGGGATTCCGCGTACTACGTGCAACGAATGCAGGACCGGCACCGTCCTGAGGACATGGAGGCAGCCTTGGCGGCAGCGGACGTACGGGCTGAGCCGTACGACTTCGAGGCGTGGGTCACCGAGAAGGCTGACGCCCTGCTGCGGTTCGCCTACGTCCTGACCGGGGACCGCAGCCTGGCGGAGGACGCTGTTCAGGACGCGCTCACGACTGCCTGTGCGCGGTGGGGGCGGGTGAGCCGCGCGGACGACCCCGAGGCGTACGTGAAGCGGATGGTGGTGAACGCTCACATCTCGTGGTGGCGGCGCTTCCGTCGGCGGGAGGCGCCGGTAGACGACCCGGTGCGGACGGCCCGCGCGGTTCCGGACGGTACGGCGGACCGTGCGGACGCGGACGCCATCTGGGCGCTGTGCGCGACGCTGCCGGACAAGCAGCGCGCCGCCGTCGTACTGCGGTTCTACGAGGAGCTGTCGTACGCCGAGATCGGCCAGCTGCTGCACTGCGCCGAGGCGACCGCCCGTTCCCACGTACATCGAGCACTGGCTGCACTGAAGACCACCTTGAGCCATCAGGAGAGCACGGAAGGAGCCGAGGATGCCTGAGCACGACCCTGAGCAGGAGCTCGGCCCCAAGATCACGTCCGCGCTCCAGGACCACGCCGGCCTGACAGGTACGCAGAAGACCGGCATGGCCCGTGAGGCGCGTCGCCGCGTCCACCGCCGCCGCCAGGCATGGTCGATGGCAGCTGGTGCAGTGCTGGTGGTTGCAGCTGTTGGCGGCGTGTGGGGGCTGGTGGGCGGCGAGTCGCCGGTCGCGACGAGTCACAGCGACGCCGGGTCAGCACCTGCGATTGCGCCGAAGCACCAGTCGGAGGGGATCTCCACCCCGAAGGTGGCAAGCACCTCTTGTCCGCCGGACCATCCGATCCGGCAGGCCGAGGCGCCGAACGCATTGCCGACCGGCGCCGGGCTCGACGTGAACACGCCAGTGACCGGCTTGACGGCCTGCCGCTACAGCCTGACGGACAGCCGTGTGCTCGGGCAGCAGGTGTTCGACGCCGCGATCGCACAGCAGGTGGTGGATGCGATCAAGGTGCTGCCGGAGCGGAACGCGGCGCTGCCGGCGTTCAAGTGCGCACCGCAAGCAGCGAAGCCGTCCGAGGCGATCGTGCTGCGCTTCGAGACCGCGGACGGGCCACGGGAGATCTGGGTCGAGTACGACGGCTGTACCTCGGCGGGGTTCTTCACCGGGACGCACATGTACGGCCTGTTCTCCGCACCGCTGAAGCTGTTCATGGTCGGTGACGTACGGCCGACCGACGGGACCTACCTCCGGGCGCTGAAGGACTGGTAGGTCACTCGACTTCGCGCTTCGGCGTCCGGGCCGATCCGATCGGCCGGACGTTGTCGGCACGCGGCTCCGGGTCGTACCTGGGGGTGCCGTTTCGGCTCGTGGCGGTGTACGACCCGAGGAACCGTTGCAGATCGGTGATCTCGGCCTTCCGCACCGCGGGCTGCTGGGCGTCCGGCGCATAGCCCGCAGCTGCCCAGAGTTCGCGGACCTCGTTCTCGCGCTCGCGGAACGTGTCCAGCAGCGAGTCCGGCAACCGCGGCGGCACCGCGCCTGGATTCTGCTCGGCCCAGCTCTCGTAGTGGTCCAGGATGTCGTCGAGGTTCTCCTGGAACTCCAGGGTGGTCAGTTCGGCCGTACTGTCACCCTGGCCGTGCTTCGTCCCCGGATCGGTCAGCTGCCCGGCTTCGACGAGCGTCAGGTGACCGAGGCCGCGCCGAAGCGGCCCGGTCAGCTCGTGGCGCAACTCGTCCCGGTGCGCGTCCGGGACCAGATCACCGAGCTCGTGGTCGATCACCCGGTCGGCGATCTCGTTGAAGCGCTGCGGGCGCTCGGTGCTCTCGATCAGGTCGCGGAGCTGGTCCGGCCCGATCCCCGTCGCGCCGCTGAGCGGATACATCAGTCGGTCGGTGGCCGCGATGTACGCGGGGAACGCCGGGGGATGGGCGAGCGTCGGCAGTGGTTGCTCGGCCAGTTCGTCTGCGATCTGGGTCGTGTAGCGCCGGGCGAACTGGTCGGCGAGCCCGCCCTCGAGCGCGAGATCCTCCAGCGATCCGATCGGCGTTGCGCCCGGGACAGTGTCGTCGCCGCGGTCCGTCAGGGACAGCCGTGCTTGGAACACCAGGATTCTGGTTGCTCCGGCTGCGGCCTGGCTCTCGTCGGACGTCAGCGAGTGGCCTGGGGTGTACGCGGGGCGCGCTGGGTCGAGTACGTGAGAGCGGCTGACTGTCATGCTGCCGTCGCGTTCGTACACGCCGCTGATCGGGCCGGGCTGCTCGTACAGCTCGCCGTTCCAATTGGAGGGCCGGCCCGCGTACTCGGCTGCTTTGGCGACGACTGCTGCGACCCACCGGTACTCCCAGGTGTCCGGAAGGATCTCCGGACCACGTTGCACATCGGTCACCTGGTCTCCTCCCGAAGACCGGCGATCTGCTCCGCGAGTGCACTGGTCATCAGCAGCAGAGCGGGACGTACGTCCGGCAGGGCCTCTGGGACCAGTGCGCCGATCTCCTGCAGTGCTTTCTCGAGCACAGCAAGACGCTCCGCTCCGGCAGTACCCGACGACAACGTCTCGGCATACAACCGCTGCGCCTCACGGTAAGCGTCCATCCCGACCTTCCCTCACCTCTGTCCCACCCCGATCATTCCTCACCCCAGGTTCGCCCCCACCACACCTCCCGCGACGATATCGGTTCGCCTCTGCGGGGGTGGCCGGTCAGACTAAGGGAATGGGTCACGTGGAGGTCGCCGGTGTCGGCTACGAGTTGCCGGACGGGCGGGTGCTGCTGGACGACATCTCGTTCCGGGTCGCTGACGGCGCCAAGGTCGCGCTGGTCGGTGCGAACGGTTCCGGCAAGACCACACTGACCCGGATCATCGCGGGCGATCTGAAGGCGCACAGCGGGAGCATCTCCCGGTCCGGTGGGCTGGGCGTGATGCGCCAATTCGTCGGGTCGGTACGGGACGAGTCGACCGTACGGGACCTGTTGCTGAGCGTAGCGCCGGAGGCGATCCAGCAGGCGTCGGCCAAGCTGGACAAGGCCGAGCTCGCGATGATGGAGGCCGACGACGAGAAGTCCCAGCTCGCGTACGCACAGGCGGTCGCGGACTGGGGTGAGGTCGGCGGGTACGACGCCGAGGTGCTCTGGGACGTCTGCACGACCTCCGCGCTGGGCATCCCGTTCGACCGCTGCCGCTGGCGTGAGGTGAAAACGCTGTCCGGCGGTGAGCAGAAGCGCCTGGTGCTGGAGGCGTTGCTGCGCGGGCCGGACCAGGTGCTGATGCTGGACGAGCCGGACAACTACCTGGACGTACCGGGGAAGCGGTGGCTCGAGGAACAGCTGCAGGGCTCCGACAAGACCGTGCTGTACATCAGCCACGACCGCGAACTGCTGGCCAACACCGCTACCCAGATCGTCACCGTGGAGCTTGGTGCGGCCGGCAACACCGCGTGGACGCACGGCGGCGGCTTCTCGACGTACCACGAGGCTCGGCGGCATCGTTTCGAACGCTTCGAGGAGCTGCGCAAGCGCTGGGACGAGGAGCACGCCAAGCTGCGTGCCCTGATGCTCATGTACAAGCAGAAGGCGGCCTACAACTCCGGTATGGCGTCGCGGTACCAGGCCGCACAGACCCGGCTGCGCAAGTTCGAGGAGGCAGGTCCGCCGCAGGCCCTGCCGCGCGAGCAGAAGGTCAGCATGCGCCTCACCGGCGGCCGTACGGGCAAACGGGCCGTCGTGTGCACAGCGCTGGAGCTGACCGGACTGATGAAGCCCTTCGACCTCGAGGTCTGGTACGGCGAACGGGTTGCAGTACTGGGCTCCAACGGGTCCGGGAAGTCGCACTTCCTCAGGCTGCTCGCCAATGGCGGGTCGGATCCGGACGTGGAGCACCAGCCGATCGGGGACGTACAGATCGCACCTGTGGCCCACACGGGCAACGCCAAGCTGGGTGCGCGCGTACGTCCTGGCTGGTTCGCGCAGACGCACGAGCACCCGGAGCTGATGGGTAGGACGCTGCTGGAGATCCTGCATCGCGGCGATGACCACCGTGACGGCATGGGGCGTGAGCTGGCGTCGCGGAAGCTGGACCGGTACGAGCTGGCGCACGCGGCGGAGCAGACCTTCGACAGCCTGTCTGGCGGTCAGCAGGCGCGTTTCCAGATCCTCCTGCTCGAGCTGTCCGGTGCGACGCTGCTCCTGCTCGACGAGCCGACCGACAACCTGGACGTGGAGTCGGCCGAGGCGCTGGAGGAGGGGCTGGACGCCTTTGACGGCACGGTCCTCGCCGTGACCCATGACCGCTGGTTCGCGCGCGGCTTCGACCGCTACCTGGTCTTCGGCGCAGACGGCTCCGTCTACGAACCCGACGAACCAGTCTGGGACGAGGGCCGCGTACAGCGAGCCCGCTAGGGCTTGTTAGGGCTTGAGGCACCAGCCGTCGCGGTAGGCGGCCCAGTGCTCGTCCGTGGCGGCGAAGTCGACGTACAGGGCCAGGCCGAAGTTCTGGCGCGGGGAGTCGCTCAGGCCGAGGCGGGCGCCGCGCACTGCTGCGGTGACCGTCTCCGCGTGGCCCCAGTGGGCCAGGTTGTTCTCCCAGTACGCAGGGAGGCCCATCAGCAGGTCCGTGGTCGGGGGAGTGACCTCCAGCGCCAGCTTGGTCTGCTTGGCGACGTACCCGCCGTACAAGGACTCCAGCGGCATCGCGGTGTCGTACGACATCACGGCGATCTGGTCGACGCGTTCGGCGACCTGGCGGAAGTAGTCCTGCGACCACCACTTCTCGATCGGGATCGCGTGCAGGTACCAGAGCGGGTCGATCTGTGCCGCCGCGACCGACAACGTCGTACCGAGCGCACGCGTCTCGTCGAGCATCGCCAGGTAGCCCTTCGACCCGGACCGCACCGGCTCGAAGTCGTAGTGGATGCCCTGAAACCCCTGCTGCAGAACGGCTCCCGCCGACTCGACCACCCGCTTGCGGACCGCCGGGTCGTCGAGGTCCATGCCCGGATCCTTGCCGGGCTGTACGACGTCGCCGAGCCAGGCCTGTACGCGTACGCGGGGAGCGGCGGCCCGGATCGCGTCGACGAACCACCGCGCCTTCGGGGAAACTTTTGCCAACGGCAACGAACCGTCGTGCTCGAGCGGCCCGGTGTGGACGTAGAGGTCGCGGATCCCGGTGCCCTGCAGGCGCTGCGCCAGCGCCGTCACGTCGGCAGCCGTCTTCCGGCCGTCGACCCAGGCGTGGCCGAGCCACAACGCGTCCTGGTTGCGGGTCCGCGCGGACGGATCGCCGGCGTACTGCACCCGCAGGGAGACTGCGTAGGTCCCGAGCGGAGCGACGAGCAGGACGACGATCGCGAGGGCGACGGACACCAGGACGCGGAGCGCTCGGGACCACGATCGCCAGCGACGCCTCACAGACGCGGCTTCAGGCCGTCGTAGAGCAGCGAGAGCATCCGGTCGCGGGTCTCCGGGTCGAGATTGGCCGCGGTCGCACCGCGGGACGCGCCGATCAGCAGGGCGTAGACCTCTCCGAAGCCGGCGTCCGCGCGGACCGCGCCGGACTTCTGCGCGGCGGTGAGCAGGCTGTCGAACGCCTCCCGCATGCCGCGGCCGGCGGTCCGTGCCTCCTCGCCGGCGGCCACGCCGGACGCGGTCAGCGCCTCGCCGATGGCCAGCTTGGACGCCGACTCCGACACGACCTGGGTGAAGAACTCGAAGAACGCCGTCCCGGGGTCGTCACCGCCGGCCAGCTCCAGGGCCCGGTCCCGCAGCCGTTCCAGGCGCAGCGTCAGCACCGCCTCGAGCAGCTCGGTCTTCGTGGCGAAGTGCCGGAACACCGTGGCGATCCCCACACCGGCCAGCTTCGCCACGTCGTCGGTGGACGCCCCCGGCGACCGGCCGAAGACGTCGTCCGCGGCTGTCATGATCCGCGCCCGGTTGTCCCGCGCGTCTGCTCGCACCCCAGCTCCCCTCCGTCGTTCTCAGCCTAGAAGACGCCACGAACGGTTGTCGGGTTGTAAACGAAGTTGAGACTCCATATATTCGAAGTTGTCACTCCGTTTAATCTGGTGAGGAATCCGATGACTCCTGAAGAGGTCTTCCTGAAACTGGTCCACGGCGTCGCCGACCGCGACTTCGGCGCGCTGCCTGAGCTGTATGCCGAGCGGACCGACGTCCGGCACCCGATGAACCCGTACGGCGACCACCCGCTGCTCAGCAAGGACGCGCTCCGCGAGCACTTCGGCGGCGTCGGCCCGCGGGTCACCGAGGTGGTGCGCTTCCAGCCGGACAACATCCACGTCCACCGGACCGCCGACCCGGAGGTGATCGTCGCGGAGTTCGAGTACGCCGGGACGGTGGTAGCCACCGGCGAGCCGTTCCGGGTGCCGGCGATCTTCGTCCTGCGGGTCCGCGACGGGCTGATCGTCGAGTCCCGGGACTACATCGACCACCTGGCGATGATCCGCGCCCGCGGCCAGGTCGGCGAACTGGTCGCGCACCTCACGGAACCGGAGAGCGCGCCGGCCGCGTCGTAGTCGGCAGAGGCGCCGAACGGCCCCGGACCGCGGCACCCAGCGCGCCCGGGGCCGTTTCCAATCTGGTCGCCCACGCAGGCAAAACCCGCCCTGAGCGGGTGCTCAAGGCGGGTTTTCGGGGGTTCTGCCTGCGTGCAGGTCCAGCTAGCCGGTCAGCGGTCGCCCATCGGGACGTACTGGACGCCGCGCGCGCCGGTGTAGATCTGCTTCGGCCGGGCGATCTTCTGGTCGGAGTCGCCGAGCGACTCCTCCCACTGCGCCAGCCAGCCTGAGGTCCGCGGGATCGCGAACAGCACGGTGAACATCTCCGGCGGGAACTGCAGTGCCTCGTAGATCAGGCCGGAGTAGAAGTCCACGTTCGGGTAGAGCTTGCGGGAGACGAAGTACTCGTCCTCGAGCGCGATCTTCTCCAGCTCGACGGCGATCTTCAGCAGCGGGTTGATCCCGGTCACCTCGAAGACGTCGTCGGCGGCCTTCTTGATGATCTTCGCCCGCGGGTCGTAGTTCTTGTAGACCCGGTGGCCGAAGCCCATCAGCCGCTCTTCGCCGTTCTTCACGCCTTCGATGAACGCCGGCACGTTGTCGACCGTGCCGATCCGGCGCAGCATCTTCAGCACCGCCTCGTTGGCGCCGCCGTGCAGCGGGCCGTAGAGCGCGGCGATGCCGCCGGTGACGGCGCTGTACGGGTCGACCTGGGTCGAGCCGATCGCCCGCACCGCGTTGGTGGAGGCGTTCTGCTCGTGGTCGGCGTGCAGGATGAACAGGATCTCCAGCGCCCGCACCAGGCGGTCGTCGGCGGCGTACTTCGGCTCGCTCATCTTGAACAGCATCGACAAGAAGTTCGCCGCGTAGCTGAGCTCGTTGTCCGGGTAGACGTACGGCTTGCCCTGCGCGTGCCGGAAGGCGAACGCCCCCAGCGTCGGCATCTTCGCGATCAGCCGGCGGATCTGCAGCGCCCGCGACTCCTCGTTGAAGATCTCCCGCGACTCCGGGTAGAACGTGGACAGTGCGCCCACCGAGGCGAGCAGCATGCCCATCGGGTGGGCGTCGTACCGGAAGCCCTGCATGAAGGTCTTCAGGTTCTCGTGCACGAACGTGTGATACGTCACGTCGTGCGCCCAGGCCTCGTACTCCGCCTTGTTCGGCAGGGAGCCGTTCACCAGCAGGTACGCGACCTCGAGGTAGTTCGACTGCTCGGCGAGCTGCTCGATCGGGTATCCGCGGTACTCCAGGATGCCCTTGTCGCCGTCGATGAAGGTGACGGAGGAACGGGTGGAAGCGGTGTTGACGAAACCGGGGTCGTAGGTGGCCAGGCCACCGTCGCCGTCGGTTGCACTGATCTGCTTGAGATCTGCGGCACGGATGGTGCCATCGGTGATGGCAAGGTCGAAGTCCTTGCCGGTCCGGTTGTCCCGGACGGTGAGCGACTGTTCGGTCACAATGCCCTCTTCGGAAGCTGGCGTCATCGCCTGGATGAATGAGGGTAGATCAGCCGGCGGGACGCGGGTTCGGACTGCAATCTTCACCGCTAAACTAGTGCGGTCCTCAGCTCGTTCCAAGCCGGGGTCCCCTCGGCGTCCGGGCTCACTTTGACCCGCGCATGCCGACGCCGGTATTCTGGGCTGCTGTTGTGCGTTCCAGGTCCAGTACAGGCTCAGTTCTTGTCGGCCGACCGCTCGCCGACGTCCTGTTTTGTTCAACCTCTGAGAAACGAAGGTCAACGACCGTGCGCACGTACAGCCCGAAGCCTGCTGACGTCACCCGTGAGTGGCACGTGATCGACGCCACCGACGTCACGCTCGGTCGGCTCGCCGTCCAGATCGCCACCCTGTTGCGCGGCAAGCACAAGCCGACGTTCGCGCCGCACGTGGACGGTGGGGACTTCGTTGTCGTCGTCAACGCCTCCAAGGTGGCGCTGTCCGGCACCAAGCGGACCGACAAGCTGGCCTACCGCCACTCGGGTCACCCGGGTGGTCTGACCGCCACGCCGATCGGCGAGATCCTCGACAAGGACCCGCGGAAGGCCGTCGAGAAGGCCGTCTGGGGCATGCTCCCGAAGAACCGTCTGAGCCGGAAGCTGCTGACCAAGCTGAAGGTGTACGCCGGTCCGGAGCACCCGCACACGGCCCAGCAGCCGAAGCCGTTCGAGATCACCCAGATCGCCCAGTAAGCGATCGACGAACCAGGTAAACGAGGATTCACAGCGTGAGCGACATCACCACCGAGACCGAAGAACTCGACACCGAGGTCCCCATCGACACCGAGGGCCCGGTCGCCTACACCTCCGAGACGAACCCGGCTCCGGAGCAGCGCGCCGAGACGGGTCGGGTCGCGGTCATCAACCCGGCCGGCGCCACTGGTCGCCGCAAGGAGGCCGTCGCCCGCGTGCGGGTCGTCCCGGGCACCGGCAAGTGGAAGATCAACGGGAAGGCGCTCGACGTCTACTTCCCGAACAAGGTCCACCAGCAGCACGTGAACGAGCCGTTCGTCGTCGCGGGCCTCGAGGGCTCGTACGACGTGATCGCCCGGATCAACGGTGGCGGCATCACCGGCCAGGCCGGTGCGCTGCAGCTCGGTGTCGCCCGCTGCCTGAACGCCGCGGACGAAGAGGCCAACCGTCCGGGCCTGAAGAAGGCCGGTCTGCTCACCCGCGACGCGCGGATCAAGGAGCGTAAGAAGGCCGGTCTCAAGAAGGCCCGTAAGGCGCCTCAGTACAGCAAGCGCTGATCACCTGATGGGGCGTTTGTTCGGCACGGACGGATTCCGTGGCCTGGCGAACGTGGACCTGACCGCGGAGCTGGCGCTCGACCTTTCGGTCGCGGCAGCTCACGTACTCGGCGAGGCCGGTGCCTTCGAAGGGCACCGGCCACGCGCCGTTGTGGGCCGGGATCCTCGTGCCAGTGGTGAGTTCCTGGAAGCCGCCGTGGTGGCCGGTCTGGCCAGCGCCGGCGTCGACGTCGTCCGGCTCGGCGTACTGCCGACCCCGGCCGTCGCGTACCTGACCGGTTCGACCGGCGCCGACCTCGGTGTGATGCTGTCCGCCAGCCACAACCCGATGCCCGACAACGGCATCAAGTTCCTGGCTCGCGGCGGGATCAAGCTCGACGACGCGATCGAGGACGCCATCGAGGCCCAGATGGGCGAGGAGTGGCAGCGTCCGACCGGTGCGTCCGTCGGCCGGGTGACCGAGGACGGTCAGGGTTTCGAGACTTATGTCTCGCACCTGGTCCGCTCGGCACCGAACCGGTTCGACGGCCTGAAGGTCGTCATCGACTGCGCCAACGGCGCCGCCTCGGAGACCGCACCGGAGGCCCTCCGCCGGCTGGGCGCCGAGGTGGTCACGGTCGCGGCCGCGCCGGACGGCCTGAACATCAACCTGAACTGCGGCTCCACGCACATCGAGGGCCTGCAGCGTGAGGTGATCGGCCACCGCGCCGACGTCGGCATCGCGCTCGACGGCGACGCGGACCGCTGCCTCGCGGTGGACGCGAACGGCGAGCCCGTCGACGGCGACCAGATCCTCGCGGTGCTGGCGCTCGCGATGCGGGACAGCGGCCGGCTGTCGAACGACACTGTCGTCGCGACCGTGATGAGCAACCTCGGCTTCGTCCAGGCGATGGTCCGGGAGCAGATCGCGGTCGAGCAGACCAAGGTCGGCGACCGGTACGTACTGGAGGCCATGAAGGCCGGCGGTCACAAGCTCGGCGGTGAGCAGTCCGGGCACGTGATCCTGTCCGACCACGCCACCACCGGCGACGGCACGCTGACCGCGGTCATGCTGCTCGCGCGGGTCGCCCAGACCGGCAAGAGCCTGGCCGACCTGGCCGCCGCGATGACCCGTCTGCCCCAGGTCCTCGTCAACGTGAAGAACGTCGACAAGAACCGCGCCGGCAGCGACCCCGCCGTCCAGACCGCCGTCACCGAAGCGACCACCCGCCTCGGCGACACCGGCCGAGTCCTCCTCCGTCCCTCCGGCACCGAGCCCCTGGTCCGGGTAATGGTCGAAGCCGAATCCTCCGACACCGCCCACGAAATAGCCCACACGCTGGCCGACGTAGTCGCCACTTCCCTGAAGCTCTGAAACATCGAGTGCCGCCGGAGAATCCGGCGGCACTTTCGTTTACAGCTCCAAGCGCAATGAGTTCAGGAAGTCCGTGAGCTGTTGCCCCATGGCAGCCGACTCCCGCAGCACGGCGTACTGCCGCCGGTACACGTCCACATCCTCCGGCCGTTCAACCGTCAGGTAAGCGTGCATCGTCTCGACCTGAACAAACGGCTCTCCGTCGTCCACATCCTCGTTGAGAGTGAACCCGTGCCAGGGAACGGCGTGCGCCTCGACATCCAGCGGGACGACGCCGATGGTCACGTTGCTGAGTGTGGCAACGCTGGCGATACGGTCTAACTGCGCAACCATCAGCTCACGTGGCCCCGGCCGCCAGCGAAGGGCTGCCTCGGTGAGAAGGAACTCGAACGTGTGTGACTGGTCGTACAGGATCTGCTGCCGTTCAAGCCGACGCTGCATGGCCGCCGCGTAGTCCTGCTCACCAGTCAGATCCGACGCGAGGAACTCCACGCACGTCTCTGCATCCGGTGAAGGCAACCGTCAGTCGGTCGCCGGACCCGGCCACCTCTCCAAATTCCTCTCTCTTTGATTCTTGTTTCTCTTCTTTTCTAGCTCTTCAGTTGGGTGAGGCGGCGTTCGGGGGCGGGGGCGGCTTCGGCCAGGAGTTGGGTGTATTCGTGGGTGGGGTTGAGGATTACGTCGTCGGCTGGGCCGTGTTCTACGACGGCGCCGTGGTAGAGGACCATGATTTCGTCGCTGAAGTGGCGGGCGGTGGCCAGGTCGTGGGTGATGTACAGGACGCCGAGGTTCTCCTCGCGCTGGAGGGTGGCGAGGAGGTTCAGGACGCCCAGGCGGATCGAGACGTCGAGCATCGAGACCGGTTCGTCGGCGACCAGGATGGCCGGCTCGGGTGCGAGGGCGCGGGCGATCGCGACCCGCTGGCGTTGACCGCCGGACAGCTCGTGCGGCCGCCGGTGGGCGAAGTCCTCGTCGAGCCGGACCCGTCGCAGTAGTTCGAGCACCCGCTCGTCGACCTGCTCCCGGCTGAAGCCCGGATGGTGCAGCTTCACCGGCCGCTCCAGGTGATGGGCGATCGAGTGATACGGGTTCAGCGAGGCGAACGGATCCTGGAACACCATCTGCACGGTCTTCCGGTACGTCGCCGCGGCCGCACCCCGGTACCGCATCGGCTCGCCGTCGACGAGGATCGCGCCGGACGTCGGCCGTTCGAGCTGCATCAGCAGCTTGGCGATCGTCGACTTGCCCGACCCGGACTGCCCGACCAGTGCGATCGTCCGGCCCGGCGTCAGCTCGAAGCTCACGTTGTCGACCGCCCGCAGCCGGGTGGTCCGTAGTCCGTTGCGCAGCCGGTACTCCTTCACCACGTCACGCAGCTCGAGCTCAGTCATACTGCCTCCTGGTCGGTCTCGTCCAGGGCGATCTCGCCGGTCCGGACGAAGCTGCCGCGTTCGCCGGTCAGGCTGGGGAACGACGACAGCAATCGCTTCGTGTACGGGTGTTTGGGCTTCGTGTACAGCGTCAGCGCGTCGTCCAGTTCGACGATCAGGCCGGCCCGCATCACCGCGATCCGGTCGCTGATCTCGAGCAGCAGCGGGAGATCGTGGGTGATGAAGACGACAGCGAACCCGAGCTCGGACCGCAGCCGGGTGATCTCGCGGAGGATCTCCCGCTGGACGACGACGTCGAGGGCGGTGGTCGGCTCGTCCATGATCAGTACCTGCGGCTCGAGCGCGAGCGCCATCGCGATCATCACCCGCTGCCGCATGCCGCCGGAGAGTTCGTGCGGGTACGCGCGTAGCCGTTCGCGGTCGACGCCGACGCGTTCGAGCAGCTCGGCGCAACGGATCCGGCGTTCCGCCTTGCCGACCTCGGGCCGGTGCGTGATGAAGACGTCCTCAAGCTGCTCGGAGATGCGCAGGACCGGGTTCAGCGAGTTCATCGCGCCCTGGAAGACCATCGCGATCTTGTCCCACCGGAACGCGCGCAGTTCCTCACCGGCCAGTACCGACAGGTCGACGTCGGGACCGTCCTCGGGGGAGAAGACGACGCGTCCGCCGGTGATCTTGGCCGGCGGCTTCAGGAGCTGAGTGATGCCGTACGCAAGAGTCGACTTGCCGCACCCGCTCTCCCCGGCGAGCCCGAGGATCTCGCCGCGCTGCAGCGTGAGGGAGACCTCGCGTACGGCGTGCACGGTGGTCTCCGCGAGGTAGTCGATGCTGAGGTTCTCGATGCTCAGAACGGTCATGGGGCCTCCCGGCCTGGACTGAGGAGCGGAGGGAGCGAAGCGACCGGAGTGACGAGGGAAGACCGGGAGCAACAGCCCCATGACCCGCCGCGACGGAGTCGCGGCATCAGGACGGTCATGCGTGCACGCTCCACTTGTTGCGTTCGGCACGCGTCTGCGCCCGCAGCTTCGGGTTGATGATCTCGTCGATCGAGAAGTTGATCAGTGACAGCGCCGCGCCGAACAGCGCGATCGCCAGGCCCGGCGGCGCGAACCACCACCACGCGCCGAGCCGCAGGGCCAGCCCGTTCTGCGCGTAGAACAGCATCGTGCCCCAGGTGAAGGACCCGGACGCGCCGAGCCCGAGGAACGACAGACCAGCCTCGCCGAGGATCGCGAAGATCACCGCGAACACCACCTGCGACGCGAGCAGCGGGATCAGGTTCGGCAGGATCTCGACGCTCAGGATCCGCCAGCGTTTCTCGCCGCCGATCCTTGCCGCCAGCACGTAGTCGCGGCTGCGCACGCTGAGCGTGAATCCGCGCAGTACCCGGGCGGACCCGGCCCAGCTGGTGATTGCGAGGACGGCGGCGACCAGCCAGATCGACTTGTTCGGTACGTAGCTGGAGATCACGATCACCAGCGGCAGACCGGGGATCACCAGCATGATGTTGGTGAACAGCGAGAACGCCTCGTCCGCCCAGCCGCCGACGAACGCGCCGACGACGCCGAAGAACGACGACAGCAGCAACGTGATCGCGCCGACCACGACGCCGATGATCAGCGAACCGCGGGTGGCGTACGCGAGCTGGGCGAAGATGTCCTGACCGCTCTGTGTGGTGCCGAGCAGGAAGCCGTTGCCCGGTCCGGTCAGGCCGATGTCCCGGACCGTCGAGGGATTGCCGACGAGCAACGGACCGAGCACGCCGAACAGGATGATCAGCCCGGCGATGGACAGCCCGACGGCCAGCTTGAGGGTCATCGGGGGCAGCCGGCGCCGGGACGGTGTGGCGACGGCGACCGCGCCTTCGGTGGTGATTGCCATGGTCGTCCCTTCCTAGGACCGCGCCCGCGTACGGGGGTCGATGACGCCGTACAGCAGGTCGACGAGCAGGTTCGCGCCGAGGACGGCCAGCGTGATGATCAGGAAGACGCCCTGCATGAGTGCGTAGTCGTTGTTGCCGACGGCAAGCAGGAGCGCGGAGCCGATCCCCGGGTACGAGAACACCGCCTCGGTGACGATCGACCCGGCGACCACGAACCCGAGCGAGATCGCGAACCCCGACACCGACGGCAGGATCGCGTTCCGGGCGACGTACCGGGACCGGATCCGGCGCGGGGTCAGGCCCTTCGCCTCGGCGGTGACGACGAAGTCCTCGGACAGCGTCGAGACCATCATGTTCCGCATCCCGAGCATCCAGCCGCCGATCGACGAGACCACGATCGTCAGCGCCGGCAGCGCGCCGTGGTACAGCACCGACTGCGCGAACGGCAGGCTCCAGCCGGGCGTCACCGAGTACACGTCGTACCCGCCGCTCAGTGGGAAGACCGGCCAGGTGCTGCCGAGCACGAAGAGCAGCAGCAGTGCGAGCCAGAAGTACGGCACCGACTGCAGCATCGTGGTGAGCGGGATCAGGTTGTCGATCCAGGACCCGCGGCGCCACCCGGCCGCGCGACCGAGCAGGATCCCGACGGCGAACGAGATCACCGTTGCGATCCCGATCAGGCCGACGGTCCAGGGCAGCGTCTGGCCGATCACCTGCGAGACCGGCGCGGGGAAGTACGCGATCGACGTCCCGAGGTCGCCGGTCAGCAGATGGTGCAGGTACGTCCAGTACTGGTTCCAGAGCGACGAACTGGTGTCTGTCCCGAGCAGCGCCTGGATGGCAGCCCGGGTGGTTGGCGTGACCGGGCCCTTGGTGGCGAGCTTGGACAGCATCAGGTCGACCGGGTTCCCCGGCATCAGCCGGGGAATCAGGAAGTTCAGCGTCAGCGCCGCCCAGAGGGCGACCAGGTAGAACGCGAGTTTCCGCAGCAGATAGCGCACAGCCGGCCCGGGCTCAGTTGGCGGGCTTGATCGTCTTGAGCACGATGCCGGCGTCCCACGCCTTCCAGGCCGCGGGCAGTACGTACAGGTTGTCCTTGGTCGGCCAGCCGGTGGCGCGTGAGGTGTTGAACTCGGTGAGCATGGAGTTCACGTAGACCGGGACGTACGGCAGCTGGTCCGCGATGATGCCCTGGATCTTCGCGTACTCCGCCTTCTGCGCGGCCGGATCCGTGGTTCCGGCGGCCGCGGTCAGGGCCGCATCGACGGCCGGGTTGGAGAAGCGGGCCTGGTTGCCGGCCGAGGCGCTCTTGCCGACCTGTGCGGTGTTCGTGGTGGCGAGCTTGCTGTTGTACGTGAAGTACGGGTTGGTGGACGCGCCGAGGCCGACCGAGTCCAGCGACAGCTGGAACTTGCCGTTCGTCTGCGCGGCGTTCCACTCGTTCCAGGACACCTGGCTGGGCTTCAGCTCGATGCCGACCGCGGCCAGCTGCTGCTTGAGGGTGTCGTTGATCAGGATGTAGTCGCTCCACCCGGTGACGGTCTGGACGGTCAGCGACAGCCGCTTGCCGTCCTTCGTCCGGATGCCGTCACTGCCCTTGGCCCAGCCGGCCGAGTCGAGGAGCTTGGTCGCCGCGTCGGCGTCGGCACTCTGCGGGAGCTTCGCCGTACCGGCGTCCGCGATCCACTGGTCGTCGCGACCCGGAAGCAGCAGGGTCGGCGACCCGACACCCGCGACGCCGCCGCCGGCCAGCTTGGCGAGCTGCTCGCGGTTCATCGCCAGGGAGATCGCCTTGCGGACGGCCGGATCGGTCTGCGGTCCGGTGCACCCGAGGGCGGAGTTGGAGCAGGTGACGATCACGGTCGTCATCACAGGCGTGTTCACGTACGTCAGGTTCTTGCCGGACTTCATGATGTTGTCGATGCCCGGCAGGTATGCGCTCGCCCAGTCGACCTTGCCCGCGACCAGCGCGGCGCTCGCCGCGTCCGCGGACGTGACCGGGAGGTAGCGCACCTCCTTGATGGTCGGCTTGCCCGCCTCCCAGTACTGGTCGTTCTTCGTCAGCACGAAGCTCTGCGGCGTGTACGACTTCACCTTGAACGGCCCGGTGCCGACCGGGTTCTTGTTCAGGTTCGTGGTCGGATCCTTGATGTCCTTCCAGATGTGCTCGGGCACGATCGCCTGGTTCGCGAGCACTGCCGGCTCCTGCATCAGGGACTTCGTCTTGAACGTCAGTACGGCTGTGTCGTCCGAGGTCGCCTTCGCGATCGCGGCCAGCCCGGACGGGTTCAGCGCGGGCGTCTTCGCGACCAGGTTGAACGTGAACGCGACGTCCTTCGCGGTGAACGGCTGCCCGTCGTTCCACTTCACGCCCGGGCGGATCTTGATCGTGAGATCGGTGCCGGCGGCGTTCCAGGAGAAGCCGGATGCGAGTACGGGCGTCGGCTCGGACTGCTTCGCGAAGTTGTACCAGTACAGCGGCTCGTAGATGACCCCGAGCGTGGGCTGCAGCGCCGTACTGCTGAACGGGTTGAAGTTCTCGGTGGTGATGTCGCCGGCCGCGACGGTGACCGAGGCGTCCTTCGTGGCGGCCTGGTTGCCGGCGGCCGCACCGTCGCAGGCGGCGAGCAGCAAGGCGGTGGCGGTCGCGGCAGCAGCGGCGCTCACCAGGCGCCGTACACGCGGATGTTTCGTCGGGTTCCGGAGCATTGATCGATTCCTTTCCAACGCGGTCCTCGAACGCGTCACCCGGCACCCGCCAGGGAAGCTGGCCGTAACTTAGTTCGGCTAACAAAGAAGGCGCAAGAGGTCGGCACGGTAACGATTTCGCCACCGGGCGTGCAGGGAAAGGGTTTGCTGGTGCGCGCTAGGCCCAGATTGCGCGCTAGACCGAGATCGCGCGCTCGGAGCGGAGCATCATCAGCGCGGCACCGATCGCGGCCGCGTCGTGCCCGCGCTCGTCCAGCACCACTTCGGTGTTCACGGCCCGGCCGAAGGCGGAGCTCATGATCCGGTCCTGGATGATCGGCAGGTAGATCGTCCCGGCGACCGCGAACGCCGGCCCGGTCAGCACCAGGAGCTGGACGTCGTACATGTTGGTGATCGCCTGCGCGCCGAGCGCGAGCCAGGACGCGGAGTCCCGCAGGATCGCGTCGGCCCGCGAGTCCCCGGTCAGCGCCAGCCGGGCGATGGCGGCGAACGCGGCGACCCCGGTACGTCGCTGGGAGCCGAGGTCCAGGCCCGCGGCGCGCGCCTTGGCCACCACCGTGGCAGGGCCGGCAATCGCCTCCAGGCAGCCGGTGCTCCCGCACCAGCACTGCGGGCCGCCGATCTGTACGCAGATGTGGCCGACCTCGCCGGCGTTGCCGTGCGCGCCCTGGTAGACGTGGCCGTTCAGCCGCAGGCCGGACCCGATGCCCTCACTCATGAACAACCCGGCCATCACCGACACGTCGTGGCTGGTGGTGAGCCGGGTGCCCGCGGCGGCCGCGGTCGCGTCGTTCTCGAGCAGCGCGGGCAGGCCGAGCCGCTCCTCCAGCCGGGTGTGGATCGGGAAGCCGACCCAGTTCGCCATCGACGGCGGGGCCGAGGTGACGCCGAGGTTGCGGATCAGCGGGCCGGGGCAGACGAACCCGAGCCCGAGGATCAGCGCCGGGTCGACGCCCGCGCGCTCGATCAGCTCGGTGGTCTCGGTCGCGATCCGCTCGACCACCTGTTCGGGATCGCTCTCGTCGCCCGGCCCGTCCCGGCGCCAGCGCGCCACCACACCGCCGGCGTAGTCGACGAGCACGTACGTCACGCTGTCCGGACTCAGGTGGACGCCCAGGACGTACCGGGCCGCCGCCCTGATCCGCAGCATCGTGCGAGGCTTGCCACCGGTGGACGAGCCGCGGCCGGCCTCGTCCACCAGACCGTCGTCGATCAGCCGCCGGACGAGCGTGGTGACCGAGGGTGCGGCGAGGCCGGTGATCTGGGTGAGTTCCACCCGGCTGACCGTGCCCGCCGAGCGGATGCTGTCCACAATGAGGGCACGGCTGTTCGTCGGTGCCGGGTCGTAACCCGGTGATCGCGACGTGTCGCTGACCTGCTGCATCGGGACATCCGCATTCTGTCGAGTTTGTTTGGTCTGTGAATATAGTGGCTTCGGTCGCCTTGGAGGGAAGTTTATGCAGGACGTGGCGTCGCGCGAGCGGATCGCGGGGCTGGTGCTGGCGCGCCCCGGGCGGTTGCTCGGGATGGAGCCGTTCATGGCCGACGTGGTCCAGGGGATCGAAGAGGTCTTCACCGGCCGTGGGTGCAGTCTGCTGATCGAGTTCGCGGCGGACATTACCGGCGAGATCGAGATCTGGCGGCGCTGGGTGCCGAACGGGCACGTCGACGGCATCGTCCTCGTCGACCTGCGGACCGATGATCCGCGGCTCGACGAGGTGCAGCGGCTGGGCGTACCGGCGGTGCTGCTCGGTGGTCCGGAGCTGAAGGCGCCGATCACGAACGTACTGGTCGACAACGCCGAGGGTGCCCGCGCGGCGATCCGGGCGCTCGCGGACCTCGGGCACAGCGACATCGCGCGGGTCAGCGGGCCGCGGGACATGTTGCACTGCCAGGCCCGCGACGACGCGTTCATGGAGACCTGTGCGGAGCAGCACGTGCAGGGCCGGGTGATCGAGGGCGACTACTCCGAGGACTCCGGGCGGGAGGCCACGGAGCAACTACTCACCGGCAGCCAGGTCCCGACAGCCGTTGTCTACGACAACGACCTGATGGCGATCGGCGGCCTGGCGGCGGCGCGCGAGCTGGGCGTCGCGATCCCCGATCAGCTGTCGATCATCGCCTGGGACGACACTGCGGTGGCGCGGCTCGCCACGCCACCGCTCAGCGTCGTCACGGTCGACGTCCACGGCCTGGGCACGATCGTCGGCGAGGCGATCCTCACCGTCATCCAGGGCGCCGAGCCCACCATCTACCAGGTCCCCCAACCGACGATCCGCCTCGCCGGCTCGACAGCCCCGCGCCGGGGTTAGGTGAGTCCGACCGCGGCGAGCGGGCTGGGCCAGGACTTGAGGACGGCGAGCAGGTCGGGGTTCTGGGTTGTGGACAGGGCTTCGGTGTATGCCTCGGTGATGACGTCGGCGATCCGGACCGGTACGCCGGTGTTCGCGGACCGTACGGCCGCTTCGACCATCGCCAGGCTGATCACGTTCGAGTGCACCTCGGACTGCGGCGTCTTCCCGGTACGGACCGCGTCCACGAACTCGACGAGCGATCCGGCGATCTCTTCGGGCTCGTCCGCGAGCTCTGCAGGCAGTACGTCGCCTGACGCAAGCGCAGCGGCCGGGGCGTTGTCGCCGTCCCAGGTCGCCGTACCGCCTGCTGTGCTGGCTCGCCAGAGGCCGTTCCAGGACGTCTCGAGACCGGGCGCGCACCAACTCCCGGCGAACGTAAAACGTGTTCCGTCGGCGTACGTGAAGATCGCGGACGCCGCCGCGTTGCCGTCGAACCAGCTCCAGGACGGGTTGTACGAGTCGCAGTACACCGACACCGGCTCCGACCCGATCAGCTTGCGGGACAGGTCGAACTGGTGGATCGCCATGTCGACGAGCAGCGGCTCGGCCATCCGCTCACGGAAGCCACTGAAGTGCGGCGCCTTGTAGAACTCGCACGTGAGGGTCCCGATCGGACCGAGCTCGGCGAGCTGACGCCGCCAGGTCTCGATCGCGCGGAAGTACCGGCGGGACTGCGACACCATCAGCAGCTTGCCGCTGGCCTCGGATGCGGCCGCCATCTGCAAACACTCGCGAACTGTTTCCGCCAGCGGCTTCTCGCACAGTACGGGGATGCCGCGCAGCAACGCGTCGACGCTGACCTTCGGATGCGCCACCGGCACGGTCACGTCGACGAGAGCCTCGAAGTCGGCATCGAGTTCGTCGATCGAGGCCGCGACCGGAAGGTCCGGGTAGCCGTGTTCGTCGGCTGCGGCTCGGGCGACCTCGACGTCCAGGTCGATCAGGCCGACCAGCACGACGTCAGGGTTGGCCGAGATGTTCCGCAGCCAGGCGCGGCCCATGCCGCCGGCTCCGACCTGTAGCAGGCGCAAGGGTTCAGGCATCGGCAGGCTCCTCGATGGGTCCGGTGTACCCGTGTCCGTGGAAGAAATCGTCGGTCTCGTAGCGCAGCAACGTCGGCACTGCGCGCTCCGCCCGGTCCGAGCGTGCCCACGCGACGCCGTTCGCAATCACCTTACGGACGTCCTTGTGGTGGTACACCGGGAAGTCCTGGTCGCCGGGGGAGAAGTAGAAGATCTTCCCGTGCCCGCGGCGGAACGTGCACCCGGAGCGGAACACCTCGCCGCCGGAGAACGAGGACACGAAGACCAGCTCGTCCGGCACCGGGATGTCGAAGAACTCGCCGTACATCTCCTGCTGCTCGATCACGATCGGGTGCGGTACGCCCTGCGCGATCGGGTGCGTGGGGTTGATCGTCCAGACCAGTTCGCGGTCCCGCTCACTGCGCCAGCGGAGCGTGCAGCTGGTGCCCATCAGCTTGCCGAAGATCTTCGACCAGTGGCCGGAGTGCAGGACGACGAGACCCATCCCGGACAGCACGTGCTGATAGACGCGATCGACCACCTGGTCGTCGACCTCGCCGTGCGCCGCATGCCCCCACCAGACCAGTACGTCGGTCTGCTCGAGCACCTCCTCGGTCAGTCCGTGCTCGGGCTCGTCGAGCGTCGTCGTGCTGACCTTGGCATCGTCGAGGTTCTCGCGGATCCCGGCGGCGATGGTCTCGTGCATGCCGTCGGGATAGATCTCCCGGACGTGCGGCTCGACCTGCTCGTGCCGGTTCTCGCCCCAGACAAGTACGTTCATTATTGGTATCCCCAATGGTTATTTGACGGCTCCGCCGATGGCGCCGGCGGCGATGTACTTCTGCGCGGCGACGAGCAGCACGATGGCCGGGATCGCCGAGAGCACCGCGGTCGCCATCACCGCGTTCCAGTTCTGCACCTGGGTGCCGAGGTACTGATAGATCCCGAGCGTCACCGGCCGGACGCCACCCTTGGTGGTCAGCGTCAGCGCGAAGAGGAAGTCGCTCCAGGAGAACAGGAAACTGAACAGTCCCGCGGTGATCAGCGAGTTCTTGCTGATCGGCAGCACGATCGCGACGAACGCCCGGAACAGCCCGGCGCCGTCGACCCGCGCGGCCTCCACCAGCGACGGCGGCAGCGAGAGCATGAACGACCGCAGGATCAGGATCGCGAACGGGATCCCGCTCGCGCAGTTCGCGATGATCAGGCCCGGGATCGAGTTCAGCAGGCCGATCTTCTCGTACGCGGTGTAGAGCGCGTTCGCGATCACGATGCCCGGAATCATCTGCGAGATCAGGATCGCGAGCAGCCCGACCGACACCCAGCGGGACCGGAACTGCGAGAGCGCGTACGCGCACGGGGTCGCGATCAGGAGGCTCAGCACGACCGTACCGGCCGCGATGATCATGCTCGTGACAAGGTTTCCACCCTGCTCGTCCAAGGCGCGTCGATAGCCGGAAAACGTTGGATGCAACGGCAGGAAACCGGCGGTGAGTGTGTTTCCGGACGGCTGCAGGGAGGCGTTCAGCATCCAGTAGACCGGGAACAGCATCACGCACAGGATCAGCACGCCGATGATGGTGTACGCCGTACGTCGCATCGTGCCCCTCCTACTCGTCGGCCGCGCGACGGGTGCCGCGCAGGTAGAAGATCGCGAACACGAACGAGATCGCGATCAGGATGTTGGACAGTGCCGCGCCCTGGCCGAACCGGAAGTCCACGAAGGACTTCTCGTACGACTGCGTGGCGAGTGTCTGCGTCGCGTTCGCCGGCCCGCCGCCGGTGAGACCGAGGATGATGTCCAGGACCTTGATCGTGTAGACGACACCGAGCATCAGCAGCACGCTCGCCACCGAGCGCAGGTTCGGCCAGGTGATGTAGCGGAACGCCCGCCACCCGGTCGCGCCGTCGAGCTGACCGGCCTCGTACAGCTCGTCGGGGATCTCTGCGAGCCCGGCGTACAGCAGCGTCACGTTGAACGGGATGCCGATCCAGATGTTCACGCCGATCACCGCGATCAGCGCGACCGACGGCGAGTTCAGCCACGGCACCGGATCGCCGATCAGGTGCAGCCCCATCAGCGTTCTGTTCAGGATCCCGCTGTCCTGCTCGAGGATCGAGCGCCAGGTCGCGCTGGACACGATCAGCGGCAGCAGCCAGGGCAACAGCAGCAGCGAGCGCAGCACGCCGCTCAGCGGAAAACGGTTTCGGAAAAACAGTGCGAGTCCGAGTCCGATCGCGAACTGGAACGCGATCGAGCCGATCGTGAACAGAGCGGTGTTCAGCATCGCGTCCGAGAACAGCTTGTCGGTGACGACGGTGCGGTAGTTCTGCAGGCCGACCCACGGGGCGACCCCGGTGAAGAACGTCTTCAGCCCGTAGTCCTGCAGGCTCATCAGCAGGTTCTTCACCACGGGGTAGCCGAACAGCGCGATCATCGCCACCGCGGCCGGCAGCACGAACAGCACCTTGGTCAGCGTCTCGCCCCGGTGGTGCCGGCCGCGGACCCACCCGCGGCCGGCCGTGTTCGTGGGCGGCGTACTCGGCGTACCCGGTGTACGTGTGAGCGTCGCCATGCGATCAGCCGCCGGAGGCCTGCTTGAAGGCGTCCTGAGGCGAGGCCTTGCCGGTCAACGCCAGCTGGATCGCCTGATAGATCACCTTCGCGGCGTCCGGCCACTTGTCGCCGAGCTTGCCGGTCCGCGCCCGGGCATTCACGACCTGCTCGCTGAACGCCTTCATCGACGGCACGTCCTTGACGTAGGAGTCGAGCAGCGCGGTCTTGGTCGGGATCGTGAACCGGGCCTTGGCCCAGGCCAGCTCGTTCTCGTCCGAGTTCAGGCACTTCACGTAGTCGGCGGCCTTCTGCTGCTTGGCCTGGTCCTTGTTCAACGGGACCGTCCAGGCCTCACCGCCGAGCGGGGCGACCGGCGTCTGGCCGACCTTGTTCACCGGGAACTGGACGACGTCCCACTTGATCTTCGGGTTCTTGTTCAGTGCCGGGATCTGCCACGGCCCGTTCACCATCATCGCGGTCTTGCCGGCGATGAACTGGTCGTTGACGTCGCCCTGGGTCCAGTTGATGACGCTCTTGCTCGCGGACCCCGACTTGACCAGATCCGTCCACAATTGCAGGGCTTCGGCCACCTGCGGGCTGGTCAGGTCGGTCTCGTCGCCACCGTTGGTCCACATCGCCGGCAGGAACTGCCAGGAACCCTCGTACGTCGCGTTGGCGTTGAAGGCCATGCCGTACCGGCCGGGCTTGGTGAGCTTCTTGGCGGCCGCCTTCAGCTCGTCCCAGGTCTTCGGCGGCTGGACGCCGGCCTCGGCCAGCATGTCCTTGTTGTAGAACAGGGCGATCGTGTTCGTCACCGGCGCCAGTCCGTAGAGCTTGCCCTGGTACGACGTCGCGTCGACCATGCCCTTGATGACGCCGTCCGCGTTCAGGCCCATGTCGTTCAGCGGCGCCAGCGCACCGGTCGCGGCGATCTGCTGGACGTCGGGGTTGTCGAGCATCAAGACGTCGGGCAGCGTCTTCGACGACGCCTGCTGCAGCACCTTCTGGATCAAGGTGTCACCGGGCACAGTCTCGCGCTGGATCGTGATGCCGAGCTGCGACGCGCAGGTGTCGAGTCCCTTCTGCACCAGGGACTTGTCCGGGTCGTTGTTGTAGTAGTCCAGGATCGTGAGGCTCTTGACGCTGTCGCCGGAGGTGGACGACGACTGCCCGCCGCCGTTGTCGCCGCAGGCGACCAGCAGGAGCGACACCGTCGTCGCACCCGCCAGCGCGGCGGCGATCCGCTTGCTGATCATGACATCGGACTCCTTCTAAGCGTTTAACCGATGGACCGGGGAGCTGGAGGAAGTGCTTGTGGATTAGGCGGTAAACCGCTTAACTGAGGTGTTGAAGGACTATGTTCCCTACGTCACATCGCTGTCAAGAGGTCAGAGGGGGTCGATCGATGGTCACGATGAAGGACGTCGCTCAGCGGGCCGGGGTCTCGATCGCGACCGTCTCGTTCCTGCTGAACGACACCAAGCCGGTGACCGCCGCGACCCGGGCCCGGATCGAGCAGGCGATGCTCGACCTCGGTTACCGCCGGAACATGGTCGCCCGCGCGCTGGCCTCCCGGCGTACGCACATCATCGCGATGGCCTACCCGGCGCTCGAGCACCGGTTCGGGATGTCGACGGCGGAGTTCTTCACCAGTGCGGCCGAGGCCGCCCGCAAGGAGGACTACCACCTGGTGCTGTGGCCGGTCGGCAACGACGGCGTCGAGTTGCGCGAGCTGCTCGGGCAGGGCCTCGTGGACGGCGTCGTGCTGATGGAGGTGCAGCTCGACGATCCGCGCATCGACGTACTGCAGAAGGCTTCGACCCCGTTCGCGCTGATCGGACGGACCACGGAGCTGGACGGTTTGTCCCACGTCGACATCGACTTCGACACCACGGTCGAGGATGCTGTGCGCCACCTGTACGAGCACGGGCATCGGCAGCTGGCCTTGATCTCGGGCGATCTGGACGATCCGCGCTTCCATGCGTACGGCCCGTGGGTGCGGGTCGAGGATGCCTATCGCCGGGTCGCCGCCGCGTACGATCTGCCGGTCGTGGTCCTGCCCTGCTCCGACACCACCGAGGCCGGGAAGGCGGCGACCGAGCGGCTGCTGTCGGAGCATCCGGAGACGACCGCGGCGCTCGTGCTGAACGAGTACGCCGCGCTCGGCGTGGTGTCGGGGCTCAAGCGCGCCGGTCAGGATGTACCGGGGGACATGTCGGTGCTCGCGCTGCTGATGGTTCCGGAGACCGCGGCGATGGCGGATCCCGAGCTGACGATGATGCGGACGCCCGGCCCGGAGCTGGGTCAGCTGGGCACCGAGGCGCTGATCCGGCAGCTCGAGGACGACGACCCGCTGCCGCCGCAGCTCGTCCCCGCCAAGCTGTTCCCGGGCGCTACGGTCGCAGCGCCCAGAGCGCCGCGACCAAAGGCCGGTGCAGGTCGGCGCGGCGCGCGCAAAGCCCGATCGTGAGCGGCTCGAGGTCGGCCGGCAGTTCCTCCAACTGATCCCGCACGGCCGACGATTCCAGTACGAGCCGAGGGACGACGCCGACGCCGCATCCCAGCGCCACCAGGGCAAGCAGCGCCTCGTGGCCGTCGGGTTCGGCGGCGATCGTTGGCTTGACCCTCATGTTCCGGAACCAGCGGAAGGCCGCTTCGCGGACCAGACCGCGCGCGGGCACGACGTACGGACCGTCGGGCGGGGTGTCGTGAGCCTTCACCAGGACGAGGTCGGTGACGGCGACCGTACGGGTGACCATCGTCTGCGGCAGGCGCTTCGGGATGCCGGCGACAGCCGCATCCACCTCGCCCTCGTCGAGCCGCGCGAGCGCCGCCGCCGCATCGCCGGTCCGCAGACTCAGGCGGATCTGCGGATGCGCGATCCGCAACGGCTTGAGCAAGTGAGGTAGCAGCGTCTGGCAGGCCGTAACGGTCGCGAAGATCCGCAGCTCACCAGTCAGCCCCTGCGGCTCGTCCGAACCCGCCTGGTAGTCCGCCCACAGTTCGAGCGCACGCTCGGCGTACGTCGTGAACCGCCGCCCCTCGGCCGTCAGCATCACGCCCCGCGGCCCACGATCGAGCAGCCGCGCCCCGATCCGCCCCTCCAGCCGCTGGATCGTCCGCGTCAACGTGGCGGCGCTGACATGGCACTCCAAGCTGGTCCGCCCGTAGTTCAGCGACCGCCCCAAGTGCAAGAACAGCTCCAACTCCCGCCGCTCCACGTGGATCCTCCTCGATGGTGTGCCGAAGGACGGGTAGTGGTCGGCTCTCGCGACCCCCGGCCCGCGGGACCGTGCCGCCCGACAGGCCGGAATCGGCTACCACTACCCGTTCTTGGGTACAGAGCCGAGTGTTTCACAAGGTGCAACGGTGCGGTACGGAGGTTGCGCTTGCTGCAAGGCGTGGATGGGGCGTTGGGTGGGGGTTATGGAGAGTTCGGTGTTTCGGGTTGAGCGGATGGTTGTGCCGGGCGGGACCGAGGCGATCGTGCGGGGTGGGCGGGACCTGTTCCCGCTGCTGCCGGCTGCGCTGCACGGGGTGGAGCGCATCGGCGTACTGGGATGGGGGCCGCAGGGGCGGGCGCAGGCGCTGAACCTGCGGGACTCGCTCGACGGGACCGGGATCATCGTCGCGGTCGGGCTGCGGCCGGGGTCGCGGTCCGTGGAGGATGCTCGCGAGCAGGGATTCAGCGAGGCCGACGGGACGCTCGGTGACTGGCTCGAGGTCGCGGCGGGTGCTGATCTGGTGATCCTGCTGATCGCGGACGCGGCGCTGGCGGCGCATCACGAGGAGATCTTCGCCGTGCTCAAGCCTGGTGCGACCATTGGCTTGTCCCACGGTTTCCTGCTCGGTCATCTGAAGGAGCTCGGCAGTACGTTCCCCGCCGGGCATCCCGTGATCGCGGTCTGCCCCAAGGGGATGGGGGATTCGGTACGTCGCCTGTATCGGCAGGGCGCGACCGTCAACGGGGCCGGCATCAATGCGAGCATCGCTGTGCACGCGGATCCGGATGGGTACGGGTGGGATCGGGCGCTGGCGTGGTCGATCGCGCTCGGGTCGCCGTACACATTCGCGACCACGCTGGCTGCCGAGTACCACTCCGACATCGTCGGCGAGCGGGCGATCCTGCTCGGGGCGGTGCATGGGCTCGTGGAGGCGCTGTACCGGCATTTCCGGATCGAGGGTGCGGATCCGGTGACGGCCTACGAGCGGTCCACCGAGGCGATCACCGGGCCGATCGCGCGGACGATCTCGGACGACGGGCTGGCCGCGGTGCGGGCGGCGACCGGCGACGAGGAGTTGTTCGATCGCGCCTACTCCGCGGCGTATTCACCGGCGCGGGACCTGGTCGCCGAGATCTATGACGAGGTTGCCGACGGCACCGAACTCCGGAGCGTGATCCTCGCCGAGCAGCGGCTCGCGAACCGCCCGATGACCGAGATCGGCGGCAGCCCGATGTGGTCCCACAGCCCCGAGGTCCACGCCCGCCGGCAAACACCAGACCGGTCCACGCCCAACGGCGACGACGCCGGGGCAGTGCGAGTTGATGCGATGACTGCTGGGTTGTTTGTGGGGACGATGATGGCTCAGGTGGACGAGTTTGCTGCGCGGGGGCATGCGTGGTCGGAGATCGTCAACGAGTCGGTGATCGAGGCGGTCGACTCGCTGCTGCCGTACATGCACGCCCGCGATGTCGCGTACATGGTCGACAACTGTTCCCGTACGGCCCGCCTCGGCACCCGGCGCTGGGGTCCGCGCTTCCAGGCCGCGTACGAACAGATCGCCCTCCCGCACCTGGCCCGCCCCGCCGACCAGACCCTGATCAAGACCTTCCTCGACAACCCCGCCCACCAAGCACTCGCCGCCGCAGCCGAACTCCGCCCCTCAGTGGACATCTCCGTCTAATCTTTCGGCCATGGAATCTCCCATGACCCGGGCACGGCTGGTTCCGATGCGACCGCGGGATCCGCACGAGCCTGGCCGGGTGGCCTCGTCGCTGGAGCTGTTCTTCGACCTGGTGTTCGTGGTCGCGGTGAGCGTCGCCGCGGCCCAGCTCCATCACGCCCTGTCCGAGCAGCACATCGGCGACGGCCTGCTGTCGTACGCGATCGTGTTCTTCGGGATCTGGTGGGCGTGGATGAACTTCACCTGGTTCGCCACCTCGTTCGCCACCGACGACTGGCTGTACCGGCTGCTCACGATCGTCCAGATGAGTGGCGTCCTCGTCCTCGCGGCCGGCATCGAGCGGGTCTTCAGCGACCACGACTTCACGGTCGTCGTGCTGGGGTACGTCGTAATGCGCATCGCGATGATCGCGCAGTGGCTGCGGGCCTCGCGCTCGGCCGGATCGAGCCGCCGTGCCACGCAGATCTACGCCATCGGGATCGCGATCGTCCAGGTGCTCTGGCTCGTGCTGCTGGTGCTCCCGGAGTCGATCCAGCTCGCTGCGTGGGCCGTGTTCGTGATCGCCGAGCTCGCCGTACCGGTGGTCGCCGAGCGCCGCGGGGTGACGCCGTGGCACCCGCACCACATCACCGAGCGGTACGGGCTGTTCACCCTGATCCTGCTCGGCGAGAGTCTGCTCGCGTCCGCGAACGCGATCATCGAGGCGGTCCACGACCACGAGTCGCTCGGCAAGCTGATCGCGCTGTCGGTGCTGATGCTCGTCGTCACGGCGGCGCTGTGGTGGATCTACTTCTGGCCGCCGCACCACACGGCGATCACGTCGTTCGCGCGGTCGCTGCGCTACGGGTACGTGCACTACTTCGTGTTCGCTGCCGCCGGTGCGTTCTCGGCCGGCATCGAGGTCGAGATCGACAGCATCACGCACCACACCGAGCTGAGCGAGGTCGCGGCGTCCTACACGGTGACGATCCCGATCGCGATCTTCGTCCTAGGCGTCTGGTGGATAGCGCTCCGCGACAACGCCGACCGAGTGGTCAACGCCGTCGTACCGCTCGGAGCCGTCCTGGTCCTGCTGGACCCTCTGATCCCGATCCCGTTCGCCCTGACAGCAGTCTTCATGGCGCTAGTAGTAGCCACGCTGGTCATCAGACCGCCGGTGCAGCGCGTTAGTTAGCTGAGCTCGGCGAGGGCGGTGGCTACGCGGCCTTCGGCTGCCTCGAGGGCAGCGCGGGCGGCGGGGATGGGAGTGCCGGTCAGGAGGTGGACGAGGGCGGGCTTGAGCTCGCCGTCGGCCTCGGCCAGTGCGGCCTCGCAGGCGGCGGGGTCGGCGCCGGTGGCTTCGCCGAGGATCCGCAGCATCCGGCCGCGAAGCTTCTTGTTGGTCGCCACCAGATCGACCATCAGGTTCGACCAGGTCCGGCCGAGCTTGATCATCAGCGTCGTCGAGAACGCGTTCAGGATCATCTTCTGCGCGGTGCCGGCCTTCAGCCGGGTCGAGCCCGCGATCACCTCGGGGCCGGTGTCCGCAGCCACCACGATGTCGGCCAGCGGTGCCAGCGGGGCGTCCGGGTTCGACGTCACCAGTACGGTGGTTGCCCCGGCCGTACGAGCAGCCTTGAGCGCGCCCGCGACGTACGGCGTACTCCCGGAAGCAGCGAGGCCGACGACGAGGTCCTGTCCGGTGACAGCGGCCGCGTCCGCGGCACCACCCTCCTCGGAGTCCTCGACGTTCTCGACCGCGCGGAGCAGCGCCTGCATGCCGCCGGCGTGGTGGGCGACCACCAGTCCGTCGGGTACGTGGAACGTGGGCAGCAGCTCGGCCGCGTCCAGAACGGCCAGGCGTCCCGACGTACCGGCGCCGAAGTAATGCACCCGGCCGCCGCCACGGACCGCCTCGACAGCGGCGTCCACGGCCTTGGTCAGCTCCGGGATCACGGCGCTGACGGCCCCGGCGACCAGGGCGTCCTCGTTGTTCACGAGTTGGAGGATCTCGGACGTGCCCACCGCGTCGATGGCCAGCGTCCTCGGGTTGCGCTGCTCGGTCGGTGAGGTCACGGGATTGATGTTAGTTTTCTACTGAAGGATTTTCAATTCCGTTCATCGTTGACAAGCAGGCTCGGCGTCACTCGGATCCCTTGAGCCGGTGCCCGCGGACCGACGTGGCGGTCTCCTCGAGCGCCTTCCGGGCGTCCGGCAGCACCTGCTGAGCGACTCCGATGAACAGGCAGTCGATCACCGTCAGTTGCGCGATCCGGCTCGACATCGCGCCCGACCGGTACGTCGTCTCGCGCGCGGCCGTGGTCAGGACCAGGTCGGCCGTCTTCGCCAGCGGGGACCGCGGGAAGTTCGTCACCGCGACCGTGGTGGCGCCGTGCTTCGCGGCCTCCTCGAGGGCCTCGACGACCTCGACCGTCGTCCCGGTGTGGGAGATGCCGATCGCCACGTCGCCGTCGCCGAGCAGGGCCGCGCTGGGCAGCGCGACGTGCACGTCGTTCCAGGCGAACGCGACCCGCCGGATCCGGTGCAGCTTCTGCTGCAGGTCCATCGCGACGAACGCGCTCGCGCCGAAACCGTACAGATCGACGCGCGGCGCCTTCGCGACCGCGTCGACGACCTTGCCCAGGGCGTTCACGTCGACCTGCTGCGCGGTCTCGCGGACCGCGCGCTCGTCGGCGAACGACACCTTGCTGACCACGTCCGCCAGGGAGTCACCGGGCTCGATGTCCCCGCCGACCTCCGGACGGATGCTCTCCTGCGCCGACTGGGCAGCCAGTTGCAGCCGCAGCTGCGGGTAGCCGGGGACACCGATCTGCTTGCAGAACCGGATGACCGTGGTCTCCGAGGTGGACGCCACCTCGGCCAGTTCGGAGATCGTCATCGCCGCCACTCCGCCCGGGTCAGCGAGGACCGCGTTCGCCACCCGCTGCTCGGCCGGCGCCAGCGCGGGCATCACCGCGCGGACCCGGACCAGCAGCGGCCCCGTGGGTTCTGGAGAGGTTGTTGAATTCATGACAGCCACGGTACGGCGCCCATGCACGAGATGGGGTCACCGACGCGAAAGTCTCCAACCTGTTGCGGTAAATGATTCAGGCGTTCGTTCGCCGTCGAGGAGTACACCACTCCCGCTCGTGATCTTCACACCGTCGACGTACACGCCGCGGCCCTGGTACAGCGGATCGCTCGTGTAGCGCCAGCGGACGGTCTGTTTGCCCGCCCCGAGGTCGGCGGCGACCTGGTGCCAGTGCCGGTTGCCCGAGCCGCTGATCGAACCGTCGGTGTCGATCACCGAACCCCGGTCCCGGACCGAGAACGGGACCTTGGACCAGGTCGTACCGTCCGTGGACGTCTCCAGGTACAGCAGGTCGGAGTCCTCGGTGTCGACGAACAGGTCGAACGCGAGCTTGGCGCCGTCCGCCGGTACGTCGACGGTGGTGGCGAGCGTGGTCGTCGAGTTGTCCGTTGTCCCGGAGAACCAGGCGTCCTTGCCGTGCCGCGGGCCGACGCCGAGCGCCAGCGCGAGGCCCTGTGCGACCGCACGCCGGGCCGGGTTGTTGCTGCCCCAGTCACGGCTCGGGTGGACCCGGTTGGTGAGCAGGATCGCGAACGAACGGGAGTCGAAGTCGATCACGATCGACGTCCCGGTGTAGCCGGTGTGGCCGGCCGCGCGCGGTCCGGACAGGCCGCCCATGTACCAGCGCTGGTTGAGCTCGAAGCCGAGGCCGTGGTCGTTCCCCGGGAAGGCCTGGTTGAAGTTCGTGATCATGGCGGTGACCGAGGATTCCTTGAGGATCCGGGCGCCGCGGTAGCTGCCGCCGTTCAGGAAGGTCTGCGCCAGTACGGCGAGATCGTCGGCAGTACTGAACACGCCCGCGTGCCCGGCGACGCCGCCCAGGGACCAGGCGTTCTCGTCGTGCACCTCGCCCCACACCATCCCGCGCGGCGGCGAGGACTGGTACTCGGTGGCGGCGATCCGCGGCTTCTTCTTCGGGTCCGGGTTGTAGCCGGTGTCGCGCATCCGCAGCGGTTTGGTGATCCCGTCCGCGACCAGCTTGTCGAGGGTCTTGCCGCTGACCCGGTGCGCGACCTCGCCGAGGGAGATCAGGTTCAGGTCGCTGTAGAGGTAGGTCGAGCCGGGCGGGTTCTGCAGCTTCGCGGTCAGGGCCATGTGCAGGCGGGACGCCGGGTCCGGCTGGGAGCTCCACAACGGCAGCCAGGACGGAAACCCGGTGGTGTGCGTGAGTGCCTGCCGGACGGTGACGTTTTCCTTGCCGTTTTCCGCGAATTCCGGCACGTACGTCGCGATCGGGGCGTCCAGGTCGATCTTGCCCTTCTCGACCAGCTGCAGCACGACGATCGAGGTGAACAGCTTCGAGACCGAGGCCATGTCGAAGATCGTGTCGGTACGCATCGGGATCTGCTGGTCCGGCGGCAGCTCGGTGCCCTGCCCGTCGGCGTACTTCAGCGCCATGCCGGTCGCGTTCCGGGTGACCACCTTGCCGTCGTGGCCGAGCAGCGTCACAGCGCCGGCGTACATCGGTTTCGCCGTACCGATCGGCTGGGTCCAGGCGGCGACCTGGGCCAGGGCGGCGTCGATCGGCGCCGGGTCCAGGCCGGCCTTGGCCGGGGTCGCGTCGCGCAGCAGCGTGGTCTTCGGCGCATAGCCGTCGTACGGCCGGTCGAACCGGCCGGAGTTGTTGCCGCCGGCAACTGCAGGGCTCGCCATCGTGAGAATCACCGCGGAAAGTGTCGTTAGTGCGGCCCACCGCTTCTTCATCGGTGAGCTCCCTTGTACAGCAGGTACTTCGCTCGCCGGGCCGTCCAGGCGTCGGTCTCGGACTTCCAGGCTGCCACGATCTCCTCGGCGGTCGCATCCGCCAAAAGCATGGTCCGGAATCGGTCCGATCCGGTCAGCAGATCGATCCACCGGCCGGGTGGGGTCTCCGCCCGCCAGGTGAACTCGGGGTAGAGCTTACGGGCCTCGACGATCATGTGCGTCGCCGCAGTGATCGCCTCGACCTTGTGCGGGTCGGTGATCTGCACCTGGACGCCGCCGCAGAGCACGTTCGCGTTCTTGCTGATCGACGGGGTGAAGTACGCCTCGCGGAACGCGACGCCCGGGATGTGCTTGGTCTGCAGCGCCTCGGCCCACTTGTAGTCGATGTACGGCGCGCCGATCAGCTCGAACGGCCGCGTCGTACCGCGGCCCTCCGACATGTTCGTCGCCTCGAACAGGCACAGGCCCGGGTAGAGCAGCGCGGTGTCCGGGGTCGGCATGTTCGGGCTCGGCAGCACCCAGGTGAGGCCGGTGTCGTCGTACAACTGGTCGCGCTTCCAGTTCTTGGTCTCGATGACGGTGAGCTGCTTCAGCCGGCCGCCGTTCGGCTCCAGCGGGAGGTACTCCGCGTCGAACATCCGGGCCAGCTCGCCGACCGTCATGCCGTGCTGCTGGATGATCTCCTTCTTGCCGACGCCGGAGGTGTACCCGGGCTTCAGCATCGGGCCGCGGGCGTACCCGCCGACCGGGTTCGGCCGGTCCAGGACGACGAACCGCGCGCCGGTGCGGACCGCGGCCAGCATCGCCTCGAACATCGTCCAGATGTAGGTGTAGAACCGGGCGCCGACGTCCTGGATGTCGAAGACAACCGTTTCCACGCCGGCCTTCGCGTACAGCCCGGCGAGCTTGTCGGCGTTCGCCCCGTACGCGTCGTACACCATGATCCCGGTCCGCGGATCGACGTGGTCGCCCTCGGAACCGCCGGCCTGGGCGCTACCGCGGAAACCGTGTTCTGGACCGAACACCGCGACCACGTTCACCTTGCCGGAGGCGTGCATGGTGTCCACGACGTGCTGGAAGTCCGGCAGGATCCCGGTCGGGTTGCTGATCACCCCGACCTTCTGGCCGGCCAGCGCCCGCCAGTCGTCCCGCGCGAGCACCTCGGCGCCGGTCATCACCTTCCGGTTCGAGACGGCCTGCGCGGCCGGTACGTCGATCAGCGGGGCGGCGGCGAGTGCACCGGCGCCGGCAAGCAAACTGCGTCGCTTCATGGAGTCTCCTCGGAACCAGGACGGTCAGCGGCGGAAGGACAGGTGGGCGATCATCGGGCGATGGTCGCTGGCGGCCTCGGCGATCGGGACCTCGGCGGGTACGGCGGCACTGCGGACGTTCAGGCCCGAGCCGACGGTGACGAAGTCGATCCGCTTGTTCGCGGCCACCGCCGGGTAGGTGTCCGGACCGCCGGTCGTCGACGCGGCCGTGGTCCAGGAGTCGCTGAGCCGCGTCCACAAACCGCTGAGCTCAGGCGCTGTGGCTTCGGCGTTGAAGTCGCCGACGAGGATCTGCAGGTCACCGCGGCGGTCCTGGGAGAGGATCTTGACCGTGTCGGCCACCTGCAGCGTCCGGACGGTCGGGTCTCCCCGGTAGTCGAGATGCGTGCAGTACACGTGCAGCCGGCGGCCGCGGACCTCCACCTCGACCTCGAGGAAACCTGGTGCCGGTGCGGGCACCGGATTCGGGTCCTGGGTGGACAGCCGGGTGATCGAGTGGTTCTCGACGCGTACCAGCGGAAAACGTGACAGCACGCCGACGCCGTACTGCCTGCGCGGCTGACCGGCGGCCGGTGGGTCGAGGTCGTAGATCGGTGCGAACGCCGGAAACATTCCGAGTCTGGTTGCCAGTTCGGCAATCGTGTCGAGCCACTGGCTCCGCGTGTCCCAGTGCACGTCGACCTCTTGCAGGCCGATGATGTCGGCGTCCAGCGCCTTCAACGCCCGCGCGGTCCGGTCGAGGTCGAAAACGTTGTCCTCACCGGCGCCCGCGTGAATGTTGTACGAGGCAACGGTCAGCCTGGTGTCCCGCGGGTCGAAGGTCAGCCCGTGCCCGAACGGAAACAGTGTTTCTGCATTTTCCGCGGGGATCTCCACGGGCAGTTTGCCGGTTGGTGCGATCTCGCCGTACAGCACCTTCGCGAGCGCCTCCATCGACACCGCGGTGCTGCCGTACGTGACCAGTACGGTCGGCGCCGGATCGACGTACGCGACGTCGTACGGGTCGCGGACCGGGACGAGGACAACGGGCCGGCCGGTGGCGAGCAGGGCGTTCACGAGTTTCTGCTGCTTCGCCTGCTTGTCGGTGACCGCGGTGTCCCACGCCTTGTTGGTGAGTACGACGGTCAGGTCCGCAGTCGAGGCAGCGGTGACGGCGTCGGTGATCTTCGCGTCGGTGGGCGTGCTGCCGGTGTCCTTCACGACCGTCGTCGCGCCCCGGCGCTGCAGAGCGGTCGCGAGCGTCGTGGGGCTGTACCCGGCGACGACGATCGTCCGCGGTGCGGGGGAGAGCGGCAGGAGTTCGGCGTCGTTGCGGAGCAGGGTCGTGCTGTGGTCCGCGATCCGCTGCGCCTCCGCGGTACCGGCCGGCGTGCCGACGATCTTCAGGACGCGCGACACGTCGACGTACGGGCGATCGACCAGGCCGTTGTCGTGCTTGAGCTTCAGGATGCGTTCGACGCTCTCGTCGATCCGGGCCTCGCTGATCCGGCCGCCCCGGACCGCGTCCAGGACCGAGTTGTACGCCAGTCCGGGATCGACAGGCATCAGCAGTTGGTCGACGCCCGCCTCGATCGCGCGCAGCGGGATCTCCGCGTCACCGTACTTGTCCCGCACGCCCTGCATCCCGAGCGAGTCGGTGATCACCACGCCGTCGAAGCGCAGCTGCTCGCGCAGGATCCCGGTCAGGATCGGCCGGCTCAGCGTCGCCGGATCGCCCGCGGGGTCGAGGGCCGGTACGACGATGTGCGCGGTCATGATCGACTGGATGCCGGCCCGGATCGCGGCCTGGAACGGCGGCATGTCGATCCGCGTCCACTCCTCGCGGGTGTGGTCGATGACCGGGATGCCGGTGTGGCTGTCGGTGGCAGTGTCACCGTGTCCGGGGAAGTGCTTCGCGGTCGAGACGATGTGCCCGTCGCGCTGGTAGCCCTTGACCTGCGCGGCGACGAGCTCCGCGACCAGGGCCGGGTCGGAGGAGACCGAGCGGACGCCGATCACCGGGTTCAGTGGGTTGACGTTCACGTCGGCGTCCGGCGCGAAGTCGGTGGTGATGCCGAGCGCTTTCAGCTCGCGGCCGGCGATCGCCCCGGCCTGGCGCGCGAACGCGGCCGAACGGGTCGCGCCGAGCGCCATCCCGCCCGGGAACTGGGTCGCGGGCGGACCGACCCGGACGACCGAGCCGTACTCCTGGTCGGCGCCGATCTGGAGCGGTACGCCGGTGTTCGCGAGCGAGGCCGCCTGCAGACCGTTCGACAGGCCGGCGATCTGCTCAGGGTCATGGACCGAGTCGGTCCAGGTGAAGTAGATGACGCCGCCGAGGTTGTACTTCGCGACCACCTCGGCCGGCGTCGCGACGCCGTACAGGCTGGTGTTGCGAGCATCCGCGGTGGCGGCGGTCGGGCCGTACGCATAGCAGACGAACAGCTGGCCGACCTTCTGTTCGAGCGTCATCCGGCGCAGGGTGTCGCGGACCCAGCGATCCGTGTGTGCAGCGGCGGCGGTGGTGCCGGCGACCGTCGATCCAGCGACGGTGGCCGCCGCAAGTCCGAGCGTCTGGCGTCGGGTCAGTTCCATCGGTGTCACCAACTCAGTCCGGGCGGGCAGGGCGAACGCCAACGTAATTCAATGACAAATACTCCCCCAGAACGCGAAAGTTACCCACACCCACACACCAGGTCAACCCTCGGTAACACCCCGTGCGTTGATCCAGCAATCCGCCGCGCCACTCGTACCGCACCCCCGCCACCTCCTCAGCCGCTGCGAGCCCGGCTTCGTTTGGGTGGTTCACCCCTCAAGTGGTCCCTTCGGCATCTGCATGCCGGTGCGGAACGGGCCAGCTGAGAGGTGAACCATCCAAACGGCCCCGATGGTGCGGCGGGGTGCGCGGGCTTGTCTCGCGAAAGCTGGGTTCCGGGCCTGGGCCAGGCCAGGCCAGGCCGGGCCCGGCCCGCCGGGGAGGATCCTGTCCCGAATCGGGTAGAGGATCCTCCCCAAGTCGACGAGTTGCCGGGGCTGACGTCGTGTCGTTCTGACGCTCAGGCTGCTGGGTGCACCGCGAAATGGTGGTCCTGGAAGACGACCTCGGTGGTTTGGGTGCGGGCTGTCAGGGCGAGGACTGCTCCGGTGAGTGGGATGTGGATGACTGCCAGGTTGTTGTGGTTGGGGACGCGGGTGGCGGGGAGGGTGGTTGGGGTGGGGGGTTGGGGGAGGGGGACGGGGCGGGTGAGGGCGGCTTGGTGGAGGGGGCGGGCTAGGGCTTTGGTGGTGGATTCTTTGGCTGTCCAGAGGTGCAGGAAGGCGCTCAGGGGGTCGGGCTGGTGGTTCAGCCAGGTGAGCTCTTGTGGGGTGAACCAACGGTTGGCGAGGGCGGTGAAGTCTCGCGGCTCGAGTTCTTCGAGGTCGATGCCGAGGGGCCCGTCGTACGTTGCGGCGACCGCGATGCGGTGCGGCGTACGGGTCAGGCTGACGGCGAGACCTGGGATGTGAGGGCGACCGGCGTCGTCGTGCGTGAGGACCGGGTCGTCGACGAGGGTGCTCGCGAGGTTCAGCAGGAGGTCGTGTGCCGCTCGGGGTGACGCCTCGGCGGGGGCCACGCGGACGTGTACGGAACTTCCCACGTACGGGACGGTACACGAGGCGCCATGTCGACAAAGGTCCAGAACTGGTCCTGTCAACGGTCACGGAACTGGATCTGTAGCCCGTACCGGTATCTCCCTACCGTCGAACCATGACCACCGCGTGCGAACCAATCCAGCTGCCAGTCGCCGGCCGACTCCTGAACGGCCAGTTCGTGCGGGTGCTCGTGATGGTGTTCGGCTCCGGACTCAGCATGTACCTGCTCACCTCCGTGATCCCGCTCTACCTCGCGGCCAATGGCGCCGGCGGGATCGGCGCCGGCCTCTCGACCGCCGCGATGATGTTCTCCGCGGTCGGCGTCGAGTTGCTGGTACCGCGGATGCTCGCCCGCTGGGGCTACCAACTCGTCCTCGGTCTCGGACTGGTTCTGCTCGGTGCGCCGTCCATGGTCCTGCTCACCACCGTCGAACTCCCGCTCGTGCTCGCCGTCTGCGTCGTCCGCGGCGCCGGCCTCGCGATCCTGGTCGTGGGCGCCGTCGCGCTCGTCGCGGATTTGGCCCCGTCCACCCGGCGGGGCGAGGCGCTCGGCGTGTACGGGGTGGCGGTCGGCGTACCGGCGGTGATCGGCCTCCCGCTCGGCGTCTACCTCACCCACGTGATCGGATTCGGCGCTCTGTTCGTGATCGCGGCGGTCGCCTCGCTCGCTGGTCTCGTCACGCTGACCGGTCTGCCCGCGAGGGTCGGCACCGAGGAGCAGCACGTTCAGGTGCTCGGCGGCGTCCGGCGAAGTGGTCTGCTGATGCCGACGCTGGTGTTCGCGGCCGTCACTGTTGCCGCCGGCATCAGTGTCACGTTCCTTCCGCTGGCTGTTGCCTCGGACAAGCAATCGATGGTGGCGACGGCCTTGCTACTGCAGGCGATTGCGGCGCCGCTCGCCCGCTGGCTCGCCGGCCGGTACGCCGACCGCATCGGTCCCGCGAAGCTGCTCGCACCCGCGCTGATGTTCGCCGCGGCCGGTGCAGGCGCGCTCGTCCTCCTGCCCAGTACGGTCGCGATCCTGATGGGCTCGACCTGCTTCGGCATCGGCTTCGGCGCCGCGCAGAACCTGACACTGACGCTCATGTACAACCGCGTCGACCGCGCCCGCTACGGTCAGGTCAGCGCGCTCTGGAATCTCGCGTACGACGGCGGCTGGGGCCTCGGCGCTCTGGTCTTCGGCGCAATCGTCACCGGCACCGGCTACCAGCCCGCCTTCGCCCTGACCGCCGCAGTCGTAGCACTGGCCGTCGTACCGGCACTCAAACGCCGCTGACTCCTCAGAGTTTGCGGAGTCGGACCCAGCGGACTGTGTGGTCGGAGCCTTTGCGGAGGACCAGCGTGGCGCGGGAGCGGGTGGGGAGGATGTTCTCGCGGAGGTTCGGGCCGTTGATGCCGTCCCAGAGCGACTCGGCCTTCTTGATCGCCTGCTCGCGGCTGAGCTCGCCGTAGCGGACGAAGTACGACTCGGGGTTGCGGAACGCCGTCTCCCACAGCTTGAGGAAGCGGGCCACGTACCAGGAGCGAATGTCGTCCGCCGCCGCGTCCACGTACACCGAGAAGTCGAAGAAGTCGCTGACCGCGAGGCCGCTCTTCCCGTCCGCGTGCCGGGGCGCCGGCTGCAGCACGTTCAGGCCCTCGAGCAGCAGGATGTCCGGCTGCTCGACCGTGGTCCGGACGCCGTTCATGCGGTCGTAGTGCAGGTGCGAGTAGACCGGGGCCTCGACCGCGTCCATCCCGGACTTCACCTCGACCACGAAGCGCAGCAGCGACTTGCGGTCGTACGACTCCGGGAAACCCTTGCGCTGCATCAGGCTGCGGCGCTCGAGCTCGGCGTTCGGCCAGAGGAAACCGTCGGTGGTGACGAGCGCGACCCGCGGGTGCTCGGGCCAGCGGGCCAGCAACTCACGCAACAGCCGCGCGGTCGTGGACTTGCCGACGGCAACGGATCCGCCGATGCCGATCACGAACGGGGTCCGGGTGGCGGCCGGCTGGCCGAGGAAACTCTCGGTGTCCGCGTGCAGCGCGCGGGCGTGCCGGACGTAGAGCGACAGGATCCGGGACAGCGGGAGGTACACCTCGCGGACCTCGTCCATGTCGATCTCGTCGCCGAGACCACGCAGCCGCTCGACCTCGTCGGCTGTCAGCGGCGAGACGGTGGTTTCGGCCAGTTGGGCCCAGGTGGCCCGGTCGAGCTCGGTGTAGGGAGTCACCTCCCGCGACGGCTGCAGCATGTGGCCCATTCTTCCCATCGGCAGCGGATGCACCCACATCGAGCGAGCGTGGCCTTGGTCTCAGCTACCGCCCAGTGTCTCAGCTACGGTACGGTCTCGAAACTTTCGGTCACCGTTCCGTGACCGGCTGATATGTAAGCATCACCCGCGATGAGCGATCTAGCGTGGCTCGCCACCCAGCGGCTGCCCGAGGTGACGGTGCATGCCTCGGGGGTGCTGGCGCAGACGATCCGGGCCGAGGTGCGGCAGACCCGCCGGTTCCGGACCGAGGTCCAGGTGGCGGTGTGCACCCTCAGCAGGGTCCGCGAGACGCCGCTGTGGCAGGAGGTCGAGGCCGCCGTCCCCGAGTACGGCCTGGGCGTCGAGGGATTCGTGGTGGTGCGACGAGGCAACGATCTGGTGGTCGCGGCCGAGGGCGGCCACGGCCTCCTGTACGGCTACTTCTACCTGCTGCGGTACTTCGAGTGGATGACCGCCGACTTCACTGTCGTCGAGCGGCCCGTCGTACCGATCCGGATGCTGGACCACTGGGACGAGCTGTCCGGCGAGGTTCGCCGTGGGTACTCGGGCGGATCGATCTTCTTCGCCGGTGGTGAGGTGGTCCAGGACCTGACCCGGGTGCGGGCGTACGCGCGGTTGCTCGCCTCGATCGGGATCAACGCCGTCGCACTGGCGAACGCGGAACTGCCGGACGTGGCGCGGCTGGCCGGGGTGTTCCGTGAGTACGGGATCGCGGTCAGCCTGGCGATCGACTTCATCGACGATCCGCACGACGAGCGCGTGGTGCGCTGGTGGTCCACGGCGGTGGCCCGGGTGTACGACGCGGTGCCGGATCTCGGCGGTCTCGTGGTCCGGAACGCCCGCGATCTCGAGGGCGCGAACCTGCTCGCGCGAGCGGTGGCGCCGTACGGCGGAACGGTTTTCTGGCGATGTTCCGCGGCGCAGCAGGCCCAGGACTGGCGCGACCGCCGGACGGACCGTGCGCGGGTGGCGTACGACGAGTTCGTCCCGGTGGACGGGCGGTTCGAGGAAAACGTTGTTTTGCAGGTCCAGCACGGGCCGCTCGGCTTCCAGGTCCGGGAGGCGATGTCGCCGCTCCTCGGGGAGCTGCAGGAAACCGTTTTCGGTGTCGAGTTGCAGGTCACGCAGGAGTACTCCGGTCAGCAGCAGGACCTCTGCTACCTGGGGCCTTGGTGGCGGGAGATTCTCCAGTTCGACACCACCGGCGCCGGCGGGGCGACCGTTGCCGACCGCATCGGTGCGATCGTTGCCGTCTCCAACGTCGGCGCCGACCCGAACTGGACCGGGCACAAGCTTGCGCAGAGCAACCTGTACGCGTTCGGCCGGCTCGCGTGGGACCCGGCGGCGGATCCGGTCAGCCTGCTGCACGAGTGGGCCGCCGCGACGTTCGCCATGGACGACCGGACGCGGAGCGAGCTGGTCACGATCATGGCGGGTTCGTGGCGGACGTACGAGCGGTACACCGCGCCGCTCGGTGTCGGCTTCATGGTCACACCGGCGACGCACTACGGGCCGAGCGTGAACGGGTACGAGTACTCCGGGCGCGGCGTGCATCACTACGCGGATCGGTACGGCGTCGGTGCCGATCGGACCGTGAAAACGGGTTCCGCGTTCACCGCCCAGTACCCGGAGCCGCTCGCGAGCCTGTACGAGGACGTCTACACGTGTCCGGACGAGCTGCTGCTGTTCTTCCACCACGTGCCGTACGACCACTTGCTGCAGAGCGGGACGACGGTGCTGCAACACATCTACGACACCCACTTCCAGGGGTACGCCGAGGTGGAAGCGATGGTGGCGCGCTGGCGGCTGATCGCCGAGCGCTTCGAGCCCGTCGTCCGCGAGAACGTGACCGCCCGCTTCGACGTCCAACTGGCCACCGCCCGCGAATGGCGCGACCAGGTGAACACCTACTTCTACCGCCTCAGCGGAGTCCCAGACACCCAAGGCCGCACAATTCACCGCTAAACTGAGCGAAAGTTTCGGAGCGGAGGTCTGGTGGCGGAGCGGCCGACGATTGCGAAAATTGCGGAGCAGGCGGGGGTCTCGGTGCCGACCGTGTCCAAGGTGCTGAACGGCCGGTCGGACGTGGCGGCGGCGACCCGGGCGCGGATCGAGAGCCTGATCCAGGAGCACGGGTACCGGCGGCGGAGTGCGAGTACGGCGGCCGGCCCGATGATCGACCTGGTGTTCAACCAGCTCGGCGGCGAGTGGGCGATGGAGCTGATCCGCGGCGTCGAGGAGGTCGCGCGCTCCGAGGGCGTCGAGTTGGTGCTGTCCGAGTGCGGCGGGACGCTGCGCCCGCGGCAGGAGTGGATCGAGTCGGTGCTCAACCGGCGCCCGCTCGGCGTGATCATGGTGTTCTCGGACCTGGACACCGACCAGCGGGCGCAGCTGGAGACGCGGCGGATCCCGTTCGTGGTGGTGGACCCGGTCGGGGACGTCGGCGACGACGTACCGTCCATCGGCTCCGCGAACTGGAACGGTGGCCGCCTGGCGACCACGCACCTGCGCACCCTCGGGCACGAGCGGATCGGCGCGATCGGCGGCCCGATCGACACGCTGTGCTCGCGGCAACGCGTGGACGGCTACACCGACGGCCTCCGGTCGACGGGCGTCGAGGTGGATCCGGCGCTGATCCGCTGGGGCGACTTCGAGGTCGACGGCGGGTACCGCGAGGCGCTCGCCCTGCTCCGCCTGCCCGACCCGCCCACCGCGATCTTCGCCGGCAGCGACATGCAGGCGCTCGGCGTCTACCAGGCCGCCCGCGAACTCGGCCTGGACATCCCGCGCGACCTGTCCGTCGTCGGGTACGACGACCTCCCGGTCGCCCAGTGGGTCACGCCGGCGCTCACCACCGTCCACCAGCCCCTGCACCAGATGGCCGAGCTCGCCGCCCGCGTCGTACTCGACCTCTCCCGCGGCAAAACCCCACCCGCCCTGCGCCTCGACCTGGCGGTCGACATGCGGTTGCGTCGCTCTACCGGGCCGCTCGGGTCGGCGGCGGGTGGGCGGTTAGGGTGAGGACATGATCGTCGGCGTGGGTATTGATGTGGTCGACGTGGATCGGTTCATGCGGACGCTGGAGCGGACGCCGGGGTTGCGGGACCGGGTGTTCACCGAGCTGGAAGCGGTGAAACCGCCAGCATCGCTCGCGGCGCGGTTCGCGGCCAAGGAGGCGCTGGCGAAGGCGCTCGGGGCGCCGGCCGGCATGCACTGGCACGACGCCGAGGTGCAGACCGACGAGACCGGGCGGCCGTGGCTCGAGGTCACCGGCACCGTCGCGGCGCAGGCGGCCAAGCTCGGCGTCCAGAGCCTGCACCTTTCCCTCAGCCACGACGCCGGCATCGCCTCGGCGGTCGTCGTACTCGAAGGCTGACCAACGCGCACTGCCGAAGGAGGTTTGCGGATGCGCTACGCGCACACTGTCGAACAGGTACGGTCCGCCGAGGCCGAGCTGATGGCGAAGCTCCCCGACGGCACCCTCATGCAGCGCGCGGCCTCCGGCCTGGCGGTTGCCATCAGCAACTTTCTCGGTGGTACGTACGGCGCTCGCATCGTGCTCCTGATCGGTTCCGGCGACAACGGCGGCGATGCCCTGTACGCCGGCGCGCTGCTGGCCCGGCGCGGCGCGCAGGTCACCGCCGTACTGCTGTCACCCAAGACCCACGCACCTGGACTCGCCGCTCTCCACGCAGCGGGTGGACGGACCGGATCGCCTGACGACATCCCGTCCGCGGACGTCGTGGTCGACGGGATCGTGGGCATCGGCGGCCGCCCCGGGCTCCGGCCCGACGCGCTCAAGGCGGTGCAGTTGGCGGAGCAGTACGGCGTACCGATCGTGGCCGTCGACACGCCGTCGGGCGTCGACGTCGACACCGGCGAGGCGCCCGAACCACACGTCCGCGCCGCGTTCACCGTCACGTTCGGCACCCATAAGATCTGCCACCTTGTCGACCCGGCAGCCACCGCGTGTGGTCCCGTCCACCTCGTCGACATCGGCCTGGACCTCCCGCCCGCCGCCGTGCAGTCGCTCCAGGCCTCCGACGTACGAGCGCTCTACCCGGTCCCGCACGGAGAGTCAGACAAGTACTCCCGCGGTGTGCTCGGCTTGATGGTCGGCTCCACCCAGTACCCGGGGGCGGCCGTGATCGCTACCGCCGGCGCGCTTGCCGGACCGGTCGGCATGGTTCGCTACGTCGGGCCGGATGCGGTGGCTGCCGCGGTCCGGGAGGCGCATCCGGAGGTGGTCGGGGACGGCCGCGTGCAGGCGTGGACGATCGGATCCGGCCTCGGTGACGAGCTCGACGTCGCCCGGGTCCGCGCGTTGCTCGACGCCGACGAGCCCGTCGTACTGGACGCCGACGGGTTGAAGGCGCTCGACGACTCCGGTGATCACGTCGACGTACTGGCTACTCCGCATGCCGGTGAGCTCGCCCGGCTGCTCGGCGTCGACCGGGCGACCGTCGAGGCCGAGCGGTTGAAGCACGCGCGCCTGGCGGCCGAGCGCTTCGACGTGACGGTCCTGCTCAAGGGCGCCACCACCGTGATCGCCCATCCGGACGGCGAGGTCCGGGTGAACTCGAACGCCACGCCGTGGCTCGCGACGGCCGGCGCAGGGGACGTACTGGCCGGCCTCTGCGGCACCCTCCTGGCTGCCGGCCTCTCGACGCTGGACGCAGCCGCCGTCGGCGCGTATCTCCACGCAGCCGCCGCCAACCTCGCCTCAAGCCACGGCCCAACCACCGCCACGGGCGTCGCCCACGCCCTCCCCGAGGCCACCCGCCTCCTCCTCAGCTGAACTGGCGTTTCGGGGGTTCGGCGCGCGGTTTGGTGTTGCGGGGTGGGGTGGGGCGGACGTAGGACTGGAGAGGTTGCTGGTGCCTCCGCCGCCTTTGGAGCGTGCTCGTGAAGCGTTTTGTGGGGTTCTTGGTCCTGGGTCTGCTCGCTGTCCTGCCGGCTCTGCCCGCGCAGGCACAGTCAGCGCAGTCGGCCCAATCGACCCATCGCTACGTCGCCGATCGGCAGACGAAGATCGACGTGATGGGGGAGTGGGCGCATCCCGACGACGACACGAGTTTCATCGGGCCGTGCGGGGTGTGGCATCAGCAGTACGGCGTGAAGTGTGGCGTGATCATGGTGACCCGCGGTGAGGGCGGCGGCAACGCGGCCGGCACCGAGCTCGGGCCCGACCTGGGGCTCCGCCGGGAGAACGAGGACCGGGTCGCGCACTACCGGTCCGGGACGGTCGACATCTTCAACCTGGACCGGATCGACTTCTTCTACAACCAGAGCGCGCCGCTGACGCAGTACTTCTGGGACGAGCAGGAGACGCTGCGCCGGGTCACGCGGGTGATCCGCGAGACCCAGCCGGAGGTCTACATCGGCTTCACGCCGACGCAGGCCGCGGGCCATGGGAACCACCAACAGGCCGGACGGCTGATCTGGGAAGGCGTGCTCGCGGCCGCCGATCCGAACATGTTCCCGGAGCAGCTCAAGGGCCCGCACGCGCTGAGCACCTGGCAGGTGAAGAAGGTCTTCTCCGGCGGCAGCACCGCGGGGACCGGCGGTACGACAACGGCCGCGAACTGCACCACCGGGTTCACCCCGAGCGGCGTCGACACGGTCGCGGGCGTCTGGACGGGGTACAACTCGCCGTACACCTGGCCGGCCGGCAACTCGCAAGGGCAGACCGCCGGTACGCCGAAGATCTGGCAGCAGGTGTCGGACGAGGGACGCGCGGCGTACCCGACGCAGAGTCGCGTGATGTACAAGGGCGTCTCGACGCCGGCCTGTCCGCGCTTCGGGATGACGGAATCGTTTGTGCCGTTCCAGCCGAACAGCAGCACCCAGGCGGGTCGGGACGACGCGATCCTGTTCGGTGCGACCAAGCCCGACCCGGGCGGGCTGCCGCTCGGGACCCTCGAGTACCTGACGTTCTCCCGCTTCTACAACGTCGCCGGCGAGCCGTTCCAGGCCACCCTGCACCTCCGCGGAAAGCTTGCCAAAGGCAACGTACAGCTGACGGTTCCGGCCGGTTGGACGACCGACGGGCCGAAGCCGGTGCGCGGCGGCTCGAGCGCAGATGTCACCTTCACCGTTACGCCGGCCGCCGATGCGACCGCCGGCCAGAACGCCAAGATCTCCGCGCTGTACTCGACGAAGCGCGCGACCGGCTACACGGAAAACGTTGTACGGATCGTTTCCGCGGCCGAGGGACGTTTCCAGCGATGGGGGAACTGGCAGGAGTACGACGAGTGGCTGCAGAACACCGCGCCGCAGGCGGACCGCCTTGGCCGCTCGCCGGCGATCCAGTCGATGGGCATCGGCCAGACGATCGACGTACCGGTCGTGGTGCACAACTGGTCGGCCGAGCAGCAGACCGGCGCCGTGTCGCTCGACCTCCCGAGCAATTTACGCGTCGACGCCGACAACAAGCCGTACGACGTGGCACCCGGCGCGGACGTCACGGTGACGTTCAAGCTGACCAATACCGACACGAGTCTGCCCGCGCAGCAGAACGTGGCGATCCCGATCAGAACCTCGTACGGGGACGGCACGACGGGATCGGAAACGCTCACGTTGACGCTCGTTCCGACGACGGTCATTCCGCAGGCGACGCCTGTCGTCGACGGGAAGGCGGAGGCCGGCGAGTACCCGGGGCTGACGCTCGACCTCGGGCGGATCTGGCAGGGTGCCTCGGGTTGCACCGGCGTGGACGACTGCGGCGTTTCGGCAACGGGAGAGGGCAGTACCGCGAAGGTCAGCTGGTCCGACGATGCGCTGTACTTCTTCGTCCACATCCGTGACGACTACCAGTCGTACGCCGTGACGCCGGCCGAATGTGTCGGGCACTGGCAGGCCGACTCGGTGGAGATCCTGCTCGACCCGCGCGGCACCGCGTCGCAGGACCTGAAGGACACCGCGAACACGTTCAAGCTCGGCATCTTCCCGTTCAGCCAGAGCGGCGGCCCGTGCTGGGAACGCGACGCGGACAACCACCAGGGCTACTCGAGCGGTTCGCTCGACACGGGCAACGCGCCCGGCGTCCAGGTCGCGTCGACCGCGCAGTGGGTCGGCAGCAACGAGACCACCGTGCCGCACGCCTACGCCAACGGCGGGTACGACCTCGAGGTGAAGATCCCGCTCGCCGATCTCCCGGCCGCCGTCGACCCGTCGCGGCTCGGGCTGAACATCACGCCGTACGACAACGACGACACGTCAGCGCCCGGTACGACGACGCTGCGGCACATCGACATGAGTACGCGACTCGGCTGGTCGGCGCTCGGGTCCGTGCAGTCCGACCCGTACCGTTGGGGGCTCGCCACCCTCCCCGGGTACACACCGCCCGCGGACCGTCCGACCACCCCGGCGCCGCCTGACGTCTCGAACCCGAACCTCAACGGTGCTCTCTCGCCTCAAACGATTGCGCAGTCGGTCCGCAACGGCGTACCGATCTCCGGCAGGGTCCCGACCGACGACCTGAAGATCCGGTCCGCCGCCCTGCGCGGCAATGCCGTCCAACTGGTCACCTCGTCGAAGGGGACCGGCACCGCCCGCGCGTTCCTGACCTCGGGCGAAATCGGGGCCATCCCGGTGTGGACGACGTCGTGTACGTCGGACCCGGCCCCGGACTACGGGTTCACGCCGTGCGCGATCACCGACGGGGCCACGCCACCGTGGTCACCGGACATGAGCGGCCATCTCGTGAAGCAGGCCAGCCAGAAGGTGACGCGCGGTGTCCAGCACTGGACGATCCCGCTGACCGCCGCCCAGCGCCTCCAGCTGAAAGATCACGGCCACCTGCTGGTGTCCTACGAGACGACGAAGAACGAGGTCCAGGCCTTCGACATCCGCATCGCGTAGCCGGCCGCCTCGCGGACCTGTTCGCTCGGGTCAGCGTGTCGCGGTGAAGTCCAGTCCGCCGTTCGCGTTGCGCAGGGACAGCGTCGAGCCGTCGATCCGGTAGGCCAGGTCGCCCTTCAAGGCCTTCAGAACAAGGGATTCCACCTTGGCGGCGTCGCCGCTGCAGGCCCGGCGGGTGGTGGCCAGCTCGCCGAAGGTGAGTTGGCCCGTGGACCGTGCGACCGTGCCTTGGAACTCGTTGCAACCGGTCGACCCGGTGACGCGTTCGCCGTTCAGCGTCAGCCAGACCTTCGCGAAGCCGGCCTGGTTCGACGCGGTCGTACCGGTGACGGAGGTGGTCAGCTTCCACTTGGTGGCGTCGAGGGCCGGCTTCGGGGTGACGGCTTCCTTGTCGATCAGCGAGATCGTCGTGGTGCTCGTGGTGAGTACCAGCTTGCTGCCGTCCAGCTTCCAGATCGGTTTCTTGGTCAGGACGCCGCCCATCCAGCCGTCCTGCTCCTGCCGGCCGCCGCCGCATCCCATCAGCGTCGAGGTGATCTCGGTGCCCAGGCTGAGGTGCTGGTCGGCGGTCGACACGCTTGTCTCCGACGAGTTGCAGCCGGCGTTCCAGGAGATCCGGCCGTTGGTGGTGAACTGCACCCGCGCCTGCGTGCCCGGCAGCAGCGGCCGCGGTTTGCCGTTCTCGACGATCGAGGTGGACACGAACGTCCGCCCGGCCAGCGCCGCACCGGAGTCCGAGCCGGTACCAGAGCCAGAACCTGAGTCGGAGCCGGCGCCCGCCCCGGCCTCGTTACCGCAGGCACACAGGGCGAGCAGACCGGTCCCGATCAGAGCAAGCATCCGTTTGTTCACAGCAGAAGGACGCTGACAGTAGCCTCGGCGTTGCAGGTGAAGGCTGTGTTAATTCACGATCCGGGGTTGACATCTCATGGTCACGGTTCGATAACGTCAACAGCCGTACGCAATCTTCCTGGGGGATCGCCGAAGCAAACAGGAAGGTTTCGCATGCCCTCGCTCCGAATCCCTCGGACCCGCATCCTCGTACCCGCCGTGCTGCTCGCGGCCGGCGCGGTCGTCGTCGCACCGATGGTCGTGAACGCGAACAAGCAGACCCCGGTCGCAACCGCGAACGCCGCCGACACCACCACGGCCGCCCTCCCGAACGTCGGCCGCGTCGAGACCTGCGTGCTCGACAGGTACTCCGGCTGCACGGTGCTGCACGGCTTCGGCCGGAAGCCGGTCGCGATCACCGCAACGGCGTCCGGTCCCGCACTGCTGTCGATCGAGACTCGGCGGACGACGGACAAGAGCTACCGTTTGCGCGCGCTCCGGTACGACGGCAAGCCGTACCGGGCCGGGACCAAGCTCACCTACACCGTGCACTACGACTTCGCCGCCGTTGCAGGTCAGCCGACGGCACCGGCCCCGACCGCGTCGACCCCGCCGACCAAGCCGCCGGCGACCAGCACCCCGACAACGAAGCCGACAGCCACGACGACGCCCACGACCACACACAGCACGACGACGCCGACCAAGCCGCCGGCGTCCACCCCGACCTCGACGAGCAGTACGCCGACCTCGACGACCAGTCCGAGCGCGACCTGCACGAATCCGTCGTTCGTCACCACGTCCACCAACAACCAGGGCGACGGCCGGACGTTCGGTGCGTACTACGTGCACAACAACATGTGGAACAACGACAACGGTACGTACACGTTGAGCGCCTGCAACTACGACAACTGGTACCTCGACGTGACGCAGCCGCTGCCGGGTGATCGCGGCGTGCAGGCGTACCCGAACGTGCACAAGGACTACAACGACGTGCCGCTGTCGAAGATCAAGTCGGCCAAGTTCGCCGCGACCACGCCCGCGAACTGCAGCGGGTGCATCTACAACGTCGCGTTCGATGCCTGGATCGGGGACGGGCTGAACAACGAGCTGATGATCTGGACCGACAACAAGTCGCAGGTCCCGGCCGGTAAGAAGGTCGGCACGGTCACGTTCGGTGGCTTCACGTACGACGTGTGGCATCAGGACGGCTACACGGCGTACGTCTCGCAGGTGACGCAGAAGTCCGGGACGATGCCGCTGGCCAGCTTCTTCACCGACATGACGAACCGTGGCTGGGCGCCGAAGGCCACCACCTGGCAGGTCGACTACGGCGTCGAGGTCGTGTCCACCGGCAACACCAAGCAGCGCTTCAGCTTCAACGACTTCTCCCTCCAGGAGAACTGACCCCACCAGCTCTCCTGCCTTGGCGGCCGTCGCGGCGATGCGACGGCCGCTTAGGGTTCACCTGTGACCGAACTGGTGATCTTCGACAACGATGGTGTGCTGGTGGATTCCGAACGGCTGGCGAACGGGATTCTGGCGGAGCTGCTGACCGAGGCCGGGCTGCCGTACACGTTCGACGAGGCGGTACGGGACTTCATGGGCGGGTCGATGGCGTCGATGCGGCTGAAGGCCGAGGCCCAGCTCGGGCGGCCGTTGCCCGCCGATCTCGAGGACCGGTACCACCAGCGGCTGTTCGACGGGTTCGCGCACCTGCAGGCGATCGACGGCGTCGAGGCGGTCCTCGACCACCTGGACGCGCGCGGCGTCACGTACTGCCTGGCCTCGTCGGGCACCCATCGCAGGATCCGGACGGCGCTGACCGCGGTCGGCTTCCTCGACCGGTTCGAGGGCCGGATCTTCAGCGCGGAGGACGTCGAGCACGGCAAGCCCGCGCCGGACCTCTTCCTGCACGCGGCGGCGTCGATGGACACGAAGCCGGCCGACTGCCTGGTGATCGAGGACAGTCCGCTCGGCGTTGCCGCCGCGGTCGCGGCCGGAATGAAGGTCTTCGGGTACGCCGGCATGACCGACCCCGCGAAACTTGTCGATGCGGACACGGTTTTCCACAACATGACCGCCCTGCCTGGCCTCATCGACGCAGCCTGAGAGACTGGTCGGACCATGTCTACCAATCAGTCACACCCGGTCCGCGCTGAGGCGGTTGTCGATCTGGCGGCGATCCGTCACAACGTGACCACCCTGCGTGGTTGCGCGCCGGGTGCTCAACTGATGGCCGTGGTCAAGGCTGACGGGTACGGGCACGGGATGGTGCCGGTCGCCCGCGCAGCGCGTGAGGCCGGGGCCGACTGGATCGGTGCCGCGGTGCTCGAGGAGGCCCTCGGGCTGCGCGCCGCCGGCGACACCGGGCCGATCTTCTGCTGGCTGACCACGCCGGGCGAGCCGCTGGCCGACGCGGTCGAGGCCGGCATCGACCTGTCCGCGAGCGCGCCCTGGGAGATCGACGAGCTGGCGGCCGCGGTGCAGGACCGGCCCGCGCGCGTACACCTCAAGATCGACACGGGGATGTCGCGCGGTGGCGCCGTACCCGAGGAGTGGCCGGCCCTGATCCGCGCCGCGCTCCGCGAGCAGGCGACCGGGCGGATCGAGATCAAGGGCATCTGGTCGCACCTCGCGTCCTCGGACGAGCCGAAGAGTGCGGTCAACGAGACCCAGCTGGCCACGTTCACCGAGGCGATCGAGGTCGCGGAGTCGTTCGGGATCGACGCCGAGTTCAAGCACCTGGCGAATTCGGGCGCCACGCTCGCGCTGCCCGGCACGCATTTCAACCTGGTACGGCCCGGTGTCGCGACGTACGGGCTCTCGCCGTTCGGGCACGCGCTGCCCTCGTCGGAGCTCGGCCTGGTGCCGGCGATGACGCTGAAGGCGCGGCTCGCGATGGTCAAGCGGGTGCCGGCCGGCGCAGGCGTCTCGTACGGGCTGACATGGACCGCCCCGCGGCCGTCGACGCTCGGGCTGATCCCGCTCGGGTACGGCGACGGTCTGCCGCGGCACGCCTCGAACGGCGGGCCGGTGCTCGCGGGTGGTCAGCGCCGCACGATCGTCGGCCGGATCTGCATGGACCAATGCGTCGTCGACCTCCGCGACGACGAGGCTGCCGCGGGTGACGAGGTCGTGTTGTTCGGTCCTGGTACGTCGGGCGAGCCGACCGCGGACGACTGGGCCGACGCCGCCGGCACCATCAACTACGAGATCGTGACGCGCCTGGGCGCACGCATCCCCCGCAGGTACGTCGACAGTGCACAGGACCGTCCCACCGCCCCAGTCGAAAGGTAGATCAGCATGTCCAAAGCAGGGCGGACTGCTGGTCTGATCGGGGCCGCGGTCGGAGTGCTGGCCGCGGGTGCCGCCGCCGGTGTCGCGGTCGAGCGCCAGGTGATCGGCCGGCGGTCGGGTCAGCGCAAGCAGCTGGAGGCCGAGCCGTTCGGCTCCCAGCGTGGGACGCCGCACATCTTCACCGCCGACGACGGTGTCGAGCTGTACGTCGAGGTGGACGAGCTGAAGCGTTCGCGCCGGCCAGCACCGCCGCCGAAGCGCAGACTTGGCCGCAAGCTTCCCGTACCACCCGAGGACCTGACCGTGATCTTCGCGCACGGCTACGGGCTGAACCTCGACCTCTGGCACTTCGAGCGCCGCGATCTCGCCGGCATCGGCACGATGGTGTTCTACGACCACCGCTCACACGGACGGTCCGGCCGGTCGCCGAAGGCGGGCGTCAGCATCGACCAGCTCGGCAAGGACCTGTACGGGATCGTGGAGAAGTTCGCCCCGACCGGCCCGGTGATCCTGATCGGGCACTCGATGGGCGGCATGACGATCATGGCGCTCGCCGACCAGCACCCGGAGCTGTTCGGCGACCGGGTGATCGGCGTCGGCCTCTGCTCGACCAGCGCGGGCAGGCTCGACCAGGTGCCGATCGTGTTCCCGGGCAAGGCCGGCATGCTGGCCCGTACGCTCGCGAACCCGACCGTGGCCGCACTGGCCCGGATCCCGGAGATCGTCGAGCGCAGCCGGAAGGCCGGCTCGGACCTGATCTACCTGCTGACCCGCAAGTACGCGTTCGGCTCCGAGGTGCCGCCGGCGTTCACCGAGTTCGCGAACGAGATGATCGCGGCGACGCCGATCGAGGTGATCGCGGACTTCTACCCGATCTTCGCGCTGCACGACAAGCACGAGTCCCTGGAGCCGCTGCAGAAGGTCGAGTGCGTGGTGATCGGCGGCGACAAGGACCAGCTGACGCCGTTCAGCCACGCCGAGGAGATCGTCCGCCGGGTGCCCGGCGCCGAGCTCGTCGAGGTCAAGAACTGCGGCCACCTGGGCCTGATCGAGCACCACCGTGAGTTCACCGCCGCCCTCCTTGGGATGATCGAGCGAGCCGAACAATCGTTAGGGCCCCAATGACCGATCTGCACGTCGTCGATGCCACGCAGGAGCACGTCGACGACATTGTGTCCGTGATTCATCACGCGTTCTCCGCGCGCCGGGTGCTGGACCCGCCCTCGACGCAACTGTCCGAGAACGCGACCACCGTGGCCGCAGCGATCGCCGAGCACGGCGGGCTGCTGGTGCTCAGCGACGGGGTTCCGCTTGGGGCGATGCTGTTCGAGCAGACCGGCGACATCCTCAACCTGCGCCGCGTCTCGGTCGACCCGCGGTACCAGACGCGTGGTGTCGCCTCGGCGATGGTGGGGTGCGCGGAGCAGGTCGCCGTACGGCGCGGACTCGGCCGGGTGAACCTGATCGCGCGCGTCGAACTGCCCGACACCGTGGAGTTCTGGCGGCGCCGCGGGTACTCCGTCGTCGACCGGCAGGCGCACAACCTGATCTACGCGAAGGCGATGCCGGTCGAGCTGACCGTACCGACCGCCGACGACATGCAGGCGATCGGCGAGGAGCTGGCCGGCCAGCTGCGAGCGGGCGACGTGCTCGTACTGTCCGGCGATCTCGGCGCCGGGAAGACGACGTTCACGCAAGGCCTCGGCGTCGGGCTGAAGGTGCGCGGCGCGATCACCTCGCCGACGTTCGTGATCTCCCGGGTGCATCCGTCGCTTGCTGACGGTCCGGCGCTCGTGCACGTCGACGCCTATCGGGTCGGTGGGTTCGCGGAGCTGGACGACCTCGACCTGGACGCGAGCCTGGAGGACGCGGTCACCGTGGTCGAGTGGGGTCACGGCCTCGCCGAGGCGCTCGCGCCGGATCGGCTCGACATCGTCGTGACGCGAGGCGACGACGACTCCGACGAGACGCGGTCGCTGCGGATCACACCGATCGGCCCGCGCTGGGCGGCGTCCGGTGTCCGCATCTCTGTACGAGAGAAGAACTGACATGCTGCTTGCCTTCGACACCTCGAGTGCTGCGGTGACCGTTGCGCTGGCGACGCCGGACGGGGAGATCGTCGCTTCGTCGACGACTGTGGATGCGCTGCGGCACGGCGAGTTGCTGGCGCCGGCGATCGCGGCCGCACTGAAGACCGCCGGTGTCACGCCGCGGGAGCTGACCGGGATTGCGGTTGGAGTCGGTCCTGGACCATTCACCGGACTCCGGGTCGGTCTGGTGACCGCACGCACGATGGGTGAGGTGCTCGGGATCGAGGTCGCGGGGGTGTGCAGCCTGGATGTCCTTGCGCGGCAGTCGACGCTGACGCTGCCGGTCGCGGTCGCCACGGACGCGCGCCGCAAGGAGATCTACTGGGCGCTGTACGACGGCCCCGCCGCAGATGGCAGCCGTCGCCGCCTGGAGGGACCAGCCGTCGACAAGCCCGCCGAGGTCGCCCACGTCCTGTCAGGCCTGCCCGTCATCGGTCGTGGTGCAGTCCTGTACGCCGACGTACTCGGCCCCCAGCCGACCACCGCAGCAGCCGCCACCACCAGCGCGGCTGGTGGGGTTGCTGGTGTTGTTGAGTATCCGTCTGCTGAGGTGCTTGCTACGGGTGTGGCGAGCGGGACGTTGGTGGTTGTCGAGCCGGAGCCGTTGTATCTGCGCCGCCCGGACGTGACCATGTCCGGCGGCCCGAAGAGCGTCCTGTGAGACCCACCATCCGGCCCGCCCGCGCGGCCGATGCGACCGAGTTGGTCGGGTTGGACGAGCTGTGCTTCGGCGCGACCGCCTGGAGCGCCGACGCGTGGGCGGACGAGTTCGACCGGCTGTCCGAGGACCGGGTGGTACTGGTAGCGGACCAGGGCGCGATCGCCGGGTACGTCGTACTGCTCTTGCCGCCCGTGGTCGAGGACGTCGTCGAGGTGCTTCGGATCGCGGTGGCGCCGGACGCGCGGCGTACAGGCATCGGTGGGCAGCTGATGACCACCGTCCTGGAACGTTGCGCCGGCCGGACCGTCCTACTAGAAGTTGCTGCAGGCAACGAGTCGGCGCGAGGGTTGTACGCAGGGTTCGGGTTCGCGGAGATCAGCCGGCGGCGCGGGTACTACGGCGGTGGCGAGGATGCGGTGATCATGCGGTGGCAGGAGGAAGCATGGAACAAGAGCCTCTGATCCTGGGGATCGAGACGTCGTGTGACGAGACCGGCGTCGGGATCGTACGCGGGCAGACGCTGCTCGCCGACGCGGTCGCGTCGAGCGTCGAGGAGCACGCCCGGTTCGGCGGTGTGGTGCCCGAGGTGGCCAGTCGTGCGCATCTCGAGGCGATGGTGCCGACGATCCGCCGCGCCTGCGAGACCGCCGGTATCCGGCCGACCGACGTGGACGCCGTGGCGGTGACCAGCGGTCCCGGTCTGGCCGGTGCGCTGCTCGTCGGCGTCGCCGCGGCCAAGGGCCTCGCGCTGTCGCTGGACAAGCCGCTTTACGGTGTGAACCACCTCGCGGCGCACGTCGCGGTGGACACCCTGGAGCACGGCGACCTGCCGAAGGGCTGCGTCGCGATGCTGGTCTCCGGCGGGCACTCCTCGCTGTTGTCGGTCGAGGACATCACCGATGGTGTCGTACCGATGGGCAGCACCATCGACGACGCCGCCGGCGAGGCGTTCGACAAGGTCGCGCGGGTGCTCGGGCTGCCGTTCCCGGGTGGTCCGTGGATCGACAAGGCGGCGCAGGACGGCGGGGACCGGCTGTACGTGAAGTTCCCGCGCGGCCTGACGTCGCAGCGGGACCTCGAACGGCACCGGTTCGACTTCTCGTTCTCCGGGTTGAAGACCGCGGTCGCGCGCTGGGTCGAGGCGAAGCGGCGCGACGGCGAGGACGTACCGGTGAATCACGTCGCCGCGGCCTTCCAGGAGGCGGTCTGCGACGTACTCACCCGGAAGGCGATCGACGCCTGCAAGGACCGCGGGTTCGAGCACCTGCTGATCGGCGGTGGCGTCGCGGCGAACTCGCGGCTGCGCGCGATGGCCGAGGAGCGCGCCGCCGCGGCCGGCATCGCGGTCCGGGTCCCGCGGCCCGGCCTGTGCACGGACAACGGCGCGATGGTCGCCGCCCTCGGATCGGAGCTCGTCCGCGCGGGCCGTACCCCGTCGCCGCTGGACCTGCCCGCAGACTCCTCGATGCCCATCACGGAGGTACTCAACAAATGAAGTGGACCGGCCCGGACGGCTTCGAGGCGGACGACAATCCCGAGCGCGTCGACATCGACGTGGTGCAAGGCTTTCTGAGTACGTCGTACTGGGCGACCGGCATCCCGCGGGACGTGGTCGAACGCTCGATCGCCGGCTCCCTGAACCTCGGCGTGTACGCCCCCGACGGAGCACTGGTCGCATACGCGCGGATGGTGACGGACTACGCCACCTTCGCCTGGCTCGCCGACGTCTTCGTCCTGGAGACGCACCGCGGTCACGGTCTGGGGCGGTTCGTTGTGTCGACGCTGCTCGAGCATCCGGATCTGAAGGGTTTGCGGCAGGTCCTGCTGGCGACCGCCGACGCGCACGAGCTCTACCGTTCGTACGGGTTCACGGAGACGGCGCCGGGCCGGATGATGGCGATCCGTCAGGAGCCGGCCGAGCTGTACTCGCAACCATGAGCTGTCCGGGTGTCGATCTTGTTCGGCATCCTGTTGGTGCGACGGATCTGGTGTTGCTCGCGCATGGTGGTGAGGAGTACTCGCGGGCCGATCCGCATCGGTGGCGGCCGGCGTTGTTGCGGATGTGGCCGTTCGCGCGGATGGCCGCGTCGGCCGCACCGGATGCCGCGGTCGGGTTCGTGCGGTATCGCTTCCGTGGGTGGAACGACGACGGCGATCCGGCTCTCGACCTTCGGGCCGTCCTGGACGAACTGCCGTCGGTGATCGTGCGGGTGTTCCTGATCGGGCACTCGATGGGTGGCCGCGCTGTCGTTGCCGCTGGCAATCATCCTCGGGTCGCGGGGGTGCTCGCGCTGGCTCCGTGGCTGCCGGTCGACGAACCGCTCAGCGCGCTTCGCCCGCCCGTCACGTTCGTGCACGGCACCGACGACACGATCACCGATCCGGCCGGTACGACCGCGTACGCCGACCGGCTGCGCGACGCCGGGGTGGCGGTGACGACGTACTCGCTCGCCGGTGAAGGTCACGCAATGCTGCGCCGCGCCAAGGACTGGAACCGGCTGGTCGCCGAGTTCGTCACGTCCGCCCGCGCCGGATCAGCCGCCCGCGCCGAATCAACTGCCGGCGCCGGATCAGCTGCCGGCGGTGGCACCGAGCACCTGCCACAGCTCGAGCCTGCGACGCCACTGGCCGCGGTGTGGGACATCGCGGCCACGCGCTTTCGACTGCGGGTGAAAGCACGCTTCCAGCTGTCTGGCAGCAGCACGAAGAGCAAAGGCCTGGGGTTGCTGCGCCGCTCTCACCCCAGGTAAACGGTCAGCGGCCAACCGGTTCCACCCACAGCCTGGCGGACGCAGATGAACGCAGGATGGCTGCTTAGTGGCGGGCCTCCGGGGAGTGCAGCAACGGGCGCAGCACCTCGCTCGTCGGCAAGTCCCCGGAGACCCGCTCGCAGATCGATCATATGTTCGAATGCAGGTCAAGCGCAACTCAGCTCAGCCGACCCGCAACCACACCCCCCGCCGCACCACATGCCCCGCCGCACCGCGCCGCACCGCCGTGCCGCGCCGCAGTGCCGCGCCGCGCCCTGCCGGGCCCCGTTTGGGGGGTCACCTCGCATCTGGTCCGTTCCTCGCCTGCCTGCGATGTGGGAAGGGGCAACTTGGCAGGTGGACCTCTCAAACGCCAAGGGGATGGTGGGGGTGGAGGGGGTGGGGTGACCGGTTAGGGGGTAGTTCGTCTGCGGCAGGAGTAGGCGACTGCGTCGCGGCCGATCCTGGTGATGATCAGCGTCGCCGCCGCGGAGCCTTTCGGGGCGAGCTTCCTGCGGAGCTGGGCGGGGTCGAGGTCGACACCGCGCTTCTTGATCTCGAGCGTCCCGATGCCTTGGGTACGGACCCAGGCGCGGAGCGCTTTCTCCTTGTACGGAAGCTCTTCCAGCACCTCGTACGCCGACGCGAGTCGAGTCGGGACGTACTCGGCGGCGCTCACGTAGGCAATGCGCGGATCCAGCAGCCAACCGTCAACCTCGGCGGCGACCGCAGTCACCAGACCAGCCCGTACGACGGCACCATCTGGCTCGTAGATGTAGCGGCCGACCGGGCCGGTCACGGCCTCCGGTGCATCAGCGACGGTCGCTCCGCCCGGCAGCAGGGTCGCGCGGCGGGGTGTGCCGTCGTACAGCTCGCCGGACCAGAGTGCGGCCTCCTTCACCTCGCCGGCGTCGCTGATCCACTCCGCCCCCACGCCGGCCGGGATCGCGTCGTGCGGGATCCCGGGCGCCACCTTCACGCAGGCGGTCCGTTGCAGCAGAGACGTGACGAAGGACCATGGCGGCGAGTACGCGTTGTGGTCGAACACGCGCCGTCCGTCAGCTCGTCGCGCCGGGTCGGCGAACACCATCTCGTACGGCGTCAGGTCCGTCGTCTCAGCATCGCCCACCACGACCTCGCCGGGCAGCCCGAACGCAGCCAGGTTGGCGCGGGCGACGGCCGCGGTCTCGGGATCCCGCTCCACGCCGGTCACCTGGATTCCGGCCCGGGCCATCACGATCAGGTCGCCGCCGATGCCGCATCCAAGATCGACCATCGTGCCGATCCGGGTCGCTGCCACCCGTATGGCGCGGTGCGTACTGACCGTGGTCCGGGTCGCCTGCTCGAGGCCGTCGGGCGTGAAGTACATCCGCGCCGCGTCCGCACCGAACTTGGCGACGGCGCGGTGCCGCAGGGCCGCCTGGGTGACCGCGGCAGTGACCAGCGGTGCGTCGTACCGCCGCCTGAGCTGCTCGACCAGCTTGAGCTCCGCACCGGCCCGAAACCCCTCACAAGCAGCTGCCAGCACCTCGGCGCCCGATCCGTCGAGCAGCGCTGTGACACTCACCCGGGCAACTTTAGATGGACCAGGTTTGGCACTCGAGTTGACCGAGTGCTAATCGCGGCCTAGATTCGGTGTTGGCACTCTCTGTGTGAGGGTGCCAGCGGTCCGGCCTCTGACCCCCGCGACGGCAGGGGAGCGCGACCACATGCCACAGACAAGCGAATTCGACCGTGGAGGTCAGCAAGTGTCGGTCACGATCAAGCCGCTCGAGGACCGCGTCCTCGTCGCGCCGCTCGAAGCCGAGCAGACCACGAAGTCCGGCCTGGTGATCCCGGACACCGCCAAGGAGAAGCCGCAGGAGGGCGAGATCCTCGCCGTCGGCCCGGGCCGGATCGACGACAACGGCAACCGCGTCCCCCTGGACGTCGCCGTCGGCGACAAGGTCATCTACTCCAAGTACGGCGGCACCGAGGTCAAGTACGACGGTCAGGACTACCTGATCCTGGGCGCCCGCGACATCCTCGCAGTCGTCAGCAAGTGACGAACCCCCGCTGTTCCTGACTGACACCGCCTCGGTTGCCGTAGCCCGGCGCCGGGGCGGAGTCGGTCTGGAGCAGCGGGACGGTTCGCCTCGCAGGTACAGAGATTTCAGAGAGGGACTGGATTTTTCATGCCGAAGATCCTCGAGTTCGACGAGAACGCGCGGCGCGCGCTGGAGCGCGGCGTCGACAAGCTCGCGAACACGGTGAAGGTGACGCTGGGCCCGAAGGGCCGCTACGTCGTCCTGGACAAGAAGTGGGGCGCCCCGACCATCACCAACGACGGTGTCACCGTCGCCCGTGAGGTCGAGCTGGACGACCCGTTCGAGAACCTTGGTGCGCAGCTCACCAAGGAGGTCGCGACCAAGACCAACGACATCGCCGGTGACGGCACCACCACCGCGACGGTGCTGGCGCAGGCGCTGGTGCACGAAGGCCTCCGGGCGGTCGCCGCGGGCGTCAACCCGATGGGCCTGAAGAAGGGCATCGAGGCGGCCGTCGACGCCGTGTCGGCCAAGCTGATGGAGACCGCGCGGCCGGTCGACGACAAGGCCGACATGGCCCACGTCGCCACCATCTCCGCCCGGGACGCCGAGATCGGCGCCCTGATCGCGGACGCGTTCGACAAGGTCGGCAAGGACGGTGTGATCACCGTCGAGGAGTCGAACACCTTCGGGACCGAGCTCGAGTTCACCGAGGGCATGCAGTTCGACAAGGGCTACATCTCGCCGTACTTCATCACCGACGCCGAGGCCGGCGAAGCGGTGCTGGAGGACCCGTACATCCTGATCCACCAGGGCAAGATCTCCGCGATCGCGGACCTGCTGCCGCTGCTGGAGAAGGTCGTGCAGTCCAGCAAGACGCTGCTGATCATCGCCGAGGACGTCGACGCCGAGGCACTGTCGACCCTGGTGGTCAACAAGATCCGCGGCAACTTCACCTCGGTCGCCGTCAAGGCGCCGGGCTTCGGTGACCGCCGCAAGGCGATGCTGGAGGACCTGGCCGCGCTCACCGGCGCGCAGGTCGTCGCCCCCGAGGTCGGGCTGAAGCTCGACCAGGTCGGCCTCGAGGTGCTCGGTTCGGCGCGCCGGATCGTGGTCTCGAAGGACAACACGACCGTCGTCGAGGGTTCCGGCAAGGCCGAGGACATCGAGGGCCGGGTCAGCCAGATCAAGTCCGAGATCGAGCGCACCGACTCCGACTGGGACCGCGAGAAGCTGCAGGAGCGGCTGGCCAAGCTGGCCGGTGGCGTCTGCGTGATCAAGGTCGGCGCGGCCACCGAGGTCGAGCTCAAGGAGAAGAAGCACCGGATCGAGGACGCGGTGTCCGCGACCCGGGCCGCGATCGAAGAGGGCATCGTCGCCGGCGGCGGCTCCGCCCTGGTGCACGCGTCCTCCGTGCTGGACAGCGGCCTGGACCTGGACGGCGACGAGCTCGCCGGTGTCCGGATCGTCCGCAAGGCGATCGTCGAGCCGCTGCGCTGGATCGCCGAGAACGGCGGCTACGAGGGTTACGTCGTGACCGCCAAGGTCGCCGAGCTGGAGCTCGGCAGCGGGTTCAACGCTGCCACCGGCGAGTACGGCGACCTGCTCGCGCAGGGCGTCCTGGACCCGGTCAAGGTGACCCGGTCCGCGCTCGCCAACGCCGGCTCGATCGCCGCGCTCCTGCTGACCACCGAGACCCTGGTGGTCGACAAGCCCGAGGAAGAAGAGCCCGCGGCGGCCGGTCACGGCCACGGCCACGGTCACTGACCCTCGGCACAGCTAGTTCGCAGCACCGCAGACGAAGCGCTGCACCAAAGCACCGCCCGGAAGGTCCTCGGACCTCCGGGCGGTGTTCTTTTGTTCCTCGTTGCGTGCTTCAAGGTGTTGCGAGCCGCGGCCGGTCGTCGCTGCGGAAGGTACGGGGGGTGAACCACCCACACGCGGATGGCACAGGCCGCTGACTGGCGGGTTATTTGACCGGTGGCGTCGAGCAACACGCCAGTGGTGACATAACCCGCCAGCGGCGAGGCAACCTACGCCGGGTGCCTGCTGGATTTAGATCCGCTGCACCCCCAATCGTGAAGAGCTGTTTTTGTTGCGCCGATCAGTTTTATTGTTGCGCGCCGGAAAAACGTTGCGCACTATTTTTGTTTCAGGTCGTGACCAGGCATTTGTTGGTGGTCACCGACGAGCCGCCGTTGCGCATGACCACCCAGAGGCTGTAATCGGTGTTCTCGGGCAGGTCGCCGGTGGCCCACGGGCTCCAGTACGGGGATGTGTGGCCGACCGTCGTCGCCGTACGGCCGGTGCTCAGGTGCGCCTCTAGGCCCCAGCCGTCGCCCTTGCCGTCGTAGACCCGGAAGGCGTCGCCCGGGTCGCCGTTGACCGGGTCACCGTTCCACTCGACCTGGCCGACCTCGTTGACGTTGCTGTCGTAGATCCTGATGAGCTTGCTGTTGTGCGCGGAGTCGGTCAGTGAGCAGGTCAGGCTGTAGCCGGCCGCGCCGGCCGTCGAGGCGCCGGCCACCAGGGTTGCGCCGGTGACCAGGGTGCTGACCAGCAAGCCGCCGAGAAGGTTTCGGATGTTCACTCGGTTCCTTTCGGGAAAAGGCAGATCGTGCCGTTTGTCGGCCAGCGATCCTAAGTCGTTCGCGGAAATACCGGCAGCCGTGTTCCACAGGCTGCAACAGCGGTGTAACCGAGTCGCGGTCCGCCTAGAATTCCCCGACATTTGTTCATCTCGGGAAAGGGATTGGCGGAACATGCGAATCTTGAAGCTCGGTTTGTGTACCGGAATCGCCGCGGCGGCCATGATCGCCGGACTGCAGGCACCCGCCTGGGCGAGTACGGAGTACCTGTGGACCGCCGGTGGGTACGGCCTGTGGTCCGCGGATCCCAGCAGCGGCGACCCCGGTGACGCGATCAAGGCCTGCGACACCAGCAGCGACGGTTGGGCCATCCAGGTGAGCTTGAACTGGGGAGATGCCACCCACACCCGGACCATCGACACCCGTGGTCACCAGTCGGGGTACTGCACGGGATGGGCCACCGGTGACATCCCCGAATCGGAGACCGTCGACATCACGGTCCAGCAGGTCAAGCTCGGCGACGACGGCAAGCTCCACTATCAGAACCCGGTGCACTTCCAGCGGCAGGCCTGAGACCGGCGGTGCCCCTGGCGACTCCACCGCCAGGGGCACTGTCCTGCGGACAGCTTCCGGTCGATCTGATGAGATGGGCCGGTGCTGATTCGTGAACGTCGTGACAACGATCTGGCGGTGTGTGTCGAGTTGCTGGGCGCTGTCCATGAGCAAGCCGGCTACCCGATCAACTGGCCTGGGGATCCGGGGGGATGGTTGACGCCGGAGGGTGCGTTGGGGTGTTGGGTTGCGGTGGGTGAGGACGAGCAGGTGGTCGGCCATGTCGTACTGACGGCTGTCGAGGATCGCGCCGAGGTGGAGCGGCTGTTCGTGGATCCGCAGGCCACGCGGCAGGGAATCGGGCGGCAGCTACTCGAGCACTGCGTGCGGACCGCGGACGAGCTGGGCCGGAAGCTCTCGCTCGAGGTGGTCGACAACCGCGGCGCGGCGATCACCGTCTACCGCCGGGCCGGCTGGCTCGAACAGGGCCGTACCCCGATCACCTGGGGTGGCGACCAGGCCACGGAGCTGATCCGCTTCGAGGCGCCCGCCATTCGGCGAACCGGTGAGTAGTGACAGATCGTGATCAAAACAAGGGCTTGCACCAGATTCCGCACTAGGCAAGAAGAGTTGAGCGCCGTACCATCTTTCAGGCTGACCGGTCTGATCACGAGGGGGAGACGGTGACAAAGGTCCGAGGGGGTCCGGGTGCCTGACACCACCCAGGTCGAGCTCAGGGATCTTGCCGCGCTGGCCGGCGCCGGGGACCGAGCAGCTCTGAACGACCTACTGACCAGGGTGCGCGCTGTGGCGCACCGTTACGTCCGGTCCCGTCTGTGGACCTATCCCGGCGGCGCCGACATGATCGACGACGTCGCCCAGGAAGTTTGCGTCGCGGTGTTCGGTGCACTCAGCCGGTACCGGGACGAGGGGAGGCCTTTCGAGGCTTTCGTCTACGGCATCGCGGCCCGCAAGGTCGCCGATGCCCAGCGTGCGTTCGCGGTCGCCGACGTTTCGACGCCGGACCTGCCGGACGGCGCGGACGAGTCACCGACGCCTGAGGAGCGTGCGGTACGGCAGTCCGAGGTCCAGCACATCACGGGCCTGATGGACAAGCTGCCGGAGAAACTGCGCGAGATCCTACGACTGCGCGTCGTTGCGGGGATGTCAGCCGAGGAGACCGGCCGGGCACTGGGGATGACACCGGGGGCGGTGAGGGTCGCACAGCATCGAGCGTTGAACACGCTCAGGGGGTATGTGGGACATGAAGCACAGCTGGAACGAGGAAGAGCAGGGGAGGGGCATCATGGCTGACCGTTTCGACCTGGACGCGATCGAGGCCGATGACGCACTGCTCGATCTGCTCGCCGCCGGTGGGGAGTCCGCCCGTGCGGCGGGCGAACACGACCCGGCCATCGCGCTGCTGGCCGAACTGCGGCTGGCCGTGGAGGTCGAGGACGAGCTCCCGGAGGAGTCCATCGACGACCCGGAGAGCTTCCTGGCGCGCTGCGCCGCGCTGAACCCGATCACCGACCCGTTCGCCCGCAAGGTGGCGACCCGTGGTCTGGCGTTCGGTGTCGCCGCGGTCGCCGCACTGTCGGTCTCCGGGGTGGCGGCGGCGGTCAACGGTGACCCGTTGTCGCCGTACGAGAAGGTCATCGAGAAGATGGTCGACGCGGTCCGGCCGCAGACCAGCTTCCCCAAGGAGGACCTGGACGGGCTGCCGGTCGTCGACCGGTCGAAGATCGTCAAGGTCGGCAAGGACTTCCAGGACAAGACGCGGGCCGGTCACATCAACTCGACCGGGACCGACGACCCGACCGACACGCCACAGGCGCAGAAGACCGTCGAGCCGCCGGTACTCCCGCCGCTCCCGGTGGACAAGCCGATGGCGGTCCAGATCCCCGAGACCAGCGCACCCGTCCCGCCGGTCGTGCAGCAGACGCAGGACGACGACCAGCAGACGGACCCGTCCGCGACCGAGACGACTGCACCGACCGACAGCACGACGACGGACGATCCGACCAGCGACCCGACCGGTGCGCCGACGACCGCGCCGACCGACCAGCCGACGGAGGCACCGTCGACGCCGGCGGACCCGACGACCGATCCGACCGGTGCTCCGACCACGACACCGACGGACCCGGGCACCACCACGCCGCCGGAGAACGTGGACAACGGGAGTACGGACGACGGCTCGTCCTCGGACCCGACCACCGCGCCGGGCGGCGACTCGAACGGCAGCGATCCGGACGGCAGCGACCCGAGCGGCAACCCGACGACGCTGCCGAGCGGCGACCCGACCACCGGCGACACCACGGCGCCGGCCGACGGGACGACCAAGCCGCCGGCCGACGAGACCGGTGGCGTCGACCCGAGCACCGACCCGAGCACCGACCCGGCCGGGACGACCACGCCGGGGACCGACCCGCTGACCAGCGGCCTGTCGGCGGTACCGAGCTCGATCGGTACCGTGGTGACCCAGATCGTCGACGCGGTCGCGGACCCGAGCGTGCTGCCGACGCCGACCGGTCAGCAGACTCCGCTCGAGAGCGCCGATCAGTACTTCGGGAAGTCCGGCGAACCTGCGGCCGCCAAGCCGAAGGCCACCGCGAAGGCCCGGAGTGCGGCGAAGGCCAAGGCCGCCGCGAAGGCCAGGGCCACAGCGAAGGCCAGGGCCACAGCGAAGGCCAGGCAGGCCGCCGCGATCAAGGCCGCGAAGCACTCCAGCGGCAAGGTCAGCACCGGCTCGGTCCGCAAGTCCTACGCGAAGGGCAAGCACTCCACCGGCCTGTACCCGGAGGGCAAGCACGCCGCGATCGCACGCACCCACGGCTCCACCGCCGACGCCAGCCTGCTGGCGATCCTCGGCATCGTGAACGCGCCGACCGACAAGCAGCGGTAACTCACCCGGCCGTCCAGCCGCCCGTCGCGCACCCCGCGGCGGGCGGTTGCCTGTGGACGGCGGATTCGGGGTCTGGTAAGGGCGCGGATAGGATGAGGTTCCGTTCTCGCCGTACGAAGGTGCTAGTTTTCCTCATGGACATCACCCCCGCTGGAGTTCCCGACAAGTTCGCCGTCCTCGGCCTCACCTTCGACGACGTACTGCTGCAGCCGAACGAGTCCGACGTCATCCCCTCCGAGGTCAGCACCCGGAGCCGGGTGAGCCGCAACGTCTGGGTGAACATCCCGCTGCTGTCCAGCGCGATGGACACCGTCACCGAGGCCCGGATGGCGATCGCCATGGCCCGGCAGGGCGGCCTCGGCGTCCTGCACCGCAACCTCTCGATCGAGGACCAGGCCCAGCAGGTCGACCTGGTCAAGCGTTCCGAGTCCGGGATGATCGCGCAGCCGATCACCATCGGCCCGGAGGCCAGCATCGGTGAGGCCGACGCGCTCTGCGCGCAGTACCGGATCTCCGGTGTCCCCGTGGTCGACGACGCGGGCGTCCTGGTCGGCATCGTCACGAACCGCGACATGCGCTTCGAGACCGACATGTCCCGCCCGGTCCGCGAGGTGATGACCCGGCAGCCGCTGATCACCGGCAAGCAGGGCATCGCCGCCGACGACGCGATGGCGCTGCTCAGCAAGCACAAGGTCGAGAAGTTGCCGCTGGTCGACGACGCCGGCCGGCTCACCGGGCTGATCACGCTGAAGGACTTCGTCAAGCGCGACAAGTTCCCGCTGTCCACCAAGGACGCCTCCGGCCGGCTGATGGTCGGCGCCGCGATCGGCTTCTTCGGCGAGGCGTACAAGCGCGCCATGACGCTGGTCGAGGCGGGCGTCGACGTGCTCGTCGTGGACACCGCCCACGGCCATTCCAAGGCGCAGATCGAGATCATCCGCAAGCTCAAGGCGGACCCGGCGACCCGTGGCGTCGACATCGTCGGCGGCAACGTCGGCACCCGCGCGGGCGCGCAGGCGCTGGTCGATGCGGGCGCGGACGGTGTGAAGGTCGGCGTCGGACCGGGCTCTATCTGTACGACCCGGGTCGTGTCCGGCGTCGGCGTGCCGCAGGTGACTGCGATCTACGAGGCGTCGCTGGCCTGTAAACCGGCCGGTGTCCCGGTCGTCGGCGACGGCGGCCTGCAGTACTCGGGTGACATCGCGAAGGCGCTCGTCGCCGGCGCCGACACCGTGATGCTGGGGTCGCTGCTCGCCGGGTGCGAGGAGTCGCCGGGCGATCTGGTCTTCATCAACGGCAAGCAGTTCAAGGCGTACCGCGGGATGGGTTCGCTCGCCGCGATGTCGTCCGGCGGCCTGCGCAAGTCGTACTCGAAGGATCGCTACTTCCAGCACGACGGCGGCTCCGACGAGAAGCTGATCGCCGAGGGCGTCGAGGGCCAGGTGCCGTACCGGGGCCCGCTGTCCGCGGTCGCCCACCAGCTGATCGGCGGCCTCCGGCAGTCGATGTGGTACACGGGCGCCCGCACCGTCGAAGAGCTCCAGGACAACGGCCGCTTCGTCCGCATCACCTCGGCCGGCCTGCAGGAGTCCCACCCGCACGACATCCAGATGACGGTCGAAGCCCCGAACTACTCCGGCCGCTGACCGTCTGCCAACCGAAGGAATCCACCAGATGACCGAGATCGAGATCGGCCGGGCCAAGCGCGGCCGGCAGGCGTACGCGTTCGACGACATCGCGATCGTGCCGTCGCGGCGGACGCGGGATCCTGAGGAGGTCTCGGTCGCCTGGCAGATCGACGCGTACCGGTTCGAGCTGCCGATCCTGGCCGCGCCGATGGACTCGGTGATGTCGCCGCAGACCGCGATCGCGATCGGGAAGGCCGGCGGCCTCGGCGTCCTGAACCTCGAAGGCCTCTGGACGCGGTACGAGGACCCGGCGAGCCTGCTCGAGGAGATCATGCATCTCGACGGGCAGCAGGCGACGCATCGGCTGCAGGAGATCTACGCGGCACCGATCAAGCCCGAGCTGATCTCCCAGCGGGTGCAGGAGATCCGCGCCTCCGGCGTGACGGTCGCCGGCGCGCTGTCGCCGCAGCGCACCAAGCAGTTCGCAAAGCACGTCGTGGACGCGGGCGTCGACCTGTTCGTCATCCGCGGCACGACGGTGTCGGCCGAGCACGTCTCCGGTCAGGCCGAGCCGCTGAACCTGAAGCAGTTCATCTACGACCTCGACGTACCGGTGATCGTGGGCGGTTGCGCGACGCACCAGGCGGCGCTGCACCTGATGCGGACCGGTGCGGCCGGCGTGCTCGTCGGCTTCGGCGGTGGCGCCGCGCACACCACGCGGAAGGTGCTCGGCGTCGCGGTGCCGATGGCGTCCGCGGTGGCCGACGTCGCGGCGGCGCGGCGGGACTACATGGACGAGTCCGGCGGGCGGTACGTGCACGTCATCGCGGACGGTTCGGTCGGGCGGTCCGGTGACGTGGCGAAGGCGATCGCCTGCGGCGCGGACGCCGTGATGGTCGGCTCGCCGCTGGCCCGGGCGAGCGACGCCCCCGGCGGTGGGTACCACTGGGGCGCCGAGGCCTGGCACCAGGACCTGCCCCGTGGCGAGCGGGTCGAGGTCGGCGTCACCGGCACGATGGAGCAGATCCTGTTCGGCCCGTCCTGGGTCCCCGACGGCACGATGAACCTGGTCGGCGCCCTGAAGCGAGCGATGGCCACCACCGGCTATACGGAGCTCAAGGAGTTTCAGCGGGTCGAGGTCGTCGTCGGTTGAGCCCCATGACCGGCGTACTGCTCCTGCATGGTTCGAGTGGGGTGCCGGATCTTGGGCGGGCGCGGCTGCTCGAGGCCGAGGGGTACGACGTGGTCGCGCCGAGCTGGCCGGTCACCCATGAGGTTCCGCTGGAGTCGTTCCCGCTCGACGAGCTGGCGGCTCGCAACGACCGGGTGATCACGATGGGCAGCTCGTGGGGTGCTGAGGCTGCGCTGCTGCTCGGTGCGCTCGACGAGCGGGTCGAGTCGGTGGTGGCGTTCGCCCCGAGCGCCTACGTGTGGGGACGGAATCTGGAGGACGGCAGTCAGCGGTCGGCGTGGACCTGGCAGGGCGCACCGCTGCCGTTCGTACCGTTCGATCTCGACTGGCGGCCGGACGACAACCCACCGAGCTACGTCGGGTGCTACCGCCAGAGCCTGAAGGCGGCGACCGAGCAGACCCGGATCGCAGTGGAGCAGATCCGTGGTGAGGTGCTGCTCGTCGCCGGCGGCGACGACAAGGTCTGGCCGGCGGTCGAGTTCGCGGAGGAGATCGTGCGGCGCCGTGGCGACCGTCCGACGCGGCTCGTGACGGTGGCTGAGGCCGGTCACCGTGCGGTGCTGCCCGGCGAGGAACCGAAGACCGCAGGGGCGCGGATGGCCCGCGGCGGGACCGATCAGGCCGACCGCGAGCTCGGTGCCCGCGCGTGGCCCGAGATCCTCCAGCTGCTCGGGGCCTGAGCGACGTGCGTCGAGTGCACCAGGTTTGACGCGTTCTGGAAGGATTGCGGCATGGGACTGTTCAGCCGACGCACCAGCAGCCAGGACACGGACAATGTTGCCCTCGCCGCGGCACGGGGCCGGCTGTCCGCGGACGACGTGGATCAGGTGCGGTTCCTGATCACCACCAAGAAGGCCGTGCACGCGGTCAAACTCATCCGGGACCGGACCGGCCTCGACCTGAAGCAGTCGAAGGAGCTGGTCGACGACATCCGCCTCGGCCGGTACGTACCACCGACGACCGGTACGCCGCTGGTCCGCCGCCCGGGCACCAACCTGGCCGAGCGCACCCGTGCCCTCAAGGCAGCCGGTGAGCTCCACCAGGCGACCGCGCTGGTCGTCTCCGAGACCGGCATGACCGAGGCCGAGGCAGGTCTGTTCGTCGGCGCCCTCCGCGCTCAGGCCCAGGACACCGACTAACCGTCTAGGCCGGGCTCCATTCCGGATTGCGGCCGAACGCGGCGAGCAGGGCGTCGCCGGACTCGGTGAACCCGTCGAGCCGGGCGCCGATCATCCCGGCCGACCGGTACAGCTCCTCGCGTTCACCGAACCAGGTCCCGACCTCGTCCACCAGCTCCGGTTCCAGCCGCGGCGGTACGCCGATCGCGACCGCCAGGTCCCATCCGTGGATCAGATGATCCGCGGCCAGCTGGCGCAGGTACTCCTGCGGATCCTCGTCGCCGTACGACAGATGCACCTTGTCGACGGTCAGCGTCGCCGCGACGGCCGCCTCCCGGGCCGCGTGCGACGCCGCGCCGGACGGATCGTCCGCGAGCAGATCACCGTCGAGCGTGTCGCCGACCTCGGCGATCGTCCAGCCCTTCATCAGCGGTACGGTCCAGCGTTCCTCGCCGACCACGTGGTTCACCAGCGCGCGGACGTCCCAGTCCGTGCACGGCGTCGGCTCCGACCACTGACCGGGCCCCACCTGCGCCACCAGCTCCGCGAAGTTCGCGACCGTGCAGTTGTGCAGCTCCACGACTTCCATCGTTCCCCACCCCCAAGCGTCAGCGTCCGCCTGGGAAGGCGGGGACGTCAACGGCCGAGTTGGAGTTGCTCCGCCGCCTCGTGCGCGTGGTGTGACGCGGCCAGGTCGCCGGTCGCGGCGAGCAGGTTGCCGTGGTGCCGGTAGCAGGACCCGGCCAGGTCCTTCATGGTTTCGTTGTCGTCGGCGTACGGGATCAGCGCAGTCGCGACCTCGGCACACCAGCCGCCGAGGTCGAGCGCGATGTCGGTCCGGCCGGCCTGGAAGTACGCCTCCGACACGTCGAGCAGCAGCTGCGCCCAGATCGGTACGTACGTCGCGGTCTGGAAGCGCATCCGGTGCGACTCGCGTTCGGACGAGATCGCGAACAGGTAGTGCGCCTCGAGGCCCAGGGTGAGTGCGGTGGCGCCGTCCTGCGTCAGCAACGGCCGCACCAGCTCCGCCAGTTCGGTCGCGCGCTGTGCCGCCGACTCCGGATCGGTCCGGCCGGAGACGGTGGCCAGGGTCATGCCGGGCGCGGGCTCGCTCAGCGCCACCAGCCGGTGGTACTGCTCGAACGGCCCGAGTTTGACCTCCGCGTTCTCAAGCGCCGCCACCAGCGTCGGCGGCAGCCCGCGGTCGAGCTCCTCGACCACACGGCCCGCGGTCTCCGGGTCGGTGTCGTACGCAGTCCGCAGGCAGGCCTCACCCTCGAGGCGTCCGACGCTGCCGAGGTGCTTGCCCTTCCGAACCAGGGCGGCGACCAGCGTGCGCATGTCCGTCGCGGAGTCCGAGTCGGCGAGCGTGTCGGCGGTGGTCAGCCCGATCTCGTCCGCCTCGAGCGCGAGGTCCATCCGTCCCTCGGCCGCGTGGACGTCGGCCGACACCGCTGTCGCCGTACACAGATAGCGGGCGTACGAGAGCGATTGCGGGCTCTCGTTGATCTGGTCGGCGAGCTGCAGGAACAGCTGGGTCGCCGCATCCGCGGACGCGACCGCGAGCGCCGGGTCGCCGTACCGCCGCAGGATCAGCGCGTTCATCGCGAGCACCCGGGCGAAGTCCGGCTGGTGCTTCAGCCCGTCCTCGCCGCCGACGAGCTGGCCGTACGCGATCACCGCGCCGTCCATCTCCAGTACGGCGGTGGCGCCGTGGCCGCGATGTGCCTGGGTCATCGCACGCCGCGCGCGGACGTCCGCGAGGAAGCAGGTCGCGTCGAGCACACCGGCGTCCTGGAGCTCGGTGTAGCCGAGTTGCGCCTCGTGCAGCGCGGCCAGCGCCTCCTCGTGCCGGCCGGACGCGTTCAGCGAGCCGGCCAGCTCGTACTGGGTCGCGGCCATCAGGTGCTTGGCCTCGTAATGGTTCGGGCGTGCCTCGGCGCGCTCCCGGGCCAGCTCGATGACCCGTTGCTGGTACGGCCCAGCCTCGTCGGCCCGGCCTTCCTCGATCAGCACCTGGGCGGTCTGCAGCGCCTCACCGAGCTCGTCCTCAGGAGGCGTCCAGAGCCCCCCGCTGTCCACCATCTGTACAGTCCACCCCTTCGCAGGCTTCAGCCGCTCAGCTTAACCATCCTCTGATACTGACACTGACTATTACCGACAGGTAGCCTTCAGCTATGAGCGAGCAGACGTCGATTCCCGCGGATCCTGAGCTCGATCCGACCGCGTCGTATGCCACCGACCAGTCGGTGATCCGGCGGTTGGCGGGGTTGCTGCGGGCCACGTCCGGCACGCGGACGTCGTACGCGCCGGCCACCGGGCAGCCGATCGCGGACCTGCCGACCTCGAGTGCGGACGACGTGACTGCCGCGGTCCGGACCGCCCGCAGGACCCAGCAGACCTGGGCGCGGGTGCCGCTCGCGGAGCGCGCCGCGATCCTGCTGCGATACCACGACCTGGTCCTCGACCACCGGCACGAGCTGGTCGACCTGATCATCCGCGAGTCCGGCAAGGCGCGGAAGCAGGCCTTCGAGGAGCTCGCGCACGTCGCGCTGACGGCCCGGTACTACGGCCGCAAGGCGTTCGAGCTGCTCGAGCCGCAGCGCAAGCTCGGGATCTTCCCGCTGCTCACCCGCGCCGAGGAACGCTTCGTCCCGAAGGGCGTCGTCGGCATCATCTCGCCGTGGAACTACCCGCTGACGATGGCGATCTCGGACGGCCTGCCGGCGATCCTGGCCGGCAACACGGTCGTCCACAAACCCGACAGCCAGACCCCGCTGACCGCGCTCCGCGCCATCGAGCTGCTGTACGAGGCCGGTCTGCCGCGCGAAGCCTGGCTAGCGGTGAACGGCGACGGCCCGACCGTCGGCGGCGCGCTGATCCAGAACGCCGACTACATCTGTTTCACCGGCTCGACCAAGACCGGCCGCCTGGTGGCGAAGCAGTGCGGCGAGCGGCTGATCGGCTGCAGCCTCGAGCTCGGCGGCAAGAACCCGATGCTGGTACTGCGGGACGCGGACCTCAACCGCGCCGCTGAAGGCGCCGTCCGCGCCTGCTTCGCGAACGCGGGCCAGCTGTGTGTCTCGATGGAGCGCCTGTACGTCGCCGACCAGGTGTACGACGCGTTCGTGACCGCGTTCGTCGACCGGGTGAAGAACCTGCGGCTGTCGGCGGGCACCGGCTGGGACGTCGACATGGGCTCGCTGATATCGCAGGCGCAGCTCGAGACGGTCACCCGGCACGTCGAGGACGCTCGCGAGCAGGGCGCCACCGTACTGACCGGCGGGAAGCCGCGTCCGGACATCGGCCCGCTGTTCTACGAGCCGACCGTGCTGTCGGGTGTCACCCCGGCGATGGAGTGCTTCGACAACGAGACGTTCGGACCGGTGGTCTCGATCTACCGGTTCTCCGACGAGTCCGAGGCGATCCAGCGCGCGAACGAGGGCGAGTACGGCCTGAACGCGAGCGTCTGGACCCGGGACGGCCGCCGCGGCCGCGCCGTCGCCGCGCAGCTGATGGCCGGCACCGTCAACGTCAACGAGGGGTACGGCGCGACGTTCGGCTCGATCGACACTCCGATGGGCGGCATGCGCTCGTCCGGCCTCGGCCGTCGCCAGGGTGTCGAGGGCATCCGCCGGTACGTCGAACCGCAGGCGATCGCGACCCAGCGGGTGATCCCGATCGCGGCGTCGCACGGTATCTCCGACGAGAAGTTCGCCGAGCTGATGACCGGCGCCCTCCGAGTCCTGAAGAAGATCGGCCGTCCATGACTGTGTTGAATGCCTCGCTGCCGCTCGGCGGGTCATGGGGCTGTGACTCCCGGTCTTCCCTCGTCGCTCTGGTCGCTTCGCTCCCGCCGCTCCTCAGCCCAGACCGGGAGGCCCCATGACCTTCGACTACGACGTCCTCGTCATCGGGTCCGGCTTCGGCGGATCGGTGTCGGCGCTGCGGCTGACCGAGAAGGGCTACCGGGTCGCAGTACTCGAGGCGGGCGCGCGGTTCGACGATGCCGGGTTCGCGAAGAACTCGTGGGACACCAAGCGGTTTCTGTTCGCGCCTCGCCTGGGCATGTACGGCATCCAGCGGATCAGCGCGTTGCGCGACGTGATCATCCTGTCCGGCGCCGGGGTCGGCGGCGGCAGCCTGGTGTACGCGAACACTCTGTACGAGCCGCTGCCCGCGTTCTACACCGACAGCGCCTGGTCGCACATCACCGACTGGAAGTCCGAGCTCGCGCCGTACTACGACCAGGCGAAGCGGATGCTCGGCGTCACGACGTACCCGGGCTTCACGCCCGCGGACAAGGTGATGAAGCAGGTCGCCGACGACCTGGGCGTGGGGGACACGTTCCACCCGACACCGGTCGGCGTGTTCTTCGGTGAGCCCGGCGTCGAGGTTGACGACCCGTACTTCGGCGGCGCCGGACCGCGGCGTACCGGCTGTATCGACTGCGGCGAGTGCATGACCGGCTGCCGGCACAACGCCAAGAACACCCTGACCAAGAACTACCTCTACCTGGCCGAGAAGTCCGGCGCCGAGGTCTACTCGATGACCACGGTCACGTCCGTCGAGCCGCTGCCGGACGGCGGGTACGCGATCGACACCTGTCGTACGTCCCATCGCAAGGTGACCCGGCGCTTCACCGCGCAGCAGGTGGTGTTCGCAGCGTCCGCGCTCGGTACGGCAAAGCTCCTGCACCGGCTGCGCGACGGGGGCAAGCTGCCCCGGCTGTCGGACCGGCTCGGTGTACTGACCCGGACGAACTCCGAGTCGCTGCTCGGCGCGATCGCCCGCGACGGCGACGTCGACTACACCCGCGGGGTCGCGATCACGTCGTCGTTCCACCCGGACGACATCACGCACATCGAGCCGGTGCGGTACGGGAAGGGCAGCAACGCGATGTCGCTGCTGCAGACCGTGCTGACCGACGGCGACGGCGACAAGCCCCGCTGGCGGACCTGGCTGCGCGAGCTGGGCGTGCAGCGCAAGAACATCCGCCGGCTGTACGACCTGAAGCACTGGTCGGAGCGGACCGTGATCGCGCTCGTCATGCAGACCGCGGACAACTCGATCACGACGTACGGCAAGCGGGACCGGCTGGGCCGCTGGAAGCTGACGTCCAAGCAGGGCCACGGCGCCCCGAACCCGTCCTGGATCCCGGTCGCGAACCAGGTGGTCCGGCGGATGGCCAAGCTGATGAACGGTACGCCGGGCGGCACCATCGGCGAGCCGTTCAACGTACCGATGACCGCGCACTTCATCGGCGGCTGCGCGATCGGGGACTCGGCCGCCTCGGGGGTGGTGGATCCGTACCACCGCGTCTACGGGTACGAAGGGCTGCACATCGTGGACGGCTCCACGATCTCGGCGAACCTCGGCGTCAACCCGTCCTTGACGATCACCGCCCAGGCCGAGCGCGCGCTGTCGTTCTGGCCGAACAAGGGCGCGGCGGACCCGCGGCCGGCGGCGGGCGAGGAGTACCGCCGGATCCAGCCGGTGAAGCCGGAGCACCCGGTCGTACCGGATGACGCCCCCGGGGCCCTCCGGCTCCCGATCTTCCCGAAGCACCCCACCCCCAACCCATAACCCTCACCCCAGTCCGACCCATCCCAGCCGGCGGCGGCCTGGGCCATCCCTTCACCCTTCAGATTGCCCGTTTGCCTCTTGGATGGGAGCGGGGAGGGGAGCAACGGCAGTGGGTCCCCGCTGACTGTTCACGCCCCTGGAAGTGTCGGGCCGGAGGGAAGCAGGCTGTGACGGGGTTGTAACAGAACGACGGAATGCGCAACAAATGAAAAAGCCTCAGCAGTAAGTTGCTGAGGCTTTTCGAAAAGGTCCGGAAAAGGGAGCAGGTCCCTCGGGAACGTTTCCGCCCAAATCGTTTCCCGAGGGACCCACTCAAGCCGGGGTGAGGCGCCCGGCGCTTGGGATCGGGTCACCAACCATGGCTGGCGACCCGAGCTCTTGGTTACTACCTTACATCCGATTTCCTGGAGCTTCGTGGCTTGTGACCACTCTGCGTGCTGATCGTAATGATCGGCATTGTTGCTCTTGGTAACCGGGTGGCGGTCTTCCTTGCGGTAACCGCCTCTGCACACATCAACGAGCCCTTCTACAGGGGGTTACGAGGTTTCGCAGAAAATTCCAGATTCTTTTGCGGGAAGTGCGGAGAGTGGTCGTGAGGCACTTCGGTCCGAGGTGTTCCACGTGACGCCCGCCGCAGAGCCCGCGGAGGGACCTGACCTACTCTGAGCCGACCGTTCTGATGAGGCAGGAGAACTATGAGCGAGATCCTGGACGTGGCACGTCAGCAGGTTCTGGAAGAGGGCACCGGGCTGAGCCAGGAGCAATTGGCCGAGGTCCTCCGGGTGCCCGACGAGCAGCTGCCGGAATTGCTCGCGCTCGCCCACGACGTCCGGGTCAAGTGGTGCGGCGAGGAGGTCGAGGTCGAGGGGATCATCTCGCTGAAGACCGGCGGCTGCCCCGAGGACTGCCACTTCTGCTCGCAGTCCGGCCAGTTCACCTCGCCGGTGCGCTCGGTCTGGCTGAACATCCCGGAGCTGGTCGAGGCCGCCAAGGAGACCGCGAAGACCGGCGCCACCGAGTTCTGCATCGTCGCCGCGGTCCGCGGGCCGGACGAGCGGCTGATGGCGCAGGTGAAGGCCGGCATCGAGGCGATCAACGCCGAGGTCGACATCAACATCGCCTGTTCGCTCGGCATGCTCACCCAGGCGCAGGTCGACGAGCTGAAGTCGTGGGGCGTGCACCGCTACAACCACAACCTCGAGTCCGCCCGGTCGTACTTCGGCGACGTCGTCACCACGCACTCGTTCGAGGAGCGCTGGGAGACCTGCCTGATGGTGCGCGACTCCGGGATGGAGCTGTGCTGCGGCGGACTGGTCGGGATGGGCGAGACGCTCGAGCAGCGCGCGGAGCTGGCCGCCCAGCTCGCCGAGCTCGACCCGCACGAGGTCCCGCTGAACTTCCTCAACCCGCGCCCCGGGACACCGTTCGGCGACCTCGAGGTGATGGACGGCAAGGACGCGCTGCGCACCATCGCCGCGTTCCGGCTGGCGATGCCGCGGACGGTCCTGCGGTACGCCGGTGGCCGCGAGCTGACCCTCGGCGACCTGGGAACCCGCGACGGGCTGCTCGGCGGCATCAACGCCGTCATCGTCGGCAACTACCTGACCACCCTCGGCCGCCCGGCGACCGCCGACCTCGATCTCCTCGCCGAGCTCAAGATGCCGGTGAAGGAACTCCAGAAGTCGCTATGACGTACTGCGGTCGTTGCGGGCTCGAGGGGCGTCACGAGGCGTGCGTGCAGGCCTTGGCGCTGGAACCTCCGCGATACTGCGCGCACTGCCGGCGGCGGATGATCGTCCAGGTGCACCCGATGGGCTGGACCGCCCGATGCTCTGTGCACGGCTCGGTTGATGACTCGGTTGATGGCGCGGCCGACGGTCGGGTGCCGTCCTGATGTCCGGTCTGGTGGCGCGTGACGCGGAGCTGTTGTGGCATCCGTACTCGTCGCTGACCTCACCGTCGCCGGTGCGGCTCGTCCGGGGCGCTTCCGGCGTACGGCTGCAGCTGGACGACGGCGCAGGTGGAACGGTCGAGGCGATCGACGCGATGGCGTCCTGGTGGTGCATGATCCACGGCTACCGTCATCCTGTCCTGGATGCTGCCGTGAAGCGCCAGGTCGACGAGTTCAGTCATGTGATGTTCGGTGGTCTGACCCACGAACCGGCGATCCGGCTGGCGGAGCGGCTGGTCGAGATCACGCCGGCTCCGCTGCAGCATGTCTTCTTCTGCGACTCGGGATCGGTCTCCGTCGAGGTCGCGATCAAGCTCGCACTGCAGTACCAGGTGGCTCGCGGTCGGGTCGGGCGGACGCGGATGCTGACCGTCCGCGGCGGCTACCACGGCGACACCTTTGCCCCGATGAGCGTCTGCGATCCGGTGAACGGCATGCACTCGTTGTTCACCGGCGCTCTGCAGGAGCAGGTCTTCGGCCCGCAACCACCGGCCGACTTCAACCGTCCTTCGGACGATCCCGAGTTGCTGGCGTGGGCCGACGCGATGAGTGCGCTGGCCACCGAACATTCGGATCAGATCGCGGCGATCGTCGTCGAGCCGGTCCTGCAGGGCGCCGGCGGCATGTATCCGTACGGCCCTGCCTGTCTTCGGATCCTGCGCGAGCTGGCCGATCAGCACGGCTTCCTGCTGATCTTCGACGAGATCGCGACCGGGTTCGGCCGTACGGGCACGCTCTTCGCGTCCGAGCACGCCGGGGTCGAGCCCGACATCCTCTGCGTCGGCAAGGCGTTGACCGGCGGCTACCTGACGCTCGCGGCCATGCTGTGTACGACGGAGGTCGCGCGAACCGTCTCGGACGGGCCGGGTGGAGCGCTGATGCACGGGCCGACGTTCATGGCGAACCCGCTCGCGTGTGCGGTTGCTCTGGCCTCGCTGGACCTGCTGTTATCGCAGGACTGGGCCGGGCGAGTCGCTCAGATCTCGGCCGGTCTGTCCTCGGGGTTGGCGCCGGCGCGGGAGTTGCCGGCGGTGAAGGACGTCCGGGTGATCGGCGCGGTCGGCGTCGTACAACTGGCCGGACCGGTGGACCTGCCAACGATGACGGACGCGGCGCTGCGGCGCGGGGTGTGGGTACGCCCGTTCCGCGACCTCGTCTACACCATGCCGCCCTACATCTGCACCGCCGACGAGATCGCCACGATCGCGACGGCGATCACCGGTGCCATCGAGGAGGCCGGCTGATGCGCAAGAGGGGCGGGTTGTGATGCTCGAGGAGTGGCTTGGGCCGAAGGCTGCTGCGTTGGAGGCCCGCGGTTTGACGCGGCGACTGCGGCCGCGCGCGGCCGGCGATCGGCTGATCGACCTGGCCGGCAACGACTACCTGGGCCTCGCCCGGGACACCCGCGTCATCGAGGCCGCCGCAGAGGCGCTCCGGGTGTGGGGAACCGGCGCAACCGCGTCCCGCCTGGTCACCGGCACCACCGCACTGCACGAAGAGTTGGAGTCGGAGCTCGCCGCGTACGTCGGACAGCCGGCCGGCTTGGTGTTCTCGTCCGGGTACCTGGCCAACCTCGGCGTCGTCACCGCCCTCGGCGGACCGGGGACATTGCTGATCTCCGACGAACACATCCATGCCTCACTCGTGGACGCGTGCCGCCTGTCCCGCTCCCGCGTCGAGGTCGTCCCGCACAACGACGTCGACGCCGTCGAGAAACTCCTTGCCGAACGCAACGAGCCGCACGCCCTGGTGATGACCGAGTCGGTCTTCTCCGTCCTCAGCGACGAGGCCCCGCTGACCGCCCTCGCCGCCACCGCCGCCGCACACAACGCCGTACTCCTGGTCGACGAAGCCCACGGCCTGGGCGTAACCGGCCACGGCCACGGATCGGTCCACGCACTAGGCCTAGCCGGCCTCGACCACGTCATCGTCACCATGACCCTGTCGAAGTCTTTGGCCTCGCAGGGTGGGGTCGTCCTCGGTCCGACCGTGCTGCGTGAACACCTGGTCAACCGCGCCCGCCCGTTCATCTACGACACCGGCCTGAACCCAGCCGCTTGCGCCGCAGCCCTTGCTGCACTAGGCGTTCTGCAGGCCGAGCCCGATCGCCCGGCCGCGATCCACGCTGCCGCGGCGCGGCTGGCGGACGCCTGCGAGGTGCCGCGGTCGCGTGGCGCGGTGGTGTCGGTCCCGATGCCAGGCCCGCGGGAGACCGTACAGGCGGCCGAACTGTGCCTGCGCAACGGCGTACGAGTCGGAAGCTTCCGGCCGCCGTCTGTCCCGGACGGGATCTCCCGGCTACGACTCACAGCTCACGCCGGACTGTCTGTCGAGGACCTCGATCGCGCCTGCGCCGTGATCACCGACGCGATCGGTCAGGTCTCGTGATCATTGTCGTCACCGGTACCGATACCGATGTTGGGAAGACGGTTGTTACGGCGGCGCTTGCGGTGCTTGCGGGTGAGTCGGTTGTGGTGGTCAAGCCGGCGCAGACCGGTGTGCTGCCGGGGGAGCCGGGGGACCTTGCGGAGGTCGGTCGGCTCAGCGGCGCGACCGTGCTGCACGAAGGCGTTCGGCTGCCTGAGCCGCTCGCGCCGACCACTGCGGCGCGGCGCGCGGGGATCGTGCTGCCGTCGGTCGAGGAGTGTGCGGCCTCGATCGACGATCTTGCTCGCACGTACGAGACCGTGCTCGTCGAGGGCGCCGGCGGACTGCTCGTCGGGCTCGATGCCGAGGGCAACAACCTCGCGGATCTCGCAGAGCATCTGACGTCGCCGTTCCAGTTCGTGGTGGTTGCTCGCGCCGGCCTCGGTACGTTGAACCACGCCGGGCTCACGGTCGAGGCATTGCGGTCGCGCGGGTTGCCGGTCGAGGGGCTCGTGATCGGGTCCTGGCCGGCGGAACCGGATCTTGCCGAGCGCTGCAACCTGGAGGATCTTCCGGCGACGACGGGGGTGCCGGTGATCGCGCGGATCCCGGCCGGTGTCGGTGGCTGGTCCCGGGAGGAGTTCCGGGCGGCCGTACCGGGATGGTTCGAGTGAGCGGTTGCCCGGCGCGGTTCGACGACGCACTCGGGTACTGGCGGGTGGACGATCCGGCGCTGGCGCGCGAGGTGCTGCTCGACCCGCAGACGTTCCGCCCGGACAACGCCGTACTGGCGCACACGCCGCTGTCCGTGAAGGCGCTGCGGGTGCTGTCGGCGGTCGGGTTCGCGCTGCCGCCGACGCTGGCGAACAACGGGGGCGCGTCGCACCGCCCGATCCGAGCGGCCGTCGCGCGGTTCTTCAGCCCGGCGCGGGTGGCCGCGATCGAGCCGCTGGCGCGGGAGCTGAACGTGGAGCGGGTCGCGGCGGCCAGTGCAGCGCTGGCGAACGGCGAGCAGGTCGATCTCGTACAGGCGATCGCCGCGGAGCCGCCTGCGCTCGTTCTGCTCCACCTGCTCGGGCTGACGAACGTTGACGTACCGGCGTTGAAGGACTGGAGTCTCGACTCGCTCGAGCTGTTCTGGGGCTGGCCGGACGCAGACCGGCAGCTGGAGCTGGCACACAGTGCAGCCGAGTTCTACGCCTGGCTGCGCGCCCGTACGACGGCCGCTCGCAAGGCTGCGCGGGTAGGTGGTGACCTGTTTGGTGTGCTGGTCGGACTTGGGCTGTCAGACGAGGAGGTGTGCGCGGTCGGCTACTTCCTGCTGATCGCCGGCCAGGAGACCACGACCCAGCTCATCTCCACCGCCTTCCACCGCTCCCTCGGCCGGACGATCGACCCGCCGGAGGTCGTCGAACAGGTACTCCGCGAGTCCTCGTCCGTCCCGACCTGGCGCCGCATCACCGCCGCCCCGACCACCCTCGGCGACGTCGACCTCCCAGCCGGCGCCCCCGTCCTCCTGGGCCTCACCGCTCACAACGGCCCCGCCGACCTGGCCTTCGGCCTAGGCATCCACCGCTGCCTGGGCGCCACCCTCGCCCGCCTGGAAACCCGAATAGCCCTCGAAGCCGCCCAACCCCTCCTACCCACCGTGCAGCTGGCGGAGCCGGCGCCGACGATCAACCTCCTGTCCTTCCGCGCACCCCGGCAACTCCTGGTGACGCCTCGGCGCGTCGGTGCAGGATTACAGTCCTGCTGAGGTGCACCGATACGCTGGGGCGGTGGCGGAGCATGAGCTGGTTCTGGTTGTTGATTTCGGGGCGCAGTATGCGCAGTTGATCGCGCGGCGGGTGCGCGAGGCGAAGGTGTACTCCGAGATCGTGCCGCACTCGATGCCGGTCGAGGAGATGCTGGCGAAGGGGCCGAAGGCGATCATCCTGTCCGGCGGGCCGCAGTCGGTGTACGCCGAGGGTGCGCCGCGGGTCGACTCCGGGCTGTTCGAGGCGGGCGTTCCGGCGTTCGGGATCTGCTACGGGTTCCAGGCGATGGCGCAGTCGCTCGGCGGTGAGGTCCGGCGGACCGGGTTGCGTGAGTTCGGCCGTACGCCGGTGACCGTGACCGCGGCGGGCCGGCTGCTGGCCGACGTACCCGAGGATCTGAACGTGTGGATGTCGCACGGTGACGCCGTGCACGCGCCGCCGGCCGGGTTCGCCGTACTGGCCGCGTCCGACGGGGCACCGGTGGCCGCGTTCGAGGACCTCGACCGCAGGCTCGCCGGTGTGCAGTGGCACCCGGAGGTCCTGCATTCGCAGGCCGGGCAGGCCGTGCTGGAGCACTTCCTGTACGAGATCGCCGGCTGCAAGGGTGACTGGACGACGACCAACGTGGTCGAGGAGCAGGTCGCGCTGATCCGCGAGCAGGTCGGCGACAAGCAGGTGCTGTGCGCGCTCTCCGGCGGCGTCGACTCCGCGGTCGCGGCAGCCCTGGTGCACAAGGCGATCGGTGACCAGCTGACCTGTGTGTACGTGGACCACGGCCTGCAGCGCGCCGGCGAGTCCGAGCAGATCGAGAAGGACTTCGCCGCCGCGATCGGGATCCGCCTGGAGGCGATCGACGCCGAGGACCAGTTCCTGGGCGCGCTGGCCGGCGTCACTGACCCGGAGCAGAAGCGGAAGATCATCGGCCGCGAGTTCATCCGGACGTTCGAGTCGACCGCGCGCAAGGTGGACGCCGAGCGGCACATCGAGTTCCTGGTCCAGGGCACGCTGTACCCGGACGTGGTCGAGTCCGGTGGCGGCGCGGGTGCGGCGAACATCAAGTCGCACCACAACGTCGGCGGTCTGCCGGACGACCTCGAGTTCAGCTTGATCGAGCCGCTGCGGACCCTGTTCAAGGACGAGGTTCGCGAGCTCGGGCTGGCGCTCGGGCTCCCTGAGACGATGGTCTACCGGCACCCGTTCCCGGGGCCCGGTCTGGCGATCCGCATCATCGGCGCGGTGACGCGCGAGCGGCTGGACATTCTGCGCGCCGCGGACCTGATCGCCCGTACGGAGTTGACCGCGGCCGGGCTCGATCGGGACATCTGGCAGTTCCCGGTCGTACTGCTGGCCGACGTCCGCTCGGTCGGCGTCCAGGGCGACGGCCGGACGTACGGGCACCCGGTAGTGCTGCGCCCGGTCACCAGCGAGGACGCGATGACCGCGGACTGGGCCCGCGTCCCGTACGACGTGATCGAACGCATCTCGACCCGGATCACCAACGAGGTCGACGAGATCAACCGGGTCACCCTCGACGTCACCAGCAAGCCGCCGGGCACCATCGAGTGGGAGTAGTTCACATCACAGCGGGCGACCCCGGCGACTGTTAGTGTCGGAATCGTCACCCGTTGACCACGGCGGGTGATTTCCTCGGGGGAGGAGATCGTGGTGTTCCGCATTCATTTCGACTGCGCAGATCTGGCGAGAACGACGATCGCTCAGCAGCCGGATCCGTTGTGGGAGGTCCTGCTGGGCCTCCACGTCCTGCAGGGCGACAACGAGCCGGAAGTGTTCGGGACCTGGCGGGAGCGGGCCCGGGCGCGGCTGACCGAGCTGGAGCACGACCTGCTCGCGCTGGCGCCACCGGTGGGCTACTCGCCGGATTTCCTGACACCAGGTGCCGCGGCGCAAGGGCTCGAGGCGGGGCTGACGGCGGTCGCCGCCACTCCACCCGCACAACTGACGGCCGAGCTGCGGCAACTGTCCGACAGCGTGCGGCTGCCTGGCTGGACGCGGCGCCTCGCGGCCGGCGAGACCAGCTTGATGCAGCGGCTCGTTCAGGGGCTCCGATCGTTCCACCGGACGAAGATCGCGCCGCAGATGCCGATGATCGCCGGCGCGATCGAGCCGGCCGTCGCGAAGTACAGCGAAACCGTTGCCAGCAACGGATTCGAGTCGTTGCTGCCGGAGTTGCACCGGTCGCTGAGCTGGAGTGCGCCGGTGTTGTCGGTGGACATGCCGCACATCTCCCGGGACCTGTACCTGAACGGTCGGGGCCTGCGGCTGGTGCCGTCGTTCTTCTGCTGGAAGTACCCGATGATGCTGCTCGATCCGGAGCTGCCGCCCGTGCTGGTCTATCCGGTGCGAAGCGATGCAACGGGGACAGCAACCGTCGTACGGCGACCGGATCGCGAGGGTGCTGTCGCGGACCTGCTCGGGAAGACCAGGGCGCGGGTGCTCAAGAGCATCTCGGCCGGAGCCTGCTCGACCAGCGAACTGGCAGTCCGCGCCGGGATCTCGCTCGCGTCGGCCAGCGAGCACGCGCGGGTCCTGCACGACACCGGCCTGGTCACCACCCACCGCACCGGCAGCTCGGTCAAACACATCCTCAACCCGGTAGGCGCCCACGTCCTCACCGGAGCCCGCTGTTAGATGTGCAGCTCGACAGGATGTGTATGCGATTCCGGCCGCAACTACTGCGCGGCTGAGCGTGGCCGCGTCGGCAGTGGACATATACGTACTGTCGAGCTGTACATGTCAGTGCGGCTGGATGCCGTTGAGGAGGCGGTCGAGGCCGTAGCGGTAGGCGTCGTGGGCGGTCGACTTGTAGCCGTCGGCGTGCCAGATGGTGGTCATCGCGGGGTGCCGGTCGACGTCGAAGTACGTCTCCCACAGGTCGTTCCGCTCGAACCACCAGGCGTCGTTGGTCTGTCCGGTCGTCCGCTCCACGAGTCGGCTCTCCGCTTCCAGTCCGGCCGCTGAGTCGACGTACGTGGTGATGGCCAGCGCCGCGGTGTTCGTCTCCACAGGAGTCAGGCCGAGATCGAGCAGGACGGACAGCAGGTACTCGCGGCCCGCCAGCATGCCCGGGCCGACCGGCGGGCGGATCGTGGAGACCTGCGACAACCACAAGTGCCGCTGGAACATGGCGCGGGTCTCCACCGAGTACATCTCCACCTGCTCGCGCCAGTCTGCTGGCCGCGGTTCGCCCGGAGCCGGGAGGCGGCGCTCGCCGAGCACCTGATCGACCATGAGGTCGAGCAGCTCTTCCTTCGACGGTACGTAGGTGTACAGCGTCATCGTGCCGACGCCGAGCTCCTTCGCAAGCCCGCCCATCGACGCGGCCGCTCGGCCTTGCTCGTCGGCGAGCTGGATCCCTGCCTCGACGACGTCGTCCACGGTCAGCGACGGCCGCCGCCCGGCGCCACGTTTCCGGGCCGGTTCCCCGGCGGGCACGGTCGGCCGGCTGTGGTTGCGCCACAGCAACGCCAGCGTCCGGTCCGGCTGCCCCTCACCACTGCGCCGCTCGCTCACGGGCCAACGATAGGCGCTGATTTGAATTCTCGTATACCCTACGGGAATTCGAGTCGAGAGGGGACGTTGATGACGATCTTGGTGACGGGCGCGACGGCGAGCGTGGGGCGGCTGCTGGTCGACGAGTTGCTGGCGGAGGGGGCGCCGGTGCGGGCGCTGACGAACAATCCGGCCCGGGCCGCGCTGCCGGACGGTGTGGAGGTCGCCCGCGGGTACCTCGGCAAACCACGGACGTTGCCCGCGGCGCTCCAGGGCATCGACACGGTGTACCTCGCGCCGCTTCCGGCGTACGTCGATGATTTCGTCCGCTGCGCGCGGGACGCCGGTGTGCGGCGGGTCGTCGTACTGTCGGGCGAGCCGGCGGACTACGAGGCGCAGGGGGATCCGTCGACGTGGCACTACTACCGCCTGGAGCAGGCGATCGAGGCGGCCGGCTTCGAGTGGACGTTCTTGCGGCCGGGACAGTTCATGACGAACACGCTCGACTGGGCGGCGTCGATCCGGGCCGACGGGGTGGTGCGCACGCCGTACGCGAACGCGGTGCAGACGCCGATCGACCTCGGCGACATCGCGGCGGTGGCGCGGGTGGTGCTGCTGTCGGAGAAGTACGGCGGTCAGAAGATCGCGATGAGCGGGCCGGAGGGGATCACGCCGCCGGAGCAGGTCGCGCAGATCTCGGCCGCGATCGGGCGGGAGGTGCGCTTCGAGGAGCTGACGCCGTCGGAGTACGTGGATGGGCTGGCACCGGTGATCGGGTTACAGACGGCGCAGTGGTTGCTGGACGGGTTCCGGATGATGGCCGAGCACCCCATGAAGCCGGAGCCGGCGGTCCTCGACCTGACCGGACGGGCGCCGATGACGTACGCCGAATGGGCTGTTGTTCATGCGGACGCCTTCCGCTGACTGGCATGATCGCGGGGGTGAAGACGACTCTGCACGGCTATCTGCGTGAGGTCCGCGAAGCGATGCTCTGGAAGCTCGACGGGCTGAGTGACTACGACGTACGGCGGCCGCTGACGCCGACCGGGACGAATCTGCTCGGGCTGATCAAGCACCTGTCGATCGTCGAGGCGTGGTACTTCGGCAAGACGTTCGACCGGCCGTTCCCCGAGGAACTGGACTGGTGGGACGACGACGCGGAGCCCAACATCGACATGTGGGCGACCGCGGACGAGACCCGCGACGAGATCATCGACCGCTACCGGCGAGCGTGCGCGCACGCCGACGCGACGATCGAGGCGCTGGAGCTGGACGCGCCGGGCCAGGTGCCGTGGTGGGGGAAGTCGTCGGTGACCTTGCATGCGATGCTCGTCCACGTGCTCGCCGAGACGAACCGGCACGCGGGGCACGCGGACATCCTGCGCGAGCAGTTGGACGGCGCCGGCGGGATGAGCGCAGGCAACTCGAACCTACCGGAGCAGGACGCGGCCTGGTGGGCGGCGTATCGCGCCCGGGTCGAGGAGGCCGCGCGCAACTGAAGGACCGCAGCGGGGTTTCAGGCGTCGCCGAGCACCTCGCTGATGACGGGCCGGGCGTAGTTCGCGATCGCCGGGTTGGTGTCCTTCTGGTACGCCCAGACGTTCACGGCCTGGGACAGCACACGTCCGCGTCCGCGCAGCCAAGTCGCATCGTCCACGTTCAGCGCCGTACGGAACTCGTCGCGAACGTTCGTCGGCAGGAGGTGCCATGCGGGGAACAGGTCGCACGCCGGATCACCGACACCGCAGGTCTCGAAGTCGAGCACCGCGGTCAGTCGGCCGTCCGCGGACACGAGCAGGTTGCCCGGCGTCAGATCCGAGTGCACCCACACCTCGCGACCGTCGTACGGCGCCGCGAGCGATTCCTCCCACGAGGTCAGCGCTGCGCGAGTGTCGATCAGGCTGTCCAGCTCGCCGATCGCCTGTCGCGTCGAGTCGTCCATGTCAACCATCGGAGCGCGCGTACGGCGCTCGCCCAGATACGCCGGCGGCCGATCCGGCAGGTCGATCCGCCGGAACGCTTCGACGAACGCCGCGAGGTCCGTCGCCAGCCCGTGTGGGTCGGCGAGCGCGCCGGCGGCAGGGTGCGTACCGGTCAGCCAACGGTGGACGGACCACTCGCCCGGGAACGCGTCGGTGGGTGAGCCGATCGCCTCGACAGCGGGGATGGCCACCGGCAGGACCGGTGCGAGTGCCGCGAGTTTCGCCTGCTCCCGCCGGACTGCGTCGATGCTCGAGGGCCGGAGCGGCAGCCGTACGGACAGGTCGGAACCGAGGCGGTAGATCGCGTTCACCATCCCGCCGGAGTCGACCGGTTCCAGCGGCAACGCGGCCCACTGCGGGAACTGGCCGGCCACCAGTTCGCGGACGAGCGGCGTGTCGATGTGGATCTGATCGGCATGGACCTTGCGAGGACTCACGAGCCCCATCGGAACGGCTCGGCCCGTGCACCGTCAACCCGGTTTCGGGCGGCGTGGTTTGACCTGATCTCGAACATGTGTTCGACTGTGGGTATGAGGTGGGCAGGTCAGCGGATTGACGTCGAGACTCCGGGGGCGTTGCCGGGGCTCGGGTCGATCGCGGGTCTGGTTCGGTCGGTGACGACGCCGGAGTTCCAGGGGATCACGTTCCATGAGGTGCTGGCGCGTTCGGCGCTGAACTCCGTGCCGGGCTCGGCGCTGCCGTTCAACTGGACCGTCAATCCGTACCGCGGCTGCACGCACGCTTGCCGGTACTGCTTCGCGCGGCCGACCCATCGGTACTTGGAGCTCGACACCGGGCAGGACTTCGATCGGCAGATCGTGGTGAAGACCAATGTCGCCGAGGTGCTGCGCCGCGAGCTCGCCCGCCCGTCCTGGTCCCACGAACCTGTTGCCCTGGGCACCAATACCGATCCGTACCAGCGGGCCGAGGGGCGGTACCGCCTGATGCCCGGGATCATCGATGCACTCGCCTCGTCCGGCACGCCGCTGTCCATCCTCACCAAGGGGACACTGCTCCGTCGCGACCTCGGTCTGCTCACGGCGGCGGCTGCCGAGGTGCCGGTCGGGATCGCGGTCTCGCTCGCGTTGGGGGATGAGGAGCTACGTCGTCGCCTGGAGCCTGGCGTGCCGTCGGTGCGCGGTCGCCTCGACTTCATCCGTACGATCCGCGAGGCCGGGCTGCCGTGTGGCGTGATGGTCGCGCCAGTACTCCCGTGGCTGACCGACTCGACAGACCAGCTGGACCAACTCCTGGCCCAGCTGTCCGACGCGGGCGCCACCGGAGTCACACCGCTGCTGCTGCATCTGCGCCCTGGCGTCAAGGACTGGTTCATGCAGTGGCTCGCGCACGACCATCCCAACCTGGTCAGTCGCTACGAATCGCTGTATGCGCACGGCTCGTACGCGGCTCCCACCTACCGCAAGGCCTTCACCCAAAAGATCCAGCCGCTGCTCCGCAAACATGGCTTCGGTGGCGACTCCATGCACCGCTCCCAGCCGATCAGCGGCATGCATCCGCCGCCCAAACCGACGCAAGAGCCTTTGTTCTAAGGGAGGGTGAGGATGTCGGGGCCGTCGGGTGTGATGGCCACGGTGTGTTCGGCGTGAGCGCCTCGGGTTCGGTCGGCGGAGCGGAGGGTCCAGCCGTCGTTGTCGATCAGGTAGGTGGAGCCGGGCCCCGTCCAGAACCAGGGTTCGATCGCGAACACCTGGCCGGCTTGGAGTTTGAGGCCGCGGCCGCCGCGGCCACCGTTCGGGATGTGCGGCTCCTGGTGCATCCGGCGTCCGATCCCGTGCCCGCCGAAGTCCAGGTTGGTGCCGACGCCGGCGTCCGTCCCGATCCGCCCGATCGCGGCGCCGATGTCGCCGATCCGGTTGCCCGGGACCGCGGCGGCGATCCCTGCGGCGAGTGCGCTCTCGGTCGTGGCGATCAGCTCGAGGTCCTCGGTCCGCGGTGTCCCGACGCAGAAGCTGATCGCCGAGTCGGCGCACCAGCCGTCGATCGACGCGCCGCAGTCCACGTTCAGCAGGTCGCCGTCGGTGAGGCACAGGTCGTTCGGCAGGCCGTGCAGTACGGCGTCGTTCACCGACGTACAGATCACGCCGCTGAACGGTGACGTGGCGAACCCGGGCTGGTACCCGTCGAACAACGAGACCGCCCCGGCTGAGCGCAACACGTCCCGCGCCACCTCGTCGAGCTCGCGCAGCGAGACCCCGGCCGCGGCGTGCTTCTTCACGGTGTGCAGCGCAGTGGCAACGACCCGACCGGCCGCGCGCATCCGCTCGATCTCCGCCGGCGTCTTCAGCTCGACCATGATTCCTCCGGGATAGTTATACCGGTAGTAGTACCACACGCGTTGCATCCCCGCGACGTGCTGGATCACCAGCGAATCCATGAAACTCCATCTAGCCCTTGCTGATATCTCAACTCGCATCTACTGTGATCTCACTTCCAGCTCGAGTGAAGGAGATCGCAGTGGTTTCCAGTCACGACCCGCGAACCGGTGGCTGGCGCGTAGGCGCCGACATCGGCGGGACCTTCACCGACGTCATCGCGCTCGGCCCGGCCGGCGAGGTCGTGGCGATGAAGGTGCCGTCGACGCCGCCCGACTACGGGGCAGGCGTGGTGACGGCAACCACCGACGTCCTCGCATCGGCGGCGGTCGAGCCGACGGCCGTGAGCGCCATGCTGCACGGCACGACCGTGGCCACCAACGCGATCCTCTCGATGAGTGGCGTCCGTACGGCGGTCGTGACGACCCACGGATTCCGGGACGTGCTGGAGCTCGGGCGGCTGCGCCGGCCGATCCTGTACGACCTCTCGTGGACCAAGCCCACGCCGCTCGCCCGCCGCCGGAACCGGTACGAACTCGACCAGCGGATCACCGCCGACGGACAACTCGACCCACCGGCCGACGCGGACCAGGTGCGCGCACTCGCGAAGCAGCTCCGGGCCGATGGCATCGCAGCGGTCGCTGTCTGCCTGATCAACTCCTACGCCTGCCCCGACGAGGAACGACGGGTGGCCGACCTCCTGCGCGCCGAGCTCCCCGACGTGTACGTGACCGCATCTGTTGACGTCTCGCCGCAGCCCCACGAGTACGAACGCACCAGCACTGCAGCGGTCAACGCGTACGTGGGTCCGGCGGTGCACGGGTATCTGACGCGGCTCGAGGAGGGACTGCGTGCCGCGAGAGTACGTGCCCCGTTGATGGTCATGCAGTCCAGCGGGGGACTGCTCGAGGCGGCATCGGTCGCCAAGCGACCGGTGCAGATCATCGAGTCCGGCCCGGCCGCCGGTGTGACCGCCGTACAGAAGCTTGCGCAGCTGATCGGTCTGTCCACCGTGGTGGCGTTCGACATGGGCGGGACGACGGCGAAGGCGTCCCTGATCGAGGACGGCGAGCCGTTCGTGTCCGCCGACTACGAGGTCGGCGGCGGCATGAACGTTGCTCGCGGCCTCAGCTCCGGCGCCGGCTACCCGGTGCGGGCGCCCTCGATCGACATCGCCGAGGTCGGCTCGGGCGGCGGCAGCATCATCTCGGTCGACGCCGCGGGTGCACTGCATGTCGGCCCTGCCAGCGCCGGTTCGCGTCCGGGGCCTGCCTGCTACGGCCTCGGCGGTGAGCTGCCGACCCTGACAGACGCCAACGTGACACTCGGATATCTCAGTCCACACTCGCTGGCCGGCGGACGTGTCGCCGTCCATCCCGACCTTGCCACGAAAGCCCTCTCCGCCGTGGCCGACCAGCTCGGTACCGACATCGCCGGTACGGCGCGCGGCGCGTACCAGGTGGCTGTCTCGAGCATGACAACTGCAGTGAAAGCGGTGACCAGCGAGCGCGGTCGCGATCCGCGTGAGGCGACTCTGGTCGCGTTCGGTGGTGCCGGCCCGCTGTACGCCGCGTCGCTGGCCCGCGAGCTCGGCATCTCGACGGTGATCGTGCCCGTGTACCCGGGCCTGTTCAGCAGCCTCGGCTTGCTCGTCGCGGACACCGAACGGCACGAGCTCACGCCGTACCGTACGGAGCTCTCCGACGTGACCGCGCTCGCTGCCGAGTTCGACCAGCTGGCCGGCAAGGTCCGCGCGGAGCTGGGACCGGAGGCCGTGGTGGATCGCCTGCTGGACATGCGCTATCGCGGTCAGCGGTTCGAACTGCGGATCCGGGTGCCGGACGGTGATCTCACCGACGACTTGCTCGCCGAGACGCGCGCCCGCTTCCACGCCGAGCACAAACGTACTTACGGCCGCGCCGGGACGGACGACCTCGTCGAGCTGGTCAATCTCCGGGTGCGCGGCGCCGTACCGACGCCGGTGTCGATTGCGGACGTACTGAATCTCCCCGACGACGCCGACCGCGCGCCGGACACCCGGGAGTGCCGGTTCGACGAGAACCTGCCGACGCCCGTCGTACCCCGGACAGCGCTGGGAGCCGACCCTGTGGACGGCCCGATGGTGATCGAGGACATGGACGCGACCACGCTCGTCCCGCCCGGCGCGCGAGTGCACCGGGACCGGTTCAACAACATCGTCATCACGTGGAGCGCCTCATGATCCGCGACGCCGTGACCTTCGAGGTCTTCCGCAACGCCGTCACCGGCCTGGCCGACGAGATGGCGATCACCGTACTGCGGACCGCGCACTCACAACTCGTTGCCACCAGCATGGACTTCTCGGCGGCGTTGTGCGATCCGCGGGGCCGGGTGATCGCGCAGGCGAACACGCTGCCGCTGCACCTCGGGTCGATCCCGGCCGCGATGGAGGCGGTCTTCGACGAGTTCGGGGACAGCATCCACCGCGGCGACATCTACCTGCTCAACGATCCGTCGCTGGGCGGGATGCACCTGCCGGACATCTTCGTGTTCGCGCCGGTCTTCGCCGGTGAGACCCTGCTGGGGTTCTCGGTCACGGTCGTCAACCACACCGACGTCGGCGGCTGGGCGGCCGGCTCGATGGCGGTGCAGTCGACCAACATCTTTGCCGAAGGCATCCAGATTCCGCCGACCCGGCTGATCGAGGCCGGCACCATGAACGAGTCGTTCCTGCGGCTGATCCTGCGCAACGTCCGCGAACCCGAGCTGCTCCGCGGCGACCTGGAGTCCCAGCTCGCGGCCTGCCACACCGGTGCCGAAGGGCTGCGCGCCCTGGCCGCGCGCTACGGCGTCGATCGGTACGCCGAGTTGATCGACGAGCTGCTCGACTACTCGGAGACCCTGCTGCGCAACGCGTTGGCCGAAGCCGTTCCGGGTACGTACGAGTTCACCGACCACATCGACGACGACGGCCTCGGGTCCGGGCCGATCGTCATCAAGGTGCGGGCCACGCTGTCGGCGGCCGGGATCGAGCTCGACTTCACCGGGTCCGCCCCGCAGGTGAACTCCGCGCTGAACGCGACCGAGTCGTTCACCCGATCGGCCGGGTACGCCGCCCTGCAAGGCGTCCTGGCCTCGGACATCCCCGCGAACAGCGGCTTCTACCGGCCGTTCACGTTCGTCATCCCGGAGGCGTCGATCCTGAACGGGCGCAGACCGTCCGCGCGCGGCGCCCGTGGCCTGGTCGGCTTCCGGATCGTCGACGCGGTGCTCGGCGCGCTCGCCCCGGTGTTCCCGAACCGGGTCCCGGCCGCGGGCGACGGCGGCCCGAACGGCATCGCGATCGGCATCGTCGGCGAGGACGGCGAGTCCGTCGTCCTGTGGGACGCGCTCGCCGGCGCGTGGGGCGCGCGCCCGGACCGCGACGGTGTCGACGGGATCAGTTCGCTCGGCGCCAACCTGACGAACACGCCGGTCGAGGAGCTCGAACAGTCGGGGCACATCCGCTTCGACGGGTACGGCTACCTCCCGGACAGCGGCGGGGCCGGCCGCTGGCGCGGTGGGCTCGCGACCTTCCGGGACATGACCGTCCTGGTCCCCGAGGCAAGCGTGCAGATCAGGTCGGACCGGCGGAAGTTCCTTCCGTACGGACTGGCCGGCGGTGCCCCGGGCACGCCCTCACTGAACGTCCTCGACCCCGACGGGCCGGGCGAACAACTGCTGGACTCCAAACCGCACCTCGTGATGACGGCCGGTACCCGGCACCGGCACGTCACCGCGGGCGGTGGCGGACACGGAGTCCCCTTCGAGCGTGACCCCGACCGGGTGCTCGAAGATGTCCTTGACGGCAAAGTCACCCATAAGAGTGCCGAGCGGGACTACGGCGTCGTCATCACCGACGACGACGCCATCGATGTGGACGCCACCGCGAGGTTGCGCGGTCAGGCGGGCTGACACCCCCTCTCTACTCCCGATTGGACCGACCGAGATGAGTTCAACCGCTGCAAGCACCAAGGACTCCGTCGCCCCCAGCACCTGGCGCAAGGTCAGTGTGCGGATCATTCCGCTGATCGGCCTCGCCTACGTCGTCAGCTTCACCGACCGCGCGAACCTCGGGTTCATCGCCGCCCCGATGTCACGCGACCTGCACCTGTCCAGCCGGCAGATCGGCCTGGCCGCGGGCGTCTTCTTCATCGGGTACGTCCTGGTCGAGGTACCGAGCAACCTGCTGCTGCGCCGCTTCGGCGCCCGGATCTGGATCGCCCGGATCATGATCACCTGGGGCCTGATCACGGCCGCCACCTCGGCGGTGAACTCCGCCGGCACCCTCTTCCTCGCCCGGTTGCTGCTCGGCTTCGCCGAAGCCGGCCTCGGCGCGGGGATCCTGCTGTACCTGACGTACTGGTTCCCGCGCCGCCAGCGGGCCTGGGCGATGTCGCTGTTCATCTTGATGACGCCGATCTCCGCGATCATCGGCTCGCCGCTGGCCGCCGCGGTGCTCACCTGGGGACAACGGGTGTTCGGCATCACCGGCTGGCGGGCGCTGTTCCTGGTCGAGGGGCTGCTGACGGTCGTGGTCAGTGTGCTGATCTTCTGCTTCCTGCCGAACCGTCCGCGCGACGCCCGCTGGCTGGAGCCGCACGAGCGGGACGGGATCGAGAACGTGATCGCCGCCGAGGCCGCCGAACACCGCGCGAACGGTGCACTCTCCGGGCTCTGGGAGGCCCTGGGCAGCGGACGGGTCTGGGCGATGGCCGTGACCTGGTTCACGATCGCGTTCGGGCTGTACCCGCTGGCGTACTTCCTGCCGACGATGATCGCGTCGATCACGCACAGCATCGGCCCCGCGGGCGACGTCAGCAGCGTGCTGCTGTCCGCGATCCCCTGGGCCGCGGCGATGGTCGGCCTGCTGATCTGGGCGTCCTTGGCAGCACGCCGGAGCGCAGTCACCGCGACCATGATCCCGATGGCTCTCGGCGCGGTCGGACTCGTGCTCGCGACGCTGGCCAGCAGCGGGATCCCGTTCGTACTGGCGGTCTGCCTGAGCGTGACCGGGATCGTCTGCGCGATGGGTCAGTACTGGCGGATCCCCGCGATCGGTCTGACCGGCGCGGCCGCCGCCTCCGGGATCGCGCTGATCAACTCGGTCAGCAACCTGAGCGGATTCGTCGGGCCGTACATCACCGGCTGGATCGAGACCGCGACCGGCAGCTTCACCTACGCGCTGCTCACGATCGCGATCCTGATGGCCGCCGGAATGCTCGTCCTGCTCACCGCAGGACGCCGAATGGAACAACTATCTGGGAGTCGTCCATGACCACCGCACTGATCATCGGTGATCTTCAGCAGGGCATCACGCGCAACTACTCGTTCGCGGGCGCGGTCGTTCCGGCCGTCACCGAACTGCTCCCGCGGGCGCGCGCGGCCGGCGTACTTGTCGTCTTCGTGCACTTCGCGTTCCGTGCGAACGGGACCGACGTACCGGACAGTGCCTTGCTCCGCTCGTTCTTCGACGCCGGGGACGCCTTCCACGAGGGCACTTCGGGTGCGGAGATCGACCTGCCGGTGACCGCCGACGACGTGGTCGTGCTGAAGCGCCGGGCGAGTGCCTTCGCCGGGACGGATCTCGACCTGGTGCTGCGGGCGCGCGGTGTCGACCAGGTCGTGATCGCCGGCGTCGGGACGAGCGCGATGGTCGCGGCGACCTGTTACGACGCTGCGGACCGCGGGTACGGGGTCGCCGTACTGCGGGACGGTTGCGGCGACGGCGACCAGGCGATGAACGACTTCTTCATGGACGCGGTCTTCCCCAGCCGGGGATTCGAGGTGCTCACCTGTGCTGACTGGCCCGCGGCGAGTACGTCGTGAACGCCGGGCTGCTGACCCGTCTCACAGTTGAACTCGACGCGCAGTCGGCCGCGACCGGGCTGCGGCGCGATCTGGTTGCCTCCGGCCCGCAAGGTACGACGCTCGAGGTGGCGGGCGAGACGCTGGTGAACTTCGCGTCGAACGACTACCTCGGACTCGCCGGTGATCCCGAGGTGATCGATTCGGCACGGCGGGCGCTCGGCGAGCACGGGCTCGGCGTCAGCGCGGGCCGGGTGCTGTGCGGTACCCGCGGCGTCCACGGCGAACTCGAGGCGAGCATCGCCGGCCTGGTCGGGGCCGAGGACAGCGTGCTCTACAGCTCCTGCTTCGACGCGAACCTCGGCGTCTTCGCCGCGCTGCTCGGCGCGGACGACGTCGTTCTGAGCGACAGCCTCAACCATGCCAGCCTGATCGACGGCATCCGCCTGACCCGCGCCCGTACCCGCGTCTACGCCCACGCCGACCTGGACGACCTCGAGCGCGGTCTCGTGTACTCGCAGGACGCGCGGCACCGCCTGATCGTGACCGACGGCGTCTTCAGCATGGATGGTGACATCGCCCCGCTGCCGGCGCTGTGCAAGCTCGCCGAGCAGTACGACGCCGCGCTCCTGGTCGACGATTCGCATGCGACCGGCGTACTGGGTGCGACCGGCGCCGGCACCGCGGAGTACTTCGGCGTACAGCACGTCGACGTACTGACAGGGACACTGGGGAAGGCACTCGGCGGCGGGGCCGGCGGATTCGTCGCCGGGCCTCGTGCTGTGGTGGAGACGTTGCGTCAGAGCTCGCGCCCGTACATCTTCACCAACGCGATGGCCCCCGCGCTCGCCGTCGCAGCGCTGACGTCCATCCGGATCGCGCGCGAACGCTCTGAGTTGCGCGAGCGTCTGTCCGCCAACACGGCTTGGCTGCGCGGGGCACTGAGCGATCTCGGGTACGACGTACTGCCGGGGGAGCACCCGATCGTCGCGGTGATGCTGCGCGGGGGGACGCTGGCGCGAGACGTCGCGGAGGCTCTGCGCCGTGAGGGGGCTCTCGCGTTCGCGCTCTCCCATCCGGTCGTCCCGGCCGGGGAGGAGCGGATCCGGGTCCAGGTGTCGGCGGCGCACACGAGCGGGCAGCTCGAGTTCGCGGCGGCTGCGTTCGCCCGCGCCCGTACGGCACTGGCGGCTGCATGACCACGACCGCGGCAGGTCTCGGTGCTCCGGTCAGTGCCGACGGCAACGAGCTCACGGGCCGGGTCGCGGTCGTGACCGGTGGAGCGAGCGGCATGGGGCTGGCGACCGCACATGCCTTGGTGCGCCGGGGTGCGACGGTGGCGGTGTTCGACGTCGCGCCACCTCGCCGGAGCGACTTGGCATCGATGCTCGAGGCAACGGTCGACGACGTGCGGTCGGTGCAGGTCGACGTCACCGACGGCGATCAGGTCGACGACGCGTTCGCCTCGCTGCTGGCAGAGCAGTCGCGGCTCGACATCCTCGTGAACGCCGCCGGGATCGCACCGCCGACCACGTTCGAGCAGATCACCGACAGCGAGTGGAACCGCGTCCTCGCGGTCAGCGTGCACGGCACGTTCCTGTGTTGCCGGCGGGCGCTTCCGGCGATGCGTGACCGGCACTGGGGCCGGATCGTCAACTTCTCGTCCACCGCCGGCAAGACGATCAGTACAGCCGGCGGCGCGCACTACACGACCGCGAAACACGGCGTACTCGGGCTGACCCGGCATCTGGCCAAGGACTACGGGCCGGACGGCGTGACGGTGAACGCGGTCTGCCCCGGCCTGATCGACACCCCGATGACGCGCGGCCTGCTGCCCGGCGGCGACCTCGAGCGCGCTACCCGAACGTTCCCGGTGCCGCGGGCCGGACGGGCCTGGGAGGTCGCGGAACTCGTCGCGTTCCTCGCCTCCGACCGCGCCGCGTACATCACCGGCGCCGCCGTCGACATCAACGGCGGCGACCTGATCGTCTGACCATCACCTGCTAAAAGAATGCGAGCAGTCTGTGAGCACAGCAACAGTCCCGACGATCCACCATCGGATCAACGGCCACGAGACCGCCGGTACGTCCCGCCGGACGGCACCGGTGTGGAACCCGGCGACCGGCGAACGGCAGGCCGACGTACTGCTGGCCGAGTCCGCAGACGTGGACGCCGCGGTGCAGGCGGCCCGGACCGCGCTGCCGGACTGGGCTGACACGTCGGTGATGCGACGGTCCCGTTTGATGTTCGCGTTCCGGGAGTTGGTCGCGCAGCACGTCGACGAGCTCGCGCGGATCGTGTCCGCCGAGCACGGCAAGGTCCTCGACGACGCCAAGGGCGAGGTCGTCCGCGGCCTGGAGGTCATCGACTTCGCCTGCGGCATCCCGCAACTGCTCAAGGGCGAGTACTCCGACCAGGTCTCGAACGGCGTCGACCTGTACTCGTTCCGGCAGCCGCTCGGCGTCTGCGCCGGGATCACACCGTTCAACTTCCCCGCGATGGTGCCGCTGTGGATGCACCCGATCGCGATCGCCACCGGCAACACGTTCGTCCTCAAACCGTCCGAGCGGAACCCGACGGTGTCGAACTTCATCGCCGGGCTGTACGCCGACGCGGGGCTGCCGGACGGCGTCTTCAACGTCGTGCACGGCGACAAGGTCGCGGTCGACGCGATCCTCGACCACCCGGACATCGCGGCCGTGTCGTTCGTCGGCTCGACGCCGATCGCGCAGTACGTGCACGAACGGGCGACCGCGAACGGGAAGCGGGTGCAGGCGCTCGGCGGCGCGAAGAACCACGCCGTCGTCCTGCCCGACGCCGATCTCGACCAGGCGGCCGACCACCTGGTCGCAGCCGCCTACGGCTCCGCGGGCCAGCGTTGCATGGCGATCTCGGTCGCCGTCGCAGTCGGCGACGTCGCCGGGCCGCTCGTCGAACGCCTGCGGGACAAGGCGCGTGCGATCAAGGTCGGCCCCGGGCAGGACGCGGGATCGGAGATGGGCCCGGTCGTCTCACCGGAGGCACTCGAACGGGTTCGCGGCTACATCGATGCGGGTCTGGATGCGGGCGCGGACCTCGCACTCGACGGGCGCGACCACGGCGTACCGGGCGATGGCTTCTTCGTCGGTCCGACGTTGTTCGACGGGGTTACGCCGGACATGGACATCTACCGCGACGAGATCTTCGGCCCGGTGCTCGTCGTCGTCCGGGCGGAGTCGCTCGACGCTGCGATCGGGTTGATCAACGCGAGTCCGTGGGCCAACGGTACGGCGATCTTCACCGCGAGCGGCCGCGCGGCGCGGGTCTTCCAGCGCTCCGTACAGGTCGGGATGATCGGGGTGAACGTACCGATCCCGGTACCGATGGCGTTCTACTCGTTCGGCGGCTGGAAGGACTCCCTGTTCGGCGCCCACCACATCCACGGACCCGAAGGCGTCGCGTTCTACAGCCGCGCCAAGGCGGTCACCACCCGCTGGCCCGACGACACCCCCACCCCTCAACCCAACCTCCACTTCCCCACCGCCACCTGACCCACCCCGGCCGACTGGGCGAGGGGCTAGGTGGAGGGCATCTCGATGGGGGCTTTGCTGACGGACGTGCTGCGGGACAGGACCTTCAGTACGTCGCGGCGTACGCGCTCGCAGCGGTTGCGCACGGCCTTGCGCGCGCCCTCCGCGTCACGGTCGCGCAGCCGCTCGTAGATGGCCGTCAGCTCGCCCGGCGGGCTCGCGACGTCCGGCGCGATGAGCGCGGCCATCCGCAGGACGCGCTCCAGTTCGTCGACGACGTCGACGATGGCCTTGCCGAGCCGGTCATTGCCGCTGAAGTTGGCGACGATGGCTTCGAACTCGATCGCATCCTGCAGCGCGTCCTCGTGATCCACCTCGCCGGCGGCGAGCGCGGAGTACACCCTCGACAGCACCTCGAGACGCTCGAGTGCCGGTGCGTCGATGCCGTGCTGTGCGGCGTTCCAGGCGGCCTCGCCGGACAGCAGCGTGCGCAGGGCGCACAGGTCGTCGGTGTCCTGCAGCGTGATCGGACTGACGACGTACCCCGCCCGCGGCAGCGCGGTCACGAGACCGTCGCGCCGCAGCCGCACCAGTGCCTCGCGCACCGGTGTCTTGCTGGTGTTCCACTGTTGCGCGAGGGAGGTCTCGGTGAAGCCGCTCCCGGGAGGCAGCGTCAGGTCGATGATCTGCCGGCGGATCGCCCGGTACGCCTGACTGGTGCGGTCGAGTCCGGCGTCATCGGCACCGAGCAGCAGGGCCGGAATATGGGTTGTTCCCCTGATCACCGAGTGGATATCGCGCACCGCGTCAGCGTATCACCACGATTAGTTGATACATCAGGAGCTCTCAGTATGACAGACTAAGGATACTTATCTGTTCCATTGATATCTTAACGTGGCTAAACTCCGGGAATGCAGAGTCTCTGGGCAGTACCCGCCGCGAGCGACCTCCCAACGATGGGCGCGATGAGTACGCGCGATCGCGCACTGCGGACAGCCCGTGGCGGCGGCCGGATCCTCCCGCTGATCGGTGCCCCGGTGCTGCCGATGCCGGCCCACGTACGGCGCGCTGCTCAGGAGGCGCTGGACGAGCCCGATCCCCGCGACAGCCGTGGTCTGCCCGAGTTGCGCGCCGCGATCGCCGCCGAGCTGTCGGCGTACGGTCTGGACGTCGACCCCGAACGGCGGCTGCTGATCACCCACGGCGCGATGCAGGGGTTGTCGGTGGTGCTGCGTACGGTGCTCGCGCCGGGCGACGAGGTGATCGTGCCGACGCCGACGTTCTTCTTCGACGGCGCGGTCCGCGAGGCCGGTGCTTCGCCGGTCTACGTGCCGTCCCGGGAGAGCGACGGCTGGGCTCTCGACGTCGCCGGGCTGGAGGCCGCGATCAGCTCCCGGACCCGCGTCATCCTGCTGTGCAACCCGAACAACCCGACGGGCGACCTCCCGGATGCCGCGACGCTGTCCGCTGTGGTCGACCTCGCGGCGCAGCACGGTCTGCTCGTCGTCTCCGACGATTCCTGGCAGCACTTCACGTACGACGGCCGCCGGTACCAGCCGATCGAGGCGTACGCGGAACGCTGGCCGCACATCGTCACGATCACCAGCCTGAGCAAGTACTACGCGCTCGCGAGCTGGCGGCTCGGGTACGTCCTCGGGCCGCCGTCGATCGTGGACGCGGTCGAGCGCCGCTTCCAGTGGGAGTCGGTGTGCTGCGGGATCGTGCCGCAGCGTGCGGCGGTCGCAGCACTGACCGGTCCGCGCGATTGGCTGCAGGACGCACTGTCGGAGTACCAGGCGAAGCGCGATCTCGTCTGCGACGGCATCGTTGCCGCCGGGCTCCCGGAGCCGGTGCGGCCGGCGGCCGGTGCGTTCCTGCTGGTTGACTGTTCGGCGCTCGGCAGTACGTCGAGTGAGATCGAAGATGTCCTTCTGCAGAACGGCATCGCGGCAGTGCGCGGCGCCGACCTGCACGGGCCGGCCGGCCACGTTCGCCTTGTCTACGGCGCCGACGTACCCACGCTCTCTGCCCTCACCGGCGCTCTGGCGGCTGCAGTCGAGCAAACGCGCGGCGGTAGGACCGTTTGAACTTTGCTGAGACTTCCCGGAGGCGAAAATGCTTTGTGGGGAAGGGCATGGGGTGTTTAGGGTCGGCGCATGATTACGTACTTTGTGATGGTCCGTCGTGCCCGGCTCCGGGCAGGCGCGGGGTGCCTGGGGATGGCATCCGCTCGATAGTCGTTGGGCCCAACGGGTCGTGGACGCGGCCGGGATCGAACCCGGCGAACTCGTCCTCGATGTCGGGGCCGGTCTCGGTGCGCTGACTGCGCCGCTGGTCCGGGCCGGTGCTCGGGTGATCGCTGTCGAGCTTCATCCGGGTCGGGCCGACAGGTTGCGCCGGCGGTTCGCGGACGCTCCGGTAACGGTGGTTCGGGCCGATGCCGGTGATCTCAGGTTGCCGTCGCGGGCGTTCCGGGTGGTGTCGAGTCCGCCGTACAACGTCTCGACCTTGTTGCTGAAACGCCTGCTGGCACAGGGGTCTCGGATGGTGTCGGCCGATTTGGTGCTGCAGCGGCAGGTGGCGAACCGGTGGGTTCGCGGCGAGGCGCCTGGGGTCAACCGGTGGTCCCGTTACTACAACCCGTCGATCGGACTTCGGCTGCCCCGCAAAGCGTTCAGTCCACCACCCCATGTCGATTCAGCAGTCCTACTACTACGCAAACGCTAAGAGAAACCCCGTCCCCTTGCTTCGCTCGGGGGCGGGGGAGGAGCCATGGCCGCCGACTGGCGGGCGGGCCGTCCGCTGGTGTGGCGGGGAGTGCGCTGGTGTGACGGGGGGGGGCTGGTGTGGCGGGGAGTGCGGTGGGGCGGGTTTGGGTTAGCCGTGCCAGGAGGTCCATAGGGCTGCGTAGGAGCCTTGGTGAGCTACCAGGTCGTCGTGGCTGCCTAGCTCTGTGATGCGGCCGTCTTCGACTACGGCGACTCGGTCGGCGTCGTGGGCGGTGTAGAGGCGGTGGGCGATCGCGATCACCGTGCGGCCGTCCAGCACGGCGGCCAGCGAACGCTCCATGTGCCGCGCTGCCCGTGGGTCGATCAAGGACGTCGCCTCGTCCAGTACCAACGTATGCGGGTCAGCCAGCACGAGCCGCGCCAGCGCCAACTGCTGTGCCTGCGCAGGTGTCAGCGACAACTGTCCGGACCCGACACGGGTATCCAGGCCGTGCGGCAACGACTCGGCCCACTCGCGGGCGTCCACGGCAGCCAGTGCATCCAGCAGCTCCGTGTCGGTTGCCGACGGACGTGCCATCGACAGGTTGTCCCGCAGCGTGCCGACGAACACGTGGTGCTCCTGCGTCACCAGCGCGACCTGCTTGCGCAGCTCGTCCAGCGGCAGGTCCGTCATCCCCACACCGCCAACCGTCACCGACCCGGTGCGCGGCGGATGAATGCCCGCGACCAGCCGGCCCAGCGTCGACTTGCCGGCACCGGATGGCCCGACCATCGCGATCCGTTCGCCCGGCTGGATCGTCAGGTCCACGCCGTGCAGGACGTCGCGCCCGTCGACGTACGAGAAGCGGACGTCTCGCGCCTCCACCAGCTCACCATCAGGTTCCTGACCGGAGGGTGTGCGGTCGTCGGGGACGTCGCTGATACCAAGCAGCCGGGCGAACGCGGCACCACCCGACTGCAGCTCGTCCAGCCAGGACAGCAGTCGGTCCACCGGGTCGATCAGCTGGTTCACGTACAGAACGGCAGCAGTCACGGCGCCGAGTGAGACATGTCCGTTGAGATGCAGCCAGCCGCCGAACAGCAGCGTGCCCACGACCGGTACGAGATAGCCGAGCTCGGCCGCCGGGAAGTACACGGTCCGCAGGAACAGGGTGTACCGCTCGGCGTTGTACGAGCCGCGGATGTCCTCGTCGCCGCGCCGCACCCGGTCGTCGTACCGCCGCAGGGCCTCGACCGTCCGGGCACCCTCGACCGTCTCCGCGAGCGAGCTGGTCATCTGCGCGTACGCGGCGTTCTCGCGGAGGTACCCGTCCTTGGCGCGGCGCAGGTACCACTTCGTACTCAGCAGCAGCAGCGGGACCATCGCGAGCAGCGGCACCAGCACCCAGACGCCGACGAGCAGCGTCGCGACGGCAGTGAACAGTACGGTGACGAAGGCGATGATGGTCTCCGGTACGGCGAACCGCACCGTCCGCGACAGGGTGTCGACGTCCCGCGAGGTCCGCGACAGCAGGTCACCGGTGCCGGCCCGCTCGACCGTGCCGATCGGCAGTGCCAGCGCGTTGTCGACGAACTCCTCACGCAGCTCGGCCAGCACCTGCTCGCCGAGCGCGAACGACTTGTAGCGCGCCCAGCGGGTCAGCAGCGACTGCGCCACGATGAACCCGGCGATCACGGCGATCACCAGGTTGACCTTGGACGCGGTGGTGCCGTTCTGCACGTCCTCGACCAGGTTGCCGATCAGCCGCGGCGCCGCCAGCCCTGACACCGCCGCGAGCCCGTGCAGCAGCAACGCGGCCAGCAGTGTCCGTGGGTGCCGGCGTGCGAGCCGCCGGGCGTGCTGCCGAATCTCGGCCGGCCCGGCCACGGGCAGGATCTGCCTCATCGGAGGGCCTCCTCTTCCTCGGTCTGGCGGGTGACGGTTCGGCGGTACCGGGGGGTGGATGCGAGCAGCTCGCGGTGCTTGCCGCTGGCAACGACTCGGCCGGCGGTCACGAAGATCACCTCGTCGACGCGGTCCAGCAGCAGCGGGCTTGCGGTCAGTACGACGGTGCTCCGGCCGCGCCGGTGCTCGTGCAGCCGGTCCGCGATCCGCGCCTCGGTGTGCGCGTCGACGGCGGACGTCGGCTCGACCAGGACCAGGACGGACGGGTCCGCGAGCAGTGCCCGCACCAGAACGAGCCGCTGCCGCTGCCCGCCGGAGAACGAGCGGCCCTTCTCCTCCACCTCGGAGTCGAGCCCGTCCTGCAGCGCTACGAGCACATCCTCCGCGGATGCCGTACGGATCGCGGCCATCAGCTCGTCGTCAGTCCGGCGACCTGTTGGGTCCAGCTCGGTGCGCAGTACGCCGGTGAACAGCTGAGAGCTGGTGTCGCTGACCAGGATCCGCTCGCGGACGTCTGTCCTGGTAGCACTGGCCAGCGTCACCCCGCCGTACCTGACCTCGCTGGTGTTGTCGTACCGACCCAGGCGGTCTGCGAGAGCGCCGTAGCTGTCCGGCTCTGCCGAGACGATTGCTGTGAGCAGGCCGTCGCGGGCGCGTACGCCGGAGACCGGATCGACCAGGTCACCGTGGTCCGGGAGCCGCACAGGAGTCTCGGGGTCGGTGACGTCCGGCTCGAGCTTCAGGACGCGGATCACCCGGCCCGCCGCGACCAGTCCGCGCATCAGCTGGTTGGCGAACTCGGTCGCAGTACGCAGCGGCAGCACCAGGAAGGTCGCGTAGCCGTAGAACGCAACCAGCGATCCAGCGCTCAGGTGACCGCCCAGGGCGAAGTGGGCGCCCAGCCCGACGACCAGCACGACGAAGATGCCCGGCAGCAACACCTGCGCCGCGTCCAGCACCGACTGGATGCCCGCGACCCGGACGCCGGCCTTCCGCACCTGCTGGGACTCGGTGCGGTAGCGGTTGGAGAACGACTCCTCGCCGCCGATGCCGCGCAGCACGCGCAGACCGGCCACGATGTCGGAACCGAGCGAGTTCAGCTCGCCGACGGCCTCGCGTTGCGCGGACTGCCGCTTGTGCAGCGGCCGCAGCATCGGCCCGAGGCAGAACAGCATCACCGGTACACCGATCAGCACGACCAGCCCGAGCACGGTCGACGACGACAGCAGGATCACCGCGACCACGAAGAACGCGACGATCGCGCCCGCGAACCGGGCCGAGATCTCCATCAGGTTCCCGATGTAGGACAGGTCGCCGGCGCCGATGCTGACCACCTCGCCGGTGGCCAGCTGCTTGGGCAGCGTCGCGCCGAGGTCGGCCGACTTCCGGGTCACGACCTGGACCGTCCGGTACGCCGCGGTCAGCCAGTTGGTGACCGCGAACCGGTGCCGCATGATGCCGGCCGTCGCCTGCACCACACCGACCGCGAACAGCAGCGCCGTCCAGCGCAGCAGCCGCTCGCCGTCACCGGCCGCGATGCCCTCGTCGATCGCCCGGCCGAGGATCGCCGGGATGAACGCCTGCGCCGCCATCCACAGGATGCCGAAGGTCATCCCGCCGGCGAGCGTGCGGGCCTGACCCCCGGCGACCCACCACAGGTAGCGGGCCGGTGAGCGATGGTTCGGGACGCCGGGCTCGGCGAGCGGAAGCTGTTTCATGGCCTACTCAGGCTAGGTCCCGCCACCGACACTCTGCATGCGATTTACTCGCACCTGTGGACCCCTTGACCGGCGCCATCAGGACCATGGCAAGGGGGCGAGGTTGGCTGGTCGCGTACGGGGTGCTGACCGCGGCGCATCTGGCCGCGATCGGGATCGGCGAGACGTGGTCGCAGGCGATCACAAGGTGCTGCTAATGCCATTGCTGGCGGTGTGGGCCCGGCGGAACGGCGGACCGGTCGCTCTGCTTGTCGCACTGGTGCTGCTGTGGCCCGGTCTGGGGGACAACCGGATCCCGGTGGCCGTGTACTCGCTCCTGGTCACCGCCACGGCAGTCACGAGCGGCTGGAACGGGTGGCGAGCCGGTGTGGGCGGTGCGTTGTTCCTGATCTCGGACGGGCTCATCGGCGTGGGTCTGGCAGGACACGGCTTCGCTGGGCGAGACCTCCTGGTGATGGCGACGTACTGCGTCGCGCAGTACCTGCTGGTGAGCAGTCTGCTGCCCGGGAGCCGACACACGCAGTGACGGTGACAGTCGGTAGACCTTCACCTTGCGTTGGGCAACGGGTTCCCGTCGGGCAATGTCCGGCCCCTGTCCTGGATCCATGTTGGTGATCGCGCATCGGGGAGCCAGTGGCTACCGCCCGGAACACACACCGGCGGCCTACCGGCTGGCGGCGGCCCAGGGAGCCGACTACCTGGAGCCCGACCTGGTCTCCACCCTGGACGGGGTCCTGGTCTGCCGGCACGAGAACGAGATCTCCGGTACGACGGACGTCGCCGAGCACCCGGTCTTCGCGGACCGGAAGATCACCAAGATCGTCGACGGGACCGCGGTCACCGGCTGGTTCGTCGAGGACTTCACGTACGCCGAGCTGCGTACGCTCCGGACCCGGGAGCGGATGCCGGCGCTCCGGGCGAACAACACCGCGTACGACGGGCTGGATGCGGTCCCCACCTTCGACGAGGTGGTCGCACTGGCGCGCCGGGAGTCGGCGCGGCTGGGACGTCCGATCGGGGTGATCCCGGAGATCAAGCACCCCGCGTACTTCCGGCGGCTCGGGCTGCCGCTCGAGGAACTGCTCACCGAGCGGATCCTGGCGCTCGAGCTACGGGCGGACGAGATCATGGTGCAGTCGTTCGAACCGACGAGCCTGCGGCGGCTGTCGGTGATGACACGGGTCCCGCTGGTGCAGCTGATCGACTCCGAGAGCGCACCGAACGACTTCCTGCGGACAGGTGACGGGCGGACGTACGCCGACCTGGTGGAACCTCGGGGGCTCCGGGAGATCGCCACGTACGCACAGGTGCTGGCGCCGCACAAGGACCTCGTTCTCCCGCGTACTGCGGACGGGTGCCTCGGTGAGCCGACCCGTCTGGTGGACGACGCGCACCGTGCCGGCCTGGGGATCCAGGTGTGGACGTTCCGCGCTGAGCGGCGCTTCCTGCCGACAGCGACCGATTTCCCCACCGAACTGACTCGCTTCGCCGCCCTGGGCCTGCAAGGCGTCTTCGCCGACCACCCCGACCAAGCAGTAGCAGCCCTCCGCAAGCCGGCCCTGAACGTTTAGCAGCGGGGCGACCGCTGCCCGCGATCACCCCGCTTTAGGCCCCATGAGCCCGCCGGCGCCGAAGGCCCGGCCAAAAGCACGGCTCACGCCGCCGGGGGCTTGTTGTTGGTGTCGTCGTAGAGGCGGGAGGCGATGTCCTGCTCGGTGGTGTCCTGGTTCTGGTTGACCGACTGCTGGACGTTCTGCCAGACCGCCTTGCCGTCGGACTCGGGGATCACGATCCAGGCCACCGCGTAGCCGATCATCGCGGCGCCACCGGTGATCAGCGTGAGGCCGACCCAGCCGAGGCGGACCAGGGTCACGTCGACGTTCAGGTACTCGGCGATGCCGCCGGAGACGCCGGACAGCATCCGCTGGTTCGAGGAACGGCGGAGGATCTTGCCGGACAGGTTCTGGAACGGTGCGTTGGAGTTCGTCATGGCTCCACTGTCCCGTCCCGGCACCCCTCGCCACATCAGGATCCGTACCGACCAACCCCTGACCCGACCCCGACAACTTTCGTGGAACCCCACCACCGCACCAAGCTGTCCCTAAGGGTGAGGAGGGCAATGGACGAGTTCACCGAGTACGTCACCGCACGCTGGCCCACACTGGTCCGGTCGGCGGTCCTGCTCGGCTGTACGCCGTCCGAAGCCGAGGACCTCGTACAGTCCACCCTGGAGCGCTGCCTGCTCAAGTGGAACCGGGTGCGCGTGGCCGACGACCGGGACGCCTATGTGCACCGCGTACTGATCAACTGCTTCCGGTCCTCCCGCAGGCGCCGCTGGCACGGCGAGCTGCCGTCCGCGTCCCTCCCAGAGTCCGCAGCCGGCGACCAGTTGACCAGAGTCGACGACGCGGACGCCGTGATGCGTGCACTCGGCAGGCTGCCGGGCGACCAGCGGACGGCGGTCGTACTGCGGTACTACGCGCACCTGAGCGAGCAGCAGATGGCCTCCGTACTGGGAGTCGCTGCCGGAACGGTGAAGAGCCGGCTGGCCCTACTTGTTCCCCGAACCTCTACGACCCCCGCTGCACCAGCACCCGTACCAGTATCGACCAGGCTGGTCGGGCTCGGGCACGCTGCCATCGCCGTACCGGTGGACTGGGGGACGGACAAGACCCACTGCGGTACACCGCAGATGGACACGGTGCTGGTCGACAACCTGGGCGCGTCTCGCCTGTGCTTAGCAGTCCGCCCGGCAGGAGTGGAAAGTGTGGCGGTGGGCGCCGGGAGTCCGCGACAGGGCTTCCACGCCGACGAGACGTTCGAGATCGACGGGGTAGGCGCGGAGCGGCAGTCGACGACTTGCCAGGTCTCAAACCGTTCCACGCCCGAATCGGCCGTATGCACGAGCACGGTGTTTCTGCCGTCGCTGAAGGTCTGGTTCATGGCTGACTCGTCCACCGACAAGGCGGAGGTCGACCGCGTCCTCAGCAGAATCCAGATCGTGGCTCACCGATCGGGGGTCCTCAGCCCGTGGACGGTGGGCGGTCCGCCGACCGGACCGCTCGTGACCAGCTATGCGCCGCTGCTGGCGGAGGTCGGGCTCAAGGCGCAGGCCAAGCGGGTGAAGTCACCCAGCTATCCCTCGGGCACCATTCTGGGCGTCTCGCCCGCATCCGGCACCATGCTGCCGCTCGGCGCGACGGTCACGGTGACGGTTGCGCGCTGAAAAGTGTCGGTGGGGGTGGTTAGCGTTTGGGGGTATGGATGCGCGGGCGGTGGTGAAGGTGATGGCGGGGTTGCCGGGGGCCGAGGAGCATGAGGGGTGGGCGGGGCAGCCGGTGTTCAAGGTGCGGAACAAGAGCTTTGCGTACCTGTCCGAGGACCAGACCCGGATGCACCTGAAGGCGCTGCGCGAGGAGCAGGAGGCGCTGGTCGCGGAGAATCCGGAGGTCTACGAGCCGTCCTGGGACGGTGGCCGGTTCGCGTGGATCCTGATCCAGCTGGCGCGGGCCGACGCCGAGGAGCTCGGGGAGCTGATCACGGAGGCGTGGCGGCTGACCGCCCCGAAGTACCTGATCGCCCAGCTGGCGGACTGACGGCGGCCGGGGTCCGGCTTGCACTCGTTTGGGGCGAGTGCTAATACTTGGTTAGCACTCCATGGGTGAGAGTGATAAGTCTCGTGCCCGGCTGAGTGTGCAAGAAGACGGCTTCGATGAGGTGCCGGACCGGGACGGGACATGAGCGTCGCGGTGTGGTGCCGTCCGTCGCGGGCATCGACGCCGGCTGGACCACAAAGACTCGACGCGGGAGGACTCGCGGAGAATGCCCAAGCTGATTGCTTTCGATGAAGAGGCGCGCCGCGGCCTCGAGCGGGGAATGAACACCCTCGCCGACGCCGTCAAGGTGACGCTTGGCCCGAAGGGCCGCAACGTCGTGCTGGAGAAGAAGTGGGGCGCACCCACGATCACCAACGACGGCGTCTCCATCGCCAAGGAGATCGAGCTCGAGGACCCGTACGAGAAGATCGGGGCCGAGCTCGTCAAGGAAGTTGCCAAGAAGACCGACGACGTCGCTGGTGACGGTACGACCACCGCCACCGTGCTCGCTCAGGCTCTCGTCCGCGAGGGGCTGCGCAACGTCGCCGCCGGCGCCAACCCGATGGGCCTGAAGAAGGGCATCGAGAAGGCGACCGAGGCGGTCAGCGAGCAGCTGCTCAAGCTGGCCAAGGACGTCGAGACCCGCGAGCAGATCGCGTCGACCGCGTCCATCTCGGCTGCTGACACCCAGGTCGGCCAGATCATCGCCGAGGCGATGGACAAGGTCGGCAAGGAAGGCGTCATCACCGTCGAGGAGAGCAACACCTTCGGCCTCGAGCTCGAGCTCACCGAGGGTATGCGCTTCGACAAGGGCTACATCTCGCCGTACTTCGTGACCGACACCGACCGGATGGAGGGCGTCCTCGACGACCCGTACATCCTGGTGGTGAACAGCAAGATCGGCAGCATCAAGGACCTGGTCCCGGTGCTGGAGAAGGTCATGCAGACCGGCAAGCCGCTGGCCATCATCGCGGAGGACGTCGAGGGCGAGGCCCTGGCCACCCTGGTCGTCAACAAGATCAAGGGCACCTTCAAGGCCATCGCCGTCAAGGCGCCGGGCTTCGGTGACCGCCGCAAGGCCATGCTCGTCGACATCGCCGTCCTGACCGGCGGCGAGGTGATCTCCGAGGAGGTCGGCCTCAAGCTCGAGACCGTCGACATGGAGCTGCTCGGCCAGGCCCGCAAGATCGTCGTCACCAAGGACGAGACGACCATCGTCGAGGGTTCGGGCGACGCCGACCAGATCACCGGCCGGGTCAACCAGATCCGCGCCGAGATCGAGAAGTCGGACTCCGACTACGACCGCGAGAAGCTGCAGGAGCGGCTGGCCAAGCTGGCCGGTGGCGTTGCGGTGATCAAGGTCGGCGCGGCCACCGAGGTCGAGCTGAAGGAGCGCAAGCACCGCATCGAGGACGCCGTTCGCAACGCGAAGGCGGCCGTCGAGGAGGGCATCGTCGCCGGTGGTGGCGTCGCTCTTCTGCAGGCGTCCGTGGCGGCGTTCGAGAAGCTGGAGCTCGAGGGTGACGAGGCGACCGGTGCGCAGATCGTGCGTTCGGCCGTCGAGGCCCCGCTGAAGCAGATCGCCGTGAACGCCGGCCTCGAGGGTGGCGTCGTGGTGGAGAAGGTTCGCAACCTCGAGCCGGGTCACGGTCTGAACGCCGCGACCGGTGAGTACGTGGACCTGATCGCCACCGGCATCATCGACCCGGCCAAGGTGACGCGCTCGGCGCTGCAGAACGCAGCGTCCATCGCGGCCCTGTTCCTCACCACCGAGGCCGTCATCGCCGACAAGCCGGAGAAGGCCGCGGCCGCTCCGGGTGGCGCGCCCGACATGGGCGGCATGGACTTCTGATCCAGTAGTCCAACAGCACACGCAGTACCCGCAGTACACCAAAGGGTCCCGGGCAACCGCCCGGGACCCTTTGCGCTATCCACACCTGCCCGCGGACAGCGAGACCGGGCACGGAGCCGGGCGCGGGATGGTGCATGGATGAGGGCACGGTTCGGTGATGCGGCACGCGAGTGTGGTCGGGGGTGGCGGGGTGGACAGTTCGACAGGATGTGTCGGTCGGTGTCTGGTCGGTGGGTAGTGCACCTGAGCGTGAAAGTGCGTTGCGCGTACGGTGTCTCGGGGTGCACCACCTGTTGAAATGTCCGTCGCCCTGCCCGGTCGAGTGGTAGGTGTGCGGGGCAGCGGGCGGGGACGGTGGCGGTCCACCCATACATACGGCAGGAGAGCCGGATATCCGCTCGCGTGCTGAGGCGCGGGACAGTTGTGGTCGCGGGGCTGGCCTGCAGAGGGGCTGCGGGGCCCTCGGTTACATCCCCACTGTCATGTGCCGGTGATCAGGTGATGGGCCAGGAGGGGAGAGAAGGTGCCGGTGGGGAGGGTGGGGGTGAGGCCGCAGGGGCCGTCGGATTCGCCGGGGGTGCGGAGCCAGAGGTGCAGGTCGACGGGGGACGTGGCCTTGGCGGGCGCGGTGCCGAGTTTGCGGGCGGGTGGGTTGCAGGCGCTGCCGTCGGAGCCGTTGCCGTTGCGGCTGGTGTCGATCAGGTAGTGCGAGCCGCCGCCCAGCGCGGACAGGATCGCGGAGCCGCGGGTGACGGACTGCTCGGTGGTGAAGTAGTTGGCCGTGTTCAGCGCGAACCCACGGACCTTCCCGACGTCGGCGAGCCGCAGCCGCCGCGCCATCTCCTTCGCGTCACCGGACGTCACGCTCCCGGCGTCGAGGTACGCCCAGGTGTTCGGGTTCTTCGCCGCGAACAACCCCACCGCGTACTTCAGCATCGCGAGCCGCGCGTCCCACTGCGACGCCGGGTAGCAGTCGAGCCGCGCCAGTGCGTCCGGCTCGAGCACCACCACCGAGGGCCGCGTGCCGATCCCTGCCGACACCGCCGCGATCCAGGTCCGGTACGCCGCTGCTGATGTCGCGCCGCCGCCGATCCCGCATTGCCGGCCCGGGAGGTTGTCCGTCACCAGCACCGGCAGTTTGTCCGCTTTCGCGGCTGCTGTTGTGTACGTCGTGACGCCCGCCTGTACGTCTCCGCTCCACGACCCGACCCAGCGCGCCGACGCCTGGCCGGCGATCTTCGACGCCAGCTCGGTGTCCTCGGGATGCCGCCGTACGTAGGCCGCCGCGTCCGACGCCGGATCGACGTAGAACCCGTTCGTGAGCTTCAGCGGGTCGCCGGTCGCCTCGGCCAGCCCGGAATCGGGCTGGCCGAAGGCGAGCAGCGCGGCGGTCAGCAGCAGGCCGGCGGCCACGGGACGCAGAGTCGGCATCGTGAAAGATCCTCCAGATCACTCAACGTGCCGATCACACTACCCTCAGGAGTCTTCGTCGACCTCGCAGAACGAGGCGTAGTGGTCGCTGGTGTAGTAGACGTGCGCGGGCGTGGTCTCGGCACCGCCGCCGATCAGCCGGCGGGCACCGCGGTCGGGGGATCCGGGTGTGATCACGGTGTACTCGTGGTAGTAGCCGGAGGACTCGGCGGGCAGGATGCCCTCGCGGTTGGAGAAGACGGTGCCGTCCTGGTCGTACGGGAACGGTCCGCCGGAGTGGATCAGGTCGAGGGTGTCGCCGGCCTGCGACGGCAGCGAGCTGAGCGCACAGGTGTCTATGGCCGTCGCGCTCTGCGGCACGACGTACGAAGAGGCGGCGGGGTGAGGGGCGGTTGGGGCGGCGTAGGCCGTGGTGCCCAAGGCGGCGGTGGTCGCCAGGGTCACGGCGGCGATGAGGGTTCTCATGCTCGGAGGCTTCCCGCCCGCAACCTCGCCGGTACATCCCAGCTGTGAATAACGGGTGGACTATGACCCCGCCGGACGCCTACAGTCTGCCGCGGCGAGAGAACCCGATGCGGAGAGGAGCGACCGATGAACACACTGATCTGTTTCCCGGCGCGACCGATCCGCTTCCACAGCTCGCACTGAGCGGAGAAGGCGCCTCCCGTTGGAGGTTTCGTGACCATCCGCAACACCGTCGAGGCTGACCTCGACACCATTCTTGCTCTGATCGAGCAGCAGAAGTCCGTCAACACCGTGAACGTCCCGCAGTACCACGACCATGTTGCCGCCGGCATGTACCGCGACGCGTGGAACTGGGTCGTCGAGGAGGACGGCAAGATCCAGGCCCTCGCGATCTGGTGGGGCCGTCCCGGCGACGAGCACCCGTACAGCATCGACGGCCTGTACTTCGTCGGCGACGGCGACCCCGTACCGGCCTGGACGGCGCTGATCCAGCAGGCGATCGAGGGGCGTCCGGACGAGATCGAGCAGCCGGAGTACCACATCTTCCTCGCGCCGGACTGGCGGGACGACCCGGAGACGGTCGCCGCGCTCGAGCCGCGTTCGCAGGCGGCCGCCGCGGCCGGGCTGACCGCGATCACCGATCGGCTGCGGTACGACTGGCGGCCGGAGTACGGGCTGCCCGAGCGCTCCACGCGCCTGCGGTTCGAGCCGGCCGACGACGAGGCGTTCGTCGACGTGTTCGCACGGGTCAGTGACGACAGTCTGGACGCGGCGACCGCGCGGGACGTTGCCCGGCTCGGGCGCGAAGGAGCGGCCCGCGCGGACCTCGAGGGCTACAAGTCGATGCCCGGCGACCGCTCCTGGTGGCGGCTCGGGTACGACGCGAACGACGAACTGGTCGGGTTCGCGATGCCGTCGGCCAACGCAGGCGGACCGGTGGTCGGCTACGTCGGCGTGGTGCCCGAGCATCGCGGGCACGGGTACGTCGACGATCTGCTGGCCGAGATCACCCATCAGCTCGTCGAGACCGGTGCCGAGCGGATCCGGTCGGACACCGACTTCGGCAACGTACCGATGGCGAAGAGCTTCGAACGCCTCGGCTACCGGATCTTCGCGGTCCGCCGGGTGCTCTCCTTCCCGGAGACTGACGCGAACTAGAGACGTGCACAGCAGGACTCCCTATGCTCCCTGACATGTCAGAGAGCTCCGGGGGAGCGTGATGCGTGACATCGCCTTGATCCTGCACGTTCTCGCCGGGGTCGTGGCCGTCCCGTTCGGCCCGTTGGCGGTCGCATTCACCCTGCGCCGCCGCGGGCTGACCTGGGCCGGCGAGGTTTACCACTGGGCGATCGCGGTGGTCTGCCTGACCGCGTTGGTGATGGTCCCGTACGACTGGAGCGGCCTCTGGTACTTCTGGCCGATCACGATCGCGTCGTACCTGTTCGTGTACTTCGGTCAGCGCGCAGCCGAGACACCAGGCGGCCTCTGGTACCGCGGCGTGCTCCGCGGGTACGGCGGCAGCTGGATCGCCCTGTGGACAGCGATCGCCATCGTCGGCCTGCCCAGCTACCCCTGGGCCTGGGCGATTCCCGTCATCGTCGGCCTCACCGCCATCGAGTGGTTCTGCGTGCATCCGGCGCTGCGCTGGACGGATCGAAGCGTGTCGAAGCATGGCTCGACCGACCTGGGCCAGGGTTAGCCTCTGGCGTGGACTACGACCGCCTGATGACCCTGCCGCGCATCAACTCGCTGGCCCTCTCCGCCGACGGATCCCGCCTGGTCGCAGGCATTTCGCAGTACGACGAGAAGTCCGGCAGGCTGATCGGTGCGCTCTGGGAGCTCGATCCTGCCCGTGCGACGCAGGCACGTCGGCTGACCCGGTCCGTCGAGGGTGAAGGGCAACCGGTGTTCGGCCCGGACGGCGCCCTGTACTTCCTGTCCAGCCGTGCGAACAACGGCAGGACCGCGCTCTGGCGGCTTCCGGCCGTCGGCGAGGCGGAGCAGATCGCGACCCGGCCGGGCGGAGTCGACGCCGTACAGGTCGGTGCCGGCACCGTGGTGATCCAGACGTCGATGATGCCCGGCGCGGTCGATGCCGGCACGGACGAGAAGCTTCGCAACGAGCGGAGGTCGAGCGGCATCCTGCACACTTCGTCGCCGGTGTCGTTCGCGAGCTGGGAGCTCGGCCCGGACGAGCCGCGGCTGCAGGTCGTCGACGGTATCGACCTCGCGCCCGAGCCCGGGCAGGCGCTGGTCACGTCCGAGTACGCCGTGACGCCCGACGGCCGCACCGTGATCAGTACGTGGTCGGTCAACCAGGGCGGCTGGCTCCAGCGGCAGCTGGTCGCGATCGACACCACCACCGGCGAGCGGCGCATCCTCGCTGACGATCCGGGCGCCGGGTTCTTCCAGCCGACGGTGTCCACCACCGGCCGGTACGTCGTGGCCGCCCGCTGGCGCGACCCCGAACCCGACCGCGCGCCGTCGATCTCACTGGTCCTCTTCGACCTCACGACCGGCGAGTCCCGGCCGCTGGTCGACGACCTCGACCTCTGGCCGTCGGAGGCCACCGCACCGGCCTTCGCGGCGGACGACAGTGCGCTGTTCTTCGTGATCCACGACCACGGCGAGCAGCCCGTCCTGCGGGTCGACCTCGCGACCGGCGAGCTGACCAAGGTCGCCGCCGGAGGCTGCTTCACCGCACTCCGGCCGGCACCCGACGGCACCACCTTGTACGCGATCCGGCACCACGTGGACTCGCCGCACAACCCGGTCCGGATCGACCTCGCCACCGGCGACGTCGTCCATCTGCTGCCGCAGACCACGGTCGGCGGCCTGGAACGGATCCGGACCGTGGCCGCCGACGGCGTACCGCTCGAGGGCTGGCTGCTGACGCCCGAGACCGACGGCCCAGCGCCGCTGCTGCTCCGGATCCACGGCGGACCGCTGGCCAGCTTCAGCAGCTGGGTGTGGGGTTCCAGCTCCTGGGTGTTCACCGACGCCGGGTACGCCGTGCTGCTGCCCGATCCGGCGATGTCGCTCGGGTACGGCCGCGCGTTCGTCGAGCGTGGCTGGGACGGCTGGAGCGCGACCGTGTACGACGACCTGATGGCGATCACCGACGCGGTCGAGCAGCGTCCGGACATCGACTCCGCGCGGACCGCGGCCTACGGCGAGTCGTTCGGTGGCGAGATGGTCAACTGGATCGCCGGCCACACCGGACGCTTCCGGTGCCTGATCAGCCATGCGGGCATCTGGGACCACGCGAGCCATCAGGGCACCGCCGACCTGACCGGCTACTTCAGCCGGCAGATCGGCACCCCGGAGGACCGGCCGGAGCGGTACGCCGAACGCTCGCCCCGCCGGTACCTCGGCAACATCACCACGCCGGTCCTCGTCACGCACGGCGGCCTCGACCAGCGCGTTCCGGCCGGCCAGGGCATCCATCTGTTCAACGACCTGCAGCGCGTCGGTGTCGAGTCCGCCTACCTGTCGTTCCCGGACGAGGGCCACGGCATCGCGAAGCCCGCCAACACCCGCCTCTGGAACCGCACGATCCTCGACTGGCTGGCCACGTACCTCTGATCAGGCCTGGCCGGCCAGCTCTTCAGGGGTTGCCTTGCGGACGACGAGCCGGGTCCAGGCGCCGACGTAGATGCGGTCGTCGGAGTTCAGTTCCTGGCGCTGGCCGGGGACGATCGGGGTCTCCGGGAGCGGGCCGGCGGCCGAGGCGACGTACGTACCGTTGGAGGACTGCAGGTCCTCGACCCACCAGCGCTGGCCGTCCGTGGTCAGCTGGGCCTGGCGACGGCTGACACCGGTGTCGTCACCGCAGTCGACCTCGGGCGAGATGCCGCGGCTGCGGGACGGACGACCGACGAGCAGGCTCTTCTCCGCCAGCGGGATCACCGTCGGCAGCCCGGGCGACGGGCACGGGTCGTCGCTCTGCTGCACGGCGTACCAGTCGGGGTCCACCCAGCGCTCGACGACCCACTCGGTCATCGTGACCGGCGCCGGGGGAGTGCCCGGAGCCGGACCGGTGCCTGGAGGCGCGGACAGGTCGAGTGCCGACGCCGGCCGGGGCATGGTCCCGGTCGTGAAGTCGTAGCCGCAGTTCTCGCAGAACAACGCGTCGGCCGCTGCCGGCTCCGAGCAGTTCGGACAGGTCTGGCCGGCCGGGGCAGCTTCCGCTGGGGCAGGGGGAGTCGGGGAAGGCCCAGCCGGAGGCGCGGGAGCTGCCGAGCCTGCAGCGGCTGCGGGCGCCATCGGGAGGCCGCAGACGTCGCAGTAGTCGGTGGAGGTGGAGGGGTGTCCGCTCGGACAGTTCACGGTCATTTCCGTACCCGGGTCGTCTTGGTGGAGGCGGTGTCCAGCGCCATCTCGTCGGCCTTCTCGACCGCGCGCTTGAGTCGCACCGTACCCGTTTCCTGGTCGTCGATGTCGACAACCTTCCGCAGCCGCGTGGTCGCTTCCTCGTTCCCGGTCGCGGCCGCGAGCTGCACCGCGCGCCCGAGCTTGGTGGTCGCGGTCGCCGTGTCGCCGGCGGCCTTCGCGGCCAGGCCGTCCTGGATCGCCTGCGCCAGCTCGGTCTGACCGGTGTAGTGGGCGACCTCCGGGCTGATCCGGGTGGTGAGCGCCTCGTCGGCCGACCACAGTGCCTTCACCAGGCCCTGCGCGACCGTGTCGTTGCCCAGCACGAGCTGCACGCGCGCCGCGAGCTGCTCCTGCCCGACCGCCTTCGCGGCCAGGCGGATCGCGACGTGGTAGTCGCGGGACTCGTCACCCCAGGAGCCGGTCGGGTACGAGCCGGTCAGCGGGTTGATCGCCGTACGGCGCGATGTCAGGTCCTCGACCGTCGGCGCCACCTGCCGAACGAAAAGCACCTCGGCACCCTGCGGCGCCCAGACCCGCAGGTCGGCCTGCGCGACACCACGGCTCATCGCGTTCTGGATGATCTTCGAGAACTCGGCAGCGAGCTGGTCCGGCGCGGGGATGATGTCGACGGTCCCGAGCAGTGCCTGCGCGATCCGGCGGACCTCGTCGACCTGCCAGGCCACGCCAACACCGCGGGCGTCGCACTGGAACTGGCCGGTGACCGACTCGATCGCCTGGGTCAGTGCCTCCGGTGTCTCGTGCTGGTTCTCGCCGTCGGTCAGCAGCAGGGCGTGCTTCTGCGACAGCGACGGCACGGTCGCGAACACCCGCGACGCCAGCCGCAGCCAGGTGCCCATCGCGGTCCCGCCGTCGGCGTAGAACCGGGACACGGCGTCCTTCGCGGCCTGCCGGGTGTACGGGTCCATCCTGACCATCACCGGCTCCGCGGACGGCGGGAACGCCAACTGCGCACGGTCGTTGCCGGAGATCACTGCGAACCAGACGCCGTCGAGGATCTGGTCGAGCGCGGTCTGTGCGGCGTACGCGGCCGCCTGGACGCCGTCGCGGCCCATCGAGCCGGACGTGTCGACGATGATGATCTCGCCCGCGTCGCCGCTGCCGGTCTGCCCGGCGGCGCCGGCCCCGGCGCACGTCACCGTGACGATCGCGTGCACGTCGGTCCCGCCGTCCGGCAGGAACTCGTTCTGGTAGACGCTGGCGGTGAAGTCGGCCATCTCGGGTCCCTCTCCCTAAATCCGTGCCAAGGCGACGGTGATGTTGTCCTGGCCGCCCTGGGCATTGGCCCAGTCGACCAGGGCGGATGCGGCGGCCTTCGGCTCACCGTTCGCGTCCGCAACTGTCTGACGTACGAGCGCGGCCAGCGGTGCCGCCTCGGAGCAGTAGTTCCACAGGCCGTCCGAACAGACCAGCAGCCAGCCCGGCCCGTCGACCTCGACGGTCGTGGTCCGCGGCGTGTGGTCCGGAGCGTCCTTGCCGAGCCAGCGGGTGATCGCGTGCGCGTGCGGGCCGGACTCGGCCTCCTCGCGCGAGACGCCGCTGGCGATCAGCTCGGCGGCCCAGGAGTCGTCCGTGGTCAGGCCGACCGGTTCGCCGGCGTCCGGGAACCAGTACGCGCGGCTGTCGCCGACGTTGCCCGCAACGATCAGGCCGTTCTCGACGATCGCTGCGACGAACGTGCAGGACGCGGGGTTCGGACTGTCCGGGCTGGTGCTTTCCAGTACGGCGTCGCTCGCAGCGTCTGCGCTCGCCTTGAGCCGCGCCGCGATCGCGCCGGCCCGTGAGGACTCCGTGCCGAGCCCCTGGGCGTGGCCGGCCACGAGCACCTCACGTGCTGCCCGGGCCGCCGCCAGGGAGGCGACGTCCGAGTCGAGGGACGAGCTGACGCCGTCGCAGACCACCAGGAGCGCACGGCTGCCGGGCTCGGCGTCCGCGGCCAGTGCCATCGCGTCCTCGTTCCGGCTGTGCCGGATGCCGCGGTCGCAGACGCCGGCCACCCAGGGAGCGGGCTGCTCGGCGAAGTGGTCCCGTGGCTTGGCGGCCTTGGTACCGCACGTCTCGCAGTACCCGTCCGCGCCGACGGTGCCGCCGCACGAGGCACAGGGGCCGACCGGACCGGCGTCCAGGCCGGTGGCCGGGTCGATCTCCACCGTCGGCTCGGTGTCGGTGTTGAGCGCCGGAGTGGCCGGTACGCCGGGCGCAGCTGTGGCAGCGCTCGCAGCGGTCGCGGCACCGGGCTTGAGCTCAGCACCACAGGCCTCGCAGAACAGGTCTGCCTCGGCCACCGGCCCGCCGCAGCTGGGGCAGGCCGTGTCGGTCGTACTCGTCATCTCAGCGTCCATCCTCGAACCTCGTTGGCCTGGTCGACCAGGGCGATCCGTTCCGGCCGGGAGCGGGCCTGGTCGGCCAGCAACCGGTAGGTGGCCTCGAGCCCGTCCCGTAGCGACGTCTCGGTGGCTGCCCGCCCGTCGATCCGCAGGGCTTCCTGCGGGCCGGCCTTCTGGACCTCGGTCAGTGCGGTCCGGAACACGTCCGCGGCCAGGTTGGCCCGGTCCACCGGGTCGATGGTCAGCGTCGCGATGCTGTTCATCGCCTCGGCGAGCGCGGGAAGGCCACGCCCCGATCCTGCCAGTACACCGGCTCGCTGGCGACGAGCCCGGACGTACGCGCCGCTGGTCGGCGGTACGAGTTCGAGCGCGCCGATCGCTCCGTCCAGGTCCTTACGCGCGGTCCGGATGTTGGTCAGACCGAACGCCGAGGGCGCGATGTAGTTGGCATCAGTACGTGCACAGGTCAGGTAGAGGCCCTCGGCCACGTCGAACTCACCACTGTGCTCACAGGCGACCGCCAGCGCGAGCTTCGGCGCCAGCTCACCCGGTACCTGCCCATAGACCGCGTTGAACGCGGACTGCGCCGCGACCGAGTTGCCGCGGGCGAGAGCGACCAGTCCGGACATCCAGACCGCACGCCACTCCCACGGGTCCGCACTGAGCAGGTCGTTCACCGCGGTGTCGACCATGTCGTAGCGATCCGGCCCAACCTCGAGAGCCGCCTCTGCGACCTCCAGGAGTGTCTGCGCCGACTGCTCTGGCGCGTTGACCAGCAACTCCAGCCGTTCGGCAGGGTCCGGCACGCTGACGGTCTTCAGCCAGCCGGCCATCTTGTCGCTCTCGTCCGGTGCCAGGGACGGCAGTTGCTGCCACGGCGCGTCCTGGCCCAGCCCGGCGACCTTGGCGCCCGGTGAACCGAACAGCAGCGACGAAGCGGAGTGCTGGGCAGCCTTCACGCCCTGCCTGTCCGCAACGACCTCCCGCAGTACGCCGAGCAGCTGCACGCGGAACTCGTCCGCGGACTGGAAACGGTCCGCCGGGTCCGGTGCGCACGCCTTGGCCAGCAGCCGGTACACCGAGTCGTACTTCTGGAACAGCGGCACCTCGGCGACGGGCGGCAGCGAACCGACGTACCGGCTCTGGTACCCGCGGAACTCCATGGCAAGCACGCACAGCGTCCGGCCGAGCGTGTAGATGTCGGAGGCGATCGACGGGCCGACGTCGGCCACCTCGGGCGCCTGGAAGCCGACCGTGCCGTAGATCGCCGAGTCCAGGTCGTCGATCCGCCGGACCCCGCCGAGGTCGATCAGCTTGACCGCGTCGCCGACCTGGATGATGTTGTCCGGCTTGAAGTCGCAGTACACCAGGCCGAGGTCGTGCAGGTACGAGAACGCGGGCAGGATTTCCAGCAGGTACGCGATCGCCTGGTCGATCGGCAGCGCGTCGTACTGGCCGTTGTTGGCCGCCATCCGCTGCTTGAGCAGGGTCTTCAGCGACGTACCGCCGACGTACTCCATGACGATGTAGCCGGCGCCGTCGTGGGTGACGAAGTTGTAGATCTCGACGATCAGCGGGTGCTCGACGCGGGCCAGGAACTGCTGCTCGGCGATCGCGGCGGCGACCGCGTCCGGGTCCTCGGAGTTCAGCAGGCCCTTCAGCACCACCCAGCGGTCGGAGACGTTCTGGTCCTGGGCCAGGTAGATCCAGCCGAAGCCACCGTGCGCCAGGCAGCCGCGGACCAGGTACTGCCCGCCGACCAGGTCGCCGTCCTGGAGCTTCGGCGAGAACGAGAAGCGGTTGCGGCAGTTCGGGCAGAAGCCCTCGGTCCGGCCCGGCTGACCGTTCCGGGAACGGCCGACCTCGTGGCCGCAGCTTGGGCAGTTCCGGCGGTTCTCCGGGACCATCGGGTTCGCCAGGATGGCCTTGCTCGCGTCGATCGCGGGGATCGACGGCACGTGCGTGAGGCCGGCGCCGAGGCGGGCCCCGCGCAGCCGGGTGGACGACGTACCGAGCTTGCGGGTGAGCTTCGAGCCGGCCTGTTGCGCCCGTGCGGAGCCGAGCGGCGTGGAGGCCAGCCGGTTGGACGCGCGGGAGACGGTCGACACCGAGCTGATCGGGTCCACGTCCGGGGCCGAGGTGCTGTGGGCGGCCGGCGATCCGCACACGTCGCAGTACCCGTCGACGTACGTGCCCGTGCAGCCTGGTTGCGTGCACGCGCCGGAGGCCGGGACGCTCGAAGCAGCCGGTGCGCTCGAGGCGGCCGGCGTGCTCGAGGCGGCGGGGGAGCCGCAGACGTCGCAGTACCCGTCCACGATGGAGCCGGTGCAGCCCGGCTGGGAGCAGCTCGTCATTTCGTTCCTTCCAGGTAGGCCTGGTAGGCCGCTACCAGTGCACCGAGCCGGGGCAGGTCCACCGGCTCGGTGTCGATCACGGCGCGGCCGCGCCGGTACAGCTCGGCGAGATCTTCGTTGCCTGCAGCAACACTTGCCGCCTTCACCTGATAGGCGTCGAGCAGTTGGGTTAGTTCGTCGCGGCGGCCCAGCGCGGCGCCGTACGCCGCCTGGGCCTGACCGAGCGCCCGGCGTACGGCGTCCAGGCGGGTCAGGTACTTCGCCAGCTCGGCCGGTGTGTTCGGCACCGGACCGAGCGCAGTCACATCCGGTACGGCCAGACGCGGGGCCGGGCTGACCGTAGCGACTGCCTTGTCGGCGAGCGCGCGGACCGCAATACCTTGTGCTTCAAGCTCGCCACGCACCGTACGGGCGCGGGCCACGTCGGCGGCCCGTTCCTTGCGGGTGGCGGCGCCGACGATCAGGTCCCGCTCGGTGGTGGCGGCGTCCTGCTCCAGCGGGCCGATCAGGCCGCCGATGTCCGCGCCCCGTTTGTTGCGGTCGGCAAGATCCAGCAGCCGGCGGTCGAGATCGTGGTGCTTGGCGAGCGCGTCGTTGCGGGCGCCTCCCGGCACCTGCTTGACCAGGTCGCTGATTCGCTCGACCTGCGCGCGCAGCTGACGCAGGCGGGCGGCGAGATCGGCATCACCGGGATCGAGCGCGAGCTTGGCGCGCAGGCTGGAGGCGAGTGCGTCCGAGAGTTTGCATGCCTCGGGCAACGACACGGCGAGCGAGCCGCCCGCGCCGCCGGCGTCCAGACCGCCCCAGATCAGGCTCGAGATCCGCTCGGTCTCCTGCTGCCCGACGCGGCCGGAGTCCCAGGTCACCAAGATCAGCTCGTACCGGTCCGAGACTGCCTTCCAGACCGTCATGCTGAGCACGACGTCCGAGCTCAGCGCGTCCCCGTCCGGCGAATGCAGGGCGGCCTGGTCCAACTCGTCGAGCTCGGCCTTCCGCCGGTCCCGCCACTCACCGAGCGCACCGAGGAACGAGAGCAGCTCCGTGGCCGGAACGCTGCTCCCCATCCTCCCCGGCGGCGCCGGCGCCGAGACCGTCGGCGTACGAACTGTCATCGTGTCGGCGCCTCGGCCCGGCCGTAGACCGCCTTCGGAGGCACAGGCGCCGGACCGAGTGCATCCTTGAACCACCTGTCGTACGAGTCTTTCCACGCGGTACCGTCCTTCATCTGCTGAAGGACCACGTTCACGAACTTCACGAAGTCCGGGTGGTTCAGCGAGATCCCCAGCCCGTACGGCTCGTCGCTGAACCGCTGCGGCAGCACCTTGGCGTACGGGTCCTGGGCGACGTCGCCGGCCAGCACCGTGTCGTCACCGCTGATCCCCTGGGCCTTGCCCTGCTGGAACATGACCAGGCATCCCGTGTCGGTGTCGGCGGTGACCGCCTTGACCTGCGGGTTCTCCGCCTTCAGGTTGTCCAGACTGGTGGAACCGGCCGGCGCGCAGATCGTCTGGCCGTCCAGGTCCTTGGTGCTCTTCGCCACGGAGTCGCTCTGCACCAGCGTCTTCTGGCCGGAACGGTAGTACTCCGCGGAGAACGCGATGTCGTTCCAGCGGTCGCAGTTGATCGTCATGTTGCGGGCGACGATGTCGACCGGGTTCTTGGTGTCGCGCAACGACGGGATCCGCGCCGGACTCGAGATCACTCGCAGCTCAATCCGCTTCGGGTTCGTATCGGCGTCCGGGAAGATGCCCTTGGCAACTGCCTTGATCATGTCGATGTCGAAGCCCTGGATCTGGCCTGACAACGGGTCGCGATAGCCCAGGTTGTAGCTGTCCGCGGAGATACCGGCGATCAGCCGGCCGCGCGCCTTGATCTCCGCCATGAACGTACCGGCCGGCATCGCGCCGCCCGGCGCGGGCGTGTTTTGGTCAGGTGCGTACGACGCCAGCGCGTCCTTACCGTCGGCGCAGGGCCGCTGCTTGGCCGGCGTGCTGGAGGTCGCCGGGGGCGTCTCCTTCACTGGCAGTTGAGTGGCTGCGTAGTTGCCGTTGCCGCAGGCGGTGAGGAGAAGGGCCGCGGCGACCGCGATCGGGATCAGCTTCTTCATCGGTACTCCTCCAGACGCTGCGACATGCCCCAGGCCACGAGCAGTGCGGCCGCGATACCGATCGGCACACCCAGCCACCCGATCGGCGGCAACCCGTCGCGGGCGTCGGACAGCCCGCTGGAGACCGCGTCGCTGCTCGCCTGCAGTTGCTCGGACGACGAAGCGTCGAACGCCTTGAAGGCCTCCACCGAGTTGTCGGCACCGGCGGTCTTGCCGCCGACGGCCATCACCACAGCCCCGTCCCAGTTGCCGCTGTTGTCGGCCCCGCGGACCTTGTCGTGCACTCGCTTGTATTCGTTCCAGGCCTGCTGGAGGCCGTCCGTGGTGCCGGATGCCTTGCCCAGTTCGCCGTCGACCTCCGTGGCCGCGGCGGTGTAGGCCTTGTCGAACGCTTCGCCGGAACCTCGGGCGATCAGCGTCAGGCTCTCGTTCGAGCGGGCGTCGTACGCGGCAATGCGGGCCCGCGAGAGCGCCAGCGTCCGCTGGTAGTCGGAGTTGCGGGTGTCCTTCGCGGAGCCGGAGGCGCTGGCCAGGGCGATGCCGCCGATGGCCGTGGTGAGCAGCACGAGCGCGGCGCCGGCGGCGATCGGGACGTTCAGATAGCGGTGCGTACGGCGGGCCAGCCAGCGCAGCGTGACGCCGAAGACGATCAGGCTGAGCAGGCCGCCGACCAGGACCCAGATGGTGCCGAGGCTGATCCCGTCGAACTCGGTGTTCACGCGCTTCTCGTTGGCCTCGACGAGCGCCTTCACCAGCGGCAGCGAGTCGTCCTGGAGTACCGAGTTCGCGTCCTTCAGGTACTGCGAACCGATCGGCAGGCCCTGCCGGTTGTTCGCGCGGGCCTGCTCGATCAGGCCGCCGTACGTGATCAGGGTCTTGTTCAGCGCGCCGAGCACCTCGCGATCCGCGGGCTGTGCGGTCGCGGCGTCGGAGATCAGCCCGGCGGCCGCGGCCAGCGAGTTGACGAAGTGCGCGCGCTGGGTCGGCGGCTCGAGACCGCCGACCAGGAACGCGTTGGTCGCGTCGGCGTTCGCACTCACCAGGTTGGTGTGGATCGCCTGGATCCGGACCAGTTGGGCGGCGTTCGCCTGGGCGCGGTCGAGGGCGCCGTCGGACTGGCTGAAGCCCTGCGAGGCGGCCAGGCCGAACACCACACTCATCGCCGCGGCCAGGATCAGGAACGCGCGCATCCGGCCCGGCGTACCGTCGAACCACTGCGCGACGGCGCTCCGCCGGCTGGGCGCCGGACCAGCCGGCTGCACCGCCGCACCGGTCTGTGGCGCGGCCGGCGACAAGGTCGCGGGCGGCGCACTCTGCGTCTGGGTCACGCCTTTTCTCCTTGCTGCTGCTCGGTGGCGTCCGAAGATTCGAGATCCAGAGCGCTCGGATCGTCGGACGTCAGGGAGTCGGACTCCTCGTCGGTGAGGTCGGTCGCGAGGATCTGACGCAACTCGTCCTTGGTCGGTGCCGTCACGTCCCGCAGGCGCCAGGCCTGCCGGCCGATCGCGGCCTCCAGTACGTTGCGGGCGAAGCGCCCGTTGCCGAACGAGCTGTCCCGCTCGGTCGCCGCGAGGACCTGGTGGAACTCGTCCACCGCCTCCGGGACCAGCTCGTAGTCGGCGGCGAGGGCGAGCCCGGTGAGGATGTCGGTGAGCTCGTCGTCGCTGTAGTTCTCGAACTCGATCGTGGTCCGGAACCGGCTGGCCAGCCCGGGGTTCGCGGCGATGAACGCCTGCATCGGCTCGGGGTACCCGGCGACGATCACGACCAGGTCGTCGCGCCGGTCCTCCATCTCCTTGACCAGCGTGTCGACGGCTTCACGACCGTACTGATCCGCGCCTGTGTCGCCCGACGTCAGGCTGTACGCCTCGTCGATGAACAGCACGCCACCCGCCGCGGACTCGACCACCTCGGCGGTCTTCGTCGCGGTCTGGCCGAGGTATCCGGCGACCAGCTCGGAGCGGTCCACCTCGACGAGTTGCCCCTTCGACAGCAGGCCGAGCGCCTTGTAGATCCCGCTCACCAGCCGCGCGACCGTGGTCTTCCCGGTACCGGGATTGCCCACGAACACCAGGTGGCGCGTGATCGTCGCGCTCTTCAGCCCCGCCTCGGTACGCAGTTTCTCGACCCGCAGTACGGCGACCTGCCGATGCACTTCCCGCTTGACCCGATCCAACCCGGTCAACTCGTCCAACTCGCCGAGCAGCTCCTCAACCGTCTTCTCAGGTTCGGGAGCCGGCTTCTCTTCGACAGCTTCTGTTGGCCTGGGCTGTGGAGTAACAGAAGGCTGAGCACCCACTTGCAGCTGGCGAGCGCCGGCCGCCTGCAGTTGAGCAGCAGCAGCCACCGATGCATTGCCGACGACCCGCATGGTCGGCTCACCCAGCGTGCAGGCAGCGGATGCGACCTCCGCAAGAGCTTCCGCGTACGCCGCCTTCTCAGCCGACCCGCTGGCGATGAGCTCGGTCAGTACTGCAGTGGGCGCGCCCCGCCAGCGACGACCGCGAACGGCCGCGTCGAAGAAGTCCTGTGTCGTCCCACCCGGAACTGCCTTGCTCCAGTCGGCCGGCGCACCTGGCGCAGACTCGGCCAACGCAGCGGCCAACGCGAGTGCCTCCGCGCGAGCGGGCGCTTCCGCGACGCCGGCGCGGTCGGCGACCGCGAGCAGCCCGGACAACGCCTGCTGCAGAGATGTTCCCCCCGCGCCGCTCATGACCCTCCTCGTCCAGGTGGTGGTGCCAGTGGTCCCGCCGGTCCAGCGCTTGGTCCCGTACTTGGTCCGGCGCCCGGTCCGAGGTCCGGTGCCAGGGTCGACCCGGTCGGGCCGAGCGCCAAGCCTCCGCCGGTGGAGCCGGTGCCGAACTTCTCCTGCAGGAACCTGCCGTGCGTGATCAGGGCCGCCGCGTCGGCACGGTTCACGGCGTCGAACACCTTGTCCATCGTTGCGGCCAAAAGGTCCAACTGATCGATCAGGATCATCAGCGACGTCTTGCCACGGTCCACCGGACGGGTGTCGGCCCACTGCCGCGGCAGCCGCAGATACCCGCCGATCGCGTCCGGCAGGTAGTCGGTCGCCGTCGCCATCACGGAGTACGCCTGCGCGCTGCCGCCGAGGTTCCCGAGCCGCGGAATCGTCTCCCGTACGACGCGCACCACCCGCCCGACCCGCGACGCCACGACCGCCGGTACGGCACCGCCCGCGACCAACTGCTCGACGCGGACCAGCGACGCGAGCAGGTCGTCGGTCGTCGGTGGTGCAGGCACCGGGGCAGGCTCGGGCTCCTCCTTGCGACCGGTCAGCCGCGCGAAGAAGTCACCGAGCGCCATGCAATCCCCGTTCCCAGAAAGATGATCAGCGACCGAGGTTCAGGTCGAGGCTGCCGTGCACGACCTGCTGGTTCTGCTGCGCAACCCGGTCCAGGTACGTCCGCGACTTGGTGACCTCGGTCTCCAGCGTCCCGATCGTCGCGGCCATGTTGTCCAGCGCCTCGCCCTTGAACGTGTCGATCGCGTCCATCGTCGCGTAGATGTTCGCGAACGCGGCCTGCAGTTGCGGCAGCCCGATCGTCGCCGACGCGGCCTGCTGCTGGATCGCGACCGAGTTGTCCTTGAGCATCTGCGAGGTGCGCTCGATCATCCCGCTGGTGGTGCTGTTCAGCGCGGTGATCTGGTCGAGCACCAGCTTCTGGTTGCCGAGCGCCTGCGCGACGATGACCGCCGTACGCAAGGCCGACACCGTGGTGGTCGACGCGCGGTCGACACCCTTGATCAGCTCGATGTTGTTCTTGATCACGATGTCGATGGCCAGGTAGTTCTGGATCGACACGGCCAGCTGGGTGAGCAGGTCCTGGTGCTTCTGCCGGACGTAGAACAGCACGTCCTCGCGGAACGCCTTCGCCTTCTCCGGGTTCGTCGCGTCCAGCTCCGCGATCGCCGCGGACAGTCGCGCGTCCAGGCGTTCGGCGACGTACACGTACTGGTTCAGCCGGGTCATCGCGTCCCAGAGCTGCTGCTTCTCCAGGTTCAGCGCGGCGTTGTCCTTGCCGAGCTCGTCCTGGCCGTTGCGCAGGCTGTGCAGGATGCCCTCGAGGTGACTCTGCGCGGTCTGGTACTTGCGGAAGTAGTCCTCGATCTTGTCCCCGAACGGGATCATCCCGAGGAGCTTCTTGACCCCGGTCGCTTCCTTGGGGTCCAGGTCCTCGACCGTCCGCCGCAGCTCGAGCAGGGTCTTGCCGACCGTCGAGCCCTCCGACAGGCCGCCTTCCTGCAATGCGCGGACCGGCGACTGCAGCAGCCGGTTCGAGCTTTCGGCCGCGGCGCGGATGTCGACGTCGCCCATGCTGCGGACGTCGGTCGCCTTGGCCGCGAACTCCGGCGACCGCGGCTCGGCCGCCATCAGCCCGGTCAGGAACGCGTCCACCTTGCTGTCCAGCCCCGGCAGCGCGGCCGGGTCGACAGCCGGCGCCATACTCGGCGCGGCGGTCTCGGCCACCGGCTGTGACGGCGGTGGCGCGGTCAGTATCAATCCCGGCGCGGTGGCCGTCGGCGGCTGCAGCGGCGCCGCGGCAGCAGCCTGCGCGGCAGCGGTGTTGTCGGCTTCAGTCATCGTGTTCCCCTCCGGAAGACGCCCCTGGTACTCCCGTGACGCGCGCCCAATCTAGTCGGTTCCAGGTCCCCACGGGGGCGCCTGTTGCCTACTCGTTGTTAGCTGCGCTGGAAACTAACGAAGGAGAAGCCGTTGTGGGGTTCGCGGGCTGTCTCGGTCCAGTGGTCCTGGTTGATAGCTGGGAACGTGACGTCGCCTTCGGGGGACTGGGCGACCTCGGTGAGTTCGAGGGTGGTGGCGTGCGGGAGGGCCTGGCGGTAGATCTCGCCGCCGCCGGCGACGTACAGGGTGCCGTCGTACTTCAGGGCTTCCTCGACGGAGTGGGCGACCTCGACGCCGGGCGCGGACCAGTCGGCGTTGCGGGTGACGACGACGGTGCGGCGGCCCGGGAGCGGACGGCCGATCGAGTCGTACGTCTTGCGGCCCATCACGAGCGTGTGGCCGAGCGTGAGTTGCTTGAAGTGCTGCAGGTCTTCGCGGATCCGCCAGGGCAGGTCGTTGTCCCGCCCGATCACGCCGTTCCGGCCGACCGCTGCGATCAGAACAATGGTCATACCGCGATGGGCGCCTTGATCCCGGGGTGCGGGTCATAGCCGATCAGCTCGACGTCGGCGATCTCGTAGCCGTCGATCGAGTCGCGTTGCGCGAGCTGCAACGTCGGCAGCGGGCGTGGTTCGCGGGTGAGTTGCAGGCGGGCCTGGTCCAGGTGGTTCAGGTACAGGTGGGCGTCGCCGAGCGTGTGCACGAAGTCACCGACCTCGAGGCCGGTCTGCTGCGCGACCATGTGGGTGAGCAGCGCGTACGACGCGATGTTGAACGGCACGCCCAGGAAGATGTCGGCCGAGCGCTGGTACAGCTGGCAGGACAGCCGGCCGTCCGCGACGTAGAACTGGAACATCGTGTGGCACGGCGGCAACGCCATGTCGTCGACGTCGGCCACGTTCCACGCGCTGACGATGTGCCGGCGGGAGTCCGGGTTGGTCTTGATCGCGTCGATCAGCTTCGCGATCTGGTCGACGTGCCGGCCGTCCGGCGTCGGCCAGGACCGCCATTGGTAGCCGTACACCGGGCCGAGGTCGCCGTTCTCGTCGGCCCACTCGTCCCAGATCGAGATGTTGTTCTCGTGCAGCCACTTGATGTTGCTGGAGCCGCTGAGGAACCAGATCAGCTCCCCGATCACCGACCGCAGATGCAGCTTCTTCGTCGTCACCGCCGGGAAGCCCTGGCGAAGGTCGTACCGCGACTGGTACCCGAACACACTCAGCGTGCCGGTCCCGGTCCGGTCCCCCTTCTCCACCCCGTTGTCCAGCACATGCCTCAGAAGATCCAGGTACTGCTGCATGAGGCCAACTTACCAACCTGTTGCCTTGTTGCCCTGTTGCACCATGCCAGACTCGCGGGGTGGACGAGTACGTGCTGACGCTGGTGGTTCGGGTCGAGAAGAGCGCGCGGCCGGCGCAGACCGACGCCTTGGAGACGGCGGCGCGGGCGGTGCTGGCGATCCTGGCCGACGAGCGCTCGTACGGCGAGGGTGAGTGGGCCGAGGCGATGAGCGCCTGGCAGGACAACCGGATCCGCAAGATCACCAAGCGCGCCCGTGGAGCCGAGTGGCGCCGTACCGAAGGACTCCCCGGCATCACCGTCGCTGGAACCGGCACCGGAGGCGGCGCGGACGCTGCGGCGGCTGAGGTACGGGTGTTTCCGCCGACGCCGGTCGACGACGTACCGCCGGAACTCTTCAAGCTCCAGGTCAGCGGCACCGACTTCGAAGACGCCGACGACCTGCCACCTGTCGAGCCCGGAGTCCCCGTCCTCTGGCTCAACCCAACGCTGGAAATGTCCAGCGGCAAGGCCATGGCACAGTGCGGCCACGCCGCCCAGCTGACCTGGTGGGAGCTCCCTGACGCCGCCCGGAAGGAGTGGGAGGCGTCCGGATTCGCCCTGGCCGTACGTACGGCGGAAAAGGCGCAGTGGACCCGCCTACTGAGCAGCGGACTCCCCGTAGTTCAAGACGCCGGCTTCACCGAGGTCGCCCCCGGCTCCCGCACAGTGATCGCGCATCACCCCTTGCTGACGCGGTAGTGCAGGTGCGTGACGCGATCGCCCTCGACGACACGCGGGTTGTCGAGCAGGACCTCGGGGCCGAGGTAGTCGCCGAAGAAGCGCACACCGCTACCGAAGACGACCGGGACGAGGCTGTACGCGATCTCGTCCACCAGGCCCGCGGCGATCGCCTGGCCGGTGATGTTGCCGCCGGTGATGGTGACGTCGCCGTCACCCGCGTGCGCCTTGGCCTGGGCGATCGCTTCCTCGACTCCGCTGACGAACGTGAACGGTGCGTCGGGGAACGGCCAGTCCGTGGGCGGCTCGTGGGTGACGACGAAGACGCGGTCACCCACCGCTGGTACGCCGCCCCAGCCGTTCGTGAGGTCGAAGAGATGCCGCCCGATGATGCACGAGCGGATCCGCGGCCAGGTGGACTTCATGTACTCCGCACTGGCCGCGCTGACCTGAAACGGCCGGCCATGGTCGGTTCCGTACACCTCGACCGGCCCGTTGCCGTACCAGTCGAACAGCGGGCCGACCTGGTCCTCGGTGTCCGCGACGAACCCGTCCAGCGACACCGCGGCCGCGACGACGACGTTGCCCATTGCTATTTCACCACCCGGTAGGTGAGATGTTGCGCGGCAGGAGTGGAGACCGCAGCGACGAGCTCCACGGTGACGCCGGCGGACGGCCCGGGCGGGAACAGCGGCGTTCCATCGCCCAGTACGACGGGCGCCATGTGCAACCGCAGTACGTCGGCCAGACCCTCGGCGAGCACAGCATGGCAGATCTGACCGCCGCCCATCACGACCACGTCCTTGCCCTCGGCAACTTCCAGTGCCCGGCTGACTGCTTCCGCCGGGCTGCCGACGAAGTGGAACCGGTCGCCCAGCCGGGTCTTCTCAGGCGGCGTGTGGGTGACGACGAAGATCGGCGGATTGATCTCGCCGGTCGGCTTCGCGCCGTACCCGAGCTCGTCGCTCCACCCGCCCGGCCCATCGATGACGTCGAAGAGGTTCCGGCCCTGGACAACCGCTCCGGTGGCGTTGAACGCGGCGTCCAGTACCTCGCGGTCCGCGTCGGTGCCGTGGAAGGCCCAGTCGTGCACCGGCATGCCGTCGTCGCCGAGCCCGTTGCCGACGCCGGCGTTGGGCCCGGTGACATAGCCGTCCAGCGAGATCGAGATGTCCACCACTACCTGGCTCATGACTTCGCCACCAGTTCGGCGAGACGGTCCATCGAGTCCTTGATGCCGTACTCCATCCCGTGCTCGACCGACTGGTCGCGGGCCTCGACGGACGGGAACACCGACTGCTGGTGCAGCCGGACGCCGTTCTCGGTCGGCTCCAGCGTCATCTTCTCCAGGCAGACCTCGCCCGGCGCACCCTCCCACTCGAAGGTCTGGATGACGAGCTTGTCCTGCTCGACGGCGTGGAAGACGCCGCGGAACGCGTACTGACCGGACTTGTCGCTGTGGATGTAGCGGTACTTCCCGCCGGGACGGACGTCGTACTCCTCGACGGTCGCGTCCAGGTCCCGCGGGCCGAGCCACTCCGCGACCAGGTCGCGATCGGTCATGATCTTGAACAACTGCGCCGGCGTCGCGGCGAACTCCCGGGTGACCTCCACGAACGGGGTGCCGGCCGGGGTGTTGATGACGGTTCCAGTCATGATTCCTGCTCCTCTTTGTCTGGCTTGGGTACCTGCGCGCTGTTCAGCAGTGCTTCCATCCGGCGGAAGCGGCGCTCGGTCTGGAGCCGGTACTCGTCGATCCAGCTCGTCAGCGCTTCGAGAGCGGCCGGCACCAGGTGGCACGGGCGGCGCTGGCCGTCCCGGGTCCGGGTGATCAGCCCGGCGGCCTCGAGCACCTGGATGTGCCGCGACACCGCCTGCTTGGTGATCGGGAACAGCGCGGCCAGTTCGTTCACCGTGGCCGGACCGCGCGACAGGCGCGCGATCATCGCCCGCCGGACCGGATCGGCCAGGCTCGAGAACGCCCGGTCGAGCTGAGCGTCGTCAATCGCCATCTTTATCAACCATTCCCTTGATCAACCGATGTGTTGACTATAGGAACGGGCTGCCGCCGCCGTCAAGAGCTGTGCAGGAATCAGAGCGTCTCGAAGGCCGCCATCATCGCCATGTCCTCGTGCTCGAGGTTGTGGCAGTGGATCAGGTACTTGCCCTTGTGGTCGGTGAAGTGCACGAGCACCTCGACCACCTCGGCCGGCCGGATGTCCACGGTGTCCTTCCAGCCGTGGTCGAACTCCGCCACCTTGGCCTTCCCGCCTCGGGTCAGCACCTGGAATGGCGCGAGGTGGACGTGCACGGGATGGTGGACATCGGTCACGAACGTCCAGATCTCGTACTGGCCGAGCATCACCTGCGCCTGCATCACCTCGGGGTCGAACGCCTTCCCGTTGATCGTCCAGCCCTTGTGCCCTCCTGCGTCACCACGACGGAAGCGCCACTCCCGCCGTACGACCCCGCTGGGCCGCGGCGTCACCGCGTACGTCGAGAGCGTGTCCGGGATGCGCGTGTCGTCGGCGGCCTTGCGGGCGATCCGGAACCGCATCACGTTCGCGTCGCCGTCGAGCTTGTTGACGACCGTGACCTCGTCGCCAGGCTGGTACTGCGAGAAGTCCACGATCACGTCGAACCGTTCGGCCGGCGCGATCACCACGGTCGCGTGGTCGACCGGCTTGTCGAGCAGTCCGCCGTCGCTGCCGATCTGTACGAACTTCGCGGGGCCCTTGTCGAAGGCGAGCTCGTACCGGCGGGCGTTGCTGGCGTTGAGGATGCGGAAGCGGTACCGGACCGCGTCCACCTCGTGCACCGGCCAAGGCGCTCCGTTGACGAGCGTGACGTCCGCGATCACACCCTCCATGTACTTCTGCTCGACCCCGTGACCGTCCTTCGCGAGCGGATACAGGAACGAGCCGTCCTCGTCGAAGGCGCGGTCCGCGATCACCAGCGGGATCTCCCGATCGCCCTTCGGCAGCGGGAGTTTGTCCTCTTCGTCGTCGCGGACGATGTACGCGCCGAACAGTCCGCGATACACCTGCGGGGCGGTGTAGTCCATCGTGTGGTCGTGGTACCAGAGGGTCGCGGCGCGCTGCTGGTTCGGGTACGTGTACGTGCGCTTGCCGGTCGTCATGTTGCCGCCGGGCATCATCTCGTGGCCCGCGTGCCCGCCGCTCGCGGGCATGATCATGTCGAGCGGCCAGCCGTCGCTGGGTGCGGGCGTGTGGCCGCCGTGCAGGTGGACAACGGTCGGCGCGTCGAGGTCGTTGACCTGCTCGACCACGGTGGTGCGTCCGCTGCGTACGTCGAAAGTGGGGCCGGGGAACAGGCCGTCGTACCCCATGACCTCGGTCTTGAGGCCGGGCAGGATCTCCAGCCGCGCGCGGCGCTGCACGACCCGGTAGTAGTCGGTCGTCGCGTCCGACCGGAGCGGCTTCTTCACCGGCGGGATCGGGAGCGGTACCTGGAACGGTGCGGGGAGTTTCGCCTTGCTGCGCAGGAGTTCTCCGGCTTGCGCGGGCTGTGCCTCCTCGCCGCAGCTGGTCAGGGTCAGGGCGACACCGGTGCCTCCGGCAACGGCCAGGAATCCACGGCGGGACATCTTCATCGCTTCGCCTCCTGGCGACGTTGTTGCAGAGCCTCGCGGCGGCTCAGCCGTGCGGTGGGACGGAGCGACCAGACCGTCATCCAGATCACGGTGATGACGATGGCCGTACCGAGTGGGATGTGGACGGCGAGGTTCTGCAGGTAGCCGAACGTCAGTTGGACGAACTCCGCGACGACCAGGACCGCGGACAGTACGGCCGGCCAGATACGACCGCGGCCGCCGAGCGTGTAGCAGGCGGCGGCGACGGTCTGCAGGAGCGCGATCATCCAGACCGTGCTGCCGACGGTCGCGTGGATGTCGTTCATCGCGTCGACATTGCCGGACAGGAAGTAGCCGGCCGCGATCGGCTGGACGATGATCAGGATCGCGTGCAGCACGAGCGTGCCGCGCAGGACCTGCAGGGTGATGCGGGGGCGACGGACCTTGGTTGCCGGTTCGAGCGTGATCATGCGACCGCCCTCCGGGTGACCCAGAACGCGAAGGCGATCGTGCTCGCCACCAGCGTGATGCCGAGCGGGATGTGGATCGCGAGTTGCCGGCTGTAGCCAACGATGACCTGGAAGACCTCGCCGGTGACGATCAGCAGACTCACGACCGGCGCGATCCAGCGGCCGCCGGTGCGCCACCAGATGATTGCCGTCAGCAACTGTGCGAGACCCAGGTAGACGAGCACGTGCCCGGTCGGCTCGTGCATCCGCAGACCTTCGGGCGACCCGTTCAGGTAGATCCCCGCGAAGATCGGCTGCAGGCAGATCAGGACCGCATGCAGGCAGGCCGCCGCCCGGAGTACGTAGATGACCTTCATGTAGACAGACAATAGTAGTCTGCCTACATGTAGATCAACCAGGTATGTCCCCGAGGGTCAGGTCAGGCCTCCCAGGGGTGCCACGGAGATGCCGGCGCGTTCGCAGACCCAGTGCGGGTCGGGGCCGAGCTCCGGCTCGATGCGGAGCTCGTGATCGTGCAGGTCGTCGCACGCGGTGCAGCGCGGCCAGCGGACGCCGGAGTCGACCAGCCGGTCCTGGACGTCCTGTGCGACCAGGCCGGCGATGTGCTCCGCCCCGTCCGGCCACTGGTCCAGCCACCATTGCCGTCCGGCGACGGCGTCCTCGAGCAACGACACCATCACCGCATCGTCCAAGCCCCGCGCGGCGAGGTCGTGCAGCACCATCGCCCGCGCGGTCAGCAACACCCCTGGCTCATTCATCGCCCTTCAGAGTGCCAGACCCCACCGACAAAACAAGGACGGATATCCACTGCCGCTGTGGGTTCTCCGCCGGTGTACCACCGGAGAACCCATCACGCGGACGGATATCCACTCGTGTCGGGTGGGTCAGGTTGCGGGGGTGGGGCAGGTGGGGGTGGGGTCTATGCGGTTGGCCAGGCGCGACTCGCGTTCCGCGGCGGCTCTTAGTACGGCGGCGATGCGGGCGCGGACGTCGAAGCGCGGTGCGGGCTCTTCGTACGGCTGCTGGGGAGCGTTCGGGAGGGCCGATTGGCTGAGGGCGCGGGCGTTGTCGACCGCGGTGTTACCGGCAATGAAGTACGTCATGATGCTCCCTCCTGAGAGCGTGATCGATCGCCCCGGGACCCGGACGGGCCCAGGGAAGTGTGTGTGGTTGTCAGTGCCGGGGCGCCGGTCCGCTGCTCGAGCGGACGATCAGCTGCGTCGGCATCATTAGCTGGCGCTCGGTCGCGGCCGGGTCCAGCAGGATCCGGCCGACCGCGCGTCCCTTGTCCTTGATCGGCTGCCGGACCGTCGTCAGCCCGGCGGCCGCGGCGGCCGGGATGTCGTCGAAGCCGGCCACCGACAGATCGCGACCCGGGGTCAGGCCCCGGACCTTCATCGCCTCCAGCGCACCGAGCGCCTGGACGTCACTCAGGCCGACGATCGCGGTCGGCCGATCCTGCGAGTCGAGCACGTACTCCGCGCCGCGCAGCCCGGACGCGATCGCGTTGTGGCCGCCCGAGACGATGCGCAGCCGGGCGTCCGGCATCGCCTTCTGCAGGCCCTGGATCCGCAGCTCGCAGTCGGTGTACCCGACCTCGTCGAGCGTCAGCTCTACCGGCCGGCCGCCGGCTGCCTGCGCGTTGTCCACCAGTACGACGACCTCGCGATGACCGAGCCGGGCCAGGTGCTCGCCCAGCTGTGCGGCCGCCTCGACCTCGTCGATCGCCACCCAGGACAGGTCCGGATGGTCGCCGCGGTCGGTCGACACCGCGGGGATCCCGCGGTTCGCGAGGATCTCCAGCGCCGGGTGTCCGCCCGGGACGCAGAAGATCGCCGCCGCGTCGATCGCCGCCTGCTGGACGGCGTTGCTGCCGCCCGCGATGTCGGTCGAGCTGAGCGGCATCAGCAGCAGGCTGGTCGAGAACTCCTCGGCGACCTCCGCGAGCCCGGCCAGGAAGCCGACCGCGTACGGGTCCGAGAAGGCGTAGGCCAGCTTGTCGGTGAACAGCACCCCGACCGCGCCGGCCTTGCCGCTCCGCAGTGCGCGGGCGGAGGCGTCCGGGCCGGCGTACCCGAGCTCCTGGGCGGTGGCCAGGATCCGCTCGCGCAGCGCGCTGGAGAGCTGGTCCGGCTTGTTGTAGGCGTTCGAGACCGTCGACGGTGACACACCCACGGCCTTCGCCACGGTCTTCAGCGTCACGCCCGCCATCTCGCCCACCTCTTCTGTATCGTTCTTCTAAATCGTTCTAGAAAAACGATACAGAAGCCTTCCGGAGACTGCAACCCCATTTGTCGCGTACCGAAGAACGGGTAGTGGTGGACCGCCGGCGCCAGGTCCCCGCGGAGAGCGGCCGGCGAGGCCGCCGGATCCGCTACCACTACCCGTCCTTCGGTACGGCTTCGGCGCGGGCGGGCGATGCAGGCGGCGGGTGCGAGAGGATGTGGTGCATGGGTTCGTTGCTGGAGATCATTGCTTTGCATCCGGCGGATGCGGAGGCGGCTCAGGAGGGTGGGGCGGACCGGCTGGAGCTGTGCGCCTCGATGGAGGCCGACGGACTGTGCCCGTCGGTGTCGACGGTCAGCGCGATCCGCCGCGTCACCGACCTGCCGTTGCGGGTGATGCTCCGCCTGGAGAACTCGTTCACCGCCAACGGCGCCGACCTCAACCGGCTGACCGCGATGGCGCAGTCCTTCCTGTCCGCCGGTGCGGACGGGTTCGTACTGGGCTTCCTGACCCCCGACAACCAGGTGGACGTCGAGTCGGTCAGCCAACTGGTCAGCACGTTCGCCGGTACGCCGTGGACGTTCCACCGCGCCATCGATGCCGTCCTCGAGCAGCAGCCCGCGTGGCGCGCACTGCGCACGCTGCCCGGGCTGGACTGCGTACTGACCGCGGGCTCCTCCATAGGAGTCAGCCACGGGCTGGACGACCTGTGCAGGCTCGCGAAACAGGACGCGTCCGTGGCGGGCGTGATGATGGCCGGCGGTGGACTGCAGCCGGAGCACGTGCCGTGGCTGTACCAGAGCGGCGTACGCCGGTTCCACGTCGGTACGTCCGTACGCCAGGACGGGTCGTGGACGAAGGCGTACGTGAACTCGCGCTTCGTCCGCTCGTGGCGCAACCTCCTGGATGCACAGGACGCCCGCGGATGATCCTCATCGACCCACCCGCCTGGCCGGCCTGGAACCGGATCTGGTCGCACCTGGTCAGCGACGAGTCCTACGAGGAGCTGCACGCGTTCGCCAAGGCAGCCGGCATCCCCGCCCGCGGATTCGACCGCGACCACTACGACGTCCCCAGCGACCGCTACGACGACCTGGTCGCCGCCGGCGCCCTACCGGTCTCCAGCCGCGAGCTGGTGGAGCGGCTGATCGCAGGCGGCCTCAGACACAGGAAACGGCCCTCAACGAATTGAGGGCCGTTCCGTACTAGTCGAGCAGCTCGGTCACGGTGCCGGCGGCTACGGTGTGGCCGCCCTCGCGGACGGCGAAGCCGAGGCCGACGTCCATCGCGACCGGCTTCGTCAGCTCCACTCCGAGCTCGATCGTGTCGCCGGGCATCACCAGGGCGATCTCACCCAGGTCGATCCCGCCGGACACGTCTGTGGTCCGGAAGTAGAACTGCGGCCGGTAGTCCGCGGCGAACGGCGTGTGCCGGCCACCCTCGGCGGTGGACAGCGCGTGCAGGTTCGCCCGGAACTTCCGGTGCGGCCGCACGCTGCCCGGCAGCGCCACCACCTGGCCGCGACGGACCTCGTCGCGCTTCACGCCACGCAGCAGTACTGCCGCGTTGTCGCCCGCGTCCGCGGACTCCAGCGCCTTGCCGAACGTCTCCAGACCGATCGCCGTACTGACCACCGTCGGGCCGAGGCCGACCACCTCGACCTGGTCGCCGAGCTTCAGCGAACCGCGCTCGACGGCACCCGTGACGACCGTCCCGCGGCCGCTGATGGTGAGCACACCCTCGATCGGCATCAGGAACGGCTCGCCGAGCTCACGGTCCGGCACCGGCACGTAGTTGTCGACCGCGTCCAGCAGCTCGCCGATCGAGGCGGTCCACTGCGGGTCGCCTTCCAGCGCCTTCAGTCCGGACACGCGAACGACCGGCACCTCGTCGCCCGGGAAGCCGTACTCCGACAGGAGTTCACGGACCTCCAGCTCGACCAGGTCGAGCAGCTCCGGGTCGTCGACGGTGTCCGCCTTGTTCAGCGCGACCACCAGGTACGGCACGCCGACGCGGTGCGCGAGCAGCACGTGCTCACGCGTCTGCGGCATGGCGCCGTCCTGTGCCGACACGACCAGGATCGCGGCGTCCACCTGGGCGGCGCCGGTGATCATGTTCTTCACGTAGTCGGCGTGCCCGGGCATGTCGACGTGCGCGTAGTGCCGGGTGGCGGTCTCGTACTCGACGTGCGAGATGTTGATCGTGATCCCGCGCTGCAGCTCCTCAGGGGCCCGGTCGATGCCGTCGAAGGCGACGAAGCGGTTCACGTTCGGGTCGCGCTCGGCGAGCACCTTGGTGATGGCGGCGGTCAGGGTCGTCTTGCCGTGGTCGACGTGACCCATCGTGCCGATGTTGAGGTGCGGCTTGGTCCGCACGAACTGGCTCTTGGCCATGAGTTTTCCTTGCCTGTCAGAAGATTCGGTGTGAGCCAGGACCCTCCGGCAAGCCCTCGCAGCGCTGTCACCGCGCAGAGGGGGCCGGTTCGGGCCACCCTCCTCCGCGGGTCCTGCGAGGCAGGAGGAGGGTCAGCTTCGAGCGCCGGTGCAATCGACTGACGGTGCCCACGTGGGAGCGCCCGTCAGGCCGGTGCCTGACAGGTCGAGCTCTAGAACCACGCGGAACATGTTGATCACGGTAGATAGCAACCGTGCCCGGGGCAACAGAATTCCCGGGGGTTCAGTTCAGTGCGAAGAGCCTCGTGCCGTCGGAGAAGATCGGGCGGGCAGCGGCCACTGTGACCGCGGGCCGGTTGCAGGTGACCGCTTCGGACTTCGCGACGGTCTGGGTGTTCGAGCCGGCCAGGATCGGCCGCGGCTGGATCCCCGTCGAGCCGATCAGTACGGGCGAGCAGCTGCCGTCGGCCTGTGGCATCAGCGTGACGACCCGTCCGTCCGGCAGCAGTCCGAACCCGTCCCGCGGGTACTCCGGGTGCTGCAGCCGCGGAGGGACCTGCAGCAGGTGGTGCCACTGCGGCGTACCGTCGGCTGGGCTCGACGACGACACGTCGTACGTCTGCGGCTGGCCTGGGTCGTTCCCGGTCCGGCAGGTGGTCAGTACGAGGGACGCGTGCGTGGCGGCCAGCTGTGCGTCGCAGGAGGACGAGCCGAGCCGCGGGCGTGGTGTCCCCGGCACAGGTGACGTCCAGATGAGGTTGCCGGCACCTGTGTCGACGGACCACTGGTAGAGCGTGCCGCCGGCGGCACCGGTCCAGATCAGCCCAGAGACCTCACGGGTGTCCGGTACGGTGACCAGCTCGCCGACCCAGGTCGACGGCTCCAGCTCGGCGCTCAGGTCGATGCGAGCGCCCAGGTCGACCTCCCACTTCTGGGCGCCGGTCTTGAGATCCAGCCCGCGGACGGTGGCACTGTTACCGGCGCAGGCGTCGACCACGACAGCCTGGTCGGCGACCAGCTCGCCCTGGGTCACCTTGCAACGCACCTGTGCCCGCCAGTGCGTCGGACTGCTCACACCGTGCGAGACGACGTTGTTGCCTTCAGCCACGAGCAGCTGATCCGCGTCGACCGCCAGCGCGGTCCCGTCGGTGGCGACCTCGGTCAGCACCTGCCCGGTGACTGCGTTCAGTACGGCGTACGTCGGGAGCTTGATGCCCGCGGGCTGGCGGTCCTGGGCGCGGGGGAGGTGCGCAGCGAGGATCTGTCCGTTCCCCGACACCACCAGGCCCCGGGAGCCGCTGGCGGCAGCGTCCTGTACGTCGGCACGCGAGTAGCGCCACCGGATCTGACCAGTGGCTGCGTCCGACATGACGACACCGTCCGACCGCAGCTCCGCGACCCCACCCGCCGTACCGGTGATGGCGCCCGTTGCCGGGACCTCACGGCTCCACGCCAGCGTCCCGTCGAGCTGCACCGGCTGCTGGGTCGGAGAGATCGTGGTGGTCGTACTGACCGTGTTGGCCGTCTCCAGGCGCGCCTGGACGAATGGCTCACCGGCAGAGACCACGACCCACGCCAGCAGCGCTCCACAGACAGCCGTCGCTCCGACGCCCAGCCAGCGTGGAGGAGCTTGTGCGTACGGCGGTGCGAGCCGCAGCCGCCGCGCCAGCGCCAGCAGTGCGCCGGCGAGCACGAGTGCGACCGAAGCGATCAGCAGGTACGGCCAGCGCTCCGACATGGCAGCACCGGGCTGTGCGGCCGGCCAGCGCCACCAGCACACCCCGATCGCGATCAGGCCGACTGCCGCGAAGACGATCGCCGGTACGGCCACGAGCCGCCGGCTGGACGTGCGGAACCACGCACAGGTCAGTGCGGCCGCTACTGCCGTACCGGCAATGGGGGCCCAGACCGGGAAACCGCTGACCTCGGACGGGTCGGCCGGCCACTTGGCGGCCGCACCGAGCCCCCGGCCCAGCAGGACCGAGGACGCGACGACCGCGCCGAGCGCGGCCCCGAAGTAGATGACCGGGATCAGCCCGCCGATCGGCCGGGCTGCCCTAGGGCCCAGGGAGCCGACCTCCCGCGTCAGATTGTCCCGGGCCGGTCGCTCCCACTCCTCATGCCCTCTGGCGGTCGCGTACAACCGAGTCTCGTCCAGCGACTGCAGGAACGACATCCGCCCGCGGGCGAAGTCCCGGTCGCCGACGTGCCCGTACTCCTGCCGGATCGCGGCGGCGTACTCGTCGTACCGCGCCGTCGGCAGGCTCAGGATCCGCAGGTCCGCGTCGCAGAGCACGGCGCCGTTGCGATCGTCCTCGGCGCAGTCGTGCTTGGCGGTCAGCCGGACCAGCCGCCCGATCTCCGCGACCCGGTCGGCGTGCACGCCGTACGCCGCCAGTTCGAGCTCGGCCAGCTGGGCCGAGACCTCCTCGTTCTCACCCGGGTCGGCCTGCGGGTCGTAGATCGCGTCGTGGAACCAGGCCGCCAGCCGGACGGTGTCCGCGTTGTCGGCGTACTCGGCCAGCTCGTCGATCGTCGCGAGCACCTCGGTCAGGTGCTGCTGGTTGTGATAGTGGCGATGTTGCTCTGCGTAACGAGCCAGCAGGTCGTCGCCCAACGGCTGCGCGTGCGGCAGCAGGCGATTCCACTGGTCGCGCAGGTCCATGGCTATGGAGTCTCGCACCCGTTGGGCGCCTGGAAGGACCGATCGGGGGTTCCCGGATCGGTCCGTGGCCAAAGGGTTATCGGCTCGTCACCTGACCGCTCCACGGGGTGCGATTCGCCACAAATCGCGCCCCGCGAACTGCGCTGCACGTCACACTCCGGCGTCGTCGCGACAACACCCGCACCCGGCCGCTACGTGGAGTCACTGCACTTGCCAGCGATTGAACATGTGTTTAATGTATTGAACATGAGTTCAGCCGATCTGACGGCGGCCGCGCGGATCCGGAACGCGGCGGTCGAGTTGTTCGCCCGGGACGGGTTCCAGAAGACCAACGTCCGGGCGATCGCGGCCGCGGCCGGGGTCAGTGCCGGGCTGGTGATCCACCACTTCGGCAGCAAGGACGGGCTGCGCGCGGCCTGCGACGAGTTCGTGCTGGAGATCCTCGCCCGCCGTGCCCGTGCGGCCGGTACGCCGGACCTGCTCCGGGAGTACCTCGCCGATCCCGAGGCGTACCGGGTCCAGATCCGGTACATGAGCCATGCGCTCGCGGACGACTCGCCGATCGCGCAGGCGTTCGTGGACCGAATCGTCGACGACGCCGAGGCGGTCCACCAGGCCGGGGTCGAGGCCGGGACCATGCGCCCGACCTCCGACTCACGGGCGCTCGCGGTGTGCGGCGTACTGATCGGTCTGGCCACGCTGACGATGCCACCCGCACTGGCCCGGGCACTCGGCCAGGAGGAGTTCGGGCCTGAGGTGTTGCGCCGGATGTCGGCGCCGATGCTCGAGCTCTACACGTACGGGCTGTACACCGATGACACCGTGCTGCGGGCCGCCGCCGCAGCCACCGAGGAGATGAAGCAGTCGTGACCACACCACTCGGCACCCTCCCGACGTTCAGCCAGGTCGAGCGCAGCCTCTGGCTGACCCTCTGCGGCCGGGCGCTGGACAACCGGCGGGACCACCCGGTGCTCGGCGACCAGCGTGCGGACGAGCTCGTACGGACGCTCGACTACGACTACCGGGCGCTCAAGATCAGCTCGTCCAGCGCGATCTACATCGCCCACCGCGCCCTGAAGCTGGACCAGATCGCCCAGGGGTTCATCGACGAGCACCCGGACGCGATCGGCATCGACCTCGGCGCCGGCCTGGATACCAGGGCGTACCGGATCGAGCGGTCGCCGGAGGCCGACTGGTACGACGTGGACCTGCCCGAGGTGATCACTGCGAGAGAGCAGCTGATCCCGGGACTGCCGCGGACGCACAACCTCGCCGCCGACGTCGCGGATCCCGGGTGGCTGGACGGGATTCCGTCGGACCGGCCGGCTGTCGTGGTTGCGGACGGGGTGCTGGCGTTCTTCCCGTTGGCAGAGTGGAGAGCGATCCTGAATCAGATCGTCGACCACTTCCCGAGGGGCCAGATCGCCTTCAACGGGTACTCGACGTTCGCGGTGAAGGCGGCGAAGTTCGCCCCGGTGGGGAAGGCTGTGCGGGCGATCATGCGGTCCGAGGGGTTCGACGACCCGCGGACACCCGAGTCCTGGAACCCGAAGCTCCAGTTGGCCCGGGAGATCCTGATGACCCGCGAGCCCGAGATCGAGCAGTTCCCGGCCGGGCTGCGCTGGGCCAACAGATTGTCAGCCCACAGCGCCAAGTTCTCCCGGCTTGGGAACGTGGTGCTGCAGTACAGCTTCTAGTCAGCGCAGGGCGATCAGGGTGTTCGAGCCGGAGGTGAGGACGAGGTTGCCGACGGCCCGGGGATCACGGCTGCAGGAGATCCCGGTGGGCAGCCGGGCCTGGCGGAAGCCGGCCCGGCTGATCACGTTCGCGACGCAGCCGGTGGCTGCCCGGCCGAGGGACACCACCCGGCCGTCCGCGGTCACCGTGACCTTCACCCGCGGGCTGACCGGCGCGAGCGTCTGCCAGGCGGTCAGCCCAGTGTTGGCGTCGATGGCCGTGACGACCGTCGTCTGGTTCTCCAGCGTGTTCGGTCCAGGGCAGTCGACGACGATCAGGTACTTCCCGGCCGCGTTGAGCAGGGTGCGGCAGGCCCAGTTCTTGGGCACTTCCCAGCGCCAGCGGACGTCGCCTGTGCGCGGCTCGATCGCGGTCAGCGCGGATGGTACGTCGGAGTCCCCACCGGGCTCGGCCACGACGACCAGACCGGCGACCTCGACCGGACGGCGGTAGGTTTCGGTGGAGGTCTTGGTCCAGAGCTTCTTGCCCGACTGGGCGTCCAGTGCGGTCAGCTCGTCGGGCCGGTTGTCACAGGTGTGGCTGACGAATGCCAGCACCGTCTCGGCGGTGGCGATCGCTCCCAGGTCGGTGCAGTCGCCTGACTCGTACGTCCAGCGCTCGTGGCCGCTCGGGTCGACGCCGTGCAGCTTGCCGGAGCGCTCACCGGTCAGGAGCGGCTGCGACTGCAGGACGAACCTGTCCCGGGTGCGGCCGGGCCATGCAGCCTTACGGTGACCCGTGTTCGCATCGAGGAGCAGGTAGCCGACGTCAGCGAACAAGGCCAGTACGTACTCGCCGTTGCCGGTTGCTGTGATGACCGGCTTCTCGTCGGAGTCGGAGCGGCTGTAGCGCCAGCGCATCTCGCCGGTGGTCGCGTCGAGCATCTCGACCACCCCGTCCGGGCGGGGGATCGCGACGCCGTACCGGGTGCCGATCGCCTCCTCTGCGCCGGTGCCCAGCACGGTGCCGCTGACCCAGGCGACTCCGCCGTCCAGTACGGAGGGACTGGCGCGGCCCGCCGTACGTGCCGATCCCTCGACGCGCTCGTTGGAGGAGAGCACGTAGTTGCGTGAGAGCGGCTGGACGATCAGGAGGAGGACAAGAGCGACAATCGCGGGTACTGCGAGCCAGGCGAGCTGCTGACCGAGGTTCCGCGCCGGGAGGAAGCGGGCGGTCCGGGTGCGGAGCATTGAGGCCACGAGAGCAGCTGCGCTTGCTATCAGGAGCAGGACCAGCGCGGAGATCACCAGCGGGACGCGGAGACCTACACCGATGGCGACGTTGGTACGTGGTGCCTGCGCCCACGCGACGAGCAGCCCGGTCACAGCGATCGCCAGTACGGCGCCTGCGATCAGCCGGGCGCGCTGGCTGGCGCTGCGGGCGCATCTGAACAGCACAGGTGCGCTGAAGAACGAGACGACCGCCAGTGCCACAGTTGGCCAGCCGACCTCGTCCTCCGCTGCAGGAGTTTGCCAAGACGCACCAGAGGCAGCGATTGCGACCACAGCTGCGGCGATCGCGGTGAATGTGGCGGTGGCTGTTAGTGCAGCCTGTTGCCAGCCGCGCCAGGGGGCAGGCAACTCGCTGTCCAGACCGGCGAGCTCCGACTCCAGGTTGAGGCGTGCGACCTGACCGAGCCGTTGCCGCGCCAGTTGGGTGCGGTACAGGTGTCCGTCGAGCAGGTCGCGTACTTCGTCGTACCGGTGCTCGAGTGCAGCCTTCCGCTCGCCGGCGTCCCGCCGTACCTCCGCCGTGTGGACGGCGTACCGGGTGGGGTCGGAAGCGAGGATTGCGTTGACGGCGTCGAGCAGTACGTCACCGTTCGCGTCTCGGCGGGGTGGAGCGTAGGAGTCCGGGGCTGGTGCGGCGAGGTCGCCGGTCAGACGGATCAGCCGCGCGACCTCGGCGATCCGGATGGACGGGACGCCGTACTGCGGGAGCAACTGCTCGGCGAGTTGGGCTGACGCCTCGGCGTCCTCGGGTGGCGTACCGCCGGGCTCGTGGACCGCGCGGTGGAACCAGGCCGCCAGCCGGACGCTGGTGGGATCGGTCGACAGCTGGATCAGTGAGTCCAGTGCGGTGAGGACGATGTTCAGGTACTGGTCGCGGTACGCCCGGCGGGTGCGGTCGACGTACCTGGCGACCAGGTCGTCGGCCAGCGGGGCAGAGCCGGGCAGCAGCTCAGCCCAGCGCGCCCGAAGATCCACCACCGCTTCAGTCTGCCAGCCGCACTTCTACAACCAGCCCTCGATCACCCCACCGCAACCTTGCGGTTGGTTACTGCTTCGCCGACAGCACCCCGGTCAGTAGGCCCGGATAGAGGTCCTCGAGGTCGTCGCGGCGCAGCAGACTGATCCGCCGGGTGCCGTCGGTGTGCGTCGAGATCACGCCGGCCTCGCGGAGCATCTTCAGGTGGTGCGCCCGGGTGGACGCGGTGACCGGGAGCTCGAGGTCGCCGCAGCAGATCCCGGCCGGCGCGTCGGACAAGGCTCGGACGATGGTCAGCCGGACCGGCTCGCCCAGCGCCTGCAGAACGGTCTCGACGCGGATCTCTGCCCTGTCCGGCTGCGGAAGGACTTTCGTGGTCACGGGGCCTCCCGGCCTGGACTGAGGAGCGGAGGGAGCGAAGCGACCGGAGTGACGAGGGAAGGCCGGGAGTCGAAGCCCCGGGACCCGCCGCGCCGGAGGCGTGGCCTTAGTAGAGCCATGTGTCCATAGTACGACGCCTGTCGAAGTTCGATGAACTTCGTAGTACGATGACGATCGAACTAATGATCACGTCACCGGAAGGCCCTTAGATGTCCGCACGGATCTACCTGCTCGGCGCCGGCGCGTTCGCGGTCGGCACCAGCGCGTACGTCGTGTCCGGGGTGCTGCCCGACGTCAGCTCCGAGCTGCACGTCTCGCTGACCGCCGCGGGCCAGCTCGCCACCGCGTTCTCCCTGTCGTACGCGATCGGTGCGCCGATCCTGTCCACGCTGACCGGCCGGTGGGAGCGCCGTACTCTGCTGATCGCCGCTCTGGTCCTGGCCGCGCTCGGCAACCTGATCGCCGCCGTGGCCGGCAACTACCCGATCCTGATCGTCGGCCGTGTCGTCGCGGCCTTCGGCGCCGCCGTGTACACCCCGGCCGCCACACTGTTCGCCACCAGTCTGCTGCCACCTGAAGAGCGCGGGAGGGCAGTGGCGATCGTGTTCGGTGGTCTCACGTTCGCCCTCGTCCTTGGCGTACCAGCTGGCACGTTGCTGGGCCCGACGCTCGGTTACAAGGGCGTCTTCGCACTCATCACCGCAGTCGCCGTACTGGTCGCCATCGTCGAGCGCACCGCCTTGCCGAAGCTTGACGCACCACCTGTGGTCGGCCTGCGCGAACGCTTCGCCGGGGTTACCGACCGGCGCGTGCAGATCATCCTGGCGATCACAGTGCTCGCCGTACTCGCCGCGTTCAGCGTGTACATCTACATCGTTCCGCTCCTCAAGCACACCGCTGGCCTGAGCGGTAACGTCACCAGCCTGCTGCTTCTGCTGTACGGCGTGGGCGCGGTGATCGGCAACTTCCTCGGTGGTCGCGTCACCGACCGGTTCGGCAGCCTGCGCACGCTGGTCGTCCTGATGCTCGGCATCACCGCGGTCCTGGCCACGCTCGACCTGACACTGACCACAACGATCGGTGCCGGAGCCGCTCTGGTCGTGTGGGGCATGCTGACCTGGGCGTTCAACCCGCCGATCCAGAACCTGCTCATGGAGCTGGGAGGCGGCCTACTGATCTCCCTGAACGCCTCGGCGATCTACCTGGGCGCCGGACTGTCCGCCGTGGTCGGCGGAGTGGTCATCCAGGCAGTCGGTGTCGGCTATCTGCCGGTGCTGGCGTCCGTACTGTCGCTGGTGGTGGTCGGTCTCGTCTACGTGCTGTGGCGCGACCCGTCTCTGCAGCGGGTGGAGCAGTTGGAGCGCGAGGAGGACATCTACGTCACGGCAGCCGCCGATTGAGAAGGACCTCCAGTAGGGCACTCTTTGCCCCATGCGTCTGCTTGCCGGTGTGCTGTTGCTCGCCTCGACTCTGACGGGCTCCACCGATCCAGCGGCAGTGGTCGACGGGTGGAAGTCGTCACCTGTGTACGTCGAGCCGACGCAGAAGGCGCTGGTGTCCGAGAAGGACGCGGCTGAGCTGGCCGAACGCGTGAGCGGGCACGACCCGGCGATTCACATCGCGGTCGTGCCCGCTGCCGTACTCAACGACGGGAGCGGCGACAACAGCGTTGCGGCCCACAAGTACGTCGATGCGGTTGTGGACCTGCAGAAGGCCGACGGCGTCTACCTGGTCGTGTTCGGTGGTGCGATCACGTGGGGGAGTGCGGTCGGGGTGGATACACCGATCGCGGGCATCCTGACCGACGAGCTGGGCAAGCACAGCCGCTCCGACCCGGTCGGCACGTTGAACGGTTTGCTGGACCAACTCGGCGTACAGAAGGCTCCGCGCGGCAAGCCTGGCTGGCTGTGGCCGCTGCTGATCGCTCTGGTGGTTCTCGTCGCCGCCGGGCTGGGGCTGTGGTGGTGGAGATCGCGGCGCGGCAAGGACGAGGGACCCGCGCTCTACCGGCCGTCGTACGAGGTCCTGCCCGACGAAGTGGACACGGTGCAGGAGCGGCGGGCTACTGCGCGCGAGGACGTCACGCGGTTCGGTGAGGAACTGGATGCGGCGGACGTGCGTCTTGACGGCGTGGATACTGCGACGGACGTGCAAGCGGCGATGGATGCATACGCCGACGCCGGCCGTGTTGTCGATGGGGAGCCCGACGACGACAAGCTGCGTGAGGTGCGGGCCACGGTCGAGTACGGTCGCTGGCGGCTGGCCTGTGCGCAGGCGAAGGTGGCCGGTACGCCGGCACCTGCGCGCCGCGCCGCCTGCTTCTTCGACCCGGCGCACGGCACGTCCGTGACGGACTGGATGTACACGCCACCTGGTGGGCGGCCGCGGGAGATCCCGGTCTGCAGTGCCTGCCGCGATCGGCTCTCGGGAGGAGCACGATGAAACGTCTGCTCGGTGCGCTCGCACTCATCACCTTGTGGGTCCTGCCAACAGCACCGGCGCACGCTGCCGAGGACCCGGTCGCGTACATGAACACCGTGGCGAGCCATCTCGGCGACGCCGGTGTGTGGGTCGACCCCGCCGTCAAGGAACTGACGGCGAGTGAGACCGCTCAGCTGAACTCCCTGGTCAGGAACGCGGCCGCACCGATGCGGATCGCAGTCATCCCGGCGTCCGCGATCAACACCGCCGAGAACAACTACATCGTCACGCTCGCCTGGGACGGTGAGGAGATCGCCGACCAGTTGTACGACCGCGTCGGCGTCGAGGGCGTGTACGCGGTACTGGTGGACGCGTCGTCGGAGTCCGACGGGCGCGGGTTCCATGCGGTGCAGCGCGCCGACCACGGACCGACGTACTTCGTGGGCGATGCGGTGGACCAGGCAGTCGACTGCTGTGCACCGGACTACGAGAGCATGCTGGAGCGGTTCATCCAGCGCGCGCAGGTCGTGAACAAGCCGTTCTACGTCGACGCGGCGCCGTACGCGGGTGGTGTGGCCGGCGTGATCGGTCTGTGGTGTGCAGTGACCGGACTGGGGGCACGCAGGGAACGGCGGCAGGACGAGAAGAAGCATCTCGAGCTGAGCCGGCCACTGCTCAACGAGGAGGTCATCGCGCTCTCCGAGCAGGTCTCCGCCCTGCCGACGACCTCGGACCCGCAACAGTCCAAGCTGTCGAAGGACGTGCTCGACACTGTTGAGAAGGCGCGGCACCGGCTCGACGAGGCCAAGGGCGACAAGGACGTCGAAGCGGTCACGACCCTGCTCGGGTCGGCCCGCTACGGGATGGTGTGCCTGCAGGCCGTCCGCGACGGCAAGCCGATGCCGAAGCCGACCGCACCGTGCTTCTTCGACCCTCGGCACGGGCCGAGCGTGGCGGAGGTCCAGTGGAAGCCCGACCACGGCACCGCCCGCAACGTGGATGTCTGCGCGGCGTGCAAGCAGCGTGACGAGGCCGGCACCGAGCCCGAGATCCGCATGGTCACCAGGCTCCAGACACCACGGCCGTACTGGGACTACGCCGAGGAGTTGGGCGCGTACGTCGACGGCTACTGGTCGCAGGGCGACGGCAACCGGTGGTGGTACCCGTACTCCGAGTTCAGCCGCCGTGGTGACGAGATGCGCTCGCGCTGGCGCTCCCGCCGGCCGGGCGCTCGTTTCGGCCGGATGAGCTCCAGCTTCGGCAGCTCCGTCGGCAGCTGGGCGTCTTCGTCCGGCAGCAGCTCGGACGACGACAGTGGGAGCAGCTGGTACAGCGGCTCGAGCCGCCGCAGGTCCTTCTCGTCGCGGACCCGTTCCAGCGGCGGCGGCTCGTCCCGGCGCTCCTCGCGCCGGTCCGGTGGGTCACGCGGTTTCTAGTACCTCAGGTAGGTCTTCGCTGTGCAGGACGACCAGTGAGGTGACAGCACGCGTCAGACAGACGTAGAGGCGCCGGAGGCCGGTCCGCTCGTCGGCCTCACCGGCCACGATGCCGGCCGGCTCCACCAGCACTACGTGGTCGAACTCGAGGCCCTTGGCGAGTGACGCCGGCACGACGTCCAGGTGGGCGTCTGCGTCGTCCTCGTCGCCCAGGACCGAGAAAGCCATGCCCTGCAAGGCTTTCCGTGCGGCCGGGACCAGTGCGTCCGGAACGATCAGCCCGATCGACCCGAGGCGTTCGGACGCGTCACGGACGGCGGCGACGGCAGCAGCCAGCGGGTCCGGTACGCGGGAGATGGTCAGCTCACCACGTGCTCGCCGTACGGCGGTCGGCGGCTTGAGGTGCGGTGCGATCGTCGGGAGCAGCCGGGCCGCGTACTCGATCACCTGACCGGGGACGCGGAACCCGGCGGTCAGCTCCTCGGTGTGCGCACTGGTCTTGCCCAGGTGCTTCAGCGCCTCGTCCCAGGACGGTGTGGCCCACGGTGTGGTGCCTTGGGCGATGTCACCAAGGACGGTCATCGAGCCTGTCGAGCAGCGCCTGCCCACTGCGCGCAGCTGCATCGCGGACAGGTCCTGTGCCTCGTCAAGAACCACGTGGCCGAGTGACGGCGTACGGTCGACCAGGTCGGCGATCTCGTCGATCAGCGTGGCATCGGCAACGGACCACTTGGCCGCGCCGGGCGACCGCGGCACCTTGTCCCAGATCAGCAGCGCCTGCTCGTCCGCGGTCAGAATGCCGTCGGCGTACTCGGCCAGCGCCTCCGGGTCGGTGAACAAGCGGTACAGCAGCTTGGCCGGGTCCACGGCCGGCCACAGCGCCTCGGCGTACTGCTTGACCGGGCGGCTCCTGGCCACCGAGTCCTGGACGCGGTCGTCCGGCGAGTCACCGGCCGCCTCCATCCGCAGCAGTACCGCATGCGCCAGCCGTTGCGGCAGCATCGCCCGCCCGGCGCCGTACCGGATGCCGCGCGTACGCAGCTCCTCCACGAGCTCCTCGGCCTGGTACGTCGCCACGCGCCAACGGTGCGCACCACGTGGCACTACCAGTGCGTCGTCCGGCTGCCGTACGTGTGCCCACACCGCCCGGTGCAGGACGTCGGCCATCCGCGCATCGCCCTTGAGTACGTCGACCGGCGCGGGCCCCGGCCCGGCGATCTTGACCCGCGCGACGAGCTCCTCGACCGTGGTCTGCTTCGCCTCGATCTCACCGAGCGCCGGCAGGACGTCGCCGATGTAGCGCAGGAAGCTGGCGTTCGGCCCGACCACGAGCACGCCTGCCCGGCTGAGCTGGTCGCGGTACGCGTAGAGCAGGTACGCCGCCCGGTGCAGCCCGACCGCGGTCTTCCCGGTACCAGGCGCGCCCTGTACGCAGATGGTGTCGTCGACGCCGGCCCGGACGATCACGTCCTGCTCCGGCTGAATGGTGGCCACGATGTCGCGCATCGGGCCGGACCGCGGGCGCTCGATCTCCGCGTCGAGGATGTCGGAGTGCTGCTCGGCCTCGCCGCTCGCGGTCAGGTCCTCGTCCTCGAACGCGGTCATCTCGCCGTGCGTGAAACCGAACCGCCGCCGGGCCCCGACGCCCATCGGCTCGGTCTTGCTGGCCCGGTAGAACGGCACCGAGATGTCTGCCCGCCAGTCCACCACCAGCGGCTCGCCGAGCGCGTCGTTCACGTGCCGGCGGCCGATGTGGAACGTCTCGTCGGTCGGCTCGACGTAGTCCAGCCGGCCGAAGAACAGCGGCACGTCCGGGTCGTCCTCGAGCTCCTTCATCCGCCGGAAGATCGCGGCCTGCAGGTACTCCTGGTTGACCCGGTCTGCACTGTGGATCTCCAGTGCGCCGGTCTTCTCCCGCATCAGCGCCAGCGCCGCCCGGGAGGTCTTCAGGTAGTCCTTCTCGGCCTGGAGAGTGTCGGACGTGTCTGACGGCATGCGAAAACCTCCGAGCGCGAGTGGGGAGCCCAGCTACGTTACTTGAGCACTCTGGATGGCGGAACTGAATTACGGTCGTGCGGCCTGTCGGCGTGCAGACCAGGGCGGAGCAGGAGTGGCAGGCTGAGTGCCAGGAGGGCCAGTGCGACCAGCCCGTCCAGCCAGTAGTGGTTGCCGGTCACCACGACCACGGTGAACGTGATGAGCGGGTGCAGCAGCCACAGCCAGCGCCAGCGCGACCGGGTGATCAGGATCAGCGACAGTGCGATCAGGGCCGCCCAGCCGACGTGCAGGCTCGGCATGGCCGCGAACTGGTTCACTGCGCCACCGGTGTGGTCCGCTCCGTACACGGACTGCCCGAACCGCAGACCGGTGTCGACGAAGCCCGGCATCATCCGAGGCGGCGCCAGCGGGAACGCGATGTGACCGATCAGTGCGAGACCGGTGAGCGCCACCATCGTCCAGCGCACCTGTGAGTACGCCTTCGGCCGCCAGATGCTCAGCCAGAGCAGCACGGCGGCGGTCAACGGCGCGTGCACGCTGGCGTAGTACAGGTTGGCGCCCTGGATCAGATGCGGGAACTGCAGCGCCCAGTGCTGGACCGACACCTCGTTCGGCAGGTGCAGCCAGCTCTGGAACGACAACACCTCGTGAGCGTGGTCGAACGCAGACCCGGTATGTCGTGCCGCGAGCTGCCGGCCCGCGCTGTAGACGAGGAAAAGAGTGGCCAGCAGGACTGCTTCCCGGACCACTCTCCAGAAGACTTTCTGTTGCTGTTCCCCGCCCTGCCCCACCCGTTCGAGTGCCTCGATCCCCATACCGATCGACGGTACTCGCCGTTCCCACAGGGTTTGCCCAGGCGCAACCCTGACGTTGCCCTGGGCAACCCCTTAGCAGCGTTTTGTAACGCCGCTGTGACGATCAGCCCTTCACGGCGCCGGTCAGTACGCCCTTCGCGAAGTGCCGTTGCAGGAACGGGTAGATGATCAGGATCGGCACGATCGAGACCACCAGGATCGCCATCTGGATCGAGGCCTGCGGCGGCAGCAGTTCGGTGCCGAGCTCGGCGCTGCCGAGCTGGGTGTCGTTGATGACGTACGTCCGCAGCACCAGCTGCAACGGCCACAGCTTGGAGTCGTTCAGGTACAGCAGCGCGGAGAAGAACGCGTTCCAGTACGCCACCGCGTAGAACAGGCCGATCACCGACAGCACCGCCTTGGACAGCGGCAGCACGATCTGCGTGAACGTCATCAGCTCACCCGCGCCGTCGATCCGGGCGCTCTCGGTGATCTCGCTCGGCAGGTTCATGAAGAACGCCCGCAGGACGACGACGTTGAACGCGCTGATCATCGTCGGCACGATCAGCGCCCAGATGCTGTCGAGCAGCCCGACGCCCTTGACCGTGAGGTACAGCGGGATGATGCCCGGCGAGAACAGCATGCTGAACAGCACGATCAGCAGGATCGGCTTCCCGGCCGTGAAGCTCGGCCGCGACAGCGCGTACGCGAGCAGACACGACACCGCCAGGCTGAGCAGCGTGCCGACGACCGTGACGAAGATGCTGACCAGCAGTGCCCGTGTCACCACACCGCCGGCGAACAACGACTCGTACGCCCGGAAGTTGATCGACTTCGGCAGCAGTACCAGACCACCGGACTCGTTGATCTGCTTGTTCGGCGCGAGGCTGGTCGAGATCACCCCGACGAACGGGATGATCACGACCGCACAGAAGACGAGCAGCACGAGGCCCTTGAAGGCCCGCATCGGCCAGCCGGGCATCGGCACGCCCTGAACAATCCTCCGGCTCATTTCTGGTACACCCCTTGCTCGCCGAAGATGTGCGCGACCTTGTTCGCGGTCAGTACGAGGATGACGCCGACGATGCCCTTGACCAGGCCGACCGCTGCGGCGACGCCCCAGGCACCGCCGAGCACGCCGTTGTTGTAGACGTACGTGTCCAGCACTTCGCTGATGTCCCGCCCGACCGCCTGCTGCTGCAGGATGATCTGCTCGAACCCGACGGTCAGCGAGTCACCGAGCCGCAGGATGAACAGCAAGATGATGATCCCGCGCAGCCCGGGCAGCGTGACGTGCCAGAGCTGCCGCATCCGGGTGGCACCGTCCACGCTCGCCGCCTCGTACAACTGCGAGTCGATCTGGGACAGCGCGGCCAGGAACAAGATGGTCGCCCACCCGGTGTCCTTCCAGATGATCTGCGACGTCAGCAGCACGTGGAACAACTCGGAGTTCCCGATGATGTTGATCGTCGACAGGTCGTGCGAGCGCAGGTAGTTGTTCAGCAGGCCGCTGCCGCCGAGCATCTGCTGGAACAGCGCGACCACGATCACCCAGGACATGAAGTGCGGCAGGTACAGGATGCTCTGCGCGATCCGCTTGATCCGCTCGGAGAACAACGAGTTCAGCAGCAGGGCCAGCAGGATCGGTGCGGGGAACACGAAGATCGACTGCAGGCTGGTGAGGATCAGGGTGTTCTTCAACGCCCGCAGGAACGCCGGGTCGCCGTTGAAGATCACGCTGAAGTTCTCCCAGCCCGACCAGTCGCTGCCGCCGATCCCGAGGAACGGCTGGTAGTCCTTGAACGCGATGATGTTGCCCAGCAACGGCACGTAGTGGAACGCGATGATCAGCGCCACCCCGGGCAGTGCGAACAGCAGCAGGACGCGATCCCGCAGCAGCCGCCGGCCGAGGCTCAGCTGCTGCTGCGGGTGCTTGGAGTTTCGTTGCAGCATTACTTCCCTGCCGTGTCGGATTGCGCCTGCTCGAGCTCGCCGCGGATCTTGTCGCCGCCCGCGGCCTTCCAGGACTCCACGCCCGCCTTCCAGTCCGAGACCGGCTTCTTGCCCTGCACGATCTGGCTCTCCAGATCGTTCATGGTCTTGGTCAGCTGGGCGCCCTTCTTCGACAGGGTGTCGGAGTAGAGGCCGTACGACGCGTCGTACACCAGGCGGTCCGCGACCTTCTGCTGGATCGCGTGCTGCAGCTGCGGGACGTCCGGCTTGCCGGCCCAGTACAGCGCCAGCGTGGAGTCGCTGATGTACTGCAGGCCGATGCCGGTCTCCACGATGCCGACCTTGGTCGGGACCGGGTCCGAGCCCTGCAGCGTGTAGTGCCGGCCGGGCAGACCATACTTGCGGAACAGGTACTCCTCGGTGCCGAACGGCGCGGCCATCCAGTTCGCGACCTTGAGCAGCGTCTCGGCGGAGTGCTTGCTGGCCTTGCTGAACGAGGTCACGTTGTTCAGCGCGGCGCCCATCCACGGCTTGCCGTCGCCGCCGTCGAAGCCCGGTACGTCGAGCATGTTCACGCCGAACGCCGGACCGGCGGTGTTGTCGGAGTAGTACTGGTTCCAGGCCACGAAGCTGTCGTAGTCGAAGGCCGCGATGCCGCCGTTGAACCACTGCTTGCGGGCGCTGGCCTTGTCGCTGAAGGCATCCGGGTTGATGGTGCCGGCAGCAACCATCTTGCGGGCCGCCTCGAGCGCCTCGGTGTTGCCGTCCGCCTCGTACACGGAAGAGAACTTACCGCCCTCTTCCTTCCAGTTGTTGGGCATGCCAAGCATCATCCGGATGTACGACGTCGGCACCCGGGTCCACGCCCAGCGGTTGTCCTTCGCCGCGGTCATCTCCTTGCAGAGGTCGAAGAACTCCTGGAAGCTCTTCGGCGCCGGGTTCTTGATGCCCTTCGCGGCGAGCAGGTCGGTGCGGTACAGCGGCAGCGACGTCCGGGACATGCCGCGCGGCACCGGGACCCCGTAGATCGCCCCGTTGAAGACGCAACCCTTCCAGTACTCGGTCGGGATGTTGGCCAGGAACGGGTACTTCTTCACCGCGTCGCCGGACAGGTGCTCGGTCAGGTCCATGCACTTGGACTTCACCAGGCCGGGGATCTGCGGCGTACTGGTCGGGATGTTCAGGATGTCCGGCAGGTCACCGCCCGCGATCCGGGTCGCGAACTTGTCGTTGTACTCGTCGTTCGATGCCATGCTGATCTGCAGCTCGGAGCCGAGGCGCTTGTTGACCTCCTGCCAGAACTGGTTCTTGTCGGCAGCCGGCGGGATCGCGCCGGGGATGTTCGTCATGAACGTGATCGGCTGACCGTCGCCCGGGGCGTCGGTGATCGCCTTCACCGGGCTCGCCGGGTACTTGAGGAAGCCGTCCAGCACCACGTCGGTGCCGGGCAGGTCCGGCTTCACCTCGCTGTACCTGACGTACGAGGGGAGCTTGACGGCCGCATTGGCGACCGCGGTGTTCTTCTTGTCGGACGCGCACCCCGCCAGCAGCGGCGTACCCGTGACCGCGACAGCGGCGGCAGCAAGGCCGCCACCGAGGAAACTTCTTCTGCTGACCGGCATGAGGCCTCACTTCCATCGGAGGGCCACACCATGACATAGTACGTCCTATGTCTTCAAGAGTCGGCGCGCCGGAAATCGTCTCGGCGCCAGTCTTCGATCCGGCGGGCAGTGGTTACCACACGTTCCGCATCCCGTCCGTGCTGGCGCGGGGCGAGTTGGTGCTCGCGTTCTGCGAGGGTCGTCTGCACGGGTCCGGGGACGCGGGCGAGATCGAGATCGTCCTGCGGCGGTCGCTCGACGGCGGCCTGACCTGGCGGCCGCTGCAGGTGGTGTCTGCGCAGCCGGGCAAGACCTGTGGGAACCCGGTGCCGCTGCTCGACCCGGCCTCGGGCGACATCGTCCTGGTCACTGTCGAGAACGGTGCGCACGCGGTCGAGATGTCGCTTGCCCGGGGCACCGATCCGGTCGACGGGCGGCGGATCTTCGTACAGCGCTCGTCCGACGACGGCGCGACCTGGAGCCCGACGGCCGAGATCACGGCGCAGGTGAAGCCGGGGGACTGGGGCTGGTACGCGACGGGTCCATGTCACGGCATCACGTTGCGGTCCGGGCGTCTCGTCGTACCGGCGAACCACTCGTTCGTGCCGTCCGAGCCGGTCGACGACCTGATCCGGCTGAACGGCGGGCACTGCATCTACAGCGACGACGGCGGCGTCACGTGGTCGGTCGGATTCGTGGACCGCAACGACGGCACCGAGATCAACGCCAACGAAACCACCGTTGCCGAGTTGCCCGACGGCCGGCTGTACTTCAACGCCCGCAACCACAAGGGCACCGGCCCGGCCCGGGTGCACGCCTGGTCGTCGGACGGCGGTCAGACCCTCGACGCGCCGTACGCGGGGATTCCCGAGATCACCGCGCCCGGGATCCAGGGCAGCGTCATCTGTCTGCCGGACGGACGGCTGCTGCTGTCCACCCCGGTGAACCCGTCCTCGCGTCGCGAGCTGACCGTCTTCGTGTCCGAGGATGCCGGCGCCTCATGGCAGCCGGCCCTCGTCGTGCACGAAGCCATGGCCGGGTATTCCGATCTGGTGCAGCTGGCCGACGGGTCGGTGGGCATCTTCTACGAGGCCGGTGAGACGTCCTCGTTCGCCACCTTGCGCTTCGCCACATTCGCCCTTTAGAGGTTGGAGATGTCTTGACCGAGTCCGCCCAGTTGACCGGCGTCGTACCGCCGCTCGTCACCCCGCTCACGCCCGAGTACGACGTCGACACCGCGTCTTTGGCCCGGCTGGTCCAGTACCAGCTGGCCGGAGGCGTTAGCGGGGTGTTCGTGCTCGGCACGTCCGGCGAGGGTACGTTCCTGACCGACGAGCAGCGACAGGTCGTGCTGGAGACCACGGTCGCCGAGGTGGCCGGGCAGGTACCGGTGCTGGCCGGTGTCATCGACACCTCCACCAACCGGGTCTCCGCGCACGTCTCGGCTGCGTTGAAGGCCGGCGTGGACGCACTGGTCGTCACAGCTCCGTTCTACGCAGCCACGCATCCCGCGGAGATCGAGCGCCACTTCGTACGGCTCAAGTCTGTTGCGGGGGACACGCCGCTGTACGCGTACGACATCCCGCCCCGCGCCGGCACCAAGCTCCCTGCCTCCCTCATCACCTCCCTGGCCGAACAGGGCGTGATCGCAGGCGTCAAGGACTCGTCCGGCCAGGAGACCTCGTTGCGGGAGCTGGTTCTTCAACGCCGTGAGAAGAAGCTGGACCTCACGATCATGACCGGCTCCGAGGTGACCGTTGACTCCTCGCTGGCCTTCGGCGTGGACGGTGTCGTGCCGGGCCTGGGCAACGTGGATCCTGCTGGCTATGTGCGGCTGTACAACGCAGCTGTTGCCGGGGATGCCGCGGCGGCGCGGGCGGAGCAGGACCGGCTGTTCCGGTTGTTCGACATCATCAAGGTCGCCGATCGCTCCCGGATGGGGGCCAGCTCGGCCGCGCTGGGGGCGTTCAAGGGCGGGCTGTATTTGCTGGGTGTGATCGACTGTCCGGTGACGGCGTACCCCAGCATCGCCTTGAACGACGGGGAAATCGCCGCGATCCGGCCACTGCTGGACCGGGCCGGATTACACTGAGCGATTCAAGTCAAGGGAGGCCGGCAGTGACAACGGGTGGGCTCAGCCGGGCACGTGGTGCGGCGGGGAACCAGTCCTTCATCCGCGACCAGATGAAGTCGTACATCCTGGAACGCGGGCTGAAGGCGGGTGACCCGCTGCCGAACGAGCAGGAGCTGATGGCACAGCTCGGCGTCGGGCGGCACCCGCTCCGCGAGGCGATGAAGGCGTTGCAGGCGGTCGGCATCATCGAGATCCGGCACGGGTACGGAACGTACGTCGGCGAGGTGAACCTGCAGTCGCTGGAGGACGGTCTCGCGTTCCGGATGTCGCAGTCGATGGCCGGCGATCTTCGCGACGTGCAGAACGTTCTCGACGTCCGCCAGGCCATCGAGGTCGGCCTCGCGGACGACGTCGTCGCGCACTTCCAGCAGCACGGGTACGAGGCCCTCGACCCGATCGTCGAACGGATGGAGGCGAAGGCGGCCGAGGGCAACTACTTCCCCGAGGAGGACTGGGCCTTCCACCAGGCCCTCTACGAGCCCCTCGGTAACGCCCTAGTCATCGACCTGCTCTCAGTCTTCTGGCGGACCTTCGCCCAGGTAGACGCCCGCCTCCCCGGCGCCCGCTACACCCCCTCCGACGCCGCCGCCTGGCACCGAGACCTCCTCAGAGCCCTCGAATCCGGCAACCCCGCCACCTACGCCCACTCCATGAAGTCTCACTTCAACGGCATCCACACCCGCCTCGGCGAATAGCTCTGCATTTCGACAGTACGTATACGCCCACTACGAGCTGATTGCCGCTCGAGTGAGCGCGGGACTTGGCATCGAAAGCCGACACCTCCTGTCGAACTGCCGCCTGTGGATGAACGAACGCACCTGTCGGCCGGGATCAGGCACCATCCTGGGATGCAATCGGTCGAACATGTCCTGGCGCACCGGGGCGGATGGGCAACTGCTTCCGAGTTGGCAGGGCTGGTCTCGAGGCACGCGGTCGCGAAGGCTCTCGCGCGCGGCGAGGTCCAGCGGATCGCCCACGGCGTCTATGGGCTGCCGGGTCTGCCTGCCGACACCGTGGCTGTGCTGGCCTACGACGGTGTCCTCTCGCACGTGAGCGCGGCTGCGGCCTCTGGACTTCCGCTTCTGGTGGCGCCCGAGAAGCCCCACTTGATCCTCCCGCCACACCGCCGCCCACGACCAGGACCACCCGCCGTGCTTCATTGGGCCGCGGTAGGTTCCACCGATCGACGGGACCGGATCACCTCGCTGTCCCGCACGGTCGCCGACTGTTCGCGGATGCTCCCGTTCGCCGAGGCGCTGGCAGTCGCCGACGCAGCTCTTGCCACCCGCCGCCTTCAGCCGGAGGAACTGGTGGCCGAAGTGGCCGCGCTGCGGGGCCCAGGGTGCCCGAACGCCCGCCGGGTTGCGGCCGCGGCGACGCCTTTGTCCGGCAGCTTCTTGGAGTCGATGCTCCGGGCGCTGCTGATCGACGCGGGCATCGACGGCTTCGAACCGCAGGTGCTGGTCTCGCAGGACGGGTTCCATGCGCGAGTAGATCTTGGGCATCGCCTTGCCAGGTTGGCCCTGGAAGCCGAGGGATTCGAGTTCCATGGCTCGCGTCGGGACTTCGCCGCCGACTGCTACCGGTACGACGAGCTGAACGCCGCAGGGTGGCTGGTGCTCAGGTTCACCTACGAGCAGATCATCGGCGACCCGGCCTGGGTCATCGCCACCGTCCGCGCTGCGCTGGCCCAGTGCCTCGCCGCCTGATCTGCAGTTGAACAGTACGTATACGTCCACTCCACCGCCTCAGCCCCGCCGCTGAGCGTGGTGGTTCGGCCAGTGGGCGCATACGTACTGTCCAACTGCAGTCTCAGACGAAGCTGGTTCGGCGTCGATCGATCCCTCTCCTGCTTTGTTTGGGTTAGGCGAAGAGGTTTTCGGAGTCGATGATGGTGTAGGCGTAGCCTTGTTCGGCGAGGAAGCGTTGGCGGTGGGCGGCGAATTCGGCGTCGATGGTGTCGCGGGCGACGATGGAGTAGAAGCGGGCGGTGCGGCCGTCGCCCTTGGGGCGGAGGACGCGGCCGAGGCGCTGGGCCTCTTCCTGGCGGGAGCCGAAGGTGCCGGAGACCTGGATGGCGACCGACGCCTCGGGCAGGTCGATCGAGAAGTTCGCGACCTTGCTGACCACCAGGCGGTCGATCTCCCCGTGCCGGAACGCGTCGAACAGGCGCTGGCGTTCGCGGACGGTGGTCTCGCCCTTGATCACCGGGCATTCGAGCCGTTCGCCGAGCTCGTCCAGTTGGTCGATGTACTGCCCGATCACCAGCAGCGGCTCGCCGGCATGATGCTCCGCGATCCGGCGGACCAGCTTCGACTTCGCCGGGGTCGAGGCCGCCAGGCGGTACCGGTCCTCCGGCTCTGCGGTCGCGTACACGAACCGCTCGGTCTGCTCCAGATCGACCCGGACCTCGATGCAGTCCGCAGGCGCGATCCAGCCCTGCGCCTCGATGTCCTTCCACGGCGCGTCGTACCGCTTCGGGCCGATCAGCGAGAACACGTCGCCCTCACGGCCGTCCTCACGGACCAGCGTCGCGGTCAACCCGAGCCGCCGGCGCGTCTGCAGGTCAGCGGTCATCCGGAAGATCGGCGCGGGCAGCAGGTGCACCTCGTCGTACACGATCAGGCCCCAGTCGCGGGCGTCGAACAGCTCCAGATGCGTGTACACGCCCTTCCGGCGGGTCGTCATCACCTGGTAGGTGGCGATCGTGACCGGGCGGATCTCCTTGCGCGCACCGGAGTACTCGCCGATCTCGTCCTCGGTCAGGGTCGTACGGCGCAGCAGCTCGTCCTTCCACTGCCGGGCGGACACCGTGTTCGTGACCAGGATCAGTGTGGTCGCGGACGCCTGTGCCATCGCGGCCGCGCCGACGATCGTCTTACCGGCACCACAGGGCAGTACGACAACGCCTGAGCCACCGTGCCAGAACGAGTCCGTGGCCTGCTCCTGGTACGGGCGCAGGTCCCAGCCGTCCTTCACCAGGTCGATCTGGTGCGCCTCACCGTCGACGTACCCGGCGAGGTCCTCAGCCGGCCAGCCGATCTTCAGCAGGGTCTGCTTGAGGTGACCGCGCTCCGACGGGTGCACCACGACGGTGTCGTCGTCGAGCCGCGCGCCCAGCATCGGCTTCACCTTGTTGCTGCGCAGCACCTCCTCCAGCACCGGTCGGTCGGTCGTCACCAGTACCAGCCCGTGCTGTGGGTGCTTCTCGAGCCGCAGCCGCCCGTAACGATCCAGGGTCTCCGCGATGTCGACCAGCAGCGAGTGCGGGACCGGGTAGCGGCTGTAGCGCAGCAGCACGTCGATCACCTGCTCTGCGTCGTGGCCGGCGGCCCGTGCGTTCCACAGGCCGAGCGGCGTCAGCCTGTACGTGTGCACATGCTCCGGCGCCCGCTCCAGCTCCGCGAACGGCGCAATGGCCTTCCGGCACTCGTTGGCATCCGCATGCGCCGTCTCCAGCAACAAGGTCTTGTCCGACTGCACGATCAACGGACCGTCTGTCACCAACAACTCCAATCCTCGCCCCGACCCTCCATTGTGCCTCGTCTCCTCAAACGCCCCCGCCCCGCCGCTCTTCCCGCATCCGGCGACGCACCCCCGGGTCGCCACCGGCCGCGAACACGACCTCACCCCGAACGTGCTCCGCATACACCTGCAGGTCCACCTCGGACGACCCTGGCCAGCGCTCCCACGCACCACCGTCACCCAGGAACTGCTGAGCGTGGCTGGTTCCCAGTTGCTCGTCGAGGTACAGGAGAGTCGCCAGAGCCTCGCCCTGGCACTGGGTCTCCAAACCTTCCTGCTCGACAGGCAAGGTGAGCGCGTTGTCGAGATAGGCGACAAGGACCCGGGCATCAGCGTCAGTGCCCAGACAGGCCAGTGGCGTGCAGTAACTCCAGCCGTGGCCGCATGGCCGACCAGCCAGCATCTCCCGCTCGATGCGCGGCCGCATGTCCGCGCGCCGACCCGCGGCGATCAGCCAGATCGCGGCGACGCTGGTTCGCCAGCCGGCGTCCAGCAGCAGGTCAAGGTCCTTCACCGGTGCCCAGCGGCCACCGCACCGCAGCCGGAACTGGTACCAGGCCTGTCGTGGGCGCGGCCAGATCCACGCACCCACTAGTAGAGGCTGGTAGCCGCCGTTCGGCGACCACCGCCACATTGCCCGGATCGCGCGCCGGAAGTTGTCGTCGTTCACTCGGACGCGGGGGTGGGCCAGTTGGTTGTTGCGGCTTGCAGTTGTTGGTTGGTGGGCCAGTTGGCGCTGATGGTGTGGGTTGAGGTTGTTGGGGGTTGGAAGCGGCGTTGGACTCGGTGGAGTACGTCGGGGGAGAGGACGTGGCGGTCGGGGGTGGCGGCGGCGGTGGCTCGGCGGGTGTCGAGCAGGGGGTGTACGCCGTCCTCGATCCGGAAGCCGCGCTCGCGGTTGATGTGGTCCAGCTCGACAACGGCCGCACCCTGTTGTTCAAGAGCTCGGGCCAGCGTCGTCTTGCCGGAGTACGGCAGGCCGGTCAGGACGATCAGCAACGGAGGCATCTGTTACTCCACGGGACGGGCGGCGGAGATGCGGTGCAGGGCGTACGTGCGGGGCGCTTCGGTGGTGTCGTCGTACGCGGTGAGCCAGCCGTCGGCTACCCGGGCCGGTTCGACGATGCGTTCGGAGGAGTGACCGTTGTGGTCCACGTACGCGATCCACGTACGGGTGTGTGCCTCGGCGGCGTTGGTGAGTACGGCGATGGTCTCTGCAGGTGCTGCCGGCTCGACCAGACCATCGTCGCCCGGGCGCTCCGCGGCGATGCGGTCGCCGGCGCGGACCTTCTCGATCACCGCCTTGACTTGATCGTCGGTCAGGTCGAACGCGCTCTCGTTGAAGTCCCGGCTGGTACGTCGGCGCGCTGCCTCGCCCCGCCGTGGCGCACCGGTCACATGCAGCGCACCGTCGAACGTCTCTGCCAGCGGCGCGAGCCCCGCGCCCCGTAGTCGACTCAGCACCATGTCCGGCGGCGACGGCGACACCACGACGGTCGGGGCCAACCGGCGGAAGCGCACACCGGGCAGGTTCGAAGTGAGGAGCTGTGTCAGTACGTTCTCGTCGTCACACCGCAGGTACGTCGACGCGGTCCCGATGCGCAGTACGCCGTGTCGCCGCGCCACGTCGTCGACGAGGTACGCCAGCGGCTGCGGCACCGGCGTACGGGAATGCTCCGCCAACCACGTGTGCAACTGCTCCGCTGTACGCCCCAGGTCGAAAGCGCGTCGCACCGAGCTCTCACTGAACCGGTAGACCACAGCGCCACCATCAGACTCCACGTCGGCCATCGCGGACAGCTCGTCCTGCACAGTCCGCACCAGCGGTCCAGGTGCGACGGCAGTCAGGTCAGCCTGCAGCAGGAACTCCGACACCGGCTCCGGCATCAGCGGACTGATCGCCTCGGCCAGCTCGTCCGCCGTGGGCTCAGCACCCAGTAGCGGCTGCGCGTGCTTCGCCAGCGAACCCAGACCGGTCAACCCGAGCAGGGCGGCTTCTGCCACGCTCCACTCGACCAGCTCGTCCCGGAACTGCCCGCCGCGCCGCGGGCGATGCCACGCGACCCACGTCACCACGGTCGCTGGAGCAGGCGCCGTACCAGGCTCTGCCACGGCCAGTGCCTGCAACGCCAGCACCCGGATCTCCGGCGCGAGCAGCCGCTCCAGGTCCGGCGCCAGCGCGTTGATCAGCCGCTCGCGTGCAGCCGCAGTACTGCCGGTGCTGTCGCGACGGCCGATCAGTCCGATCGCCCTGAGCCCCGAGAACCACGCCATGACGAGCTGAGCCCACCGGTGTGCGAGGTCCAGTTCCAGCCAGTCGTCGTACGCACTCGTAGGCAGCCAGAGCTCACTGGTGCCGACCTCCACCGCAGCAACGAGCCCAGCGGCGTACGCCATCTCCAGCACCGCCGCGGCCGTCTGCTCCTCCGCACCGATCTTCCCGGCCAGGCTGCGCAGCTCACGGACCCCGACACCACCTGTACGCAGTACGGGCGGCGGCTCCGTCCCCAGCTGTTCCAGTGTGCGGTCAACCAACCGCACCAGGTCCAGTGCGGCCCCGGCCGCGGCCCGTTCCGCTATCGCCGCCGACACCTTCTTGCCGTCCAGCGGAGGCGGCACCGGACGTGTCGACGCCAGTACGCGGCCACCACGCAGGTGCAGGCCGATCTGCCGTGGCAGTACGACGGTGTTCGGATCCTTGGGTACGACGAGACCGCGGGCCAGCAACCGCTCCACGGGCGTCCGCGCCGAGGCGATCGTCACCGGGCGGTCTGCCTTCTCCACCGAGCCGGTCGGGGGACCCCAGGTCAGCTTGTCGAGCACTGCGCGCGCGTCCGGGCCGGCGTCCTCGATCAGCTTGTCCAGGTCGCCGAAATGCCGCGTGGTCGTCGGACCGAGCCCGGCAGGTGTCGGGCCGAGCAGCTCGTGCACCGCACGGATCGGTCGCAGGTCGTCCTCGGTTCCCCACACCAGCGCGAGGTCCAGGAGCTGGGCGACTCGTGGCTGGACCACGTCCTCCGGCTGACCGACTCCCTGCGCCAGCGCCTCCAGGTCGACCGGCTCGGGCAGCGCGGACAGCGACTCCAACAGGTCCACACCGAACTCGTCCAGCCGGTTGATGGCGCGCGCAGCCGACGCATTGCTCGTCGCTCGCGCTGCCAGTTGCCCGGTGTCCGCAGGGATCGGCAGCGCCAGGTCGGGACGCCGGCGGAGCAGCTCACCGAGCGCGGCGTCGCCCCAGCCCCGCAGCGCCTCGGCGAGGGTACGGGGGCGGATCGGCTCGGTAGTGCTCATCCTTCCAAAGGTACGGGATCCACCCCAAGCTCGGTCAGGATCCTCGCCACCGTCTCGTCGAGGGTGCTGTCCGGCCCGATCACGGTCTGCTCGACACCGTCCAGTACGTCGCGCTCGCGGTACCAGTCCTGCATCACGTCCGGACCGAACTTGTTGCGCAGTTCACGGGTCGCGTGCCGTACGACGGTCTCCCCGAACGGGATGTCGAAGTAGTAGTGCAGTGTCGTACCGCGGTGGTCGGACGTGAGCCGCCGGAGCATGTCCCCGTACCTGTCCGCGTCCAGGATGCCCTCGAGCACGACGTCGTACCCGTGGTCGAGGGCGTACCGGGTGTTCAGGTCGATCAGGCCGATGTTCACACCGCCCGGTACGTCGCGTTCGCGCAACAGGATCCGGCGGACGTGGTCCTGCTCGACCCAGGCGGTCCCGCGGCCGAGGCGCTGGCGCAGCGTACGGGCCGTGGTGGTCTTGCCGGAGCCCGAGTTGCCACGCAGTACGACGAGGCGAGTGCTCGGGCTCCCTGTCACTCGGCTGCCCCGGCGTGGCCGATCCGGCGGAAGCCGACGCGTTCGTAGACCGCCGCAACGGCGTCAGACTCGGCTGAGAGCAGTACGAGCTCCACGCCGTTCGCAAAGGCGTGTTCAACGAGTGCTGAGGTCACGGCGGCACCCAGACCACGTCGTCGAACAGACGGCAGCGTGGCGACGCCGACGATCTCTGTAGCGGTGTTGACCGGCTGGTGCGTTCCGGTGGCGACCATGCCGTCATCGGTGAACGCTCCGACCGCCACGGACACGCCACGGCGCGCACGGTCCTGCAGGCCCGCCACCATCTTGTCCGACAGCTCACCGGCCTTGGCGTCCCGTTCAGCCGGACCAGCCTGGCCAACCGCCGTACCGGACTCACCGAACGCCAGGTTGGCCACGGTGCGCGACTGCCTGACCATGTCCTCGTCAGCAGACAGGACCTCGCAGCGCGCATCAGCCGTGGCAGGACGGAAGTCATCGCGCTGCAGCACCAGCAGCGGGTGCTGTACGACCTCGAGGCCGGCCGCAGCCGCGGCAGGGCCCAGTGAGGGACAGGTCTCGACGACCCATTCGAAGCTCAGCGGGATGTCCAGCTCGGCGCAGCGCTTCCGCACCAGCTCGATGTCGCTAGGCTTTATCGTCACCCCCGCTCCAGGCACAGGGCGCGCGTAGTACGGCCACACGGTCGTACTACGGAACAGGGTGAACGGCCCGACCTGCTCAGCAACCGCATTGGACAGGGGGACGCTGTGCAGGTACTCGTCAACTGTGGTGATCATCGCGAGCAGTGAACCACCCACAACGGCCAACCCGCCAGCGGAAACACCAGCCTGGAGTCAGGCGGTGATCTCGATGGAGACCTTGTCGGGGTAGAAGGCGACGTGGTCGCGGATGTCGGCTACTGCTTCGTACGGGTGCTCGTAGGTCCAGACTGCGTTCTCCGCGTCCGGGAGGAGCGTGTAGTACGAGGCGTCGCCCTTGTACGGGCAGTAGGTCTCGTGGGTGGTGCGTTCGAGCTGCGTGAGGTCGACGTCCGCGCGCGGGATGTACTGCACCGCGGGGTAGTTCGCCTCCTGCAGCGAGAGGGCGTCCCGGGTGTCGGCAATCACCCGGTCACCGACCTTCACGACGACGCGGTCCGGGTTCTTCACCACGGTGATCGGATGATCCGGGCCAGGAATCTTCACAGTCTTCTCCGCCATGACCACCCACAACCTCCCGCGCGCGCCGGCCATTCCCGGCGATGATCAGGTCATGGAGTTTCGGCAGATCGAGTACTTCGTCACGGTCGCGGAGGTACTGAACTTCGGCCGCGCCGCCGAGCAGCTCGGCATCGGCCAGCCGGGCGTCAGCCAGCAGATCGCCCGCCTCGAACGCGAGCTCGGCGTCCTGCTCTTCGACCGCTCGGCGCGCGCCATCCGTCTCACCGAAGCCGGCCAGCGGTTCCTCCCCGCCGCCCGGGCCGTCTTGACCTCTGTCGAAGCAGCACGGTCAGCCGCCACCGGCACACCGACCCGCACGCTGCGCTTAGGAACCAGCACCGGCCTGGGAGAACGCCTGGAGACGGTGGTCGCGGAGCTGTCCGCCCAAGGCCTGCACGTGGAGCTTGTCAGTACGTCAACCCGCGCCCGCCTCGACCGCGTCCGTGGCGGGCAACTGGACGCCGCCTTCGTCCGCGGCGTCGACGAGGCAGCCGGCCTCGAGTTCCTCCCGGTCTGGGAGGACGACCTGCTCATCGCACTCCCCAAGGCCACCGCACCGGACGACGAGATCGGCCTGCACGACCTTCGGGAACTGCCGCTCCGGATCACCGAGCGCCGTACCAACCCGTCGCTCGTCGACCTGGTGATGTCGGCCTGCGCTGCGGCGGGATTCGAGCCGGTCATCGGCCCGCGCTCCGGCAGCCTGCAGGACACCCAGGCGGCGATCGGCGCCGGCAGCCCGAGCTGGACCGTCATCTACGAGTCGCATGCGCGTCTGCTCCGCGAGGGCCGGGTGGTGTTCCGGCGCCCGCGCCCCCGGTTGGCGCTGACCACCAGCCTCGCGGTCCCGGCCGGTACGACGATCGGCGGCGATCTCGCCGTACTGCTGGCGGCCTGCCGGAAGGCGTCCGATCAGTTCGAGTGATGGGAGCGCATCGGATCTGCGTCTCGTTCGGGCCGTCCGCGACGGCTGGAATGGACCCAGAAGCCACCGAACGAAAGGAAAGACCGATGCCCGTCGTCACCGTCCTGCAGGGCCCGCGGACCCCGGAGCTGAAGCGCGAACTGGTCCAGAAGGTCACCGACGCCTTCGTCGACAGCCTCGGCGTACCGGCCGAGAGCGTCCAGGTCTGGATCCAGGAAACGCCGCCGGAGAGCTGGGCCGTCGGCGGCCACCTCACCGCCGACCGATAGCCGGCGGCCGTCCCACAGCCGATCGATGACCGGCGGCCGGCTCACAGCTGATCGATGGTCGCTCCGGCCGCCTCGGCGAGCTCGGGGCCGAGGGCGCAGGCCGGCGTGTACGCACCACGCCGGCCTTCGCCGCGGGCCAGCCGTACGGCGGTCTCCGCGGCGGCGTTGGTGGTGAAGCCCATCGCATCCTCGGTCCGCAGCCAGCCCTCCCGCGTCGTACCGTCCGCCCAGGTGACGACGGCATGTCCCCAGGAGTGCTCGCGCGGGCGCGGCGCGGGCTTGAACTCCATCGCCGCCATTCGCCGTACGGCGAACTGTCGTACTGCAGAAACCTTCAGCAGAGCACTTGCGAGCGGCAGGATCGCCCGAATGTACGGCGCCGTGGGCAGCAGCCCGGTCGTCGCCACAACGTTCGGAGCACCGCTGGCCTCATGTGCCGCGAGCAACTCACCCGTCGCGCCGACCGCGGACTTCGCCTTCTGGCCGTCCGGCAGCGCGTGCTCCCGGGGTTCACCCGCAAGCCGAGTCGGAACCATCTGCCCACCCCGGTAGCGCAGCCCGCCCGTGGTGAACGCCGACACGATCGACAGCGCAAGCGCCGCGCCCAGCTGCCCGGCCTCGATCGCGACCGAGGGGAGCGCGTCGACGCGAACCTCCTGAGGCGTCGGCCGGTCCGCGCACAGCCGTGCGACGACGGCCTCGGTCCCCAGCACCCCGAACCCGGCACCGGTCACGAACGTACTGTCGCCGGCCGCCGCCTCGTCGTGCAGCGCCAACAGCCGCGGCATCGCCACGAGATCGTTGGCCAGGTCCACGTAATGCCCGCCGGGCAGGCACGCCCGCGCAATCGGTACGGCGGTGTCGGCGTACCCGCCGATCGTGTTCACCACCACAGCCGGCCGTCGGCGCGCGACCTCCCCGGCGATGTCGGCGGTCTCGACCACCTCGACGCCGTCGAGCCCGAGCTCCGCCGCGGTCTTGCGGAGCCGCTCCGCGTTCCGTCCGACCAGCACCGGCGTACCGCCGCGGGCCGCGACCCGGGCCGCGATCTCCCGACCGGTCCGCCCGGTCGCGCCCAGAATCCAGATCATTGTTCCGCTCCTCATGTCTCAGGGTGTCATCACTCACGATAACACCCTGAGACATCGCGGTTGCTAGACTCGGGTCATGGCGCGATGGGACCCCGGGGCGGAGCAGCGGCTGCGCAAGGCCGCCCTCGAGCTGTATGCGGCGCACGGGTACGACGCGGTGACGGTGAACCAGATCGCCGAGCACGCCGGCCTGACCCGCCGCTCGTACTTCCGCTACTTCCCGGACAAGCGTGAGGTCCTGTTCGCCGGCTCCGAACGTCTGCCCGCGGCGGTGCTGGACGCGATCCGTGCCGTCGACCCGGCCATCCGCCCCTGGCCCGCCGTACTGCAGGCCGCCGTGGCCGTCGGCGAGCTGCTTGCCGAGCTCGCGGAGAACTCCGACGTACGAAGGGCTGTGATCGCCGCGAGCCCCGAGTTGCAGGAGCGCGAGCGGACCAAGCTGGCCTCGGTCACCGCGGCGCTCCGGGACGGACTCGAGGAGCGCGGGCTCTCAGCTGAGGACGCGGTCCTGGTGGCGCAGGTCGGGTCGGCGGTGTTCCAGAACGCGTTCAGCCGTTGGATCGACCGCGGCGGGCAGGAGCCCTTCCGGTCCTGCCTGGACGCCGTCGTCGCGTCACTCGGCCGAGAGCTCGACCACTAGACACGGTCCGCCGTCGAAGGCGCCGCCGTCGATGCCGAGGACCAGGCCGTCCGCGTACAGGTGGGGGCCGGTGAGGAACTCCGGGTCGATGTGCAACTGGTCGGCGATGATGCTGTGCCCGTGCACGATCCGGCGCCCGCCGAGGTGCTGCAGCATGATCCGCGCGACCTCCGGGCCGCTCTCACCGCGGAACGCGTATCGCGACGTGGTCCGGCGCCAGATCTCCCACCACACCTCGATGTCGTCGGAGTGCAGCTCGGCGCGGGCCGCGGCATTGATCTGGTCGAGCGTGTCGCCCCACTCGACGTACTCCGCCGTGTCGGAATGCATCAGCAGCTGGTCCGCGTCGATGCCGAGCATCGGCTGGTCGAGCAGCCAGGCCACGTCGTCGTCGGTGAGCAGCTCCTGGTCGCGGTCCTGGCCACCGTTAAGCGCCCAGGACCGCTCGAAGCTGCGCAGCGTGATGCCGTCGTGCGGGACGAACGTGTCGCCGAACCTGTGCATCCCGAGCGCGAGGATCTCGTGGTTGCCGAGCAGCATCCGGACCGCGCCCTCGGGCGCCTGGTCGACCAGCCCACGGACGTAGTGCAGGACGCCGATACCGTCCGGGCCGCGGTCGAAGAAGTCGCCGAGGAACCACAGCCGTGCGTCCGTACCCGCCCAGTTGCCGTCGGCATCGGTGAGGCCGGCCGCGTGCAGTGCCGGGGTGAGTTTCTCCAGGTGGCCGTGGATGTCGCTCACGGCGTACACCCCGGTCACATCATCCCCGCACGGTCAGCACGATCAGTACGACGTTGAGGGCCGTGACGGCGGTGGCTACCAGGCATGCGGCGAGAGTAGTCGCCCGGCGGTTGACAAGTCCGCCCATGACGCGCCGGGATGCGGTCAATCTCACCAACGGCCAGAGTGCGCACGGGATCCCGAAGCTCAGCACGACCTGCGAGATAACCAGGGCGCGGCTGGGATCGATGCCGATCGCAAGGACCAGGAGCGCGGGGGTGAGGGTGACGAGTCGGCGTACGGCGAGCGGGACGCGGCGTTGCCAGAAGCCGTCCAGGATGACGGATCCGGCGTACGTACCAACCGAGGAGGAGGCGAATCCGCTGGCCAGCAAGGCGAGCGCGAAAAGCAGGGCGGGGAGTTGGCCGATGCGGTCGCCGATGGCGGTGTGCGCGGCGTCGAGGGAGTCGGCGCCGGTGCCCTTCAGAGCGGCAGCTGCCAGTACGACCATGGCGAGGTTGACCGCGCCCGCGAGGGCCATCGCGACGGCGACGTCGAGCCGGGTGGCGCGCAGTACCCGGGATTTGCCGCCCTCGGAACGGATCGTTTTCCAGTGCCGGTCGGTGACGAGTGCGCCGTGCAGCCAGATCGCGTGCGGCATCACGGTGGCGCCGAGCATGCCGGCGGCGAGTACGAGCGATTGGGTGCCGTCGAGGCGCGGTACGAGGCCGCCGATCACGCCGGTTGCGGAGGGGTCCGACTTCGCTGTCGAGACGACGAAGCCGATCAGTACGACGGCGAGCAGGCCGATGATCGCGGCCTCGAAGGGGCGTTGTCCGCGCTTGGACTGGTAGATCAGCAGCCCGAACGAGACCGCGCCGGTGATGATGCCGCCGAGCAGCAGCGGTATGTGGAAGAGCAGATTGAGAGCGATGGCGCCGCCCACGACTTCGGCGAGGTCGGTGGCGAGGGCGACGATCTCGGCCTGGGCCCACAGGCCGGTGGACGTCGAGCGCTTGAAGTGGTCACGGCACAGCTGCGGCAGGGTGCGCCCGGTGGCGATGCTGGCCTTGGCTGCCAGGTACTGCACGAGGACGGCCATCAGGTTCGCGCCGACGACGACCCAGCACAGCAGATAGCCGTACGTGGCGCCGGCGGCGATGTTGGTGGCGAAGTTGCCCGGGTCGACGTACGCGACCGCGGCAACGAAGGCCGGTCCGAGCAGTAACAGCCCGGACCGGTTCAGTTGCCGCCGCAGCGGCGCCGGTGCGTACATGAGAGCAGTCTGTACGACACCACCGACAGCGCAACCCCTGTGCGCGAATTGAGACAGCCGTTACGCCCAGGCGAACTGCACCTCGAGCGTGACCTCGACGCTGCTGTCGCCGGGCGTGACGTTCACCGACGCGTCGAAGTTGGCCTTGCGACTGGCGTTCGCCGCGGCCCGGTGGATCGGGTACGGGCTCTGGGACTCCTCGATCGCGGTGACCGAGCCGAGCGAGTACCCGGCCAGCGCGGCGAGGTGCTCGGCCTTCGCCCGCGCCTGCTGGAAAGCGAGTTCCCGGGCCTGGGCGAGCAGCTCGGACTTGTCCTCGATGTCGAACTGCAGCCCGTTCATCGTCAGACCGTTGCCCGCAGCATCGACCGCCGCGTTCAGCATCGTCCCGAACCCGGTCAGGTCCTTGGACTCGACCTGGATCGTGTGCATCGCCTGGTACCCCACGCCCGTACCGGGCTCCCGGTAGTGCTGGAACACGTTCACCGCACTGGTCCCCAGCTGCGACTCCTCCACCCCGTGCGCCCGCAACGCCGCCATGACTGCCTCGGTCAGCTCCCCGACCTTCGCCACCGCAGCCGCAACGTCCGCCGCCACCACCTCCACCCCGAACATCACCCGCAAAACATCCGGAACGCCACTGACCGACCCCGCCCCAACAACCCGAACCCCAGAATCCATAACCCCAGTCTGGCACCACCAGCTCACCACCTGACCGCGCAGACCTTTGCCAAGTGGGCGCGGGCGTCGTCGAGGGTGGGCAACTAGCCGGCCTTTCGGTTGAGGAGTTGTCGGGGCGTGCTGCCGGCGATCGGTACGGCGTCCTGACGTAGCTCGACGACCAGGCGCTCGCCGTGGCGGACGAGGTCGCTGACCTCCTGCTCGCTGTATTCGACGACGTCGCAGCGGTTGCCCGACCACAGACTCGCGTGCGCAGCAAGGGTTTCGAGCTGCTCCAGCCAGCGAGGGTCCGAGTCTTCGACGTCGTCGGGCCTGACGATCAGCAGGTCGATATCGCTGCCCGCCCCGCCCTCACCACGTGCCGTGGAGCCGAAGAGCCAGATCGCCTTGGCCGGTACCGCCCACGACTTGGCTTCGGTCTTGATGCGATCGAGCAGCAACTCCCGCAGCCGTGCGAGTTGGTCGATCGCTTCGTACGCGACGTGGTCCCGGTTGAGGGTGTAAAGCCGAGCCCGGCCCGCCGGCTCCGCGATCACGACACCCTTGCTCACGAGATCGTCCAGCACCTTCTGCACGCCGCTCGAACTCGCCGGCGAACGCAACAGTGCAGCGACCGCGCGACCCGTGAGCGGGCGCTCCGTTCGGGTGAGCACCGCGAGAACCCGGCCGTGCAAGCCGGGAACGACGCTCGACATCGGTTCCGGAAACTCCATGACCACCACCCCGAGTGCTCACTATATCAGGCATATGCCCACTTTTTAGTTCATGCTCAGCTGGCTCGGGGGATTATTCGGGCGGGGATGTTGTGGAGGTGGCAGAGGGAGAGCAGGGCGGTGCCGTCGATGAGTTGCAGGGGCTTGCCGTTGGCGAACTGGTAGCTGGTGGGGCCGAAGCCGGAGGTCGTGATGAGGATGCCTTTGGTGGCGCCGGCGTCGATGACGGTGCCGAAGAGGTCGCGGATGGCGGTCGGCGGGACGGTGCGGGTCCAGAGCTTGGCCTGGACGACGAACTTGCCTCCGGTGATCGGGCGGCGGTCGTAGGCGACGCAGTCGATACCGCCGTCCGTGCCGCGGCGGAACAGTCGGGTCTCCAGGCCCATCCGGGTGAGCAGGTTGTGCACCAGGTGCTCGAACGACTCGGGGCTGAGGTCCAGCAGGTTGGGGCGGGCGTCGATCTCGCTGATCACGTCCACGGCCTCGACGATGCGCGGGTCCGTGAGGTCGAAGTCCAGCACCGGCTCCACCGGCTGCAGTTCCTCAGGGTGCCGTGACACCTCAGCGGCGAAGTAGTGCCGTACGCATGCCACCGGGTCGAGCTGGTCCAGTACGAGCGCCTGGTACTGCTCGCGGGTCGCCCGCAACGTGATGAGGCACGGCCGTACTGTCTGACCGGTCGTGAGGTCCACCGACTCCACCATCCCGTTGAAAACAACCGTCTCCACCACGTCGTACCTGTCACTGCCGAACACCAGGTGCAGTGCGCGTAGGGCCAGTTGCGCGACCAGCTGCTGGTACATCCGCCGCAGCTCCACGGGCTCCCGGGGCACGGCCAGTACGGTGTCGAGCGAGCGGTCGTACCGGTAGGCGACCTCGGCTGGCACGACGCTGACGTCGGGCAGCTCCCACTCGAGCGCGAGCAGCGTCGACTCGGGTACGTACCCGACCTTGCGCCGGCGTGGGAAGTCCAGCGGCTCCGGGAGGCGGTCCAGCGCTTTGGTGAAGTACCGTGTGACGGCTGCACGGTCGCGGGATATCACCGCGCGTTCGTACGCGTCGATCCGGGCGTGCTGCTCCGCGGTTGCTTCGTCGAGGCGGCGCTGTTGCTCGACCTGCTCGCGGAGCGCCTTGGCCACGCGTTCGCGGCGGGTCTCCTCTGCGGCCAGGTGCCGTTCGATCACCTCGGCGAACCGGTCCTCCGCGTCGGCGAGTCGACGCGCGAACCTGCGTTCCGCGCCCCACCAGCGGAACCGGCCCGGGGGATGGGGCACGAACGCATCCCAGACCGGTCCGGGATGCGCCTCGAGATCGGTCGGCGACACCGTCGGCGGAGCCCGCCGCGGGGCGCGCTTCAGGGTCTGCAGGTCGGTGCCGTGGACATCGACCGCGAGGGCGTCGGACAGGATGTTCTCGAGTACCTGGACGTGTTCTTGCACCGCAGCGGTCCGTTGCGCCGCCTCGGCAGTGCGTCCGGGCGGCCGGTCGCTGCGGGCATGACCTTCGGCAGATCGGCCCATCGCCTCACACCTCTCCACTCCAAGGTAACCGTCTAAACACGCTCAGCGACCGAAGTGACGCAGAGTTGGTAAGGACATTGCTTGCCGTCCACCCCCTGTTTCCGCCACAAGTGCAAGAACGGTGGGGAGGGAGCACCCCTGTTTCCTGCCGCAAGTGCGGGGGAGGGCCTTGCGGGGTTGACCGCTGAGATGGTGGGTTGTGGAGCAGCATGCCCGGGGCCAACCCACAAGCTGGACGGTCAACCCCTGAACTTGCGGGCCTCCTTCTGGGCTTGCCGGTGGGGGCGGGGCGCGTGACGATGAGTTGTATGAGCCTGCCGTCGTACGCATCCGGAGTGTCTGAGGTTCCGTTGCTGGGGGAGACGATCGGGGCGAACCTGAGACGGACGATCGGTGCGTACGGCGACCGTGAGGCGCTGGTGGAGGTGCAGACCGGACGGCGCTGGACGTACGACGAGTTCGGCGCCGAGGTCGAGCTCGTCGCCCGCGGCCTGATGGCGCGCGGCATCGCGAAGGGCGACCGCGTCGGCATCTGGGCCCCGAACCAGGCCGAATGGACGATCACGCAGTACGCGACCGCGCTGATGGGCGCGATCCTGGTGAACATCAACCCGGCCTACCGCACCCACGAACTGGCCTACGCACTGAACCAGTCCGGCGTCCGGATGCTCGTGTCCGCGACCGAGTTCAAGACCAGCAACTACCGCGCGATGGTCGACGAGGTGCGCCCGAACTGCACCGCGCTCGAGGAGACGATCTACCTCGGTACGGGCGACTGGGACGCGCTCCGCGACGACGCCGCGCGGATCCCGCTCGACCAGTTGCACGCCCGCGAGGCCGAGCTGTCCTTCGACGACCCGATCAACATCCAGTACACGAGCGGCACGACCGGGTTCCCGAAGGGCGCGACGCTCAGCCACCACAACATCCTGAACAACGGGTTCTTCGTCACCGAGACGATCGCGTTCACCGCCGAGGACCGGTTGTGCATCCCGGTGCCGTTCTACCACTGCTTCGGCATGGTGATGGGCAACCTCGGCTGCACCACGCACGGCGCCTGCATGGTGATCCCGGGGCCGGCGTTCGACCCGGCCGCGACGCTGCAGGCGGTCCAGGACGAGCGCTGCACCGGCCTGTACGGCGTGCCGACGATGTTCATCGCCGAGCTCGGCCTGCCGAACTTCGCCGACTACGACCTGACCTCGTTGCGGACCGGTGTGATGGCGGGGTCGCCGTGCCCGGTCGAGGTGATGAAGCGGTGCGTCGCGGACATGCACATGGCCGAGGTCGCGATCTGTTACGGCATGACCGAGACGTCGCCGGTCTCCACGCAGACCCGCAGCGACGACGACCTGGACCGCCGTACGTCGACCGTCGGCAGCGTCCTGCCGCATGTCGAGGTGAAGCTCGTCGACCCCGCGACCGGCCTGATCGTCGAACGCGGCGAACCGGGCGAGCTGTGCACCCGCGGCTACTCCGTGATGCTCGGGTACTGGGACGAGCCGGACAAGACCGCGGAGGCGATCGACCAGGCGCGCTGGATGCACACCGGCGACCTGGCGACGATGCGCGAGGACGGGTACGTGAACATCGTCGGCCGGATCAAGGACATGGTGATCCGCGGCGGCGAGAACGTGTACCCGCGGGAGATCGAGGAGTTCCTCTACACGCACCCGGCGATCGCGGACGTCCAGGTTGTTGGCGTCCCCGACGAACGGTACGGCGAGGAGCTCTGCGCCTGGATCAAGCTCAAGGCGGGCGCCGACCCGGTCGACGCCGAGGCCGTCCGCGCGTTCGCCGCCGGCAAGCTGGCGCACTTCAAGATCCCGAAGTACGTCGTCCTGGTCGACGACTTCCCGATGACCGTGACCGGCAAGATCCGCAAGGTCGAGATGCGCGAGAAGTCCGTCGAGCTACTCGGCCTGTAGGGCACGTCTCCCAAGTCAGCCCTTCAGGTACTCGGCGAAGGCCTGCACGGACGGGGTGTCCTCGCCGCGGCGCCAGACGAGCGCCAGAGCCGAGTCCGGGATGCCGGTGACCGGGATCGCGATCAGGTCGGCGCGGTCGTTCTTCGCCGCGGTCGGGCGGCAGATCAGCATCGTGCCGCGGCCGGCGGCGATCAGCGACAAGCCCTCCTGCAAGGTGGCGACCTCGGGGCCGCGGTGGACGAGCGCGCCGGCCGGGGTCTGGGTCGGCGCCTGGGCCTGACGCCAGTACCCGGGCGCGGGCCCGGAGTACGCGATCAGGGTCTCGCCGGCCAGCTCCTCGGCATCGATCGTGCTCCGGCCGGCCAAGCGGTGGCCCTTCGCGACGGCCAGCGTCTGTGGATGACGTGAGAAGACCGGGCCGACGACCAGATCGTCCTCCGCGACCGGCAGCAGGACGACGGCCGCATCGACCATCCGGCGCCGCAGACCGCCGAACGGATCGGTCAGCGGCAGCTCGCAGACGTTGATCAGGCAGTTCGGATTGCGCTCCTGGAACGCCGCCACCGCGCGCAGGATCTCGTCGCTCGCCGCGCCCTGGAACCCGATCCGGAGCGTGCCCTTCATCAGCGTCGCGTACTCGCGGGCGCCGTCGACCGCCCGCTCCAGCGCCGCGTACGCGGGCCGCAACGACGTGACCAGCTCCTTGCCGAGCGGCGTCAGCGCCACCCGCCGGCTGGTGCGCTCGAACAACGGCCCGCCGATCCGCCGCTCCAGCGCCTGCAGCAGCTGGCTGACGCGGCTCTGCGACAGGTAGAGGCGTTCCGCCGTACGGCCGAAGTGGAGCTCGTCGGCGAGGACGAGGAAGCACTCGAGTTCACGGATCTCGACGGGCATGCCTCCACGATGATCGATGAGCTCAGCTAATACAAGGATGATCAGATCGCCGTTGTTCGGGTCCGCCTCGCGGGCGCTCACTGGACACATGACAACGATCTGCGTGGACCAGCCGATCCGCACCGATGCCCGCGCCTGGGCCGCGTCGGTAGCGATGGCCGTGACCGTCTTCACCGTGGTCACCGCCGAGATGCTGCCGGTCGGCCTGCTGACGCCGATCAGCGACGACCTGCGCATCACGGAGGGCACCGTCGGCCTCAGCCTCACCGTCACCGGGGTCGTGTCCGCCCTGGCCGCCCCCGCGCTCCCGCCCCTGCTCGGCAAGCTCGACCGCAGGACGGTACTGAGTGGTCTGGCGGTGCTGCTTGCCGCGGCCGCATTCGCCGCGGCCGTCGCCCAGTCCTATCTGCTCTTCATCGCCGCCCGGGTGGTGATGGGCGTCTCGATCGGCGGTGTCTGGCTGTTGACCGTCAGTCTCGCCCGTCGCGTCGTCCCGCAGACCGCCGCCGGACCGGCGACCTCACTCGTCTTCTCGGGCATCGGAATCGCTTCCGTGCTGGGGATTCCAGCAGGCGCGTACGTCGGTGAGTTCGCCGGCTGGCGCTGGGCCTTCGCCGGTGTCGGCGTCCTCGCCGTGACGTTGTCCGTTGCCCTGGGCATCCTCCTGCCGCCGCTCGCCCCGGAGCGATCCGTCCGGCTCATCGACGTACGGGAAGTGCTGAAGCTCCACCAGGTCCGGGTAGGACTCGCACTCGTCACGTTGATCGTCACCGGACACTTCGCCGCGTACACGTACGTCCGACCGCTTCTCGAACCGCACGTCGGCCCGTCGCTGATCGGTGCGTTCCTGCTCGCGTACGGCGTGGCGGGGGTGTTCGGCAACTTCCTCACCGGCGCACTGCCCCCGACTCGCGCGCTCCTCGTCGTGGCTGCGGGAATCGCTACGACTACGTTGGCGATGCCAATCTTCGGTACGACGGCGGCCGGATCCCTTGTCCTGCTGGTGATCTGGGGCCTCGCGTACGGCGGTACGACGATCAGTACGCAGGCGTGGGCCCATGACGCGGCGCCCAGTTTCCCCGAATCCGCGTCCGCCGTCCTGGTCGGGGCGTTCAACGGATCGATCGCACTGGGCGCCTTCGCCGGCGGCCAGTGCGCCGACCACCTCGGTACGACGACGGTCACCTGGCTTCCTGCAGTACTAGCGACTGCAGCGCTCGTTGTACTACTGACGAACCGACGCCAGCGCGGCTGAGTCTTCGTCGCCGAAGGTGTCCTCGAGCTTTTCCGGCGAGTAGTCGAGGTCGATGCCCGCGACGTCCGCGCCCACCGCCGACTCGATCGCGCCGAGCCGGCGCGTGGCGCGATCACCGGCGTACGTCATCAACGCCGTCGGACTGATCTCCGGCGGCAGTTCCGGCGAGTTGTCGAGCGCCCACTGGATCTGGGTCAGCGCGTGCGGGAGGAGCTCCTCCATCGTGCCGGTGACGATCTTCCAGTTCGACTCGTCCGCGGCGACGTGCCGGCGGCAGGTGAACGTACCCCAGGCCATGTGCCGGCGCTCGTCGTCGCCGATCCGCCGGATCAGCTCCTGCATGCCGGGCAGCACGCCGCGGGACGTACAGAGCAGGTTCCACGCGTGGTACCCGGTGAGCGCCAAAGTCCCTTCCACCACGTGGTTGTAGGTCACCGAGGCGCGCACCTGGTTGGACGGCGACGGGTCGTCCGCGAGCGACTTCAGCGCAACGGGCAGGGCCTCGTAGAAGATCGCGCGGTAGCCCGGGTTGTTCTCGACGTACCGGTGGAGGTCCTCGGTGACGCCGACCGCGTCCAGCCAGAGCCGGAAGACCGCGGTGTGCTTGGCCTCCTCGAAACAGAACTGGGTCAGGTACATCTCGTCGCCGAACCGGCCCTCGGCGGACATCGCCTGCAGGAACGGCTGCAGGTCCTCGGTCACCGCCTCCTCGCCCGCGATGAACTGCGAGCAGAGCATCAACGCGTTGTCCTTGTCGTTCGCGCTGAGCTGCTGCCAGTCCTTCGCGTCCTGGCTGAAGTCGATGTCGCGCGGGTTCCAGAACTTGCGATTGCCCTTGTCGAACAGCCGCAGCGGCAACGTGTCCCAGTTGAAACCGCCGGCCTTCAGCGAGCTGAAGCCCTGCCTGTGCAGATCGTTCATCCGTGGTGCCTCCTGGATTCGGTCAAGAAGGGCGAAAGAACGCGGGACAGCTGCGCCGCCACCGTCTCGGGGGGAGGGCCCGGGGTGACGATGTGGCTGATGACGATGCGCAAGGCGACATCGACGCAACTGGTCGCGTCCGCTGCGGGAACCTCCGGCCAGTGCTCCCTGACATGGGCGTCCAGCCGGAGGTGCGCCAACTCCAGCACCCGCTGCCCTCGCGTGGTCAGCAACTGACTGGCCTGGTCCGATCCCGGTTGGCTCAATGCCGCCTTCACCAGTGGGGCTTCCATGGCCAGCGTCAGCGCCCGCTCGACCGCGGCGCGTAAGCCGTCGATCGGGTCGGGTGCATCGGCGAGCGCCGCGCTGACCTCCAGCAGGAACCGCTCGGTCTCGCGCGCCGCGACGGCCTCGAGCAGCCGCCACTTGTCGCCGAACTCGTTGTAGACGGTCTGCCGGGACACCCCGGTCCGGCGAGCGACCTCAGCCATCCGGAGCCCGTCGTACCCACCTGTCTCGATGGCGTCCTGCGCAGCGTCCAGCAACTCGTCGCGCAAGCGGCGCTTGGTCCGGTCCGCGAACGAGTCCATGCGGACGATGGTTTACAAAATAGATCTCGCTGTCAAGGATCCGGACAACATTGATCCGATTGTCAAAGGATGGTTGGCGGCTCAGGGACCCTTGTTAAGGTTGGGGACGTGTCAACTGCCGCTCTTGAACCCGCCCCCGATACCGCCGACGTACCGGAGCTGGTGGTCGGGTTCGACCTGGACATGACGCTGATCGATTCGCGACCGGGGATCCAGGCGGTCTGGGACCTGCTGTCCGCGGAGACCGGCGTACCGATCGACTCCGACCTGGTGGTGAGCCGGCTCGGGCCGCCGCTGACCTGGGAGATGGCGAACTGGTTCCCGCCCGAGCAGGTCGACGCGATGGTCACGCGGTACCGCGAGCACTATCCGGCGCACGCGATCTCGGGCAGCCTGCCGCTGCCGGGGGTGGCCGAGGCGCTGGCCACGATCCGCGCGCTGCGCGGGCGGACGATGGTCGTCTCGGCGAAGTACACCCCGTCGGTCCGGCTGCACCTGGAGCACCTCGGCCTGGACGTCGACGAGCCGGTCGGTGACCTGCACGGGGCCGAGAAGGGCACGGCGCTGCGCGAGCACCACGCGACGGTCTACGTCGGCGATCACACCGCCGACATCGACGGAGCACATGCCGCGGGCGCGGTCGCGGTGTCGGTTGCGACCGGTCCGTTCACCGCGGACGAGCTGCGGGCGTACGGCGCCGACGTCGTGCTGAACGACCTGACCGAGTTCCCGGCCTGGCTCGAGGGGTACGTGCTCGAGCAGCGACTCGAGGCGTTGATGCGGCGGCTGTCGTCGTACGACAAGATGGTCGTCGCGTTCAGCGGGGGTGCCGATTCGGCCTTCCTGCTCGCGGCCGCGGCCCGGGCGATCGGGCCCGCGAACGTGATCGCCGCGACCGCGGTGTCGCCGTCGCTGCCGGCCGCGGAGCTGGAGCCGGCGGCACGGTTCGCCGACAGCCTCGGCGTCCGGCACGTCTCCCCGCACACCCACGAGATGGACCGCGAGGGTTACCAGGCGAACTCGGGTGCTCGCTGCTACTTCTGCAAGGCCGAGCTGATCGAGACGCTGCAGCCGATCGCCGACGAGTTCGGCATCACCGCGATCGCCACCGGGACGAACGCCGACGACGCGATCGCCGGGTTCCGGCCGGGCATCCGCGCGGCCTTCGAACGCGGTGCGCTGACCCCGCTGCGGGACGCGCGGCTGACCAAGGACGAGATTCGTACGGCGTCGCGCAGCTGGGGGCTCGAGACCTCCGACAAGCCGGCCGCGGCGTGCCTGTCCAGCCGGATCGCGTACGGCATCCGCATCACCCCGAACCTGCTCGCCCGGGTCGACCGCGCCGAGCAGACGGTGCGCGCGAAGCTGGCGTCGTACGGTGTCGAGAACGTCCGCGTCCGGGACCTCGGGGAGAACGCCTCGATCGAGATCGACGCCGCGCTGCTCGATCGAGTGGACCACCAGGAGCTGGTCGATGCGGTCGTCGCCGAAGGGTTCACGACCGCGCAGGTCGACCCGCGGGGCTTCCGGTCCGGTTCGATGAACGAGCGGCTGCCGGAGCCCGAAAAGTATCGGAATCTTTGAGGAGTGCGGGGAGGCTGCCCGATCAGGTAGTTTCCCGGAGGCGCCGCCGCGCCGGTTCACGTACGCTGGTTTCGGTCGGGCCTGACGGGCCCGATCAGCTTCCGAATTTTTGACGACTGAAGAGGTTTCCCGTGCCCGTTGGCAAGGTGAAGTGGTATGACTCCGACAAGGGGTTCGGATTCCTCAGCAAGGAGGAGGGCGGGGACGTCTATGTCCGCGCCGAGGCCTTGCCGTCCGGCGTGACCAACCTGAAGCCGGGTCAGAAGGTCGAGTTCGGTGTCGTCGAGGGCCGCAAGGGCGAGCAGGCCCTGCAGGTCCGGCTGATCGACCCGCCACCGTCGGTGGCCAAGGCGATGCGCCCGAAGCCCGAGGAGATGCAGGTCGTCATCGAGGACCTGATCAAGCTCCTGGACCGGGTCGGCGAGGGGTACCGGCACGGCCGGCACCCCGACAACAAGTCCGCCCGCCAGGTCGCCACCGTACTCCGCGGAGTAGCAGACAAACTCGACGTCTGAGCCTCCCGCCCCGCCCCGGCCGCCCAGCCCCGCCCCGGCCAGCCGCCGTCCCCATTTGCCTGGCAGGCCCACCAATTTGCCTGGCAGACCCAGCAAATGTGGGGTTCTGGACCCTGGTTAAGGGTCAGGAACCCCCAACTTGCTGGGTTGACCAGGCAAATGCGGGTGCGGGGTCGGGCGGGTGATGCGGGTGCGGGGTCAGGGGGTCAGGCGGGTGATGCGGGATTCGATGCCGTCGAGGACGGTGTTGAGGCCGAAGGCGAACTCGCCGGCGTCGAAGTCGCCGGCGTAGCCCTCGTTCGGGGGCTGCTCGAGGGTGGCGGCGATCCCGGGGAAGCGCTCCGGCGTGGCCAGCATCGTGAGCCGCTCGGTGTAGAGCCGGCCGCCCTCCTGGATCGCGTCCGGCTCGGTCCGCATGTTCGCGGTCAGCTGTGCCGTACCGCGGACGTAGATGTTCACGAGCAGCATCGCGGACAGCCGGTCCTGCGCTGTCAGCGGCGTTCCGTCGAACGCGTGCAGCGCGGACTCCAGCCAGGCCAGCTGGTTGGGTGACAGCGGCGGCTCGTACACCGGGATCTGCAGGATCCACGGGTGCTCGCGGAGCCCGGCGCGGAACGCCTCCGCCCAGGTGGTGATCCGGGCCCGCCAGTCGCTCCGCGGGTCGAGCACCGGCGGCTCGCCGAACGCGTGCTCGAGCATCACGACGTACAGGTCGTCCTTGGCGTCGACGTACCGGTAGAGCGACATCGTGGTGAAGCCGAGCTCGGCCGCCACCTTGCTCATCGACACCGCGGGCAGCCCGCCCGCGTCGGCCAGCTTGATCGCGGCGCGCGCGATGTCGCTGATGTGGAACGCCGGCTTCGGCCCCGGCCGGCTCCGCCCCTCGAACCCCCAGAGCTGCTGCAACACCCGCGGCAGGTCGTGCTCGTCCATGGCTACCGTCCTCTCCGCTCGGAGCTTATCTGTTTACATCATAGACAGTCATGTGTATGGTCTGTGTATGGCGCACACAGTGTGCGGCATAGACAGATAATCCGGAGGGTGTCATGAGTGCGAACGAACGGGCGGGGCGCAAGGAGTGGATCGCACTCGGTGTCCTCGCACTGCCGCTGTTGCTGGTCTCGATGGACGTCTCGGTGCTGTACTTCGCGGTTCCGTTCATCAGCGCCGACCTCGGGGTGAACGCCACCGAGCAGCTGTGGATCTTCGACATCTACGGCTTCGTACTGGCCGGGCTGCTGATCACCATGGGCTCGCTCGGCGACCGGATCGGCCGCCGCCGGCTGCTGCTGTTCGGCGCGATCGGATTCGGGCTGGCGTCGATCGCCGCGGCGTACGCGCAGAACCCGGAGCAGCTGATCGCCGCTCGCGCCGTCCTCGGGATCGGCGGCGCGACCCTGATGCCCTCCACCCTGGCGCTGATCCGGAACCTGTTCCACGACCCGAAGCAGCGCTCGAAGGCGATCGCGTTCTGGAGCGCGGTGATGATGGGCGGGATCACCCTCGGCCCGGTGCTCGGCGGATTCCTGCTGGAGCACTTCTGGTGGGGCTCGGTGTTCCTGATCAACACCCCGGCGATGGTCCTGCTCGTGGTGCTCGCGCCGATGCTGCTGCCGGAGTTCAAGGCGCCGGTGGGCGGGCGGTTCGACCTGCTGAGCTCGGTCCTGTCGCTGGCCGCCGTACTGCCGGTGATCTGGGGGATCAAGGAACTGGCCGCCAACGGTGCGTCGGCGCTGCCGGTGGTCGCGATCGTCGCGGGGCTGGTGTTCGGGGTGCTGTTCGTACAGCGGCAGCGGAGCGCTGCGCACCCGATGGTGGAGCTGTCGATGTTCCGCAACCGTGCGTTCAGCGGGTCGCTCGCCGCTAACACCGTCGGGACCCTGGCACTGGTCGGCAACGCGGTGTTCCTCACCCAGTACCTGCAACTCGTCCACGGACTCTCGCCGTTGAAGGCGGCGCTGTGGTCGCTGGCGCCGTCGGTACTGGTCGGTGGCGCGGCTCCGCTGGCGACCGCGCTGGCCGCGAAGATGGACCGTGCGTACGTGATTGGTGGAGCGTTCGTCCTGGCCGCTTCCGGGTACGGCGTCCTCACCCAGGTGCACGTCGACTCGTCCCTGGTGGTGCCGCTGGTCGGTGCCGGTCTGCTGGCCGCCGGCCTGGTGATGGTGATGACCCTGGTGACCGAGGCGGTCGTCGGATCGGTCGCCCCGGAACGAGCCGGCTCGGCGTCCGCGGTGATGGAGACCTGCGCGGAGTTCGGCGGGGCGCTCGGGATCGCGATCCTGGGTTCGATCGGTACTGCGGTCTACCGCTCCGACGTACCGGCCGACCTGCCCGCCACCGTCGCCGCTCCGGTCCACGACGGCCTGCCTGCCGCCACTGCCGCCGCCGCACACCTGCCCGCCGAGCTGGCCGACACCGTCCTGACCACCGCCCGCCATGCCTTCACCCACAGCATGAACGCAGTCGCCCTGGTAGGAGCCCTCCTCCTCCTGGCCACCGCCGTAGCCACCACCCTCACCCTCCGAGGCACCACCCACACCAACCCGACCGACGACGAGCCCGCGCCGGCCGCCGCCCCGGAACCCGAAGAGCCCAACCTGCTCTCCGCAGTCTGACCCCGCGTCAACCCACCACCTCAGCGGTTAACCGCTGAGGTGGTGGGTTCTCTGCTGGTATGCGAGGTGAGAACCCGCCAGCTGAAGGGTTAACCCGTCCTGTGACGGCCGAGTGCAGGTGGTTAGCGGGGTGGGCGGCGGGGGGTGTTGCCGGGGCGGCGTTTGAAGGGGGAGCGGTTGCGTTCTTCGGTCGGTTCTTCGGACCAGGGGGCCGGGTTGCCGGCGGTGTTCTCGTCCTCTTCGGGCTGGCCGCTCCACCAGGGGCCGATGGGTTGTTCGGGCGGGGGCATCTGGCCGCGGGCGCGCCATTCGACGGTCGGCTCGTCGTGCGAGGTGGAGCGGCGTTCCCGGTTCGCGCGCTGCTCGGCGACGCTGAGGATCGTCCGGGTGGAGCTGTCGGAGTGCTGGTCGTACGACGGGTCCTGCTGGTCGTGATGCGGGTCGGACTGGTGCGGGTCCCGCGGGTGGTGGTGCGAGGGGCCGTCCGTACGGGGCCCGCCGAGACCGCCGGGGCGCAACGGCCCCTGGCTGGGACGTTGGACCGGACGCATCCGCAGTACGAGGAAGACCACGACGACCAGTACGCCCGCGAGGAACCCGAACCCGAGCCGCGGGATCAACGGCAGCACGATCCCGCACCCACCACCGATCACCCACGCCAGCTGCAGCACCGTCTCCGAGCGGGCGAACACCGACGTACGGACGGACTCCGGAACGTCGCGCTGGATCATCGCGTCCAGCGAAAGCTTCCCGAGCGAACTGCACAACCCGGCCACCAGGCCGAGCGCAATCAGGATCGGCAGGCCGTACAGCACCGCGACCGCGACCGCGACGAGGGCGTCCGCGAGCAGCACCACCAGGACGACACCTTCAGGTTTGCGGGCCTTGAGCAACGATCCGAACAGGGTGCCGAGGCTGTTCCCGATCCCAGCCGCACCGATCACTGCGGCCGCCGCGACCGCGCCCTTGACGCCGCTGATCGGCTGGTCGCGGAGCAGGAACGCCAGGTACATGGTGAGGAATCCGGACACGAACCGCAGGCCGAGGTTGCACCGGATCCCGCGCGCCACCGCCGAGGTGATCGCGCGCTTGCGAGCATTGCGTCCCGCGGGACCGGTGACTTCCTCGTCGGCGGGGGAGTCGACCGCGCCGGGCAGGCGGATCGCGAGGACCAGGCCGACGATGTACACCAGCGCGGCCCAGCGCAGCGACCACTGCGGGCCGATCGCCGCGAACGCACCGGCGATCCCGGCGCCGATCGCGCCGCCTGCGACACCGGCGAGCGAGATCCGCGAGTTGGCCGTGACGAGCGTGATCTGCTGGGGGAGCAGGCGCGGTACGGCCGACGCGCGCGTGACGCCGTACGCCTTCGAGGCGACGAGGCAGCCGAGGGCGGCCGGATACAGCCAGGCCGAACCGTGGCCGGAGATCGACGACGCCAGGCTCCAGACCAGGAACGCGCGGGCGCCGAGCGTCGCGCCGATCGCCCAGCGGCGACCGTGCCGGAATCGGTCCAGGATCGGTCCGATCAGCGGCGCCATCAACGCGAACGGTGCCATCGTCAGCAGCAGGAACAGGGCCACGCGGTCGCGCGCCTGGTCGCTCGGCACGGTGAAGAACACGGTCCCCGCGAGCGACACCGCGAAGGCGGTGTCACCGGCGGCGTTCACTGCGCCGAGCTCGATCAGTCGCGAGAGGCCTGATTCGCCGGCTCCTTGGGCGCTGGTCAGCCCGCGGATCCGCCGCCCGGTCGCCCGGCCGACCTTCCCGCTGACTGCGGCCGCCTTCTTGGAAGCCGAGGCGACGCCCTCCGCGCCCACCTTCGAGGCGTGCCCGACCTTCTTCCCGGCGCTTCCGACCTTCTTACCCGCACTCCCGACCCGCTCGCGCGCGTCCCCGAGCCGGTCGCCGGACGGCTTTCCCTTCCCAGCGTCGCCCGCGGTCGGATCACCGTTTCTGCCGTCCCCGGTGCGTACGTCGTCACGCCCGGTGCCGGCGGGGTTGCTGCCGCGGCGGGCGTTCGGGTCGTCCGGGTCGGGAGGGTGCATGAAACCATCCTGCCTCTTCCCGGGGACAGACCGCAGGCACCGCGCGTACCGGGGTGGTTCACGGGCGGTTCGGCGTACGGCAGAGGGCGTGCGAGAATGGGCGATTGTGACTCCCGTCAAAGCCCCGGAACCGGTACGCGCGAAGCCCGACGCCGTCTGCGTCGCGGCGGTCGAACCGGCGCGTGCGGCCGCGGTCGCAGAGGCCGGCGCCGCACAGGTCGGGGAGCACCTCGGCCATCAGGTCGAGGGCGAGCGCCTCGTCACGCACTACTTCGCCTCCGCCCACCCCGGGTACCGCGGGTGGCGCTGGGCCGTCACGGTCACCCGCGCCTCGCGTGCGAAGACCGTCACGGTGAACGAGGTCGTTATGCTGCCGGGCGGCGATGCGGTGGTCGCGCCCGAGTGGGTCCCGTGGTCGGATCGCGTCCAGCCGGGCGACCTGCGTCCCGGTGACCTGTTCCCGACGCACGCGGACGACCCGCGCCTCGAGCCGGGTTTCACCGACACTGCGGACGCCCCCGAGGACGTGCTCACGGTCGTCGAGGAGCTCGGCCTCGGTCGCGAGCGGGTGCTCTCGCCGTTCGGTCGTGAGGACGCGGCCGAGCGCTGGTACGCCGGGGACTTCGGGCCGACGTCCGCAATCGCCCAGGCGGTCCCGTACAAGTGCCACTCCTGCGGCTACTGGATCCGGCTCGCCGACAGCCTCGGCCAGGCGTTCGGCGTCTGCGCGAACGAGATGGCCCCGGGCGAGGCCCGCGTCGTTGCCTACGACTACGGCTGCGGCGCGCACTCGGACGCGACCATCGAAAACCCGGAACAGCCCACGCCGGAGCACGCCTTCGACACCACCGGCTACGACACCCTCGAGCTGGCCCAGCCCGAAGCCTGACGTCTTCGGGTCAGTCTTCGGTGGCGGGGCGGTGCCCGGCCTGGATGGCGGCCCAGCGGCGCTTGCAGTACCAGAGACCGATCAGGCCGAGACCGAAGCCGGCCACCGGGACCCAGAGCCACCAGTCGAGGTCGTTGTTCTTGAGGTGGCCGCGGAGCAGCAGCAGGACGACGAAGGACACGGCCCAGAGCACGATGCCGGTGATCACGCTGGGGATGCCGGACAGGTCCAGCGGCTTGACCTCGGCGTGCACCAGCTCGCCGCGGGCCAGCTGGCTGGTCGGGTCGGTGCGCTTCTTGGATGCCCCCTGATCCTCCGTCACGGGTCTACCTTAGCTTCCGGCGTACAACGGTTTGCGGTATGTGCTCGCACCTGCCCGGTGAGACCTGGCACGATGCCGTCATGAGCTCGCCCCAGGCCGCGACGGCCCGCTCCGGTTCCGGTCCTCTGGACTCCTTCTTCAAGATCAGTGAACGCGGATCCACCATCGGCCGGGAGGTCCGTGGTGGGCTGGTCACGTTCTTCACGATGGCGTACATCGTCGTGCTGAACCCACTGATCATCGGCACCGTCAAGGACGGCGCCGGCCAGTTCGTCGGTGGCGGCACCGACCCGGCGGCGGCGATCGCGAAGATCGCGGTGGCGACCGCGCTGGTGGCCGGTGTGGTGACGATCCTGATGGGCCTGGTCGCGAACTTCCCGCTCGCGCTCGCCACCGGCCTCGGCCTGAACGCGTTCCTGGCGTTCTCCGTGGCGACCAAGATGACCTGGGCCGACGCGATGGGCCTGGTGGTCCTCGAGGGCCTGATCATCCTGGTCCTGGTGCTGACCGGGTTCCGCAAGGCGGTGTTCGAGGCGGTGCCGCTGCAGCTGAAGATCGCGATCAGCGTCGGCATCGGCCTGTTCATCACGTTCATCGGCGTGATCGACGCGGGGTTCGTACGTCGCCCCGCCGCCCTCAGCGGCCCGCCCGTCGAGCTGGGTGTCGGCGGCAGCCTCCGCGGCTGGCCGGTGCTGGTGTTCGTGTTCGGTCTGGTCCTGATCGTGGCGCTGTACGCACGCAAGGTGAAGGGCTCGATCCTGATCGGGATCCTGGCCGCGACCGTCCTCGCGATCGTGATCGAGTCGATCGCCTCCATCGGCGCCCGGACCGACAAGAACCCGGGCGGCTGGGGCCTGAGCGTGCCGAAGCTGCCGGACCAGTGGTTCACGAAACCGAACCTGGACACGATCGGCGAGTTCAACCTGTTCGGGTCGTTCGGGAAGATCGGGGTGGTGTCGGCGCTGCTGCTGATCTTCACGCTGATGCTCGCGGACTTCTTCGACACGATGGGCACGATGACCGCGATCGGCGCCGAGGCCGGCCTGAACGACAAGGACGGCATCCCGCCGAACTCGCAGCGCATCCTGATCGTCGACAGCGTCGCGGCCGCGGCCGGTGGCGCCGCCTCCGTCTCGAGCAACACCTCGTACATCGAATCGGCCTCGGGCGTCGGCGAGGGCGCAAGGACCGGGCTGGCGAGCGTGGTGACCGGGATCTGCTTCCTGATCTCGATGGTGGTCGCGCCGCTGGTGACCCTGGTTCCGTACGAGGCCGCGACGCCGGCGCTGATCCTGGTCGGGTTCTTGATGATGACGCAGGTGAAGGGGATCGACTTCGACGATCTCGAGATCGCGTTCCCGGCGTTCCTGACGATCGTGCTGATGCCGTTCACGTACTCGATCTCGGCGGGCATCGGGGCCGGCTTCGTCTCGTTCGTGCTCCTCAAGCTGGTCCGCGGCAAGGCCCGCCAGGTGCATCCGCTGATGTGGGTGGTCTCGGTGCTGTTCGTGGTCTACTTCGCGATCGGCCCGCTGACGGACTGGCTGACCTGAGTGGATCCGGTCGAGGAACTCCCGGCACAGTCCGCCCGGACCGGCCGGTTCACGTACGGCCTGCCGAAGTCGTTCACGCTGCACGACGAACACCTGCTGTTCCTGCGCACCCGCGGCCCGGAGGACAGCACCAGTTGCCTGTGGCAATTGGATCGCGACGGAGTGGAACAGCTTGTCGTCGCGCCCGAGGACCTGGTCGCGGGCGGCCGGCTTCCGGACGCCGAGCGAATCCGGCGGGAACGCAGCCGCGAGCGTACGTCGGGAATCGTTGCCTACTCCTCCGATCGGACGGGCCGGCAGATCGTCTTCGGGCTCCAGGGCGTGCTGTACCACCTGGACGGCCCGGACGCGCTGCCCCGGGAGATCTGGACCGCGGGTCCGGTCGTCGAGCCGCGGATCGACCCGACCGGTCGCCGGGTCGCGTACGTCACCGGCCGCGAGCTGCACGTGGTGGATCTTGCTGACGGCAACAACCTGGCCGTGGCCGCGGACGACGATCCCGAGGTCAGCTGGGGCCTGCCCGAGCACGTGGCCGCCGAATCCATGGGCCGTCAGCGCGGACACTGGTGGTCGCCGGACGGGACCCGCCTGCTCGCGGCCCGCGTCGACCAGACGCCGGTGCAGCGCTGGTGGATCGCCGACCCGGCGAACCCGGACCGTCTGCCCCGCGAGGTCGCGTACCCGGCCGCCGGCACGCCGAACGCGATCGTCACCCTGCACGCCTTCGACCTGACCGGCGGCGCGGTCGAGATCCGGTGGGACCGGTCGGCGTACGAGTATTTGGCCGCGGTCACCTGGGATGCGCATGGACCGCTGCTGTCCGTACAGTCCCGCGACCAGCGCACTGTGCTGGTGCTCGCGGGCGACCCCGACAGCGGTGAGACGAAGCTCCTCCACGAGCAGCGGGACCCGGCGTGGGTCGAGCTGATCCACGGCACGCCCGCCCGTACCGCGGCCGGCAAACTCGTCCACACCGAGGACGACGGCGAGACCCGGCGGCTGACGATCGACGGCGTACCGATCACCCCGGACGGTCTCCAGATCCGCGGCGTCCTCGACGTGTCCGGTGAAGAGGTCCTCTTCGAGGCGAACGACGAGCCGACCGAAAGCCACCTCTGGCTGTACGACGGTGAGCTCCGCCGGCTCAGCTCCGAACCAGGCACCCACAGCGGGAGCCGCGCCGGCGACGCACTCCTCCTCATGTCCAGCACCGAGTCCGGCCAGACCGTCATCGTCCGTCGACCAGGCCAACCCGACCAAGCCGTGGAGTCCAGGGCCGCGGAGCCGATCCTCCAGCCGCGCATCACTTGGCTCCGAGCCGGTGAGCTCGAGCTGCGTACCGCCGTCCTGCTCCCGTCCTGGTACGAATCCGGCACGCTCCCCGTACTCATGGCGCCGTACGGCGGCCCCGCGATGCAGCTCGCGATGCGGCGCTCGGGGAGTGCTTTCGTGACCGCGCAGTGGTTCGCGGAGCACGGGTTCGCGGTGGTGATCGCGGACGGTCGCGGTACGCCGGGCCGCGGTCCGGTCTGGGAGAAGGCCGTCCACCTCGACACGCTGACCGGGCCTCTCGACGATCAGGTCACCGCACTGCAGGCGGCCGCCGAGCAGACAGGTGCGCTCGACCTGAGCCGGGTCGGTATCCGCGGCTGGAGCTACGGCGGTCTGCTCGCCGCGGCCGCAGTACTGCTGCGCCCGGACCACTTCCACGCGGCCGTCGCCGGTGCGGCGCCCGCGGATCCGCGCCTCTACGACACGCACTGGCGGGAGCGGTTCCTCGGTCATCCCGATCAGAACGCCGAGATCTACGACCGGTTGTCTTTGATGACGTACGCCGCCGAGCTGCGCCGCCCGCTCCTGCTCGTCCACGGCCTGGCCGACGACAACGTCTTCGCCGCCCACACGCTCAGGTTCTCGGCCGCGCTACTGGCCGCGGGCCGCCCGCACCAGGTCCTCCCACTCTCGAACACGACCCACATGGCCGGTGGATCCGCGGCCGAGGGCCTCATGCGTCACGAACTGGACTTCCTGTCGACGCATCTGCATCCCGCATCGCCAGGTACTCCGCGCGAGCGGTGAAGAGGTCGCGGAGTTCCGTACTGACGTTGTCGAGGAAGTCGGTGCGGAACGTGGAGTCGGTGAGCAGCGCGATCGAGTAGTAGAGGCCGGTGAAGTTCGCGATCCCGACCGCGACCTTGACGAGCGAGGCGCTGAGCACGAGCGGGTGGTTCAGGAGCGTCACGTGGTACGACCAGGAGCCGACGGTCACGCCCCACTGGTCGTAGATGTGCTGGCTGATCGCGAGCATGCCGAAGGCAACGAAGAACAGTCCGACGCCCGCGCTCACCACCAGGACCTGCATCCATTGCCGGATCACCAGGCTGACGCTGAGGTTCAGTCGCTGGCTGCGGCGCAGCGGCGGGCCGGAGCCGGCGTCGCGCTCGATGGCGTCCACCTCGTGCGGCAACCGGATCAGTAGGAACAGTGTGCTCAGCGCGGTGAAGGCAACCACCGAGAACACGATGAACGCGGTCGGCATCCCGGCGAAGACCTGCCACATGTCCGCGGTCACGAACAGTACGAGTGAGAAGACCAGCAGCAGCGGCAGCGCCCGGATCAGGCTGGCCACCGAGTTCGCCAGCTCGCCTGCGAGCCGGCGCAGACCCCAGTACGTCGTGGCGATCAGGCCGTAGCCGATCACGACGTACGCGACGCCGAGCAGCAACAGGTTGCCGGCGGCAATCCCGAAGAACTGGCGGAACTGCTCCTGGGTGACCACGGGCAGGAGTGCCGGCAGGAACACGAACACCGCCAGCTCCGGGATGCCGAAACGGGTCGGCAGCGACCAGAACGGCCGCCCGCGGAACCCGTTCAGCAGGCCGAAGCCGACGACCAGCGCGACCAGCCCGCCGAGGGCGGCCAGCAGGTTCTGCCACCAGCGCCAGTCCAGGGAGGTGGCGCCGAGCATCTCGATACCGAACACCACGACGAGCAGCGGTGCGGCCCGCGTGAAGATGTCGTGCGTCGGCGACAGGTCCTCGATGAACAGCGGCAGCCCCGCCCGCCGGAACCGCTGCTCGTACCGCTCCAGCTCGCCCGTCGTTCCCATGAGCCGGAACCCTAGCCGCTCGCGTACCGAAGAACGGGTAGTGGTGGCGCTCAGCCCGCCCCGGTCACGCTCAGCCCCGCGGCGCCCAGCCGCCCGGGCCGGCCACCACCCGTCCGTAGGTACGGGAATACCGATGGGTGGCTGTGCGTTTTTAGTTAGCAAAGGTAATGAGTTAAGGTAAAGACATGCCCGAAGTCGTAGCCCAGCAGGTGAAGAGTGATGTCGGGCTGGCGAGTGCCCTGCGGTCGTCGACCCTGCGGCTGTCCCGGCAGATCCGGCGGCAGCGTGAGCCCGGTCACGACCTCACCGCGAACCAGCTCAGCGTGCTCGGCGCGCTGGCCAAGCACGACGCGATGACGATCGGTGAGCTGGCCGCCCACGAGCAGGTCAAGCCGCCGTCGATGACGCGCATCGTGACGAACCTGGAGGAGGCGGGCCTGGTGCTCCGCCGCCCGCACCCGACCGACAAGCGCCAGATCGTCGTCGAGCTGACCGACCGCGCGGACAAGCTGATCCTGGCCAACCGCCGGCGCCGCGACGAATGGCTGCAGACCAAACTGAAGCAACTGACCCCCGAGGAGCGCGACATCCTGCGCAAGGCAGCACCTGTTCTCGAACGTCTGGCGGCGATGTGAGCCCCACCTTCCGCGCGTTCAAAGTCCGCAACTTCCGGCTTTACGCCACCGGTGCGATCGTCTCGAACGTCGGTACCTGGATGCAGCGTGTCGCCCAGGACTGGCTGGTCCTGGAGCTGACCCATTCGGGTACGGCGCTGGGCATCGTCACCGGCCTGCAGTTCCTCCCCGCCCTGCTGTTCGGGCCGTACGCGGGCCTGGTCGCCGACCGCTTCCCGAAGCGGCAGGTCCTGACCGTCACGCAGATCGCGATGGCGAGCGTCGCGCTGGTCCTCGGTGCCCTCACGATCGCCGATGTCGTCCAGCCCTGGCATGTGTACCTGCTGGCGCTGCTGTTCGGTGTCGGTACGGCGTTCGACGCCCCGACCCGGCAGGCGTTCGTGGTCGAGATGGTCGGCCGGGACGAGCTGTCCAACGCCGTCGGGCTGAACTCTGCCTCCTTCAACGCCGCCCGGCTGTTCGGCCCGGCGCTCGCGGGTCTGCTGATCAACTGGATCGGCACCGGTCCGGTGATCCTGATCAACGCGTTCACCTACGCCGCCGTGATCCTGTCGCTGCGGCTGATGCGGGTCGGCGAGCTCTACACCCCGAAGCCGGCGGCGCGTGACAAGGGCATGATCCGGGACGGCATGCGCTACCTGTGGCGCCGCCCGGAGCTGATGATGGTGCTCGTCGCGGTGTTCTTCGCGGGCACCTTCGGCCTGAACTTCCAGCTGACCTCGGCGCTGATGGCGACCCAGGCGTTCCACAAGGGCGCGGGGGAGTACGGCATCCTCGGCTCGGTGCTGGCGATCGGATCGCTGGCCGGAGCGCTGCTGGCGGCCCGGCGGGTCCGGATCCGCGCCCGGCTGGTGGTCGGTGCGGCGCTCGCGTTCGGGGTTGCGGAGGTCGTCAGCGCGCTGATGCCGACGTACCTGACCTTCGCGCTGGTGCTGCCGATCGTCGGCCTGTCGTCGCTGACCATGCTGACCTCGGCGAACGCGACCATGCAGCTGAGCATCGAGCCGACCATGCGCGGCCGGGTGATGGCGCTCTACATGACGGTCCTGATGGGCGGTACGCCGATCGGGTCGCCGTTCATCGGCTGGATCGGGCAGGAGTTCGGCGCCCGTTCCTCGCTGATCGTCGGCGGCGGGATGACCGTGCTCGGCACCGTCGGCTCGGTGCTGTACTTCTCCCGCAAGCGCGGCCTCGCGATCCGTCCGCGGCTGCTGCCCCGCCCGCACCTCGAGGTGCTCCCGCAGAGCGAACTCCTCGGCGAGAAGGCCGCCGTCGACGCCGCCCCCGACCTCACGGCGCGGGACATCCCGGCGGCGCCCGAGGTGGACGAGCGACAGAAGGGCCCACAGGTCGCGTAGCTGTACCGCCACGCGGGCAGAACCCGCCCAAACGGGCCGAAATCACCCTCGAAACGGGGGTTTTGCCTGCGTGGCGGTACAACCAGCTACGGGCGGATGCGGGTCAGGAGGCGGGCGGCGAAGAACAGGGCGTCGACGTCCGCGTCCCGCCGGGTGAGCATCGCGGCCGGGTCGTGCTTCGGCTTCGGGCGTTCGAGCGGGGTCTGGCCGGTACCGATCCGGAGGAACCCACGCCCGCCGATCCGGCCCTGGTACGGCCGCCATTCCACGTCGAGAACGGTGTCCAGCGGCACCGACCACGGGTTGCCGAGCGCCGTCTTCCGCCGTCCGGCGCCGCGCTCGTACGCGAACGTGAGCTGCCCGTTCGCCACCGACAGCGTCGCGTCCCGCCCCTCGATCCGGTCCGGAGCAGGCGGCGGCGCGAGCAACCAGCGCGAGGCGGCCGCCGGTACGTCGCGGCGCGCGAGCGTACGCCGGATCTCGCCGGCGATCCGCTCCGCGAGCACCGGATCGACGCCCGGGAAGTCGTACGGATCGGCCAGGGCCGTGCACCCGGTGACGGACTGCAGCGGATCGGCGCCCTCGCGAAGGATGAGCCGCAGGCCGCCGTCGCGCACCTCGACCGACTGCAGCGCCTCGACCGGCAGGACCCGCTCGCCCAGGCGCTCCCGCAGCGAACTGGTCAGCGGATCCAGCCCGGTCTGCGTCCCGTCGTACCGAACCCTGAGGGTCCCGGTCCCGTCCCAGACCACCGTGCCGTTCACGCTCACCAACTCACCACCTGCCACCCGCCCATCCTTCCCCCTGAGTGGGTCTCTCACCTGTAACGCGCACAATAGGGTGTGACCAATTACGATCTTGTCGTCATCGGGACCGGGTCCGGGAACACGATCGTCAACCGGCGGTTCGCGGACTGGAAGGTGGCGTTCGTCGAGCGCGGCACGTTCGGCGGCACCTGCCTGAACTTCGGCTGCATCCCGACCAAGATGTTCGTGCACGCCGCCGACGTGGCCGCGACCCCGTCGGTGAGCTCGCGGTACGGCGTCGACGAGCAACTGCTCGGCGTCCGCTGGCCGGACGTCCGGGACCGGATCTTCGGCCGGATCGACCCGATCTCCGCGAGCGGGTCGGAGTACCGGCACCACAACCCGGACAACGCCAACGTCACGTTCTACGACGGCACCGGGCGGTTCACCGGCTTCAAGGAGCTGACCGTCGACAACAAGGACGGCTCGACGAGCGTGTTCAGCGCCGAGCGGTTCGTGATCGCCACGGGCAGCCGGCCGGTCGTACCGCCGATCCCCGGCCTCGAGGAGACCGGGTACCACACGTCGAACACGATCATGCGGCTCGAGGAGCTGCCGCGCCGGATCGCGATCATCGGCAGCGGGTTCGTGGCGGCCGAGTTCGCGCACGTGTTCGCGGCGTTCGGCGTCGAGGTGACGATCGTGGCCCGCTCGAAGGAGCTGCTCCGGCCCGAGGACGGCGAGGTCGCGGCCCGCTTCACCGAGATCGCCCAGGAGCTGTACGACGTACGCCTGAACCACGAGACCGTCCGCGTCGCCCGGCGTGACGACGGCTCGATCCAGCTGAAGATGCTGACCCCGACGGGCGTCGACGAACTGGTCGTCGACGAGCTGCTGGTCGCGGTCGGCCGGACGCCGAACTCGGACCTGGACCTGGACACCACCGGCGTGGAGGTCGACACCGAGGGCCGGGTGGTGGTCGACGCGTACCAGCAGACCGCTGTCGAGGGCATCTACGCGCTCGGCGACGTGACGAGCCCGCTGCAGCTGAAGCATGTCGCGAACCACGAGGCGCGGGTGGTGAAGCACAACCTGCTGAACCCGGACGACCGGATCGAGTCCGACCACCGTTTCGTCCCGCACGCGGTGTTCAGTTCGCCGCAGATCGCCTCTGTCGGGCTCACCGAGGAGCAGGCCAAAGAGCGTGGGATCCCTTATGTGGCGGCGGTTCAGCGGTACGCAGACATCGCGTACGGCTGGGCGATGGAGGACACCACCGGGTTCGCCAAGGTGCTGGCCGACCCGAAGAGCGGGCAGATCATCGGCTGCCACATCATCGGCCCGCAGGCGCCGACCCTGATCCAGCCGGTGGTGCAGGCGATGAGCTTCGGCCTGGACGCGTACACGATGGCCCGCGGCCAGTACTGGATCCACCCGGCGATGCCCGAGCTGATCGAGAACGCCCTGCTCAAGCTCGACCTACATCCGGAAGGCTGAGATCACGTCGGCGACCGCGTCGAGCGTGTCCAGGTCGGGGAGGCTGATCATCACCTCGGCCACCCCGGCCTCGGACAGCTCCCGGAACCGCCCGATCTGATCGTCGACCGTGCCCGCGTTCACCGAGGCGGCGTACTTCTCGGGGTTCGCGTTCCGCGGCCGGAGCCGGGCGATCAGCTCGTCGAGCTGCGCGCGGTCGCGCCCCACCAGGGTGGTGGACAGATGCGTCAGCTCGACGTTCGGACCGGCATACTGCGCGCGTTTGCGGACCGCCTCGACATCGCCGAACACATTGACGGCGTCGGCGTACCGGCTTGCCAGCCTTAGTGTCCTCGGCCCGCTGCCACCGACCAGCACCGGTAGGTGCTCCTGCAATGGGCGTGGATAACAGGTGGTGTCCGGGACGTCGAGCACCTTGCCGTGGAACGGTTTGTTGCCTGGCCCCCACATCACGGGCAGCAGTTGCAGGGCGTCCTCGAGCAACGCGTACCGCCCGCTCACCGAAGGAAACGGCCACCCGTACGCCTTGTGCTCGGCCTCGAACCAGCCGAGCCCGACCCCGCACACGGCCCGCCCACCACTCAGTACGTCGAGGGTCGCCGCGATCTTCCCGAGATGGGCGACGTTGCGGTACGTGATCCCCGTGACGAGCGTGCCGAGCCGCACCCGCGTCGTACACGCGGCCAAGTACGCGAGCGTCGTCCAGCTCTCCAGGAAATCGTCCCACGCCCGCCCGACCTGCGGGATCTGCCGGAAATGGTCCATGACGTAGATCGCGTCGAACCCGGCCGCCTCGGCCCGCTCCGCCACCTCACGCACCCACGCAGCCGTCCCCACGCGACCGCCAGGATGCGTGTAGCTGCTCAGCTGCAGCCCGAACCGCAATCCCACCGGCGCCTCGGACTGCCGGGTCTGTGCCGCCGCCGACTCCACAAACGCGCTCGGCACCACGCGCAGCGCAGCAGGCTGCAGTACGTCGTCGTACCCGTCGTCCGCGAGCTCGGTCTTCGCGACCCGCCACGACCGCAACTGGGACGTCAGTACGTCGGCCGGAATGCGCTTCGCCGTACGCTCCCGATTGCGCTTCCTGCACTCCTCGGCCGGGGTATCGAACGCCACGGCAACACAGGCCATCCCCGCCTCCCGCGCCGCCGCCAACCAGCGCATCCTCCGCTCCCTGTCCAGCCCCAGCGTGTCGATGACCGTCGTCAACCGCCGCCCGATCCGTTGCCGCACCACCTCTTCCAGCAACGCGAACGCGTCCGCACTGGCAGCGATGTCGTCCTCCCCGGCCCCCACCAACGCCCGCAACCGATCACTCGACACGATCAACTCACCCGCGAAATGCTCCGCGGCCCACGACGATTTCCCCGACGCTCCTGGGCCCACCAGCACGACGACACACGGCGAAGGCAGCTTCAACTCGGACACAAAAAGAGTTTCCATCACCGCTAGGCTTTTCGGATGCGATTGTTTGTGGCGGTGGTGCCGCCTGTTGAGGTTGTGGAGGATCTGGGGGCGTTCGTCGAGCCGCGCCGGGAGCATCCGGACGACGACATCCGGTGGGCGGCGGACGAGCACTGGCACATCACGCTGGCGTTTCTCGGTGACGTACCGGACTGGAAGACCGAGGAGCTCGAGGAGCGGCTGGAGCGGGCCGCCGAGCGGCAGAAGCCGTTCGAACTGCAGGTCGCCGGCGCCGGCGCGTTCCCGGGCGTACCGGATGCGCGGGTGCTGTACGCCGGCGTCCGCGACGACACCGAGTCACTGCAGCACCTGTCGATGACGACCCGTTCGGCCGCGAGCCGGGCCGGGGTCACGGTCGAGGGTCGGAAGTTCACGCCGCACCTGACGCTCGCGCGGCTGCGCCGGCAACTCGATGTCACCAAGTGGGTGCGGATCTTCGACACCTACGAGAGTCCGGTCTGGACCGCAGGCAGTCTGCGGCTGATCGAGTCCCGGCTGGGCGAGGGCCCCGGGCAGACTGCGGCGTACGTCACCGTAGGCGAATGGGATTTCTTAGGCTAACCTCATCAAGGTTAGCCGTACCTAAGAAGCCGAAAGTGTCCCCGCCATGCTTGCGAACTATCTGATCGGACTCCGCGAAGGCCTCGAGGCGTCGCTGGTGGTCAGCATTCTGGCGACGTTCCTGGTCAAGTCCGGGCACCGGGACCGGCTCAAACTGGTCTGGATCGGCGTCGTCTCGGCGCTGGCCGTGGCGGCCGCCGCCTGGGGCCTGCTGCAGTTCGTCACCGCGCTGACCGCGAAGTCGTTCACCACCCAGGAGACCGTCGGCGGCGTGATGTCGATCCTCGCGGTCGGCTTCGTCACCTGGATGATCTTCTGGATGCGCAAGGCGTCCCGCAGCATCGCCAAGGAACTGCGCGACCGGATGACCCAGGCCCTCGAGGTCGGGTCCCGCGCGGTGGTGATCCTGGCCTTCCTCGCGGTCTTCCGGGAGAGCATCGAGACCGCGTTCATCGTGTACGCGTCGGCCGCCTCCGCGACCACCGCCGTGCCGCTGATCGGGGTCCTGCTGGGCCTCGGCACCGCGGTGCTGCTGGGAATCGCGATCTACAAGGGCGCGGTGAAGATCAACCTCGCGGTGTTCTTCAAGTGGACCGGCGCGGTGCTGATCCTGGTCGCGGCCGGCATCTTCGCGTACGGCTTCCACGACCTGCAAGAGGCGAATATCCTGCCCGGCCTGCACACGCTCGCCTTCGACATCTCGCACGTCGTCCCGCCGGACAGTTGGTACGGCGTGCTGCTGAAGGGCATCTTCAACTTCAACCCGGCACCGTCGGTGCTCGAGGCGACCGCGTGGCTCGTCTACCTCGTCCCGGTGCTGTTCTTGTACTTCCGCCCGGTGAAGAGCTCCGCGCCGCCCGCCGTACCTGCCGGCAAGCCCGCCGGCGAAGCGGCCTGATCCACACCCCTCGTCCCGTTTCCGCACAGGAGAACCATGTCCGCGTCCCTGGCTCGTAAGGCCTCCGTACTCGCTGCCGTCGCCGGCCTGGCCACGCTCACAGCGTGCGCGAAGGACACCCCCGCGGCGAAGGACGACGGCTCCGGCCCGGTGTCGGTGCAGGCATCCGACTCCGGCTGCGACCTGAGCCGCCGCGACGTGAAGTCCGGCACCAGTACGTTCTCGGTGTCGAACGGTGGCAGCAAGGTCACCGAGTTCTACGTGTACGCCGACGGCGACCGCGTGATGGGCGAGGTCGAGAACATCGGCCCCGGCCTGAAGCGGGACCTGATCGTCGAGCTGCCGACCGGCAAGTACCAGGCGGTCTGCAAGCCGGGCATGGTCGGCGACGGGATCCGTGGCGATCTGACGGTCACCGGGGACGTGCCGGCGCAGATCGACACCGACACCGCGCTCAAGCAGGCGACCGAGAGCTATCAGCGGTACGTGAACTCGCAGGCGGTCGCGCTGGAGCAGAAGACCGCCGAGTTCGTCACCGCGGTGAAGGCCGGCGACGTCGCGAAGGCGAAGGCGCTGTTCCCGGTCTCGCGGACGTACTGGGAGCGGATCGAGCCGGTCGCGGAGTCGTTCGGCGACCTCGACCCGAAGATCGACGCCCGGGTGAACGACGTCGAGCCGGGCACCGAGTGGACCGGGTACCACCGGATCGAGCAGGCGCTCTGGGTCTCCAACACCACCAAGGGCATGGAGAAGTACGCCGACCAGCTGCTCACCGATGTGAAGACGGTCGTAGCGAAGGCGAAGGTCGTGAAGCTCACGCCGCTGCAGCTCGCGAACGGCGCGAAGGAACTGCTTGACGAGGTCGCGACCGGCAAGGTCACCGGCGAGGAGGACCGCTACTCGCACACCGACCTGTGGGACTTCCAGGCGAACGTCGAGGGCTCGCAGGCGGCGATCCAGGCGCTCCGCCCGGCGCTCCAGGCCCGCGACGCGGCGCTCGTTACGCAACTGGACACGCAGTTCAAGGCAGTCTTCGCGTCCCTCGACAAGTACCGCACCGGCGACGGCTTCAAGCCTTATACCGCCACCGAACCAGAGAAGAAGGCCCTCGGCGCAGTCGTGGACGGCCTGGCCGAACCGGTCAGCAAGGTCGCCGGAGTACTCGCAAAGAAATGAGCGAACGTATGGGGATCTCTCGCCGCGGCCTGTTGGGGGCCGCGGGTGCCGCCGTGGCCACCGGTGTCGCCGGGTACGCCGCGCACTCTGTCCTCAGCGACGAGAAGGTCCAGGCTGCCGACAACAACGGGCCGGTGGAGTTCCATGGACCTCGGCAGGCTGGGATCGTTACGCCTGTGCAGGATCGGTTGCACTTTGCGGCGTTCGACGTGACGACGACGAAGCGGGACGAGTTGGTCGCGCTGCTGAAGGAGTGGACGGCGGCCGCCGCGCTGCTCACCGCCGGCCGGGACATCGGTCAGTACGGGGCCGTGAACGGGCCGGACGAGGCACCTCCGGAGGACACCGGCGAGGCGGTCGGCCTACCACCCGCACGCCTGACGATCACCGTCGGCTTCGGTCCGACGCTGTTCGACAAGCGCTTCGGACTGGCCGCGAAACGACCGAAGGCGCTGGTCGACCTCCCGCATTTCATCGGCGACGACCTCGACCCGGAACGCTCGTACGGTGACATCGCCGTACAAGCCTGCTCCGACGACCCACAGGTCGCTGTGCACGCGATCCGCAACCTGGCGCGGATCGGTTTCGGGCGGGTCGCCGTACGGTACTCACAGCTCGGCTTCGGACGTACGTCGTCCACCTCCCGCGCGCAGGCCACGCCGCGGAACCTGTTCGGGTTCAAGGACGGCACGAACAACCTCAAGCTCGAGGACGCCGACAAGCTCGAGCAGCAGCTGTGGGTGCAGCCCGAGGACGGCCCGGACTGGATGGTCGGTGGCTCGTACCTGGTGTCGCGACGGATCCGGATGAACATCGAGATCTGGGACCGTACGTCGCTCGGCGAACAGGAGCAGATCATCGGCCGCGGCAAGGGCACCGGCGCACCGCTGGGCAAGGCCGACGAGTTCGACGCGATCGACTTCGCCGCCAAGAGCGCCGACGGCGGCCCGAAGGTGCCGACCGACTCACACGTCCGGCTGGCGCACCCACAGTTCAACAACGGTGCCGAGCTTCTCCGCCGCGGGTACAACTTCGTCGACGGCTCCGACGGACTGGGCCGTCTCGAGGCCGGCCTGTTCTTCCTCGCCTACCAACGCGATCCGCGCAAACAGTTCATCCCGATCCAGAACCAGCTGGCCAAGAACGACACGATGAACGAGTACATCCACCACGTCGGCTCCGGCATCTTCGCCTGCCCACCCGGCGTAACCCCGGGCTCGTACTGGGGCGAAAAACTCCTCAGCTGAACCGTCGCGTCACTATCTTGTGGCAGTGAGCAACCAGCAGCCCACTCCGCGCCGGTCCCGCGCCGGCTGGATCGTGCTCGGGGTGGTGATCGCGTTCGTACTGAGCGGTCTCGTCATCGTCGGCGTGCAGACGATCTCCGAGAAGCACCGAGCGGCCGCCGAGCGAGCAGAGAAAAGCAAACCATCGGCAACCGCCTCGGCGACGCCGCCGCCGGACGGGACGTACTGCTACGGCTGCTTCTACACGATGACGCTGCCGGCGTTTCGCAGCCATGTCGAAGCCAACGGCTATGCGTGCCAGGCCGAGGCAGCAGACCGAACGCTGTGCACCAAAGGCAAAACCGCCGTGGTGACGTTCCGGAAGTCGGCCCAGCATCCGAGCCGGCTCGGCATCTTCTCCGTCCGTACTTCGACTCCCGGCCCGTTCGATCGTGCCAAAGGCAACGCTCTGGCGATCGCGGCGACCAACGCCGAACTCCGGCGCCTGCTCGCCGGAATCTTCGCCGACCCGAAGATCCACCAGGCGATCGTCGGGCATTACAGCTACAGCCTCGAGGACTGCGAACCGATGACCCTCACGGGTTTTCGCCTCACCTGCACAACGCCGACGACCACGGAGATCTCCGAACGCTCCGCCACCTGGACCAGCTCGGCGACGATCGAGGGCGAGTACAACAGATAGCCGCTCAGGGGCGCACGGCGAGGAAATTCAGTACCTCGCAGGAGAACACGATGGTGTCGTGCTGGTTGAGCAACTCTGTGCGGGTGCGGATCAGGCCGCGGTCCGGCTTCGAACGGCTGGGGCGGGCCTCGAGTACTTCGGTACGCAGCCGCAGTACGTCGCCCGGACGGACGGGGGCGGGCCAGCGGAGCTCGTCGACGCCGGGGCCGCCCAGACTCGCTTCCTTGGACAGGAACTGGTCGGCGTAGAGCCGCATCATCAGGCCCGCGGTGTGCCAGCCGCTGGCGATCAGGCCCTGGAACGGGCCGTCCGCGGCGGCTTCCGGATCCACATGGAAGTACTGCGGATCGAACTCCTCGGCGAACTCGATGACGGCGGTCTGGTCGACGGTGATCGTGGCCGGGTGCTCGACGGGAGCACCCGGCTGGTAGTCCTCGAAGTACATGCGTCCTATTTGACCGCACCGGCAGTTACGCCGGCGACGAAGTGTCGCTGTGCGAGCAGGAAGCCGATGACGACCGGGACGCTGACGACCAGGGCGGCCGCCATGATCTGGTTCCAGTAGATGTTCGTCTGGGTGGAGTACTGGCGGAGGCCGACGGACAGTGTGCGGTTGGCCTCGGTGGTCATCACCGAGGCGAACAACACCTCGCCCCACGCGGTCATGAACGAGTAGATCGCCACCGCGATCACGCCGGGACGCGCCGCGGGCAGGACGACCCGCCACAGTGCGCCCATCGGACCACAGCCGTCGACCAGCGCCGCCTCGTCCAGCTCGCGCGGGATGCTGTCGAAGTACCCGGCGAGCATCCAGATCGAGAACGGCAGGCTGAACGTCAGGTACGTGATGATCAGCCCGAGCCGCGTCCCGACCAGCTGCAGACCGAACGAGTTGTTGATGTTCACGAAGATCAGGAACAACGGCAGCAGGAACAGCACGCCCGGGAACATCTGCGTCGACAGTACGGTCGTGGTGAACACCGTCCGCCCGCGGAACCGAAACCGCGACACCGCGAACGCCGCGAGGATCGCGATCGCCACCGAGAAGACCGTCGCGGACACCGACACGATCGTCGAGTTCACGAAGTACTTCGCCAGCGGCACCGTCTTCCACATGTCGACGAACGGCGCGAGCGTCAGGTTCGACGGCCACCAGGTGAAGGCGCCCTGTACGTCCTTCAGCGGCTTGAGCGACGACGTGACCATCACGTACAGCGGGATCAGCACGAACAGCCCGAGCACAGTCAGGGTGACACCGCGGTAGATCTTGAAGCCTCTGGTCTCACGCACGACGTGACCTCCTTCCGGTGACGAGCAGATAGGCGCCGGTGACGATCATCAAGAAGATCAGCAGCAGTACGGACATCGCCGCACCGGTCCCGAAGTTCCAGGTCAGGAACGACGCGTTGTAGATGTGGAACGTGATCAGGTCACCGGCCGGCGGCTGCGCCGTACCGAACAGCACGTACGGCGTGTTGAAGTCGCTGAACGTCCACAGGAACAGGACGAGCACCAGCACCAGGTTGACCGGGCGCAGCGACGGCAGCGTGATGTTGCGCCACTGCCGGATGTTGCCGGCGCCGTCCACCGACGCGGCCTCGTACAGGTCCCGCGGGATGCTCTGCATACCGGCCATCAGGGTGAGGAACGCGAACGTCCAGAGCTTCCAGCCGGCCACCGTGATCAGCGACACCAGCGCGTTGCCACCGATCAGCCAGAAGGTGTTGCCGTCGCTGAGGTGCAGCTGCTGCAGGATGTGGTTCACGGCGCCGGTGTCGCGCTGCAGCATGAAGTTCCAGGTCAGAATTCCCGCGTACGCCGGGAGCGCGTACGGCACCAGGAACAACGTCCGGACGATGCCGCGGCCGCGGAACTCGGGCTGCAGCGCGACCGCGGCCGCCATCCCCAGTACCCACGAGAACGCGACCGTGACGAGGGAGAAGACGACGGTGACGCCGAACGACTTCAGCAGGCCCTGGCCGACCGCGTTGTTGAAGTCCAGCGCGACCTTGTAGTTGTTGATCCCGGCGCCGGGGGCGGCGGACCAGTTGGCGATGAAGAACTTGGTGAGCTTCACGAAGCTCATCCAGATCCCGACCAGCATCGGGATGATGTGGATCAGCAGCTCCAGCAACACCGCCGGGGCCAGCAGTGCGTACGGCAGCCAGCGGTTCAGGCCCGGCCGGTGCTCGGGGCCGCGCTTGGCCTTGGATTTCGCGGGCTTTGCGGCGGCCGGCGTCGCGTGCTCTGTGGCGACGGACATCCTTCGAGTCGCCTCCTGTCTCGAACAGTGCGTTGCGTCCGAGGCTTTGTGGCTTGGCAGCCACAAAGCCTCGGACGCAAGCGGGGGTGGGTCAGCTGCCGGCTGCTACCTGGTCCTGGGCGGTCTTCAGGGCCGCCTTCACGTCGTCGGCGCTCACCGTGCCGCCGGTCGCGATCTTGGCGAACATCGAGTTCATCGCCTTGCCGACGGTGCTCTCGAACTGGTCCTCGGCCGGCACCAGCGGCAGCGGCTTGGACTTGGTGTTGTAGACGTCGGAGAAGGTCGCCGCCTCGGCCGCGTCGGTGGTGAAGACCGGCTTCGCGTCCTTCAGCACCGGCAGCGAGGAGAACGGCTTGCCGAGCGTGGTCTGCGTGGTCGCGTCCGTCATGTACTTCACGAACTTCAGCGCCGCGTCCTTGTGCTTGGTGTTCTTGAACACCGACAGGTTGATGCCCGCCACGTGGCTGGCCACCTGCTCGCCACCGGCCGGAGCCGGGAACGGTACGACGCCGTACTCGCCGGCCTTCATGCCGTTGGCGACGATCGAGGAGTCCGCGTTGTTCTGGTTGATGACCATCGCGACCTTCTTGGTGGCGAAGTCGTTCACCGACTTGGTGCCGTTGTCGTACTGCGCGTTGGACGGGTTCGCGACCTTGTCCTTCTGCATCAGGTCGAGGTACCGCAGCACGCCCTGCACGTTGCCGTCACCGTCGAAGGTCGGCTTGCCGTCCTTGTCGAACCACTCGGCCTTGTTCTGCGCGGCGTTGATGAACGCGAAGTGCACGTTCTCGGTGTAGCTGCCGGCCGCCAGCGCCATGCCCCACTGCTTCTTGGCGGGGATGGTCAGCTTCTGCGCGTCGGTGACCATCTCTTCCCAGGTCTTCGGCGGCTGCAGGCCGGCGGCGGCGAACATCGCCTTGTTGTAGTACAGGCCGTAGGCCAGGCCGTACAGCGGGACCGAGGTCGGGTCGGTGCCCTCCTTGCCGCCGGTCGCCAGAGCCGTCGGCACGAACTTGTCCTTGCCGCCGATCGCGGTCATCGCGTCGCCGTCGAACGGCAGGAACGCGTCGGTCGCCTGCAGCGAGGCCGCCCAGGTGTTGCCGATGTTCACCACGTCCGGCGCCTGGCCGGAGGTGATCGCGGTCTGGATCCGCGTCTGCAGATCGTTCCAGCCGATCACCTCGAGGTTGACCTTGATGCCGGTGTCTTGAGTGAACTTCTGCAGGACCGGGGTCAGCACCTCCTTGTCGTTGTCCAGGCTGGTGCCCTGGTTGCTGGCCCAGTAGGTCAGCGTCTGGTCACCGGTACTGCCGCCGGAGGAGTCATCCTTGTCGCCGCCGCCACAGGCGGCGAGGGTGATTCCCATGGCGGTCGCCGCAACCGCGGCTACAAGCGAACGCAGTCTCACGTCGGACTCCCTCGTCCCTTCGAGCCCCCGCGGACCTGCGGGGGCGGATCGGCCCCATACTGACCTAACCGGTTAAGTTTCGAAACCCTAACCGGTTCAGTAGAAGCGTGTTCGTTACGACCTCGTGACCCGCCCAACCTCCTCCGGTGCACCGGCAAACGCAATCCGACACACACCGGAACCACCCGATTTCACACAGTCTTCAAACAGGCCCCGAGCATCACCCCGCCAGCCCTCGCCGCCGTCGCGCGCGGCATTTGCCTGGCAGACCCACGAATTTGCCTGGCAGACCTACCAAATATGGGGTTCTGCACCCTGGACCACGGTGGGGAACCCCATATTTCGTGGGTCTGCCAGGCAAATTGGTCGTTCAGGGGTGGGCTGGGCCGGAGGATGCTCGGGGGCGGAGTTCGCCGGCCGGGGCTTCCTCGTGGAGGGTGCTGCTACCGGTGATGATCCGCAGCAGCAGGTCGGCGGCGGCGCGGCCGCGTTCCATCGTCTTCTGGTCGACCGCGGTGATCCCGGGCCGCGCGAGTTCGCACAAAGGCGAGTCGTCCCACGCCACCACGGACACTTCGTCCGGTACGGCCGTACCGAGATCCAGTGCCACGCGCAGCGCCGCGACGGCCATCAGGTCGTTCCCGAGCACGATCGCCGTCGGCGGATTCGGCCCGGTCAGCAACTGCCGGGTGAGCTCGGCGCCGTCGTCGTACCGGTAGCTGCCCTCGATGTGCCGCACCGTGATCCCGTGCTCCGCGGCCTGCTCGAGCAGGGTCTGTACGCGCAGCCGCTCGTGGATGAAGTTGAACGGCCCGCTGATGTGCGCGATGTCCGTGTGCCCGAGCTCGGACAGGTGCTCGAGCAGCAGCGCAACGGTCTCCGTCGGCGAGCTGATCAGCCGTCCGACCGTGTCGTCCGGCTCGTTCGAGCTGACCACCACGCACGGCACCCCGAGCTCCTTCAGCAAACCGATCCGCTGGTCGTTCTCGAGCTCGTCGAACAGGATGAACCCGTCGACGCGACCCTGCCGCGACCAGCGGCGCAGTACGTCCAGGTCCTCGCCGTGCTCGCCCGTGAGTCGGAGCAGCAGCGAGGAATCGACCTCGTTCAGGTACTGCTCGATGCCGACCAGCGTGCGCATGTAGAACGCTTCGGTCGAGATCAGCGAGGGGTCCCGCGCGATCACGATGCCGATCGTCCGGGTCCGGCTCGCGGAGAGCGCGACCGCCGCGGAGTTCGGGTGAAAGCCCAGCTCCTCGGCCAGGGCGAGCACCCGTTGCCGGGTCTCCTCGCTGACCCCGGCGCGGCCGTTCAGCGCGTACGAGACGGACGCCTTCGAGATGTGCAACCGGCGGGCGAGGTCGCTGATCGTGACTCGATGACTGCGGCGGGTACCGCCCGCCGGGCGGTCGTCGTCGGCGCCGGAGTCCGCAACGGTTCCGCTCGTCGTCATCGCCCGGCCGCCCCTCGCACAGACGGAAAAGTGTTCATGTCAGACCGGAGATTAGCAGCGGCATTTCGGCCCGAGGGCGTATCTCCCACTCCCACGCCTACTGCGCGGCACTCGACGGGCACCTCGCCGAGCGGGAGCGGAGGGCACGATGAAACCCGCATCGAACCCTCCGCTCCCGCTCGCCGAGGCACTCCGCCGAGCACCTGCTCGCTACGGCGTGGGAGTGGGAGATACGCCCTAGCGCTGGCCCGGAGATTTGGATAGCGTTTTCCCATGGTGCCGAACGAGCCGTTGCGACTGGATTTCCTGCCTTGGGAGTACGCCCGCAAGGCGTCCGACGACGAGCGTGACCGGCAGGCCGAGCGGCAGGCGCGGCTCGGCGGGTCGGTCGAGCTCGGGGCCGACGTGTACGTCGCGGAGTCGGCCGCGGTGTACTGCGACGAGCTCCGGATGGGGGAGCGTTCGTACATCGCCGCGCACGCCTACGTCACCGGCCGGATCGCGCTCGGCTCGGACTCCACGATCAACCCGTTCGCCGCGGTCCGCGGCGAGGTGACGATCGGCGACGGCGTCCGGATCGGTGCGCACACCTCGATCCTCGCCTTCAACCACGGCACCGCCGCCGGTACGCCGGTCTTCCGGCAGCCGATCACCGCCCGCGGCATCACGATCGGCGACGACGTGTGGATCGGTTCGAACGTGACGATCCTCGACGGCGTGACGATCGGCCCGCACTGCATCGTCGGTGCCGGCGCGGTCGTCACCAAGGACATCCCGGCCAACTCGGTCGCGGCCGGCAACCCGGCCCGCGTCCTCCGCTCTCGGACAGGAGTTTCCGTGTCAGGTGATCTGCGAACCAAGCTTGCCGACTTCGCCGCGCAGGCCCGCGGCCAGGTGGACGACGTCCTCGCGCGCTCCTGGGACGGATCGCGCTTCGTCGACCGTCCCGGTATCGACCGCGAACCGGAGATCCGGCCCTGGTGCGACGCCATCGAGATCGCGGACCTGCTCGTACGCCGGACGCCTGCCGGCCACACCCGCGACGACCTCGTCCGCCGGCTCCGCGCACGCCAGGACCCGAAGACCGGACTGGTATCACCGGGAGACCTGTCCGACGACGGACTGGGTAAGCCGTCCGACGTCGAACTGTCGGTCCTGGAGGGTCCTGCGAGCTACCACGTCCTGTGCGTCGGGTACGCGCTGCAGGTCCTCGGGAGCAGCTTCGAGCATCCGATCACCACCGACTTCACGCTCGAGGAGCTGGACAAGTTGCCCTGGGCAAGAAGGGCGTGGTCGTCCGGTTCCGGCATCGATGCCCTCGGTACGGCGCTGGCGCGAAACCTCCACGACCACAAGGAATCCGGGCCGCTCGAGCTCCTCATGGGCTGGCTCGTGACGCGCGTCGATCCGGCGACCGGGGCCTGGGGATCGGCGCATCCGGACGACGGCCTGCTGCAGGTCGTGAACGGTTTCTACCGGCTGACCCGTGGTACGTACGCGCAGTTCGGCCTCCCGCTCCCGTACCCCGAGCAGGCCGTCGCGACCGTACTTGCCCACAGCAACGACCGGCGGATGTTCACCGGCGACAACTACAACGCGTGCAACGTGCTCGACGTGATCCACCCGCTGTGGCTGGCGCGCAAGCAGACCACGTACGGCGAAGCGGACGGCCGGCGCTGGGCCGAGGAGCAGCTGCGAGCAATCCTGCCGCGCTGGGTCGATGGCGCCGGTTTCGCGTTCGCGCCGGACGGCACGGACGACCGCGCGATCCCGGGCCTGCAGGGGACCGAGATGTGGCTGGCGATCATCTGGCTGCTCTCCGACTACCTCGGTCTGTCCGATGCTCTCGGCTACCGCCCGCGCGGTGTGCACCGCCCGGAGCCGCTGGTCTGACCCACTCTGCGTGGTACAGCGGGTTCATGCTGGAACAACTGCGTGGACGGCTGGTGACACCTGAGAGCCCGGACTGGGAGCAGGTGCGCAGCGGGTGGAATCTGTCCGTCGATCAGCGTCCTGCTGCTGTCGTTGAGGCAGCGGGGCCGGGTGACGTCGAGCAGGTCGTCAGGTACGCGCGTACGCACGGGCTGCAGGTTTCTGCGCAAGCTGGTGGGCACGGCGCGACCCATGCTCTCGACGACACGATCGTCGTACGTACGGATGCACTGGACGAGCTCTCTGTCGATGTGCCCGCTCGCAGCGCCCGGGTGGGTGCTGGTGTGCGCTGGGGCTCGCTGCAGGGTGCCCTGGACGGCACGGGGCTGACCGGACTGCCCGGGTCGTCCGCGAGCGTGTCAGTGGTCGGGTACTGCTTGAACGGCGGCTTCTCCTGGTTCTCCCGCCCGTACGGGAGCGGTGCGGGCAGCCTGCGCGCGGTGGAGCTCGTCGATGCGGCTGGTGACCGCCGGTGGGTCGACGACGCGAGCGATCCGGACCTGATGTGGGCGCTGCGCGGTGGCGGCGGGAACTTCGGTGTGGTCACTGCGGCTGAGGTGGAGTTGCACCCGGCTCCTGCGATCACAGGTGGTCGGTTGATGTTCCCGATCGAGCAGGCGGCTGCGGTGCTCACGGCGTACGGCAAGGCCACGCAGGAGGCGCCGGAGAGCGTGACGCTGTGGGCGTACCTGGTGCACTACCCGCAGTCGCCGGCGCTGCCCGAGGCCGTGCGCGGCAAGTCGTTCTGCATGGTCGACGTGATCACACCTGACGGGGAGCTGGACGGCGTGCTGGCGACGGTCCGGTCCGCTGGGACCGTACTGTCCGAGGTCATCAGGCCGCTGCAGCCCAGTGAGGTCGCTGACCTCAACTCAGTGCCCACGCCGCCACAGGCGCTGTCGCTCATCACCTCTGCATTCCAGGAGGTCACCCCGGAGCTGATCGGGACGCTGCTCTCGTACGCCGGGGAGCCCTCACTGATCTTCCAGGTCGCGATCCGGCACCTGCGGTCCGGCGGGGTGGGCGGCCGGCCCGGTGCGGCGGCCGCGGACCCGGTAGCTCCGTACATGGTCCTGGCTGTGTCCATCGTGCCGTCGCCGGAGTTGCAGCAGGCTGCTGAGGATCAGCTACGCGCGTTGCAGGAGGGGCTGTTGCCTTGGCGTACCGGGTACATGCCACCGTCCGGGCTGTCCGCGTGGAACACCCTGCGGGACTGCTACAGCGAGGCGGACCTGACGCGGCTGCGGGAGATCAAGCGCCGCGTCGACCCCGATGACACGTTCGTGGGGAACTTCCGCCTACCCTGACCACGTGGACCCCCGCACGCGCCGACTGGTGACCTCCCTCGTACTGGCCGCCCTGGTCGCCATCGTCGTCGTGGCGGCCTTCCTCCGGTAACGTCCGCCTGCATGACTGTGCACATGCCGCGACTCCGTCGCGGCGGGTCACGGGGCTCTAACTCCCGCCCTTCCCTCGTCGCTCCGGTCGCTACGCTCCCTCCACTCCTCAGTCCAGGCCGGGAGGCCCCGTGACCACCTCCGCCACCGGTGAGCGTTCGTCGTACTTGTTGCGGGCCGGGATGGTTCGTAACGTGCGGTCGGGGGAGCACCTGACGACGTTCGTGGTGTCCGGGGTGGCGACGGTGCTCGTGACTCGGCTGTTCCTCAGCCTCAGCGGGTACCCGCAGATCGGCGGCAAGGGCCTGCACATCGCCCACGTCCTCCCCGGCGGGCTGCTGATGCTGATCGCGATCTCGCTGCTGCTCGGGTACGTCGGCCCGGTTGTCCGGCCGGCCGCCGCGACGGTGGGCGGGATCGGGTTCGGGCTGTTCATCGACGAGGTGGGCAAGTTCGTCACGTCGGACAACAATTACTTCTACAAGCCCAGTGCCGCGATCGTGTACGTCGTCTTCGTACTGATCGTGCTGGGCTTCCGCTTCCTCACCACGCGGCGGCCGATCGACCCCCGCGAGGAGCTGGCGAACGTCATCGACCACGCCGTCGAGGGTGTCGCCGGCGGACTGTCCCGTCGCCGCCGCGCCGAGGCCGAGGAACTGCTCGGCCTGGTGCCCCGCGAGGTGCGCGGGCGGCGTGAAACCACCGAACTGCTGTCCGTCTGCCCGCCTGACGAGGTCGAGTTGGCGGCACCGGTGGACGCAGCGTGGCAGGCAATCCAGCGCGGGTTCGAACGGCTCGCCACGCACCCGAGAACGCCCGCGGTAGCGGTCGCCGTACTGGCGATCCAGGTGGTCGGCGCGCTCGTGATCGCAGCCGTACTCGGAAATGGGTTCAACCACCTCCCGGTGCTGGGGGTGAGTGCTGGGAGCTTGCTGTCAGCAACGTTCACGGTGCGCGGTGCACTGCAGTTGCGGAAGGGCAACCGGGCGCGGGCGGTCCGGCTGTTCGAGCTGGCGGTGCTGGTGTCGTTGCTGATGACACAGGTCTTCCAGTTCGCCGCGACACAGTTCGCGGCGGCCGGTGGCATGCTCCTGGACCTGGTGATGCTCGGGCTGCTCCGTGCGGAGCGGGAGCGCATGCGACGCGTACTGGACGACGCCGCGAAGGCTAAGACGCACCGACTGCCACCCGAGCCGGACCTTCCGCCGTTTCCGGAGGATCCGACGGACCCGGTGTAGCTTTCCAGTTCTCGCGGCGGCCGATCAGTACCGGTGACATGGTCGCGATCAGGTAGATCGCACCACCTGCGAGCAGTGCCGGTGCCAGACCGATCGCGGCGATGCCGGCACCCGCGACCACGCCACCGAGCGGTACGCCGGTCCAGCAGGCCGCGTTGGACAGCGAGTTGACGCGGCCGAGCAGATGGCTGGGGATCCGCTCGACACGGATCGCACCGAGCACCGGGTTGATGAAGCCGGCGCCGATGCCGCCGACGGCGTACACCGCCATCAACGCCCAGACCGGCGCGTCCGTCGCCATCGCGACGAACCGCGGTGCTCCGGCGATCAGGAACGCGAGCGTGAAGATCAGCTTGCGTGGAATGCGGTCGCCGATCGCAGACGCCAGCAGGGCGAACGCGGTGGCGGTCACACCGAACGAGGTGAGGATCAGGCTGGTGTGGCCGGGGCCGTAGCCGTGGGACTTGATCCAGACGGGCAGCAGTACGGTGCTGGTCGCGGCGTCCAGCAGGTTGGTCACCGCGATCATGGAGACCAGCGGCAGCAGGAGCCTGTCGGTGCGGAGGAAGTTCCAGCCCTCCAGCAACCTGCGTCCGTACGGCTCCTCGGCGCTCACCACCTGCTTGTCCTGCTTGGGGATCCAGCGGGCGATCAGTACGGCGCAGATGCCGAACGATGCGGCGTCGATCCACAGGGCGTTGACCGCTCCGACCAGGGTGATGAGTCCGCCGGCCAGTGCGTACGCGAAGAAGCCGGCCAGACGCTCCGTCGTACTCTCCAGGCCGGTCACTCGCTCAAGCGGAACCTTGGCGGCTCGGGCGATGTCAGGGATCAGCGTCTCCTTGGCGGAGTCACCTGGACCGCGGAGCGCGCCTGCGATCGCGACGAGCACGAGCAGGATGGGGAAGTGCAGCAGGCCGAGCGTGTGCAGGAGCGGTACCAGTGCGACCACGCCGGTGCTGGCGGTGTCTGCCAGGACGCTGATCCGGCGTGCGCCGACCTTGTCGATCAGCGGTCCACCGACTGCCTTCACGATGACCAGCGGGGCCATCTCGGCCATCGCCACCAGGCCGGTCTTGATGGGGGAGCCGGTGGTGATCAGTACGAACCAGGGGATCGCGATCGCGCTGACGCGGGTCCCGCAGATCGACACGACGTTCGCCACCAGGAACGCCACCAGGGGCGCACGGTCCTTCTGCCTCACTGCTGCTCCTACCGGGTCTCGCGGGGGAAGGCCTGGATCTGGACGGTGACCTGCTCGGCGCCCTCGGGCAGGGGAGCGGTGAGGTCGGCCGTCTTGTACTTCTCGAGGACCGCGAGGACCTCCTGCATCATCGCGCCGAGCTGGTCGGCGCGGAGGTGGAAGAAGAAGTCCGAGAGCAGACTGGCGTCGCGCCAGTCCTCCGGCATCGTCTGCATCGCGTCGATGAAGCCGAAGATGTTCTCGGCGTACGTCTGGCCGACACCGTGCAGGAAGCCCAGCGCGAGCTCCGGCTCCTGGTCCAGCAGCTCGGCCTTGTCGAACTCGGTGCCCTGGTGCGCCGACTTCCACCACCGGTCGCGGGCGTTGCCGCGGCTGTCGTCCTCGGCGACCAGACCGGCGTCCGCGAGCTGCCGCAGGTGGTAGCTGGTCGCACCGGTGTTCACCCCGAGCCGGCCGGCCAGCGAGGTCGCGGTCTGCGGGCCGTACACCCGGAGCAGACCGAGGATCCGGTTCCGCATCGGGTGCGCGAGGGCCCGGACCAGGTGCCGGTCCAGGCGCACGGTACGCGCTGCGTCTGCTGCGCCGTCTGCTGTGGCGCCCGGGGTGGTGTCGTCGCTCATGACTGAAGCATAGGACTGCAAAGACTCTTTGCAAAGAGATTTTGCAAACGAATTGTGCGATTGGTTGTCCACAGCTTGCAGATCGGTGTGCCGGGGTGGGGCGGATCGCGGCATCTTCTCTGTCGACCACGCATCCACCGAGGAATGGAGACCACCGATGATGCGCGTGACCCTCGAGGACGCCGACTACTGCGACCTCCCGGCCGACCTGCTGACGTTCGACGACGGGGCGGTGGTGTTCTGGCGCAACGGCGAGGAGGTCGGCCGCCACCGGCAGGCCCGGATCAGCTCGCTCCAGCCGCTGAACCCGCGATCGATGACCCGCAAGATCGAGAAGGCCCGCAAGACCCACCCGAACGCCTTCCGCCAGTGGAGTCCGGACGACGAACACACCCTGGTCGAGATGTACAACAACGGCGCCACCCTCGACCACCTCATCGAAACCCTCGGCCGTCAGGAGGGCGGCATCATCACCCGCCTGAGAGGCCTGGGCCTCCTGGAAGAGGACCAGAGACTCCCCTGACCGGCTCTGTGCGCGAGTGCGGAGGTGAGGGGCGTCCGGGGCGGGTTTTGGGGTCGGGACCGGTGGTCGGGGACAATGGGCTGATGCAGCTTGAGGTGCGGTCGGGCGAGCCGGCGCAGCCGGAGGAGTCCGGGGCGCTCGGCGTGGTGCGTGCTGCGTTGCTCGATCGGGCAGGACTCGTGCGGGCGCTCGGGTCGGGCCGGCGGCGGGGGACGGAGGCGCCGGCGTACCTGCGGGCCGAGGTGCGGTACGTCGATCTGAAGGGGCAGCGGCACCTGCAGATCACCGAGTTCGACGAGCGCCAGGCGCATACCCGGAACGTGCCCGCCGAGGACCTGGAGAAGGCCGTCGACGAGCTGCTCGACGTCGGGTACGGGTCGTGGCACGTCGAGACGACGAGCGAGACACTGCGGCTGCGGTACACCAAGAAGGGCAAGGAGCTGCTGCATCGCCAGGAGGACACCCGCGAGCAGCAGACCGGCCACGACCGGGTGAAGCAGCGGGTGCTCGACCCGGCGGCGCCGTTCCTGATCGAGCTCGGGATCAGCGACCACCAGGGCCGGGTGAAGCCGTCCCGGCAGGCGAAGTACAAGCAGATCGAAGAGTTTTGCAAGCTGCTCGCGCCGGCACTGGACGAGGCGGTCGCGGCGGGGCGGATCGCGGCAGGCCGGCCGTTGCAGGTGGTCGACCTCGGCTGCGGGAACGCGTACCTGACGCTGGCGGCGTACCACCTGCTGACCGCGGGCGGGCACGACGTACGGATGACCGGTATCGACCACAATCCGGCGGCTCGGAAGCGGAACACCCGAGTCGTCGAGGCGCTCGGCTGGGAGCAGCATCTGCGGTTCCTGGACGCGACCATCGAGGGCGCCGAGCTGGATGTGCAGCCGGACGTGGTGCTGGCGTTGCACGCCTGCGACACGGCGACCGACGACGCGCTCGCTCGGGCCGTTCGCTGGGAGGCCGCACTGGTTCTCGCGGCCCCATGTTGTCATCACGACATCCAAAAGCAGCTGAGAAGCGTCACACCACCGGCGCCTTATGCGCTGATGACCAGATATGGCATCGTTCGTGAGCGGTTCGCCGACGTCCTGACGGATTCCCTGCGGGCGGCGGTGCTGCGACAAGTGGGGTACCGAGTGGAGGTCGTGCAGTTCGTGGACAGTCAGCACACGCCGCGCAATCTCCTGCTCCGCGCCGCGCGGACCGGGGCCAAACCGACTCCCGACCTGCGCGCCGAGTACCAGGCAATGGTCGACGAGTGGCACGTGAGGCCCAGGCTGGCGCAACTCCTGCTCGATCCCGAGGTGGTTTCGTGAGACAGCTCCGGACCGCGGTCGCGCTGCTGGGTGCGACGCTCTGCGCCCTCGCCGGGGCCGCACTGCCGACCACCGCGTCGGCGGCCGGGACCGCGGACCCGACGGCGCCCGCGCCGAAGAAGCTGTTCTCGATCAAGGACGACCGGATCAAGGAGTCGTCCGGCCTCGTCAAGAGCGCCAAGCACCAGGACCTGTACTGGACCGTGAACGACTCCGGTGACAGCGGCCGGATCTACGGCGTCGACCTGACCGGCAAGGTGAAGGCGGTCCTCCGGTTCGGCGCGAAGGTCAAGGACGTCGAGGCGCTCGGGATCGACCGCGACGGCACGCTGTACGTCGCGGACATCGGCGACAACAAGGCGAACCGGGACCAGGTCGAGATCTACACGATCCCGGAGCCGGAGACCCTGCAAGGCGACTCCAACGTCAAGTACCACCAGTACGACTTCCAGTACCCGGACGGCGCGCACGACGCCGAGACGCTGCTGATCGAGCCGGGCACCAGCCAGCTGTACATCGTGACCAAGGCGCTCAAGGGCGCCGGCACGATCTACGCCGCGCCGCCCGCGCCGAGCCGCCAGGGCACCAACGACCTCAGCAAGCTCGCGCCGGCGCCGGAGGGAGTGATCACCGACGGCACGTTCCTGCCGGACGGCCAGCGCGTGATCCTGCGGACGTACACCGACGCCGCGACCGTGGCGTGGGGAGACACCCCGACCGCGATTGCCCGCGGACCGGTGCCGCTCGGGCAGGGCGAGACCGTGGCGCTCGGCCCCACCGACAACACCGTCGTGGTCGGCAGCGAAGGTGCGAACTCGGGCATCTACCAGATCCAGGTGCCGGCGAAGACGACCACCGCCAAGACCCCGACCGCGAGTGCCACCCCCAAGGCCTCGACCGCCCCGGACAGCAACAGCTCCGACTCCGGCAAGAGCCACAACCTGCGCTGGATCATCATCGGCGCAGCCCTGTTCGCCCTGCTCATCACCGTCTTCACCTTCCCGCCGGGCCGCCGCGAACGCCGGGACCGTCAAGCCGAAAACGCCCGCCTCACCGGCCAAGGCACGCAAACCCCCCGCCGCCGCCAACACTCCTGACCCCACCAGCACCCGGCACCCCGCGCTGCGCTTGCCCACCCAGCAACCTCCAGGGGCCGGGACGAGTGCAGCCGCCGGCCCGGTGGGGACGGCGGCTGCTGGGTGGAGCGCGGTGCTTCGGGTGGCTACTTCAGGTTCTCGACGACGTAGTCGATGGCCTGGGTGAGCTTCTCGACGTCGTCGGGGTCGACGGCCGGGAACATCGCGACCCGGAGCTGGTTGCGGCCGAGCTTGCGGTACGGCTCCGTGTCGACGATCCCGTTCGCGCGCAGGGTCTTCGCGACCGCGGCGGCGTCGATCGCGTCGTCGAGGTCGATGGTGCCGATCACCAGCGAGCGGGCGTCCGGGTCGGCGACGTACGGCGTCGCGTACTCCGACTTCTCGGCCCACGTGTACAGCCGGTTGCTGGAGTCGGTCGTCCGGCCGACGCTCCACTCCAGGCCGCCCTGGCCGTTGATCCAGTCGGTCTGCTCCGCCATCAGGAACAGCGTGGCCAGCGACGGGGTGTTGTACGTCTGGTTCTTGCTCGAGTTGTCGATCGCGGTCGCCAGGTCCAGGAACGCCGGGGTCCAGCGGCCGGAAGCGGTGATCTCCTCGACCCGGGCGAGCGCCGCCGGGCTGAGCACGGCGATCCACAGGCCGCCGTCCGAGGCGAAGCACTTCTGCGGGGCGAAGTAGTACGCGTCGACCTCGTTGATGTCGACCGGCAGGCCGCCGGCACCCGACGTCGCGTCGATCGCGACCAGCGCGCCTTCGTCGGCGCCTTCGACGCGCTTGACCGGGGCCATCACGCCGGTGGAGGTCTCGTTGTGCGGCCACGCGTACAGGTCGACACCGGCCTCCGCGACGGCGACCGGGCGGGTGCCGGGCTCGGCCTTGACGACGCTCGGGTCGCCGAGGTGCGGCGCCTGCTGGGCGGCCTTCGCGAACTTCGAGGAGAACTCGCCGAAGCTCAGGTGCTGGCTCTTCTCGCGGATCAGCCCGAAGGTCGCGATGTCCCAGAACGCCGTCGAGCCGCCGTTGCCGAGCACGACCTGGTACCCGTCCGGCAGCTGGAACAGCTCGGCCACGCCGTCCTGGACGCGCTTGACCAGGTTCTTGACCGGGGCCTGACGGTGGGAGGTGCCGAGCAGCTTCGCGCCCTCGGTCGCCAGTGCGGCGACGGCTTCCGGGCGAACCTTCGACGGTCCGGCGCCGAAGCGCCCGTCGGCGGGCTTGAGCTCTGCAGGAATCGTAATATCGCTGGTCACCAGCGGTTTCCCTTCGTCGTCTGCACTTCAGTAGGCCGACGACGCTGTCAGCGCGCTCCATCTTCGCACACCTCGCCCAACCACCCCGCCCCAGGCCCACCGCCCGGACACCCACCCCCGCACCTTGTGCACCACATCCGTACGCAGCACCCGCCGAACACGGACCTGGTGCACAAAGTCGGCGCCGACGGCGCTACTCGTGTTTGCGGGTGGTGTTTTCGGTGCCGGTCAGGACGGCTACGGGGCCGTTGGGGGTGTCGGTCCATTCGCCGCAGGCGCCGCCGCCTTCGGCTACCTCCAGGGCGAGCTCGGTGCCGTCCATGCGGAGGGCAGGGTGGTAGTACTGCGCCACGCGCTCGGCCTCGCCCTCGATGTAGTGCCCGATGAGCGCGCGCCGGAATCGGTCCGTGGTGACGTTCGGGTTGCTGCCGTGCACGAGCGCACCGTGGAAGAACAGCACGTCGCCCGGTTCCATCTCGACCGGTACGGCGGCTGCGGCGGTCGGCAGCGGCACCGTGACGTCGGTGAAGCTGACCGTCGTGTCGGCCTTCTCGGTGCACAGGATCGGCCAGCGGTGCGAGCCGGGTACGACCTCGAGGCAACCGTTCGCGACGTCGACCCGGTCAAGCGCCATCCAGGCCGCGATGCAGGTGCCCGGATCCGCCTTCAGATAGAAGTTGTCCTGGTGCAGCGCCTGCCCACGCGAGCCGGCCGGCTTGAAGTAGACCATCGTCTGGACCGCGTACGGCGACCTGCCGAGCAGCGCGGTGATCACCTGGTCGATGCGTGGGTCGATCAGCCACTGCAGCGACGCGTCGTCCCAGCGATGCATCTGCCCCAGCCGCGGGTACCGCTTGAGTGGGTCGCGGCTGGTCGCGGTGTCGGCGGAGAAGTCGTGCGCCCGCGGTCCGTGCTTCCGGACGGTCATGTAGTGGTCCCGCAGCCGTTCGGCCTCGTCGGTCGAGAACAGCCCCCGGACGAGCGTATAGCCGGCCTGCTCGAACTCGTCCCGGCGTACGTCGGCATCGAGGTTGTATGAAACGCTCATGTACAGCTCCCGCATCTGTGCCATAGGGTTCCAGCAGACCCCATTTTCCTGCGAACTGCTCGTACCGGACCACGGACGATTCACGCGAGGACTTGAACTTTTGATGCACCGGATCGTGCGGATGACGCCACCGACGTTCTGGCGGTGCGAGCCCAGTTGGTCCTGGACCTCGCGGCGGCTGGCGGATCACCTGCTGTGGTGTGTGCTCGACGGCCGGGGTGAGCTCGAGCTCACCGGCGATCGGCAGGAGCTGCATCCGGGGGTGTGCGCGGTGTTCAGGCCCGGTGACGCGCCGCGGGCGACGCACGACCCGCACCGGCGGCTGCTGGTCTTCGGCATGCACTTCGACGTCACGAGCGACAACGAACCAGCCGCGCCCGAGCCGCGCTGGGGCGAGGTGCTGGACCGCGAGTTCCTCGGAGTACTGGCGCGCACCAGCGACGCCTACTTTCGCCGCGGCGACCCGCTCGGCCGCCATCAGGCCGAACTGTGCCTGGAGCAACTGATCGCACTGGTCCGGGACGCAGTCCACCGCCCGGACCGCACCGCCACCGACACCGCGGTCGACGAGATCGCCCGGCAGCTCCGGCAGGACCCGGGCCGCGAGTGGACCGTCAGCGAGATGGCCGACGGTGCCCTACTCAGCAGGGCGCAGTTCACCCGCCGCTTCATCAAGCAGTTCGGTATGTCCCCGGCGCAGTACCTGATCCAGGCGCGGATCGACCGCGCGCACCAACTGCTGACCGAGAGCGGGATGACCGTCACTGAAACGGCCACCGCTCTCGGCTACACAGACGTCCCGTACTTCAGCCGCCAGTACAAACAACGCACCGGCCGCACCCCCAGCCAGGACCGGTAGGCGGTCAGGCCCAGTTGGTGTCCCAGCCCTCGATGGAGTCGGCGGGGCGGGTCGGCGGGCCCGAGTAGATCGCGGACGGGCGGATCAGCCGGCCGGTGCGCTTCTGCTCCAGGACGTGGGCGCTCCAGCCCGCGGTACGCGCGCAGGTGAACATCGACGTGAACATCGGCGGCGGCACCTCCGCGAAGTCCAGGACGATCGCCGCCCAGAACTCCACGTTCGTCTCCAGCACCCGGTCCGGCCGGCGCTCGCGGAGCTCGGCCAGCGCGGCCTGCTCCAGCGCCTCGGCCACCTCGTACCGCGGGGCGGCCAGCTCACGTGCCGTACGGCGAAGCACCCGCGCCCGCGGGTCCTCGGCCCGGTACACGCGGTGCCCGAAGCCCATCAGCCGCTCGCCCGCGTCCAGCAGACCCTTCACGTACGCCCGGGCATCGCCGGAACGCTCGACGCCCTCGATCATCGTCAGCACCCGGGCCGGCGCACCGCCGTGCAGCGGCCCGGACATCGCGCCGACCGCACCTGAGAGCGCCGCAGCAACATCAGCGCCGGTGGAAGCGATCACCCGAGCGGTGAACGTCGACGCGTTCATCCCGTGCTCGGCAGCGGAGGTCCAGTACGCGTCGACCGCCCGCACGTGTTTCGGGTCCGGCTCGCCACGCCAGCGGATCATGAACCGCTCAGTGATCGTCTGCGCCTTGTCCACCTCGCGCTGCGGCACCATCGGCTGTCCCGTACCGCGGGCTGCCTGCGCGACGTACGACAACGCCATCACTGCCGCGCGCGACAGGTCCTCGCGGGCCTGCACGTCGTCGATGTCGTACAGCGGCCGCAGACCCCAGGCAGGTGCGAGCATCGCGAGCGCGGACTGTACGTCGACGCGCACGTCGCCGGTGTGCACGGGCAGCGGGAACGGCTCGGCCGGCGGCAGACCCGGCGTGAATGCGCCGTCGACCAGCAGGCCCCAGACGTTCTCGAACGGCACCCGGCCGACCAGGTCCTCGATGTCCACACCGCGGTAGCGGAGCGCCGAACCCTCCTTGTCCGGTTCGGCGATCTGGGTGTCGAACGCGATCACACCCTCCAGCCCGTGCTGCACCTCGGTCCTCGGATCAGACATACGACTACGACTCCCTCGTCCTCGTGGTCAGGACGCGGGCACACCAGACAGCCCGCGCATCCTGGGCGCTCAGGCAGCATAGTTCTCCGCGTCGGCGAGCGGACAGCTTTGTGACGGGTTCGGCCGGTCGGGGGTGGACCGGTGAGAGGTCTAGTGTCGGCGCATGACAAAGCCCCTCCCCGCCCTCGGGCTCGTGATCGGCGTCATCGCGACCTACGGTGCGCTGCTCGTCGCTTCCTACACGGCCTTCCGGCTGGTCATGCGCATCCAGATGTTCAGCAGCAAGTCCTCGATGCTGCCGTGGCTCGCGTTGCTGGTCCTGATCGCGGCGGTGCTCGGCGTGCTGATGATCGTGCCGTCGATCGGCGCCGGTGTGACGACCGGTTCCGGACTCTTGCTGACCGTGGTGGCGCTGGTCACGATGCTGCTGCCGATGCGGCAGTCGTTCGACTTCGTGAAGCTCTTCCAGCTGCCCGGTTCGAAGCTCGGCGGCACCTACATGATGTACGACGGGTCGCTCATCCTGCTCGGCATACCGTTGCTGCTCGTCGGCATCCGGCGCTGGGCCCTGGACGCCAAGCTGGCAAGGCTTCCGCAGGGACAGTTGCAGGACACGTTCCCGTCGCAGACGCAGCAGTGGGGTGGCTACCCGGGCCAGCAGCCCTATCAGCCGCCACAGCACCCGGGCCAGCAGCAGCCGCCGCAGTACCCGGGCCAGCAACCACCGCGATAACTTTCACCGCAGGGCTTGCATCTGGCTCTGCATGGAGACGCTGATCGCCTACACCTTCGCGCAGGACGCGCGGGCGCGGGCCGCTGCCGGGTGTGCGCGGGTCGCGGCGTACTACGGCGATCTCTGGCAGCACACGGCCGATCACCACGGGTACGACAGCCAGTCGGTCGGACTGCACGTGTGGGATCGCCCGGACCGTACGTGTCGCTGGCCGTCCTGGCAGGACGCCGGCGACCTCCGGGTGGCGAGCGTGCACGCACCACTCGGCTATCAACGTGTCATCGGGGACGTGGCGCCGTACGACGCTCCTGCCTTGCTGGCCAAGGCAGTACGGCGCGCTCCGGGCGACTTCCTCGAACTGGCGCCGCCGTTCACAATGGCGGTCCTGGACCCGGAAGCGCAGCGTCTGGACCTCTTCACCGACTCGGTCGGTGTCGGACGCCTCTTCCAGCTCCGGGTGCCGGACGGATGGGTTTGGACCAATCGGCCCGTGGCGGCGCTGCTGTTCGCCGGCGTACCGGCCGCGGCCGCATCACGGGGCTGGACGTTCGCTGCAGCCTGTGGCTGGTTCATGGACGACAGCACGCCGTACGAAGGTGTGCTGGCGGTCCCGGGCGCTACGCATATCGTTGCCGACGGCTACCGTCAGCAACGGGCCGTCAGCCGGATCGAAACCACCAGCGTGTGGTCGACCGACAAGACAGACACCGCGAGCGCCGCAGAGGAGACAGCAGCGGCCCTGCAGGACGTGGCGCGTTCGGTGGCGGCCCTGTGGCCGGGGCAACCTGCCGTCGACCTGAGCGGTGGCCGCGACTCACGAGTCGTTGCCGGCGCCTTCCTCGCCGCAGGTGTCGACGTGAAGCTCAACAGCTGCGACGCAGTACCAGGTGAGCTGCAAGTCGCGGAGTCGCTCGTAGCGCACCTCGAGCAACCAGTGGAGCTGGTGGTGAGCCGCAGGACGATCACCCAAACCAGGCCGCAGCCGCTGGAGATGATCAACCGAGCCCTCAGCTGGCACCGGTACGCGGAAGGGCTACGACCATCCAGCTACCTGTTCCACACACCTCCCAGGACGCAGGACGACCTCACCATCAACGGTGTCGGCGGCGAGGTCGCGCACGGGTACTTCTACCCGCACGACGTACAGCAGCTCGACGCACTCCAGCTGCCGCGCAAGCTGCGTGCCTTCAGCAACCACCTGCAGACGCGGCTGGTACCTGCCACCGCCGGGCCGACCGAGGAGGCACGGGCCGCAGTCGCGCAACAGATCGAGCACGTACTGCGGACCGCCGTCCACGGAGGCATCGAGAACGCGACGATGCTCGACTACTTCTTCGTCGACGAACGACTCCGCCGCTGGAGTACGGCAGGGGAGCGCACTGGCATCGTCTCGCCGCTCCTGATCCCCTCGTTCGTACGAGCGGCATTCGCGCTCGACCCTGCGCAACGTGTCGGCAACGTACTCCATCAGGAGCTGGTACGGCGCCTGGTCCCGGAGTGGACCGACGTGCCGTACTTCACTCCCAACCCGATGGTCAGCGCCCGGCGAACGCCGAAGGTGCGCTGTCTTGCGGACGCGGCCGACCGAGACCAGATCGAGCAGCTCCTCGAGCACGTCGACGGCTTCGAGCCGCTCGACACCCTGTGGGCTGCCTCGGCGGTCGGTGCCAGCTCGGCGACCGGTGAGGCCACACTGCGCCAGGCGCTCTGGCGGGCGACCTTCGACGAGCATCTGGCCGAGGTGAACCGCTACATCACCCCGGCACCGAACGGCAGGTTGCGGAGGGCCTACCGGAAGTTGCAGCGACGGGCGTAAGTACGCTCGATGCGTGGACCTTGCGGAGATGCGGGAGACGTACGGACTGGGTGAGCTGCTCGAGAGCCAGGTCGACGCCGACCCGGTGGTGCAGTTCCAGACCTGGCTGGAGCAGGCGCGCCAGGCCGGCCTGTCCGAGCCCAATGCCATGGTGCTGGCCACGGCCGACGCGGACGGCCGCCCGTCGGCGCGGACCGTACTGCTGAAGCGGGTGGACGAGCGCGGCTTCGTGTTCTACACCAACCAGCAGTCACGCAAGGGCGACGACCTGGCCGCCAACCCCAGGTGCGCGCTGGTCTTCCCGTGGCACGCGATGGAACGTCAGGTCCGCGTCGAAGGCACCGTGACCAAGCTGCCCACCGACGAGGTCGACGACTACTTCGCCAGTCGCCCGCGGGGCTCGCAGTTGGGCGCCTGGGCGTCGCAGCAGAGCCAGCCGGTCGCGTCCCGCGAGGAGCTCGACCTGCAGTACGAGTCGTACGAGCGGCAGTGGCCGGAAGGCACCGGGATCTCCACACCGTACTTCTGGGGCGGCTACCTGGTCGCCCCGGAGACGGTTGAGTTCTGGCAGGGCCGCACCGGCCGCCTGCACGACCGCCTGGCCTACCGCCGCGCGAGCTCCGGCGAGGACTGGGAGCTGTCCCGGCTCCAGCCCTGATCGTCGATCTCGCGGAAGCCGTGCCGCTTCCACCATCGCACCAGCGGCGCCGGCGCCCACCAGTTCGCACGGCCGAGCAGCCGCATCGTCGCCGGCACCAGCAGCGCCCGCACGATCGTCGCGTCCAGCGCGATCGCGATCACCAGCCCGACGCCGATCATCTTCACGAACACGATGCCCGAGGTGGAGAACGCCGCCACCACGATGATCAGCAGCAGCGCCGCGCTCGTGATGATGCCGCCGGTACGCTGCAGCCCGAGCGCGACCGCCTGCGTGTTGTCGCCGGTCTTGTCGTACTCCTCCCGGATCCGGCTGAGCAGGAACACCTCGTAGTCCATCGACAACCCGAACAGCACGGCGAACAGCAGCACCGGGTTGGTCGCGTCCAGGAAGCCGGCCGGTGTGAAGTCCAGGAACCCGGACAGGTGCCCGTCCTGGAAGATCCACACCATCGCACCGAACGCCGCGGACAATGACAGTACGTTCATCAGCAACGCCTTCGCCGGCAGTACAAAGGAGCCGAAGGCAACGAACAGCAGCACGAACGTGACCACCACGATGAACCCGGCCATATACGGCGCGCGCTGCTTCAGCACGTCGAGTAGATCGATCACAGCCGCTGTCTCACCACCGACCTGCACCTGCGTCCCGGCCGGCACCGGCACTGCACGTACACCATGGACCACGTCCCGCGCCGCCAACTCCTGCCCGGTGAAGCGGGTGTGCGTCACGACCGACGCGACACCGTTCTTGTACCCACCGAGCCGTACGTCGTCCACGTCCCGCACCTGCTTCAGAGACGCGATGTACGGCGCCAACGCCGCCGCCGGATCGCCTGGAGCAGCGTCGAATCGCACCGCTGAGTAGATGTCCGTGCCGCCGGCACCAGGGAAGTCCCGTTGCAGCGTCTCGGTCACGGTCCGCGAGGTCGCCCCGGCCGGCAAGGACCGGTGGTCGACGCCGCCGAGCTGCGCGCCCAGGAACGGGATGCCGAGCACGAGCAGCACCGGCACGAGCACCACGATGTACCGCACGGGCCGCCGCATCACGCTGTGCGCGAGCCGGTACCAGGCGCCGTGCTCCGCGGAAGCCTTACGGGTCTTGAGGATCCGCAGGTTGTTCACCCGATGCCCCAGTACGCCCAGGAGGGCGGGCAGCGCGGTGAGCGCCGCGATCATCGCGATCGCGACCGCCGCCACACCGCCGTACGCCATCGACTTCAGGAACATCACCGGGAACAGCATCAGGCTGCTGATCGCGACCCCGACCGTCACGCCGGAGAACGCCACCGTCCGCCCGGCGGTCGCCATCGTGGCGGTCAGCGCGGTCTCGATATCGTTGCCGTGCGCAAGCTCCTCGCGGAACCGGGTGACGATGAACAGCGCATAGTCGATTGCCAGCCCGAGGCCGATCATCGTGACGATGTTGATCGAGAAGATCGACACGTCGGTGACCGCGGACAGGCCGCGGAGCAGCACGAACGCGCCGAGGATCGCGAGCGCGCCGACGAACAGCGGCAGCGCGGCGGTGACCAGACCACCGAAGACCAGGACGAGCAGGATCAGCACGATCGGCGTCGAGATCGACTCGGCCTTCACGATGTCGTGCTCGGTCTGGGTGTTCACCTCGTCGAACACCGCGACCTCGCCGCCGACCTTGGTCTCCAGCCCGTCCGCCTGCGAACGTACCTGCGCGGCGATGCTGTGGAACGTGTCCAGCCGCTCCTCCTGCGTCGCACCGGCCAGGGTGAGCACGGCGTACGTGCTGTGCTGGTCCTTCGACACGAACGCCGGCGACTTGGTGCTCCAGTACGTCGCGACGCCGGTCACGTCGGCGTGCGGCAACCCGGACAGGTGGTTCTCGACCGATTGCCGGAAGGCCGGGTCGGCCACGGTCGCGGACGGGCTGCGATACAGCACGACCACGTCGGTGCCGGTCCGGCCGACGTTCTGCTCGATGGTCCTGACCGCGTTCGCGGCCTCGGTGTCCGGCGCGTCGAAGCCGCCGTTCGCCAGCGACCCGAACACGCCGGTGCCCCAGGCGAGCCCGAGCACCACGAAGACCCCGGTCAGGGCGAGCACCAGACGGCGCCGCCGGTACGTGAAGCGGCCGAGTGCCTCGAACACGAAACTGTCCCCCAGGGCGTAGATTGAACCGCAGAAGTATGAGTGAACAGCGTTAACTGTTAACGGTGTTCACTCTAGACTCGTGACCTGGACTCATGTCAAGGAGGAATTCCGCGTGGACTCGGGCGGGACCGGACGCGACCGGCGCCGGGCGGCGACGCTGGCCGACATCAAGGCGGCCGCGCGCAAGCTGCTCGTCAACGGTGGATCGTCGGCGGTCGGCCTGCGCGCGGTCGCGCGCGAGCTCGGCCTCACCCCGCCGGCGCTGTACCGCTACTTCCCGAGTCACGAGGCGCTGATCGGGGCGCTGATCGCGGACCTGTACGACGAGCTCACGGGCGCGCTGATGGACCTGCAGTGCAGCGACGAGGACGCGGATCTCGGCGCCCGGCTCTATCTGCTGGCGAACGGCTTCCGCGACTGGGGCCTGGCACACCCGGCGGAGTTCACGCTGCTGTTCGGTACGGCGGTGCTCAGCCCGGACGCCGCCGACCACGAGGAGACGCCGGGGCATCAGGCCGCGATGCGGTTCGGCGGCCTGTTCAAGGAGTTGGTCGCGCAGATCTGGCACTGGAAGCCGTTCCCGTACCCACCGGAGGAACGGCTCGGCGCCGAGCTCGTCGCGCAGCTGGCGGCGGAGTCAGAGGAGTTCCAGGGCATGCCGCCCGGGGCGATCTACCTGTCGCTCACGTACTGGACGCGGCTCTACGGCCTGATCTGCATGGAGGTCTTCGGCCAGCTGCACTGGGTCCTGCCGGATGCTGCGGCCTACTTCGAGGCGCAGCTCTACGAGATCGGCCTGGCCCTCGGGCTGGACTGCCCGGCCCCGGAATAAGCCTCAGAACAGAAAGAAGCCTGCGGGCGCTTCCAGAACCGACCGGCCGGGTGGCCGGAACGCTCAGGGTCAGGCGGACTACCTGACTGCCCGCAGGCCCGGTGGCTGGCGTTGAATTGGCCGACCACTTGCCCACTTAACTGTGGTTGGCGGTTAGCCCGCCGCCACCTCACGAGTCCGATAGCAATTCATGCGTTGGACCACCTCCCTTCGCGTGTACTGAGAACCTACTGCCGCCACGTTCGTCCTTCAACCGGATTTCGCCCTGGGATGAACCACAATCGACGGCATGATCAGACTCGGACTGCCGGCGATCGTGCTGCTGATCGGAACGGCCTGGTTCGCGTGGGCGTCGTACCGCCGGGCGGTGAACGCGGAGCAGGCTCTGACCGAACTGAACAACGAGCACCGGGCACTGATGCAGGAGGTCAGGGCGCTCGAGCGGGCAGTCGCGGCTGCGGAGCAGGGGCTACGTACGCTCAGCTCGCATCCGTCGGTGCCGCGCGACGTCGCGGTCACCGCCGACCTGACCATCGCCGATGTCCGGCGACTAGTGGATCGCAAGGAGACCGACGACTGATGGCAAAGCTGGGGAACGCTGCGGCGGCGATCAAGCCCAAGGGGGGCGGCAGCGTCAAGGTGAAGGTGATCGGGGGCCTGGTGGTCGGCGTGATCGCGCTGATCATCTTGTTCAACATCTTCAACTTCGCGAACACCGACGCGAACCGGATCGGCCTGCACTACGGCGGCGGCGTGATCGAGGACAAGAAGTTCAAGTCGGTGATCCCGCCAGGCTCGACGAACAAGCTGATCGGCCCGGGCGACACCGTGTACACGTACCCGATCGACCAGCGCTCGTACATCATCGGCGGCGACGGTGCCGACACCGACGCCGGTGACGAGGTGACGGTGGTCAGCAAGGACAACGTCCGGCTCGGCGTCCGCGTCCAGGTGTACTTCACGCTGAACCGGGACCAGAACGTGCTGAAGTCGTTCCACGAGCGCATCGGGCTGAAGACCGACGCGTACGAGGAACGCGGCTGGAACGACATGCTGCAGAGCTACTTCCGGCCGCAGATCGACCGTGCGCTGGCCGCGATCGCGTCCACCTACGGTTGGGCCGAGCTGTACAACAACGAGGCGAAGAAGTCGCAGTTCCAGTCCGCGGCGGCCAAGGAGTTCACCCGGCTGCTGCCGGCCGCGGTCGGTGGCGACTACTTCTGCGGTCCGGGGTACAACGGCAGCAACGACTGCGGTGAGCTGTCGTTCACGATCCAGAAGCCGATGCCGCTGGACAAGGGCATCATCGACGGGCTCGAGGCGAAGCAGCGCGCCGAATTGGCGAAGGCCACCCAGGAGCAGAAGAACCAGCAGGTCCAGGTGGAGCTGCAGTCGGTCCAGCAGCAGGTCAAGCTGCTCGGCCCGAACGGCTACCTGCTGAAGTCCGCGATCGAGTCCGGCAAGATCCAGTTCATGGTCATCCCGCAGAACGGGAACGTCAGCATCCCGGTGCCGACCCCCACCCAGCCGACGCCGAACCAGTCCGGCGGCGGACCGGGCACCACCCAGGTCCCGAACGCCACCCAACCGGCGCGCTAGTAGCGGTACGGACCGCCACGCAGGCAGAACCCCCGTTTTCGGCCCGTTTTGGCCCGGTTTCGCGGGCTTCTGCCTGCGTGCAGAACCGGATCAGTTGAAGGCGGCCGGGTCGACCGTGATCCAGGTGTGCTTGGCGCGGGCCAGGACCCGGCCGTCGGCGTCGTACAGCGTGCTCGCGGTGAACGTCTTGCGGCCGTCCTCGCCGAGGTAGCGGCCGAGCGCGACGCACTCCTCGCCGGCCTGCGGGCGCGCGTCGATGCACGCGGTCAGCCGGCCGAGGACCGACGGTCGTCCTTCGAGGTCGATCGTCCAGCCGCCGGGGCAGTCGAGAGCCGCCCACAGGAACACCTCGTCGACGAGACCGTCGGTCGCGAGATCCGCCGCGGGCTCCCAGGTGCACGCCGTCCGGCCGTCGCCGATCGGACCCGGCTTGAGCTGCAGGCCGTTCTGGTTCGCCGGTCCGCAGACGAAGCAGGTCGGGAACGGGTGGTCGTGCAGCCCCCGGTACGACGCCTCGGCCGCGCGGGCCTCTTCGGGCAGCACCGGATCGATCGTCGCGTCGGTCAGGAAGTCGCTGTCGACGGGCACGGCCTCGGCCACCAGTACGTCGCCGTCGGTGAGCCGGCCGTCCGCGAGCTCGAGGTCCTTGTCCAGCGGCGGCGGCATCCGCAGCGTCACCTTCGGGACGTGCGATCCGTCCAGCTCTGCCGCCACCGCGGTCCCGACCAGACCGGCGACGTACCCGCCGTTGCCCGACCGCTCCGGCCCCTGGAACCGCCGCTCGACCCGCACCAAACTCATGGGCGCCGAGCCTAACCCACTAACAGATTCCACCGAGGCGTGCACTGAGTGTGGTGGAGGTGTGAAGGGAGGGGGTGCTGGGAAGAAATGGGGTTCAGAGAAATCTGAGGATTTCTCGGAGATAACCGAGCTGAGCCCTCCAGTTCAAACGACCGTTTGAACTATGCTGACTGCAGGCTACTGCGCGTGAGCAGGTGGGGTGCCTGCGCGAGCGGTGGTCGGGGGGAAGGAGAACTCTGTGGAAACACCGGTCGAAACGACCAGGGAGCGATTGCTCAACGTCGCCGAGCAACGGTTCGGTGAAGGGGGTTACGAAGGGACCTCGCTGCGCGCCATCACGGTCGCGGCGGCCGCGAACATCGCGGCGGTCAACTATCACTTCGGTTCGAAGGAAGCCCTGCTGCGGGCCGCCGTGGGGCGGGCGATGACGCCGGTCAACACCGAACGGCGACGTCGGCTGGACCAGTTGGAAGCGGGCGGGACGCCGACGCCCGAGGAACTTATCCGGGCGTTCGTGGAGCCCGGGCTGGAGTTGGTGCTGCGCCGGGGCGAGCGTGGTGCCGTGGTCGCGCGGTTCATCGGCCGGATCGCGTTCGACCCGAGCCGGCGGATCCGTGAGCTGTACGCGGCCGAGTCGGATCCGGTCGAGAGCCGGTACCTGACCGCGCTGCAACGGGCGCTCCCACAGGCGGCACCGGATGCGGTCGCCTTCGGGTACGTCAATATGCAGGGCCTGCTGGCCCTGCACCAGTCGCAGGCCCTCGCCCCGCCGCCGGGTGCTCCCGGCCCCGAGGACCCGGGCAAGCTCGCCGAGAACCTGGTGGCCTTCCTGGTCGCCGCCTTCGACCGCGGCCTGCGAACCTGATCACCGGAAAACTGTGGTTCCCCTGCCCACAGTGGTCCTGTGAGTTTGTCCGGGTTTTGCTCGTGGATGTTCGGACTGGAGGTTAAGCCTGCATAATGGCGCTCCGTGGACCCCTGTGAAGTCGTGGTTGCCGTCGACCTCGGTGGAACCCGGATGAAGTGCGGCCTGGTCGCCGCGGACGGTGCCGTGCTGCACCGCGAGACCAGGCCGACACCCCGGGCCGACGCCCGGGACGGCGGGCGTGCCGTGCTCGATGCGCTGCTGGAGACCGTCGTCGAGCTCGGCCAGAAGGCGACCGCCGAGGGCCATCGGGTGCGCGCCATCGGCGTCGTCGTCCCCGGCGTCATCGATGCCGAGCACGGCACCGTCGGCGCCGAGAACCTGGAGTGGGTCGGTACGCCGGTCCTCGCCGAGCTGCAGGCAGCGGTCCGGGCGACAGGCGCCGAGGACGTACCGATCGTGCTCGCCCACGACGTCCGCGCCGGCGGGTACGCCGAGTTCCGGCAGGGCGCCCTGGCCGGCACCACGAACTCGATGTTCCTGCCGCTCGGCACCGGCATCGCGGCCGCGATGATCGTCGACGGCTCCCTGGTCAGCGGCGACGGGTACGCCGGTGAGCTCGGCCACTCCAAGTTCATCCACGGCGACGCCGCCGAGCTCTGCGCCTGCGGTCAGTGGGGCTGCCTCGAGACGGTCGCCTCCGCCGCCGCGCTGGCCCGCCGGTACGCGGCCCGTACCGGACGGACTGTTGACGGCGCCCGCGAGGTGATGGAGCTGCTGGCGGCCGGGGACCCGGACGCCGCGCAGGTCTGGCAGGACGCACTGGCCGCGCTGATCGACGCGCTGGTCCTCTACACGACCTTGGTCGCGCCGACCCGGATCGCGATCGGCGGCGGCCTGATCGGCGCCGGCGAGACGCTGCTGCAGCCGTTGCGCGAAGGCGTCCACGCCCGGCTCACGTTCCAGCGCGAGCCGGAAATCGTCGCCGCCGTACTCGGCGAGGAAGCCGGCATGCTCGGCGCCGCCCAGATGGCCTGGGACCGCGCCAACGAGGAGGAGACCCGATGACGACGTACCGGGTGGGCCGGGTGGTGACTCCGGACGACGTACTGGAGAACGCCTGGATCCAGGTGGAGGACGAGGACATCCGCGCGTTCGGCCGCCGGTCCGAGGGGATGCCGGCCGACGGCAAGCGGCCCGAGGACCTCGGCAACGTGACGGTCGTCCCGGGCTTCGTCGACATCCACACCCACGGCGGCGGCGGGTCGACGTACTCGACCACCGATCCCGAGGAGGCGCGCAAGGTCGCGGCCTTCCACTCCCGGCACGGTACGACGACCACGCTCGCCAGCCTGGTGACCGGGCCGCTCGACGAACTGGTCGCGCAGACCGCCTGTCTCGCGGAGCTGATCGAGGACGGCGTGATCGCGGGCGTCCACCTCGAAGGACCGTTCCTGTCGGCCGCCCGCTGCGGTGCGCACGAGCCGTCGCTGCTCCGGCCGCCGCTGAAGGACGACGTCGCCAAGGTGCTCAGCGACGCGGTCAAGATGGTCACGATCGCTCCTGAGCTCGAGAACGGGCTGGACGCGATCCGCCAGGTGGTCGACGCGGGTGCGGTCGCCGCGCTCGGGCACACGGACGCGACGTACGAGCAGATGGTCGCGGGCGCGGACGCCGGCGCGACGGTGGCCACGCACCTGTTCAACGGGATGCGGCCGTTCCACCACCGCGATCCCGGTCCGGTCGGCGCCGCGCTGAACGACGAGCGGCTGCTGCTCGAGGTGATCAACGACGGCATGCACCTGGACCCGCAGGTGGTCCGGGTCGCGCTCGCCGCGGCCGGCGTGCACCGGATCGCGCTGATCACCGACGCGATGGTCGCCACCGGGATGCCGAACGGCCGGTACATGCTCGGCAGTCTCGAGGTCGATGTGAAGGACGGCCTGGCGACGCTCGCCCACGGCAGCCACTCGATCGCGGGCAGCACACTGACCATGGACGTCGCGTACAAGAACGCCGTCCAGGCCGGTGTCTCACTGGTCGACGCGTCGCGGATGGCGTCGACCACGCCGGCACAGCAGTTCGGCTGGTACGACGTGGGTTCGATCGAGACCGGGAAGCGGGCGGACCTGGTGCTGCTCGACGACGGGTACGCCGTCCAGAAGGTCATGCGGGCGGGGACGTGGCTGGACTGATCGGGACCGTCACGCTCAACCTCGCGCTGGACGTGACGTACGAGGTCGACCGGTTGCAGGTCGGCGGCAGCCATCGCGTCGACCGGATCCGGCGGCGCGCGGGCGGCAAGGGCGTGAACGTGGCACGGGTCGCCGCGACGCTCGGGCACCAGGCGCTCGTCCTGGGGTTCGTCGGCGGCGTGACGGGCGAGCTGGTCGCGGAGGAGCTGTTCGACGCGGGGCTGACCGCGCTGCTCACGCCGATCGCCGGTGAGAGCCGCCGTACCGTTGCCATTGTCAACGATGTGGACGGGGACGCCACGATCTTCAACGAGGCCGGCCCGACGGTGACGTCGGACGAGTGGCGTGCCTTCGGCGACCGGATGCCGTGGGGACGGCTCGGAGTGCTCGCGTGCTCGGGCAGCCTGCCGCCCGGAATACCTTCCGGCGCGTACGCCGATCTCGCTGTCCGGGCGCGGCATCACGACGTACTGTCCGTGATCGATGCCGGTGGTGAGGCGCTGAAGGCCGCGGCGAGCGCCGGCGCCGTCGTGCGGGCGAACGCTGCCGAACTGCGTGCCGCTGTTGGCGATGTGGACGTCGAGGACGGTGCGTCCGAGCTGGTTGCGCTCGGTGCGTCGGCCGCTGTGATCACCGACGGTACGCGCGGGATGGTTGCCGCCAGCAAGAAGGGCGTCTGGCGGGCGCTGCCGGTCGAGACCGTGCGCGGAAACCCCACGGGTGCAGGCGATGCGTGTACGGCGGTGGTCGCGGCCGCGGTGGCCGAAGCGCCCGAGCCGGACTGGTCCGTCGTACTCAAGTCTGCTGTTGCCGCTTCTGCGGCTGCCGTGCTGACGCCCGTTGCCGGAGACATCGACTTGGCCGCATACCGCCGCTGGCAACCCCAAGTGACTGTGAACTAGGAGGACGCATGCCGTTGGTTTCCGGAGCCGAGGTGGTGCTGAGCGCCGCGAAGGCCGGGCGTGGTGCTGGTGCGTTCAATGTGATCCAGCTGGAGCACGCGATCGCGCTGATCGCGGGCGCCGAGCAGGTCGGTGCGCCCGTGATCCTGCAGATCAGTGAGAACGCGGTGAAGTACCACGGCGCGCTCAAACCGATCGGTGTCGCGACGCTCGCTGCTGCGGCGGCCGCGACGGTGCCGGTCGTCGTTCACCTCGACCACGCGATGGATCGCGACCTGGTGACCGAGGCGGTGACGCTCGGATTCACGTCGGTGATGTACGACGCGTCGAAGCTGGAGTACGCCGACAACGTGGCGGCGACGACCGAGGTGACCACCTTCTGCCACGATCACGGCGTCTTCGTCGAGGCGGAGATCGGCGAGGTCGGCGGCAAGGACGGTGTGCACGCGCCCGGCGCCCGGACCCGTCCGGAGGAGGCCGTGGCGTTCGCGGAGGCGACGGGAGTCGACGCGCTCGCGGTCGCGGTCGGCTCGTCGCACGCGATGACCGAGCGGACGGCGACGCTCGACTTCGACCTGATCACCCGCCTGCACGCGGCCGTCGCCGTACCGCTCGTCCTGCACGGCTCGTCGGGTGTCGCGGACCCCGACCTCACCCGTGCGGTCGAGGCCGGCATGACCAAGGTGAACATCGCGACGCACCTCAACAACGTCTTCACCGACAAGGTCCGCGAGGTCCTCGCCGGCAACCCGAAGCTCGTCGACACCCGCAAGTACCTCGGCCCGGCCCGCGACGCGGTAGCCGCCGAGGTGGCCCGGCTGCTCGGCGTACTGAAGGCCGCCTGACCTACCCGAGCGAGGCGCCGCCGCGGATCCAGTGCGCGCGGAGGTTGTCGCGCGCGACCTGGACCTGTTCGCGGGCCTCCGGGTCCGGAACCTCGAAGTCGTCGATCAACCGGGTGAGCGCGAACTCCAGCGCCGCGACCAGGGCGTCCTCCTCGCTGAGCTCGACCTCGGCCACGCCGCGCAGCCCGGCCGCGAACGCGCTCAGCCCGGCGCGCTCCTGATCGGTGAACTGCACCCGGAGCTCGGTCCTGGTGTCCACGCGTACCTCCTCGATCGTTGGTACAGTCATCGTGCAATGCAACGGTCGTGTTGCACAAGAGTAAGGGGTCGCGGTGGACGAGACGCTGCGTACGGCGACCATCGCCGTTCTGCGCGAACACGGCTGGACCGGTGTGACGCTGGAGCGGGTGGCGGCGCAGGTCGGCCGCTCGCGCGTGACCCTGTGGCGCCAGGGGCTGACCGTCGAGGCGCTGCTGGACTCGTTGCTGGATGCGCTGGCCGACGACTACCGCGACACGATGTGGCCGGTGCTGGCCGCCTCGGGCTCCGGACGCGAGGGCCTGATCCGTACGCTCGGCGCCCTGTTCGACGTGATCGACCGGCACCTTCCGCTGATGCTTTCATCCGACCTGGTCTTCCATCAGGAGCAGGCGCGCAGCGGGCCGGTGTCGTTCCTCGACCCGTTCGAGCGGTTCCTCCGCGAGGGTGCCGCCGACGGCTCGCTGCACCCGCACGGCCGGATCAGCGATGTGGCCGAGGTCCTGATGGTCTCCGCGGCCTTCACCTACGTGCACATGCGCGGCCGCCACCACTGGTCGCGGTCCCGGTCCCGGCAGCTCACCCAGGATCTGGTGCTCCGTGGCGTCGTCGAGGCCTGAAACATACTTGTTGCATTTCCTGCAACAAGCATGTTTCACTGACGGCATCATCACCGCAGAGCGCAGGAGCTCGTCATGACACTTCCGTACGCCGAACCGCTCGTCCGCCTCGCGCCGCAGCCGCGCGTCATCCCTGAACCTCTTCGGGTCGGTGAGCCCGGCGGACCGCACTGCAGCCTGTGCGACTGGCTGGCCGACTTCGAGCACTCCGAGCATCAGCCGCCGCTGTGGACCGACGACAACTGGGCGCTGTGCCGCGCGACCGGTGTCACCATCCCCGGCCTGGTCTGGCTGGCGAGCCGCGGCCACCACGACTCGTTCGCCGACCTGCCGGACAAGGTCGCGCAGAGCTACGGCCCGGTGGTCGGGCGGATCGAGCGGGCCATCCTCGGGCTCGGCGACATCGCGCGGGTGCACGTCTACCGCTGGGGCGACGGGTCGGCGCACTTCCATGTGTGGTTCTACCCACGCCCGCTGGGCATGCTGGAGGCGCGCAAGGAGATGCTGCCGCTGTGGGCGGATCTGATGCCGGAAGCTCCTCAGGAGGTTGTTGCCGATGCCGAGTCGAAGATCGCAGCGGCGATGGCGGCGAGCAGCTGACATGAGCCAGCAGCAGCAGCCCGCGCTGGCGCGGCGCCTCGGAGTCGGCGACGCCGTGGTGATCGGGCTGGGTTCGATGGTCGGGGCCGGCGTCTTCGCCGTCTGGTCCCCGGCCGCTCGGGCCGCCGGGTCCGGTCTGCTGATCGGCCTGCTGATCGCCGCGGTGGTTGCCTACTGCAACGCTTCGTCGTCGGCGCAGCTCGCGGCCGTCTATCCGGTCTCAGGTGGTACCTACATGTACGGGCGCGAGCGCCTCGGCGAGTGGTGGGGTTTCGCCGCGGGGTGGTGCTTCGTGATCGGCAAGACCGCGTCCTGCGCCGCGATGGCGCTGACGTTCGCGACGTACGTCGTACCGAACCATTGGCTGCAGCGCCTCCTCGCACTCGCCGCCGTGGTCGCGCTGGCGGCCGTCAACTACCGCGGCGTCACGCGAACGGCACGCCTGACCAGGATCCTCGTCACCTGCACCCTCGTCGTACTGGCCCTCGTCCTCGTCCTGCTGTACTCCTCCGCGCCGGTTCACCACTCCTCGGGGAGTACGTCTCCGTACGGCGTGCTGCAGTCGGCCGGCCTGCTGTTCTTCGCGTTCGCCGGCTACGCGCGGATCGCGACCATGGGGGAGGAGGTCCGGGAGCCCGCGCGGACCATCCCGCGGGCGATCGGCATCGCGCTGGTGATTGCCATCGGCATCTATCTCGCGGTGGCCTTCGCGCTGCTCCGGACCGGCGACCCCGCGTCGACCACGGCGCCCCTCGCGGCCGCGGTCGACGGGGCCGGTGCGGCCTGGGCGACACCGGTCGTCCGGATCGGTGCCGCGCTGGCGAGTCTCGGCGCCCTGCTCGCCCTGATCGCCGGCATCGGCCGCACCACGCTCGCGATGGCGCGCAATCGCGACCTGCCGGGCTGGCTGGCCGCCGTACATCCGCGCTACCAGGTCCCGCACCACGCCGAGCTCGCGCTCGCCGTGGTGGTCGGGATCCTCGTCCTCAGCACCGATCTCCGGGCGGTGATCGGCTTCTCCTCGTTCGGTGTCCTGCTGTACTACGCGATCGCGAACGCCTCCGCGTTCACCCAGCCGGCCGATCAGCGCCGGTGGCCGCGCGCGGTGAACGTGATCGGCCTGGTCGGCTGCGTCGTGCTCGCGGTGTCGCTGCCCTGGACGTCCGCGATCGTCGCCGCGGCCTTCCTCGCCGCCGGCCTGCTGGTACGGCGGTTCACGACAGGTCGCGCCGGATCCGCCAGAAGCTGAACCCGGCCAGCAACAGTGCCAGCACCATGAAGAGCCCGAACTCCCGCCACTGCAGAGCCCAGAACCGGTCAGCGGTGAAGTACTTGATGTGCTGCCGGTAGCCTTCGTCGGCGAGCCGCTGGAAACAGGCAGCCTGGTCGGCGGGGGAGACCGCCGGTTTGCCCGAGCCCGGACCGGGCCCGCCCGGCGCGCACTTGATGGTCCAGCTCGGCAGGCTGTTCAGGGCATTGCCCGACTTGTCGACGGTCCGGTCGTACAGCTTCCACGCACCCACGGCGTTGGTGGCGACCTCGATCTGTTTCACCGTGGGATTGCTTTCGTCGCCGTTGATCATGAACCCACGGATGTTGTCCGCGGTCGCGACGACGTACTTGTCGGTCGGTTGCAGCAGATGTGGCCGGATCAGTGACGGGGCCAGGATCTCGACGAGGATCACGACCGCCAGCGTCACGGCCAGTGCCACGATCGTCCGGCGTACCACCAGGCCGACCGCGACTCCGAGGGCGAACGCGAACGCGGCGTACCCGACCGGTACCAGTGCGCGGGAGCCGAACGTGCTGGGAAACATCCGCGGCAGGTAGCTGTTCGAGTCCTGGCCGGCGTCGAGTGCATCGTCGATCGGGGCCGACCACCAGGTCGTCGCCAGGCTCAGCAGCCCGGCCAGCCCGACCGCGGACACCCCGGTGACGCCGAGCTTGACGGCCAGCCAGCGCCACCGTGAGATGCTCTGGCTCCAGACCAGCCGGTGGGTGCCGGTCTCCAGTTCGCGGGCGACCAGCGGCGCGCCCCAGAAGGCGCCGATCACCGGTGGCACGACGTACGGCAGGACGATCCCGAACTGGTAGAGCAAGGGATTGAGCCGTTCCAGGCCGAGGTTCTTGATGAAGTTGCCGGCCAGCTCGTGGTACTGGTCGAGCAGGCCCGGACCGGTGGCCGCGAGGAAGATCAGCGCGGCGAGGACCACCGCGGCGACGACCAGGAACTGGACGCGGAACTGTCGCCAGGTCAGCCAGATCATCGTTGCACCTCCAGCACCGGGCGCTCGGGCTGGACATCGCGGCCCATGTAGGCCAGTACGAGGTCCTCGAGCGTGAGTTGGGTGACCGTCCAGGCCGGATCGAGGATCGGCCGGTCGGTCCGGATCAGGTATGTCGACTGCCGGTCGGTGTGGCTCGCGGTCACCACGACCTGGTCCTGCGGCAGGTCCTTCGGGTCGCGCCGCGGACCGACGAGCCGGAAGTGCGTCCCGAGCAGCGTGTCGATCTCGCCGCTGACCTGCACCCGTGAGTCCACCAGCACGATCAGGTAGTCGCACGCGCGTTCCACGTCCGAGACGAGATGGGACGAGAGCAGGACGCTCAGCTCCTGGTCGGCGACCGCCTCCATCAGGTCCTGGAGGAACTCGCGCCGGGCGAGCGGATCGAGCGCGGCCACGGGTTCGTCGAGGATCAGCAGCTCGGGATGTTTCGCCAGCCCGAGCGTGAGCGCGAGTTGCGCACGCTGGCCGCCGGACAGCCGGCCCGCCCGCTGCTTCGGATCCAGCTTGAGGTGCTGGATCCGTTGCTGGGCAAGGGAATCGTCCCATGCCGGGTTGAGTCGCGCGCCGAGCTTGAGGTGGTCGGCGACACTCAGCCGCGCGTACGTCGGCGTGTCCTGCGCGACGTACCCGACCTTCGCCTGCTGCGCACCGGCCGCGGCCCCGAGCACCTCTACCGCCCCCGCGGAGGGCGTGATCATCCCGACCGCCAGATTGAGCAGAGTGCTTTTGCCGGCCCCGTTCGGCCCGACCAGCCCGACGACATGCCCCGCCGGCACCTCCAACTCGCAATCAGTCAGCGCCCAACGCCGCCCGTACTTCTTCCCCAACCCATGTGCCTGCAGAACGGCGCTCACGCTATGTCCTCCTGAGCGGCGGACCGAAAGGTGGTCAGGAAGAGGGCCTCGATGCTTTCGTCGTCGAGGCCTGCTTTGCGGGCCTTCGCCAGCCAGCGGCGGAGGTCCTGGCGGAGCGGGCCGTGGGCGGCGAGCGTGTTGTCGGTGAGCGTCCGGGTGACGAACGTGCCGCGCCCGGGCCGGGCCTGCGCCAGGCCCTCGTGCTCGAGCTCGCGGTACGCCTTGAGCACCGTGTTCGGGTTGATTGCCAACGCCGCGACCACGTCCTTCACGGTCGGCAGCTGGTCACCCTCCCGCAGCAGGCCGAGCCGCAGCGCGTTCCGGACCTGCTGCACGATCTGCTGGTACGGCGAGACCCCCGACCGCCCGTCCAGATGGAACTCGATCATCCGTAACCCCATTCATCTAGGTAACTAGCACTATAGATGTTTGGAGCAAGTGGATGTCAAGAGCGGATCGCGGCGTACCTCCGCAGCGCCTCGCGCCGGGCCTCGCCGTGGTCGACGACCTGCTCGGGATAGCCGCCGGCGCCGCCGTGCCTCCAGGGCTCGTGCGCTGCCTGGCCGTCGAGGTGCCGCAGCTCGGGCACCCAGCGCCGGACGTACGTCCCGTCCGGGTCGAACTTCAGCCCCTGGCCGACCGGGTTGAAGATCCGGAAGTACGGCGCCGCGTCCGCACCGCAGCCGGCCACCCACTGCCAGTTCAGCGAGTTCGAGGCGAGGTCGCCGTCGTACAGCGAGCGCATGAACCAGCGCGCACCGTACTTCCAGTGCACATGCAGGTCCTTGACCAGGAACGACGCGACGACCATCCGGACCCGGTTGTGCATGAACCCGGTCTCCGCGAGCTGCCGCATCCCCGCGTCCACGAACGGGAAGCCGGTACGGCCCGCGCACCAGGCGTCGAACAGTTCGTCCGGCTCGTCGTACTGCATCCTCTCGAACTCCGGCCGCAGCGGTTTCCACGCGGCATGCGGGTTCCGGGCCAGGAGGTCCGCGCAGAACTCGCGCCAGGCCAGCTCGCGGGCGTACGCCTTCGCGCCGTCGCTGCGTTTGCGCGCGAGGTCGGCGAGCATCGTCCGCGGATGGATCTCGCCCCATTTCAGCGGGATCGACATCCGCGAGGTGCTGTCGAGGTCAGGCCGGTCGCGCTGGTCGTCGTACTCCGTGACGCCGTCGAGGTACTCGTGCCAGTGCGTCAGCACCGCCTGCTCGCCGGCGCCGGCGCCTGCGCCCTGTGCCCTGTCCGGCAGCTCCTCACTGGCCGCCTTGACCCACTCAACGTTCGACGGCGGTTCCACCGGTTGCCGCCATCCGTGCGCCAGCCAGGCTTTGAAGTACGGCGTGAACACCTGGTACGAGCGTCCCTGCTGGTTGAGCACCCGCCCCGGTGCGACGGCGTACGGCGATCCCGTCCGCAGCAACGGACAGTTCAATGAGGCTTCAACTTCTTCGTCACGTTGCTGTCCGTACGGGCCGTAATCCGCGCTGATCTGCACACTCGAGGCGCCGACCTCGTCCGCGACCGCCGGTACGACGGTTGCCGGATCCCCCCGCCGGACGACGAGTCGCCCGCCCATCGAGGCCGACAGACTGCGCAGCGACGCCGCCAGGTGCTCGCGCCGTGGGTCGCCGGATCGTTCCCAGAGCAACGGATCCAGCACGAACAGGCCCACAACCCGGCCCGCGGCCGCCGCCTCGAGGAGCGCCGGGTTGTCGCCCAGCCGGAGGTCGCGCCGGAACCACATCACTGTCGTCACCATGCTCATCCTCGGCCAGTACCCACGGCAATTGGGTAAGGCTTGCCTGCATAGGTGAGAATGGTTGTCGTGACCGACCTGATCGATACCACCGAGATGTACCTGCGGACCGTCTACGAGCTGGAAGAAGAGGGCATCGTGCCGCTGCGGGCACGGATCGCCGAGCGGCTGCACCAGTCCGGTCCGACGGTCAGTCAAACGGTGGCGCGGATGGAGCGCGACGGCCTGATCAAGGTGGAGGGCGACCGCCATCTGGAGCTCACCGGCGTCGGCCGCAAGCAGGCCGTCCGGGTGATGCGCAAGCACCGCCTCGCGGAGCGGCTGCTCGTGGACGTGATCGGGCTCGAGTGGGAGGACGTGCACACCGAGGCCTGCCGCTGGGAGCACGTGATGAGCGACGCGGTCGAGCTCCGGCTCCTGCAGCTGCTCGGCAACCCGACCGAATCGCCGTACGGCAACCCGATCCCGGGCCTCGAGGAGCTGCAGAAGGACCACCAGGCCAGCGGCATCGAGGACTTCCGGGTCGGCGTCGAGCCGCTCGACCAGGTGCTCGACACGGCCACCGGCGAGAGCGTCCGGGTGCTCGTCCGGCGGATCGCCGAGCCGGTGCAGACCGACGACGGCGCGATGGCCGTGCTGCGGAAGGCCGGTGCCCTGCCGGGCCGCGAGGTCGACTCGACGCTGGACGCCGAGGGCGTGCTGGTCGGCAGCCGGGAGGCCGGCGGCGTGATCAGCGACGAGACCGCGGGCCACATCTTCGTCAGCCGGGTCTGACGACAGTCAACTCTGCGTTAACGCAGAGCACCCGATGGGGTACATCGGGTGGTCTGCCGGTAGCGTCGGGCCGCAATGTCTGAGAATCCTGTCGATTGGCCGCAGTACCTGCGGGAGTTCCACACCGCCGCACCGGGTAGCACGGAGGCGTTGCTGTCGCGTGCCGTAGCGGGCGATCACACGCCGTACCGATGGCTGGTCCGCGCGGTCTCGGGTGAGGCCCGCCGGGTTCTCGACCTGGCCTGCGGCAACGGGCCGGTCGCCCGGGAGCTGTACGGGCGCTGGGTGGTCGGCGTGGACAACAACGCGGCCCAGCTCGAGAGCGCGCCGGGGCCGAAGGTACGGGCGGACGCGCTGCACCTGCCGTTCGCGAACGAGGTCTTCGACGTCGTCACCTGCTCGATGGGGCTGATGGTCCTGCAGCCACTCCCGGACGTCCTCGCGGAGGCGGCGCGGGTGCTGCGGCGCGGCGGCGTACTGGCCGCGATCGTTCCCGCGGTCCGGCCGTTGCGGCGCGGCGACATCCGTACGCTGAGCGGGCTCACCACCCGGCTGCGGTCGACACCGCAGTTCCCGGCCGGCGGCGAGATCACCGAGCTCAAGGATCAGCTGAAGCACGCCGGTTTCGACGTGATGGAGAGCCAGCGCGAGCGGTACGTCTACATGATCCGCAGCCGCGACGACGCGCTCCGCCTGGTGAACGCGCTCTACCTCCCGGGAACCCCCGACGTACGGCGGGACACCGCGGCCGCCTGGCTCGCAGACCGCGCCGAGTCCAAGGACGGCCTCGAGGTAGCAATCCCGATCCGCCGAATTACCGCCATGCGGACGAAGGTCGCTCTGACTGTCTGACACTCGTCTGGGTCGGTAACGTGTGTCTGTGAGTGTGCTGCGGTGGTCTGTCCGGACGCTCGACCGGGCGCTCGACGGTGAGACGGTCTACCGCGAGCTGCTGGCCGCGGAACCGGTCGCGTTCTGGCTCGACGGCAGCCTCACGGATCGGCTGCCGCGCCGCGTCTCGGTCCTGGGGACGAGTGCCGGTGCGGAGGTCATCACGCGGGATGTCGCCGACGGTGATGTGTTCGCCGAGCTGAACCAGCTGCTCGCGGAGCGCGCCGCCGAGCCGCCGCCGGAGCTTGCCGGCCTGTTCTGCGGCGGCTACGTCGGCTACTTCGGGTACGAGCTGAAGGCCCTGACCGGTGGCGTGACCGCCCACGAGGCCCCGACGCCCGACGCACTGTGGATCTGGGCGAACCGGTTCGTCGTCATCGACCACGACCGGGACCGTACGCACCTGGTCGCCCTCGACGGTGACCTCGACGGTGGTCTCGACAGTGGTGACGCCTGGCTGGATCGTGCCGAGGAGGCCGCGGCGGACTGGTGGATGGGCGGCGTGGACGCGCCCGCGATCGCCCGTCTCGATCTCGAGTCGCACCTCGAGCAGGACCGGACGACGTACCTGGCCGGGGTCGCCCGCGTCCTGGAGGAGCTCGAGGCGGGCGAGACCTACGAGGTCAACCTGACGAACCGCGTGCGCCTGCCCGCCGTACCGGACCCGTTCGAGTTCTTCTGCTGGCAACGCTCCGCGAACCCGGCGCCGTACGCCGCCTTCCTCCGGTACGGCGACCTCGCGGTGGCGAGCTCCTCGCCGGAGCGGTTCCTGACTGTCGAAGCCGACGGCTGGGCGGAGTGCCGGCCGATCAAGGGCACCGCGCCGCGGGACCTCGACGCGGCGCAGGACCAGCTCGCCGCGAAGGCGCTGGCCGAGGACGACAAGACCCGCGCCGAGAACCTGATGATCGTCGACCTGATCCGGAACGACCTCGGCCGGGTCAGCGTCCCAGGGACCGTGACGGTGCCGCAGTTGATGCAGGTCGAGAGCTACCGGACCGTGCACCAGTTGGTGACGACCGTACGGGGACGGTTGCGCGACGGGGTGACGGCCGTGGACGCCGTCCGGGCGTGCTTCCCGCCGGGATCGATGACGGGTGCGCCGAAGATCCGCACGATGCGGATCATCGACGAGCTCGAGTCGAGTGCGCGGGGGGTGTACTCCGGGGCGCTCGGCTATCTGACCGTGGACGGGCGGGCGGACCTGAGCGTGGTGATCAGGACGGCGGTGCTGACGCCGGACCAGACGGTGATCGGGGCCGGGGGTGCGATCGTGCTCGATTCCGACCCGGTCGCGGAGTACGACGAAATGGTGCTGAAGGCAACGGCTGCGGTCGGGGCCCGGGCTGGGGGAGTGGTGGATGACTGAACTGCTGGTGGCGGATTCGTTCTTGGTTGCCAATGGCAAGGTTCGCGGGCTGGACCTGCATCGGGAGCGGTTCGTCGGTTCGTGTGCGGCGGCGGGGGTGGATGCGGAACGGTTCTGGGACGAGCAGACGGGCCGGTTGCCCGGGTTCGGGCGGTGGTTCCCGCGGTTCGAGCTGCAGGGGTCGGGGGAGTTGGCGGTGCAGTTGCGGCCGGCGCCGCCGATCGGTGGTCGGGTGCGGGTCGCCGTACTCGACGGACCGGATCCACGGACCGCGCCGCGGGTGAAGGGGCCTGACCTCGAGTTGCTCGGCAAGCTCAAGGAGTCCGCGCCCGACCGTGCGGACGAGATCCTGCTGCTGGACGCGGACGGCACCGTGCTCGAGGCTGCGTACTCTGCCGTCGCGTGGTGGGAGGGCGGCACGCTCTGCCTCCCGCCCGCCGACCGGCCGCTCCTCCCGTCCGTCACCGCAACGCTCCTGCGCCGGATCGCTGCCACAGAAGACGTCGAGGTGTCGGAACACCCCATCACCCCCGACGCCCTCCGGAACACCACCGAAGCCTGGCTCGTCAACGCCTTGCACGGCATCCGCCCCATCCACGCCTGGGGCCCATCCCCCATCGACCCCCTCCCCAACTCCCAAGCCCCTCTCTGGCAGTCACACCTGGAAGCCCTCGCCACCAACCTCCCCTAGGGCGTGCCTCCTGACCCCGCGCCGACTGCGGGGCACTCGGCACGGCACCTCACCGCACGCCCTAGCGGCAATTTCGACAGGACGTATACGCCGGCGGCCGGCCAGGTCCCGCCTGCGGAGGTCTGGATTCCTGCGCGAGAGCGGGACACGTCCTGTCGAGCTGCACGCGCACTTGCTAAATGTGATATCACTTTGCTACCTTTGGGCTATTCGAGAGGAGCTTGTGATGACGGATGTTGTGGTGGAGATGCCGGCGCCGAAGGTGACCGAGCGGGCCGGCGGCGAGCAGAACGGCTGGCCGATAGCGGGACTGGCGTTCGTGCTCGCGGTGGTGGGGATCGTGGTGATCATCCTCGGGGCCAACGGCTCGAACGGTGTGGTGATCGGGCTCGGTGTCCTGGTGACGCTCGCCGCGATGATCGTTGCCGCCGGACTGACCGCGGTGTCGCCGGGCCGGGCGCGGGTGCTGCAGGTCCTCGGGCGGTACTCCGGCACCATCCGGACCAACGGTCTGCGCTGGGTGAACCCGATCTCCTCGCGGCGCGAGGTGTCGACCCGGATCCGGAACCACGAGACCGCGGTCGCCAAGGTCAACGACGCCGACGGCAACCCGATCGAGATCGCCGCCGTCGTGGTGTGGCAGGTCGAGGACACCGCCCAGGCGATGTTCGAGGTGGACGACTTCGTCGAGTTCGTCGCGATCCAGACCGAGACCGCTGTCCGGCACATCGCCAACAGCTACCCGTACGACGTGCACTCCGACGACGGCGTCCTGTCGCTGCGGGACAGTACCGACGAGATCACCGAGACGCTGTCGGCGGAGATCGGGGCGCGGGTGCATGCGGCCGGCGTCCGGGTGATCGAGTCGCGGATCACCCACCTGGCGTACGCACCGGAGATCGCCCAGGCGATGCTGCGCCGCCAGCAGGCCGGCGCCGTGGTCGCGGCCCGGCAGCGGATCGTGGAGGGCGCGGTCGGCATGGTCGAGCTGGCGCTTGACCGGCTGTCCGAGCATGAGGTCGTCGAGCTGGATGAAGAGCGCAAGGCGACCATGGTGAGCAACCTGATGGTGGTGCTTTGCGGCGACCGCGACGCCCAGCCTGTGGTCAACGCCGGCTCCTTGTACTAGGCAGCCTCCGGTGGCTGCCGAACGGAAGAAGATCCTGCTCCGGCTGGATCCTGCGGTGCACGATGCGCTCGCCCGGTGGGCGAACGACGACCTGCGCAGCACGAATGCCCAGATCGAGTACCTGCTCCGTCGCGCCCTGTCCGACGCCGGTCGGCTCCCGTCCGGTGTCGCCAGGCAACGCCGGCCGGGACGCCCGTCCAAGGAGGAAGACGATGAGTAGAGCTGTGGTGATGCCGCTGCGGCGGCCGGAGCGTTCGACGTCGGCCAGGCACCCGGCGCGGCTGCGGAAGACGGTTGCCCTCGGCAGCGCGGCGAGCCCGGAGTCCTTGGCGGCAAGGATCTTCCTGCTGGCCTACGATCCGCAGCGCGGCCGGCTGACGGCCCGTTCGAAGCTGGGCAAGGTGTTGCGGGCGGCCGTACTGGTCGACCTGCAACTCAACGGGAACCTCGACGACGACAACGGACGTGCGCGGGTGACGAACGCTCCGTCGCCGGTGGATCCGGTGAGCGCGGCCGTGCTCGAGGAGCTGCGCGCGGTCGGTCCGCGGCGCTGGCGGCACTGGATCGACCGCCGTGGTGGCGCCACCGTTCGCCTGGTCCGCGACGAGCTCGCCCGCGCGCATCTGATCAAGGTCGAACCGCATCGCGTGCTCGGCATCATTCCGGCCGACCGGATCGCGCTGCGGCATCCGTTGGTACGGCGGCACGTTCTGCGCAGCGCCCAGGACACGTTGCGGCCTTCGCGCCTGGTGTCCCGCGTCGATCTCCGGGACGCGTCGGTTGTCGTTCTCGCGGCGACCGCGGATCTGCGGACGGTCGTCTCCAAGGATCAGCGCACGCGTAACAAGGATCGGCTGGCACAGCTCGCGGTTCGCGTCGGTCCTGCCGTACCGGCCTTGAAGAAGGCTCTCCAGCAATCCCAATACTCCGCGGCGGGGTGACCCTGCCCCGGTGCTACGGTCCACTACTCGGGTAGTGAACCGAGGAAGGGGGGATGGTGTGTTCGACGATCGGAGTCCGATCTATCTGCAGATTGCGGAGCAGATCAAGAACGACATCGTCGGTGGGGTGCTGGCCGAGGACGAGCAGGTGATGTCGACCAACCAGTACGCCGCCTTCTACCGGATCAACCCGGCCACGGCGGCGAAGGGATTCGCCCAGCTGGTCGACGACGGCATCCTCTACAAACGCCGCGGGATCGGCATGTTCGTCGCGCCGAACGCCCGCGACCTGCTCCGCACCGGCCGTCGCGACTCGTTCTTCGCCGACGTCGTCGACCCGATGATCCGGGAGGCCAAAGCGATCGGCATCCCCCTCAAAGACATCCAGCAACACATCCGTTCTGGGGGTGGGGTCTGATGACCGCCGCTCTGACTGTGCGGACCGAGGATCTGTCGGTACGGTTCGCCGACGTGCCTGCGCTGGACCGGCTCGACCTGCGGCTGGCGCCGGGGAAGATTCACGGGCTGCTCGGCCGGAACGGGTCCGGCAAGAGCACGCTCGCCGCCACGCTGGCCGGGTTCCGGCGCCCCGACGAGGGCCGGGTGCTGATCGAGGGCGGTGACCTCGGCGCGGCGCAGGAGCCGTACGAGAACTCCGTCGTCACCAGCCGGGTCTGCCTGATCCGGGAGTCCGGTGACATCCCGGACAGCGCCTCGGTGAAGCATGCCGTCCGGCTCGCCGGCGCCCTCCGCCCGTACTGGAACGCCGAGCTGGCCGACGAGCTCCTGGACCGCTTCGAGGTGCCGCAGGCGAAGAAGATCCAGAAGCTGTCCCGCGGTAAGAAGTCCGCGCTGGGCGTGGTCCTCGGGCTGGCCAGCCGCGCGCCGTTGACGATCTTCGACGAGAGCTACCTCGGCATGGACGTCCCGTCCCGGAACCTGTTCTACGACATGCTGCTCGCCGACTACGTGGAGGTACCGCGCACGATCGTGCTCTCCACGCACCTGGTCAGCGAGGTCAGCGCGATGCTCGAGGAGGTCGTGATTCTGGACAAGGGCCGGCTTGTCACGCAGTCGCCGGTGGACGCACTCCGCGGCCGCGGAGCGTCGATCGTCGGCCCGTCCGCGGCGGTCGACGAGTTCACCGCCGGGTTCACCGTGCTCGCGGAGGAGCGCCTCGGTGGCACCAAGTCCACCACGGTCCTCGGCGACCTCGACCCGGCACTGCTCGACCAGGCCGCCGCGGCAGGTCTGGAGATCGGCCCGGTCGGCCTGCAGGACCTCTTCGTCCACCTGACGGGAGCCTCTTCGTGAGTACGACGGTTGAGCGGGCCGCGCTGCCGCGTGGGGCCACCGACTGGCACCGGCTGAAGCAGGTGGTCCTGTCGATGGTGATCGGGCTGCGGCCGATGCTCCTGGGCTACTGGGTGGTGATGGTGTTCGCCCTGTTCCTCGTCGGCGTCATCATCCAGGTCGTGGCCGGCGGCGTCACCGGTAGCGCGTGGGACTACGGAACCCAGTCGCCGAAGTACTTCTCGATGGCGATCGGCATCACCATCACCCCGGCGTACTTCTCCTTGCTGGTCTCACAGGGCGTCACCCGGCGGATGTTCTCGCTTGCTGCGGGCATCTACCTGACCGGCGCCGCGGCGGCGACCGCGTTGCTCTGGGTGCTGGTCTACCAGGTGGAACGCGGGCTGTACGCGTGGCAAGGCTGGCCCGACAAGCTGAACAACCCGCACCTGTTCACCAGCCCGTCGCAGGCAGGTCTGATCTTTGCGGAGTTCTTCCTGCTGATCGTGTCCCACGAGGTGACCGGCTGGCTGCTCGGCATCACGTTCCTCCGGCTCCGGTTCTGGCGCGGTCTCCTGGTGCTGCCGCTCGCGCTGCTGCCGGCCGCGGCCGCGGAGTTCCTGCTCGTCGCACAGTGGCTCGCCGACGTCCTGAACAACCTCGGCTACCACCGTCCACCGCTCGCGCTCGCCGTACCGTCGGTGCTCGTCGTGAGTGCACTCGGTCTGTACGCCGGCTATCGCATCCTGCAACCGATGCCCCTCAAACCGCCTAAGGGCTAAGAGACGTTATGCACAGGGGGTGTGCATAACTCGGGTTGTTTCTGTGGATGGTTGCGCGATCACTGTGGACGACCGAATCTGTTGCCTGGAAAGGCTTGTGCCGACCCGGCCGACGGGCGTAGAACTGTCGACACGCTGCTTCGGATCGGGGCGGCGGGTCGAACGGAAACCGAGGGCCCTCGCGGTGGGGATCCCCACCGAGGTAGACCGGTGACGGGGTCTGCCGGCCTCCACGGACCCGTATCGGGAAGCTGGAGACGTCACTTTCCTTCAGCTGCGCGGGCCCCTCCGACTCATACTCGGAGGGGCCCGCCTTCTGTTGCGCAAAGACCGCGCGGACGGGAACTCCGAAGTACCGGAAATGCCGAACCGGCCGATGCGCAGAACGGTTGCGCACCGACCGGGTCCGAGGCTGTACGTGCTACTTCAGCGTGATCGCGAGCGCCGTGTGCGCGCCGTGCGCCGGCACCTGCACCTCCGTCCCGCGGGTGGTGGTCACCAGTCGGTACGACGCAGTGTGGCCGTTGACCCTCACGCTCCGGACCGTCGCGCCGGACGGCAGGACCGCACCGACCGTGAGCGCCGCGCCGACGCCCTTCGCGGTCACATCGGTCGACAACGCCTTACCAGCAAGGCGTGCCGACACCTCGACGGCTCCGCGACCGACCCGGATGTTGCTGCCGGCCACCTTCTGCTGGCCCTGCGGGACCTGCGGTACAACGGAAATCCGCCCGTGACCGAGATTCGGGTCGACACCGAGCTGCTGGTGGACGACCGGCCACAGGATGCCGTACGTTCCCCAGGCCTGCAGCGCCATCGAGCGGTCGTAGAACGGCCGGCCGATGTTCGCGGCCGAGTCCGGCGACGGCGCGATCTCTGGCATCGCACCCGGCGTCTCCCACACCGACGGGTCGAGTTGGATCCGCGCGTTCCCGGTGGTGTAGACCTGCTGCTGCTTCGTACCGAGGCGACCGAAGTTGCCTTCCGCAACGGCCATGATCGAGGTGTTCAGACCGAAGATGCTGCGCTCGCTCGGCACCTGCGACACGATGCCGTCACAGGATGCGCCGGGGTTGCCCTTCGGGTCGGACGTCGGCCCGGTACCGGTGTGGAACAGGCCGAATTCTCCTGTGTAGCAAGGCTTCTCGCGCTGATCGAGTGCGGTGTTCGCGTGCTCCGGCGACGCGAGCGGTGAGGTGTTGCCCGGGCGGTTGAGTACGGCCTCCATCGGCGTCACGCCGATCCAGTGCCGCTGGAAGATCGGGGTGTTGTCGTTCGCCGGATCGGTCGCGTTGTCCACCGAGTCGGCGTACCCCATTGCCTGCGGCACCCACCACTGCGCCTCGAAGCGGGACTCCAGGTCGTTGGCCCGGCTGGTTGCCCACTGCTGCACCTTCGCGTCGTGCTTGGACGCCGCGAGGTCGGCGAGGTCGCGCAGCCCGCGGGCGAGGTACACGGTGCTGTCGAGTTTCTCCACGCCCATGCCGGCGCGTTCGACGTTCGCCAGGCCCTCGGGCCAGCCGTCGCCGTCCTTGTCGAGGTTCTTGTAGACGTACTGCAGGTTCCGCACGCTGAAGTCGTACATCTCGTCGCGGAACTTGTTGTCGCCCGTCCACCGCCACAACAGCGCGACCGTACTGGGGAACTTCACCGTCTCGTCGGTGTTGCCCGCGCTCTGATTCGAGCCGAAGTACACCGAGCCCGTCGGCGTCACCTCGTGCGCGACCTTGCCGCTGCGGTTGTTCAAGATGTCGCTGACGTCGCGAAGCGCACGCAGGTGCTCCTTCACGGTGTCGAACTGACCGGCCGCGACGGCCGCGAACGCCGTGTACTCACCGTCGGTCGCGAACAGCCACGGATAGTCCGGGAAGCCGGCGCCGAACCAGCGCGCGGTCGGTACCGTACCGAGCGGGGCCGGGTAGTCCTTGCCCTCGTTCACGTCCCGGATCTGCAGGTTGCGCGCCTCCTGGACCGAGTCCGCGAGGTTCTGCTTGCTCCACTCGACGCTCTGCTGCAGCAGCCGGTCACCAGGAAGGTCCACTGCGGACTGTGCGTCGATCTGCTGCCGCGCCGCGGTCTTTGCCCGCAGCAACTTGTCCGGGTTGCTCAACGCCTTGCCGTACTCACGTTCCGCGGCCCGGCTGCCCTGGTCCGATCCGGCGACGGCGAACCAGATCGTCTTCTGCTGACCCGGTTGCAACTGCACGTCGTACGTGAGCCGGCCGCCGGTGCCCTTGCCGACGAGCGAGTCGTCGCAGCGCGCAGGTGTGGTCCCGTCCTTCGGGCAGATCACGGCTGGGTCCTGCGGGCCGCGATGGTCCGCGCCGAGCGCGTGGCTCGTCGGACGCAGGGACGATCCGACGAACGCGGCGTAGTCGTGAGCGGTCGCGTTCGGGTACGGCGGCGTGCCCTGCTCGCGGAACTGCAGCGCGCCGTCGTCGTACGCACCCGTGTCCGGCAGGTTGGCGTCCGCCGCGCCCGGCGCGGTCCAGTCCCACGGGTACGACTGCATCAACTCCGAGTGCGCGTCGACGTCCAGCTTGACCGTCTTCGCCGTACTCGAGCTGAGCGTCAGGCCGACGAGCGTCGCGCGGATCCCGTCGGGGACGAAGTCCGTACGGTGCACGTTCACGGCGCCGGAGTAGTCGATCCGGCTGTAGCCGTGGCCGCTGGTGTATTTCGCGGCCGGGACCTGCTTGCCGAGCCAGTTCCCGTCGAGGCCGAACCAGATGCCGTCGAGGAGCTTGATCGGCTGCGACCAGAAGCCGCCCATCTCGCCGCGCACGTGCCAGCCGGCGGCGGGATAGAGGCCGGACTCGTCGCCCATCGCGTAGGCGCGGTCGCCGACGACGAGCGAGCGGCGATCGGCGAGGCGCGTGGTTTCGGACAGTTCGGACCCGCCGGCGGAGGCTGCGGCATTGCTGGTGTCGACGCCGGCTGCTGGGGACGCGCCGGTTGCGAATCCGGCTGGGGACGGGCCGGCCAGGGCGGAGGCGGAGCCGGCAAGGACGGTTGCGGTCGCGAGCAGCGCGACGCCGACCGTACGGCGGACCGGTCTGCGCCGGGGCGGCGATGAGCTACTTCGGCTGGTTGGGTTGGTCGGATGGGGAGTCATGGCGGTTCCTCCTTCTCGCGGCGCCCGGGGAGAAGCGCCGGATCATCCAGGGGCTGAGCTGCCCCTGATCACCAGTTCTGGCTGCAGCAGGCATTCGGCCGGCGTCCCGGTCTCGGGGCCGGTGAGGATCGCGATCAGTTCCTCGGCGATCTGGTCCATCGGTTGCCGGAGGCTGGTCAGCCCGGGCGAGACGACCTCGGCGAGTGGTGAGTCGTCGTACCCGACGACGCCGACGTCGCGGCCGGGGGTGAGGCCGCGGCGGGTCAGCTCGCGGAGCGCGCCGAGCGCGAGAATGTCGCTCAGGGCAACGATTCCGTCGACGTCCCGGCCGGCGTCGAGCAGTCGCGCGGTGCCGCGGGCGCCTTCGGAGATGCTGTCCTCGCGGCAACGGACGGTCAGGCCGCTGACCGGCAGGCCGAGATCCTTGCAGGCGGTACGCCAGCCGGTGACCCGATCCTCGGCGAGGCCGGACGACTTCGGCCAGCCCAGGAAGGCGATCCGGCGGCGGCCGGTCTCGTACAGGTGCCGAACCGCGATCGCCGAACCGGTCGCGCCGTCGACGTCCACCCACGGGCCGGGCTGCGTGGTCTGCTTCCACACGCGGCCGAAGCTGACGAACGGGATGCCCTGGTCCTTCAGCCAACCGTGCCGCGGGTCGTGCGTCTCCGTCTGCGACAGGACGAACCCGTCGACCATCCGGCGCGCGTGCAGATCGTCGTACGTCGGCATGCCGTCGACACCGGGTGGCGCGGTGAACAGCAGGATGTGCCGCCCGCTGCCTTCGGCGGCCGCACAGAGGGCGTGCAGGAACTGGTCCATCACCAGGTGCGTCTGGTTCGGCCAGTTGGGCACGCAGTACCCGATCAGCTCGACCGCACTGGTCCGCAGACTGCGGGCGTTACGATTGGGGCGATAGTTGAGCAGCTCGATCGACCGGTTGACCCGTTCGAGCGTGTCCGCACGAAGCCGGTGCGGCGCGTTCAGCGCATTCGACACCGTCTGCACCGAGACGTCCGCGTGGGCAGCCACCTGCTTCAACGTAGCCAACAGACCCTCCACCCGTTTGAACGTTCAAATTACCCGCAGTCTGCCCCCGCCATCGTCAACCTGTCAACGGTTCAGATCGTCGGCGGCCCCTGCCGTACGATGGCCAAGGTCTCGGCCACGGGCAGTGGCGGGATCCACCGTCCCCACCAGGTCGCCCCCGCCGCTGCGAACGCTGCCGGATCGCCACCACTCACCTTCACGTCGCGCGCCCCTTCGTCGCGCAACCGGCGGACGTCGTCCGGAGTGATCTGCTGCGGAGAGTCGGTGGTGCCTTTGTAGGCACACGATCCGTCCCACCGCAGGATCCTCTGACGTACGGCCGGAACGAGCAGATTCCCACCCACCCAGACCGGCACCCGTGACCGCTGCACCGCCCGCGCCGTCAACTGCACGCCGTCGAGCCGGTAGTGCTTCCCGTGGAAGCTGACGGGCTGCCCGGTCCACAACTGGTCGATGATCGCCAGCCCTTCGTCGAGCATCGCGGCGAGTACTGGCGGGCTCTTCTTCTCCAGGAAGGGATCGCCGGGGTCCCCGATCCCCACGCCCAGGATCATCCGCCCGCCAGAGAGCTGGTCCAGCGCAATGACCTCCGCGGCCACCTTCCACGGCCGGCGGCGGGGGAGCGGGGTGACGGTCGTCCCGATCCGGATGCGCTCGGTCGCGACGGCGATCGCGGCCAGACAGATCCACGGATCGTACGTCGGCAGGCGCGCATCGCCCTGGTAGACGAGGTAGTCCTCCAGGAACAGCCCGTCCCACCCGGAACCCTCGACCACCCGCGCCAACTCCGCCAGCCCGCGCGGATCCCGCCCAACCCCAGCCGCCCCGACCGTCACCGAGAACTTCATGGCGGCGACGGTACGGCGTTCCGCCGACAACTTCGTACCGAAGGACGGGTAGTGGTCGCCTGTCCGGCGCGCGGATGGGGCCCGGACGGGCGTGTCGCGGTGCTACTACCCGTTCTTCGGTACGGGTCAGGCGGTGTGGCCGCCGGCGATCGTCAGTTCGGTGCCGGTGATGTAGGAGGCGTTCGGGCCGGCCAGGTAGGTGACCGCGGCCGCGACCTCGGTTGGGGTGGCGAAGCGGTGGATGGCCAGGTCGGCGAGTTGGGGCTCCGCGAAGGGGCCGTCGGACGGGTTCATGTCGGTGTCGGTGGGTCCGGGCTGGACGACGTTGGAGGTGATGTCGCGGGCGCCGAGCTCACGGGCCAGCGCCTTGCTGAAGCCGACGAGTGCGGACTTGCTCATCGCGTACAACGTCATGCCGGGAGAGGTCACGCGTTCGGCGGCGCAGCTGCCGAGGTGGATCAGTCGCGCACCGTCGGACAGCAGCGGTACAGCGGCCTGCGTGGTCGTGTACACACCCCGGACGTTCACGCCGAGGACCCGGTCGACGTCTTCGAGCGTCAGGTCGCCGATCGGCGCAATCGCCCCGACGCCCGCGTTGTTGACCAGGATGTCCAACCCACCAAGGGAATCCGCGGCCCGCCGCACACCGTCCGCAGCCGCCACCGCGTCACCCGCGTCGACTGGGAACGCATATCCGCGCCGTCCGAGCGCCTCGATCTCCTTCACGACCTTCTGTGCCGCCTCCGCGGACGAGCTGTACGTGATCGCGACGTCGGCGCCGCGCTCCGCCAGGGCGACGGCGGTCGCCGCGCCGATCCCGCGGCTGCCGCCGGTCACCAGTGCCTTCTTGCCAAGCAGTTCGTTCATGTTTCAAGTTCACCGGTCCGCGGCCGGCGAAGCTGGCGAGAATCCGCCACCGGATCCTGCCGTCGCAAAACCGCCAACTCACCGCGGCGCGCTGGCCGGCAGCATCCGGAACGACACCGCCTCCATCAGCTTGTGGTGCTTGGTGTTCTGGAACGCGGCCACCCGCCACTCCCCGTCGTCCTCGAGCACCAGCGTGAACGTCTGCACCTTCGCCAGTCGCGCCGGCCGCTTCTTCCCGACGTCGCCCCGCGTCACCACGACCGCCGTCCGCTCGCCGTACATCCGCAGCTCGACGACCTCGGAGAACATCCGCGTGCCCTTCAGGAACTTCCCGAACAGCGCGGCATGCCCCGCCGCCAGGTCGTCCCGCCCCCGATAGACCGTCCCGACGTACGTCACGTACGACGCGTCCGCCGTGAACTCCCGACCGTACGCCACCGCGTCGCCGGCGTCCCAGGCCGCCGTCAGCCGCTCGAGCACCGCCAGGATCCGGGTCTCCTCCAGCACCTTCATGATAGCTTCTCCCTTGCAGTATCTGTTCCAAGTGATTATCTGCTCTGATGCAGATATCTAACCGGAGGTGGCCCCGCCATGTCAACCGATCAGGACCACAGCGCCGTCTTCCGGCGGTACCTGAGCGCGATGGTGCTGCACAGCCTGGCCAGCGCCGACGCGGCCGGACTGAATGCGACCGACTACTTCGTCCTCAATCTGCTCGACCTGACCGGCCCCCTCACCTCTGGCGAGCTCGCGCGCTGGACCGGCCTCAGTACCGGCGCCACCACGCGGATGATCGACCGCCTCGAGCAGCGCGGGCACGTGCAGCGCGGCTACGATCCGAGTGACCGCCGCAAGGTCGTCGTCGAGATGGGCAAGCCGCCGGAGTCGGTCGGCAAGGCCGTCGCCGGCGCCCGCCGCCGGATCGGGGCGGTGATCGGCGAGTACTCGGCCGCCGAGCAGGAGACCCTCTTCCGGTACTTCGGTGAGGCGGCCACCGCGTACCAGGCGTCGACCGAGGAACTGATCGGGCGCCGCACCTCCATGTCGTAAAACCGCTAGCGACTGTCGGCGCCGGCAGGGATGCTGGAGGGCGTGTACGAGTGCAGGGAGCGATGTGTCCGGGCGGTGCAGTCGAAGGACGCGCGGTTCGACGGCTGGTTCTTCACGGCCGTACTGACCACCAGGATCTACTGCCGGCCGAGCTGTCCGGTGGTGCCGCCGAAGGTCGAGAACATGCGGTTCTACCCGAGCGCGGCCGCCGCGCAGCAGGCCGGGTTCCGCGCCTGCAAGCGCTGCCGGCCGGACGCCAGCCCGGGGTCCCCGGAGTGGAACGACCGTGCCGACCTGGTTGCGCGGGCGATGCGCCTGATCGCAGACGGGGTCGTCGATCGCGACGGTGTACCAGGACTCGCCGCCCGGCTCGGGTACAGCGTCCGTCAGGTCCAGCGCCAGTTGCACGCCGAGCTCGGCGCCGGACCACTCGCTCTCGCTCGCGCCCAGCGCGCCCAGACCGCGCGGCTGCTGATCGAGACGAGCGAGCTGCAGATGGCCGACGTCGCGTTCGCCGCGGGCTTCGCCAGCGTACGGACGTTCAACGAGACGGTGCAGGAGGTGTTCGCGCTCGCCCCGACCGAGCTGCGGCGGCGAGCCCGCAAGGGGACGTCGACGGCCACACCCGGCACGATCTCGCTCCGGCTGCCGTTCCGCGCGCCGCTGACGCCCGACAACCTGTTCGGGCACTTGATCGCGACCGGCGTACCAGGGGTGGAGGAGTGGCGTGACGGCTACTACCGCCGGACGCTCCGGCTCCCGCACGGCCACGGTGTCGTCGCGCTCCGGCCGATGCCCGACCACATCGCCTGCCAGCTCTCGCTCACCGACCAGCGCGACCTGGCGATCGCGATCAGCCGCTGCCGCCGGATGCTCGACCTCGACGCGGATCCGGTCGCGGTCGACGACCTGCTCAGCAACGACCCTGTCCTCGCGCCGCTGATCGCGAAGGCACCCGGCCGCCGCGTCCCGCACACGGTCGACGGTGAGGAGTTCGCCGTACGGGCGGTTCTTGGCCAGCAGGTGTCGACGGCAGCCGCCCGGACCCACGCGCACCGCCTCGTCCTGCAGCACGGCGAGCCGATCGAGGATCCGGCCGGCGGACTCACGCACCTGTTCCCGACGATGCAGGCGCTCGCGGGGCTCGATCCGGAGACGCTGGCGTTTCCCAAGTCCCGCCGTACGACACTGACCACCTTGATCGGCACTCTCGCGAACGGCGAGATCGATCTGGGCGCGGGCGCCGACTGGGATCGCGCGCGGGAGCAGTTGAGCGCGCTGCCGGGGATCGGTCCGTGGACCGTCGAGTCGATCGCGATGCGCGCGCTCGGCGACCCGGACGCCTTTGTGGCCAGTGATCTCGGTATCCGCTACGCCGCTCGTGATCTAGGCTTGCCCGAGGCCCCCAAACCCTTGACCAGCCACGCCTGGGCGTGGCGGCCTTGGCGTGCGTACGCAGTGCAGTACCTGTGGGCCACCGGCGACCATGCGATCAACAAGATCCCTGTGGAGTGACGATGACCGAATTGACCACCGACCGCCTCCTGCTCCGGAACTGGCGGGACTCCGACCGGGAGCCGTTCGCGGCGATGAACGCGGATCCCGCGGTGATGGAACACTTTCCGGCCCTGCAGTCCCGCGAGCAGAGCGACGGCCTGATCGACCGGAACACGACCGCCATCGAGGAGCGCGGCTGGGGGCTGTGGGCCGTCGAGGTGCGCGACACCGGCGAGTTCATCGGCTTCACCGGGCTGTCGGTGCCGAGTTTCGAGGCGCATTTCCTGCCGGCCGTGGAGATCGGCTGGCGGTTGGCGAAGGGTGCCTGGGGCAACGGTTATGCCACGGAGGCGGCCCGGGCGTCGCTGGCGCACGGCTTCGGCCCGGCCGGCCTCGACGGGGTGGTGTCGTTCACCACGACCACGAACCTGCCGTCCCAGCGGGTGATGCAGCGGATCGGCATGGTGCACGACGAGCCCGGCGACTTCGACCACCCACGGATCGAGGACGGGCACCGGCTGCGCCGGCACGTGCTCTACCGGATCGACCGTGAGCAGTGGGAATCCACCCGGTGACGTACGCGGTGATCGACAGCCCGCTCGGTCCGCTCACGCTCGTGGGCACCGAGTCGGGTGAGCTCACCGGGCTGTACATGGATCGCCAGCGCTACCGCCCGGAGGAGGCGCGATTCGGCGATCGCGACGACTCGGCGCTGCCCGCGGTCGCGGAGCAGTTGGACGAGTACTTCCACCACGGGCGTACGACGTTCGACGTACCGCTGCACCTGGTCGGTACGGACTTCCAGCGGCGGATCTGGGATGCGCTGCAGGACATCCCGTACGGCGAGACCATGACGTACGGCGGCCTCGCCGGCGCGCTCGGGCTGAAGCCGCAGTCGGCCCGGGCGGTCGGTCTCGCGAACGGGAAGAACCCGATCAGCATCATCGTCCCGTGCCACCGCCTGCTCGGCGCGACCGGCAGCCTCACCGGCTACGGCGGCGGCATCGAGCGCAAACGCACGCTCCTCGACCACGAACAGGGCGGCAAACTGTTCTAGGCGGGTGCCTCCTTGACCATGCGGGCGGACGCCAGGCACTCATCAATTGAGCTGTTGCGGGCGGGTTCACGCTCGCGGTGGGGTTCGACGTGCAGTTGATGAGTGCTGGCGGTCCGCATCAGGTGTTGGCGGGGTCTTCTTCCAGTTGCTCGGCGGCGGGCATTGCCGCCGGGGCTGGGGCTTTGCGGGTGAGACGGCGGGCGATCGGCTCGGTGTAGCGGGCTGCGACCGGGCCGAGGATGACCAGGATCAGCACGTACGCCGTGGCCAGCGGCCCCAGCTTCGGCTCGACGCCGACCGCCAGGCCGGCGATGACGATCGAGAACTCACCGCGGGCGACCAGCGTCCCACCGGCGCGCCAGCGTCCGGCGGTCGCGATCCCCGCACGACGCGCGGCGAACCACCCGGTGGCGATCTTGGTGAGTGCCGTCAGTACCGCCAGACCGAACGCGATCGCCAGCACCGGCGGGATCTTCCGCGGATCGGTGCTCAACCCGAAGAACACGAAGAACACCGCGGCGAACAGGTCGCGCAGCGGGCTCAGCAGGTTCCGCGCACCGTGCGCGACCTCACCGGACAAAGCGATCCCGACCAGGAACGCACCGACCGCCGCCGACACCTGCAACTGCTGCGCGATGCCCGCGACCAGCAGCGTGAGTCCGAGTACGACGAGCAGCAGCATCTCGGGATTGTCCGACGAGACCGCCCGGCTGATCACCCGCCCGTAGCGCACTGCGAGGAACAGCACCACACTGACCGTGCCGAGCGAGATCAGCAGCGTCATGCTCCCACCGGCCAGCCCGACGCCCGCGAGCAGCGCAGTCAGGATCGGCAGGTAGACCGCCATCGACAGGTCCTCGAGCACGAGAATCCCCAGCACCACAGGGGTTTCACGGTTACCGAGCCGACCGAGGTCGCCGACCACCTTCGCGATCACGCCGGACGAGGAGATCCAGGTGACACCGGCGAGCGCAACCGCCGCCACCGGACCCCAACCGAGCAGCAACGCAACTGCCGCACCGGGCAACGCGTTCAGCAAGAAGTCGACCGCACCCGAGACGTACTGCGTCTTGAGCGTGCCGACGAGATCCGACGCCGTGTACTCGAGGCCGAGCAGCAACAGCAGCAGGATGACGCCGATCTCGGCGCCCGTGGCAACGAACTCCTCGCTCGCGGCGAGCGGCAGGAGGCCGCCGTGCCCGAACGCGAGCCCGGCCAGCAGGTACAGGGGGATCGGGGAGAAACCGAGTCGGCCGGCGATCCGGCCGAGGATGCCCAGGGCAAGAATGACCGCGCCCAGTTCGATCAGTAGAGCGGTGATGTTTTCGTGCATGCTCAGCCCCCCGCGATCAGATCGGCCACGGCGTCCACGCCCTCGCGGGTGCCGACCACGACCAGCGTGTCCCCGATCGCGAACCGGAAGTCCGGCGTCGGTGACGGTGTCGCCCCGGTCCGTCGCAGGACGGCGACGATCGAGGCCCCGGTCCGGCTGCGCGCCTGGGTGTCGCCGAGGGTACGGCCCGCGTACGGCGACTTGGCCGTCACCGGGATGTGCTCGGTGACCAGGTCGATCTCCATCTCGCCGCGGACCGGGTCGATCCGGTCCGGGACGAGCAGTTGCGCGAGCGCGGCCGCCTCGCCGCGGCCTAACGGCACCGACGCCTGGCACTCGTCGTCGTCCTCGGGTTTGTGGAAGCCCAGGAACCGCCGGCCGTCGTTGTGCGCCACCACCGAGATGTGCTTGCCGGCCTCGGTGACCAGGTCGTAGCGCATACCGATCCCCGGCAACGGTGTCTTCGTCGGGTGGGCCTGGGCGTCCATGATGCTCCGATCCATCGGGTACGAATACAAGGCGTCTGCAACCATTCTCTCAAACGCGGCAAGGCTTGTTCGGACAAGACGTGTGACATGGGCTGCAATCAGGTGCAGTGCAACGAGTTGCATAGGTAGCCTCGGTTCATGGCGCTGGAGCACGCGATCCTGGTCTCGCTGACCGAGCGGGCCGGTTCCGGGTACGAGCTGGCCCGGCGGTTCGACCGTTCGATCGGGTACTTCTGGCCGGCCACGCACCAGCAGATCTACCGGGTGCTGCGGCGGATGGACGACGCCGGCTGGGTGCGGCCCACCGAGATCGCGCAGGACGGTCGCCCGGACAAGAAGGTGTACCGGATCGCGGCGGCCGGGCGCGCGGAGCTGACCCGTTGGCTGGCCGCGCCGGAGGATCCTGCCGTACTGCGGGACGGTCTGGGAGTGAAGCTCCGTGGCGCCTCCCTGGGTGACGCCGGTGTCGTACTGCGTGAGGTCGAGCGGCACCGGGCCGAGCACGCGATGCGGCACGAGGTGTACCGCGGCATCCAGAAGCGCGACTTCCCGAAGCCGGCCGGCCTGCACGGGCGCGACCTGCACCAGTACCTCGTCCTGCGCGGCGGTATCCGAGCCGAGGAATCCTTCGTCGCCTGGTGCGACGAGGTGATCGACGCCCTCCGAAAGGACCACCCATGAGCGCCTATCCGCATCTGCTCGAGCCGTTGGATCTCGGCCATGTCGTGTTGCCGAACCGGGTGATCATGGGGTCGATGCACACCGGGCTCGAGGATCGGCTGAGCGATCTGCCCAAGCTCGCGGCGTACTTCGCCGAGCGGGCCCGCGGCGGTGTCGGCCTGATGGTGACCGGCGGCTACGCGCCCAACTGGCGGGGCTGGCTCACACCGTTCGGCTCCAAACTGACCAGCCGTCGTCAGGCGCGCAAGCACCGCCTGCTGACCGATGCCGTGCATGCCGAAGGCGGCCGGATCGCGCTGCAGATCCTGCACGCCGGCCGGTACTCGTACCACCCGTTCAGCGTCTCCGCCTCCGCGCTGAAGGCCCCGATCAACCCCTTCAAGCCCCGCGCGCTGTCCGACCGCGGCGTCGTCGGTCAGATCAAGGCGTACGTCGACTGTGCGGAGCTCGCCCGCGAGGCCGGCTACGACGGCGTCGAGATCATGGGCTCCGAGGGGTACTTCATCAACCAGTTCCTCTCCGAGCGGACCAACCACCGGACCGACCGCTGGGGCGGCAGCCCGGAGAACCGCCGCCGGATCGCGGTCGAGATCGTCCGGCAGACCCGCGAGCGGGTCGGCGACGACTTCCTGATCATCTACCGGCTGTCGATGGCCGACCTGGTCGAGGGTGGTCAGACCTGGGACGAAGTGGTTGCGCTGGGCAAGGAGATCGAGGCCGCCGGGGCGTCGATCATCAACACCGGGATCGGCTGGCACGAGGCCCGGGTGCCGACCATCGTCACGTCCGTACCGCGAGCAGCCTTCACCAGCGTGACCGCGGCGTTCAGGCCGTACGTCCAGATCCCGGTCGTCACCTCGAACCGGATCAACCTGCCGCAGGTCGCCGAAGAGGTGCTCGCGCGCGGCGACGCGGACCTGGTGAGCATGGCACGGCCGTTCCTCGCCGATCCGGAATGGGTGCTTAAGGCAACCACCGATCGCGCCGACGAGATCAACGTCTGCATCGCCTGCAACCAGGCCTGTCTGGATCATGTGTTCGCCAAGAAGAAGGCGAGTTGCATGGTGAACCCGCGGGCAGCCCGCGAGACGGAGCTCCGGCTGCTGCCAACCCGCCGTACCAAGGATGTGGCGGTGGTCGGCGCCGGGCCTGCGGGTCTGGCGGCGGCGGTCACGGCCGCTGAGCGCGGGCATCACGTCGAGCTGTTCGAGGCGGCCGGAGAGATCGGCGGGCAGTTCGGGATCGCGCAACGGATCCCCGGCAAGGAGGAGTTCGCCGAGACGGTCCGGTACTACCGGCGGCGGCTCGACCTCACCGGCGTGAAGCTGCACCTCGGGCACCGGGCCGGCGCCGAGGACCTGGCCGGGTTCGACGAGATCGTGCTCGCGACCGGCGTCGTACCGCGGGTGCCGGCGATCCCCGGCATCGACCACCCCAAGGTGCTCTCGTACGTCGATGTGGTCCGCGCGGGGCGACCGGTCGGTGACGCGGTCGCGGTGATCGGGGCCGGCGGGATCGGGGTCGACGTCAGCGAGTTCCTGACCACCGCGGCGGCGCCGGATCTCGCGGCGTGGAAGGCAGAGTGGGGCGTCGGCGATCCGACCAAGCTGCCCGGCGGGCTCGCCGTGCCGCAGCCGGAACCGTCGCCGCGCAAGGTGTACCTCCTGCAGCGCAAGGCGGGGAAGATCGGTGCCGGACTCGGGAAGACGACCGGGTGGGTGCATCGCGCCGCGCTGAAGAACAAGCAGGTCGAGCAGTTGCGTGGGGTGAACTACGAGCGCATCGACGACGAGGGACTGCACATCACGTTCGGCGCGAAGCGGGAGAAGCCGCGGGTGCTGGCCGTCGACAACGTGGTGATCTGCGCCGGCCAAGAGCCGCTCCGCGACCTGACCGAAGCCCTCCACGCAACCGGGCGCCCCGTCCACCTGATCGGTGGCGCCGACGTAGCCGCAGAGCTGGACGCCAAGCGAGCCATCGAACAGGCAACCCGACTCGCCCTCACGCTCTGACGCGGACCTGGGACACTCACCAACCGCCACGCCGCGGGCGGCGCCGCGCTCGGCGCCGGTGCGAGCCCGGCCCGGCATCGCGCTTGGTGAGTGGCGCAGGTCCGGATCTCCAGGCCATCACAATCAGCCGTCTTCTCCGGCGCTGAGCGTCGGCCTGGCCTGGGTGCGCATTTGTGATGGCCTGGGGATCCGCATCTAGTGCAGCTCGCCGCGGTGCACTAGTGCGCGCTGGTGCTGGATGGGTGAGCTAGTGCACCGTGTACGGCGTACGCGCACTAGTTCTAAGGGGCTTGAGATGAAGACTGTGCTGATTTCGGGGGCTGGGATTGCGGGGCCGGCGTTGGGGTGCTGGCTGCGGCGGTTCGGGTTCGCGCCGACGGTTGTCGAGATCGCGCCGGAGCCGCGGCCGGGCGGGCAGACCGTGGACCTGCGCGGGGTGTCCCGGGTGGTCGCGGAACGGATGGGGGTGATGCCGGCTGTGGCCGATCGGCAGGTGCACGAGCGCGGGCTCGCGTACGTGAAGGCCGACGGGCGGCGTACGGCCGAGATGCCCGCGGACCTGCTCGACGGCGCGGGACCGGTCGCCGAGATCGAGATCCTGCGTGGCGACCTCGCCGAGATCCTGATGACGGCGGCGAGCGACGTGGAGTTCCGGTACGGCGACTCGATCGCCGAGTTGGCGCAGGATCCGGCCGGTGTCGACGTGACCTTCGCGAGCGGGACCCGGCAACGGTTCGACCTTGTGATCGGGGCCGACGGCGTGCACTCGCGGGTCCGGCGGCTCGCGTTCGGGCCAGAGCCGGAGTACGTGCACCACCTCGGCGGCTACACCTCGTACTTCACGATCGAGGCACCGGAGGATCTGGAGCATTGGATGAAGGTCTACACGGCGCCGGGCGGCCGCTGGGTCGCCCTGCGTCCGGACCGCGACCCGCGGTACGCGAAGGTGCTGCTGAGCTTCCGGTCGCCGCTCCTCAACTACGACCGCCGCGATGTCGCGGCGCAGAAGCGGCTGGTCCGCGAGCGGTTCGAAGGGCTCGGCTGGCACACGCCGCAGGTGCTGAAGGGCCTGGATCTCGCGGACGACTTCTACCTCGACTCCACCAGCCGCGTCGTCGTAACGCAGTGGTCGCGCGACCGGATCGCGCTCGTCGGCGACGCCGGGTACTGCGGCTCGCCGATGGCCGGTCACGGTACGGCGCTCTCGCTCGTCGGCGCGTACGTACTCGCGGGGGAGTTGGCCGCCGCGGAGGGCGATCACGTCCGGGCGTTCCGGGCTTACCAGCGGCGGATGCAGGCGTACGTCGAGCAACGGATGGAGCTGCCGCCGGGCGGGATCAAGCTGGCGATGCCGATGACGGCGTTCGGGATCGCGTACCGCGACTTCGGCCTCCGGGTGATGACGTCGCGGGTGATGTCCGGAGTCATCACGAAGATGTCGGCCGCGAAACCGGACGCGATCGAGCTGCCCGACTACTTAACTCGTGTCCGGTGATCCAGACACGAGCTAGTCCAGCGGGGAGACCCACTCCGGGTTGCGGCCGAGGAGGCCGAGTAGCTGGTCGAGGTCGGGGGCCGTGCCGGACACCTTGACGCTGCGCTCGAACGCGTAGCCGGAGCCGCGGTTCGCGTCGGTGTCGGGGATCCGGCGGGCCAGCAGCAGGGCCAGCTCGACCATGTCCGGCGGCGGGTTGTACGGGACGTCGATCGCGCGGGCCAGGTCCCAGGCGTGCACGATGCAGTCCAGTTGGTGGAATGTCAGCGCGATCCGGCGCGGAAACGAGCCGAACTCGCGCACCGCCACCAGCCGGTCCAGCGCACCGCCGTCGGCGAACGCGTCCGCAACGCGCACGTTCGAGCGGCGGTAGGCACCGGCCGGGTTGTCGGCGAGGCGACCGCTGTTCCAGGTGTGCACGGAGGCGGAGCCGTTCAGCGCGGCCGTGGCGAGGCCCTCGTTCTGGCTGACCAGGTGGCGCATCAGCCCGCGAACCGTCCAATCCGGGCACGGCGTGGGGAACCACAGCTGCTCGGTACGTACCTGCATCACGACTTCTCCGAGCACCGCGCCGGCCCTGCGATCCAGATCCCGGATATCCATCCGCGCCTCCCGTTCGCCTTAGCAACAATAAGGCTGCCGGGCGCACTTCGCAGGGAATCGCGTGGAGTACAAGGGACATCCCGCGCACGGCTGCAACAGATCGGCGCCGGATGTCTCGCGGATCAGGCCTTTGCGGCAGCCTTCGCGGCCTTCTTGAAGTTGCGGACCTCCAGCAGCGTGGTCGCGTCGGTGACGTCCGCGATCGAGCGCCGGGAGCCGCGGTCGCCGTAGTTGCCGGCGGCCTCGCGCCAGCCCTTCGGGGCAACGCCGCGCTGCTTGCCGAGCAGGGCGAGGAAGATCTTCGCCTTCTGCTCACCGAAGCCCGGCAGGGCCTTGAGCCGCTTCAGCACCTCGGCGCCGTCCGGCTTCGGGCGGCCGGCGAGCCAGATGTTCGCGACCTCACCGTCGTAGGTCTCGACGATCTCCTGCGCGAGCGCGTGCACGCGGCGGCCCATCGAACCGCCGTACCGGTGGATGGCCGGCGGGGTGACGGCGAGCTCGACGAACGACTCCAGGTCGGTCGCGGCGATCTTGTGCAGGTCGAAGCCGCCCATCCGGTTCGCGAGCTTCAGCGGGCCGGAGAAGGCGTGCTCCATCGGGTACTGCTGATCGAGCAGCATGCCGACCAGCAAGGCGAACGGGTCGTCGTTGAGCAACTTGTCGGCATCCGGGTTGCCGGTGAGGTGCAGTTCGCGCAGCATGCCGCCCATCTTGACACGATTGAGGGGTGCCTGATGCCCCCCTCCTCACCTCGCAGGCACCCGGGTGCGCCAGAGGAGGTAGACGAAGTACGGGGCGCCGATCAGGGCGGTGAGCAGGCCGGCCGGGATCTGGGCGGGGGCGAGGAGCGTCCGGCCGAGGCTGTCGGCGAGGCTGACCAGGATCGCGCCGAGCAGAGCCGCGATTGGGAGGATCCGCGCGTGCCGTCCGCCGACCAGTGCGCGGGCCGCGTGCGGTGCGACCAGGCCGACGAACCCGACCACGCCGATCGCGGACACAGCGGCCGCGGTCAGGAGGGCGGACGCGAGCAGCGCTAGCAGTCGGGTGCGTTCCAGCCGGACGCCGAGGATGCGCGGTACGTCGTCGTCGAGCGCGAGCAGATCGAGATCCCGGCGCGCGTGGACTAGCAGTGGTACTAATACTAGCAATGCTAGCGCGACGGGCACGACCTGGGGGAGCGTGCGGCCGTACGTGCTGCCGGAGAGCCAGGTCATCGCGAGACTCAGGTTCCACGGGTCGGTGGCGACGATCAGCAAGGTGATGATCGCGGTCGCGGCCGACGAGACGCCGACGCCGATCAGCACCAGCCGATCGGAGCTCAGCCCACCCCGCCACGAGATCAGATAAACCAGTCCGAACGTGACCACCGCGCAGAGCGCGGCCACTCCGGACAACAGCCAGATGCTTGCTGCTGGCAACAGGATGAGCGTGCCGATCGCGCCGACGCCGGCGCCGCCGGTGATACCGAGGATGCCGGGCTCGGCGAGCGGGTTCCGGCAGACGGCCTGGACCGTGGTCCCGGCGATCGCGAGCGCGGCGCCGCACAGTACGGCAGAGATCACCCGCGGGAAGCGCTGGTCGAGGACGTACGTGATCGCGCGCCCGGACTGGCCGTTGGCCCAGTTGGCCAGGTCGCCGGTGCGGAGCAGCGCATCGCCGGTCAGCATCGCGCCGACGCCTGCGCCGATCAGCAGCACGACAAGCGCGACGGTGACCAGCCAGAACGTACGCCGGGTCCGCAGGCCGCCGCCGGTGCCGCCGGGGGAGCGGCTCGGCCCGGAGTCGCGGTGCCGCCGGGCCAGCCAGATCAGGACGATCGCACCGACCACCATCGTCATGATGCCGGTCGGGATCTCGACGCCGGCCTGCCCACCGAACGCGGCCCGCAGGACGACGTCCGAGGCCAGCACGACGAGCACACCGGCCAGGCCGGACAGCGGCAGCAAGACGTGGTGCCGCAGCAGTCCGGGAACGACCGGGGCGAGGAGCCGTACCAGGACCGGGGCGACCAGCCCGACGAAACCGACCGGTCCCGCGACCGTCACAGCAGCCGCGGAGAGCAGTACGGTGACGAGGGTGGTGAGGACGCGGGTGCGACGTACGTTCACGCCGAGGACCGATGCCGTGTCGTCGCCGAGCGTCAGGATGTCCAGCTTCGACGCGAGCAGCATCGCGCCCACGATGCCGACGGCAACGACCGGCGCCATCTGGGTGACCGCGCGCAGATCGGTCTGGACGAGCGTTCCGGCGCCCCACGCGAACGTACCGACCGTCTCCTCGCGGAACAGCAGGAGCATCAGAGTCGTCACGCCCCCGAGCGCCATCGCCACCGCCGACCCGGCCAGGATCAGCCGGGTCGGGCCGGTGGAGCCGCCGGCGGACAAGGCCAGTACGAGGCCCGCGGCCGCCAGCCCGCCGACGAACGCGACCCCGCCGGCCGGCACCACGGGCAGCGAGACTCCGAACGCGGCAGCGATCACCACGGCCAGGTAGGCGCCGGCGTTGACCCCCAACGTGTCCGGCGAGGCGAGTGAGTTCCGGGCCAGCGACTGCAGCCCGGCACCCGCCACGCCCAGCGCGACCCCGACCAGTACTCCGGCCAGCAGTCGCGGCAACCGCGACGCGATCAGTACGTTCGCCGCGTTGTCGGTGCCGTGCCCGAACACCAGCCGCAGCAGGTCCCCGGCCCCCACCGACGACGTGCCTTGTGTCAGGTGCACCGCCGCCAGGACGACGATCAGTACGAGGGCGCCGCCGAACAGGCCGGCGACGCGAATCCGCCGTACCGGCTGCCGAACGGTCTCGGCCTCCACGGCGGTGACCTGGGTCAAGAGGTGACTGCCTGGACGGCGGCGTCGATGTACTGCTCGGTGGACTTCGGGCCGCCGAACATCCAGATGCCGTCCGGCAGGCGGTGCAGCTTGCTCGACTTCACGAACGGGAGGTTCTTCCAGATCGCGTTGCCGGCCAGATCGCCGCCGAACACGTCGCCGCCGTCGTTCTTGTTCGCGATGTAGAGGAAGTAGCCGTCGGTCAGTTTGGTCAGGCCCTCGAGGTCGGTCTGCGCCAGGCCGTAGTCCTTGTCGCCGGCCCCGGTCCAGCCGTTCTTGAGGCCGAGCTCAGTGGTGACGGCGCCGAGCAGCGAGCCGGTGGTGTACATCCGGATCGAGATCGTGCTGCCCTGCTTGTAGCCGTCCGCCATCATGAATGTGCTGCCGGCCTTCCCGGCGTCCGCGATCTTCTGCTTGCCGTCGGCAAGCGCCTTGTCGAAGTCGCCGGTCAGATGCTTGGCCTGCTCGGACTTCCCGACCGCCTGGCCGATCAGGTCCAGGTTGGTCTTCATCTGCGGGATCGCGTTCGCCGCGTCCGCGCCGCGGATCACCAGGACCGGCGTCGCCTTCTCCAGCTGGGTGATCGTGTTCGCCGCCTCGTCGGTGGTGGTGATCACCAGATCGGGGTTCAGGGCAACGATCGCGTCGACGCTGGCCTCACCGCGGGTGCCGACGTCCTTCACCGACGGATCGAGCTTCGCGGCGGTCACCCAGTTGGTGTAGCCCTTGGTGTCGGCGACGCCGACCGGCATCACGCCGAGCGAGACCAGGTTCTCGGCCGCGCCCCATTCGAGCGCGACGACCTTGGTGGCGGGCGCCTTCAGGTCGAGCTTCTTGTTCCGGGCATCGGTCAGCGACACCGGCTGGGCGGCCGCGTCGCTGGTGTCGTCGGATGCGGCCGGTTCGCTGGTACCGCAGGCCGTCAGGCCGAACAGGGCAGCAGCGACCAGGGCGATGGCGGTTCGTCTCATGGTGGATGACCTCAGTTGGTTGTGGCGCGGGTCAGGTGTTTGCCGATCGGGCGGGTCGAGACCAGCCCGGTGGCCGGGTCGGTGCCGACCTCGATGGTGATGCCGTACGTCGCTGTGAGCGCGTCGGCCTGCAGTACTTCCTCCGGCGTACCGGTCGCGCGTACTCGCCCCTGATCGAGCAGCGCGATCCGGTCCGCCACCGCGGCGGCCTGGTTCAGGTCGTGCAGTACGACGCCGACCGCGACCCCGTGCTCGTCGGCGAGCTCGCGCATCAGGTCGAGGATCTCGATCTGGTAGCGCAGGTCGAGGAACGTGGTCGGCTCGTCCAGCAGCAGGACGCCGGTGTTCTGGGCGAGACAGGTGGCGAGCCAGACGCGCTGCAACTCGCCGCCGGACAGTTCGTCGACGCCGCGATCGGCCATCGACGTGACGCCGGTGACGCTCATCGCGTGCTCGATCGCCCGCGGACCGTCGGTGTCGTCGTTGCGCCAGCGGCTGCGGTACGGGTGCCGTCCGTACCCGACGACGTCGCGGACGCTGACACCGTTCGGCGTCGGCCGGGACTGCGACAGCAACGTCACCTTGCGGGCGAACTCCTTCGCCGAGAGGGTGAGCGCGTCGCCGCCGCCGGGGAAGGTGATGGTCCCGCCGTCCGGCTGATGGAGGCGCGCGAGAGCGCGCAGCAGCGTCGACTTTCCACTACCGTTGGGACCGACCAGTGCGGTCACGCTCGCCGCCGCGATCTCCAACGAGGCGCCGTCGACCACTCGGCGCCCGTGATATCCGAGAGCGAGCCCGGTACCAGTCAGCCCCACTGACTCCTGCATGCTGCTGAGGATAGCCTTACCTAATTGCAACTGTCATCTCGAACTAGTGCGCATACGATGTACGTGCACTACCTCGGGAGGGTTGATGGGCGAAGCGCCGTACCAGGTGATCGCCGCCGAGTTGCGGCGCCGGATCGAGACCGGCGAGCTGTTGGCGGGCGACCGGGTGCCGTCGACGCGGGCGCTGGTGCGCGACTACGGCGTGGCGATGGCGACCGCGACCAGGGCGCTGCAGATGTTGCAGATGGAGCAGCTCGTCCATGCGTCGCCCGGGGTCGGGACCGTGGTGGGGCCGCCGCCGCGTTCTCACCGTACGGCGGTCGACGGCGTGCCCGACCTGAACCGCGACGAGGTCGTGCGGACGGGGATCGCGATCGCGGACGCCGAGGGGCTCGCGATGCTGTCGATGCGGCGGATTGCGACCGAGCTCGGGGTGTCGACGATGGCGCTCTACCGGTACGTCGGCGGCAAGGACGCGCTCGTCGTACAGATGGTCGACGCGGCGCTCGGCGAGTTTCCGCTGGGCAAGATCCCGGAGCACTGGCGGGACGCGGTGACGCTGGTGGCGCGGGTGCACTGGGCCGCGTACCGGAAGCATCTGTGGCTGGCGAGTGCGATCAGCCTGAGTCGGCCGCAGTTGGCGCCGCGATTGCTGCCGCACACAGATGCGGTGCTCGGCGCGTTGCGCGGGATGGACAAGAGCGCGGCGATGTCGACGATGATCAGCCTGTTCGCGTACGTCCGGGGGATCGCGCTGGTGATGGAGTCCGAGGCGCAGGCCGAGCAGGACACCGGCGTCACCGCGGACGAGTGGGTCGGGCAGCAGAGCGACCGGCTGGCGGCGATGGTCGCGGGCAGCAACCTGACCGCCTTCCGCGACCTGCTCGCCGACGACTTCGACTACGAGTACAACCTCGACCAACTCTTCGAATTCGGCCTCAACATCTACCTCGACGGGCTGGCCACACGGCTACGCTGAGTGCTGACGACTTCTTCGGAGGTGGCGATGGAGCCGGTGTTCGCGCCGGGTGTGCCGGCCGGCGTACGGCGGTTGTACGAGCGCAGGCCGGAGCTGTTCGTTGCGGCCGGTGCGGCGCGGCCGAAGCGTGAGACGTCGTGGTCGGTGGCGCCCGGGAACACGTTCGGCACGCTGCTGGTGTGGCTCGCGGTGTGCGTTGGTGGGTGGATCCTCGCGTTGATCGTGCTCGCGGCGACGCTGCCGACCGAGGTCGCGGCGTGGGCGGCGCTGGCGCTGGCCGGGGTCGCGGTGATCGCCACCGGCGGGATCCTCGCGAAGACGATGGGGGAGGACCGCGGGCACAAGGCAGTCCGGCGGCAGTACGGGAAGTACTTGCTGCCGGAGGACTTCGACAGCGAGGCGTCGTGGTTGCTGGCGAAGGCGCAGCGCGCGGTGAAAACGGTGCTCGAGGCAACGGTCACGCGGCGCGGGCTGCTCGACGACGTGAAGAACGAGCTGGTGCTGCCCGAGCAGCTGTGGGACATCGCGCAGGTGCTCCGTGAGCAGACCGTACTGCGGGCGCGGCAGAAGGACATCGCTCGTGGTGCGAAGTCCGCTGAGCTGGATGCCGTACTCGGACCGCAGCGCCGGGCGCTCGCACTGTCCGCTGAGGCGATGAAGCGCAAGGTGGACCTGCTCGACCGGTACGCCGACCGGGTCCGCTCCGCCGACGCCGCGCTCCGCGCCGAGGCAGCCCTCGAGGACGGCGACCGCTACATCGAACTCCTCGCCCGCACCGAACCCGCCGGCGACACCGCCGTAGTAGAAGGCTTCACCGACGAGGCCACCGCCCTGAAAGACACCCTCACCCGAAGCATCAACGCGGCCCGAGACGCCGGCCGAACCCTGGCCCTCCCCGACTGACCGGTCCTCCGGACCGGGCGATGGTGGGGTGGCGCGTCAACGCCGCCCGAGACGCCGGCCGGACGCTGGTTCTCCCGGAGTAGCCACGCGCCGGTGCATTTGCCTGGTAGGCCCAGCAAGTGTGGGGTTCCTGACCCGGGTTGGCGGTGTGGAACCCCGCACGCGCTGGGTCTGCCAGGCAAATTGGTGGGTCAGCCAGGCAAATTGGTGGGTCTGCCAGGCAAATTGGCGAGGAGGGCGGCTTCGTCGGTGGGGGTTAGGCCGATGGACAGGGGTGGGGTGCCGCGCGTGGTGTCCCAGTGGAGGACGTCGGTGAGGGTCTGGCGGAGGGGGGTGACCGGCAGGCCGGCGGCGCGGGCCTTGGCGGGGTTGCGGCGGCGTTCGCCCCACTCGGACTCGGGGTCCATCAACGGGAAGCGCGGCGGGACGGCGTCGAACGGGATCGGCACGATGTCGACGGCACTCCCGGACAGCTCGGCCGCGGTGCTGATCAGTTCGCCGATCGTGGAATCCGGCCCGATCGCGTTGTACGCCCCGGACCGCTCGTCCGCGATCAGCCGCGTGATCAACCGCGCCACATCCCGGCTGTCGACCAGCTGCAGCGGCGCCTCGGGCCTCGTCGGTAGTGCGACCCGACCACCACGCGCCCCACGACGGATCCAGTACAGCGCCGTACCGGACGAGTCGCCAGGCCCCGTGACGCGCCCCGGCCGGACGATCGTCGCGCGCTCGCCGTACCGCTCTACGACGTCGTCCTCACACGCGACCTTGCACGGCCCGTACGTCTCGTTCGTCAGTACGTCTGCATCGCGCAACGGCTCGCGGCGCGGCGCGGTCTCATCCGTACCGGCCGGCAGATCGCGGACGTACACCGCGTGGCTCGACACGAACACGTACCGTCCCGCCCGATCCCCGAGTACGTCCATCGCCTGGTCGACGTCCCGAGTCCGGAACCCGCTCAGATCGACCACCGCATCCCACTCGCCGGTCTCCAGCGCGGAGTAGTCCCCGGCCTCGCGGTCCCCGACCAACTGAGTGACGCCGGCCGGCAGCGGCGTACCGCTCAGACCGCGACTGAACGACGCGACCTCCGCACCCTGCGCCAGCGCGTCGTCCACGACCGCACGCCCGACAAATCCGTTCCCGCCCAGCACCAAAATGCGCACAATCGCTCAACCTAGCCCCAGCCCTCCACCCGCCGCGACCCGATTGTTTGACAACCGAATGCTCCCGTAACACGTCTGAACAGGTAGAGGTGTGTTCCAGGGCGCACACTTGGTACCGGGGGCCAACGGGGTGACAGGGGAGCCGATGGGGAGTGGGCGGGCGACGGCGAGGCGGCCGCGGTCGATGCCGAAGTTGCTGGGGTTCACGCTGCTGGGCGCACTGATCCCAGGACTCGGACTGATCGTCGGCGGGCGCCGGAAGCTCGGTGCGTTCGTGCTCACGGTGTTCCTCGCGCTCGTCGGTCTCGGGGTGTACGTCGGCCTGACCCGCCGCGACGAGGTGCTCGCCGCGGCTGTGGTGCCGAGCCGCCTGCTGATGACGTCGGTGGTGATCGGCGCACTCGCGTTCGGCTGGATCGTGATCGTCGTCGGCTCGCACAGGTCGTTGCGTCCGGCAACGGGCGGGGCCGGCGGGCGGGTGGCCGGTGCGCTGTTCGTCGGCGTGCTGTGTTTCGCGATCGCGGCGCCGGCGGCCATCGGTGTGCAGAGTGTGCTGGCGCAGCGGAAGCTGGTCGAGGACGTGTTCCAGTCGCAGGGTGAGAGCAAGAGCGCCACCCGGCCGACGACGGTCAACGTGAAGGACCCGTGGGAAGACAAGCCGCGGCTGAACCTGCTGCTGCTCGGCGGTGACGACGCACCGAGCCGCCCGGGGGTGCGGACCGACACGGTGATTGTGGCGAGCATCGACACCAAGACCGGGAACACCGCGCTGATCTCGCTCCCGCGGAACCTGACCTTCATGCCGTTCCCGGCGGACTCGCCGCTGCACAAGTTCTACCCGGAGGGCTTCGGCAAGGAGGGGCTGAGCCTCGACGGGCGGCTGGAGTGGATGCTGACCGCGATGTACCAGAACATCCCCGACGCCCATCCCGGCATCCTCGGCCCGTCGGACAACGAGGGCGCCGACGTCGTGAAGCAGTCGGTCGGCGAGGCGCTCGGGCTGAAGCTCGACTACTACCTGCAGGTCAACCTGCAGAGCTTCCCGGAGATCGTCGACGCGCTCGGCGGGATCACGGTGAACGTCAACGAGCGGGTCGCGATGGGCGGCATCAGCAGCTCGCACATCCCGCCGAAGGAGTGGATCGAGCCCGGCGCGAAGCAGCACCTCGACGGACGGCACGCGCTCTGGTTCGCCCGCGGCCGGTACGGCGCCGACGACGACCAGCGGCAGGTGCGGCAGCGGTGCGTGATCAAGTCTATCGTGGACGCCGCGGACCCGCAGACGCTCGTCACGAAGTACAAGGCGATCGCGAAGGCCGGCCGGCACCTGCTGCGTACGGACATCCCGCAGGAACTGCTGCCCGCGATGGTGCAGCTCGCGCTCCGCGTGAAGGCGGGCACGGTCTCGAACGTCACGCTCGACACCGACAAGCTCCGCCTCAAGTACCTGCACCCGGACTACCAGGCGCTCCGCGACACCGTCGAGAACGCCCTCGAGTCCGACCCGGCCCCGGCGACCACCCCGGTCACCCCCGCGACCCCGACCACCACGCGCAAACCCACCGCCCCAACCACAACCACGCCCCCCGGCCCGACCCAGGATCTGGCCGACGCATGCGCATACAACCCCAACGGCGACCAGCCGAACTGAGTCACCCGGACCGCCACGCAGGCAGAACCCACCAAAAGCGCCCACTTACCCCCCGAATTCGGGGGTTCTGCCTGCGTGGCGATCCACCGGCGCGCGAAATGGTCTGCTGGCGGGTGTCGATCCGGTGCGCGCCCATTCGACGCGGGAGTAAGTGAACCGACCCGACGAGGGAGCAGCGATGCGTTACATGATCATCAACAAGGCCGACGCCGACAGCGAGGCGGGCAAGTTCCCGGCGCCGGAGGTCGGTGCGGCGGTCGGGAAGGTCGTCGAGGACCTGTCGAAGGCGGGCGTCCTGCTGTTCGCCGAGGGTGTGCACCGCAGTGCGCTCGGCGCGCGGGTGAAGGTGGACGACGGCCGGCGGACCGTCACCGACGGACCGTTCGCGGAGACCAAGGAGCTGATCGGTGGCGTGATCGTCGTCGAGGTCCGCTCCCGGGACGAGGCGGTCGAGTGGGCCGCCCGGCTGGCCGAGGCGCTGCACGGCGAGGTCGAGGTCCGCCGGGTGGTCGAGGAAGCCGACTTCGACCCGTCGTCCGACCTCTACCGGAGCTGACCGGCTGGTTCGGCCGGCCGTTCGCCGGGGCGGCCTGGAGGGCCGGTCCGTCCCGAGGTGAGACTCAGTCGTGGGTCGTCGGGTGGAGTATGTGAAGCTGGAGGTGTCCGGTGGGTGCGCGGGTGTCATCGCGGTCGCACCGGGCACCGGGCAGGTGCCGCGTCGCCCGCGTGGCTACTTGACCTCAACCGTGGTTGAAGTTTCAAGCTGATGTCGCCGACCCGGGACATCGCAGATATCGGCCCTCGCTGGGCCCCGACGAAGGAGCAGAGTTGACCACGTACACGCTTCCCGATCTTCCCTACGACTACAGCGCCCTGGCGCCCAGCATCGCCGGCGAGATCATGGAGCTGCACCACGACAAGCACCACGCGACCTACGTGAAGGGTCTGAACGACACCCTGGACAAGCTGGCCGAGGCCCGCGACAAGGGTGACTTCGGTTCGATCGTCGGGCTGGAGAAGACGCTGGCCTTCAACCTCGGCGGGCACGTCAACCACTCGATCTTCTGGAAGAACCTGTCTCCGGACGGCGGCGACAAGCCGGACGGCGAGCTCGGTGCCGCGATCGACGAGTCGTTCGGCTCGTTCGACGGCTTCCAGGCGAACTTCACCGCGAGCGCGACCACCATCCAGGGCTCCGGCTGGGCGATCCTCGGCTGGGACGCGCTGGGCGGCAAGCTGCTCGTCCACCAGCTGTACGACCAGCAGGGCAACCTGCCGGCCGGGCAGATCCCGATCGTGATGCTCGACATGTGGGAGCACGCGTTCTACCTGCAGTACAAGAACGTGAAGCCCGACTACGTCAAGGCGTGGTGGAACGTCGTGAACTGGGCCGACGCCCAGGCTCGCTTCGACGCGGCCCGCTCCGGCGCCGGCGCCCTGATCACCGGCGCCTGACACACCCGGATCGCCACACCATCACAATCCGTCGCGCCCGCCCGGTCCCCGCTCAAGGGAGCCGGGCGGGCGCGATTGTGATGGCGTGGCGGTCCGCATCAGCCACAGAAGTCCGCGATCACCGGTGCGATCGCCGATGCCTTGATCATGTGGTTCTGACCAGGTACTTCGGTGTGTCCGGAGCCTGGTACCGCGTCCGCCAGCGCCCGGTTCGACGCCTTCATCCAGGCGGGGCTCTTGCCGCCGTTCACGACCAGCACCGGCCGCTCGATCGGAGCCCACTGCTCCGCGTCCATCGGCTCGCCGAAGCAGTTCCCGCCGACCACCTGCGCGTCGTACGGCAGGGTGTGCGCGATCGCCCGCATCTGCTTCCAGGCCGGCATCAGCTTCATCGCTGTCACCAGGATCCCGGGCAGCCCGATGCCCTTGGTGAAGAAGTACTTGATCGCGTCGTCCGGCGCGCGGGACTGCAGCTCCGTGACCCAGTTCCGCGGGATCTGCTTGCGGCTGTCGTCGACGACGTACGGCGGCTCGAACGCGACCAGCTTCTCGACCGGCAGCCCCGCGGCAGTCGCTCGCAGTGCCAGCGCGGCGCCGGACGACGAGCCGTAGACGTACGCGGATCCGCCGGCTGCCTCGATCACCGCGGCCAGATCCTCGATCTCGCGGGCGACCTCGTACCCGGATGTACCGCTGACGTCGGTGGACTCGCCGCGTCCGCGCCGGTCGTAGTTGTAGACGGTGAAGCGGTCCGCCAGTTCGTCGGCGAGTCCGGGCATCGGGCCCTGCGCGCGGGAGCAGAGCGCGCCGTCGACGAGAACCAGGGCGGGGCCTTCGCCGCGCCGGTCATAGGTGATGGTGGTGCCGTCCTTGGAGACAACGGTGCTCATGATTCCTCCTGCTGGGTGACGATCTCACCAGTGCGTCGAGCGTGCAGGATCTCCCTCGACTGCCTGTGACATAGATCACTCACGCTCGCGGTGCGCAGTTGCCGGATGACAGGGTGCAGCCATCGCAAGCGTCCGCCCCGCTTACGTGTGGGGTTCGGGCGTTCCGTCCGGGAACGAGCTTGGGGGCTCGTCAGCGTTCCCGGTCGTCCACGGAACTGGGAGGAAGCCCGTGAAAGTTCGATCCTGGCTGGCCGGTCTCGCGGCCGGCGCAGTCGCGTTGACCATGATGTCGCCGGGGGTCGCCAACAGCGCCCCGGTGCAGAACGGCCCCGAGCTACGGCAACTGGACACCCCGAAGGGTGGCGGTGCCGGCGTGGTCGCCAAGCGCGACGCTCTCGGCCGCGCGCACTCGATCCGGCCCACGACTCCGCTGAAGGCGCCGGCCGCGGTGGGGACGAAGGCGGCCAAGGCCGCGACCAGCAAACCCGACGCGCTCGCCGTCGCGAAGGCGCAGGTGGACAGCATCGCGCCGTACTTCGGTGCGCGTGCCTCCGACCTGGTGGCGAGCAGCAGCACGCTCTCGGAGTACGGCTCGCAGACCCGTTTCCAGCAGACCATCGACGGCGTTCCGGTGTACGGCGGCGAGATCGTCACGAACCTCGACAAGGCCGGCGCGCTCGAGTCCGCGAACGGTGAGGTCTCACTGGCGACGTACGGCAAGTTCCCGGCCGCCGATCAGGCCGGTGCGGCGCAGGCGAAGGCCACGCAGGCGGCCGTCGACGCGGTCGCGAAGCGCGGCAAGGTCGATGCGGGCAAGTTGACCGCGAAGCTCGACGGGCCGCGCTGGTTCGACCTCGGCCTGATGACCCGGATGCCGGGCTCGGCCGCGATCCCGGTGTACCTGTTCGAGGTGACCGGTCCCGGTGACGTCCGCTGGCAGGCGATGGTGCACGCGTCGGCCGGCCAGGCGCTGCTCGCCTGGAACCTGAACGAGAACCTGAACCGGGTGGTCTGCGACGCGAACCACACGGTCATCCAGACCGGCGCCGAGGACGTCCGCTGCGGCACGGTGTTCCCGTCGTCGCGCGCCGAGGGCGAGGCGCCGTCGAGCGTCCAGGACGTCAACCAGGTGTACGAGTACTTCGGCGACACCTCGAACTACTACGAGGGTCTTGGCACCGACCTGACCGAGCTGATCGGCGCCGACTACGGTGACGGCAAGGGCAAAGCGCTGCGCGGGACCGTACGGATCTGCGTCGACGGCGGCTGCCCGTACGCGAACGCGTTCTGGAACGGCGAGCAGATGGCCTTCGGTGAGGGCGTCAGCACCGACGACGTGACCGGCCACGAGCTGACCCACGGCGTCACGCAGCACACCTCCGGCCTGGCGTACCTGTGGGAGGCCGGGGCGATCAACGAGTCGCTGTCCGACATCATGGGCGAGTTCGTTGACCTCACCAACGGATCGGCGGACGACACCGCGGAGAACCGCTGGCAGATCGGGGAGGGCTCCAGCCTCGGCGTGATCCGGAGCATGTCCGATCCGACCAAGTTCGGCGACCCGGACCGGATGCGCAGCGCGAACTGGTTCGACGACGAGTTCTTCCAGGACAACGGCGGCGTGCACTTCAACTCCGGCGTCGGCAACAAGGCCGCGTACCTGATCGCCGACGGCGGCTCGTTCAACGGCCAGAAGATGCTCGGCATCGGGCTGGCCCGCTCCGAGGTGCTGTGGCACGAGACGCAGAAGTCGCTGACCAGCGGCGCCGACTACGGCGACCTGGCCGAGACGCTCCGGGCGAGCTGCACCAAGCTGGCCAAGAAGAAGAAGTACGGCATGACCAAGGCCGACTGCGCGCAGGTCGGCCTGGCGATCAAGGCCACCGAGATGGACTTCGAGCCGGCCATCGGCAAGCCCGCCCAGGCACCGGTCTGCGACACCACCGGCGCGAGGGCCAAGAACGCGTTCAAGGACAGCTTCGTCGAGTACCCGGACGGCAAGATCGTCCGCGACGCGGGCTGGGTGCTCGGCAAGGCCGAGGGCGTGGACGGTGCGCTGGTCGACACCTCGTACTCGCAGGACGGTGACGACTCGATGTTCGGGACGGTGACCGATCCGGCGGGCTCGATCAGCCTGCAGACCGCGAACGGCACGAAGATCAAGAAGGACAAGACGTACCTGCGGTTCACGCACGCGTACAACTTCTACAACGTGTTCATCATCTTCGGCGTCCGTACCGGCACCGCAAGCATGGAGTACTCCGACAACGGTGGGGCGACCTGGAAGGACACTGCCGACCTCAAGTGGGTCAACGGCCCGACCGTCGACCCGAACTTCACCGACGAACCGGCCGCCTGGCACGGGAACTCCGGCGGCTGGGAGACCAGCCGGCTCGACCTGTCGGACTTCAAGGGCAAGCAGCTGAAGTTCCGCTGGACCGAGCACGGCAAGGACTTCGCCGACCTGATCCCAGCGAACTGGTGGCTCGACAACGCCGCCATCTACACCTGTTCCAAGTAGGGCTCTGATGCGGGCCCCGCCCTCGGGCGGGGCCCGCACTCACCTCCAGAGCTCGCAGTGATGGTTGCCCCGGTCATCGATCGGTCCGGTCGCGCCCGGCGCGATGATCTGGGTGCTCGGCCACTGCGGCCAGCCCGGTACGCCGGGTCCGCTGGGGTCGCCGGTGCGGGCGAAGTTCGTCCAGTACTGCCGTAGCTGCTTGGCCAACTGCTGCTGCGTCGGCGTCAGCTCGTACTCGGCCCCACCGGCCGCGTCGAAGAGGTAGTTGAGCTCCGACCCGTGCGACGCGCCGGTCGGAAACCCCTGTGGGAACGGGACGTAGCCAGGCGCCGCCGGGTCGGCGAATTCGTAGGAGTACGCCGTGGTGTGCCGCGCGAAAGCTGCCGTCGTCGCCTGCTGGGTGCACGCCCAGACGCGATCGGTGTCCATTGCAGACCAGGCCAGCGCGGCCGCCCGCTCTCCCTCGTACGCCGACGACGGGTACGCCGCCTGGACCGCGGCCGCGTGCGATCCGAACGCTTCTTTCAGCCGCGTGGCGTAGTTGTCGCTCGTCACAGGATTGCTCAGGAGCTCCGCGACCGATGCGATCGCACGTGCCTCGTCCTTGGTGTGGCCGGACAGAGTCGGGATCGGTGGGAACAGGCCGAGGTCGAGTGCCTTGCCGGGCTCGACCGGGAGCGTCGCGTTGCCGTAGGCAACGGATCCGAACGCGCCGGACTCGGTGAACACCTTTGTGGTGTCCAGTCCGCGTAGGCAGCGCAGGACCGCTGTACTCGAACCGGTGCACCCGAGGCGCGTGGCAGCGGTTCTGCCCGTCTGCTGGACCTTGGATACGGGCTGCCAGAACGAGCCGGCCGGAATGCCGATGGCGAGACCGTTCGCGGGCCAGTCCAGCTTGCACGACCCGCTCTCCAGGATCGCGCGGTCGACGAGGCCGCGGGTCGCGGGTGAGGTGAGCAGACCGCAGGTCCCGATGCCGCCACCCGATTCTCCGAACAGCGTTACATTGTGCGCGTCGCCGCCGAACGCGCCGATGTTCCGCCGGACCCAGCGCAGCGCGGCCTGCTGGTCCTGCAGCCCGAAGGTGCCGGACCCGTTCAGCCCTGCCAACCCGAAGTTGCCGAAGACACCGATCCGGAAGTCGACCGTCACGACGATCACGTCGCCCTCGGTCGCCAGCGAGGTCGGTACGTGCTGGCTCCCTGACCCGGAGCTGAATCCGCCGCCGTGCGACCACACCATCACCGGACGGGGCTTGGCCGGCTTGCCCTTCGGTACGGTGACGTGCAGGTACAGACAGTCCTCGGAGGTGTCGGTCCGGGGCTGCCCGTCATCACCGAGCTGCGGGCAGTACGGCGTTGCCTTCGAAGCATCCCGTACGCCGGTCCACGACGCCGGCGGACGCGGCGCACTCCACCTCAGCGCGCCAACCGGCGGAGCGGCGTACGGAATGCCCTGGAAGGTGACCGTCGACGGGCCGGTCGTGCCACGCACCAGTCCGTCATGGATACGCACGACCTCCTGAACTGGAGGCGAGGCTGGTCCGGGGAGGACGCTCAACACGCTCAGTGCTGCCGTGAGAAGGCTTCTGATCATGCGGTCCAGCCTGTGTGCCGCGTGCCGCCGAGTGCAGTAGCCAGATGGCTACTTCTGCTGGCCAACGGTCGACGATCCGCCCGGCGGGACCGGGCTTCTCCTACCCTCGGAAGGGTGGAGGACCCGGAGAAGCTGCCCTGGCAGCGCCTGACCGAGGTCGGTCTGACGTTGCTGGCCTATTTGGTTGCCGCGACCACGCTGGCCGGGGAACTGACTGCCCATCCGCGACCGGCGCAGGCCTGGATCGTGCTGGACCTGGTGGTCGGCGCGGTCGGTCCGGCCCTGCTGATGTTCCGGCACCGCCGGCCGATCCCGGTCGTGGCCGTGCTGCTCGCGCTGACAGCGGTCAGTACGACGACCGGTGCCGCGGCGGCGATCGCCTCGGTCCTGGTCCGGCGTCGCTACCAGCAGGCGCTCACGGTCGCCGGGTTCGCGCTCGCGGCGGTGACGGTGAATCTGCTCGTCCGGCAGGGCTTCACGACGTACTGGCCGATCTTCGGTGTGCTGGTGATGATCGGTGCGATCGAGCTCGGGTTGTTCCTGCGGCTGCGGCTGCGGCTCTCACGGGAGGCCGCGGAGCGGGTACGACGGGCCGCCGCCGAGGAGCAGGAACGGATCGAGCACGCCCGCCGCTCCGAGCGGCTGCGGATCGCCCGCGACATGCACGACGTACTCGCACACCGGATCTCGTTGCTGAGCGTGCATGCGGGCGCATTGGCCTTCCGGCCCGACGCACCGGCCGCGGACGTTGCCGCGACCGCCGAGGTGATCCGTGGCGCGTCCCACGACATCCTCACCGACCTGCAGAAGGTGATCGGCGTCTTGCGGGACGACAGCGGCCCGGCGGAGCTTCGGCAGCCTGGAGCCCAGGCGATCCGGGAGCTGGTCGAGGACGCGGTCCGCTCCGGGCAACAGGTGCGGGCCGATGCGTTGCCGCCAGCAACCGTTCCGGACGCGGCCGGGCGGGCTGCGTACCGGATCGTTCAGGAGGGTCTGACGAACGCACGTAAGCACGCCCCCGGCCGGGAGGTGCGGATCGAGTTCGGCACCGCGGACGGCCTGACCGTTGTCGTTAGCAACAAGCTGTCGGCGTCCTCGGAAGCCGCCCTACCGGGGACGGGACTGGGGCTGATCGGGTTGCGCGAGCGGGTGGAACTGCTCGGCGGACGGCTGAGCTACGGGGCGTCGGACGGGGCCTTCCGGCTGGCCGTCTGGCTACCCTTGGCGTCATGAGGACGCCCGAGGGACGACCGCTGCGGGTGCTGCTCGTTGACGACGATCCGCTGGTGCGGATGGGGCTGCGGACGATGCTCGGCGGCCTACCGGACCTGGTCGTCGTAGGGGAGGCCGACGACGGAGCCGAGGTCTCCGACCTGGTGACCACGACCCGGCCCGACGTCGTACTGATGGACCTGAAGATGCCCGGGACCGATGGCATCACCGCGACCGCCCGGCTCCGCGACCACCCGGATGCACCGGCGGTGATCGTGCTGACCACCTACGACGCCGACGACCAGGTGCTGCAGGCGCTCCGGGCCGGCGCTGCCGGGTACGTACTGAAGCACACGCCACCGGCCGACATCGTGGACGCCGTCCGCCGCGCTGCAGCTGGCGAACCGGTGTTGTCGCCGACAGTGCTTGCCGGACTGATCCAGCACGTCACGACACCGGACGGTGAGCGTCGTGAGGCGCGCGAACTGCTCGGTGCACTGACGGAACGCGAGCGTGCGATCGCGAACGCCATCGCGCGCGGTCTGACCAACCGGGAGATCGCCGCCGAGCTCTACCTCAGTACGGCGACGGTCAAGGCGCACCTGACCCGGCTGATGGCGAAGCTCGACGTGGCGAACCGGACCCAGGTCGCCGTGCTCCTGCACGCGGCGGAGTGAGTCAGCAGGCGGCGGCGCGTTCGAGGAGGAGTTTGCGTTCGCGTTCGTTGCGGGTCAGGGCGGCGGCCTTCTCGAACTCGGCGCGGGCCTCGGGGAGGCGACCGAGTTTGAAGAGCAGGTCGCCGCGGACGCTCGGCAGCAGGTGGTAGTCCTTGAGCGACGGATCGTCGGCGAGCAGGTCGACCGCCTCGAGGCCGCGTTCGGGGCCGAACGCCATCGAGATCGCGACCGCCTGGTTGAGCTCGATGACCGGTGAGGGCGTGACCTGCGAGAGGACCGCGTACAGGCCGGCGATCCGGGCCCAATCGGTGTCCTCGGGATCCGCGGCGCGGGCGTGGCAGGCGGCGATCGCGGACTGCAGGAGGTACGGGCCGGGTGGCTTCTCCAGGGCCCAGGCGCGGTCGATGCCTTCGAGGCCGCGAGTGATCAGGAGTCGGTCCCAGCGGCGGCGGTCCTGGTCGAGGAGCAGCACCGGCTCACCGTCCGGGCCGGTCCGTGCGTTCGCCCGGGAGGACTGGAGCTCCATCAGCGCGAGCAGGCCGAGCACCTCAGGCTCGGTCGGCATCAGCTCCGCGAGCAGGCGGCCGAGCCGCATCGCCTCGTTGCACAGCGTGGGGCGCATCCAGTCGTCGCCGGCGGTCGCGGAGTAGCCCTCGTTGTAGATCAGGTAGACGACCTCGAGGACGGACTGCAGGCGTTCGAGCAGGTCCGGTCCGGCGGGTACCTCGAACTCGACGCCGGCCTTCGCCAGGTTGCGCTTGGCCCGGACGATCCGCTGCGCGATCGTCGCCTCCGGAGCCAGGAACGCGCGGGCGATCTCGTCGGTCTTCAGACCGCCGAGCAGCTTGAGAGTCAGCGTCACCCGCGCGTCCATGGTGAGCACCGGATGACAGGCGGTGAACACGAGCCGGAGCAGGTCGTCCTCGATGTGGTCCTCGAGGATCGCCTCCACATCATCCTCGACGCTGTCGCCGTCGATCTCGAGCTCGTGGCCCATCTCGGCGAGCTTGCGCTGGTAGGTCTCCTTGCGCCGGATCAGGTCGATCGCGCGCCGCTTGGCGATCGCCATCAGCCAGGCGCCCGGATTGTTCGGCACGCCCGACGTGGGCCACTGCTCCAGCGCCGCCACCAACGCGTCCTGTGCCAGCTCCTCGGCCAGCCCGACGTCCCGTACGATCCGCGCGACGCCCGCGATGATCCGCGCCGACTCGATCCTCCAGACCGCGTCAACCGCCCCCTGCGCCTCAATAACCGTCACCCGCCGATAGTAGACAGATCCAAGGCAGCCCCGCCCCCTCACCAACCGGCCCGCGCGCGCTCGCCAGGCGGACCGCTCCCACTCACCAAGCCGCCGCCCACGCTGTGCGGCCGGCCCACCTACGCCCAGCGGTCGGCTTCGGGCGGCGGTGGTGCCGGGTTGGTGAGTGGTGGCGGGTCGCCAGGCCATCACAATTGGGCCGGCTGGCTCGGGCTGAGCGGGAGGCGGCGTGGGTGGTGCAGTTGTGATGGCCTGGGGGTCCGCTACTTCAGGTGCCAGAGTGAGGTGACCTCCTGGTTGCGCGCTCGGGGGTGCCGGGGTGTGATGTCCACGCGTCCGGCGACCTGGAGGCCGCCGGCGCGGATCAGGCTGAGCAGTTCGGCGCGGGATCGGAGGGCGAGGTGTTCGGCCAGGTCGGAGAGGAGTAGCCAGACCTCCCCACCCGGCTTCAGGTGATCACGCACGCCGGCCAGGAAGGCGCGGAGCATCCGGCTGTCCTCGTCGTAGACGGCTTGGTCCAGGAGCGTGAGTGGTGTCGCGGGGATCCACGGCGGGTTGCACACGATCAGGTCGGCCTGGTCAGGCGGGAACAGGTCGGTCTCCTGTACCTCGGCGTTCACCTGCAGTCGTTCGAGGTTCTCGCGGGCGCACGCGGCAGCTCGCGGGTTGTTGTCGGTGGCAATCACTTGCGGGATCCCGCGACGGGAGAGGATCGCGGCCAGCACTCCAGTCCCGGTGCCGAGGTCGAAAGCGGTGCTGCCAAAGGGGAGTGGGTGTTGCGCGACCAGGTCTGCGTACTCCGATCTGGTTGGCGCGAAGACGCCGTAGTGCGGGTGGATCCGCTCGCCGAGCGCCGGCACGTACACGCCCCGAACGCGGAGCTGATGCGCCCCGATCACGCCGAGCAACTCGCGCAACGGAACCCAGCGCGTGGACGGCTCGCGCAACGGAACCCAGCGCTCACGGGGTGACCGGACGTCAACGCTGCCTGACGTGGACGAGTCGCGGTGCGTGTCGGGCGGCGGGCCGTAGGCCTCGGCGCAGGCCTTGCTGACGTCCGGGGCCCGGCGCAGTTCGACCTGATGGTTGGTCATCGGGACCAGTAGTGCGTTCAGTACGCGGACGCGGTCCGCCTGCTGTTGGCGCTGGTCGTGGAATGAACCGCTGCGCGGTGCCGGAAGTCGGCGGCCGAGCGCGGCGAGGAGTTGTTTGGCGTTGTGATAGTCACCTGTCCAGTGGAGCGCGGTGCCGCGGTGGATCAGACGGAGTGCCTGGTTCGCGGAGATGGTGTCGTCGACATGCATGGGTCGTCCCTGCCGGTGCGAAGTGGAGATGGGCAGCACGGCTCACCCGGAGGCCTGATCGGCGCCGGGGAGCGGACGACGGAACTAGCGAACTACCGCCGCATGTCTGGGCAAGGTCACCGACCAACCGTAACCAGGAACTCGGTCGTCCGGCGCTGCTCGTCCGCGGTGCCGATCGGAGCCAGCATCGCGTCGGTGACCCCCGCGTCGCGCAGCCGGTCGAGCTGCTTGGTGATCGAGTGCTCGTCACCGGCGATCAGTACGTCGGCCGGGCCGCTGGCGCCCTCGCGATCGAGTACGGCGCGGTACTCCGGCACCTGACCGGACAGTGCGAAGTCGGTCGCGTACCGGGCTCGTGCCGCGTCGGTGTCGGTGGTCAGGCAGACGTGCAGTCCCGCAACGACCCGTGGGGCGGGCCGGCCTTGTGCCGCCTTGGTGATGGACGGTACGACGTACTCCTCGAGGGTCCTGGGGCCGGTCATCCAGGTGATGGTGCCGTCGGCCAGTTCGCCGGTGACTTTGAGCATGGCGGGCCCGAGCGCGGCGACCAGTACGGACGGCTCGGCGGCGCCCTCGATGGCGACTGCACCGACTGCGGTCAGGGTCTCGCCGTGGTGGTCGACTGCCTCGCCTCGAAGGAGCGGGCGCAGGACCTCCAGGTACTCGCGCAGGCGCCGGGCCGGGCGGTCGGTCGGCAGGCCGAACATCGCGTCGACCATCCGGGCGATGCCGACGCCGATCCCGAGCGTCAGGCGGTTGCCGGTCGCCGCCTGGACGGTGAGCGCCTGGCTCGCCAGCATCAGCGGATGCCGCTGCGGAATCGGCACCACAGCAGTACCAAGCTCTCGCGGCCCCGCCGCTGAGGCGCCCGCCAGGGTGATGAGCGCGTCGAGGTTCGGCCCCTGGGTGACCCAGGCGGTGTCGATGCCGTTGGCTGTCCGGATCTGCTCGCCGATGCCGGCCAGATCACGCTGCTGGCGGGCGTCCCCGAACGCCAGTCCGATCCGCATCCTGTGCTCCTCACACGAGAGTAAGTGGGGTACTACCCCGTTTAACCCCTGTTACGATATGGGGTAGTACCCCAGTTAGCAAGGGAGCCGACGGTGCGCGCGGATGCCCAGCGGAACCGGGACCTGATGGTCGCGGCCGCCGCCGAGGTGGTGGCCGAGCAAGGGGCCGAGGCCTCCCTGGAGGAGATCGCACGCCGCGCGGGCGTCGGCTCGGCGACCCTGCACCGCCATTTCGGCGGCCGCGTCGCGCTCCTCGAGGCCGTCTTCGAGACCAGCATCGCGGGCGTCTGTACGCGGGCCGAGGAGCTCGCAGACCACCCGGATCCCCTGCAGGCGCTGACGATCTGGCTGCGCGGCATGGTCGCCCACATCGCCACCGTCCACGGTCTGGGTCCGGCGCTGGTGATGAGCGCCGACCACGGCTCGCAGTGTCACCTCCGGATCCGTACGGCCGGCAGGCGCCTGCTCGAGCGGGCGCAGAAGGACGGCTCGGTGCCCGCCGACGTGGAGATCTCCGACCTGCTCAAGCTGGTCAACGGCATCGTCCTGGCCAGTGGCGAGGACGCGACCCAGGCCGACCAGTTGCTCACGCTGGCAATCCGGGGGATAGCACCCGCGCCCAACCAATAGACTTCGCTGCGAACCACCACCCCCGAAGACGGCTCGAGGTTTGCTGTGCTCACCATGCAGGAAGCGCTCATCGCGCTCACGAAGTACTGGACCGATCGCGGCTGCATGATCGTGCAGCCGTTCAACACCGAGGTCGGTGCCGGAACGCTGAACCCGGCGACCATCCTGCGGGTGCTCGGTCCCGAGCCGTGGCGGGTGGCGTACGTCGAGCCGAGTGTCCGGCCGGACGACAGCCGCTACGGCGAGAACCCGAACCGCCTGCAGACCCACACCCAGTTCCAGGTGGTGCTGAAGCCGGACCCGGGCAACCCGCAGGAGCTGTTCCTGGACAGCCTGACCGCGCTCGGCATCGACATCGACGCGCACGACGTCCGGTTCGTCGAGGACAACTGGGCGAACCCGGCGACCGGCTCCTGGGGCCTCGGCTGGGAGGTCTGGCTGGACGGCCTCGAGATCACCCAGTTCACGTACTTCCAGCAGGCCGGCGGCATGACGCTGGACCCGGTGTCGGTGGAGATCACCTACGGCATCGAGCGGATCATGATGGCGCTGCAGGGCGTCTCGCACTTCAAGGACATCGCGTACGCGCCGGGCATCTCGTACGGCGAGGCCTTCGGCCAGGCGGAGTACGAGATGAGCCGGTACTACCTCGACGACGCGGACGTGGAGTCGCAGAAGCGGCTCTTCGAGGAGTACGCGAACGAGGCCCGCCGGATGATCGACGACCGGCTGCCGGTGCCCGCGCACATCCAGGTCCTGCGCTGTTCGCACACGTTCAACGTGCTGGACGCCCGCGGTGCCGTCAGCACGACGGAACGCGCGAAGGCGTTCGGCCGGATGCGGACGCTGGCGCGCGAGGTCTCGCGGCTGTGGGCCGAGCGCCGCGAGGAGCTGGAGCATCCGCTGGGTCTCGCCGAGCTGCCGCCGGCGGCAGCGGAGCCGACCGAGTTCCCGGTGAGTACGGGCACCCGGCAGCTGACCTTCGAGATCGGTACCGAGGAGATGCCGCCGTCCGAGGTCACGAAGACTGCCGCTGCCGTGCAGGCCGCGCTGGAGGAGAAGCTGGCCGCGACGCGGCTCGAACACGGTGCGATCACGACGTACGCGACCCCGCGCCGGGTGGTGGCGTTCGTCGCCTCCGTCCAGGCCGGTGAGCCGGACGCGGAGCGAGTGGTTCGCGGTCCGCGGAAGTCGGCCGCGTACGACGCCGACGGCAACATCACCAAGGCGGCCGCCGGGTTCGCGCGTGGCCAGAAGGTCGAGCAGAGCGAACTGCACGACCTCGAGGTCGACGGCGTCGAGTACGTCGCGGTGACCAAGCCCGATCCGGGTCGCGGTGCCGCCGAGGTGCTGAGCGGCGTACTGAGCGAGATCGTCGCCGGTCTGCGCTCGGACAAGAACATGCGCTGGAACGACGCGAAGCTCTCCTTCACCCGCCCGATCCGCTGGCTGGTGGCGCTGCTCGGCGACCAGATCGTGCCGGTGTCGGTCTCCACACTCGCCGCCGGCCGCACCACCCGCGTGCACCGCACCGCGGCGCAGCCGAAGGTCGAGATCGCGTCCGCCGAGGGGTACCTGGACCTGCTGCGGATCCACGGCATCGAGGCCGACCCGGCGCGCCGGCGGGCGACGGTCGTCGAGGCCGCCGCGGAGCTGTCCACCAAGGTCCAGGGCACGGTCGACGTCGAGGGCGAGTCCGCGCTGGTCGACCAGATCGTCAACCTGATCGAGGAGCCGACACCGATCCTCGGCGACTTCGCGCGAGAGTATCTGGACCTGCCGAGCGAGATCCTCACCACCGTGATGCGCAAGCACCAGCGCTACCTGCCGGTACGGGACGCGGACGGCAAGCTGCTCCCGCACTTCGTTGCCGTGGCCAACGGTTCGGTCGACGAGGACCTGGTGCGGGGCGGGAACGAGGCGGTGCTGCGGGCGCGCTACGAGGACGCCGCGTTCTTCTGGCGCGCCGACCTGGACACCCCGCTGGAGTCGATGAAGGGCGAGCTCGACAAGCTCGCGTTCGAGGAGCGGCTCGGCTCGATGGCGGACCGGGCCGGCCGGATCGGCCGGATCGCGCTCGCCCTGGCCGCCAAGATCGACCTCGACGGCGACGAGCTGGCTACGTTGCAGCGGGCCGCCGAGCTGGCGAAGTTCGACCTCGGCTCGCAGATGGTGGTCGAGCTGACCAGCCTGGCCGGCACGATGGCCCGCGAGTACGCCAAGCGCGCCGGGGAGTCCGACGCGGTCGCCGAGGCGCTGTTCGACATGGAGCTGCCGCGGTCCGCCGGTGACCCGATCCCGTCGACGACGCCGGGTGCGCTGCTCGCGCTGGCGGACCGTTTCGACCTGCTCGCCGGCCTGTTCGGTGTCGGCGCCAAGCCGACCGGCAGCTCGGACCCGTTCGCGCTGCGCCGGGCGGCCGGCGGTGTGGTCGCGATCCTGCGCGAGCACCCGGAACTGCGGGCGATCACGCTTGCCACGGGTCTGCAGGCGGCGGCCGCGGAGATCGGTGCCCAAGGCATCGACGTACCGGCGGACTCGCTGGACGAGGTGGCCGAGTTCACCGTCCGGCGGTACGAGCAGCAGCTGCTCGACCGTGGCGACGACCACCTGCAGGTCGCCGCAGTGTTGCCGTTGGCAACTGCCCCGGCCGCGGCCGACGAAACGCTGAAGACGCTCCAGAGCCTGGTCGGCAACAGCGACTTCGCCGGCCTGGTCGCCGTTCTCCAGCGGGTCCGCCGGATCGTCCCCGACGGCACCGAGGCGTCGTACGACTCGAGCAAGCTCACCGAGCCGGCCGAGGTCGCGCTGCACGAGGCCGTACAGAAGATCGGTCAGGCACCGACCGGCCTGTCCGACTTCGTCGCCGCGACGTCCGTTCTGGTCGAGCCGGTGAACGCCTTCTTCGACGAGATCCTCGTGATGGCGAAGGAGCCCGAGATCCGGGCCGCGCGCCTGGGCCTGCTCGCCACGATCAGCCGACTGGCGGCGCCGGTCCTCGACTGGCAGGCATTGGGTACGAGCCTCAGCCCGGCAGAGTGAGCCTCGGAATCAGCCGCTCCGCGATCAGGCGGTAACCCTCGGGCCCTGGATGCAGACCATCTGTGTACAGGGCCCGAGCTTCGTCCGTGCTCAGAATCGTGCGGCCGTCGATGACACGTACGCCGGGGTCGGTGCGGGCGCCGAGCTCGACGCAGGCGCGGACGTCGTCGAGCGTGAGGCCGACCGCATTCGGTTTGCCCTCCCTGTCCGGGACGGCCAGCGCAGTGATGACGATCAGCGGGGTCCGGGGATGGCCTTCGCGTACGGTGGCAATGAACGACTCGACCTGGCCGGGGAGCGTCCGGCCGCTGTACGTCGCGCCGCCGTGGATGTTGATGCCCAGGCACAGCGAGATCAGCTCGGCAGGCAGGTCGCGGATCGTGCGGGCGGCGATCGGGTCGAGGTGGCATTCACCGGAGAAGCCGAGCGAGACGCCGTTCCAGCCGTTCGCCCGGGCGACCAATGCGGGCCATGTCTCCGATGGTCCGGAAGCCCCGCCGGCTTGGGTGATCGAGCTGCCGTACGTGATCCATCGCGGCCCGGTCGGCGCCAGCGGCTCGGCGTCGCCGTCGAAGGACACCTCCCGGAGTGCGATCCTTCCGGCCTGAGGGAGCCAGATCTCGACCTCGGCAGCGCGGCCCGGTAGCTCGATCCGCAGTCGCTGCTCGCCCTCCAGCACCTCGCATCGCCGGTGCAGCTCGCCGTCGACCAGGACGTCGACGGGGGAGATCCTCGTGTAGATGCCGAGCGCGGCGCGGACCTCCAGCTCGACCGATGTCGCCGTGGTGCGCCAGGCTGCGCGCACCCCCGCGGGTGTCGCGGCCCGTTCCCACAGGCGATGGCCGGGCCGGTCCGGATGCCCGGTCCAGTCGGACAGCCGGAAGTCGTGATCGCGCGGGTCGAGTCGCCAGAACGTGGTCCAGCCGCCGGCATCGACGGCGGCGTGGCGGAACCCGGTCCAGGGTGCAGCGGTCATGCGCGGACTCCTCGGATACCCCGCAGGGATCGGGCCGCCGGTTCGGCGGCGGCGGACGTGAGACGGGCGACGGCGCGCGCACCGAGGCTGGCCTCGACATGCGCCAGCATGACGGTCGTCGCGGTGCCGGAGTCGCCCGCGGCGATCGCGTCGACCAGGGCGCGGTGCTCGAAGTGCGTGCGGTCCAGATCCGCCTCCGTACGGCCGTCCTCGAGCGCGAGCCGGCGATAGCGGTCGGCCTTGTCCCAGAGCCCGTCCAGACTCTGGATCAGCAGCTGGTTGTGGGACGCGTTGTAGATCGCCACGTGGAACCGGCGGTGCGTGAGCAGCTCGGCCGATCCGGGATCGGCGCGCAGCGGACGCAACTCGTCGGCCGTCTGCCGGATCAGTGCGAGGTCGTCGCGAGTACGGCGTTCCGCGGCGAGGCCGGCCGCGAGCGGGTCGAGCGAACGGCGTACCTCGATCAGGTCGCGCGCCTCCTCGAGGGTCAGCCGGGTGACGCGGGCGTCGCGGTGCGCGTCGAGCTCGACCAGGCCCTCGGTCATCAGCCGGCGCAGCGCCTCGCGCAGCGGCGTCGTACTGACACCGAGCTCGCGGGCGAGGGCGGCCTGCGGGATCACCGCACCGGGCTCCAGGTCGCCGCGGAGCACCTGCTCACGGACAAGCTCGTAGGCACTCTCTGCCTTCGTCACCGGGCCTCCTTGCGGTTATAACGTCGAATCGCAGCATATCAAGGCGCGAGACGTCCCGGCGCGATGTCTTGACGTGAGTCGTTATAACGACTCACACTCCTGTCCATGGCGCATCGACTCGGAGTACTCGACGGCGACGGCATCGGGCCGGAGATCGTTCCGGCGGCAGCTCAGGTCCTCGACGCGGCGCTGGCCGCGACGGGCGCCGAGCCGGTCGAGTGGGTGCCGCTCCCGGTCGGCGGCGCGGCGATCGCGACCCACGGCAGTGCGCTGCCCGACATCACGGTCGAGACGCTGGACAAGCTCGACGGGTGGCTGCTCGGTCCGCATGACAGTGCGTCCTACCCGGCCGAGCATCGCGCCCGGCTGAATCCCAGCGGGTTTCTGCGCAAGCACTTCGACCTGTTCGCGAACATCCGGCCGGCCCGGGCGTTCGAGGGTACGCCGGCGCTGGTGCCCGGGCTGGATCTCGTGGTGATGCGGGAGAACACCGAGGGCTTCTACGCGGACCGCAGTACGTACAAGGGGACCGGCGAGTTCATGCCGACCCCGGACGTGGCGATCGCGATGGGGATCTTCACCCGGCCGGCGATCGAGCGGATCGCGCGGCAGGCGTGTGAGCTCGCGCTCCGACGGAGCCGGCACCTGACCATCGTGCACAAGGCGAACGTGTTGCGGACCACGACCGGGTTCTTCCTGCAGATCTGCCGCGAGGTCGCCGCCGACTATCCGCAGTTGCGGGTGGACGACTTCCACATCGACGCGATGACCGTGCATCTGGTCCGGCACGGGGCGGACTTCGACGTGCTGGTGACCGAGAACATGTTCGGCGACATCCTGTCCGACCTGACCGGCGAGCTGGCGGGATCGCTCGGCATCGCGCCGTCCATCAACGCCTCGCACGAACGCGCGATGGCGCAGGCGGCGCACGGCTCGGCGCCGGACATCGCCGGTCGAGGGCTCGCGAACCCGACCGCGATGATCGCTTCCGGTGCGATGCTGCTCGATTGGCTGGGCGCCAGCGCGGCTGCCAACCGCATCGAGGAGGCGCTGCGGACCACCGTCGCCCGGGGGACGCGGACCGCGGATCTCGGCGGCACGGCCGGAACCGCCGCCTTCACCGACGCGGTCGTCGCCGCCATCGGCGAGCCGACGTGAACAGGATCCAGCCGCTCGCCGGGATCGCCCCGGACCATCTGCCGCGGACGCTGCGGATCCTGCTCGAGAACGCGCTTCGGCACGGGACCGCCTCCGAGGCGTTGCGATCCTGGTCGCCGGGGGTCACCGGCGAACTCGAGGTGCATGCGTCGCGGGTGTTCCTGCACGACACGAACGGTGTCCCCGTACTGGTCGATCTGGCGGCGATGCGCGACGCGATGGTTGCGCTGGGCAAAGATCCGGCGTTGGTCGATCCGGTGATCCCGGCGGAGCTTGTGGTGGATCATTCGGTGATCGCTGATGTGTTCGGTCGGCCGGACGCGCTGCGGGTGAATGTCGCCCGGGAGTACGAGCGGAACGCTGAGCGATACCGCTTCCTGCGTTGGGGACAGCAGACGTTCCGGCAGTTGAAGGTCGTACCGCCTGGTGCGGGGATCATGCATCAGATCAATCTGGAGCATCTGGCTCGGGTGGTCGAGGAGCGGGACGGGTGGGCGTTCCCGGATCTGTGTCTCGGGACCGATTCGCACACCACGATGGTGAACGGGCTCGGCGTTCTCGGCTGGGGGATCGGTGGCATCGATGCGGAGGCCGCGATGCTCGGGCAGTCGGTCTCGATGGTGCTGCCGCCGGTCGTCGGCGTGTCGCTGGTCGGTGCGTTGCCGGCTGGGAGTACGGCCACGGACCTTGTCCTCACCATCACCGAGACGCTGCGCGCGCACGGCGTCGTCGGCAAGCTCGTCGAGTTCACCGGGCCCGCGCTCGCCGGACTCCCTGTCACCGATCGCGCGACGATCGCGAACATGAGCCCCGAGTTCGGCTCCACCGCGGCGTACTTCCCGATCGACCAGCAGACCCTGAACTACCTCACCTTCACCAACCGCCCACCCCAAAAGGTCGCCCTCGTAGAGTCCTATGCCCGCCGGCAGGGCCTCTGGCACGACCCCACCGCCAACCTCCTGTACGACGAGTACGTCGAGATCGACCTGAGCACCGTCGTCCCCGCGATCGCCGGGCCCCGCCGCCCGAACCAACGACTCCCCCTTACCCACGCAAAACAAGCCGCTGAAGCCGAACTACCGCCGGGCCCCCGCATGATCGCGGCGGGAGAACGGAAGCAACCGGTGGGGCACGGCGAGCTGGCTGGTGGTGGCATCGGGCATGGGGCTGTGGTTGTGGCGGCGATTACGTCTTGTACCAATACTTCTAATCCGGCGGTGATGGTGGCTGCGGGGTTGCTGGCCAAGAAGGCTGTGGAGCGGGGGATGGGGAGCCGGCCCTGGGTGAAGACGACGTTGTCGCCGGGGTCGCGGGTGGTGATGGATTATCTGCAGGCGGCCGGGTTGACGCCGTACCTGGAAAAGTTGGGGTTTCACCTGACCGGGTTCGGGTGCATGACCTGTATCGGGGCGTCCGGTGAGCTGATCGACGACGTCGCCGAGGTGGTCCGCGAGCAGGACCTGACCGTCGCGGCCGTCCTGTCGGGGAACCGCAACTTCGAGGGCCGCATCCAGTCCGACGTGAAGCTGAACTATCTCGCATCGCCGCCGTTGGTGATCGCGTACGCGCTCGCCGGCCGGATCGACACCGACCTCCTGACCGAGCCGCTGGCCGATGGCGTCTACCTGCGCGACCTCTGGCCCGAACGCTCCGAGATCGACGCCGTACTGCAGGACGTCCTCAAGCCCGAACTCTTCGAACACGCCTACGACGACCTGTTCACCGGCGACGATCGCTGGCAGCACCTGGATGCACCGCACGGCGAAACGTTTGCCTGGGGCAACTCGACGTACCTCCAGCAACCCGACTACTTCACCAAGCAAACCGACAACCTCACCGGAACCCGCGCCCTGGTACGCCTGGGTGACTCCGTGACGACCGACCACCTTTCGCCCGCCGGTGCCATCCCGCGCGACAGCGTCGCCGGACGCTACCTCCAAGACCTGGGCGCGACCGAGCTCAACACCTACGCCTCCCGCCGCGGCAACCACGAGGTGATGATGCGCGGCACCTTCGGCAACGTACGCCTGCGCAATCAACTCGTCGACGTCGAAGGCCCGCTGACCCGTGGACCCGACGGCACCACGACCTCGATCTACGACGCCGCGATGGCGTACCGGGACGCGGGCGTACCGATCGTCGTTGTCGCAGGCAAGGAGTACGGAACGGGCTCGTCCCGGGACTGGGCGGCGAAAGGACCCGCACTGCTCGGCGTCCGGGCCGTTCTCGCGCAGTCCTTCGAGCGGATCCACCGCTCCAACCTTGTCGGCCTCGGCATCCTTCCGCTCGAGTTCCTCCCCGGCGAGGGCGGCGGCCTGACCGGCAACGCTCCGATCGACATCGAGCTGCACGACGACAACTCGGCCACCGCGCGCTCCGCCGGTCGCACCTACCGACTGAAAGTCCGGCTCGACACGCCCCGCGAGCACGCCTACCACCGCCACGGCGGCGTACTCCCCCACGTCCTGCAGGAACTCAGCGAAGGGCACACCACGTGATCGCAACGATCAACCCCGCCACCGGTGAGCGCCTCGCGGCGTTCGAGCCGTACGACCAGGACCGCGTCGACCGGCTCCTCGACGCCGCACTGTTTGCCCAGGGCAACTGGCGCCGCACGCCCGTCGACGAGCGAACCGTACTGCTGCAGTCGATCGCCGGCACGCTGCGCGCTCGCAGCGACGGCCTCGCGCACCTGATCAGCACCGAGATGGGCAAGCCGATCACCGAGGCCGAGGCCGAGATCGAGAAGTGCGCGCTCACCTGCGAGTACTACGCCGCGAACGCGGCCGGCTTCCTCGCCGCCGAGCAGGTCACCACGGAAGGCCGGATCGAGGTCGAACCACTCGGCGTCGTGCTCGCCGTGATGCCGTGGAACTTCCCGTTCTGGCAGTTCTTCCGGTTCGCCGCTCCCGCGCTCGCGGCCGGCAACGGCGCGATCCTCAAGCACGCGAACACCGTGCCGCAGACCGCGCTCGCGATCGAGTCCGTGCTCGCGGAGGCCGGGATGCCGCGCGGTCTGATCGGCGTCGCTCTCGTCGAGACCGACCAGGTCGCCGGGCTGATCGCTGATCACCGGATCGCCGCGGTCACGTTCACCGGTTCCACCGAGGTCGGCCGGATCATCGCGAGCCAGGCCGGTCAGGCGTTGAAGAAGCAGGTCCTGGAGCTCGGCGGATCCGACCCGTTCATCGTCCTCGCCGACGCCGATCTCGAAGCCGCGGCGCGGACCGCCGTGAAGGCGCGATTCCTCAACACCGGCCAGAGTTGCGTGAACGCGAAACGGCTGATCGTCGAGGAGTCGGTCGCCGACGAGTTCGTCGCCCGCTTAGCCGCCGAGGTCGAGAGGCTCGTCGTCGGCGACCCGCTGCAGCGCGCGACCACCCTCGGCCCGCTGGCTCGCGGCGTTCTGCGCGACACGCTGCACGACCAGGTTCGCCGTACCGTCGAGGCCGGCGCCACCCTCGTCTGCGGGGGAGCTCCGGTCGAGCCGGGGTTCTACTACGCGCCGACCGTTCTCGATCACGTGCTGCCGGGGATGGCGGCGTTCGACGAGGAGACGTTCGGTCCGGTCGCGGCCGTCGTCCGCGCCCGTGACGCCGACGAGGCGATCCGGCTCGCGAACGAGACCGAGTTCGGCCTCGGCGCATCGCTGTGGACCTCGCCCGAGCGGTCGGCCGGCCTGGTCCGGCGGATCGATGCCGGCGCGGTGTTCGTGAACGCGATGGTCGCATCGGATCCGCGCCTGCCGTTCGGCGGCATCAAGCAGTCCGGGTACGGCCGTGAGCTCGGCGCCGACGGGATGCGCGAGTTCATGAACGTCAAGACCGTGTGGTCGCCGGAACCCGCGCCCCGGCTGGTGATCCGGCCGGACGAGACCGAGGTGTTCGACCGCGGCAGTGGCGTCCGTACGGTCCCGTACGTCGGCGCGTGGAACAACGACGCGAACCGGATCACCACCGGGACCACAACCTTTGCCGTCGGCACCGAAATCCCGCTGCACTCGCACAATGTCGAGGAATCGGTGCTGGTCTTCGTGGGGCAGGCGACCGCGGTGATCGATGGTGAACGTGTCGACCTGGAGGCGGGTGACGCGACCTGGGTGCCGGCCGGCGTACCGCACCAGTTCATCAACCGCGGCGCGGGCGAGATGGTCATCTACTGGGTGTACGGCGGTCGCGCGGTGACGCGCACGATGACCGCGACCGGGGTGACCGTGCAACACCTGTCGGCCGCGGACCGCGGTGCCGTTGCCGCCAACGAGAAGTAACGAATAGACTGATGTAACAGATGATGCAAACCAACTGAGGTTACGCAATCCTCAGTTCGGAAAGGCATACCTATCCGCGGAAGGACTGTCTGTCATGAGCCTCGTCGTTGTGGCGCTGGTGAAACAGGTGCCCAAGGGTGACCACAGCGGTCGTCTGGACGCGGACGGCCGGCTCGAGCGGGACGGTGCGGTCGCCGAGATGAACCCGTGGTGCCGCCGGGCCGTGGCGCAAGCTGTGCGGCTGGCGGGGGTGACGGGTGGTCGCAGTACGGCCATCACAATGGGCCCGCCCGCGGCCGTCGATGTACTGCGGGAGGCGCTGGCCTGGGGTGTCGACGATGCTGTGCAGTTGTCCGACCCCGCGCTGGCCGGATCGGACTGTCTGGTGACCGCGCGGGCGCTGGCCGCCACGGTCCGACTGCTCGATGATCCACCGGACTTGATCCTGGTCGGCAACAGTTCGGTCGACGGCAGCACTGGAGCCGTCGGCGCGATGCTCGCCGAGCTCCTCGGCCTGCCGTTCACCGGTCCTGTCCTGGCTGTCGATCCGGTTGACGGCCGGCTCCGAACCACCGTTCAGCACGACGCCGGGACGGAATCGGTCACCATCGATCTTCCGGCGGTCGTAGCGGTCGCCGAGCGCTCTTGCGATCCCGCCAAAGCCCCCGTCGATACCTGGCCGGCGCCCGAAGCAGTCCGCCGACTCAGCACGACCGACCTCTCGGAAGCTGAAGGCTCCTGGGGCATGGCCGCCAGCCCGACCAAGGTCGCCCAGGTGCACCCTGCACCCTTGACCCGCAACCCGGTCATCTTCCGCGGCCACCCCGAATCCCAAGTCACCCGAGCCCTAGCCGAACTGACCACCCGAGGCTGCTTCAATCCACACGGTCCGCCGTCAGCCGCCCCCCACCCGAACGCCGTCGTGACGCCGGCATCGCCGCGGGCCGAGGTGCAGGTGGTCGCGTTGGTTGGCGGGGGTTCCGTCGAAGGGACTCGCGCACTGCTCGGGGCGGCCGCGGCGTTGGCTGCTGAGGCCGGCGGCGAAGTCGTAGCTGTGCGGACCGCAGCAGCTGCTGACGACCTGGCTCAGTGGGGTGCCGATTCGGTAGTAGTACTGGACGGTGATGAGCCGCGGTCTGTGGCGAGAGCGTTGGCCGGCTGGATGGGGGAGCGGCGCCCGTGGGCCGTGCTGGGTGCTGCGCTGCCGTGGGATCGGGAGGTACTCGCGCGGCTGGCTGTCAGCTCCGGCGCGGGCCTGATGTCCGACCTCGTCAGCCTCTCCACGAAGGACGGCCGGCTGAGCGGACTGAAGCCGTCCGGCGGGGGCACCCTGGCCGAGATCGTCAGCCACGGCACCCCACAGATCGCCACCCTGAGGACCGGTCTGCTGCCGCTGAGCGCCCCGCGCGCCGACCGTCCGCTGGAGGAGCGCGTCCTGCACGTCGAGCCTGATCCGGCGATCACACGAACACAGCGACGTACCGGGAACGACGGTGACGCGCTCGACCGCGCGGAAGTCGTCATCGGCGTCGGTCGTGGCGTCTCACCGGAGAAGTACGACGAACTGGAGCCCGTCCGCGCGCTGCTCAACGCAGAGCTCGCGGCCACCCGCAAGGTGACCGATCAGGGCTGGCTCCCGCACGGACGGCAGATCGGCATCACCGGCCGCAGCGTTGCCCCGCGCATCTACCTGGCCGTCGGGCTGTCCGGCAACCTGAACCACCTGGCCGGCGCGAGCCGGGCCGGGACCGTCGTCGCGATCAACACCGACCCGGCCGCGGAGATCTTCGCGCACTGCGATGTCGGTCTGGTTGCGGACTGGCAGGAGGTGATGCCGTACCTCGTCGACGGACTGCGGTCCTGCGTCAACGGCTGACCGTGGCGACAGGACCTCAGGGGTTGCCGGGCTTGCGGTCGCGCCGTGCGGCCGGGAGGTTCAGCGCGACCTCGTCGGCGCGGGAGAAGCCCATCAACTCCTCGCGCAGCTGGTTCATCCGATTCGTCGTCTCGAGCGAGCGATCCTGGTTCCGCGCAGCCACCGCGATCACGAGAGCCTCCAGGAGGATCAGCACGGTCGCCTGGCTGGTGAACGTCCCCGGACGGCTCGTCGGCGCCGACAGGACGGCGTCGACCTGGTCGCGCAATGCCTCGCCGAGCGTGTCGGTGATGAGTACTGCGTGGGCGCCTACCTCGGCGCAGAGGTCGAGGACGACGCGGGTCTCCACGATGATCCGGTTGTGGGCGATCACGACCACCACGTCCTCCGGCCCGAGCGTCAGCAGCCGGTCGGCCAGCCGGTAGCCGGTGTCCGACGCGGCCCGGGCCCGGCGGCCGATCCGGGTCAGGTGCGTCGCGGTGTACGCCGAGATCCCGTCCAGGCCGGCGAAGCCGCAGATGATCGTCTCGCGGGCCGAGTCGATCAGCTCGACGGCGTGCTCGAAGGCGCGCGGGTCGATGCTCCGTTCGGCCTGCTCGAGCCGCTCGACGTGGTCGCGCAGGGTCGCGGCGAGGATGCCCTCGGCGCCGTCGTCGAACGAGGAGAGGCTGTTGCTGAGCCGGTTCGCCGGGCTCAGCAGTGCCTGCAGCTGGCCCTGTAGCGATCGCTTCAGGCCCGGCAGTCCGTCGAAGCCCAGTGCCTTGGCGGTACGGACCACGCTGGCATCACTCGTACCGGTGGCCCGGCCGAGCTCCTCGGCGGAGGAGAACGCGGCCTCCTGGGGATGGGCCGACAGGTACTCGGCGATCTTCCGCTCGGTCGCGGTCAGCGAGTCGATCCGGCTCGCCACCCGCTCCGGCAGGGTGGGTGCCTTGGTCTCGGTCACGGCGGCTCCTCCGGCTCCCAAGTTGTGCCTGTCAGTACCTATCAGTACGCAGATCATGTCATCCGGCCCGGTGTGTCACCGGCAGGTAAACGATGCGCCGACCCGTTGACAGGGATTGTAGCAATCACTACCGTCAGACGAATATTCGTAGTGAACACAACGAACAGCGCGTGTCCAGTCCGCCGTCCACCCCCTGGAGCGACCTCCGTGTCACACCTTCGGACCATCGAGATCTCCGGCGCCGACGCCCGCGATCGCGGCCGCCAGTACGGCGAGGCCGCGCGGACGCTGATCGAGCGCTCGCTGGCGTTCTACGCCGAATCCGTTCCGCGTGCCACCGGGTTGTCCTGGCCCGAGGTCCTCGACCGCGCGCCGTACTGGGTGCCGGTGATCGAGCCGCACGCCCCCGAATTGCTGGATGAGGTCCGCGGGATCGCCGAGGGATCCGGCCGGACCTTCGCCGAGATCCTCGCCCTGAACAGTCGCGGCGAGCTGACCCGCGGAAACCCGTTCGCGGACGAGCCCGCAGCGGCTCTCGACGGCCAGCGTGACGACGGCTGCACCTCGTTCGCGCTGCTGCCACGGGCCAACCCGCTCGGCCACGTCTGGGCCGGACAGAACTGGGACCTGTGGGCCGGCGTCGCCGACACGATCGTGCTGCTGCGGATCTCCCAGCCGGGCAAGCCGACGGTGATCGGCCACGTCGAGGCCGGGCAGCTCGCCCGGCACGGCGCGAACTCGGCCGGTCTGGCCCTGAACGCGAACGGGCTGGGCGCCGGCTTCGGCCGCGGTCTCGCCGTCCCCGGTACGTTCGTGCGCCGGATGGTGCTGGAGAGCTGGGACCTGTACGACGCGCTGCAGGTCGTCTTCAACACCCGCCAGAGCCTGTCCAGCAACCTGCTTCTGACCCACCGCGACGGTTTCGCCATCGACGTCGAGACCACGCCCGGCCGGCACGGCTGGATGTACCCGACCGACGGACTGCTTGTTCACGGCAACCATTTCCAGGCGTTCGTGCCGCCGCAGATCAACGACACCTACCGCCCGTTCTCGCCCGATTCGCTGTACCGGGTGCCGCGCGTCGAGGAGGGCCTGCGTCAGGCCGCCCGCGACGGCAGTACCGAGAAGGCGGTCGAGACCATCGTGCAGACCACGATGAGCGATCACTTCAGCCATCCGAACGCCGTTTGCCAGCACGTCGACCCGCGCCGGCACGAGCTCGACCGTTACGCCACGATCGTGTCCAGCCTGGTCGATCTGACCACTGGCCGCTATCAGCTGACTCCCGGCCTGCCCTGCGGCAACAGCTACCAGCAGGCTCCGTGGAACCTCTACGACGGCCCCGGTCTGTCCGACCGCCCGGACGTCGACGACCCGGCGCTGTCTCTCACTGTGACCGGCTGAAACCGACCCCTGCAAGGCATTGTCGACATCAGGAGCGAATGCCATGTCCCACCGAACCTCGAGGTTTCGGCGTCTCGCCGTTGCCGTCACCCTGACCGCCGCCGCGGTCGCCCTGTCCGGCTGCGGCGGCTCCGCCTCCTCGTCCGCCACCGGCGCCGCACCGAACGCCGACCGGGCAGCCGCCGCCGAAGGCGTCAGCCCCAGCGTGAACCTGGACCAGTGCGGCAAGGCGACCCGTACGATCAAGCACGATCTCGGCACCACCACGATCACCGGTACGCCGGTCCGGGTGGTGGCGCTGGAGTACTCGTTCGTCGACGCCCTGGTCGCGGTCGGCATGTCCCCGGTCGGAGTTGCCGACGACAACCAGCCGAAGCGGATCATTCCAGCCCTGCGCGACAAGGTCGGCACGTACAAGTCGGTGGGCCTGCGGGCGACGCCGAACATCCAGGTGATCACGGCGCTGAAGCCCGACCTGATCGTGGCCGACAGCGGCCGGCACAAGGCCATCTACGCGCAGCTGTCGAAGATCGCGCCGACGATCGCCTACGCCAGCCTGAACGGCAACTACCAGCAGGTGCTGGACAGCGAGATGTCGACCGCGATCGCGCTCAACAAGTGCGACCAGATGAAGACCCGGCTCTCCGAGCATGCCAAGACGATGGCGAATCTGAAGGCGACGGCGCCCACGGACGAGAACCGCAAGGCCCTGTTCGTGCGCGCTTCGGAGAAGGGCTTCACCGGGTTCCCGCCGAAGGCCTACACGCCGGGCGTGCTGTCCGCGATCGGCATCAACTCGTCATTGCCGGACAGCGGCAGTGACGCGTCCGTGTCGCTCACGCTGGAGACGCTGGTCGCCACCAAGCCGGACGTGATGTTCATCGCTCCCAACGACGGACCGACGCTGCGGGACCAGTGGAAGAAGAGCCCGTTGTGGAAGGAGATCCCCGCGGTGAAGAACAACGCGAGCTACGACGTCGACCCGAACGAGTGGTCCCGGTCCCGAGGCCTGATCGCCTCCGAGGTGGTCGCCCAGGAAGCCGTCAAACTCCTCTACGGGAAGTGACATGAGCCTGTCCGTGGGCACCGTGCCCAAACCTGCCGAGGACGCCACGCACAAGCGCCCGAAGATCGTCACCAGCAAGCAGCGCGTCACCTGGGTGTCGCTGGTGCTGCTGGTGCTGATCGTCGGCGGGATCGCGTGGGGGATGTCGATCGGCAGCCAGCACATCTCGCTGGCCCGGCTGCCCGGTGCGATCTTCAAGGCGAACGATGCCGACGAGCTGATCCTGCAGTCGATCCGGCTGCCACGGGTGGTGCTGGCGCTCTGCGTCGGCGCCGCCCTGGCGGTGGCCGGCGCGCTGATGCAGGCGGTCGCCGCGAACCCGCTGGCCGCACCGGAGATCATGGGCGTGAACGCCGGCGCGGTCTTCGTCGTCGTACTGGCGATCACCATCGTGCCGTCGCTGTCGGGTGCACCAACGATCCTGCTGGCGTTCGGTGGTGCGGCCGCGGCCGGTATCTCGGTGATGCTGCTGGCCGGTTCCGGGCGTGGCCGGGTCAGTCCGGTACGGCTCGCGCTGGCCGGTGTGACGGCGAGCAGCCTGTTGATCTCGTTGACGCAGGTGCTGATCATCTTCGACGAGAACTCCACCGACAGCGTGCTGTTCTGGCTGGTCGGCGGCGTCAACTTCGCCGGCTGGCAGGACGTACGCAACCTGCTGCCCTGGCTGGTGCTCGGCTTGCTCGGTGCGTTCGCGATGGCGCGGCCGCTGAACCTGCTGGCGCTCGGAGACGACATGGCCCGCGGGCTCGGCCAGAACGTCGAGCGGACCCGGATGCTGGGGTCGCTGCTCGTGATCGTGCTGTGTGGTGCGGCAGTGTCCGTGGCAGGGCCGGTCGCCTTCATCGGCCTGATCATTCCGCACATCATGCGCCGCCTTGTTGGCTCCAGCTACACGGTGCTGCTGCCGTTGTGCGCGGCGGGCGGAGGAGTGCTTGTTCTGTACGCCGACATCGTGTCCCGCTACGTCAAGCCACCGTTCGAAGTACCCGCCGGTGTGGTCACGGCCCTGATCGGCGCACCGATCTTCGTCTACCTGGCCCGTCGACAGAAGGTGACCTCATGACCAGTGCAGCGATTGTTGCGCAGAGCGTCCGGCGGACGTCACTGGCGAAGCGGCATCCGGCGGCGCTGATGGGATCGCTTGGTGTGCTGGCGCTCGTACTGAGTGTCTACAGCCTGAAGGTCGGCGCGACCGCCGTGTCGTTCGGCGACCTCGCGCACGCACTCGCCGGCGACCGGTCGGACCAGGCGGCCGCGATCGTTCTCGACTTCCAGTTGCCGCGGGTCTTGCTGTGCTGGCTGATCGGTACGGCGCTCGCAGTGTCCGGCGCGGTGATGCAGGGCGTGATCCGCAACCCGCTGGCGGCGCCGGACATCATTGGTGTCACCAAGGGTGCGGGCTTCGGCGGCATGCTGTTGCTGCTCGCGATCCCCGGCGTCCCGGTGCTGGCCGTCGTGCCGGCGGCGTTCGTCGGTGGTCTCGCGGCCGCCGGCCTGGTGTACCTGCTCGCGTACCGGCGTGGTGCGACCCCGGTACGGATCGCGCTGGTCGGTATCGCCGTCAGCGCGGCCTTCGAGGCGGGCATCCGGTTCTTGCTCGTCCGCAACCCGCTGGATGTCAGCGCGGCACTGATCTGGTTGACCGGAAGCTTGTTCGGCCGGTCGATGAGCGCCGTCCTCGAGATCCTGCCATGGGTGCTCGTGCTGGTGCCGCTGATCGTGGTGTGGGCTCGCAAGCTCGACGTGCTCGGGCTCGGCGACGACCTGGCCGCCGGCCTCGGCGAGCCGGTCGAGCGAACGCGACGGCTGCTGCTGTTGTTCGCGGTCGCACTCGCCGCGGCCGCGGTGGCGGTGGCCGGCACGATCGGCTTCGTCGGACTGATCGCTCCGCACATGGCTCGCCGGATCTTCGGCGGCAAGCACCTGGCGTCGATCCCGGCGGCAGCGTTGTTCGGCGTACTGCTGATGCTGTTCGCCGACATGATCGGCCGCGGTCTTGCGCCGCCGCTGGAGATCCCGGCCGGCCTGGTGACTGCCGTGGTCGGCGGACCGTACTTCCTGTACCTGCTCGTGAAGACCGGAAAGTAGGAGACCCGCCATGCGTCTGCAGGCACAAGGCGTGCAACTCGCCTATGACCAGAAGGTCATCGCTCACGACCTGACTCTGACCATTCCCGACGGCAAGGTCAGCGTGCTGATCGGGCCCAACGGTTCCGGCAAGAGCACCGCGCTGCGGGCCCTGGCCCGGTTGCTGCCGCCGTCGAAGGGCAATGTGATCCTCGACGGCAAGTCGATCCAGGACACCCCGACCAAGGAGGTGGCCCGGCTGCTCGCGATCCTGCCGCAGGTGCTGGTCACGCCCGAGTCGATCTCGGTCGAGGACCTGGTGTGGTTCGGCCGGCATCCGCACCGTACGTCGCTGAAGGTGCCCAGTGAGGCCGACAAGGAGGCCGTCGAGTGGGCGATGCAGGTGACCAGTACGGCGGAGTTGCGGCATCAGCACGTGGACGAGCTGTCCGGTGGTCAGCGCCAACGGGTCTGGATCGCGCTCTGTCTGGCGCAGGGCACGGACCTGATCCTGCTCGACGAGCCCACGACCTACCTGGATGTCGCCTACCAGCTCGAGGTACTGGACCTGCTGCACCAGTTGAACCAGGAGCAGGGCAAGACCGTCGCGATGGTGCTGCACGACTTCAACATGGCGGCCGAGTACGCCGACCACGTCTTCGTGATGAAGTCCGGTGGCCTGGTCACGCAGGGAACGCCGGAGGACGTGTTCACCTGCGACACCATCCGGGACGTCTTCGGGGTGGAGTCCAAAGTTGTGCCGCACCCGGTGAGTGGTAAACCGATGTGTATCCCGCTGCGCGCCGGGCTCCGGGCCCAGCTCCTAGGCTGTGCCTGATGGTCCACCGCCTACTGCGGGGCACTCGGCACGGCATCTCGCCGCACGGGTGCAAAGGCCACGATGCTCCGCATCGAGACCTTCGCCCCCGCGCGCCGAGCTACCGCACCGAGCACCTCCTCGCTACGGCGCTGGACCATCAGACACAGCCTCAGTGGCAACCGGATAGGAGTACTGCGTGATGTTGAGTCCCGCGGAGGCCGCCGAGCGGTCGGAACGGGTCGCACCGAAGCTCCGCGAGCACCTGCCGCCCACGCCGTTGGTCCGGTACGGCGCGTTCAGCGACGAGCTCGGTGCCGAGGTGCTGGTGAAGAGCGAGCACCTGCAGCGCACCGGTTCGTTCAAGGCCCGCGGCTCGATGGCGAAGATCCTGACGCTGACCGATGAGCAGCGGAAGGCCGGCGTGGTGACCGCGTCGACCGGGAACCACGGCCTCGGGGTCGGGAACGCCCTCGCGACGCTCGGTGGGCACGGCATCGTCTACCTGCCGGAGAACGCGTCGCCGAGCAAGGTGGCCGCGTTGCGCCGGCTCGGGCTGGAGATCCGGGCCGAGGGCAACGATTCCGGCGTCCTCGAACCGAAGGCACGGGCGTATGCCGCCGAACACGGCCTGACCTATGTGCCGCCGTACAACGACCCGGACATCATCGCCGGGCAGGGCACGGTCGCGGTGGAGATCCTCGAGCAGCTGGCCGGCTCGCAGTTGGACGCCGTGGTGGTCGCGGTCGGTGGCGGCGGACTGATCAGCGGTGTCGCGTCCGTACTCAAGAAGAACCTGCCCGGGATCCGGGTGTACGGCGCCTCGCCGGTGCGCGACGACGCGATGGCCGCCTCGGTACGGGCCGGGAAGATCGTCCTGGTCGACGCCCAGGAGACCCTGTCCGACGGTACGGCGGGCAGCGTCGAGCCGGGCAGTATCACCTTCGAGCTCTGTCGCGAACTGGTCGACGACTGGGTGCTGGTCAGCGAGGACGCGATCAGCGCTGCCCTGCGGACGGTGATCGACACCGAGCACCAGCTCATCGAGGGATCCGCGGCGATGGCGTTCGCTGCCGTACGGGCCCGGCGTGACGAGCTGGAGGGCAAGCGAGTCGCCGTCGTGTCGTGCGGAGGCAACATCTCGGCGAGCACCCTGGTCGCCGCCCTGGCCTAGCCCAGCCGCCCGCAAGCCGAAGTACCCGAGGTCCCTCCACCTCGGGTGCTTCGGCATGCCCGCGTTCGGGGGGTCTCAGCCGTACGGGTCGTGTCATTGACATGCCCAGAATTGTGTAACTATCGTTTCGTGCAGCATATGTTTCAACTGAGCGAGGGAAGTGAGAGATGGACGCGGCAACGTGGGGGCTGGTCATCGCGACGTTCGTCGCGTGTTTCGTGGAGATGGTGGAAGCAACCACCATCGTGATGGCGATGGGCTACACCCGCGGCTGGCGGTCGGCGATGGCCGGCACCTTCGCGGCGCTCGGAGCGCTCGCGGTGGTGACCCTGGCGGCCGGCTACGCACTGGCGACCTGGCTGCCGGAGTCGGCGCTGCAGCTCGCGATCGGCGGTCTGCTGCTGATCTTCGGGCTGCAGTGGCTGCGCAAGGCGATCCTCAGATCGTCGGGCCGCAAGGCGGTGCACGACGAGGACGCGATCTACCGCGAGGAGGTGGAGGCGGCGAAGGCGGCCGGCGAGAGCCGGGGCGGCCTGGACATGTTCGGCTTCATGGTCTCGTTCAAGGGCGTGTTCCTGGAGGGGATGGAGGTCGTCTTCATCGTGCTGACCTTCGGCCTGAATGCCGACAACATCCCGGCGGCCAGCCTGGGTGCCGTCGCGGCCGTGGTGATCGTGCTCGGGATCGCGGTGGCGCTGCGCCGGCCGCTGTCGATGATCAACGAGAACCTGCTGAAGTACGGCGTCGGCCTGCTGCTCGCGTCGTTCGGGACGTACTGGGCCGTCGAGGGGATCGGCATCTTCCGGGACGGCCGGGAGAGCCTGGGCTGGCCGGGCCACGACCTGATGATCCTGGTCCTGATCGCCACCTGGTTGGTGCTCAGCCGGATCTTCGTGGCCGTGCTGCGTAAGCCGGCCGCTCCGGCGCCGGCCGGGACGACCGACCTCGCGATGGAGGTGAAGAAGTGAAGTTCCTCAAGTCCTTCGGGCAGTTCTGGTACGACTTCATCATCGGTGACGACTGGAAGATCGCGGTCGCCGTGCTGGTCTCGCTGGTCCTGCTGTTCGCCGCGATGACCGCCAAGCTGTTCGGCGACACCGGGCTGACCCTGCTGGGTGGCGCGCTGATCGTCGCCGCGTTCAGCATCAGCCTGGCCATCGACGTTCGGCCGAAGAAGCGCTGAAAACCCAGTCCCTGTTGACGATCGGCCCCGGTATGCGTCCCTGCGCGCACCGGGGCCGATTGCTGCCCGCTCCAGGCTCTGTAGTGATCACGACCTCTATTCAAAATCTCGTAGTGTCTGCTACGGTGGGGCTTCATCCCGTCCGAATCGGAGGTCCGAGTGATGCGAGACACTGCCGAGACCGTGCTGGCCCTGCTGCCCACGGACGTCCAGTACGGCGACATCCGAGTGGTCCGGCGGACGCACGAGCAGGTCCTGGTCGAACTCGACGGTCCGGGTGAGGTCGGGTACGACGACTCGCTCGGACTCGGGCTCCGGGTGCTGATCGGCGGCCACTGGGGTTTCGCAGCCACCTACCGGCTCGACCCCGACGGCCTCGACAGCGTGATCGCGCAGGCGGTCGGCCAGGCCCGCGCCGCCGGTGGTGCCGGCCGCGTGGCGCTCGGGGATCCGGTCACGACGCGGGCGACCTGGTCGTCGCCGCTGCGGATCGACCCGTTCGAGGTGCCGCTGTCGACCAAGCTCGACCTGCTCTCGGCCACCGTCAAGGAGGCGTCGACCGCCGGTCCGCTGGTCCAGCAGATCGAGGCGTCGATCGACCTCTACCGCGACGAGAAGGTGTTCGCGAACACCGAGGGCGCACTGATCGAGCAGACCCTGACCGAGAGCGGCGGTGGTCTGATGGTGAACGCCGGCAACGGTGACGACCTGCAACGGCGGTCGTTCCCGCAAGGCGTCCCACGGCAGATCCGGGGCCAGCGGGGAGACTTCAGCACCGCAGGCTGGGAGCACGTCGAATCGCTCGGCCTGGTGGAGAACGCGGCCCGCGTCGCGTCCGAGGCGGTCGCGCTGCTGACCGCGCCACAGTGCCCGGACGAGGTCACCACACTCATTGCCGGTGGCAACCAACTGGCGATGGTCCTGCACGAGTGCGCCGGCCACCCGATGGAGGCCGACCGGGCGCTCGGCACCGAGGCCAGCCTGGCCGGCGGAACATACGCGACGCCGGAGCGGCGCGGCAACTTCCGCTGGGGTTCGCCGATCGTCTCCGCGTACGCCGATGCCACCATCCCCGGCGGGCTGGGCTCCTTCGGGTACGACGACGAGGGCATCCCGGCGCAGCGCACCCAGCTGGTCAAGGACGGCATCTTCCAGGGCTACATGTCGGGCCGCGAATCGGCCGCGGCGCTCGGCGATCGTCCGACCGGCGCGTCCCGCGCGGACGGGTGGCAGCGGCTGCCGCTGGTACGGATGACCAACATCTGCCTGGAGCCGGGGGAGTCGTCGCTGGACGAGATGATCGCCGGTACCAAGCGCGGCATCCTGGTCGACACCAACCGCGGCTTCTCGATCGACGACCAGCGGATGTCGTTCCGCTTCACCACCGAGCTCGGCTGGGAGATCCGCGACGGCAAGGTCGGCCGGCTGCTGAAGAACTGTAGCTACCAGAGCGTCACCCCGCAGTTCTGGGCCAGTCTGGACGCGCTCGGGGGTCCGGACGAGTGGAAGTTGCACGGCGTCCCGTCGTGCAACAAGGGCGAGCCGCTGCAGGTGGCTCATGTCGGTCACGGCACCGTGCCGGGACGTTTCCAGAATGTGCAGGTGGGGCGATGAGCATCGAGCGGACAGACATCGAGCAGGCGCTGCAGATCCTCGGGCGGGGTACCCGCCTCGACGTGCTCGGCGAGAATGCCGAACTGCTCCGGTACGCCGAGTCCGAGATCACCGCCCAGCACAGCGAACGCCGGCTCCGTGTCCGCGTGAAGGTGAACCGCGACGGCCGGACCGCCGGCGGAACGCTGGAGACCTTGGACCGGGACGCTGTACAGGCTCTCGCCGACCGTCTTGGCGCGGCCTTCGCCGACCTGCCGGCTCCGGCCAACGGTGAGTCCGAGACCGCGCCTTCGGACCCGGTGCCCGAGTTCGAGCAGTTCGTGGTCGAGCCGGCGAGGTCCATCGTGGACGGCGATCCGGACGTACGGCATCAGTGGTTCACGACGGTGCGCGACGGGCTCGACGAGTCCGCCCGCCTCGGCGGTGCGATCCGGTACGACGTACTGGATCGGGTGGTCGCGGACTCGGCCGGCCTGTTCCGGTCCGAGACGTTGACCAAGGCATCGATCCAGGCGATCGCCAAGCAGGACGGGCAATCCGCGAGTGTCAAGCTCGTGCATCGCGACGCCGATCTGATCCCGGTCGCGGAGATCCCCGGCCGGCTGCGGGAGGCGTTGCGTCCGCTGCCGGTACGGGAACCGTTCCGCGGCACCTGCCGGGTGCTGCTCAAGCCGTCGGCGGTGAACACCCTGATCGCGACCTTCGGCCACTGGGCCCTTGGCGCGGAGCACTACGCGAGTGGACGCTCGGCGCTGGCCGGGCGGATCGGGCAGCAGGTGGTGAGCGAGCAGCTCACGCTGGTCGACGACGCCACCAACGAGGCCGGCCTGCTCAGCGGGTTCGATGCTGAGGGCAACGTTCGGCGGCGGACCACGCTGATCGATCGAGGTGTGCTCACCGGCGTGGTCTCCGATCGCCGGCGGGCCGAGCTGACCGGTGGTGTGCCGACCGGTCATGCGGTGCCGGACGGCTCACGGTTCGGTGGCGATCCGGTGCCGTCGCACCTGCTGCTCGACGCCGGTGACACCACCGACGACGAGTTGCTCACCGGCTGCGGCAGTGGTCTGGTGGTCAATCGGCTCGACTATCTGCGGGTCCAGCACCCGAAGCAGACGTTGGTCACCGGGACCACCCGGGACGCCACCTACTGGGCCGAGGACGGCAAGATCGTCGCCTGGCACCCGCAGTTGCGCTTCACCTTCCGGATGGACGAGGTGCTGAACTCCGTCCTCGCGGTCGGAGCGGCCCGGGAGATCGGCGACCAGACGTTCATGGACAGCGTGGTCGTCCCGGCGTTGCTGATCGACGCCGGACCATTCGTCCTCACCTGACCCGACGGAGGCACGGTGAAGCAGGGTGAGCGTACGCCGAGCATGCAGGAGGATCCGCCGTACGTCGACGTACTGGCGGCGGCCCGGCTGTTGAAGGCCCGGTACGGGATCAACGCCGGGGTGTCCGAACTGCGCAGTGAGCGGGACCGGAACTTCCTCGCCGAGGCCGAGGCGGACGGACGGCGACTCGTGGTCAAGGTGTCGAACACCGGCGACGACGCGAACCAGATCGCGATGGAGTGCGCCGCGATGGAGCACGTCGCCACCGTTGACCCGGACCTGCCGATCCCACGCATCGTTCCCAGTACGACCGGCGGGCCCGTCACCACGGTCCAGGCTGCGGACGGTCGTTCGCATCTGGTGCGGGTGATCACCGCGCTGCCGGGCGAAGTGGCCGACCTGACCGCGCTGCCGGGTTGGTTCGCGGCGGAGTTCGGTTCGATCACCGCGCGGCTGACCCGTGCGCTCCAGGGCTTCGGGCACCCGGCTGCGTACCGCAGGCTCGACTGGGACCCGCGCCACGTGACGGACCTGCGCCCGTACGCCGACGAACTGCCGGACGAACGGCGACGTGCTCCGATGCACCGCCTGCTCGATCGCTTCGCCGGTCTGGAGGAAGCGACCCGCAAGCTCCCGGCGTCCGCCCTGCACGGCGACGTGACGTTGAGCAATCTGCTGTTGCAGGACGGCGGCATCACCGGCGTCATCGACTTCGGCGACCTGCACCACACCGCGCGGGTCGCTGAGCTCGCGATCAGTCTGACCTCCCTGCTCCGCGAGTCCGACGACCTTTGGGCGGATGCCGGCCGCTTCCTCGACGGCTATCAGCGCGTACTTCCGTTGGAGCCGGCCGAGGTTGCGCTGATCGGTGAGCTCGTCCTGGCCCGGTCTGCCGCCAGCGTGCTGATCTCGGCGTGGCGTGCACCGCTCTATCCGGACAACGAGGAGTACCTGACCAGTCTGGTCGCCGGCAGCTGGCAGATCCTCGACCAGCTCACCGAAGTCGATCGGACCGAGCTCGCCGACCGCTTCCACCGCCTCTGCGGCACCTCGCGCGTCGCCACCGCCCCGGACCCGACTCTGCTCGTACGGCGCAGGTCCGCACTCGGTGGTGAGCTGTCTCCGCTGTTCTACCGCCAACCGTTGCAGGTCGTCCGCGCGGAAGGTCCATGGGTGTACACGGCCGACGGCCGGCGGTATCTCGATGCCTACAACAACGTTCCCGTCGTCGGGCACACGCATCCGGCCGTCGTGCAGGCCATTTCGCGGCAGGCTGCCGTACTGAATCTGAACTCGCGGTACCTGCACGGGAATGTCGTCGAGCTCGCGGAGCGGCTGGTCGCGTCGATGCCGGACGGGCTGGACACGTGCGTGTTCGTCAATTCCGGGAGTGAGGCCAACGATCTGGCGTGGCGGATGGCGCGGGTCGTGACCGGGCGGGGCGGTGTGGTCGCCGCGGACCTGTCGTACCACGGGGTCAGCGAGGCAACCGCTGCCTTCTCGACCAACACGTATCCGGCGTCGGCGCGCCCGTCCCACGTCGCGGTCTTCGAGGCCCCGCGGAACGTTGCCGATGACGGTGCCGCCGCCGTTGCTCGAGTCCAGGCCGCTCGTGACGAGTTGCAGCGGGCCGGGCACGACCTAGCGTTGCTCGCGGTGGACAGTGTGTTCAGCAGCGCGGGGATTCTGACGCCGCGGGACGACTTCATGTGCGGGTTGCTGGACGCGACGCACGCGGCCGGCGGACTGTTCCTCGCCGACGAGGTGCAGGCCGGCTTCGGACGTGGTGGGCGGAACCTGTGGCGGTTCCAGGACTTCGCGCTGACGCCGGACTTCGTCACACTCGGCAAGCCGATGGGGAACGGGCATCCGGTCGCGGCCTTGATCACCCGGCACGAGATCGCCCAGGCGTTCACGGAGCTGGACGAGTACTTCAGCACCTTCGGCGGCAATCCGGTCTCCTGTGCCGCGGCGCTCACTGTGCTGGACGTGATCGAACAGACCGGACTGGTCGCGCGTTCCGGCGAGGTCGGCGCGGAGTTGCGCGCCGGGCTGCGGGCGCTCGTGCCGGACCTGCCGGTACGTGGTCAAGGACTGATGGTCGGGGTGGAGCTGCCCGGCGCGGCAGACTTCGCGGAACGGTTGCGGGACAACGGCGTACTGGTCGGCACGACCGGGCCGGGCGGGGGAGTGCTGAAGATCCGGCCGCCGCTGATCTGGACGTCTGCGGAGGTGGAGCACTTCTTGTCGGCGTTCCAACGGGCGATCGGTTAGTTCGTTCCAACGGGCGATCGGTTAGCTACTGTTGGGCACGTGCGTGAACTGGTTGTGCTGGGCACCGGCAGTCAGGTCCCGTCCCGGGAACGCACCCAGAACGGGTACTTCCTGCGGTGGGACAACGAGGGGTTCCTGTTCGATCCGGGGGAGGGGACCCAGCGGCAGATGATCTTCGCCGGTCTCGCGGCCGGCGCGATCACCCGGCTGTGCGTGACCCATTTCCACGGCGACCACTGCCTCGGGGTGCCGGGCGTGGTGCAGCGGCTGTCGCTCGATGACGTACCGCATCCGGTGCACGCGCACTACCCGGCGTCCGGGCAGACGTACTTCACCCGCCTGCGGTACGCCGCGTCGTTCTTCGAACGCGCCGAGCTGCTCGAGGAGCCGGTCGAGGAGGACGGGCTGCTGTCGGTCGGGTCGTTCGGGCAGCTGTGGGCACGCCGGCTGGAGCATCCGATCGAGTCGTTCGGGTACCAGCTGATCGAGCCGGACGGCCGCCGGATGCTGCCGGACAAGCTGGCGGAGTACGGCGTGACGGGACCCGCCGCCGGGCGGCTGCAGCGGGCCGGGTCGCTCGAGGTGGACGGCCGGACGGTCCGGTTGGAGGACGTCAGTGAGGTACGGCGTGGGCAGCGGTTCGCGTTCGTGATGGACACGCGACTGTGCGAGAACGTCCTGCGTCTCGCAGAGAACGCGGACCTGCTGGTGATCGAGTCGACGTACCTCTCGTCGGAGGCCGAGCTGGCCCGGCGCTTCGGTCATCTGACCGCCCGCCAGGCGGCGCGGGTGGCGGCCGAGTGCGGCGTACGGAAGCTGGTCCTCACGCACTTCTCCCAGCGGTACCTGGAGCCGGAGCGTTTCGCGGAGGAAGCGGCGGCGGAGTTCTCCGGCGAGATCGTGGTCGCCTCCGATCTCGCGCGGACGCCGGTTCCGCCGCGTCGTTAGCGCCGGAGGCGAACAATGCGTGACCGACGCGCGAACAAGGCTGCACCCGGGCGGCGGCAGGATTAGCATTGCCCGCGAATGTAAACCGCCGATCTCCAGGAGCGATCTCTCGTGCGCACGCCCCGTCCGCTACCGACGGTTGTCGCGCTCGTGGTGCTGGCTGCGGCCGCGTCGGTGACTGTGTGGCGGCCCTGGGAAGGTTCGGCCGACGCGGCCGGTGGGCCTGCCGGGATCAGCGTCTCGCGCAGCCAGTGCGGACAGGGCTGGACCGACGCGCGGACCGGCCGGCAGACGCTGACCGTGCACAACACCGGCGACGCTCCCGCTGAGGTCGATCTGGTCGATGTCGGCAGCAACAAGGTGTACGGCGAGGTCGAGGGCCTGGGGCCCAACACCAGTGCCGCGATGGCCGTACAACTCGGCGCCGGCCGGTACGCGATCCGCTGCCTGATCGAGGACACCGACGTCATCACCGGACCGACGGTCACGGTGACCGGCGACGGGCAGGACGGCCCTGCGGTGGTCCCCGTCACGAAGAACGACATGCTGCCGCTGGTGAAGAAGTACGAGGCGAGCGTCGCTCGCGGTGTCGCGGACCTGGCGGTCAAGACGGACAAGCTGCGCGCCGATGTCGACGCCGGCAACCTGGACACTGCGCGGACCGACTGGCTGGCGGCGCATCTCGCGTACAACTCGCTCGGCGCCGCGTACGACGCGTTCGGGGACTTCGCCGACAAGATCGACGGGTCGGCCGGCTTCCACCCGTTGGAGAAAGGCCTGTGGCACAAGGGTTCCGCGGCCGCTCTGAAGCCGATCGCGGACCAGTTGGCAGTCGACGTCCACGGGCTGCAGAAGGATCTGCCCAACGAACAGGTCGATCCGAACGATCTGGGCCTGCGCGCCCACGAGATCATGGAGAACGCCCTGCAGTTCGAGCTCACCGGCGAGAACGACCAAGGCAGCGGTACGTCGCTGAACACCGCGCTGGCGAACCTGAACGGGACGGCGAACGTGCTGGCCATCCTCGACCCGGTGCTGAAGCCCCGGTACGCCGACCTGCCTGCGGTGCAGAAGTGGGAGGACCGCGTACGCGCCCTCTTGACCGCGCATCAGAACACCCCGGTCGGACAGCTCGATCGCACCACGTCCGAACAACTCGACGGGGCGGTCGGCGAGCTCCTCGAGAAGCTCGCCCCGGTCGCCACCATCTGCGAAGTTCGGAGGGCCGGATGACGGTGCACATGCCGCGACTCCGTCGCGGCGGGTCATGGGGCTGGAACTCCCGGTCTTCCCTCGTCGCTCCAGTCGCTTCGCTCCCTGCGCTCCTCAGTTCAGACCGGGAGGCCCCATGACCGGCGTGGATCGTCGGTCGTTCCTTCGCGGGACGCTGGCAGGTGCTGGCGCGGCGGCGGTGACCGGGTTCTCGGTGACGGCGGACGCGGCGACCAGGCCCGACGGGGCGCCGGCTTCGGTGGCGTTCCACGGCGTACACCAGGCCGGCATCGTCACCGATCAGCAGAAGCAGGCGATCTTCGCGTCGTTCGACGTGATCGCCGTGGACAAGTCCGAGCTCACCGACCTGTTCAAGACCTTGACCGACAGGGCGCGGCTGCTCACGACCGGCGGTGCCCTGCCGCCCTTGGGCATCACGGCCCCGCCGGCCGACTCCGGCGTACTCGGACCGGACATGCCCGGCGACGACCTGACCGTCACCGTCGGCGTCGGGGCGTCCCTGTTCGATGATCGGTACGGCCTGAAGGATCGCAAGCCCGCCAAGTTGACGCCGATGAAGGAGTTCCCGAACGACAGCCTCGACGAGAGCCTGTGCCACGGGGACCTGAGCCTGCAGTTGTGCGCATCCGAGACCGACGTCGTGCTGCACGCGCTGCGCGACCTCGCCCGGCACACCCGCGGCGGGATGCAGTTGCGCTGGCGGGTCGACGGCTTCCAGAGTCCGCCGCGACCGGCTGGTACGCCGCGCAACCTGATGGGCTTCAAGGACGGCACCGTGAAGCCGGCATCGGCCGACTACGACAAGCTCGTCTGGGTCGGTCGGGGCAACGGCGAGCCGGCCTGGACCGAGGGCGGCAGCTACCAAGTACTGCGGCAGATCCGGATGCTGGTCGAATTCTGGGACCGTGTGTCGGTGCAGGAGCAGGAGAACATGTTCGGTCGCCGCCGCGACACCGGAGCACCGCTGGACGGCAGCAGCGAGACCGACATCCCGCACTACGGCGACGATCCGACCGGCGGAGCGATCCCGCTGACCAGTCATATCCGCCGGGCCAACCCGCGGACCGCCGACACCGCGGCCAGCCAGTTCCTGCGCCGCGGCTACAACTACGACAAAGGCACCGACTCGGTCGGTGACCTGGACATGGGCCTGCTGTTCTGCTGCTACCAGCAGGACATCGCCCGGCAGTTCGAAGCCGTACAGACCAGGCTGGCCGACGAACCCCTCGTCGACTACATCCGGCCGGTCGGTGGCGGCTATTTCTTCACGCTTCCCGGTGTACGGGACGGCAACGACCACTTCGGCCGGTCGTTGCTCGCATGAGTTACCCAGAAGGAGAAGGCATGCGTGCAAGACTCGCTGTCGCCGCCACGGCCGCGACGGGCCTGTTGCTGGCCGCCTGCGCCGCGCCCGGCGACAACACTCATCAGGTCACCGATGCCGCCGCGACCTACGCGGTGGCCGACCCCGCCAACTGGCATCAGGCGGTCCGCCCGACCACGCCGATCCAGCACGTGGTGGTGATCTTCGGCGAGAACATCTCGTTCGACCACTACTTCGGTGTGTACCCGAACGCGACCAACGCCGACGGTACGCCGTTCACGCCGGCCCGGCACACGCCGAAGGTGAACGGTCTCTCGAAGCAGTTGCTGACGAACAACCCGAACGCGTACAACCCGAAGCGGCTGGCGCCGTCGCAGGCTCTGACCTGCGACCAGAACCACGGCTACAGCGCGGAACAGAAGGCCGTCAACGCCGGCAAGATGGACAAGTTCGTCGAGAACACCGAGACCGACAAGTGCACCGGCCAACCGGTGCTGTTCGGTGAGCCGGGCCTGGTGATGGACTACTTCGACGGCAACACCGTCACCGCGATGTGGAACTACGCGCAGCACTACTCGCTGAGCGACAACTCGTTCGACTCGGTGTACGGCCCGTCCAGCCCCGGTGCCATCAACCTGATTTCCGGCCAGACCCATGGCATCCAGGCCTACGACCCGAAGACGGGCGAGCCGACCACCGACGCCTACGTCGTGCAGTCGCCGGACGCGAACGGGATCGGCACGATGACCAACGACCCCGACCCGTTCTATGACGACTGCTCGAACAACAACGGCAAGTCCTCGAACAACCTGGGCGTGATGCACGGGCAGAACATCGGCGACCTGCTGAACAAGCGGAACGTCAGTTGGGGCTGGTTCCAGGGTGGCTTCAAGCCGACCGGCTCCGCCAACGGCAAGGCGGTCTGCGGTACGCAGCACGCCAACGTCGGGGGCCAGGCCTCAACCGACTACAGCCCACACCACGAGCCGTTCATGTACTACAAGTCGACGGCGAACCCAAAGCACCTGCCGCCTTCGTCGGTGCAGGCGATCGGTCACACCGACCAGGCCAACCACCAGTACGACACCTCGGACTTCGACGCGGCGCTGGCGGCACACAACCTGCCGGCGGTCAGCTTCCTGAAGGCCGGCTCGTATCAGGACGGCCACGCCGGCTACTCCGACCCGCTGGACGAGCAGGCGTTCGTCGTCAAGGAGATCAACGCACTGCAGAAGTCGCCGGAGTGGAAGTCCACCGCGGTCGTCCTGGCCTACGACGACTCCGACGGCTGGTACGACCACGTGAAGGCACCGGTGGTCAACGGCTCGCACGACGCGACCCTGGACCAGGCGGCGCTGTGCGGCACCAAGCCTGCCGCCGGCGGCTACGCCGACCGGTGCGGCTACGGTCCGCGCCTGCCGCTGATGGTCGTGTCGCCGTACGCGAAGACGAACCACGTCGACCACGCGCTGACCGACCAGACCTCGGTACTGAAGTTCATCGAGGACAACTGGCGGACCGGCCGGATCGGCGACCACTCGTTCGACGAGCGGGCCGGCAGCCTGAACAGCATGTTCAGCTGGCGATCGCACCCGAACACCAAGCCGCTGATCCTGGACCCGAAGACCGGGGCCGCGGTCGGCAAGCACTGATCTGGTTCAAGCACTGAGCTAGCTGATGCCCTGATCGGCGAGAAAGTCGTCGATCAGGGCATTCACCTCTTTCGGGGACTCGAGCGCGGCCAGGTGCGCCGACTGCTCCAGTACGACGAAGCGCGCACCCGGGATCGCGTCGGCCATCTCCTCGGTCTCCGTGACCGGGAACGTCTTGTCCTCGCCGCCGGCGACCACGAGCACCGGCGTACGGATCTTGCTGAACAACGCTCTTTGGTCAGGACGGCGCGGGACAACGCTCGTGACCGCGTGCATCCCCGATCGAACGTCCACCTCGGCGGCCAGGTCGTTGACCGTGGCAACCACTTCGGGCTTGTCCCGTTTCGCAGTGGGACCGAGGAACGCGTCCCGGACCGGCCCTTTGAGCGGTCCACGGATCCCACCCAGCAGCCGGGCTGCCTGGACGAGGATCCCATACTCCGCCTTCTGCCTGAGCCCGGCCGGTGCTGCCGTCGCATTCATCAGTACGGCGATGCCGGTGCGCTCCGGGTGCAGGGCAGCGAACGTACCGCCGATCATCCCGCCCCAGCTGTTGCCGATCACATGCACCTTGTCGATCTGCAGGTCGTCGAGGATGTGTTCCACGACCTGGGCGCACTGCTCGAACGTGAACGATTGGTCGAGCGCCTCACTGCCGCCGTGTCCGGGCGGGTCGACCAGGATCACCTGGAAGCGGCCGGCGAAGTGCGCGGCCTGCGCGGACCAGAGCGTGCCGTCCATCAGCAGGCTCGGCCAGAACAGCATCGCGGGCCCCGTCCCGTCGACGCGCAGGCGGATCCTTCCGAGCACGGTGCCGACGTACCGATCCTGCATGCTCGAAACGGTACCGGTCAGGGCGCTGGGATCGCGGCTGCCAGGCGCGTCGTCAGTTCGCGGATCGCGTCGATCAGTTCCGGCGGCTCCTGGACCTCGAACGGGAGGCCCAGTACGCCCAGGTACAGGGCGAGTTGGGCGAGCTCGTTCGCGCCGGTCTCGACGAGCGTCGTCGTGTCGTCGATCGCGGTCACGGACGCGACGTTCGGCCCGTACCGGTCGGCGACCTGCTCGGCGGGGGCGTGAACCACGATGCGGGTCTGGTAGCGGTAGCCGCCGTACGCGACGCCACGGTTCGTGGTGGCGAGGTCCGGTATTTCGCGCGGGGTGAACCGCGGGCCGGTCGGGATCCGGGGCTGGAGGCGGTCGACGCGGAACGTACGCCAGTCGTCGCGGTCGAGGTCCCACGCGACCAGGTACCACCGTCGGCCGGTGTGCACGAGGCGATGCGGCTCGGTCGTCCGCGTGGTCGACGTACCGTCGTGATTGCGGTAGTCGAAACGCAGTTGGTGATGGTCGCGGCAGACCGCCGCGACGGCAAGCAGTACGTCGGGTTGCACGCTCGGCCCGCCGGCGGGGGTGACGGCGACCTGCTGGAGCAGCTCGATGCGGTACCTCAGGCGGGACGGGAGGACCTGTTCCAGCTTGGTGAGTGCGCGCATCGATGCCTCTTCGGTGCCGGCGACGGTCTCGTTCGCGGCGGCGCGCAGTCCGATCGCGACGGCGACCGCCTCGTCGTCGTCGAGCAGCAGCGGCGGCAGCGCGGCACCGGCGCCGAGGCGGTAGCCGGCCACACCAGGCGCGGCGTCGACCGGGTAGCCGAGATTGCGCAGCTTGTCGACGTCCCGCCGTACGGTCCGGATCCCGACGCCGAGCTCCGCGGCCAAGGCGTTGCCGCTCCACTCCTTGGGTTGCTGCAGGAGGCTGAGCAGCTTGAGCAGTCGTGCGGACGTCTCGATCATGTGCTCAGTTTGCCAGTTGGTTAGGACCGAAGCTGTCCTAAGTGGATGTCAGAGTGGAGTCATGATCAAGCCGTTCAGCATCGACATCCCGCAGAGCACCCTCGACGACCTCGCCGCTCGGTTGGCGAACGTCCGCTTCCCCGCACCGCTGCCCGGCGACGAGTGGGACACCGGCGTTCCGGTGTCCTGGCTGTCGTCGCTGGTCGAGTACTGGCGCACCTCGTACGACTGGCGCGCGGCCGAGAAGGAGCTGAACTCGTACCCGCAGTTCACCGCAGAGATCGAGGGCCAGCAGATCCACTTCCTGCACGTACGGTCCGCCGAGCCGGATGCGCTGCCGCTGCTGCTGACGCACGGGTGGCCGGGGTCGATCGTCGAGTTCCTTGACCTGATCGGGCCGCTCACGGATCCGGTCGCCTTCGGTGGGCAGGCTGCGGACGCGTTCCATGTGGTGATTCCGGCGCTGCCCGGGTTCGGGTTCTCGGGGCCGACGGCAGACGGCGACTGGACGTTCCCGCGGATCGGTCGGGTGTGGGCCGCGTTGATGGCCGAGCTTGGTTACGATCGGTACGGCGTGCAGGGTGGCGACCTCGGTGGCTCGGTGTCGCCCGAGGTGGGGCGGGCCGCTCCGGCGCACGTCGTCGGCGTCCACACGAACGGCGGGACGAACCTGCCGCCGTTGCAGCTCTCCGACGAGGAGCTGCAGACGCTGACGCCGCTGGAGCAGGACAAGATGGCGCGGATCGCGCAGTTCATGAAGGACGAGTTCGGCTACATCTCGATCCAGTCCACGCGGCCGCAGACGCTGGCGTACGGGCTGGTCGACTCGCCGGTCGCGCAACTCGCCTGGATCATGGACAAGTTCAAGGCCTGGACCTGGCCGTCGGCCGAGTTGCCTGAGGCAATTATCAGCAAGGACCGGCTGCTCACCAACGTGATGATGTACTGGCTCACCGGGACCGGTGGGTCGGCCGCGTACATCGGGTACGCCCAGCCGCGGTCCTGGGCGCCGCCGCCCAGCTCCGGGGTGCCGACGGCGGTCCTTGCCACGGCTCACGATGTAGCCATCCGCCGGTACTGCGAACCCTCCAACAACATCACGCGCTGGACGGACCTTGCTGAGGGTGGTCACTTCGCGGCGCTGGAGATCCCGGAGGCGCTGGTGGCAGACGTCCGCGACTTCTTCCACACGCTCCGGGGCTGATTCTCAGGTGATTCATTGGTTGGGCCGATCTAGTTCTCAGTCTGGCGCGCTCTACTCGTAGCAGAGGGAATTTGCCGAGGAGGGCGACAGCAATGAACGAGAGCGCTGGACCGGGACCGTACAACGGTGGGCAGGCGCCGCACGGCGAGCAGGCAGCCGGCGGGTACAGCCCGTATCCGCAGTATCAACCAGGGCCGCAGTACCAGCCTGGGCCGGGTGGGCCGCAGTACCCGAACGGGCCGCAGTTTCCGTTCGCGCAGCAGGAGCCGCCGAAGAAGCGGCGCGGTCGCCGGCTGCTCGGTGCCGGTGCGCTCGGGCTGGCTGCGGCGCTGGTCGCGGGTTCGGTTGCCTGGGGCATCGGTCAGCGCACCGCCGGGAACAACTCGGAGCTGTCGCAGAAGGCGTTCGACGCATCGTCCGTAGCGGCGAAGATATCGCCCGGGCTGGTCGACGTGAACACCGTCCTCGGGTACGAGAACGCCCGGGCCGCCGGTACCGGGATCGTGCTCACCTCCGACGGCGAGGTGCTCACCAACCACCACGTCATCGAGGGCGCGACGTCGATCACCGTCACCGACATCGGCAACGGGAAGACGTACAGCGCGAGCGTCGTCGGGTACGACGAGGCGCACGACATCGCCGTACTCAAACTGAAGGACGCGTCCGGACTGCAGACCGCCAAGACCGGCAACTCCGACCAGGTGAAACTCGGCGACCAGGTCGTCGGGGTCGGCAACGCAGGCGGCACCGGCGGAACGCCGAGCTACGCCGCCGGCAAGGTGACCGGGCTGAACCAGTCCATCACCGCGACCGACCAGAACGGCCAGGACCCCGAGAACCTGACCAACCTGATCGAGACCGACGCCAACATCCAGGCCGGCGACTCCGGCGGCCCCCTGGTGAACGCGAACGGCGAAGTGGTCGGCGTCGACGTAGCCGGCAACGGCGGCAGCAACGGCGGCCAGGGCCGCCCCGGCCAGACCGCCCAGTCGACAGCCCAGTCAACAGCCCAGTCAACAGCCCAAGCCGCCACCGCAATCCTCGCCGCCTGGGGCGATGGCGACGGCACCGGCTTCCCCTTCGACAACAACAACGGCCAAGGAAACGCGAACGGGAACGGGAACGGGAACGGCCAGGGCAATGGCAACGGCGACGGATCCGGCAACGGAAACGGCTACTGGAACGGCCAGGGCGACGGATCCGGGAACGGGTACGGCGACGGCCAGGGCAACGGCAACGGCTACGGGAACGGCAACGGATCCGGCGAGGGCAACGGAAACGGCAACGGCTCTGAGAACGGCAACGGGAACGGGTCGGGTGTGACGACCGAGGGGTATGCGATCCCGATCAACCAGGCGCTCGACATCGCCAAGCAGATCGAGAACGGCAAGTCGTCCGACACCGTACACATCGGCGACTCGGCAATGCTCGGAATCTCGGTAGCAACCACCCCCGGCACCACCGGCGCAGTAGTCGGCGACGTGGTCGCGAACGGTCACGCAGACGACGCCGGCATCACAGCCGGCGACCTGATCACCTCGTTCGCAGGGCACGCGGTCGACTCACCTGACACCCTCTCCACCCTCCTCAACAAACAACACCCCGGCGACAAGGTAGAAGTCGGCTGGACCGACCAATCCGGCCAGTCCCACAAAGCCACCATCCAACTAATCACCGGCCCAGTCCGCTAACCACCCCACCCCACACCCAACCCACCCCACCCCCCACCCCACCCCACCCCACCCCCCACCCCACCCCAACCCACCCCCCACACCCCAACCGACCCACCCCCCGGGCCCGACG